>JAGDZR010000043.1:0-575 GCA_049115695.1 Cyclobacteriaceae bacterium | reverse complement strand
ACACAAATCCATCATATGAATAGGTCAATTCTGGGTTTTCGGAACCATAAATCTTGGTCAAATCTGATGCTGTGACAGTTAGTACTGCCTTGGTCACATCAAGTTCTCCTGAAACATAGCTGAAGGCATAATTATCATCCTCTCCCGAAGAAAGCATAATTGAATATGTACCTAAATCACTGCCAACCTCTGCTTCAGTTGTAATAACAGGTGGATTGTCCAAGTCCAGTGAATCATCGTCCAACACAAATCCATCATATGAATAGGTCAATGTTGGGTTTTCCGAACCATAAATCTTGGTCAAATCTGAAGCTGTGACAGTTAGTACTGCCTTGGTCACATCAAGTTCTCCCGAAACATAGCTGAAGGCATAATTATCATCCTCTCCCGAAGAAAGCATAATTGAATATGTACCTAAATCACTGCCAACCTCTGCTTCAGTTGTAATGACAGGTGGGTTGTCCAAAACCAGTGAATCATCATCTAACACAAAGCCGTCATAAGAATATGCCAATTCTGGGTTTTCGGAACCATAAATCTTGGTCAAATTTGAAGCGGTGACTGTTAGTAATGCC
>JAGDZR010000042.1:0-1511 GCA_049115695.1 Cyclobacteriaceae bacterium | reverse complement strand
TATGGCTCACGGCCGTCTACTCGATTGTATGGCGTCTATTTCTCAAGTTCAGATATTGCCCACTCAAAATATTTGATAAGATCGGTTCTGGTTTCTAATTCTTGAGATGCTTCAGGTGTTAAATGAACCAATTGATTTCTTAGCTTCCACAATGCAAATAGTTCTCCTATCACGCCTTCAGGTAATACATTCCTTAAGGAGTTTATAGCTTTTGAAACAGGCATTCTTTCATCTCTATAAATTCCATGTGCTTTGGCTTTGTTGATAATGGCTTGTTCAAGTGCTACTCCTGCTTGCATAAGACCAGCTAGAACATGTCCGTTTTCGATTGCACTCTTAGCTCCTTCGAGCAATGTATTAGAGGTTGTTTCTGTCGTAGTGGTAACTTGAAATTTTTGAAGGCTGTTAAGTGACTCCTTCACCTCAGTTAATCCTATCTGAATGTCCTGATAATTTGTGGCATCATCAATTTGCTTTGCTGTTCTTAGATATTGCCCAACCAACCACATTAGAAAGAAGAACCCTGCAGCAAAGTAATTTATAAAAGTTGTAAACGATTTCGGATCACCTTCAACCCAAAATTGATAGGATGCGTAAGAGATTGCCAGAATTAGGGGAAGTAAGCTAATTCGAAGCTGTTTGATAATTACATCCAATCTTGGTAAGAACTTCATATTTGCCTTTCCTTGGTGAAGGATTTATAGTCTTTATCAACTATTATTTCTTTTGATTTATTTATTAATTCACTCATAAGTTCATCAATTCGATCTTTTGTAAGCCCCAGAATTTCCTTATACTTTTCAAAATAATTGGTAAGAATGCTATCCATTTCTTGGGCTTCTTCACGGAATCCAATAAAGTCTTGAACCATTCTAATCTTACCCTTCTCGTTGTAGAATATATCTACATTGAATTTGAAGTAGTCATGTGCAATGAAATTTCTCTTATCTCGAAATTGATTAAGTTTTATCTTGTGATCATCTGAGAGTTCGTATAACTGATTTATTTCATTTACCAGCCCTCCAAACGTTTTCTTACTCCCTTCATAATTATCCCATAGTTCGTTGATTGCGGTTTGAGACGTAAGCTTTTGCTTGAAGATTTTTCTAATAACAATCATATTGATTGCATGCTGTTCCAAAACTTGAGCAAAATAAATTGCTAAACCGAAGTACGCGTATACCTGTTTAGTTTGCTCTTCGTCATCTGATTCTAAAAAAATAGCTATTTCTTCTTCCATCTTCAATTGGACTTACCCATATGCCATACAACGCTCAACTATCAGGCTGTGAGCCCACAGTTGATAAATAAGGCTAAAGATAACGGAATAGTGCCATCCCTCAAAACGATCAGATTGAACACGTTCAGCGAGATCTGTTCCCAGAAGTCAACGCTATCAAAGAGCTATCGAGTTTCAGAAGGCACTATGAAGTGGGCAATGAGAAAACACGGTTTGCTTAGGGCTCACCAGGCTCATGCCTGATAGTATCTGTGTGTGCCCGGCATGGCAC
>JAGDZR010000041.1:0-1015 GCA_049115695.1 Cyclobacteriaceae bacterium | reverse complement strand
TTCTAATTCGATTGCAGCAGTTGGGAAAATAGCTGCATTCACCTGATAACTACTAATCAATGTATCTGAACAACCCTGTTGAGTATTAACAATCAGATATACTTCTACCTCTCCTGTTTCCGAAAATGAGAATTCTGGACTCTGTTCTTGATGACTACTTAATGAATCAAAATTCCATAACCAATAGGTGACACTATCATCTGATTGGGTTGAATCTACCCCTACAAATTGAGTAGAAACATTCTCTATTAATTCACTTACATCGATAATCGCAAGTACACTATCGGCCATTATCAGTTCCTCTGAATGTTGAGTCATACAACCCAATGCATTTTCAACCTGTAATGACACTGTAACCGTATCGGGATAACTATAGAGATGTTTAGGGTCAGTCGATACTACACTGCTATCTGGGTCACTCCCATCTCCATAATCCCAAACGTATTGTACCCCTACATCACTCTCATTGGCAAATACAATCGAATCTCCGTAGCAATTATTAGAATAACTAAAGCCTACCTGAGGACCGGCAGATAACTCCAAGGTGTCTTGATAAATAGCTGTAGAACATCCCGCCAAAAGCACCTGTAATCCAATCACCTTCTCACCCGTGGTAGTAAATGTATATTCAACACTATCCTGGCGAAGAGTGTCTTCCTCAGCTATAAACCATTGGAGTATCGATCCGGGAGATAAACTATCTAATGAATCATAACTGAACACCAAAGCATCATTGGTACACCATTTATCCGTCGAAACTGTTACGCTCTCCGGTGTTGTAGGACTCGCATATAGTTCCACTGTTAATTCATCCTCATTACTACAACCTGCTAAATTGGTTCCTGAAACTTTCATGGTATAGCTACCTGAACCCCCGAAAACTGAATACTCAACTCCCATTGTCCCAAAACCATTATCTCCAGAATTGTGTGTAGAATCTATCACATCATTTCCTTCAAAATCCCAGGAGTAAGAGGTGACCTGATCTGATATTTCTGATTGATCGTCAATGGCA
>JAGDZR010000040.1:0-850 GCA_049115695.1 Cyclobacteriaceae bacterium | reverse complement strand
GATACTATGAAGTGGAAGCCACTGGTGGTGATGCCTTAAATGCCAACATCAATTTTAAAATGGGTGTCGAGCGGTTCTATACCATTTTCAAAACTGGGTATTCTTCATTCAATGACAAGCCAGTTTATTCCTATGGTATTGGATTCGGTACTTTGATACCATTCTCTGAAAAACACAAAATAAGCATTGATCTTTCAACAAATCATATTGGCTATGATGGAGAATGGAAAGGTTGGAGCGATGAAAAAAACTACCTGAATAAACTGGACATTACTTACAGACGCCAGTTGACCTCAAAGCTTAGTTTATTGGCAGGCCCATCACTTAACCACTACATCTCTGAGGTGAAAGTCGGAGAATCATTTGGAACATTGAACGATAGCAGTAACCTAAGCAGAAGCGAGAATGATATCAGAAAGAAATCTTCCTGGATTGGTTTCAACGCAGGCTTAGCCTTTAGACTGTGATCAAAATCATTTCATACATAAATCAAAAGAGTCATGTNNNNAGATAGAAAAAGTTGTATTCGTAATTATCGAACTAATAAGTACTCTAATTCTATTGGCAACCATATATCTCTTTTTTAAAAATTAGAAATCATGAATTTATTAAAATTTAATACAGAAAAAACGACCATAAAAAATTGTCTGGAGAAGGCAATAAAGGGGCTGGTTATCATGTCTCTGTTAGTCTTTGGATTCGCAAAGCAACTTAGCGCACAGGAAAACGTCACCCTAAATGGGTATATGAGAGATGCGTCCAATGGTGAGGAACTCATCGGATCAACAGTGTATATCACAGAACTGCAAACAGGTACAGCTTCCAATTATTATGGATTTTATTCCATTAC
>JAGDZR010000039.1:0-1261 GCA_049115695.1 Cyclobacteriaceae bacterium | reverse complement strand
TTCTGATTGATCGTCAATGGCAAACTCCTTCAAGGCATCAACACATAATATTGAATCTGTCAAAAGTTCGAAATCGGGAGACCGATCAGACTTGACATAAACGCTATCAACATCCAAATCTCGATCACCATCAGAGTCATAGGCTCGCAACTCAACGTAGTACCAACCTGCTGAATCATAATCAATTCCTGTTGGCTCAACTTCTTCACTCCAAAAAACATTGGCCGAACAACTGTCCTGATAGCTTAGCTGCTTCAGTGAGCCTGACACAACTCCCTGAATCGATACAGAACCTCCATGCTTATGAGCATATTGACCATAATATTTTGGCAGTCCTGTATTATCAATTGAAACTGGTGAATCTAAACTCACCATATCACCCATGTCCAAAAGACCCAGTGACTTATTCTCATTGCTTACCAGCGCATAATAATTCAAGCCACTTTGAACTACAGATATATGCGACGGACGATCAATACTGCTGTAGGTGTAATCACCCTCCTTGCTTGGCGGATTTAGTAGATGATCTCCAAAATCCAACAATTGCACATTGTCACCTTCATTGATCATCACGCCATACCAATTGCCATCAACATGCTCCATCCAAATGTCTCTTGGCAAATTAGCCCCCGACACGCTAGTCTCTACCAAATCTGCACCAGTCACTGAATTGTCATATGAATCTCTAAAATTCAAAACAAACACACTATTACCATTGTAATAGGGGATTACTAAATACAAACTATCATTCTCTTCAATGGCCTCAAGGTTACGTACCCTACCACCGGTAAAAACTCCAAAATCCCCATACTGAACAGCACTTGGGGTATTGCCTAACGAGGTGCCAAAATCAAGCCTTGTAATCAAACCTCCATTATTGCCATATCCTACAAATGCATGCCATTGCCCTGATGAAGTTTGTATAACACTGATGCCTTCTGGTGCATCAAAGTAACCACCTGGGTTACCCAAATCCTCTATACTAGGGACACTGTCCGGTGAACTCCCATAACTCAATCGATATATTTTATCATTGTTGCGATCTGTGGCAAACCCATACCATACTCCTCCAGTGTCAATAAGCTCATACCCATAGCTGGTCGACATCCCTGTGCTAAGCAAATTAATCTCAGTACCAGCTCCTCGCATGTCCTCCACACAAAAATCCCACTCATATGATTCTGAATTCACGGAGGTATTGCTAATCACCAATTGCTGGCCTGCACACAAACTATCAGATTCTAATTCGATTGCAGCAGTT
>JAGDZR010000038.1:0-787 GCA_049115695.1 Cyclobacteriaceae bacterium | reverse complement strand
GGTTCTGCACGATTAATGAAGGTAGGGAGTTTGGTTGAAAACTTTTTTCAAATTTTTATCAACAATGATTAGGATTAGGAAAAATAAACTATCTATCTTTGCATCCGCTTTCAGGGAGAGGGTTTGAGAGAGAGACAAGAAAGCGATGAAATATCAACAGGATGTTTCAGCAATTCTTACTGATTTTGAGGTTTTGACACGAGAATTAAATAGGGTTTTTGTGTTGAGGTTTTGAGATATTAAGTAGTAAGAAAAAGTTCTTTGAATGAATGTTAACAGGTAGCAAAAGCTTCGTCGCGTGTTTTTTAGGAGACACGTCGATTTAAAGTCAGGTATCAAACATACATTGAGTGAGTCTTCGGACTTGCGTAAGATTTATATAACAATGGAGAGTTTGATCCTGGCTCAGGATGAACGCTAGCGGCAGGCCTAATACATGCAAGTCGAGGGGCAGCATTAGTACTTGTACTAGATGGCGACCGGCGCACGGGTGCGTAACGCGTATGCAACCTACCCTGAACAGGGGGATAGCCCAGAGAAATTTGGATTAATACCCCATAGTACTATTGAGTGGCATCACTTAATTTTTAAAGATTTATTGGTTCGGGATGGGCATGCGTATGATTAGTTAGATGGTGAGGTAACGGCTCACCATGACGATGATCATTAGGGGTTCTGAGAGGATGATCCCCCACACTGGCACTGAGATACGGGCCAGACTCCTACGGGAGGCAGCAGTAGGGAATATTGGTCAATGGGCGAGAGCCTGAACCAGCCATGCCGCGTG
>JAGDZR010000037.1:0-1963 GCA_049115695.1 Cyclobacteriaceae bacterium | reverse complement strand
CAGTCAGTAAGCTTATGGATGATAGGATTTGTGTGTGCCCTGCACGGCACGGCTATTAATATAGCTAAGATTATCCTGCGAATGAAAGATTCGCATGGCGAAGTTGACAGAAGCCATTAGCAAGCTGCAAGGGTGGTAGGAGTGATTCTACATCTGAAGGAAGCAGGACTGCAAATACTGGCACTGACGCATAGGAACTGCATACAGAGGCCTGTTGAAGCGTGTAAGTAGGCACATCACTGCAAAGCACATGGTCAACAAACTTCGATAGGTAGATGCAGCAGGGGTCAGTAGAAGGATAAGTGCCTTACCCGGGGAGGTCTTGGAATAGACTCGGTTTCTATGAGCCAAGGAGTCAGCCGAACCTATAGTAGTTGAGGGACACGAGCCATTGAAAGATATGGAGGTCTCACAAATCAGCGAAGAGGTGAACATTGAATTGCGTCCGGATTCGGATAGGAATGCCGACATGTCGGGATAGCCTATACTTAGAAGGACAGGGAAGTAAGTCTTATGATAGCAGAAGTACTAAAACGTAAGAACCTATATAAAGCCTGCCGCCGGGTAGTGCAGAATAAAGGATCAGCAGGTATTGACGGGATGACTGTCAGGGAACTTCCGGAGCATTTGGAAGCGAACCGTAACAAGATTATCACAACAGTCCTGAATCACACGTATGTACCTGATGCTATACTAGGGATTGAAATCCCTAAGGGAAACGGGAAGATCCGATTGTTAGGGATTCCCACGGTAACAGATAGATGGTTACAGCAAGCGGTAAGCCAGGTATTAGCCACAAAGTTTGAATTAGACTTTGAGGCACATAGCTACGGTTTCCGCCCAGAGAAGAACACCCAACAAGCAGTGATCCAAGCCCTGAAACACATCAATGATGGCTATCAGGATATCGTGGACATAGACTTGAAGGGGTTCTTCGACGAAGTTGACCATTCGACTCTGCTACAACTGATCTACAACAAGGTAAAATGTCCAATGATTCTGCGGTTAATCCGTAAGTGGCTGAGAGCACCGATCTGGATAAAAGGTCGTTTGCACAAACGCCGTAAGGGAATGCCTCAGGGTTCACCGCTTAGCCCGTTATTGTCCAACATTCTATTAGATGGGCTGGACAAGGAGTTGAAGCGAAAGGGATTACGCTATGTTCGCTACGCGGATGATTTCAATATCTACACGAAATCAAAGGTAGAAGCCCGGAAGATCGGCAATGCTATATATGTTTTCCTTCGGGATAAACTGCAGCTACCCATCAACAGGGATAAAAGTGGCATACGTAGACCGGTCAATTTCGAGTTGCTGGGGCATGGATTTGCTGCAGTATACAAGAAGGGGGTGAAAGGGCAATACCGGTTGGTAGTATCAAGGAAATCGTGGGACACTCTGAAGCGCAAGCTCAAGGACATCTCCAGAAAGACCAGACCTATAAGTATCACTGAGAGATTTCAGAAACTGTCTGAAGTGTGGAAAGGGTGGGTGAATAATTTTCGCTTAGCGAACATTAGTGCCAAACTCAAAGCATTGGATGAGTGGCTGAGGAATCGCCTGAGATACTGCATCTGGCACCACTGGAAACGACCCGAACGCAAGCGCAAGAACCTGATCAGATTAGGAATGGACAATGACAGGGCATACGCCTTTAGCAGGACAAGGATGGGAGGCTGGGCGGTTGCTCAAAGTCCTATTCTACGGACTACAATCACACTGTCCAGACTGAGAAGGAGAGGGTATGAATCGATGCTTTCTTATTACCGTAAAACGCAACCTGAGATTCAATGAACCGCGTAGTACGAGAACCGTACGCTACGTGGTGTGAGAGGCGCACCGTGGGCTTATGGCTCACGGCCGTCTACTCAAATGTATTTTCGTCTTTTTTCGCTCCTCCTCATGCCGGAGTGGCACTTCATTTTTCTTGTCAAAAACGAAGCAAAAGACATTTGCCAAACAA
>JAGDZR010000036.1:0-745 GCA_049115695.1 Cyclobacteriaceae bacterium | reverse complement strand
GGCGTTAATACCGATGAGCTATACAACATCCCGGGAGGTACTTACTCGGTCATCATGACAAACACCGACAATGGTTGTGACGATACACTACAGTTCGCAATTACTGATAATGTCGGTACTGCTCCTGCTATTGACATGGCTACTCCGGAAGTTGATTATGATGTCGACTCGGTGACCGTCTGTTCAGGCACTCCTGATGGTAGCATCCAAATCCTTGAAATCGACAATTCTACCGACCTGTCTGGATACTACTTCTTGTGGTACTCAGGATCAGATACTACAACGGGTACTTTCATCGGTGGAAATGCTGGAGTCGATTCTACTTCATCGATTACCAATCAGGCTGCTGGACAATACACAGTCATTGCCATTGATTCGACTTCAGGGTGTTCTTCGGCTCAGGCTACTTTCCAGATTGATGAGGTACTCTCTACTCCTACGGCTACTCAAAATGCTTACGGTAGTGGATCGGAACAAAACACGGTTTGTAACTCAGAGCTTAACATTGGTGCTGAATACAACGGTGCTTTAGAAATCACGCCGGACTATGCAGCTACTTACACCTACGAGTGGCATGCTGTAGCTAAGTCAGCAGTGGTTGATGGATCTACCGAAGCTAATCTCATCATCTCTGGTGCTGCAGGCGTTAATACCGATTCGCTATACAACATCCCGGGAGGTACTTACTCGGTCATCATGACAAACACCGACAATGGTTGTGCCGATACACTACAGTTCGCAATTA
>JAGDZR010000035.1:0-4329 GCA_049115695.1 Cyclobacteriaceae bacterium | reverse complement strand
GGATCTGGAAGATGGCATCTATCTGCTACACTTCTTCGACAAGGAAGGAAGAGTGGACAAGATCATTACCCATAAGATTATCATTAGAAAGTAAAGAAGTGTGACCAGTCAATCGCAAGAGCGTGTTGACTGGTCATTATTTATACTTAAAGAAATTCGAAACCATTGTTTCGTGATAAACGCAATCCTAAATTTGCGCCCATGAATTTCCGGGATATCGCTTTCCTATTTGTTGTTTTGTTTGCCGGCATTCAATGTGCTCCAGCTCAGGTGCTGACAAAAGAAGCTCAAATCAAGAGACTGATCCGCAACGGAGATGAGTCGAGATCTTCCTATTCTAATCATGCCTTGGAACAATACAATCAGGCATTGGAAATGGCTGAAGACCATTACCAACATTTGCTTCCTCAAATTTATAATGGGTTGTCCGTGGTTTATAGCTACAAAGGGGATCACAAAGTTTCTACCGAGAATGCATTAAAGGCATTTGAGGTGGCAAGAATCCATTTGGATTCCATCGAAATGATTGATGCTTTACACAATGTAGGTATCGAAATGTATTATCAAGACATTTTGAATGATGCAGATGATTATTTTCAACGTGCGTTGGACTTATCGAAAGCTCATGGTGATAGTAGCAGAATTGCCAATTCAATGATCAATTTGGGGTTGATTCAAGGTGAGTTCGGAAATATTGCAACTGAAAAGAAGTATTACAATGAGGCCAGGGAAATATTCATTTTAACAAATAACCTAGAAGGGATTGCTACCACCACTTTAAACTTAGGCGAAGTGCTTCGCCTGGAAGGTAAGTTCATTGATGCCAAATACTACTTAGAAGATGCTCTAAGTCGATTTCAAGCACTTAAGCATACAATAGGTATTGTGGAGATTTATTCAAGCCTGGCTGAACTATACTTTGAATCAGGAGAATTAGACCAAGCGATCAAAATTTGCAATGAGGGAATGCGGTTGTCCTCAGAGAATGGATATGCTTACGATATGTTGATATTTCTTGATTTATTAAAAACTCATTATCAACAACAAGCTGATTTTAATCAAGCCTACACTTTTCAGGAGCAATATATATTGCTGTCAGATTCAATTAATTCAATTGAGAAGGTGAAGCAAATGTTGGAGCTTGAAGAGCGATTTGACGCAAATGAAAAGGAGAGAGAAATAGCCCTTCTTCAGACGGAGACTGAACTGGCTAATGCCCGAATAAGTCAAGTGGAAAGCCAACGTACCTTTTTGATTATTATCGTAGTGTTGGTCATCGCAGCGTCTCTTTTTGTGTTCTATTTATATAGAAAGATTAATCAATCGAAGCAAGTAATAGAATCACAAAATGTACAACTACAGGAACTAATCAATGCGAAGGAGAAGCTTTTTGGGGTAATTGCCCATGATCTAAAAGGACCTCTATCGGCATTCATGAACATGTCTGGACTACTGGCAAAAAATGTTGGTAATATCTCGGAAGATCAGGTTAGAGTCTATCTGACAAAAATGGAGAGTAGCGCGATCAATTTGAGAGGACTCCTAAACAACCTGTTGGAGTGGTCACTCTCTCAAACACAAATGTTAAGTACACAACCCGAACTGGTTGTGCTTGGAGATGTGAGTGAACATACCATAGAATTATTGCAAGATATGGCCACATTAAAGGGTATTTCATTGAGCGCAAGTGTGGATGATCATATCGTCAGAGTAACAAGAAATCATTTGCAAACGATCATGCGAAATTTGGTGTCTAATGCAATCAAATTTACAGGTGAAGGGGGTAGTGTAACCATCCATTCAGAATTGGCAGAAGATGGAATCACCATTAAAATTGAAGATACTGGAATTGGCATGACCGAGGATGAGTTATCGAGGCTATTTAAGGTGAACGAAGACATTGCTAAAATTGGAGAAAGCGATGAAAAGGGGACGGGTCTGGGATTGCTGCTATGTAAGGAATTGATCGAGCGAAATGATGGTTACTTCTCGATTACCAGTCAAAAGAATATCGGAACGGCCTTCTGCTTTACTTTCCCAAAAGCTTAGGACTTAACTTTCGATAAAATAGGGAATTGTCCTGATTCAAATTTATTTTTAGTCCCTCCACATTTGTTAAATGATTACAATGGCTTCAGAGATCAATGTAGTATTGGTAGATGATCATGAGATATTCAGAGATGGAATTGCACTTTTGTTGAATACAAACAATGCAATTAATTTGACGGGAAGTGTTGGAAGTGCAAGAAAGCTTTTTAAGCTAATTGAAAACCATCCACCAGTTGATGTTTTTATTCTGGATATTAATCTTCCTCAAATGTCTGGAATTGAAATTGCCAGACAACTAACAAGGGATTACCCTAAAGCCAAAGTGATTTTCTTAACCTCCAACACAGCTAGGATGTTTATGGAAAGCGCCCTTAAGACAGGCGCAAAAGGCTTTTTAACAAAAGATTGTTCAACGGACGAGTTGGTCAAGGCAATTGAAAAAGTGTTTCTAGGTGAATACTTTTTTGGTAGCAACATTGAACAATCGGTTTTTGCGTCATATGTGCAGCGCCTTGGACAAACTGAAGACATTACTGAATTGTCTGATAGGGAAATCGAGGTACTCAGATGTTTTGCAAATGGGATGAGTTACAATGAAATAGCAGAAGAACTGAGCATTTCCAAGAAGACAGTTGAGGCCCACAAAAAGACGATTTTCACTAAATGTCAGTTTTCAAATAACGCTGATCTGGTGAAATATGCCATAAAACATCATATCATCGAATTGTGATGATCAGGAGTTTTCTCCTGTAATTGGAGGATTATTCCTGATTGATCGATAGTAGATGGGTAGACAATTTTGTTTGTGAAAACATAATTGAACTAGTATATGCGTTTTATCGGAAATCTCAGGTTAGTCACCACCTTCCTAATAACCTTTTTTCTTGGATCCTATGCATACGGTCAGAGCGTTGGTATTGGTACCGAATCGCCGAACAGTAATGCAGTTTTGCACCTGGTCTCCCCTGAGAATAATCAGGGGTTGTTAGTTCCAAGATTAACAACGGCGCAAAGGACGGCAACTACTTTTACTTCCAATCTATCGACGACTGATAATGGACTATTGGTTTTTGACCTGGAGCTAAACGAATTTTTCTTCTGGTTTGACCAGGAATGGAAGTCACTTTCTAGTACAGTGTCTGAGGCGCTTGTGGACTCAATGACAGCAAATAATGGATACCTGACTACAGAGATTGGAGATATGGATAAGGCCACTTATGACAGTGGAGATGACGGAGTAGTGGACAATGCTGAAATGGTCAATGGCCTGACAGTTGAAACTTCAGTGCCAGCAGGAGCAGTTTTCACCGATACTACGCTTACAGAAGCTGAAGTAGATGCGATGGTAGCCAATAATGGTTATTTGACTACCGAAACGGGTGATATGGACAAGGCCTCTTATGACAGTGGAGATGACGGAGTAGTGGACAATGCTGAAATGGTCAATGGTCTGACAGTTGAAACTTCAGTGCCAGTCGGAGCAGTTTTCACCGATACGACGCTTACGGAATCAGAAGTAGATGCGATGGTAGCCAATAATGGTTATTTGACAGCTGAAACAGGAGATATGGACAAGGCTACCTATGACAGTGGAGATGACGGAGTGGTGGACAATGCTGAAATGGTCAATGGTCTCACTGTGGAGAGTTCAGTGCCTTCAGGAGCGGTTTTCACCGATACTACGCTAACTGAAGCTGAAGTAGATGCGATGGTAGCCAATAATGGTTATCTGACTACTGAAACAGGTGATATGGATAAGGCCACTTATGACAGTGGAGATGATGGTGTTGTCGATAACTCAGAAATGGTCAATGGACTCACTGTTGAGACTTCTGTTCCAGTCGGAGCGGTTTTCACCGATACTACGCTAACTGAAGCTGAAGTAGATGCGATGGTAGCCAATAATGGATATTTGACTGCAGAAGTACAAACGGCCTCTGATGTTGGCGTAACACCTGCCTCCGGAATTACTTCGACCAATGTGCAAGCGGCTCTAGTAGAGCTAAAAGGAGACATTGTGAGCGCTGGAGGTGGAGATATGCTTTCTAGTTCTTATGATTTAGATGATGATTTTGAAGTTAATAAGGCAGAAGATGCCAATACTGTAAACGGACTAACGGTAGAAACAGCCGTTCCTGCTGGTGCAGTGTTTACTGATACTACGTTAACAGAAGCTGAAGTAGATGCGATGGTGTCCAACAATGGTTACCTGATCAGCGAAACAGGAGATATGGCTCAAAGTATTTATGACACAGACGCAAACAGCATAGTTGACAATGC
>JAGDZR010000034.1:0-1640 GCA_049115695.1 Cyclobacteriaceae bacterium | reverse complement strand
CGTGCCATGCCGGGCACACACATATGCTATGAATGAATGGGGTCTCATCGGTCAGGATATTTTAGTGGGGATTGGAAAGTCCGCCACAAGTAATAAATTTGAAATAAAGCGTGGCTATTTGCGAGACGAGAGGTTAGTGCTTTCTAATCCCCACTCATCATAGCTAGACGTTGGAGTCCATTGGTGTTAGCGCAGATCTTATGAACTGGAAATTGAGTTTTTGTATTGTATTAATCTTTGCAACTGGATTAACTTTTGCTCAAACTCCCTTGAACCATTTAACTGGAACCAAGTGGGGCAGTAAGCGAATGATTGGTTGTGTGGAAACTTACACCTTCAAGAATGACAAGGAATTCGAATATTACAACTGTGAGATGGAGGTAACTCGGATTGGTGATTATTCAATAGTCCAAGATACACTTAAGGTAATGGTCTACCATATAGATGACGTTCCTGCATTCGCTGGTGGAACTGGTGAACAACAACTGAGATTTCAATACAACTTCATAATTCGAGAAGACACCTTGGAACTCATTTATCAACGTGATTTCAAATTCCCAAGCGAACTAACAATTAAAGGCATAACTTTTACTCAAATACAGGAGTGAAAACGGACTCCAACAATCGATATGAGCGAATGGCCAGCTGAGCTATTTGCTGACTTCTGAGGAACTAGACCGTTTCACCTCTACTTCTGAAACTTCTATGTGATTTGCAAGGAGATGACTTCTCGAGTTTTTCTGCATAACGTGTTTTCAGTCTGTAAGCCTTTGAGGGATGTAGAGGTTTCACTACATTAGCTCTTTTTAGCAAGGGTATGGCCACTCGCCATATCTTAGCGTTGTATTTCATCCTGGACGCATAACTACGGCGACTAACACTGGTAAATTAATTCTACAAGTTGGCGCTCTTTTCCTCCTACCGCACACACACAAGCCCCGGTCGGTACCACCTCCCTCGTCCCACGCCATCGCTGCTCCCTCTCCCTGTTCTTCTGGCCTTGCTATCAACCAGCCTTGGTCGAATTGACTTGCTTGCTGTAGACCCTGGGTATCTGACAGGGGGTGGGTAGCAGATGAACTCTCCCGCACGGCCCCCACAAGCCACAACGTTCCCTGCGCCACCAACGCGCTCTTACCAACAACACAATACTGCTTTCATTTAAAAAACCGAATCGGGAACTTTTGTGGTAAATGGGACTGGCCGTCCGCATAGTTTTCAGCCTTGAGGTGAACTTGACTGGCCGTCCGCACCAAATGCTCTAGCAGACGGCAGTACTGGGACCTCTGGTCTAGTGATGGAGCGGGAAGGGAGCAATTCAGTTTGTTAACCGATTAAGGCTGAAAACCCGGTAGTATCACCTAAATACCCCCTACTTTCTTGCACGAACAACTTCGAAACCTATAATGAGACAACTGGGCAGTAACGTCTGTCGAACGCGGCTGGTGGCAAACACGGAGGGTTGAGCGACAGTGCTGTGTTGCTGCTGTGCGTAAGAACTGCGGGTAAGCTGAGCGCAGGCCGTGGGTTATTGTTTGGCAAATGTCTTTTGCTTCGTTTTTGACAAGAAAAATGAAGTGCCACTCCGGCATGAGGAGGAGCGAAAAAAGACGAAAATACAATTGAGTAGACGGCCGTGA
>JAGDZR010000033.1:2594-2764 GCA_049115695.1 Cyclobacteriaceae bacterium | reverse complement strand
GCATATGGTTCAGCGTTGACAGCTTGCACAGGTTACACGACCTTCACCAGCAATGGCTTGGCCAACAGTGAAACGATTGGTTCGGTGACAGTTGCTTATGCCAATGGCGAAGCAGCTGGAGATGCTGTGAACACTTATACAGATGCGATCACGATATCGGCCGCAACAGG
>JAGDZR010000033.1:0-2550 GCA_049115695.1 Cyclobacteriaceae bacterium | reverse complement strand
CAGGCGGTACGTTTACTGCCAGTAACTATGACATCACTTATGAAGCAGGCGATTTAGAAGTCACCACGAAAGCCCTGACCGTAACCGGAAATGATGAAACGATCACTTATGGTGAGACACCAAGTCCAACGGTGAGCTACACTGGCTTTATCACGGGCGAAGATGAAACAGATTTGGGTGGCACGTTGAGTTTTGCAGCGATCACTGATACAGATGCAGGCGCTTACACCGATGTGATTGTGCCTTCAGGTTATACCAGTAGTAACTACACGATTTCATATGTGACCGGAGATCTAACGATCAGTAAGAAAAGCATTGAGGTGACAGCAGATGCCGTTAGTAAGGTTTTTGGAGAAACAGATCCTTCATTAACTTATACTGTAACCTCTGGATCTCTGGAAAGTGGAGATAGTTTTAGTGGTAACCTGTCACGCGAATCGGGTGAGACAGTCGGCACATACAACATTACCACGGGCACATTAACTTCTGGTGATAATTATGAGTTGACAATTGTCTCTAACACTTTTACTATTTTGAACGCAACTCCTGTTGCCGTTGCAGATGCTTACACTTTTGATGAAGGATCAACTAATACAGCGTCTTCATCAACGGGAGTATTGAATAATGATAGCGACCCCAATGGTGATGCCATTTCTGCAATATTGGTTACAGATGTCACTAATGGAACTTTGACACTCAATACTGATGGTAGTTTTGAGTATACTCATGATGGTTCTGAAACTACTGCTGACTCATTTACTTATAAAGTGAATGATGGTACAGTGGATGGCAACACTGTTACAGTTTCGATTACAATAAATCCGGTAAATGATACCCCAGAAGCAAGTGATGCAACTGTATCAACTACCGAGGATACCCCAGTTAACATTGCTACTTCAGGGTTTGGTTACACCGATCCGGATGGAGATGCGTTAGATCATGTTACCATTGCATCATTGCCTGCTTCGGGAACCCTATTCCTTGATGCAAATGGCGATGGAAAATTGGATGCTGGTGAAGAAATATCAGCTGGTGATGAAATTAGTAAAGCTGATTTGGATGCAGGTCAACTGTACTTTGTTCCAGATTCAAATGAAAGTGGAACAAGCTATGCATCTTTCGATTTTAATGTCAATGATGGCACTGCAGATGCAGCATCCAATAACACCATAACAATTGATGTTGGTAGTACCAATGATGCTCCAATTGCATCCGACGATGCACATACAGTTGATGAGGATGGGTTACTAACTGTTGATGCAAGCTCAGGACTTTTATCAAATGATACAGATGCAGATAGCGATGCACTATCGATTACACAGTTTGTTGTAGATGGCACAACCTACAATGCCGGAGAGACAGCCAGCATTTCTGAAGGCGATTTGATCATCAATGCAGACGGAAGCTTTGAGTTCACACCAACAGATAACTACAATGGAAGCGCACCTGTAGTCACGTATACTAGCTCTGATGGTAATGGAGGGACAAATACTGCCGAGTTGAGCCTAACAGTTAATGCAGTCAATGATGTTCCAATTGCGTCTGATGATAGTCATGCAATTGGCGAGGACGGTTCACTAACAGTTGATGCCTCTTCTGGATTATTAGCTAATGACACAGATACTGAAGGTGATGATTTAACTGTAACACAGTTTGAAGTCGGAGGCTCTACCTATAATGCAGGTGAAACAGCCGACTTAACCGAAGGTTCATTAACCCTTAATGCAGATGGAAGCTTCACTTTTGTCCCTTCAGAAAACTACAATGGTAATGCCCCAACAGTGACCTATACAGTCGCTGATGGTAACGGTGGGTCGGATACTACAACATTGAACATAACAGTTAATGCGGTCAATGATGCTCCAGTTGCCTCTGATACAACGATCCAGGTGAATTCATTGGACAGTATTGAGACTGTAATTTCAACATTGATCAGTGATCCTGAAGGTGATGAATTGACGGTAAGCATTCAAACAGGGCCTGAATCTGGAAGTGCTTCTTTAGCAGGACAGACGATTACCTATCTTCCTGAAATAGGTTTTGATGGCACAACAACAATCATTTTTGAAGTATGTGATGGTACTTCATGTGCAACCGGTACTATTACTGTGATTGTTGCTGAAATGGATACTGATGGTGATGGTATTCCAGATAAAGATGAAGTAGGCCTTGTTGATGATCCAACAGATACCGATGGGGATGGAACACCAGATTATCTTGATGAAGATGACGACAATGATGGAGTTCCTACCAAAGATGAAAACTACGACGGAGATGACGATCCCACTGATCAGGATTCTGACAATGATGGAATCGCTGATTATTTAGATGTGGACGATGACGGTGATGGGATTTCAACACTAGATGAAGATGCAGATAATGATGGTTCTCCAATTGATGACGATACCGATGGGGATAATATTCCTAATTATCTCGACATTGACAGTGATGGTGATGGAATAAGTGATGAAGAAGAAGGCGGAGAAGACTCAGATGGAGATGGTATTCCGGATAGTGAAGATGTTGATAGTGATGGCGATGGTATTGCTG
>JAGDZR010000032.1:0-6013 GCA_049115695.1 Cyclobacteriaceae bacterium | reverse complement strand
AAGTATTGTACATCACAGTATCTCCTACATAATGTGATCTAAAATTCTAATATTAATAAAAGAAGATAATTCGCCCATTTTGACCATCCGTGGCAGTGGAAGTAACCGGCTCGCTGAAAGTGATATATAGAATAACACTGTCTTCATCTAGTTGAACCAGTCCACTTGCAGCCAATGAATTTCCTGAAGTATCTGTTACAGATTCTATAAATGGTGCAACTCCATCTGATACTGTGGTAAACAGATAATCCTGATCATCAAAGTCATCATATGCTAGTATTTGATTGGTCGAAGCATCCTGGAAAGTATTGACAGCAAACTCTAAATAGTAGTTAGCACTTCCTTTGAAGTTCTCAGGCAATGTGTAGGTATACCTTGTGTTGGCTAATGAACCTACCCCATCCTCTGCATTTAATACAAAATCAACACCTCCACGGTCATTGTTACCATCAGTCGCAAAGCGAACATTGATTGTAGCACTCGTAACCGGGCTAACTGGCTCAGTAAAATCGACTACAATATTTGAGCCCAGCTCTGCAAATCCAGCCAAGGTCGTATCAGCGGCAAAGTACCTAACGATCTCTGGTCTAATATCTGTAATATCAGCATCATCAATTACAGAGAAAGTAAATCGGTTGTTAGACTGATCTAATCCGAAATACTTATTTCCGGAAGCATCAATAAAGGAATTTTGATCAATATTCAAAGAATAGTCATTGTCTACCGCTAACGTATCATCAGTAGCTACTAAATCAATGATCACATATCTGGTTGGTGTGGTGACCAGCGTTCTATCCGTGAAGTTGTCAACAAATTTGATCGCCGTTCCTCGATCACCATCAGTATTGTAGATGACCGTATCCCCCACATAATCAGCTCTGAATCCCTGATCCTTATAGAAGAAGCTGATTCTGCCATTTTCATCCACCGTAGACGTGCTTGTCACAGGTTCACTGAAAGTCACATAAAGAATGACACTATCTTCCTCTAACTGAACGCCGGAAGCGGTACTTGACAATACATTAAAAGCAGAATCAGTAACTGATTCAATTACTGGTAATTCAACGTCTGGTGCAGTAATAAAGTCATGATTTTTAGCAATAAAATCATCAAAATCGTTCAATTCATTACTCCCCAAATCCTGGAAAGTAGAATCCGGCACAACCAAATAGTAATGAGAACTTCCTTTTAAATTCTCAGGTATTGTGAACGTATATCGCGTTTTGGCATTTGAAGCCACTCCGTCCGTAACATCTAAGGTGAAATCTGTACCATTTCTATTTGCTCCATCATTACTCATGAAATTGACGCTAATCAATCCATCTTGAGCATTTACAGGTTCGCTGAAATCTATGATAATATTAGTTCCCAACCTGGCACTATCAGTATGTACCGCACTCAAGCTTGCAGGTTCATAGCTGGTAATCCACGGTATTGAATCCGGAGTAACAATGTCATTGTTAATCACATCAAAAGTGTAAATATTATTCGACTGATTCAATCCTTGATAAGTATTTGGAGCACCCCAGGTATCAATAAAAGCACCAGAGTCAATATCAATTGAGAATTCAGATAAGTATGGGAAAATAACCGAATCAGCACCCATATTCTGAACGGACAAATCAATCTCAATTATGCGAGTCGGATATGATACATTCCTAATGAACTTAATGCCTGATCCATTTGGTCCGTTATCATGTGTATTAATAGAGAAGGTACTATCACCATTGATAAACGGGAAGTTTTGATCCTTGAAGAAAAACTGTATTTCACCATTCCTTGTAGCATCAGCAGTTACTTCTTCAGTAAATACTAGCCTTAGAATTAGCGAATCCTCCTCTACCGAAATACCATCTAATAAATCATAGGTATTTCCAGTTTTGGTAAACAATGTAATTGAATCAAGTATCGGATTAAATTCATCCGTGAGTGTCGTGAATTCCCAAACCGAATTGTTGTTTACCTCAGCAAACTTGTTCTGAGAAGCGTCTATGAAAACAGAATCATCGAATACAAAATGATATGCAGTGTTATACTCGAGTGAATCAATCAAATCGGAGATAATAGGTAGTGTTACCTGGTTTCCGTCAATTTCAACATCAGCTATGCCAATAGTAGCAATTGTGTCGTTGCTGGCATTTCTTAATGTGATCGAATCAGTATCTGCTCCTCGATAAACTTGTTCGTCAAATGTGATAACGAATGATGTATTTACTGATACATCGGTTTCGCCATTTTCCGGAACTGTTGTCACAATTGCCGGACTCTGTCCATCATCAGCCAATTCAGTTGAGAAATTCCAACCGGCATTGTTCAAAATCCCGGCATATTTGTTCACCGGACTTGAAAAATCAGTAATCGCTCCGGTATCAACTTTTACGTAGTATCCAGTAAGTGATGAAAGATTCACTGGTAGATTTACCGTGAGGTTTACGCCATTGGTGATCGTAACATTCGCATTTGCTGAATCCAGCTGTACTGCCGTAATACTATCATTATTACTTAATAAATGTAATCTGATATATCCTGAGCCGCTGAGTTGAATCGGCTCATCAAATGTCATTCTTAACTGCGCCGGTGTAAGGGAGACTTCACTTTGATTATCAGCTGGATACAATGTGACTACATCAGGCGTGTCTCCATCAGTGCTTTCGGTGTTAAAATTCCAGGTTGTATTATTATCAATTCCATTGAATGGATTGAGCACTTCATCCGTAAATGCACCAGAATCTATCTGTACATAATAAGTCATGTTCGCCGCAAAGGTAACTCCCAGATCACTCAAACTAATTGCAACGGTAGCTGGAGAACTTATGCTATCATAAGTGACCGCAGAACTATCTGATTCAATGTCGAAGACTAGTTGATCCGCCTCGGAATTAACATTCCCAGAATCAGTATCCGCATACAATCTGATATTTCCAATTCCAGCAATGATATCGTCATCAAACTCCATATAAAGTCTTGTGACCGTGTCGGATTCATCTTGATTTACAGTGACAAAATCTCCTGCATCGGATGGTTGAGTTAAAGTAATTAATGGATCGGATCCATCAGGGTTAGTCGTGAAGTTTAAGGTGGAATCTGAGGTCGGATTACCTGAAGCATCTTCAAATGCTCCTGCATTAAATGTAATCACTACATCATATCCATCATCAATATCAGGTAGCACTAAGACCAAGGTATCATTACCCAAACCAGTGATGCTTGCACCCATTGTTGACTGATCAGCTTCTATGGTTATGTCAGCTCCTGGTCCTCCGGTATAGTCGATATCGATGGTTGGACTAGTACCACCTGGATCAAAGACCGGTTCATCAAATGTGATGATAACATCTGTGTAATTCGGTACACTATCCACATCGTCCAATGGAGAGAGTGAAACAAAAGCCGGAGCAGCATCCGCCACTGTGAAATTCCAGGTAGCAGCCTTATTGACTGTCACACTTGGGTTAGCCTGAGGTGATTTATCAAGGAAAGCTCCTTCGTCCATGTTGACATAATAGGACTTGCCTTTTTCTAAGTAGGAGCTCAACGAAACATCTACAGTAGCTCCAGAAACACTCACTTGAGAAGAACCTGCATCTATGGTTTGAACCAGCGTAGGTCCTGCCGCATTATAGATTCTTATTTTTCTTCCACTAACAGGTGTTACATCTTCGTTGAATGTGAATGACATATCCAGTGGAGATGGATCTAAACCTATTGTATTGTCAGCAGGGGTTGCGTCTGTGGTGAAGTCATCTACTTTAGGTCCTTCATCATCAATCACACGGATGTCAAATGTCTGATCAGGGCTGGTATCGTCACCTCCATAAAGCACTCCTCCATTATCCTGAATCGACAGAGTAACGGTGGCAGTACCTTCTGCATTCGTAGCAATGTCAAACGTTAAAGTGCTATCATTAGAAATGTCTGGCTGAGTTGTAAACAGCGCATTATTATCATTGACAATATTTACTTCATTAATGACCTGAGCATTGATTCCATCAGGGGAATCCTCATCTCTTTCGCCTCCGGCAAATCCATACTCAACAAAATTGATGTAGCCAGGAAATGAAATACTTATTTCTGACGAATATACAGTAGTATCATTCAGTGTAGTAAACGAAGGTTCATCATTAACCGGTTTTACCTGAATAGTTGCCACAGCCGTATCAAGACTATAACCCGTTGATCCACCTCTATTCACATCGGATGAAACATCAGCAACGCCTCCATTGGTGCCAGTTTCCTGATCCCACAGATAGAACCAAATCGAATCCTGTCGAACTGGCATTGCTTCAGGACCACTATTGTAGTTGGCATTTGGAACAAATCGTATCCTGGTATCACCAGAACCTTCAAGCGCCAATAACCTTGAATTATTTGTTCCTGGAGCAACAGGATTCCAGTTAGCTCCATCATTAATGGTATACTGCCACTGACCATTTACATCATCCACACTAAAGACAGCAATACCTGCACTATCAATATAATTTCTACCAATGATTGAATCAGCATCCAAATAATCTAATTGCGCAATGATTGCAGCGATAGTGTATCCATCATTGATCAAGGTATCTTCTTCAATCGCATCAATCACAGCTACAGAATCCGCACCCAAAGCAGGCGCATCATTAATGGCAATTACATCGACATACGAAATTTCGGTATTTAAGGAATCTCCAAGGCCACCTTGATTGCCATCTCCATCCTCCAGGGTCCAAAGAATCTGCCTTACATTGGTGGTATCAGGGTTGCCACTATTGATGTTTTTGTAGACAATTGAACGAATCAATGATTGTACATCGCTGATCCTTACTGAATCACCAACACCTCCACCAGGAGTTCCATTAAAATCAATGACCAGACTATCAGCAGTTGTTTCACTCCAGGTACCTATTAAGTAAGTATTATTTCCAATTGGATTCGACGCACTTCTACGAATAACAGATCCAGTTACATCATATTGGTTCCCTCCAATGAATAATGTATCCTCAGCTGCAATGCCATCGCTATTGATATAAATACTTAGCGAACCACCAGTATAATCAAGTGTATCTGTTGTGCCACTCAAAGGATTGTCCAGGTCAGATATTAATGCATTTTGACTTACATCCAGGAAGACAGAATCTCCATCCTCTGTATAGTTGTCAGTATCGTTTAACAGGTTTGCAAATTCTGGTTGATCGTTGATCGGTGACACATCAATAGTCGTAGTTACAGATGTAAGAGAATCTCCTCCATTCTTGTTTCCATCACCGTCGTTTAACCACCAATTAACTGTCCTCACTCCAGTGCTATCTGGATTGGATAAGTTCGTGTTTCTGTAAGCTATTGACTGGATCAATGATTGCACATCACTCAGTAGTGTGGAATCTCCTGCCCCACCACCGGCTGATCCAAAGGTGATCAACAAACTATCAGATGCTGGATAGGTAATCGTTCCTATCAAATGACTTGTATTACCACTAGCTCTGTTAATGGTATAAGGACCTGTACCAATCGTCCATAAGGTTGAGTTCCCCAGTACTAAAGTGTCTTCTGCATTGACTCCTCCACTGTTAATGGAAACAGCCAAATATCCATCACTGTAATCCAATTCGGCCGTACTACCACTTATCGGATCATCTAAATCGCTAACTAATCCGGCTGTTCCAGCATCAAGGTAAACCGAATCGCCTCCTTCTGTATAAACTACAGCATCTCCATGTAAGTTGGCAATAACCGGAGCATCATTGACTGGTAATACATCAACTGTTGTGGTTACAGATGAAAGAGAATCTCCTCCATTCTTGTTTCCATCACCGTCGTTTAACCACCAATTAACTGTCCTCACACCAGTGCTATCTGGATTGGATAAGTTCGTGTTTCTGTAAGCTATTGACTGGATCAATGATTGTACATCACTCAGTAGTGTGGAATCTCCTGCCCCACCACCGGCTGATCCAAAGGTGATCAACAAACTATCAGATGCTGGATAGGTAATTGTTCCTATCAAATGAGTTGTATTACCACTAGCTCTGTTAAT
>JAGDZR010000031.1:0-4019 GCA_049115695.1 Cyclobacteriaceae bacterium | reverse complement strand
CAAACACCGACAATGGTTGTGCCGATACCCTACAGTTCGCAATTACTGATAACGTCGGTACTGCGCCAGCTATTGATATCGCTACTCCGGAGGTGGATTATGATGTGGACTCGGTCACTTCTTGTAACACCAATAATGGTTCAATTGAAATACTGGAAATTGATGGATCAACTGACCTGTCTGGATACTACTTCTTGTGGTACTCTGGAGCAGATACTACAACGGGTAGCTTCATCGGTGGAAACGCGGAGGTCGATTCTACTGCTCTGATTGCCAATCAGGCTGCCGGACAATACACTGTCATTGCCATTGACTCTACTTCTGGATGTTCTTCTGCTCAGGCTACTTTCCAGATTGATGAGGTCCCTGAAGAATATACAGCAACAATGGATGCTTCCAGTTCAAACAATACGGTTTGTAATCTAGCTCAAACCAGTTCAGGCCGATACAATGGAGAATTGGTTGTAGATCCCGATCTTGGAACACCTGCGGATTATACCTACGCCTGGTATCAGGGAACAGATACAACAGGTAATATTCTACCTGCAGCACAAGCCGGATCTGGCGTTTCAACAGATGCCAATTTCTTCAGACTCGATAGCATTCCTGGTGGAACTTACCAATTACTATTAACCAGTAATACAACTGGATGCTCTTCCTTGTTAAGCTTCTCGATTGCGGATAGTGCTGCAACACCTGAGGTACAACAAACAAATGCTGCTATTGACACGACTGACGTGACTGTTTGTATTGACCATGATGATTATCCAAATGGAGCCATTACTTTGATAGGAAGTGAATTGGTACCAACAGGAGGATCATTTACTATCAATTGGTATTATGGAGCTTCTGTTAATGCTGCATATCTTATCGAAGATGGAGATGACATGGGTGCATTAAGAGGTGTGGGTGCATATGGAACCACCGTAAACCTTAGTGACTCTCTACAATTGATCAATGTGGATCCGGGTGATTACACAGTTCAAATCATTGACTTAAATACTGGTTGTCCGTCAGCAGAAATTACTATTCCGGTTGCAGATGACACGCCTACGCTAACAGCTACTGCCAATACAGTTCAGGATCAATTCTCATGTGATCTTTCAACTCCAACGGGTAAAGTAGGTGCTACCATCGCAGGAGGCACTGGCCCTTATACGTATGAATGGTTTCAGGGTGTCAATACCATTGACCCGACTAACCTGATTAGTACGGTCCAGACTTCAGCCACATTCAATACGGATGAGGATACGGTTAGTGTATTAGAATCTGGCATCTACACCGTGAAAATCACGGATGATGCAACAGGATGTTTTGCAACAGATACAGTTCAAATCATTGAATCTACTCCAAGCTTTGCGTTCACGCTAGATCAGACACCTCAAACGATGTGTGATCCTGATAATGGTTCAGCTTCACTAAATGCATTGACCATTAACTTTTCAAATGGTACACCTAGAGGATTTTCAGATGTTGCAGACACTACCTATCAATGGTATGAAGGACAAGGAACTTCCAACCCAATAGCAGGCGAAACAGGTGATACATTAATCAACAGACTATCGGGATGGTATACATTGGTTATCTCTGAATCGGCATCAGGTTGTGTTAGTTCAATTGAAAGTATCGAAATCCAGGATAACATATCTTCTCTGGCTCCAACGGTATCTTGGAATGTGGATGCATTACCAAATGGATGTGATGGACAAGGCGGGGGAATCACTGCAACAGTGACCGGAGGAAGTACCTATACCTATTTCTGGTACGAGGGGACAGGAGCATATGATGATCTGAACAATGATCTTGATTCTTCAAGCGTATTGGTAGATTCGGCAAGACTAGCCTATTATCCTGGAGGATTTGGAATTGATACATCTGTAACTGCTACCACCGCATCAATAGCCAACGTGATTACAGGCTACTATACTATTGTATCTATTGACCAAAATACTGGATGTAGATATCAAGAATCTTACTATCTACCATACAATGGTATTCAGGCGACAACTACCTTAACCATTAAACACGTTGAGGCATGTCCTGATGATGGTGAAGCTAATGTTTCGCTAGCGGATAACATTACGTTTACTTTCACTCCTGGTGACTTTACTGGTGACTTTGATGTGTTGGATACGATTCGAAGTGGTGATAATGATTCATATGCTGTAGTCAATGACACCACTGATGGGGCTTTCCAGGCATCCATGATCTCTGGAGATTTCCAGGACAATGATGAAATCATAAACACTTCGCAAACTGGAAATATCGCAAGTGGCAAGGTGACTATTTCAAATGAAGGAAATGGAACTACTGGATCAGATGTTGATAATGTTGGCAACTACATCATTTATCTATATTCCGGTGACGGAGTTCCTGCTGATCGTACTTCACCATATAGTGTTTATAATTCTGAAGGTGATGATTTGAGATTCCCTTATACTTATGATGCTGCTAATGGCGAGATCCATAATGGAGATGGAACTTTAATAGATGGTACTGCGGATGTCCTCGTTGGAGATGATACCGCAACATTCAATTTCCTTCCATCAGGTGTTTATACGGCAGTTGCTCAAGAAGTTGCCGGACTTTCCGGTAATAGTTGTTGGACGCTGGCCGCAACAGATTCCGTGCATCAAAAAGCATTCGATCCATTGCTTGATTCATCATATATAACCAATAATACAGCTTGTGATGAGGATTTCTACAATGGTAATTTATATGCGAAGGCTTTGCGTACTTCAGATGATACTACTACCACAGGATTTAACTTCCATTGGTATGTCATTGAAACAAGCCCTACGGATACAGTCTTTGAAAGAACTGAGACGGTTGATAAAACGGTAAAAGCTCAGGGAGCCGATATAGAAACCTTTGAATCAAGCTTTAGTGATACTGATACTTTGGCCCCTGGCGATTATGTATTGGTGATTGAAACCATCTATAAAAATGGTGGAGGAAATGGTTGTACTGCTGATACCATTGGATTTACCGTCCAAAATCAGGAAGAGGATCATAATCTTTTCAATGCAACCATTACGGATTTGACAGATTGTTCTCCCTCTGATCAGGGTATCATTGCTGTAGATGATAATAGTTTCTTGACTGGAAATATTGCTGATTATGAATTCGCATTCTATTCTGCATACCCTCCGGGTGCATCAGACACAATTCAAACGTTTAGCACTGACAGCTCACTGGAAGCTCAGACTCCAGGTACTTACTTCGTACAGGCATTGCATCTGGCATCAGGATGTTATACCGATGCACTAGAAGTGGAAATAGATAGCATTACCACCCTTCCTGTTGTTGCTGTTAGTTTAGGTAATATCGACAGTTCTTGTGTAGTCTCTGATGATATTGGATTGGGTCAAATAGAATTTAGCATAGAGAATACTACAGCAACTGACGGAGATTATTTTTACCAATGGTATGCGGGAACTGATACGACTACTGGAAACGAGGTTACTGGTGGTGGTATTAATAATATTTCCGGTACTCAAAACATTGTAGCAGGTGCTACATTACCACTTACCTTGGAAAATGTAGATGGAGGCCAGTACACCTTATTGGTCATGGATAAATCCAAGCCAGACAGTACTTGTGCGGTGATCTCTACCTTCAATTTGATTGAGGATACTCAGGTCATTTCAGTTGATATCGCCCAGGGAGATGCTGTAACTGAAGACAATGTGAACTGTGATGTGTCTGATCCAACTGGTACTATTGTCATTAATTCTATTCGTCTAGACGGTGATCCCTATGCCATTGATGGTACTTACACCATTACATGGCCTGCGTATGTTTCAGCAGCAGGCACTATTGACACAAAAGGTGGAACTGCTGGCGATAGCGTTTATGGTTTGCCTGCTGGGACCTATAAAGCGTGGATTACTAACAGCATCACTTCTTGTGAAACCACGGATTCTTTGGTATTCACAATTGCTGATGATACTTCTAATCCTGTCATCGGACTGGCAAGCAGGACCGATGATGTCTCTTGTGATGAAGCGGTAGATACA
>JAGDZR010000030.1:2001-15022 GCA_049115695.1 Cyclobacteriaceae bacterium | reverse complement strand
GGATCTGGAAGATGGCATCTATTTGCTACACTTCTTCGACAAGGAAGGAAGAGTGGATAAGATCATTACACATAAGATTATCATTAGAAAGTAAAGAACTAACGAAAATACCCTGGTACACGAATTTCTTTTAGGCAAGAAATCCTGTACTTTTAGGTTACGTAAGTTTTTAACATGGTGAAGTGAGCATAAATGCCCTACTTTCATGATGATCATCTCCCAACCAGTGATGTGACATGGATTCAACCATTTGCTATGAATTACCACCACGTAAGTTCAATAAAGCTGTTATTGACCATTGCATTTCTGGCATATTCGCTGGTAACATATGGACAATTGCACGAGGATTTTGAAAATGGAACCATTCCTGGCCCTGATTATACAGGAACATTTTCAACAGGAACGGGCACATGGACAGCCAATAGCATAAGTTCTGAGAATCTCAATGTCAATTCAGGATCAAATGCCATTGCGTTTAATGCTGTTGGAGATTACGTACAAACCATGGAAATTCAGGAAGGTGTATCTGATATTTCCTTTTTTGCATACCAGTCTTCGGGTTGGGAACTGTCGGTTTGGACTAGTACGGATGGCGGAAGCACTTTTGACTCGATTGCCTCTACAACTTTTCAAAATAATGCCTCATATACTCAGTATACAGTAAGTGTTGATCAACATTTACCTACAATTGTTAGGTTAAGGGCCGAAGTGGCCAATGGTATCATATTCCTGGATGACTTTGAAACTACTAGAGATAATCATGCACTCAATTTTGATGGAACCAACGATCAGGTATCAATTCCAATCAGCTCGTTTACGGCTTACACCTTTGAGACCTGGGTCAAATTTGACGCATCTGTCAGTAATCAAGGGATTATAAAGTTTACCCATTCGAGTGATCCGGTAAGCAACACTTCACATTATTTAAGAACAAATGCCGACGGTCAATTTGTGCACTATACCTATGATGGTGTACAAAGAGGCGTTATTGGAACCACCGAAGCAGAAGCAGGTCAATGGTATCATGTAGCCATTACGGCCACAAATGCCGGTAGTGCACATCTTTACGTCAACGGACATGAGGAAGGGACGCCTCAACCAATAGGCACATTATGGGCATCAGGAGATCAATTAAGTTTAGGTGTCAGTAGTTCATCAATGTTTAATATGTCAGGGGCGAGCTACCTGGATGGAGAACTCGACGAAGTACGCATTTGGAATTATGCGAGGACAGAGAATGACATCAGCACCAGTCTACTGGATACTTTGATTGGGAATGAATCAGGACTGTTAGGATACTATACCTTTAATCAGGGAGTAGCAGAAGGAGATAACCTTACAAATCCAATTGATACCTTACTTGATAGAAGTCAGACGCAGAATGGAGGTAATCTCAGCAATTTCACGTTAACCGGAGCATCGTCGAACTGGCAACAGTCCTCATCTCTGGGTGAAGATCCCTTAACGCCTACCCATTTGTTTGCGCAAGAGATCTCGACATCACAAATTGATTTAAGCTGGACAGATAATGCGATAAATGAATCTGGGTTTCTCATTGAGCGATCAGATGGAGACAATACAGCATTTGTTCAGATTGACTCAATAGGACCTGATAATAGCAGTTATTCAGACCTGTCAGTTTCGGCTGGAAATCGATATTACTATCGGATTATTGTAGCGGATGCTGATCAAAATTCTGCGCCCTCGAATGAAAGTTTTGCTTCCATATTGACTTTACCAGGAAATGCCATTGAAGTTGTGGATGCGGATGATCGCATTCGATCGAACCTATACATCAATTATCACAAGTTTGATACCATGACATGGGAGGTTTGGCTCAAACCGGCAGTCCTAACAGGAGTAGCTGAAATTTTGTCTGTTGACAATGGAGGAGCAGATTGGCGATTGTATCAGGTAGCCGGCGAGTTTGGAATTGCCCGAGGGTATGATTACACCCGAACAGGAGTTAGATCCAACAAGAATGTTTGGCAGCACCTGGCCCTGGTGTTTGCGGATGATAGCCTTTGGATGTACAAGAATGGCCATCTGTCTTATAGTACAAGTGTAGATTTCTCCTTAGAGTGGACAGACATTCCGCTAACGATTGGTGACAACTTTAATGGTCAAATTGACGAAGTACGGGTTTGGAGCAATATCAGATCACAGTCCCAAATTAAGGATAAGATGGATACAGTCCTGATTGGCAATGAATCTGGACTGGAGCTGTACTACCGCTTTGATCAAGTGGGTACTGGCAATCAACATGTCCCAGATCGAAGTACCAACAATCGATTTGCAACCATATTAGGAGCTGGGTCTACTGGAGGGTTTCCAGACTGGGTGGCATCAGAAGCGTTAAGTCCACATTCTGTTGACAGCTTGTTCATTGAAGAAACAGGATCTGGAGAATTGACACTTTCCTGGGCAGACATCAGTGACAATGAAAGTGGGTTTATCATTGAATGGTCAGATGCGATAGATGGAGATTTTGATACCTTAATCAATGTAGCTGCCAATCAAACAAGCTATGTTCATGCTGGGTTACCATTGGACTCAGGATTTTATTATCGGGTATCAACACATGATGGTACGACTCAGCATGGACCTTCAAGAATAAAATTCGGTAGCACACGATCCCAACCGGGAAATGCCATTGAAATTGTTGATGCCGACGATCGAATCCTCACGGAGTTTTCAGTGACATATGAGGAATATGATACCATGACCTGGGAGGTCTGGTTGAAACCGGCCAGTTTAACAGGAGTTGCAGAGTTGATTACCAATGATGATGGTGGTGGTGACTGGAGATTGTACATGAGTGGTGGTCAATATATGATTAGCACTGGTACTGCATATGTAAACACTGGTGTAAAGGTCGAAAATAAGCGCTGGCAGCACCTTGCAGTCGTCTATGCCGGTGATAGTTTGTGGATGTACAGAGATGGTTATTTGGCTTTTAGTATTAATACTGATTATTCAGCGGAGCAAACCAACACCACCATCGTACTTGGTGACAATTACAATGGCCTTATGGATGAGGTCAGAATATGGAAAACACTGAGGACACAGGGTGAAATAGAATCAGGAAGGTTCACCACGCTCACAGGAAATGAACCTGGCCTTGAACTTTATTATCGTTTTGATCAGGTTGGAGAGGACAACCAATTTGTACCAGATCGGAGTATCAACAATTATAATGCAGAAATTCTTGGATCAGGTTATGCTACAGGGTTTGCCGATTGGGTTGCTTCTGAAGCGTTGATGCCTGCTTCTGCAGATAGCTTATTTATTGAAGAAACAGGTGAAGGAGAACTAACATTGAGTTGGGTCGACCCCAATACGGATGAGGACGGATTCATTGTAGAGTGGTCAGCCACACATGATGGTAATTTTGATACTGTTGCAGTAATAGCTGCAAATCAAACCAGCTATGTACATGCAGGGGTACCCCAGGATTCCGGATTTTACTACAGGGTTTCAGCATATAATGGGGCGACCGTAAGACCTCCCTCAAATGCTAAGTTTGGAGGAACAAGGATAAATGCAGGAAACGCAATCGAAATTGTCGATGCTGATGATCGGATCATAACAGAATTCTCCATAACCTACACTGAGTATGATACCATGACATGGGAGCTCTGGCTCAACCCTTCCGATGTTTCGATAACGGGAGAATTAATCACAAACGATAATGGTGGGGGAGACTGGAGGTTGTACATGAGTGGTGGTGAGTTTGGCATTAGCACAGGAACGGGTTATGTCAAAACTGGAGTGAAAGCAAATAAGGATAGATGGCAGCATTTGGCTGTAGTTTTTGCTGGGGACAGCCTTTGGATGTATCGAGACGGGTTTTTTGCCTATTCCACAGATGTTGACTTCTCGGGAGAAGTAACAAGCAATACGATCGTCTTGGGAGACAATTTCAGGGGGATGATTGATGAGGTCAGGATCTGGGATGATATCAGAACGCAGAGTGAAATACAATCTTATATAGGCACTGCACTTGTTGGAAATGAACAAGGCCTGGATCTCTACTATCGATTTGATCAGGCAGGTTTGGACTATCTCCATGTACCCGATAGAAGCATCAACAACAACGATGCAGAAATAACTGGAGGAGGATATGCCTCTGGTTTTGCTGATTGGGTACCTTCAGGAGCGCTATCTCCGGCATCAGCAGACAGCTTGTTTATTGAACAGACAGGACAGGATGAATTAACACTGACATGGGCCGATCAGAGTACTGGTGAAAGCGGTTTTATCATCGAGTGGTCACCTACCCATGATGGAATATTTGATACACTTATTACCCTTAACACTGCAAACCAGACAAGTTATGTGCACACCGGCGTACCACTGGATTCTGGGTTTTACTATCGGGTATCGGCACATGACGGGAGTACACAGAGTCATCCATCCAATATAGAATTTGGTAGCACCAGAAATGTACCGGGGAATGCCTTGGAGCTTGTAGATGGTGATGATCGAATAGCTACAGAGTTTTCCATTAATCATAATGAACTGGATACAATGACCTGGGAAATGTGGATCAAACCTGCAGACCTCTCTGGTGTATCTGAATTGATTACCAATGACAATGGTGGAGGAGATTGGAGATTCTATATCAGTGGTGGACAAGTAGCCATCAGTAGGGGTTATGATTATACAACAACTGGGGTTAAAGTTAACCAAGATCAATGGCAGCATCTGGCTGTAGTTTATGCTGGTGATAGCCTTTGGATCTATCGCGATGGATATCTTTTATACAATACCGATGTTGATTATTCATCAGAAACTACAAATAGGACTCTTTTTATTGGAGACAATTTCAATGGACAGATTGATGAAGTGAGAATATGGAGTACGATCAGGAGTGAATCAGAAATTCTGGATGGAATGAGTTCCGAATTGGTTGGCAATGAGCCGGGTTTGGAGCTTTACTATCGTTTTGATCAGGTGGGAGAGGACAATCAGCATATTCCTGATCGTAGTGTGAATCATTTTGATGCCGAGGTGTTAGGGTCGGGATTTGCAACAGGATTTCCTGATTGGGTAATTTCAGATGCTATGATGCCATCTTCAGCCGATAGTCTCTTTGTCGAACGAACAGGAGTGGATGAATTGACTTTGACCTGGACGGATAGGAGTGTTGGAGAGACAGGGTTCATTGTGGAGTGGTCACCTACATTTGATGGAGCATTTGATACAGTGGAAGTTCTGGTCACGCCAAATCAAACAAGTTATGTTCATAGCGCTGTACCATTAGACTCTGGGTTCTACTATCGAGTTTCTTCCTATAGTGGCAGCATCAAAAGCCCACCATCAAATGTAAAGTTTGGCAGCACAAGTGATTTACCTGGGAATGCGCTTGAAATTGTCGATGGAGACGATCAGGTAACGACCGAGCTGTACATCACCTACGAAGAGTTCGATACCATGACCTGGGAGCTTTGGGTAAATCCTACCAGTCTGGCGGGAGACAGAGAGTTGATGACTACTGACAATGGTGGCTTTGATTGGCGATTCTATCAATACGGCGGATTTGTCTGGTTGTACAATGGTGCTGCTGCCCTTAACACCCAAATCAACCTGGAGCGGGATCGCTGGCAACATCTTGCAGTTGGTTTTGCTGGGGATAGCATTTGGGTGTATCAGAATGGATCTCTGAAATTTAAGGCACAAAGTGACTTTAGCGGCAATACCACAACCAGAGCGTTGGTTATTGGGAATAATTTCCGAGGAGAAATGGACGAAGTGCGCGTTTGGAGTACGCTTCGCACAATTGCTCAACTCAACGATCATATGGATACCATTCTTATAGGGAATGAGCCGGGGCTAGAACTTTATTATCGCTTTGACCAGGTTGGAGCTGACAACCAACATTTGCCAGATCGTAGTATTAACAACTATGATGGTCAAGTACTTGGTTCAGGATTCGCTACCGGCTATCCAGATTGGGTCGGTTCAGGGGCAATGATGCCCGCCTATGCTGATAGCTTAATAGTGCAAGAAACAGCAGTCGATGAATTGACCCTGAGTTGGCAGGACAAGTCAAACGTCGAAACAGGTGTGGTGATTGAAAGGTCCGAGGATTATGGAGTGACCTTTGCGCCCTATGATTCTGTGGGAGCAAATGTTACTAATTATGTTGACACTGACCTTCCATTACGAACTGGTTATTTCTATCGGATACGCGCAAAGTTAGCCAATAGCTACAGTGGCTATTCCGATATGGAGTATGGCAGCACTTTGTCAGGATCCGGCAATGCCATTTACCTGGATGACAATGATGACATCATTCACACCGAGCTGGCCATTAGTAGTGAAGAATTTGACACCATGACTTGGGAGATGTGGCATTATCCACATGAGACCTTAGGAACACGATTCCTCATCGATATGGACAATGGCGGTTGGGACTGGAGATTTTATATCTATGAAGGCAATTATTGGGTTTTTACAGGTGCCAATAGCGCTAATACGGGGATTGCAGTAGATTCTGGTATGTGGCAGCACATGGCCGTTGCTTACACTGCGGATAGCTTATACGTCTACAAGGATGGTTCACAGCAGTTCAAAACAAATACCGATTTTGTTGGTAATTGGACAAGTCTGATAGCTCAAATTGGGTCCGGTTATCGAGGGTATCTAGATGAAGTCCGCATTTGGAAGACACTAAGAACTTCATCAGAAATAAATACCAACAAGGACATGCCATTACAGGGCAATGAGCTGGGTCTCTATGCCTATTATCAGTTTGATCAACAAGATGCCTCTCAAATTTTGCCTGATCGAAGCTCAAATAGTTTTTCTGGTGAGGTATTGGGCCCTACAGGTGGTTATCCTGCCTGGATATTGTCAGATGTCTTTCCAAAACACAATGACCCTGATAGTTTGGTGGTGCTGGAAACAGGACCAGATCGAGTCCAACTGACCTGGCGCGATAACGCCAATGATGAGTCAGGCTTTTTTGTTGAGAGATCTGTTGATTTTGGACAGACCTATGAAGTGTTCGATTCTGTTGGCATCAACCAAACCACACTCATTGACAGCACACTCAGTCCAGACGAAGGGCATTACTATCAGGTTACGGCATATGGATCCAATGGATTTTCAGAACCATCCAATTCGAAGTTTGGGGGGACGATATCTTACCCTGGAAACGCTTTAAATTTTGATGGAGTAGATGATTATGTGCAGTTGCATGGGATTGCAGATTCCATGGCTGGCAAGCAAACCAGTATGACCATTGAGTTTTGGATGTTGGCTAAAGCTCAATTGGGAATCCGAGGGACACCACTTGCAATCAATACTTCCGCAAATGGTAATCGCCTGATTTTCACTGTTGATATTGCTGATGGTCAAGTGCATGTTTGGGATGATGCGATCATAGAGATCGATGGACCAGAGGTGATGGACAGTAGCTGGCATCACATTGCCTATACGAGATCAGGATCGACAGGTACGCTTTACGTTGATGGGGAATTTGTCAGCACTCATATGCCCAACTATAGTTTTACCAATACAGATCGGTGGTCTTTGGGCCAGGAGTTTGATGCTGTACCATCGGATTTTTTTAATGGATCTATAGACGAAGTGAGAGTTTGGGAAAGGGCACTGACCCAACTGGAAATTCAGAATGGTTTTAACGATAAGATCGCTGAAAATGAAATGGGTCTGATGGCTTATTATCGTTTTGATCAAGGAGTTGCAGCTGCAACCAATGATGGAATCAATAGGCTTCCAAATCGATCGATTAGTCCCTTTGAAGGAGACTTGATCAACTTTGAATTGTCAGGGCAGGTTTCAAACTGGGTTGAATCTGAGGCATACACGCAACCTACGATCATTGCCTATTATCCAGCAAAGAGCGCTATTGGTGTCCACCCGGATAGTACCATTTCCTTCCTGTTCAACGAAAACATGCAAAAAGGAACGGGAAATATTTATATTTTAAACACGAATGATTCAACTTTGGCGGAATCATTTTCGATCAGCTCTGATGTTACCTTGGTGGGAGATAGCGCCTTTTTCACTCCAGGAAGTCTTGCGTTCGGAAGCGATTATTCAATCATCATACCTGATAGCGCTATGTTAAACCTACGTGGAATCAAAATGGCAGCCCTCACCACACTTGCTGCCTGGACTTTTGTCACTGAAGCGAACGCTCAGATGTTTGAGGATTTTGAAAATGGTATCCCAGAACCTGATTATAGCGGTTTTCGATTATTTACATCCGGTAACTGGTATGTCAATAGCGTTGATCCGGAATCTGATAGTACAGTTTCTGGCATTGAGGCGATATCCTTCAATTCAGCAGGCGATTATATTCAAACACCAGTAATACCGGGTGGCGTTGGAGATGTGAGCTTTTATGCAGGTCAGGATTTTGGTGATGGTTGGGAAATTTCTATTTGGACAAGTATTGATTCAGGGGTGACCTTCGATTCGGTAACAACAACTGGGTTTCAAAGCAACAACGCTTATGCATTTTACAACTTTACAGTTAATACCACTGATACTACCATCGTCAGATTGTTGGTAGAAACAGCCAATGAGGCCATATTCCTTGATGATTTCGCCACCACAGCAGGTCCGGTTGGTGGACTTACCTATACATTTTTAACCCCAACAGATAATTCATCAGGAATAGATTTGGATCAAACTTTTGTTATTGAGTTTGCCGACTCGGTAAATAATGGGAATGGTGCACTCTATGTGATCAATCAGTTTTCAGAAGATACAGTGGAAACAATCTCGGCTGAAACGTTGATTACCAATGCAGGAGGACCGACTGACTCCATCTATTTCACCTTATCAAATATTAGTTATGACTCCACATATTCTATACTGATTGATAGCGGAGCTTTTGAAGATCACCCTGGTGGAACGGAAGGTTTTGTTGGCATATTGGATACCGCCGAATGGTCTTTTAGCACATTAAAGGTTCAGGGAAATTATGCTGTTGGATTTGATGGAATCAATGACTACCTGGATTTAGGATCTACAGAAGTTCTTCAAGGGGCATCAACCTTCACTATTGAAGCTTGGGTAAATACGAATGATGCTGTAAGCAGTAACCAGGCAATTGTTGGTCAGCTTAGTGGAAGCGGTGGATTTACGCTAAGGGTTGAAAATGGACAGATTAGTGCATTGGTAAGAGCATCCGGAGGAACAGCCACGGTACAATCAGAAAGCTCTTTGACCCAGAATCAATGGCATCATGTTGCGCTCACGTATAATTCAGGCGCTCTGGATGTTTATGTAGATGGGGTATACAGAACGAATTCTGCTGTTTCAACAACGGGAGCAGTGGATAGTGCTGGATATCAATTCGAAATGGGGCGTTCAAGCTCTGATTCCGTTGACTATTTCAACGGAGAAATTGATGAGGTCAGAATCTGGGACCATGTAAGAACACAAACACAGATTAACGATAATCTGGGCTATGAATTGATAGGGGACGAAACTGGTTTGATAAGGTATTTTGACGCAAACGATGGCCAGGGATTTAGTTTAACAGAAAAGGTAAACGCTTACACCGGAAGTTTACTAAACGGTGCTTTTTGGACTACTGGAGCGCCATTAGTACCGGCTATTCATGAATTGGAAGTGTCACCAGCTAGTGGCTCATTTTACCTGGGTCTTGATCAAATTTTCTCGATTAAATTTTCAGAGCCTGTTAAAGAAGGAGTTGGTTTCATTTATGCATTGAATGCAAATGATAGTACATCAGCCGATGCTGTTTCTGCCAGTAGTGTCGGTGGGCTTGGTACCGATTCTATTTGGTTCACATTTAGTGGATTGGATTATGATTCTTCATATGCCATTTACATTGACAGTGGTGCTTTTGTCCAGGACTTAGCAGAACCTCAAAAAGCTTATCAGGGTATTGAGAATCTCTCTGACTGGACATTTACGACTATTTCAGCATTTGACTATGCCCTTTCTTTTAATGATGACGGAGCAGAAAATGATGATCGCTTAGTTGTTCATAATGGAGCCACATTGCTGAGCAACAAAAGTGTTTTTACTATCGAGTTTTGGTATAGGTCGGATTTTACCAATTCTACCTGGAACGGAGTAATGTACCTAGGAAATACAAATAACGGTGGCTCAAGCAGTAATCTTGCGGGTAATTTTATTGAAATTCATAATACAGGTTTCTTTGACATCAGGGATTTAAATAATACTGGTGGAAATAGGCTGATTACAACTGCTACAGAACTTTTAGATGGCCAGTGGCACCATATTGCCATTACCAATAATGGAGCAGGAAATGGAGCAATTTATGTTGATGGTGTATCCCAAACGCTTACTACCAATAATTTCACATCATTTGCCACATCATCTAATGACCTCTTGATAGGTTATAATCATGACAAATCAATTGACGAGTTCAGAGTTTGGACGGATACAGCATTGAGCCAGTCTGATATACTTGCCAACATGCAAAATAGCTTGGCCGGCAATTATGATATCAACTTGAAATTAATCTATGATTTCAATGAAGGAGTTGGAACCGCTTTGACAGACAAAGTAGAATCAAGAGCGGGTGCCATGGTCAATATGGAATCAAACGACTGGGTGCTTGGTTTTGATCAATTAGCCATCAAAAATTTCTACCCGGGCACAAATGCCACTGACGTTAAAATAGATTCTGTTTTTAGTATCAAGTTCTCCGAATCTGTTTTGGCAGGATCCGGAAATATCAATGTGTATAATAAACAGGATTCATCCTTGGTTGAATCCATTCCTTCCAGTTCGGTTAGCGCGGTAGGTACTGATAGTGTTTGGTTTTCACTGTACAATATCACCTTTGACTCATCATATTTCATTCAGATTGATAGTGCCGCTTTTGTAAAGGCCATTGACAATCATCCATTCATAGGGATTGCTGATACTTCATGGACCTTCAGCACGGTACCAACTCCGGACAACATCGCCCTGCGTTTTGATGGTGTAGATGATCATGTGATTGTCCCTTCTGATGTAGCACTGGAGCCTGTCCATTATACGTTTGAATTTTGGACCAAAATAGCTGCACAACCGCCTATAAATGGTGATGGTTACGTCTTTCTTCAAAAAGGATCATCTGATGGAGATGATAACGGTTATTTGTTTGGCTACATCAGGCAGGATCCTAACTATCATTTTTACTTTGCCCATTTCGATGATGGTCAAGTACAACATAATTTCATTCCAATCTACACAATTACACCAGGAATTTGGACGCATGTAGCAGCGACATATGATGGAACTAAAATAGAAATTTTCGTTAATGGGATTTCAATAGGCAGTACACCCGTTAGTAGTGATCCAAATTATACGGCGACAGATGCTGATCTAAAAATTGGTGCATCTGCTGGTATAGAAAGTATTTTGGACGGTGAGCTAGATGAAATCAGAATATGGGACTATGCCAAAACAACTTTTGAGGATAGAATTTCTCTTTTGACAGGTGCTGAGCCTGGACTGTTAGCGTATTATGATTTTGAAACGATTGGAAGCACCCTAATCGATCAGACAAGCAATGGTAACAATGGTGCAGTCAACAATAATCCAAGGTGGGTTGCATCAGGAGCGCCAATTTACAATACACCAAATATTGTAGGGTTGTGGCCAAATGCGAATGCAACAGATGTAGCAGTCAACGATACCATATTTAGCATAAAGTTTAGTGAACCTGTGAATGCAGGGAGTGTTGGGTCCATCACTTTGTGGGAAAAGTCGGATACATCATTTGTTGATTTTGTAGATGCGAATACCATTACGTTGGGAGATGGAACGGATAGCATTTCATTTTACCTTTCTGGGATGGGTACTGACTCTTCCTATTTCGTGACCATCGACAGTGGGGCATTTAACGCTGTTGCCACTGGAGATCCATTTGCAGGACTGTTGGATACTACATGGACATTTACGACTGCAGCCCCAGGCCAACCGGAAATAATGGTAACAGGAAACGGAATTGAAATTATAAACGGGGACGATATTCCGGCATTCGCTGATTCCACTGATTTCGGATCAATGTTAGTTGGAGATCCTCCGATTGTCAAAACTTATTGGGTTCACAATATCGGAACTGCTGTATTGGATTTAGGAGATTCAATTTCAATTAGTGCTTCAGGGGATACTGCTTTTGAGCCAGGGAGTCATGCTGACCAATTTATCAACCCTGGTGATAGTAGTGAATTTACTATTGTTTTTGATGCACCCAGTACAGGCACATATGTTACACAGGTTCTGATATTTAGCAATGATTCTGACGAGAGCGTTTATGGATTTGATTTGACAGGAGAAGGAGTTGTTGATACAACAGGCTGTGGCGCCCAGTTCATAGATGACACCAATATTGGGGGTGTGACATTTGGAAACGTATCTACAATATCGGACACTGTTCCATCGGACTATACTGACTATACACATTTGAAGGACACGTTTGAAACGAATCAAAACTTCACATTGTCAGTATTGTTGAGCTCAGAATCAGGAACATATTATGAACGCGGGTTAAAAGTATTCATTGATTGGAATGGGAATCAAGATTTGACAGATTCGGGGGAAGAAGTATTCGCGACTGACTCTACCATCGCGGGTACGGTCAGTGATACAACTATCAACATTTCTATTACGGTCCCAGGCACAGCAATTCTTGATTCTACAATACGAATGCGAATCGTGGTTCAAGAGACATCTGATATGTCTACCATTGAAGCTTGTAGTTCTTTTCAATATGGAGAAACCGAAGACTATTCATTGTTGTTGCAGTCTGCACCAATTGCAGTTCCAACAGTGATTTCACCAAACGGAGGTGAGTCGTTGGACATTGACTCGGTTTATGTGATTACCTGGGATACAACAGGCATTAATGGCAGTGATCTGATTGAGATAAGATGGAGTAGCAATGGCGGATCCAGTTATTCGATATTGAATGACGGTATCTTCAGCATGTATAATGGCAGTTATGCGTGGACCGTACCCAATACTCCTGGTGACAGCAACCTGATCCAGATTGCGA
>JAGDZR010000030.1:0-1995 GCA_049115695.1 Cyclobacteriaceae bacterium | reverse complement strand
AGGTAATAGTGATGAAAGTGATAGTTTGTTTACCATAGGGAGTGCACCAATCACCAATTATGCTGTTGATTTTGATGGGTCAACACAGCATATAGCGATTACCGATCATCCAGATTTTGATATGGATACTGATTGGACAATAGAGGCCTGGGTCAAATCCTCAGCAACTGGTCAAGAAGCAATAGTTTCCCAGTATGATGGATCCAGTGGTTATACATTGTTTAAGATTGGAAGTACGTTATATTTCCAATATGTCAGTGGAGGGGTTTTTCAAAATACAAGTGCAGCCTTAGGTGCGAGTGGAGGGTTTAACGACGGTACCTGGCATCATGTGGCAGTTGCACTAGGAGGTTCCAATGGTAAGCTTTATGTTGATGGATTGCCCATACAATCGAACAACACAATGCTTCCTGTAGATGAGAGCACCGCAGATATACATATTGGATACACCGCAGGAGTAGGAGGATTTACCGGGTCTGTTGATGAAGTAAGATTTTGGGACCATACAAGGACTGATACAGAGATAAGCACCAACTATAATGTGCAGTTGTCAGGCCAGGAAGCTGGTTTAATCGCCTATTACAATTTTTCTGATGGAACAGGAAGCACTACCGCTTCTGATGCAACCTTAAATGGACATATAGGTGTTCTCAGCGGTATGGATAATTTAACAGACTGGGTTGAGGGACCAAGTTTGGGAAGTCCTCCTTTCACTACAACAGCATTGTTCCCAGCCCCAGGTCAGATTTTTGTTCCAATAGATGCATCCATGACAATGCTGTTCACGGATACTGTGAAGTCGGGAACAGGAAGTTTGCAATTGATCAATCTAACAGATACCTCAGTAGTCCAAACATTTGATGCTGAAATAGATTTAATATATACGGCCAATGTAGTCTCATTTGCTCCTTCGTCTAATCTAATATCAAACACTGAATATGCTATTTTGGTAGATAGTGGTGCAATTGTACAACACAATGATTCAGCTGCGTTTAGCGGTTTTACAGATTATTCATGGTCATTTACCACATATAGCGGCGACTCAATTGCACCTATAGTGAATGTGGTTCCTGTTGACACAACATATGATCAACCGGCTTTAACTGGCTTTATTGATGATATTTTCGCATCCCTTGATGTGGTAGTTAATGGGATGCTATACACTGCAATCGTGAATCCAGACGCGACATGGGATTTGTTACCAGGAGTTGATCCACTGAGTCCGGGGACCTATAATGTAAGACTGATTGCGACAGACACTACTGGAAATGTAACAGATTCTACGTTCGCAAATGCGATTACTATTCAGGCCATAGTACCGTCAAGCATTACGATTAGTTCATTTGTGATCCCACACGGTGAGGTGATTCAAGGTACAAATGAGCTACTGCTGTACAAGTTCAGTGTAGCTGTTGCGGATGCAGCCGCAATCGAGCAAGGCTTTAGTTTGACTTTTGGAGATTCAACAGTAGCGGATGTTTTCGTAGACAATAGCTTCAAACTTAAAAGACAAATCAATGTTGATGACCTCAATACAGCTCAGATCGTTAATTCAGGAACGGACATGGGACAAGGAGTTCCGGCAGAAAGTATCGGTTTCCTAAGATCAGACACGATTCCTGTAGGTGACACTTGGTATTATTATGTAATGGGAGATGTGGAGCCAAATGCGACACCTGGCGTCATATTCAATTTGCACACGCCAACATTGAATGATTTTGGTTTTGCAGACCCTAAGACTAAAGTAGATGGAGGAATAACATTAGCTCCTGTATATACCATAACGCCAACTGACGGCATAGCTCCGTTGGTAACAGTTGACAGTGTAAACACCTCTGAAACCCGACCAGGCCTGAGTGGCAGCATTGATGACATCACGGCGAGTTTGTCGATCATCATCGATACGGATACTACTACAGCAATTGTAGAGACCAATAACACCTGGCGCATCGGAAGTGACACGATCGCTGCACTGGCAGTAGGCACCCACGATGT
>JAGDZR010000029.1:0-2203 GCA_049115695.1 Cyclobacteriaceae bacterium | reverse complement strand
CCATTTATGATAGCGAAGCACCAATCCTTGATTCAGTATTGATATCTTCCAGCAACATCAATGGAGATACCTTGGCCATTTCTGGCGATCAGATATTTATAGACATCTATGCTTCTGAAGCTTTGCAAACACCAACAGTTACAATTTTGGGTCAAGCCGCTTTAGTAAATGATGCTGGAGACACAGATGAATCGACCTGGCAGGCAGTTAGAACTATAGCAGGGACAGAGCCTGAAGGGATTGCCAACTTCACCATTGATTTTAGCGATACAACAGGAAATGCAGGTGTGCAAGTAACAACCACATCAGACGGCAGTTATGTCCGTTATGACCACACAGCACCAACATTGACAAACGTTTCAATCGCTTCAAATAATACTTATCCTGATAAGGCAATGACAGGAGATGTGATTACTGTGACTTTCACCGGGTCAGAAGATTTAACCTCTGTTGGCGTGTCAGTCTTTGGTGGAGGAGCTGTTGTAGATGATTTGTCAGACGGTAACGAGACCACCTGGTCTGCAAGCTATACGGTGAACGGTACAGAAAGTGAAGGTCCGGCAAATTTCTCTATCAGCTTTGATGATGCATCAGCTAATCCAGGATTTGCTGTAACGGCTGTAACCGATTTGAGTGAAGTAATTTTTGATGGAACACCTCCAGCAACGACGATCACGAATCTTGCAGGTGATACAACCAATACCTCACCAATCCCGGTTCAGGTTACATTTAATGAAGCGATTATCAACTTTACGGTTGCAGATCTTACGATTGGAAATGGTACGGCAGGCAATTTCGTGGCTGTTGATAGCTCTACCTTCACATTTGATGTCACACCAGCTGCAGATGGATTAGTCACAGTAGATGTATTGGCAGATGTTGCTACAGATTCGAGTGGCAATGGCAACACAGCTGCGAGTCAGGTAGCAATTTATTATGATGGGAACGTCCCTGGTGTAGTCCTAAGTACTGCTTCAGATTTAACTAACCAATCTCCATTTACGATCACAGCGACTTTTAGTGAAAAAGTTGATGGTTTTGAGCTTGGTGATTGGACGGTTGTGAATGGTACAGCATCCAATTTAGCTACTGCCGATAGCATCACTTACACAGCGGATATAACACCTGATATTGATACAATTGTATCAATTAGCATTGCTGCGAATACGGCAACAGATGTAACGGGGCAATTTAATACAGCCTCGAATGTACTATCGGTGACATATGATGGAACAGCACCAGCTGGTTATGCCATTTCAGGAGAGGCAATTACACATAGTCCAAATGAATTAGCCTTCGATATTGATGGTGGAGAGAGTGGAAGCTTCTATTCTTATAACATATCAAGCGATGGAGGCGGAGTTCCAATTGTGGCAAGTAATCAGCTTTACAGTGCTGATCCAACTGTTTTATCAGGACTGGCGCTTAATGATCTCAATGATGGTCTATTGACGATTAATGTGTTCATGACTGATTCTGCAGGGAATACCGGAGATACAGTGAGCACTCAAATACAGTTGACCAGTGCAAGTGACATTACCATTGCCACATTGGTTCAGAGTCCAGAAGATATTTTCCAGACACAAACAGATGTGGTGGTCTATGCGTTTGGTGTGAATGTTCAAACAAGCCAGGCGATCGAACAAGGCTTTAGTCTATCATTTGGTGACAGTACACTTGCTGACTTGTTCGTAGACAACAGCTTCAAGTTGTATAGAAATATCAATGTGGAGGATTTTGCAACTGCGAGTATTGAGGCAAGTGGAGGGGACTTTGGTGATGGAGGAACTCCAGATGCTATTGGTTTTATCAGGCAAGACACAATAACACCTGGTGACACCTGGTATTACTATGTTGCCGCGGATATTGAGCCTGGCGCAACGGCAGGCACTTTGTTTAATGTGCTTACCCCAACATTGAATGATTTTGGTTTCGCTGATCCTAAAAACAAAATAGATGGGGGTCTGGCTGCTGGCCCAATGCTAACAATTCAATCAATCGACGGCATAGCTCCATTGGTAACAATTGATAGTATAAACACTTCTGAAACCCGACCAGGCCTGAGTGGCAGCATTGATGATATCACGGCGAGTTTGTCGATCATCATCGATACGGATACTACTTCAGCGATTGTAGAGACCAATAACACCTGGCGCATCGGAAGTGACACGATTGCTGCTTTGGCAGTAGGCACCCACGATGT
>JAGDZR010000028.1:754-32133 GCA_049115695.1 Cyclobacteriaceae bacterium | reverse complement strand
ATCCAGACAGGTCGGTAGAATTGTCGATTTCAAGGATTTGGATGCTACCATCAGGAGTGCCTGAACAGACGGTCACCGAGTCGACATCATAATCAACTTCCGGAGTAGCCATGTCAATAGCAGGAGCAGTACCGACGTTATCAGTCAAAGAGAATTGCAAAGTGTCTGTACAGCCATTAGTACCGTGACTCATAATGACTGAGTAAGTACCTCCTGGGATATTAGAAAGTGTGTTTGATGTTTCACCAGCAACACCCGGTATTGTAGTAGTATTTACAATGTTGCTAGCTGCAACAGCACCAGCAGAACCTGTATGCCATTCATAGGAAAAGTCACCTACCACTCCATAGTCAGGAGTAATCTGCAGAATTCCAGAGTAATTGGCTCCTATTGTGAGGTCTGAATCACATACTGAGTTTTCAGTTGAACCAGCTCCATAAGCACTTTGTGTTGCTGTAGGTAGCGCTAGGTCTTCATCAATTTGGAAAGTCACTTCTGCTGAGGCACAACCAGTTGTAGAGTCAATAGCTATCACAGTGTATTGTCCAGCTCCCTGATTATCCAGAAGAGAAGTAGAATCCACAGCAGCGTTGTTGCCGAGGAATGTGCCAGAGGTAGTATCAGAACCGGAGTACCATAGGAAGTAGAATCCAGACAGATCAGTCGACCCATCGATTTGTAAGAGTTCAATGCTACCATCTGGAGTGCCAGAACATAGAGTTACTGAATCAACATCATAGTCAACCTCAGGAGTTGTGTTGTCTATGACAGGAGCAGTAGCTGTCGCATCATCCAAAGCAAACTCCAATGTATCACTACATTGAGTAGAAGTATTTTGAATAATGACGGTATATGTGCCACCAGGAATATTGGCAGCAACGCCCGCAGTACTCACATCACTACCAGAAATGGCGGTAGTCAAAGCATCACCTGAAGCCGTAGACTGTCCGACAAACCATTGATAAGAATAATCACCGGCTACTCCTCCAGAACCACTAGAGAAGTCCAATGTAATTTGTCCATTGTAAGCACTGCTATTGGCCAATGCCAGATCATTGTTACATACCGTATTGCTGTTGGTGCCAGCAGCCAATGTATCAGCGGCAGGTAGGGTAGGAGTAAAGTCTACATCATAAGTTTTCTCTACAGACTCACAACCATTAGGGGCAGTGATCACAACTGTGTATTGACCACCGTAAAGACCAGTAATTGATTCTGTATTGGCGCCTTGCGGAATTGATCCGTCCGAAGCATTTACATTATCCTGTAATGGAGTACCTGAGTCATCATTGCCTACATACCAATCGAAGGAGTAACCATTAAAATCAACAACCGGATTTGTTCCATCAAATGAAACAACCAGAGTAACCCCACCTGTGTAGTTAGCATCATTGCATGATGTGTTGGCTGCTGTGGTAGCTGAAACAATTGCAGGGAGTACCGGATTACGATTTAATGTGAATTGCTGAGTAGCCGTACAGCTCGTAGCTGAATCAAAGACCAATAAGGTATAAACTCCAGCAGAAAGCGTATCAGGGCTTGTGTGGTCATCGCCTGATAAACTGTCCGGAATACTTGTGTCAGTTCCTTTGTACCACTGAAACCCGATGGAAGCATCCTCATCCAACAGATTACCAGTTCCATCCTCTATAACAAATCCTTCCAACTGTCCAGACCCTACACCACAACCGCCATCTTCTGAAAGTTCGGCGATTTGAATGTCCGGAACGAATAGATCATTAACAATCGTCAGCGTATAAGGAGTAGTACTACAACCTGTGACATTGCTGGTGGCCACAACCGTGTAAGTAGTATCACCCAGACTTGCCAATGTATTGGTTGTATCATTTGCTCTTAATGCTGCAGCATCAATCGTACTGCCGTCATACCAAGTGAAAGTGTAATCCGTATTTCCGCCAGTTACAAATACCTGTAATTGACCGTTAGGATTATTTTCATCACAAGAGGTATTGTCAAAATTATTAGTCGAGCCGGTATCCCAGGTAGGATCTACTGAGCTATTGGACACGATGATATCCTTCGTGCTTTGACATTGAATGCTGTCATTGGTCACCCGAACACGATAAACGCCTTCAGCTAATCCCGTAAAGGTAAAGCCAGTTGAACCATCTGTGACAGTTTCTTGTTGCAGAAGATCTGTAGTATTCTGACCATTGAAAATTTCGTAAGTGTAAGAATCCGGCTCTCCTGATAGATTGGTCGAAGTGGTCAGTGTAATGGTCCCACTGCCAATTTCACAACCCAAGTCATCAGTAGTAGATTCTGAAATGATTGGACTGTCTTCAATGGTTGGGATAGACAATGATAGAGGAGCCGTCTCACAGCCATCTACACCAGCCATGACGGTGTAAAATCCATCAGAGAGGTTACTAAAGACACCTGTCGTGTTCTGAGCAATTTGGGTATCTGTTGTATAGCCACTGTAAAGGGTATAAGTGTAACTAGCTGTTGTAGGATCAACTCCATCTCTCAGGTCAATCTGACCATTTGGATTATCAGGGTCACAACTTGTATTGGCTGTAGCCTGATCAGATATCGGACATTGAATATCAGAATCGGTATAGGTCAGTGAGCCATTATTGGCTGATCCATTCCAATCCACAAATGCATCGTTTCCATTTCCTGAAGCATCAGGGATCGTACTTCCCTGAGTAGTACCCATATCAGTATTAAAATCATAATTTGCAAGAATTCCGTCCGTGCTACCTGAATTTGGATCACAAAGGAGGGTAGCTATTTCTGACTCACTGAGCGCTCTGTCATACAGTCTGAACTCGTCTACTTCACCAGAAAACTTATTAACACCCGCATTTCCATCTCTACCCAGATACATTTCAGTTCCTGCATTGTACAAACCGTCAGGAGTTCCTGCATAAGGTTCGCTTCCTATCAATACACCATTGGCATAGATTTTCATAATCCCGCTTTCAAAAGACCAGGTACCTGTCACCTGTGTCCATCCTGTTGGCTTATAGGTGGTATTGATCCTGCCTCTTCCGCCATCGTTTTCTGCTTTCACCACAAAGGCCAATCCATCGGTATTGTCAGTCCAGAGTATGGTTTGAGACTCTGATGATCCTCCTGAGGAGAAGATGATGTGATCATTCAGGTAGTTATTGGCACTTAGATTGGCCCAGTATGAAATAGTAATTCCCTGCTGGCCACCGATCAACTGAGGCATTGTGACATAAGCTTTGCCTTGAATATCAACGGAAAGACCGGCATCTACTTGTTCAACAAAATTCCAATCTGGGGCAATTGAATTATCCTCGATTGAGATAGTGTCTGTATCAAAACAATTCGTTGCATCATTGATGACTTTTACCGTATAAGTAGAAGCATCCAACCCAGTCAAAGTAGATCCGTCATCAGAGACTTCAATGTTTGGATGTCCATTATTTGGTAGTTTGTTGCTATTGGAAGTATTGTCACCATAATACCACTCAAATGTGTAACCAGTCACAGTTCCATTTCCATCAGCATCCGCTGAAACGGATCCATTTGGTGTGTCACATGACGTGTTGTGATTAATCAAGGTAGTAGTAGGGAAAGGGTATCCATCCGGCGCGTCAATCGTATCAGTAACGGCAACAGATTCACAAAGCGTTGTTTTATCTCTGGCCACAACAGTATAAACGCCCGGAGCAAGGTCTTCATAGCTGGCGGTAATTGCATCTTCAGAAGGCGTCACGATTGATCCATGATACCATAAAAAGTCATAGTCAGATGTATTACCTCCTACACTTGCTGATGCAATGCCAGACTCAATGTTATCACAATCGGTTACATGCGTAACCGTTATGGTAGGGGCTGCAGGCAATACTAAGGCAGTACTGATATCTCCGGTTCCATTTTCAATACAACCACTCGTCTGATTGACAACTGTCACTGAATAAGTGTCAGCAGATCTATTGACTAACGAAGTACCGGTAGCAATAGGCGTTACGCCTTCACTTGCCACATACCAGGTGAAAGAATAGCCTGTATCAACAGTATCAGGATCGCCATTTTCATCCAACTCGATTACCGAAACAGCTAACTCACCATCAGGCGTTGTGCAATTGGTAAGTGGGCTGATTTCAGTGATTAAAACTGTAAACTCTGGTGTCTCTCTGGTAATGACGATTTGATTAGTGGCAGACGTGTCAGAATAACAATTCGATTCTGTGTATAATGCTACAACATCATAAGTACCATCAGCCATATCGGCATATAGGCTACCTGTATATACAGGGGCTGAAAAGTCTCCATCTCTATACCAATTAAAGATGAATCCATCTGTTTCAGTTAATTCTCCAGCGGTTGGGGGAGGAGTTCCTTCTACCACAATATTGTCAAACTCCATGTACTCGTTTGAACCAGTATTATGTACTTCTACTTCGATTTTGAGGGTTGTGCCATTCAATTCTGAAACGGACGCCTGATAGAAATCAAAACTTCCAGCCTGCGCTGTTACTGACTCGCGAGTCCCACCATCCAATGTGTAATAGACATTTTGAATGTCTCTCCAATCTCCAGACGACTCCTGAGCGGATGAAGCAATTAAATCAATGCTGAAGCTAACATCACTATGTCCGCTGATGTCTATATCTTCTGAGGACCAAGTGATCATGCCGCCGAGGTTCTTTCCACCACTTTTGTTTACAATGAACGCATTACCACCTGAGTACTGCCCTACTCCCCAGCTACCAGAACTGCCACCGCTTATGCTCCATTGTGTGTCGCCATTGTCAACGACATCACCATCAGAAAGGTCTTGAAAATCTTCGAGCCAAAATGTTTCTGAACCTGTATCTATCGCACCGAAGTAGAAAGCTCGTGCTTGTCCATTGTCTGGATATTCATCAAAACATTTTTCATTGTCTTTGATTTTTTCGGTGGTAATTGAAAATGGCTCATAGGTAGCGATAATGCTTCCAATGTTATTGTCAGTTTCACATTCAGCAATACCAGCAGAGTTAAGGGAAATGGGAGGATCACTTGATCCATTATCATTGATCACCACAAATAACTCAAACTCTCCACCAGGCCCATCTGCAGTGGTGGATAGAGTTTGTGTTGACCCTACAGTAAAGTCACTAATAATTAAAACTTCAGTGTTCAATCTCGTTGACCCTTCGATAGTAGGGTCACCAGCATAAAATGTCACAGGTAATGATCCCGAGATATCCGTATCACCATCATTTCTGATATCGAATGTTACTGTAAATTCTGTTTCAGGACATTGAGAGACGGTTGCATCAGAGACTTGCAAAAGATTAATGTCAGGAGACACGTAGGATGGACATCCTGTTGTTTCTATATAGGTTGACTGGTTAAGAAAACCATTTAATGCTCGGACTTCACTGACCGCTCCGGTTTCACAGTCAACGTTACCAAACACCGCAGTGTGATCTTGCTGTTGAACGGGGATAGTAAGGTCATCGTTGATATTTACATTGTAATATCCATGTTGATTCCAGACAGTTCTGGAAGGCTGCCAAATCTCACCACCTGATGCTTCAAATACTCTAATTTGAGAAAATCTTGTGTTTGAGTATGGGTTAAAAGGCGTTGCATCACTTGTATAACAGGGTACACATATTTCACTGGACCCATCATTGTCAACATCAGCTACAATAGGGTACTCCTCTTGCGTTCGGGATACACAAGGTAAGGTTGTGCTAGTGGATCCATCTGTACCATCAATGATATACAATTCACTTTCACTTCTGTAAATGGTTTCAAATGCACCATCGCCATTAAAGTCAAAAAGGGTACACCCTGTGAACCCTGATGAACCTTCTTTAACTCCTTTTACCCAAATGGTGCTTAGCTGTGGGTCGGCATCTGCTGGATCCGGAGGGGCCAAGGCATATAACTTTTGATCTGAAATATAAATGGCATTCATATTACCATCTCCATTCACATCGGCAATGTTGATTCGACCAGTTCCACGTGGGTGGTCATTAGAAGGGTCAGCGTAGGTATAATACTCACCTTCATTTACATCCCAATAAAATATTGTGGTTGGGTCTGTGTAGTCTTCACCCAATGCGCCGGACATCAATACATCCATGTCACCATCCTGATCAAAGTCAGCTACTGAAATTGACGTCCACTGATCTTTCCAGTTGTTGTAGTATTTGACGTGATAATCAATGTTGTTACCAAGATCGGCATTGATCAAATCATTGATATTTGCAGCTGAAGATTTCGAACCTGACCCGCCTCCATTAGGAATGCTCACAGCCCAAATATCCGCACCGGTAATTAATTCCAGACCAGAACAGTTGGCACAAAAGGCGTCTGGAAGAATATCAACAGCAATCGCTCCGTGTGCATAGTCAATCTGCCAGTCACCTCCGGCACTATTGACAATTGTCGATCCATCCCTTGCGTCGATAATAACATCCCGGAAATAGATTTCTACAATGCCATCACCGTTGAAATCTGCCATTCCGGGCATTCCGACATTATCAGCAAATGTTACTTTCCAATCACTATAGAGTTGCTGAGTGTTTTCATCATATCTCAACAATTCAACAATTCTGCCTTTGTCTTCAACCACCACAATTTCGGCATAACCATCACCCCCATCAATATCTCCAATTACCACCGCATTTTCAGGCTCATAGTCCAGGACGTAAGGTTCTTCCTGACCTGAAGCGTTCTTAATATTTTGATCGTAATTACCAAACACCCCATCCAATATCGATATTGTCTTATTCTGTTTGTTAGTGGCAATGACCTCAGGTGTTCCATCTGAATCAATATCACCAACTGCAGGAGAAGAGTGGCTATTGGCGGATTCATCCGGAGACCCCCATTGGAGCCTCATCGAGAAGGTCGGATCATCAGTAGGCTCATCCCTACATTCAATATCGTTTCCAACAAAGAAATCCGAACAATCATCGCCATCCGAACACAGTTCGTCATAGCAATCCACAAATCCATCGCCATTGTTGTCAATTCCATCTGTACAGATTTCGTCTTGAGCATGCAATTGCAGTGTGAAAACAAAAGAAATGATGGTGACTAGGAAAGGCTTAAAGTTGCTTTTCATAAGGTATTTGGGTGGTATTTACACTCTATATACAATCCAGGGTTAATGTGTAACCCAATAAAAGATTAAAAATTACTTGATTTTTTTGAAATCAGCGCTAATAATGTTCAAATCTAGCTGATTTGATCTGTTATATTTTACTAATAAAAAATATAAAGTATCTAAGTGAAATTCGATTTTTGAAATTATCGAGCTAACAAAATGCTGCCGGAAGTAGAGTTGGAATCACTGCATTTGAACACGAAGTAGTAAACACCGGTTGCCATTGGATTGCCATTTTGATCATTGCCATCCCAGGCGCAATCATTTTCGAAAGGACCTGTTGATTTGATGATGTTTTTACCACGGCTATCAAACACAAAGAGTGTACAATCCGTCATGCTCGAAGAATTGAGAATTTCCCAGCACTCGAACCCTAACCCATCGCCATTTGGAGAGAAGGATTTTCGACCAATTACATTTTGGTTAATGATCGCCAAAGTGGCAGATTCTGGGCATTCATTGTTGTCTATTCCAGTTAACGTAACCTCCGTATTTGTAGACCTTGGAAAGAATCTTACGTTCGTTCCTAGGGAGTCATCAAATTGGGTTGCGGGTTCCCAGTGATAGTCTGTTCCGCCATTTGCTATAAGTGGAATACTCCGTGTTCCAGCCGGAACATTCAGTTGGTTATTGGCTATCTCAGTTTCCAGGCTGGTGGTGATTTCCAACTGCGAGTTAGTGTAGTTGTTGACGGTAACATTTGAGGTGCCCGTACATCCAATGTCTGTACTCCAATCAACAGAAATATCTACTGAATTGCCGCTGTTAGTTACCGCGTAAGTTGATGATGTATTGCTACCGGTAGACCAATTGTAGGTTGTTAGATCACTGGGCAATGTGAGTAATAAACTATCTACTCTACACTTAACGAACTCCCCTGATTCGGATGTAATGTCAACTTCTGGTGAAGCAGAAACCACTATATCATGACTTGTATTGCTTGAGCAATTGCTAATGTCCTCATAACCTGTTGTTAGTGTCGCGGTATACGTATCAGCGGGATCAAACGATATCGTATGGCTGTTGCCGCTTGCAGTGCCTACTGATATGCCTGCCTGGTTTGTGAAATTCCATGCATAATTAGTGGCCAGACCGGCTTGCCCGGTTGCAACGAGCGCTGTGAATTCACTTTCAACATCCTCGCATATCTGCGCGACAGCTTGAATTGTAGAGGTTGGAGGTGCAGCTTCAATGATACTATAATTGTCTGTAGTGTAAACGCATGAGGTGGTTGGATCGGTGACTGACATGGCATAACCTCCGGATGATGATACACTCAAAGTCGCTGATGTTTGCCCTGAAATAATGTTTGAATTTTGTCTCCATTGATAAGTAAAGCCTGGAAAAGTGGTGGTCTTTAACGTTGTTGATCCACCATCACAAAACAAGTCCAAGCCTGTATTGGCAATGTTGGGTAAGGGGAGTGGGTTGACTTCAATCAAGGTGCTCACCTTAGCACTATTGCACCCATTATCATTTGAAACAGTAAGGTTATAACTACCGGAGTTTGCTGCTGAAGGATTGTTGATAGTGATGGTAGAAGCGGTACTATTGAAGTCATTAGGGCCAGTCCATTGATAGTTATCGGCAGAGACTGAAGAACTCAACGTAAAAGGGTTTCCCTGACAAATCGTTGCGGTAGAGGCACTAATCGTAGGAGTGTTCGGTGAATTGGTATTCAGCGCAACGCTTGTTTCTCCGGATTCAACGGAACAAACGCCATCATTGGAAGTAGCAGTAACTTTAACTTTCACGTTACTCGAGTTGGTACTTATATCGAGAAAATTGTCCCCATTTGCTTTTACAGAACCATATCCAGAACCGGCATCCACTTGCCAATTGTAGGTCAACTGCTCACCTGAAGTCGCCTCCATTAGGTATTCAACTCCCGTACAAAATTCACCTCCCGGACTTGTGATCTGAGGCGCAATGCACCCTTGGTTTATAACATAGGAGAGAAAACCTGTAGTTGAAGATCTACTACCAGTTGTAAAAAGCACATCTGGTTTGGCATCACCGTTGATATCTCCAATTTTGATATATCTTGAATTATCACTGTTAGTAATTTGCTGTCGACTGAAAGAAAAGCTGTTTCCTGATGAATTGTTAAGTAAAATTTCAACCTTTTTAATATCCTTATCAATGATACCAACTGCCAGGTCAATATCACCATCACCATCAATATCTCCAGTTGACAAACCGAAGGGGTCTTTATTGATAGATATTTCCGTTGACGGAGAGAAGGAGATAGGTGCACCAGGACCAGCTGTCTGGTTGAGGTTAATTAAAACCTCACCAATGGCATTGTTGTTTTTATCAGTGACAATTATTTCCGGGTATCCATCATTATTTAAATCAGCAATCTCGGGCAGTACCAATGCGTTTTGCTCGCTGGGTGTAATCGTAATCATATCGAAAGTCATCCCACTTTGAGTGCTCGTGTTTTGAAAAACAAAGACATCACTTTCATCAGTAGGAACAACAACAATGTCAGCTAGATTATCCCGATTCAAATCCGAAACTTTTAGTCCCCTGGCAATTGATCCTGTGGAAATCTTCAGTTGGACGGGAGTGGTGCTGAAGGTGAGTGTACCTTTAACGCTATTGTTTTTATAGATATCTACAGCTTCTCCTCTTAAAAAAGACACAATCAGGTCAGGTTTTCCATCCAGATCAATGTCTGCTACTTCGATACTTGCTGGATCTCTAAGGTTACCATCACTGTCTCGACTTGGGGTAATGGTCAACGTCGGTTCGGTTGGAAAGCTGATGGTGCCTGGGCTAGAGCTATTTAAATAGAGTTCGATATCCTCAGTTCCTGAATTACCTGGACCATTTACTTCTGATACCAGAAGCTCTGGTTTGCCATCTCCATCGAGATCATGACAGTTTACATTTATGGCTGGCTGATTTCTTAGTGCCAGAACCTGCGAGAAACTTGCCGTCCCACCACTGCTAGTATTCTTATAAATTAGCCTTTTCGCCCCACCAGTATTTGAGTTTTCAATTGCCGTTAGGGCAACATCGTTCAGTCCATCACCATCAAAATCACATAGACAGAGGTCGTATGGTTGTGTTTGGTTGGTTGTAATATTGGTCGCCGCAGAAAAAGGGTAGGTGCTTGGAATTGTTGTCGACCCCCATTTGATCCCAAAAAACTGACTTGACTTACTTGAGAGTCCGGACGAAATGTCCGTAACAATAACATGGTCATAGGTAGCTGCAGCAGGAACTTTCACTTCTATTACAGTGGAGGTTGCCTGAATTATTGAAGCATTCACACTCCCAAAAGCCACAGATAGATTGGCTTGCGCTGGAAATCCTGAGCCTGCTATGGTGACCGTCTCACCTACAGCTGCACTGATAGGGTCTATTGAATTAATATATGGTTGCTTTTGCGACCATACATTGAACGAACTACCTATTATTAATATGACTAACAGTCGTCTCATGTTTTTAATCATTAACCGTTAATACCCAAACATCTGTGAAACCACTTCTGTTTTTGAGGCGGTTCTTTTCTCGTGTAGCATTTTGAACATTGTCTGAACGATAAACCACAACATAATAATGCTTTCTAGCGGAGACATAGCCCACAATGGTGTCATGAAAACCCTGCTCGAAAATTCGATCACTTAAGTTTTCAGCATTTTCATAGGAATCAAATGCTCCGACTATTACATAATTGCCAGCAGGCAATTCCAACATATTATTGCCTCTTTTTACAGTTAGAGGTTCGTTCGAATTCGTTAACTCTTCATGCGTTCTAGTGTCATCTGTTAACTCTCTGTCAATTTCTTGTTGCACAGGAACCTGTTCTGGCTCTTGTTCATCTGGCATAGACGTAAACTCCTCTTCAGGTGCTGATTCTTCTATTTGCTCAACCGGAGTTTCAACTGCCCTTTCAGTGATTACCGGTTCTGTGACGACAGGTTCTTTGACTTCTTGAGGTGTTGTAACAATTTGATTTTCAATAGGTTCCTCTTCATTGAGAGCTTCTGTAGTGTTTTGCCCAGCTAGTATGGCGTCAACTTGATCAGGGGTCAATACCGGCTCCCATTTCACGATCATTTCTTTCTCTCCATTAGGTCCTGTTCGGTAATATTTAACACCTATTTCACGCTCTCCATTTATAGAAACCCGCTTAAGCGGTTCTTCGGTTTCAATCAGTTCCCAATCCTCATCAGCATTGACCCAGGCAATGGCCATTTCTTCCTCTCCTTCCTCGTTTCGGTGCTTGATGATAACCGCTTTGACTTGCTCATTGAATTCATTTGATCTTACCACATCTCCATGCGTTTGATCCATTTCCCAGTGATCTATGTTCTCTGGCTCAGGCTCAGGTTCCGGTTGTGACGCAATAGATAAGGCATCATCATCAGGAGTCTCTCTGGATTCTTGTAGCGCCAATAGTCTTTCTTCTCTTTCCTGAGCTGCTTTGGCTGCTCTTTCTTCAGCGGTCAATCTATGTGATTTAATAAATGAAGAAACGTGCTCTGCGTGTGCTTTTTTGGTTCCTAGGTGATAACCAATATGGACCTCATGAGATGGGCCCAGGAAGTTGGTGAGTGAGGCATTGCCAAGTTCAAAAGCATAACCTAAACCAAACATTTCCTTGATTTTCGTTCCGACAGAGAATGCCAGATTGTTATCCTGACGATAGGTAGCTGCCAACCATACGATGTGATAGATATGAAAAATTGCGGTTGCTTCATACTGATCAGGTCCGAATGCGCTATATCGATAAATTAAATGTGGTTCGATCGCAATGTCATCGCTTAAGTGCCCTCTATAATTGATCTTGATCATCAGGTTATCCAAGGGCTTGACTCTTATAGGAGAGAATCCATCTGGTCCGAGAGCATCATAGGAAACTAAATTGGGAATTGAAAAACCAACATTGAAATGATCAAAGTGATAGGTCGCTCCAAAGTCAGCAATAGCAAAGGAGTTGTTAAGTGCTAAATTTCCGAAAACCGGATCGGTTGGATCATCGAGTTCACCAAAATTCAGGAATTGAGTACCACCTCCAACTGACATGCCAAATCTTAAGTGGTGCTTACGGTCTATTGAGACCAGGTAACTGGCTGATATCTTTCCAGCCGAATTGTTAATTAAACCTCCCTGCACATAGTTGAAGGCAGTAGCACCTATACCAATGCCTCCCTTTAGTGGTGTATGAAAGGAAACATGCCTCATACTAGGAGCATCCGTAATGCCAGACCATTTTTGATTATACAACGCGTATAGAACCGTATGCCCCTCAACCCCAGCATATGCTGGATTATAGAGATACGGATTCATATAGAACTGATTGTAAATATCCGATTGTTGTGCAAAGGAAGTTGTCGCTGAACACAGAATTAGCCCAACGAGAATTCTTTTCAAAATTTGCATATACACCTGCGCATTGGTTTGAATAGGTGGCGGTTTATCCTTTCAAACATGTAAATATAATCTCTTTTCATACTTATGAGCATATAAATCAGGATATGCGTTGAATTTTATATGATTACGCCAATTAAAACGTATTAATAGGGGCAGTTTATTACAATTAGTCCAACAATGTTTATAATTACATTGACTAACGATGTATTGTATGATTTATCGTGCTTTGCTTTTAATAGCGGGTATAAGTTTAGGGATTAGCGCCAATGCACAGTATTGGTTTGGATTAAAAGGGGGTGGTCACTTTGTAGACTTTGACTATCAATCTCGAGATTATGCGGACTCATTTGCAATATCCCCAAACGTAGGTTATCAAATAGGTGCGATGGGAACCTATACGGCTAGCAAACGGTATTCAGTTCATTTGGAATTGAATTACGAGTTTGTTCGTAAAACAGTCAAGGGAGTAGATACTGAATTCATTAAAACCGCGGATTTATGTAAGGATGGCGGCAATTGCTCCAAATCGAAGTACCACTATTTGTCACTTCCGGTGATGCTGGAAGTGAATTTTGGGAAGGAGCCTTTTATGTTTTATGTCAATGGAGGACCTAAAATCAATGTATGGCTCGGATCTCAGGGAACTGTGTCTTTGACTGAGTTCGATGAATTCCTTGCAGGGGAACCTCAGGATTACAAGATGGTTTACCTGCAATCCAGGGCTGTGGGGAGTGATTTGCATTTGGCAATGACTGAACCTAATATTTTACAATTTGGTGTGGCAATAGGTGCAGGAGCACATTTCGATATTTATGATGTGGGACGGGTCATGCTGGATGTAAGGTACAATTTTGGACATTCCAACTTAGGCTTCAATGGTTCGCCAGACTTTAGCAACTGGGAGAGTTACTACGAGAATTTTGAATACCGACATCATATTCTTTCTATTTCCTTGGGTTATGCTATACCATTTAACGCCCAACTCCAACGCAAGGGTAAGAGCACCAATCGGAATAGTAATTAGCAGTTGGACAAAAACCAGAATAATATCTGAATTATACTGGTTTTCCTTCGGAATTACTCCAGTATTAATCTTCATAAAATAGCATTACTATCAGCATAAGGTGTTTTTATTGACTCTTTTTAAAAAAAGAAGCAATGTGCATGTTGGTCAATTAAAATTTGCATAATTTTAAGTTGGCTAAAACTAAATCAACGTGTTAAAGGCATTCCTTAAGTTCCTTGGAGGTGAAGAGGGTGAAGAGCGCCAAATGTGGCTGTTGCTTGGCTATGGTTTTTTTCTGGGGGTTTTCCTGGCGACTTACCAGGTAAGCTCTGAGTCTTTATTCATTCAGGCTTTGGGGGAACAGTATCTTGATACCGCGTTCTTTGCCGCGGGCGGTCTCGGAATCATTGCTACCGCGTTGTATGTTTTCTTACAGAGAAAAATACGCTACTCTTCATTGGTAGTTTCTATAGGTTTTCTCATGATGTTGTTCGTGGCAGGGGTAAGGGCAGCATTTTACTATTTTCCAGCTGCAAGCTCTGAATCCGGATTTGAGTATTTACCTTTCATACTATTCGTGATGATGGGGCCCGTCACCGCAATATCTTTGCTCGTGTTCTGGGGGATTTTTGGTAGGATGTTTGATACGCGTCAAGCCAAACGCATCATTGGAGGAATTGATACAGGACAATTGACAGCAACGATCATTGCATTTTTCTCTATTCCACTGATTACAAGGCTTCCATTTGTTGATGAAACTTATGACCTGTTGTTTGTTTCAGGTGTTGCGTGTTTTGCAATACTGGTTTTCATTATTTTGATAAGCATTTCATGGAATATTGATAAATCAACTAGGGTTGGAAAAGAGGAAGAAGTTGAGAAGGTTACCTACGGGACCATATTCAAAGATAAATACACACGTCTTCTTTCGATATTTCTGATTTTCACAGTGGGTGCCTCGGTGTTCATCGAGTTTACATTTTTGTCCGCTACAGAAACCTATCACACAAACCCTGAAACTGGAGCTATCAAAGAACAGGACCTCAATGACTTTCTTTCCTTTTTTAGTGGGATTGTGGTGATCATGTCATTCTTGATTCAGAGTTTCCTTAATGATCTGATCATTGGGAAGTTCGGTTTGAGGATTGCATTGATGGTCTATCCGGCGATCCTGATACTCTTCATGATTGGAGCAATTATATCCGGCCACATTTACGGATATGAGGAGGCAAATAAGGAATTTCTGTTCTTCTTCATGTTTGCGGTTTCTGGAAAAGCATTTACAGCTTCCCTTCGGGATGCGTTGGAACAACCGGCTTTTAAACTATTCTTCCTTCCATTTGATATTAAGATTCGATTTGATGTTCAGTCCAGGGTCGAGGGTGTTGTTAATGAATTTGCCACATTGGCCGCTGGTGGAGTACAAATGCTCCTTGGATTACTGGTTTGGTTTAAGCTAATCCACTACTCATATTTTCTTATTGCCATAGCTGCAATGGTGATGTGGCTAGCGCATAAGCTATATGGTCAGTATAAAATCACATTAGCCAAAACACTTAAAAAGCAGCGTGATGCCTTGCATGGGGAAGGCAAGAGAAATGAGCACAATTCAGTTAACATACTGAAAGAGCAAACTCGTACCAGAGACGAAAACAGAATCATCAATGCACTAAGATTATTCGAAAAAATTGATCCAATTCAGTTTCAATTTGCATTATTGGATCAGTTAGGATCAAAATCGACATTTGTAAGGCAGTATGCCTATCAGAAAGTACTTGAGCATCAGATATTTGAAGCACTGGAGGTTGTGAAAAGAGAGTTTGCCACTGAAGGTGATGAAGAGGTTGTTGAAGTTGGTAAAAAGGCCATTGAAGATCTTGAAGCAATGGCGGCTTATGAGCTCAACAATGAGAGCATCAGGCAGCTAGTCCGATCAACGGATTACAAAGAGCGAATTAAAGGAGCCCGCCTTCTGTCGAAAATAACGGATGATGCTCATGCAGCCTTTATTATTGAATTACTCAGAGACATTAATCCAGAGGTGCGGATTGCAGCCATCATTTCAGCTGGTAAAACCAAGCGTCCGGAATTCTGGCAAATATTGATTGAGAATCTACACTCTTCAACTTATGCAAATGCGGTCGTTTCTGCATTGGTATATTGTGGGGAAGCTGCTTTCCACAATGTGGATACATCCTTCTATAAGACGGGTCAGTATCACAGTACAATGCTTAGAATTGTACAAATATTGGGGCAGGTAAGAGGTAATCAGGCGACAGAACTGCTTTGGAAAAAAATTGACACACCCAATAAGCACATCGTTTCGCAGCTGTTGCTTTCCTTGAGTTATATCGGTTTCAACGCTAAAGACTTTCAGGCAGCCAGAATCAAATTGTTTGTGGAAGCATTTATTGGAGATATTGCCTGGAACATCAAGGCAATGAAAGATATTCCAAATCTCTATCCTGTGCATCCAATGGATAAAATGCTCCGTCAGGCCATGGAGGAAGAAGATGCGAGGAGCTACAATAACATATTTATGCTGATGGGCATGATATATGATCCTCAAAACGTCGTATTGGTCAAAGAAAATATCGAGGCAGATACAACTGATGGTGTGACTTTCGCAGTGGAAATGATGGACGTGTTTCTTGATGATGAGTTAAAACCAAAAGTCTTTCCTGTCATGGATGATCTGAAAGATGAGCAGCGTTTGGAAAAGCTGATGGAATTCTATCCTCCAGAGGATTTTGAATCATACATAGATTTACTTGAACAGATCATCAATAGAAGTTATAACCGAATTACGCGATATACTAAAGCGCTTTGCTTGCATAGACTGAGTCAATTGGATGGTGTTGAAGTGACCAATGACTTGATCGCTAATTTGTTCAATCCGGATCCACTTCTATTGCAAACAGCAGCACACACTATTTATGTGATCGATGAAAATAGCTATCACGTCAATACCAAGCGACTGAAGCCATCAGTCAAAAAAGAATTGGATAGTGCTATTTTACCTCCGGTTTTCCTTAAAGAGGGAGAGGATTATCACAAGAAATCTCTGATCATCGAGCGTGTGTTCTTCTTAAAGAGCATGGTGGAGTTTCAGGATTTGGCTGGTGAATTGGTCACGTTCATTGCCGATGTGATGGAAGAAATTAGAGTTCAAAAAGGAACGTATCTCATCAATCAGGGAGACAGAGGCACCATTCCACTTTATATGATGGTAAAAGGAGCAGCTGTTGTGAAAAAAGGAGATGAGGTCGTTCAGGATTTGAAAGTACATCAGTTGATTGGGGAAAAAATGTTCCTTGACTCTGAGGCGTATGATTTTGATGTGGTTACGACGGAAGAGACAACACTTTTTGTACTGAATAAAGAGGATATATTTGACCTGATGTCTAAACATCTTGATATCATGGAAACCTTTGTAGGCATACTAAATGATGAGTTTGTAGCCGAAGAAGTTGCTGAAGATGAATTTGATATGAGTATATTTGATTAGCTGTAAGAATGTATTTGAATTGTTAACCTCATTAAAGAGATAGCGCCGACCGCTTAAAATGGATATTCAAAAAGACATATTATTACTTTACGCAGAGCAGGACAATCAGCCCATTGGAGGTGGGATTGATGGTTGGGTGAGTAACTTCCATAAATTTCTGAATAATTTACTTTCTCAGGTAGACCGTGAATTTGGAGCGGTTCAAATGCATTCCATACAGGAAGTAGAAATTGAAAAGATAAATAATGCAGGCGTGGTGCTTGCCGTTGTAACTGATGCATTTTGTCAGGATTCCGCTTTCATAAGCAAACTTCGCGATTGGGGGACTGGATTGAAGGATGGAAAGTCATTAAAGGTAAACGGCATATCGAGGTTTTTTAAAATACTGAAATCCCCGTATGATTCTGATAGTCAGTTGCCTGAGTTTGCTGATTTAATAGACTATGACTTTTACTATATCGATAGTGTAACGGGCCAACCTGCTGAATATGTGCGGTTCTTTGGAAGTGATGCGGAGGGTGGTTTTTGGATGAAGCTTGTGGATGTAGCCTACGATATTGCTACCATCTTTAAACCTTTAAACGGACAAGTAAAGAAAACGAAGGAAAAGCAGTATGTCTATCTGGCCAATACAGGAAGAGATATTTTGAATCACCGTGATATCGTCAAACGTGAACTAAAGCGACACGGATATGAGGTGTTGCCAAATGAGAGTTTACCAAAGGATGCTGCCGGCCTTGAGAAGAGCATTAAGGCTGATCTTAAAAAATGCGGGCTGTCCATTCATTTGATTGGAGAAGATTATGGGGATATGATTGATGAAAGTCAACAATCTATTGTCGATATTCAAAATCAATTGGCCCATGCGCATTTAGCTAAATCAATTGAAGCAAACGATAAAAGTGGCTTTACAAGGTTGATTTGGGTGTCACCAGATCTGAAAAACGTGTCGGAACGTCAGAGGATTTTCGTGGAAGACCTAAAGGCTGAAGCATCGAAATTCGAAGAAGCGGAAGTATTACAAGTTCAGTTGCAAGAATTTAAGTCAGTGGTCCTCGAGGAAATCGAGACAGGTGGTAGATACGCTGCGAGACATGCGCATGAAAATGACGCGAAGACGAATGATGGGAGCCGTTCTGTTTATTTAATCGTAGATAAAGCAGATCAGGAAGCGATCAAAGAAGTTCAAAAAGCAATAAAAGGACAAGGGATAGATGTTTTATTGCCCTTGTTTGATGGAGCTGTTAGTGACATAAGAGTCAATCACCTACAGAACCTTATAAAATGCGATGGAGCCATTGTGTTTCATGGCAACTCAACAAGTGAATGGACGAAAGCTAAACTACAGGACCTATTAAAGGCTCCTGGTTTCGGTCGTGATCGCCCGTTAAGGGCGAAAGCGGTTTACCATCTGGGTACAGACGAAATGAAAATTGATCATTTCGAAAAATACAAAGCCGATATGCTGGGGGGATCAGAACAATTTGACCCTAAAGTATTGGCACCATTTCTAACCAAAATCGATCAAAAATGAGTAGTAAAGACATTGAAATCCAGCAGGGACACGGAAATGATATCGTCGATATTACCGAATTAATTAATCCATTTCCAGGATTAAGACCTTTTGGAGTTGAAGAAAGTCATCTTTTCTTTGGAAGAGAAGGACAAAGCGATGAAGCACTGCAAAAACTAGCCAATAACCGATTCGTTGGCATTCTTGGAGCATCAGGTAGTGGTAAGTCATCTTTTATGTTTTGCGGATTGATACCCACGTTACATGGAGGGTTTATGACAGAAGCCGGCTCCAACTGGCGTATTGTGACGTCCAGGCCTGGAGGGGGCCCAATCGATAATTTGGCCGAGTCTCTTCTTACAAGAGATCAAGAGTATAATCAACTCTCAGACGAAGACAAGCTCATCAAGCGAACCATTATTAGCACTGTACTGAGAAGCTCATCACTTGGCTTAGTTGAGGTTGTCAAACAACTAAAAACAGATGATTTTCAAAACGTATTGATTCTGGTGGATCAGTTTGAGGAACTATTCAGGTTCAGCAAAGAAGAAGCGGTCAATTCTGATCAGAATGAAGCAGCGGCTTTTGTGAATCTATTACTCGAGGCATGCGATCAAACAGAAGTTCCGATTTATGTAGCGTTGACCATGCGCTCTGACTTTATTGGTGAGTGTTCCAAGTACATGGAACTGACCCATATGATCAATGAGTCTCACTATCTGATCCCGCAGATGGTAAGAGATCAGAAACGAATGGCCATTGAAGGACCAGTTGCAGTGGGAGGTGGAAAGATAGCACCAAGATTAACCCAGCAACTCCTGAACGATGCAGGGGATAGTCCTGATATGTTGCCGATTTTGCAACATGCATTGATGCGAACATGGTCCTACTGGGTAGACAATCGTAAACCGGACCAGCCGATGGACCTTGAGCATTACAATGCGATTGGTACCCTCACACAAGCACTTTCGCAGCACGCCAATGAAGCGTACGATATGCTCAATAAGCGTGAAAAGCAGATATGTGAGACCATGTTCAAAGCACTTACTGAAAAGGGTGCTGAAAATACAGGAATCAGACGACCCACTAAGTTGAGCACGATAGCGTCTATTGCAGGGGTGTCGGAAGATGAGGTAGAAAGAGTAGTGGATCGCTTCCGCGAACCGGGTCGATCTCTATTGATGCCTCCATATGGAGTGAAGCTGGAGTCAGAAACAGTGATCGACATCTCGCATGAAAGCCTGATGCGTATCTGGGACAGGCTGAAGCAATGGCTGGACGAAGAGGCAAAAGCTACCGAAATGTATGTGAAGCTTTCTGAAGCTTCCAAAAACTTCCAGGAGGGTAAAGCCTCTTTATGGCAGATGCCGGATTTGCAACTGGCGATCAACTGGCGTGAGGAAAACAACCCTACACTGTTATGGGGTCAGCGAATCAATCCGGCGTATGAGCGGACCATGGTGTTCCTGGAGACGTCTGAAAAGGCTTTCCTGACTGAGCAAAAAAATAAGGAAATTCTTCAAAAGAGAAAGGTAAGAACATCCAGAATCGTGGCGCTGATTTGTGCGCTGGCAGCTATGACGAGTTTATTCTTTATTGTATTGGCTCAGATGCAGACTGCTTTGGCAGAGGAGAGCTTGCTTGAAGCGAAAAGACAAGAAGCTCTTGCCGAGGCAAATGCACAAGAAGCGAAGGAAAATGCAGAGCAAGCATTGCAAGCAGCGACAGAAGCAACCTTAGCTCGAAATGAAGCTGAAGCAGCCAGAGATCAGGCGGTATTAGCACAGCAAGAAGCGGAAAGACAGCAAAAAATAGCTGATGAACAACGGCAAATAGCTGAGGAACAAAAGGTTATTGCAGATGAAAACGCCGAACAAGCAAGGTTAAGTGCAATAGAAGCGAGAAAACAGCAAGGTATTGCTGAAGAGGCGACCGATGTTGCACTAGCCGCAGAGGCAAAAGCAAAACGTCTTCGTTACCAGGCGATCTCCCAGTCCATGGGTGTTAAGGCCAGAGGCATTGTGGATGAGCAGTTGAGAGCACTTGTAGCGAAGCAGGGATTCGATTTTTATCATGAGTTTAAAGATCCTGGCAAGGAGTTTAACGGTGATATATATGCAGGTGCGTATTATGGGTTTCAGGGTCTGTTAAGGCAGGATTTTCATAAGAAAAATCCAGATATGGGTGCTTTGCAGGTGGCTCAGTTTTCGGATTCCAGCTTTAACCAGTTTCATGGACATATACCTATTGATCCAAGTGGTTTTGCAAGTACAAGGCAAGTATCAGTAAAGTCGATTACCATCTCGAGTGACGGACAGAGGATGTACAGTGCGGATGCAGATGGAAAATTGTTCGGATGGGACATAGCGTCTAGAACATATACAGAACTGTATGATAATCAAGGGGTTGATCGAGTGGTTCAGTTGAGTCCGGATGAGAAGAGATTGGCGTTAGGTACCAGTGAAGGTGAGATAGATATTTTTGAGTTGGCGGACATGAGCAAGAAGCCTCAGGTAATGGGAGGTCATACAGGATCAATCTTTGACTTGGTTTTCTTACCTGATAATAGTGGATTTATATCTGTAGGACAGGATAGAAAAATCCTGTTACATAATTATGAGGACTACATCGAGATAGCAAGGATGTCAGCTCAGGTAAAGACCATTGCTATTTCACCTGACGGGTTGACACTAGCAACGGGTGCTACAAACGGAGATGTAAGTTTGATTAACCTCAGGGAGGGAAGCGGTTATCGATCTACCGTTGTTTATCGCCGTAACAAAGAGAATTTACCGGTTTCGGATATTACCTTTTCTAATAGTGGAAGATATCTTGGAATTGGCGGTTCCAATTATGAAACAGGTCGTGGTTATGTCATGATATGGGATTTGGTTGACAAGCAGCAGTATGGCCCTGATTTGACTGGTTTTGCATCTGAAGTGAGTGATGTTGAATTTAGTAAAGGAGATAAGTTAATTGCTGCTGCCAGTCGTGATAAGACTGCTAGATTCTGGGATATGAGACCTGACAATATTTATGATTTACCAACGGTGTTAGATGATCATGGAGAATGGGTATTGGATATAAGTTTCCATCCGGATGGTGATCGGTTGTTTACCGCGTCTGGTGATGGTTTGATCAGGGAATTTCCTACCAAACCGGACGGTATGATTGAAAACTTCTGTGGCTATCTTGAACGCAACATGATGGTAACAGAATGGAGACAATTTGTGGCAGATCCAAGTGACATTGAAATGATCGAAACATGTGAAGGTCTCGGATTTCCATCAAGAGAAGAATAATCAGTTATATGCATAGATTGCTATTTGGGCTGCTTTTGCTCACTATTTCAGGAAGTATTTACGCTCAAACCTTTAGTCAGGTACTGAGTGCGCGTGAGCGGGATTATGATGAAGGACGTCTTTTGAGAATACCGGAGAGCATCGAACCGAAAATTGGTGTTCCGTTCAAAGAAGGAGGATTCTCTCGAGAAGAGAATATCCGTGCACTTAAACTAATGACCAAGGTGTTTATTTTCCTTGATGATGAACCAACGGCGGAAGAATACCTGGTCAAGCTGCTAAAGGCGGATAAAGAACACAGACTCAATCCGGAGGAAGATCCTGCTGAATTGTTTTTCTTGTATCAGAAATTCAGATCAAAACCTATCTTTCGACTTGGGTTACGATTTGGAGTGAACAAAACCTTCCCTAATGTAATTCAAACCTATTCTACCGGGAACACAGGTATTACTAAAAAAATCTATAACGGAAGTGGTACTCCCCCTAACCAGATTTCTCCTGATGGAACGCTAGGAATTGGTAATTGGGTAGAGTTGGTGGGTGAGCGACACCTAAAATGGGGTATTGAAGGAATTTTTGGATTTCAGTACAGGGCCACAAGATATGATATTGACCACTACGTGGGTCATTTGAATGTTGACGATGCACCATCACTCAGCACATACATGGTCAACCAGCAGAATTACCTGCGATTTCCTGGATCTATACGTTACAATTTTAGGTATTTCTCGGACAGAGGACCTATTCCCTACGTTGCGGCCGGCGCTAGTTATGATTATCTGCTCGACGCGTTTTATGGAGAAGCTTCAAGAAGTGGAGGAACACAGTTTGTGTTGAGTCAGGAAGATAATCTTAAGGACCTTTACCTGACCAACTACCATAATCTTACTTTTTCCTGGGCAGCTGGTGTGAAACTTAGGGTGCAAACTCATTTCCTTACTCTTGAAGTAAGGTATGATAAAGGAATGTCCAACTATATCAATGAGGACAATAGGTGGAATGGTAATCAGTTCCTGACCTACGATTTGGGTTTTGTAGAGGATGACCTGGCATTGGATGTACTATCTTTTTCTATCGGATATACTTACTCTGTATACAGTCCTCAAAAATTAAAAGCATTCAGATAAGTCTAGATGAATAATAAACTGATTTTTCTGCTAAGTGTAGGAATAACTGCAATATGTAGTTCATGTGTGTTTGATGACTTGGAAAGTCCTGAACCTGAGGAGGTTTACGTCAAGTATTACGGCTCTAACGGCTCACAATATTTAAGTGATATGGTCATAAATGATCAGGCTAATGTTGTCATGTTAGGGGGACAGGAGCTCTCACAAGCTGGCGCCAATTGGAATTGTCTTTTAATTGAAGCGGACAATGTTGGCAATGAAATCAACACTGTAGATATAGATGTTGCCCGAGACATTTTGGGTATTGCGCAAGTGACTGGAGACTCATCCGTCTATGCTACGGAAGAAGTACCTGAGAGTATAAAATTGATTGATGGTGGATATCTCATAGTAGGAACCTTTAATCAGGTGATTGATGGATCTCCGCAGGAGAGTAAAATATTTTGGGCCCGATTAGATCAGGATTTTGGAATCATCATTGCAGATACGATTGGTGCGGGAACCGATAATGTAACAGGTAAAGATATCATGCAAACCAACGATGGTAATATTGTTGTTGTAGGCATGACTGACCATCCGGAAGAAAATGATTTGACTGTAAATCCTGAGAATCAATACTTTTTAATCAAAAAATTGTTGAGTAATCCTGACTCAACGATTTGGAGGAAGTCATACGGCTATCCATCCTCTAATGATGAAGTTTTTGCATGTTACGAGTTGGGTGATGGAAGTATCGCCGTGTTAGGCAGTACAGAACAGCTTGGAGATGGTGGAGCTCGAGGTAAAAATGTTGGTGTTATGGTGGTGAACTCACTGGCTTCTTCACAAACCTCTGACGAGATATTTGGAGTAGAGATCAATGGAGACAATGCATCAGATGATATACCCTATGACGCCATTGCTATTTCAGGGGGATTTGTCGTAGTAGGGACCAGCACCTTAGGAGAGGTCATAAGACCTTTCGTGATTGGAGTTAGAGAATCCGGAGCATTGATTTTCAATACACCCATTGATTCACGCTGGGGCATTAATGCGCATGGATATGGAGTAGTACAGAGTAATTCTGGAGATCTGGTTGTGACTGGAAAGTATCCTGAGTTTTCAGTAGCTGTCGGGGAGGCGGGATATCAAGGTTTAATTCCTGAGAAGCAGGATGAAGTGATGTTCATCCGGACTAGTGAAACGGGTATACCAAAAGCAGATTTTGAGAACAACTTTGGGTTAAGATCAGGAGATGATATTGGTGAGGTAGTGTTGAAATTTCCAAATGGAGCTATAGCCATTGGTGCAACGATCGATTTTGGTAGTAACCAGAATATGATAGCCCTAATGAAAGTCAATGATCAAGGATCACTTCAAAGACAATGAGGGGTATGGAATCTTTAAAAGCTATTAAAAAGATCATGTTTGATCATAAAATATTTAAATTTAGTATGGGGATTAGTGGGGGAAAAACTAAAATGAATATGAAGTCAACCATCAAGGTATTGCTAGGAGTATTGATGCTCAGTGCCACTGTTTTGGTAAATGCCCAGACTCCTCCTACCGCAAAAGATACTAGCCTATTTATAAGCCAGGGTGATACTTTAGTATTTGCTGAGGCTGATTTTCAAATGGATAATGGCGGAGATAATACGCTTGATTCTTTGGCAATAGTAACCGGTTTGAGTGATACTGAGGGGACACTTTTTTGGGATGCAAATAGCAATGGCGTAAACGATGGAGGAGCCGAGAATCTAACCGCGAGTGATACGCTTCACATCACGGATGACATCAATAATAACGAATTCCGATACATAGCTCCTAATGCCGCCGGCGATGAAAACTTTACGTTTCAAGTGCAAGATGATCATGGAACCAATGACGCAAATGATCGCAGTGGCACTCAAACGATAACACTTTATACAGTTGCCAATGCACTGGATTTTGATGGCACAGGTGATGCTGTGACCATTACTGATGGTTTCGACATGTTGGACAATAAGTCCACTTTTACCATAGAGTTTTGGGTGAATTTATCTTCGACGGCTTCCGGCGCTAACAATGTTGTTGTTGCTCGAAATTCTTCAGGAGAAAGTATTGAAATACAAACTGGTGGCATCATTGAAATATCGGATGGATCATTATCATCTGCAACTAATGCTGGGGCTATTAATTTTGATGACAGCTGGCACCATGTTGCTGTAGTCGGAGACGGGTCCATCTATGTAGATGGACTTTTGGCGTCTATGAATACATCAGATTTCGCCGGATTCTCAGATCAGGCTGCTGGTGAGGAATTGACATTGGGGTATGATGGCACCAACTACTTGCATGGAGGACTTGACGAACTGAGAATCTGGAATGTAAATCGGACCGCAGCTCAAATCAGGTTGAATGCACTAAGGAATTTTACAGATCTGAATGAACACGCTGATTTGCTGGCTTATTATGACTTTGATTTTGGTATAGCCAATGGAACAAATACTGGGTTAGATACTTTAATAGATGCGACGAGCAATTATGGTGGCAATCTAACTGGATTTGATCTGACTTCATCAGGTACCAGTAACTGGATTCCATCGACCGCAGTTATATCGAATGGAGGACAGGATATTCACCTATCTGGAGAGGGTACTGAAATTGCAGATGCAGCAGTAGCTCCCAATAATACAGATAGTACTGATTTTGGGTTTGAGCTGACCTCTAGTCAGACAAATACCAATACTTTCACAATTGAAAACCAAGGAGTTGATACGCTATTTGTAGATGGTATTACTATTGGAGGGAGTACACAATTTGCAGTTGATAATAACAATCCAGATGTCCAGGTATACCCTGGGGCGACATACGACTTTGAAATCACATTTACGCCTACTACCGATGGTGCAGATACTGCCACAGTGACCATCGTTTCCGATGACACGACCGCTGCAGAAACTAATTATACGTTTGACATCACAGGCGTAGGGTCTAACCCGACTACCTTATCTGAAGGAGATATAGCCTTTACAATGTACAACGCTGACGGAGATAAGGAATTTGCATTTGTGACATTCAAAACTCTGGAACCTGGTACTGAAATTATTTTCATGGATCATGGCTGGGACAATACGCCGGGTCAATTAAATAATGCTAGCAGTGAAGGTTCAATTGGCCTTACTTTGAGAGATCAGGTATCTGCTTTTGATCAGGTGATTATTAATTCTACAACAGATTCTGCCTATGCGAAAAGCGGAATTGCCAGACTCGGAACAATAGACGGTTCAACTGATGCTGGCTTTGTATTAAGTACTGCAGGAGATCAAATATTTGCTTTTCAGGGATCAATAGATGGGGCCAACACAGTTACGGTGACAACATTCCTTGCTGGAGTTGACGCAACTGCTTCTGGTTGGGATGCTACTGCCGATCCATCTGGAGGACAAGATTCTAACATTCCTACTGAGTTAACTGACGGCATTAATGCATTTGCCATTTTCGCGGGAGGGAATGATTTGGCTGAGAATGATAATTTTGTTTATACTGGAGCAGCAGTTTCAGGAGCAGTTTCAACACTTCGCGATTCAGTCTATTCTGATGAAACCTATTATTGGACAATAGATGATGGGACTATTTATGATGTTTCTGATCTAGTAGTATTTACTACCAACTCTGACCCTTCAGGAGCAGATTCAACAATTGCGACAGGTATAAGCGCACAGTTTGTATTGACTGATAGTGTTTTTGGCTTTACGGACCCAGACCAAGTGGACAGGTTACAGGGCGTTAAAATCACAGCGCTCCCTACTGATGGGGCCTTGTTCGTCGATATCAATGACAATGGCGTGAATGACGCTGAAGATGTCGGGGTAAACGATACCGTTTCACTTGCAGATCTTCAAGCTGATAGATTGATTTATGTGGGGCATTCCAGTGCTACGCTAACACCTTCTTTAGATTTTCAGGTTTTCGATGGTGACAGCCTCGATAATACCGACAACACATTGACACTTCATACAGTTGAGAATGCATTGGATTTTGATGGAGTTGATGATAATGTTTCAGCTACTGTTACTGGCTTACCGATCGGGAGCAGTGACAGAACGCTCGAAATTTGGGTAAAAAGAAATGAAACGACTGATCAAAGTGGAATTTTTCACTATGGTGTTAATACAACTGGTCAGTTAATGCAGGTTATAGTTGCAGCAACTACTGGTGAAATTTTATTTCAAGGGTCTAGTGCAGATTATAGCACAGGTGTGAATATTAATGATACAGATTGGCATCATCTAGCGGTCACGTATGATGGAACTACACTAGTGATCTTTTTAGATGGAGTATTGATAGGTCAAAGTGATATAGCACTAAATACAGCTACTTCTGACTTTGTTCTCGGAGAAACAGTTGCCAATGGTGGGCAAAATATTAATGCAAAGATTGATGAAGTAAGAATTTGGAATGTTGTCCGAACTCCTAGTGAGATAAGGGGGAATGCGACTGGCTTACTTGATACAACTGGGTTGACCAATCTAGTAGCTAATTATGACTTTAATTTTGGCAGAAATGCTTCTTTTAATACAGGATATGACACTTTGGAAGATCGAAGTGGAAATGGAAATGGAGGTACTCTAAATGGATTTACATTAACAGGTGCGGGCTCCAATTGGGAAACATCCACTGCATTTGGATCAGCGGCAGCTACTGCAATAAATGGTATTAATAACGAGCCGTACATGGAAAATGTTGGAGGTACTGTAACCTACATCGAGGAAGATGCGACACCTACCATTCTTGACGCAGATGCAGCTTGGGATGATCCTGATAATGCGGCAAATTTCCAAGATGGAGTCTTAAGTATTGAGGTTGTAGCTGGTAATGCCTTTGTGGAGGATACACTGATCATTAGCAATGCCACTTACACAGTTTCTATTAATTCAGGAGATAATGATAGTTTGACTTTTGACGGAACGAAAATTGGACGTTGGACCTATGATGATACAAGTAAGGATAGCCTTGCAATTGCCTTTAATGCGAATGCAGATTCGGCGGCAATAACGAGGCTGATCCGATCAATTGCTTATCAAAACTTGAATACAGTGAATCCTGATACTTCAGCTGAAAGAAGAATTGCCTTCTTTTTGGATGATGGAGATGGAAATGCAAATAGCGGTGACTCATTAAGTGTAGGTGACACGGTCAATGTTGATATCATCCCTGTTAATGACGAGCCGTCAATAACAGATTATAGTACAACTACAGCTTCATATTTCGAAAATGCAGGAGGCAGTTCATTGGACAATGGGTTGGATGCAGCAATTTCCGACCCTGATGGAGCCTCAACTTTCAATAATGGAGGAATAGGAGCATGGGTTTCTGCAAATGGCGTTTTGGAGGGTGATAGCCTCGTTGTGATAACAAGTCAGGGAATTACTGAATCCGCAGGAACTTTGACCTATTCAGGGACCGGCGCTTTCGCAACGATTAGTTACAATAACAGTACAGACTCATTAAGTATCAGTTTTGATAACTCAGGCAATGCTACACAAGCGGCAGTTGATGCCTTGATACAGTCCATCGCCTATGTCAATGTGCTAAACGACCCAGACACCACAAATGAGCGAACTATAAGTATTGTCTTTGATGATGGTTACGGTAATACTAATTCAGGAGATTCTTTGTCAACCACCTATACACAAACGGTGGATGTGGTTGCCGTCAATGACGAGCCATTATTGACCAATGTGTCAGGAACGGTTGAATTTATCGAAAATGCTGCTGATTCTGTTCAAATAGCACCATTAGGTTTCATGAATGATTTGGACAGTGCATTGGATTACGAAAATGGCTTTTTGAGTGTTGAAATCACTTCAAATGGAGTAATCAATGAGGATACTTTAGTAGTCGATGCGAGTCAAAGCACAGGAATCACCCTAAACGGGATGAACATCGAAATTGGAGGACAGACGATTGGCTCAATCACATACAATAGTGTTGGGACGGATAGTTTAGGAATTGCTTTTACAAGCGATGCTGACTCTACTGATGTAAATGATGTAATTAAATCTATTGCCTATTATAACCTGGGTGGAGATGCACCGGATACGACAAATGAAAGGGTAGTTACCTTTATTTTTGGTGATGGAGATTTGACAACCAGTGGTGGAGATTCTGTCAGCGCTTCCTATACTGTGAATGTTGATGTGATTGATGTCAATGATAAACCTTCAATTACGAATCTGGGAGGGAATACGGTTACTTATATTGAGAATGCTTCGGGTGAAGTGATTGAAGTGGGCGGAGATGCTGGTTTAGTAGATCTCGATAAACCATCAGACTACAGCGGGGCTGAGCTGTCCTTTTATGTCTCCGCCAATGGAGATTTGGAGGGGGATACATTATTGTTTGTAGGTAATGGTATAACCTATGATGGCAGTTTTGTTGAATACAGCAATGTTGATATAGGAACTTTATTCTATGATACAGATAAAGACAGTCTATCGGTAACCTTGAATGGAAGTGCGGATAGCACAGCTGTTGCAAATTTAATTCATTCCTTGGCCTATCGCAACCTACTTGATGATCCGGATACAACCAATGAGAGAACTGTATCTATAGTCTTTAATGATGGGTCGGGCAATGCGAACAGCGGTGATTCTATATCAGCAATATATACAGCCAATGTGGATGTAGTTGCCGTGAATGATCAGCCAACATTGAGCAATGTGTCTGGTACTGTAACTTTTAATGAAGCTCAGACTGATTCCCTACAGATTGCCGTAAATGGATTCTTAAATGATTTAGATAGTGCTGCAGATTATGAAGACGGATTTCTTAGTGTTGAAATTACAGCTAATGGCGTAGCGGCAGAAGATACATTAGTGATTGATGCTAATCCATTTGGTGTCACTGTGTCCGGTGGTGTTGTTTCAAATAATGGACAGGCAATTGGAACACTGACAGTTGGAGCTGGGGGATTAGATAGTTTGGGTGTCGTATTGAATGCAAATGCAGATTCTGTGGATGTGAATGAACTCATCAAATCAATTGCATACTATAATCTTAATTTGGCTAATCCAGACACTACTAACGAACGGGTAGTAACCTTCATTTTTGGTGATGGTGACCTGACTGAGAATAGTGGTGACTCTGTCAGTATTGCCTATGATGTGAACGTAGACGTAATTTCCATTAACGACAGTCCTTATCTAGTAGGATATACAGATGATGGATCAGATGATCCAAACTTTAATGAAGATGGTGCACCTATCTTAATTGATGCGGATGGAGACTTTGGTTTAAAAGATGTTGATGACTCAGTATACAATGATTACGCGGGGACTGTGGTCACCATTTTTAGAGCTGGTGGAGCTAACGGAAAGGATGAATGGGGATTTAATGATGGAAATAATTTGTCTCTTTCAGGCACAACCTTGAGCAACTTAGGAGGTGAAATCGCACAATTGGCTGTTTTGGGAGGAGGATCTGCCAATACCCTTCAGATTACTTTTAACAGTAATGCTGGAACCGCAACAACAGATGATGTTAACAATACACTGAGACAAATTACATACGAGAATACGGAAAACAATCCTGCGACTAGTTATGATTTCACCTTACGAATCAATGACGGAGATGGCAGTGGTGACGTTGATACCACGTTTACTATCAATATTTTTGAAAGCAACGATAAAACGAACATTTATGAGCTAAATGGTGATGTTGTAGATTTTTACGAAAACACTCCAGTTAGTATTACAGATTTGATTTCAAGCGCCACGACGATAGTTGAAGACCCAGATCAGAAGGTAAATTTTGATGGAGGATTTTTGGATGTTTCGATATCAGTGGGAACGTTTAGGGCGAGTGAGGATACAGTCTTTTTAGATACTGCGAACACATCGTTTGGGATTGAAGACTTTGCAGTGGATTCTGTAACATTTGGTGGAGCAAGAATTGGAGGTATTACTAGAAACGATGCTGATTCAATTCGAATAACATTTAATGCAAATGCTACTACAGGACAAGCAGCAGATGATAACGTAATTGATTCTTTAATACGGGCAATTGTATATAGTAACCTACTTGATAACCCTGATACTTCAGATCGCACTCTTTCAGCCTTGATTCGTGATCAGGCTGCTGGTTTTGAGGATAGTACGGTAACATTCACGGTAAGTCCGATTGCGATTAATGATGCCCCAGTCATTGCCAACCTAAATGGTGATGCCGTGATTTACACGGAAGGTGGCGATTCAGTCTACCTTGATGCGGGAACAGATGGATTACTTAGCGATCTAGATGATCCAATAAGTGGTAGTGCTGCTAAATTAGATTACAGTGACGGCTATTTGGCTGTTTCCATCAATAGTGGTGGGGTCAATGCAGAGGACACACTGATGCTCGGCAATTCGACCTTATGGACGATTGGTACAGGTCCTTATACGATTAACAGAGCTAGTGGTAATA
>JAGDZR010000028.1:254-677 GCA_049115695.1 Cyclobacteriaceae bacterium | reverse complement strand
CAATAGCTTACAGAAACACGAATTTATCCAATCCAGATAGCACTGGTGTGAGGACAGTTAATTGGTGGTTAAACGACGGTGATGGAAACAAGAATGGAGGAGATTCTCTTACATCTGTAACTACGACTGTTGATGTATTACCAGTCAATGATGCTCCGGTTATTGCCAACTTACATGGCGATGCTGTAGTTTATACAGAAGGAGGCGATTCGGTTTACCTTGATGCTGGAACAGCCGGATTAGTTAGTGATTTAGATGATCCGATAAGTGGTAGTACAGCCGAATTGGATTACAGTGATGGCTATTTGGCTGTTTCCATTAACAGTGGAGGAGTCAATGCAGAAGACACTTTAGTACTAGGGAACTCAACCTTATGGACGATTGGTACAGGTCCTTATACCATTAACAGAGCTAGTGGTAATA
>JAGDZR010000028.1:0-165 GCA_049115695.1 Cyclobacteriaceae bacterium | reverse complement strand
CAGTTAATTGGTGGTTAAACGATGGTGATGGAAACAAGAATGGCGGAGATTCACTGACATCTGTAACTACGACTGTTGATGTATTACCAGTCAATGATGCTCCGGTTATTGCCAACTTACATGGAGATGCTGTAGTTTATACAGAAGGTGGCGATTCAGTCTACC
>JAGDZR010000027.1:0-36893 GCA_049115695.1 Cyclobacteriaceae bacterium | reverse complement strand
TTACTAGAAGTGCTTGACCCAGAGCAAAACAGCACCTTTAAGGACAATTATCTTGAGGTTGATTTTGACCTCAGTAAAGTGCTATTCATTGCCACATCCAATAGCCTTGAGACCATACAGCCTGCATTAAGGGATCGGATGGAAATCATAGAGATCACCGGATATACGCAAGAGGAGAAGCAACAAATAGCCAAAAAACACCTCATTCCCAAGCAGTTAGGAGAACATGGTCTCAGTAAATCCGACATGTCGCTTGATTCTAAGTCTATTGCCAAAATTATTAATGATTACACCCGAGAATCTGGGGTAAGGACGCTCGAACGGCAAATTTCATCTGTAATCCGAAATGTGGCAAAATCTATAGCCATGGAAGAGGAATATGAATCCAAAATTGGAGAACCACAGGTAAGAAAAATATTAGGTCCTGAAATTTTCGATAAAGAGACATATGAAAACAATGAAGTAGCTGGTGTGGCAACTGGTCTTGCATGGACACCTGTGGGAGGTGAGATACTCTTTATTGAATCAAGCTTAAGCAAAGGCAAAGGCAAACTGACGCTTTCAGGTCAGTTAGGAGATGTGATGAAGGAGTCAGCGGTAACCGCACTTTCCTATCTCAAGTCTAATGCGGAAGATCTTGAAATACCATTTGAGGTATTTGAGCATTATGATCTTCATGTGCATGTTCCAGCCGGTGCAATTCCGAAAGACGGACCTTCAGCTGGCATCACAATGCTCACAGCACTCACCTCACTTTACACTCAACGTAAAATAAAGTCTAAGTTGGCCATGACAGGTGAAATTACACTTAGAGGGAAAGTACTACCTGTTGGTGGCATCAAGGAAAAGATACTAGCAGCCAAGAGAGCCGGCATTAAAGAGATAATCCTCTGCCACAGAAACCGAAAGGACCTTGAGGAAATTTCACCCCAGTACCTTAAGGGACTGAAAATTCAATATGTTGAGAATGTAAGAGATGTCCTCTCTATTGCGTTATTAAATCAAAAAGTGAAAAACGCAATGGATTTGAAGTTCCCTGAAACAAACAAATGAGATTAGCGCTTGCCTTTTGTTTAGTTGCTAGTTTGGCAGGATATGGTCAGGGCTTATTTTCAGCGCATAATATCCCTGCTAGTGCCCATATCGCGGCACTTGGCGGTGATGCCGTGGCTAGCACTGCAAATGATCCTGGTCTCATATTGAACAATCCGGCAAGCATAAATTTTTCTGAAAGTGGGCAAACTTCAATATTGGTCAATCCGCATTTTGCGGGCATTAATCATTTCGCAATTACCAATGCATTTGAAGTGGGGTCACTTGGGAAATTTGGCATGGGCATCAATTACCTGGGCTATGGTAAAATGAATATTACTAGTGAAACAGGTGAGATCCTCGGTGACTTTCAACCTCGGGATTACATGATTAGCATTGGTAAAGCTCAAACGATAGGTCCGTTCTCCCTTGGTCTGAATATTAAATATGCTGGTTCTCATCTGGTGAGTCAGAATTATTCTGCTGCACTGTTTGATTTTGGGGGGTCCTACAAACATCCCAGCCAGCCGATCAGCTTCGGGATGGTCATTCGGAATTTCGGTTTTCAAATCAGCGGCATACAACATTCAAAATTGCCATTTGACTTGGTGGTTGGCACGTCTATCAGCCCGGCTCATATGCCTTTTAGATTTGATATAACCGGTTCCAATTTAACTTCAGATTTTGGCAACTATTACGTTCACAATCCAAATGACCCTCCATCTACTCCAAATCTCGTTTTAAGATATTTAAATGTGGGTACCACTTTGCTCATTGGGGAAATCATCGAGTTAACCATTGGTTATAATCATCGTAGAAGAGAAGAATTGAGGTTACCCCAGGGTGCCTATGGAGCTGGCTTCAGTTATGGCATCATGATACGTATAAAAGACTATGATTTGAGATTTACAAGAGCTACCTATCACGCGGCTGGCGGATCCAGCTTTATTTCGCTTTCGGGCAATCTCAACACAATAAAGAAGATATTTTAATAATGGATAATCTTACACCTAAAGAAATCGTCGCTGAGCTTGACAAATACATTATTGGTCAGGGAGATGCAAAACGAAATGTAGCCATCGCGCTTCGAAATAGATGGAGGCGAATGAACGTCACCAGCGATATTAAAAATGATATTGTCCCAAATAACATCCTGTTAATTGGAGCTACCGGAGTTGGGAAGACTGAGATTGCAAGACGACTGGCCAAAGTTGCCGATGCACCATTTACAAAGGTAGAAGCATCGAAGTTTACCGAAGTTGGTTATGTAGGCAGAGATGTAGAAAGCATGGTACGAGACCTTGTTGAGCAATCAGTCAACATGGTTAGAATAAAGAAGAAGGAACAGGTGGAAGAAAAAGCCTCTGAAATAGTTGAGACTATTATTCTGGATGCGTTGATTCCACCACTCAAAAATCAAGCAAAATCATTTCCCGGATCTTCGGAAAAAGACGAAGAAAAAGAACTCAATGAAAAAACCAGAGATCGATTTAGAGAAAAGATCAAGAACGGAGAGCTAGACGACCGTAAAATTGAAATTGATGTTAAGGCACCTGCAGGAAATGGGATGGGAATGATCGGAGGAGGCATGATGGATGAAGCCAGCATGATCAATCTTCAAGACATGATTAGCAACATGATGCCCAAGAAATCCAAGAAAAGAAAGGTCTCTATTGCTGAAGCTCGAAAAATTCTCCTGGATGAAGAGTCCCATAAGCTGATCGATATGGACGAAGTGAAAGAAGAAGCCATTAAGAAAGCATCGAATACTGGTATCATTTTCATTGATGAAGTAGATAAAATTGCAGGGGGCAGAAATGGAAAAGGCGGACCAGATGTAAGTCGTGAAGGGGTCCAGCGCGATTTGCTTCCTATTGTTGAGGGTAGTGCCGTAAATACAAAATACGGCATTGTCAACACGGATCATATTCTATTCATCGCTGCAGGCGCATTTCATTTCAGCAAGCCGGCTGATCTTATACCTGAACTTCAAGGTCGATTTCCAATCAGGGTTGAATTAAACAATCTGACTAAGAATGATTTTCTGAGAATTTTGAAAGAGCCCAAAAATGCACTTACCAAACAATATGAAGCACTTGTAGGAGCTGAGGACGTTTCGCTTACTTTCCGAGAGGATGCATTGGAGGAAATTGCTGATGTAGCTTTTCGAATCAACGAGGAGATTGAAAACATAGGTGCCCGAAGATTACACACGGTCATGAGTAAACTTCTAAATGAGCTACTATTTGACATTCCAGATTCCATTGGACCTAATGCAAAAGTGGTCATTGACAAAGCGCTCGTTCAGGAAAAACTGGATAAACTGGTTCAGAACAAAGACTTGAGCGAATACATTTTATAATACCTAAATGTCTCGCCAGAGGGGTCTGGTGAGACATGTTGGTCCACCTCCTCCTGGAATGCTTATTTCGTTACCATTGTACTCCAAAACGGTGCAGCCAGCTTCTTCTAGTCTCTGCTTGACAATTGGATTACCTGATACCATCAAGCATTTTCTAGGCCCTAAGGCAAGCACATTGCTACCCATAGTTTCAAACTCTTCATCCGGTACTTCTACAAGTTGATATCCCATATCCAATAGTCTACATCGGAAATTAATGGGCATCAATGGTGAGTATGTTAAAGCCAGGTTATGATCGAGAGGGCTCAATATGGACATCAAGTGAAATACGTCAGATCGACCCTTGTAGTGGGGCAATTCAACTGGTATAACATTGACCTCAACACGCTCCAATAGTTTGGTCAGTTGCCTGATACCCTCGGTATTGGTTCGATAGCTATGCCCAACAGCAAGTGTCTCATCATCGAGCCAAGCTACATCTCCTCCTTCAACCGTGCCTGACGGAAGAATTTCGCCCAGAATCGGAACGCCATTTTCCCTAAAAATTTTCTTTTGAGCTGCTGGTTCATTGAGCCTGCCTGCTTTACCCATACGGCAAATAATCACACCACTATCAGTAGCAATAGAGGCATCCCGACAATAGATGGAATCAATGGTAACACTATCATCCGTTTCGAACGTATTGATTTCTACACCCTCTCTGATCAATAAAGAGATAAACTTTTGATACTCAGTAACTGAACCTTCATAACTGGGACAACTCAGGTAATTTAGAGTATCCCACTCCTCATCCAATTGTTTCTGACTTCTAAACGAATGTACAACTGGCTTTACATAAACGGACTTAAGCGTCCCATAATCAGAATGACAGGTCTTCATGACTTCACTTTTTTTATGGTCATATAGACCGGTGCACCTAGCGTTAACAAGAACAATCCCCAGACTATAGCAGATGTTCCAACCCCAATCATTGCTCCGGCCGAAAAAATTATCGCTATTAAGGTAGGAATTAAATTCTTTGCCGTTATCCTTTCTCTTTTGATAATTTTAAAATAAGCCAGAGATGAGATAAAATATGGGATTAAACAGGTGAGAGTCGACAACAGAATCATAAATTCGAAAGCCTTCACCATACCTTGCGCGTAATTAAAGATCATTAACACCGAGACCAGCAAACTGCCAATGGCCAAACCCATTGCAGGTGTACCATGTTTATTGGTCTTGGCGAAAATCGATGGAAACAATCGATCCTGAGCCACCGATTTCGGAACCTGGCCTTGTAGAAGAATCCATCCATTGAGTGCTCCAAAAGTAGAAATCACCGCTGCTCCAGCCACCAAATATCTTGCCCAATCATCCCAAATCAATTCACCTGCATCAGCAAATGGAGCTGATGAGTTTGCTAATTGATCCAATGGGATCATGCCCATTATCGCGATAGAACAAACGAAATATACAAACGTAGATAACCAAACACCCGCCATCGTAGCTTTTGGAACAACCTGCTCAGCATCATCCACCTCATCACCAGGTATGGTCGCACTTTCAATGCCCAAATAGGCAAACATGGTCAATGAAACAGCAGTAAGAATCGCTGACAATGAAGTGCCCTCAGTAGCGTTCAGCGGTAAAAAGTTTTCTAGTTTAATGTAAAAAAGTCCCACTATGCCAATCAGAAGCATTGGCAGGATCTTCATTATGGTCGTTAACAACTGCACAATCCCGGCACTGCGAACTCCTTTGGTATTTACCCATGTCAATAACCAAACCACGGCGATACCAGCTGCCATTGACCTCATTGAGCTTTCTTGCAGCCATGGTATGAACACCGCCAAATAGCTCACAAAAGCTACTGCTATGGCCGCCACTGCCGCCCAAATAGATATCCAATAACCCCAGGCTACTGAAAAGCCAATAAAGTCTCCATATTCCACCCTGGAGTAATAGTATGGTCCTCCTGCAACTCCGGGAAACTTTAACCCTAGCTTGCTAAATACCAATGCCAATGCAATCGAACCAAGTGCCGAAATGGCCCACCCCACCAATCCTAATCCTCCAATGGAAGCCAATGCTGCTGGTAGCATAAATACTCCAGATCCAATAACATTGCCAGCTACCAAAGAAGTACTAGTCCAGAAGCCAAGTTTGGTTTTTCTCACTGATTAAATATTAGATTAGAGGTGTGTAATTTGAATGAAGCCACAATATATGAACAATACACAATTCAGCATCGATCCTGACATCTCCAAGGCGGAAACTCTTCCAGCGTCTTTCTATAGAGATCCAAAGGTTTTTGAAGACCTTAAAGAAAAAGTGTTTCTCAAATCCTGGCAATGGATAGGTGATACATCATTGGTTCCGCTTGAAAATCACATGCATCCATTTACAATGATGGAGGGCTATCTAACAGAGCCTATGTTGTTAACTCGTTCAGGAAATGACATTCAGTGCCTTTCCAACGTTTGCAGTCACAGGGGCAACCTTGTTGTTCAGCATTCAGGAGTTGCTAAGAGATTGCTTTGCATGTACCACGGTCGTCGATTTGGACTAGACGGAGCGTTCCAGCATATGCCGGAGTTCGAACAGGCACAAAATTTCCCTCGTGCATGCGATAGCCTCCATAAATTTGGCTTAAACCAATGGAGTAACTGGCTTTTTGTCGGTCTTGATCAATCAATTGATTTTCAAAAAGTGATTGACGCAATGGATCAGCGAGTTGGCTTTCTTCCTTTGGATCAATTTGTCCATCGCCCTGAGTTGTCCAGGGACTACTTGGTCAATGCCAATTGGGTGCTGTATTGTGACAACTATCTTGAAGGGTTTCACATTCCCTTTGTTCACAAGGACCTCAATGCAGTCTTAGATTATGGCGCATATAAAACTGAGTTATATGAGCACTGCAACCTTCAAATAGGCTATGCGGACGATGCTACGGAAGTATTCGATTTACCGGAAGGTCACGTTGATCATGGGAAAAACATTGCGGCCTACTATTATTGGCTTTATCCAAATATGATGTTCAATTTTTATCCCTGGGGGCTCTCGATAAACGTAATCAAACCACTCGCCATGGATAAAACCAAGGTAAGCTTTATCACATATGTGTATGATGAGAGCAAACTTGACCAAGGGGCTGGAGCTCTTCTGGATAAGGTTGAGCGTGAGGACGAGTTTGTAGTTGAAGGCGTTCAAAAGGGAGTCAGATCTAGATTTTATCATGCTGGACGCTATTCTCCTACCCGTGAACAGGGCGTGCATCACTTCCACCAGTTGCTTGCGCGTTCATTGGCTAGCTGAATGTCTCGTTGTTTATCCTTTCTCGTTCGTCTTTTGAGAGGCGCAAAGACTTGCAAACATTTTCATAGGTCGGCCTTACGAATGAAAACCAGAATAAAATGATGACATAAACAGCGATAAAAAGAAAATCCCTCAATAAAAATACGATGGCAAAAGACAGCACTGCGCTGAGCTCCATTAAAACATACCTAACAAGTTGTGTCTGGTAGTACTGCTGCAGTTTGCCCGACAAGTCCTGATCCATGTTCAAGCTATCAAAGTCCCTCTTCGATCTGCTATGAGCAATAAAGAGCAACACGATCACAACAACAAGACCAACGATTTGAATCGCCAGTGCATAAGACGAATCAATCATCGGCTGACGATTGGCAGCTGACTGCATCTCCAAATACAAGTACGCAAATGGAAGTAAAGAAATGGCAATCAACGCATTAAACACCAAATTGATTCGCTGATAAAAGCTACTCCAACTCTTGAAACCTTGTGACATCCTGCAAAGATGAATAAACCTTTTCAAAAGAATAACGTATATTTATTATGATATCATTTTGATATCTTTTCAAATTAAACCCTACAGCAATGAATTCTAAAGAAAATACCGTCAGGCCAACATCAGGATATCTCATGTTATTTTTTGCCGTTCTACTCATAACTGCAGCTTTATCCCTGCTGATTGGCATGAAAAACCCTATTGGCTTACTTTTTATTTTGGGATTCCTGGTGGTAGCACCTGGTTTTTTCTTTGTTAATCCAAACGGATCCAGGGTGCTGGTGCTCTTCGGAAAGTACATAGGCACTGTAAAGGACAATGGTTTCTTTTGGGCAAATCCATTCTACGTCAAAAAATCAATTTCGCTTAGAGCCAGAAACTTTGATAGTGAAAGAGTCAAAGTGAATGATAAGATTGGTAATCCGATCATGATTTCTGTAATCCTCGTATGGAAAGTGAAAGACACTTTTGCTGCCGCTTTCGAAGTAGATGATTACGAAAATTTTGTGCGGGTACAAACTGATGCAGCAGTTCGTAAAATGGCTGCCAAATATCCTTATGACAACTTTGATGATGATCAATCTGACATGACGCTTAGGTCAGGTTTGGACGAAGTAAATGAGGCGTTGGAACGAGAAATTGAAGAAAGACTAAAGATTGCTGGTATTGAAATTCATGAAGCCAGAATTGGCTATCTGGCCTACGCACAGGAAATTGCAAGCGCAATGCTAAGAAGACAACAGGCAACTGCCATTGTGGCTGCCCGTCATAAAATAGTTGAAGGGGCAGTTAGTATGGTTGACATGGCCTTGGCAGAGCTTTCTGCCAAAGACATCATAGAATTGGATGAGGAACGCAAGGCATCTATGGTATCCAATCTCATGGTAGTTTTGTGTGCAGATAAGGATGTAACGCCAGTGGTCAACTCCGGAAGTATCTACAGCTAATCATGAAAGGAAAAATACTTTTCCAGGAATCCCAAAGGTTCACCGGAACGTGGAGTTGGTACCTTATACTGGGCGTCTCAATATGGATGACCTGGTTATTTGGAAGAGGTTTTTACCATCAGATTATTTTAGGAGAACCTTGGGGCAATAATCCTGCTCCTGATGGGGTATTGATTAGTGTTTCCCTTTTTACCATGTTAATCACCTGGGGCATATTCATCGTACTTACAGTTGGCCACCTAATGATTAAAATAGACGCAGGAACTATACTTTATAGCTATTATCCGATCGTTAAACAAAAGACGCTAACTGTCCATGATATTTCAAAGATGATTGTGAAAAAATACAATCCGATTCTTGAATACGGTGGTTGGGGCTATCGATGGCGTGGAAAGAAAAAAGCACTTAATGTTCGTGGGAAATGGGGGCTGGAAATAAAATTAGCCACCGGCAGAACATTGATGTTGGGCACACAAAAACCAAAGGAACTGGATCAAGCAATTGACCAATTGAAAGAGAACTGGAGCAGAGAAGATGGCTAAGAAAAAACCATTTGCATTGAGAATGAACGAAAACACAATGAAAGCCTTGGAGCAATGGGCCTCCGATGAATTCAGGAGCACCAATGGACAGCTCGAATGGATCATCAATAAGGCCCTAAAAGATGCAGGCAGATTACCTAAGAAGAAGGATTAGCCCATCTCTATTTTTACCGTGTCCGTCAATGACTTACCCACGCAAGTAAGCACATATCCCTCATCAATCTCCTCTGCGGTAAGTCCTTCTGCATGATCTATACTTACGCTTCCTGAAGTCACTTTACCTCGACAAGCGGTACAAAGCCCACTTTGACAGCTATAGGGCATATCAATATCTGCCTTTAAAGCTTGAGCCAGGATCGGTTCATTCCTACTAATGGTCAAACTATAGTCATCTCCATCAAGTGAAATCGATAACTCTGTTACCTTGCTCATATCGCCTTTCTCCTCTTCCACCGGAGCTTCAAAACTTTCTTTTATTATGTTGGAATCATTGATCCCAAACTTCTGAAGCCCATCGGTTACCACATCCATCATTGGAGTAGGTCCACACAAATAAAATTCCGATTGAGCATCGGCTTGCAAATGTTCACAAATTGAGACAATCAAATCGGCGTTAGGTCTGCCTTCATGAAAAGCTAGTTTACCAGGATCATTTTCTAAAAGATGTAGAACTCTGAAATTTTCATGTGTTGAGCTAAGCTGTTGGATCTCATCCTTGAAGATGATGAACTTCTCTTCTCTATTCCCGAACACTAGATCCACTTTTGCATTTGGGTCTTGATTTAACAACGCTCTAATCATTGAATAAAGAGGTGTGATACCTGAGCCGCCACCAAAAAAAACGACATGTCGGCCCTCCGTTTTCGTTGGCAATAGACTAAATAGTCCCATAGGCTCCATAACCTCAACTTCTCTACCCGCAGCGTATTCATCGTTGATATAATTGGACATTCTACCTTCTGGTACCCTTTTGACAATAACAGCTGGATTTTCATCCAATTCGGCCACCGAGCATAGCGAATAAGCTCTTCTCAACTTTTCGCCATTGACCTGGTCAATTATTGTAATAAACTGTCCCGGTGTATATTCGAGTCCATTTGGAGCATCAAAAATCAGCTCAACTGCATCCTCTGCTACCTTTAGAGCAGACTTGATCACCAGTTTCTGATATCGCTCATCTGTTCTTTTCTTTTTCTTTTTGAATAATCCAAATGCCATAGTTCTCAATTAAAGAGCGCAAAGTTAATTGTAGTTCATCAACCAACAAGTCACCTTGATAGCGTATTTTTGCGCCTTCAAAAAAAGGAAGTCAAGATGGCATTAGATTCTCTCTCAGCAATTTCTCCAATCGATGGAAGATACAGAAGTAAAGTAGACAGTCTTGGAAACTATTTTTCTGAGTTCGCTCTGATTCAGTATCGTGTTAGAGTCGAAATCGAATACTTTATTGCACTTTGTAACATTCCGCTTCCTCAGCTCGCTGGAATCGACAAAAACACCCTCGATCAACTTCCTGATATCTATGAGAATTTCACATCTGAAGATGCTACTCGGATCAAAGAAATCGAAGCAACGACTAATCATGATGTAAAAGCAGTTGAATACTTTATAAAAGAGCACTTCGATCAATTAGGTCTGGAGCAATACAAGGAGTTTATCCATTTTGGCTTAACCTCTCAGGATATTAACAACACAGCCATTCCCCTTTCTCTAAAGGAGGGCATACTTGAAGAAGTACTGCCGCTATTGGGACAATTCATGGATATCTTGCTTAATTCTGCTGAAGAGTGGGCCGATATTCCAATGCTAGCAAAAACGCATGGACAACCTGCCTCTCCAACTCGATTAGGTAAGGAGATAGCTGTTTTTGTAAGCAGGCTCAATGAACAAGTAGAATTGCTGACACAAATACCTTATGCCGCAAAATTTGGCGGAGCAACGGGGAATTTCAACGCACATTTTGTAGCATATCCTGAAAATGACTGGCATGCATTTGGTGATCAATTTGTTGCTGAGTCGCTTGGGCTAAAAAGATCCTCCCCAACTACACAGATTGAGCACTATGACCACCTTGCAGCTTTATTTGATGGATTCAAACGCATCAATACAATCCTTATAGATTTGAGCAGAGATATCTGGACATATGTGAGCATGAATTACTTTGGCCAGCGCATCAACAAAAATGAAGTGGGTTCATCAGCTATGCCTCACAAGGTAAATCCCATTGATTTTGAAAATGCTGAAGGAAATTTAGGCATTGCCAATGCGGTATTTGAGCACTTATCTGCCAAATTGCCTATTTCAAGATTGCAAAGAGACTTAACGGACAGCACAGTTCTTCGTAATGTTGGAGTGCCAATAGCGCATACACTCATTTCTTTGCACTCACTTATCAAAGGATGGAATAAACTCAAAGTAAATGAAGCTGTGATCAAGGCAGACCTGGAAGATAACTGGGCTGTAGTAGCAGAGGCTATCCAAACCATCCTGAGACGAGAAGCGTATCCATCACCGTATGAAGCGCTAAAAGGGCTAACCCGTACTGGCGATAAAATCACTGCAGAGGTGATCGCCTCGTTTATTGATTCACTAGATGTTACGGAAGAAATCAAAGCAGAGTTAAGACAGATTACCCCTTATAACTACACTGGGGTCTAGTTCAAGCTACGGGATGGACTGACTTTATCTAGCAAGATCAATCCGTCAAACGCTTTTGATAAATCGTATCTAATCCAATATTAATGGATTACTCTTTTACGAATTGATTAACGAAATACTCTATTGGTTGACTAAATGAGACATTCTCGCTCAGGTAAATCATGAAATAACTGAAGATTTTTAGTAATCGAAATATCGATTCATTGGGCATCTTCAACTCCATAAAATCAATCTACGGTGGCCTTACCAGCCAGCAGATAGAGCACAGCCATCCGAACGGCCACCCCATTCTCAACCTGATCCAGGATAATCGCCTGATCCGAGTCCGCTACATCAGAAGTGATTTCAACCCCTCTATTGATGGGGCCCGGATGCATGACTACTATTTCTTTATCCAGCGACTCAATCAACGCTTTGTTAACGCCATAGAACATGGCATATTCCCTTAAGGAAGGAAAGTAGGACATGCGCTGACGTTCTAGTTGAATGCGTAAGATATTGGCAACATCACACCATTCGAGTGCTTTCCTGATATCCAACTCCACTTTCACTCCTAATTCGTGAATATGCTTGGGCAATAATGTTGCCGGTCCACAAACCATCACTTCTGCCCCTAGCTTCTGCAAGCAAAAGATATTGGACAAAGCAACTCTTGAGTGCATGATATCACCTACTATCACAACCTTTTTGCCTGCCACATCGCCCGTTTGTCGGCGGATACTAAATGAATCAAGCAGAGCCTGGGTAGGATGCTCGTGTGTACCATCACCAGCGTTCACAATATTGGCATCAATATGTTTTGCTAAAAAATGAGGAGCGCCTGGACTGGAGTGTCTCATCACCACCATGTCCACTCGCATTGCAAGAATATTGTTTACCGTGTCCAGCAGGGTTTCCCCTTTCTTCACAGAACTACCGGAAGCACTAAAATTGATAACATCTGCGGATAGTCGCTTCTCTGCGAGTTCGAATGAAAGCTTGGTTCTTGTAGAGTTCTCAAAAAAGACATTCGCTATTGTAACATCACGTAGTGAAGGTACTTTTTTGATCGGGCGACTCAGTACGTCCTTAAAATTGTCAGCAGTTTCAAAAATGAGATGAATATCTTCCGGAGTAAGATCCTTTATACCTAACAGATGTTTGGTTGATAGTTCACTCATTCTTCTTCCAAATTGATCAATTCGATGGTGTCATCACCATCCTGTTCTTTAAGATTAACATTCACCTTTTGACTGTTCAACGTATTGACCTTCTTACCAATATATGTGGCTTCAATAGGCAAATCACGCGCATGAAGTCGATCGATCAGCACAAGCAATTCCACTTTGTTGGGACGACCAAACGAAATCATCGCATCCATTGCGGCACGAACCGATCGCCCTGTAAAAAGCACATCATCAACCAAAACAACGTTTCGATTCTCAATCAAAAAGTCAATTTTCGTAACACTCGGTTTTTTCGGCGCATCTCTTCTTCTAAAATCGTCACGATGAAACGTCGTATCCAGATAGCCAAGATCGGCTGTTATAGCATGTTCTTCTTTTAAAACTTTTTGAATTCGCTCAGCGAGAAAGACTCCTCTAGGCTGCAGGCCTATTATTGCGCTTTTAGAAAAATCGTCATGGTTCTCAACAAGTTGCTGGCACAACCTTTGGATTGTGATTTGAAGCAGCGCACTATCTAAAAGCAATCTATGTTGCATGACCGCCGCAAATATAAATGACTAGTTGGGAACATCGTCGAAATCGTAATGAATCTTATTGATATAAAAAACCTTTCGGCGCGCCCTCCATGGACTGTCTTTTTGAACAATTTGCTGCTCTCCAAAAGCGAAAAGATACGGACCATACCACTTTTTCAATTCTTCTATTTCTGGATCGCGTACCATCATCTGTTCATCTGGAGAGGACAATTGAATTGGCGTGTAACTCTTTCCTTCCAGAACTTCATGCCCCACAACCGCTTTTGATCTAATAAGATTTTTTTCCAGATAGAGTAACTCTATTCTGTCCTGAAGTGCATTAACTGACACGATTTCATCTGGAAAAAACCTGAAAACGTCATCGATCGGAAAGCTGTGATCCCAAGTGATATTTCCGTTAGCATCAAATGCAACGATAATGGCATGTGTGTATTTATAGCCAATCACGTTGGATGCACCTCCATAACTCATGCCGGGCGCATAACTCGAATAACTCGAATACCTTGGATAATAGGCCTCCCCAATCAATATATACTCATCACCCCTCGGAATAATATCATGAATCATCAACCTGTAGCTTAACCGACTGGTTTTTCCTTTTTGTTTTTTCTCTGCGATTCTTCCCTTTAATCTTGCTTCTCTTTTGTCTCCCAGGTATTCAAAAAAATTAGTCAATTCTCCGTAATCATAATACTTGATAAACTGTTGCCTGCCATTCACAAACTTGGACAGGTAAATACCCTGACTGTACAAGTGACTTTTCTTAGAGTATGTTCCGGCGATATACTGAAAGCCATTGTCAAAACTGGTCGAAGCTCCATGTATCAAATTTTTACGATCACCTGGATTTATAAGGTTATTCTGGATCAGAATATTATCCATAGTATAAGTATTGACTCTTACCGATAATTGCTTATTGAATAACTGCTCAACCATCGATACCGTAAAGCCTTCCAATTCTCTATCAACAGAAATATTGGCAATCTCCATTTTCTCGTCATAAATACCCGGAATTACCCTAGGGGTACGGTCGTCAAGATCAAATGTCAAAATAGCCGGTCGATAATTCGTGATTCCTGCTAATAATGCCACATTGTTTACCACCTCAAAATAGGAAAGTGACAATGGGAAAACAGTTGATATTTCTACGGATCTAATTTGACCATCCTCAGCATCAATCTTAACTACCTCCAATTTCTCATGCCGATATTCATCGATCGAAAAGAGAAGATAGTAGTATCCTTCGGAGTAGTCCCAACCCATCAACGAATGGGATGATGATCTTATGATTAGCTTGGTCCAATCTGTTTGAAGGTCGGTATTCAGCTTGTGCATGACCCATCCATATCCACCTTCAACCCTATTCTGTGTTTCATTTACCACCAACAGACCATTTTCTCGCCCATTTACCAGATGGAAATCATCATGAAACTGGGAAATTTCAAACTCAATCCTACCGGATTGTTGTATGTATTCACTGGTGTCCTTTTCTTTTCGTTGACCAAAAAGAACTACGGCAGAGAAACTAAAGGCGACAATCAACAGTTGCTTCATAATACATAAACGTTTAATTGAGTCAATACCCTTAGGCATTATTCATACCAACAATTAAATCAAACTCTTCCAATTTAACAGGTTGAACAGACAACCTGGAATTCCTGACCAATACCATATTACTTAGACGATCATCGGACTTAATTTGTTCGAGTGTAACTGGTCGCTTTAATCGCTCTACTGGAACTAAATCAACCACTACCCATCTATCATCTTCAGTTGTTGGATCTTGATAATACTCTCGAACTACCTGAGCTACTCCCACTACAGCTTTTTCGTTGACGCTGTGATAAAACAAGGCCAGATCTCCTTCTTTCATTTCCTTCATATTGTTGCGCGCCTGATAATTCCTGACGCCATCCCAATGATCTCTTCCTAATTTCACAAAGTCATCCCAAGAATAGGTATTGGGTTCAGATTTAATCAACCAGTAGTTCATTTCAGATATTAAAATCGTTATACATACAACACAAAAAAAGCAAAACAGTTTCTCATTCCCTATATTTGATCATTGCCGCTAAAGCTTATGAAAGTACTCTTATTACGGTTTTCCTCCATTGGTGATATAGTACTCACAACTCCTGTCATTCGAGCTTTGAAAACCAATTTAGATAATCCGGAAATACATTATGCCACCAAATCCAAATACGCGATGATCCTGGCCGAAAATCCGTATGTAGACAAAATTCATGAGTTAGGCTCAAGCCTAAACGCACTCATCAAGCAACTCAAATCATCGAAATTTGATTATATCATTGATCTCCACAATAACCTTCGCACCTGGCAAATCAAACAGAGACTTGGGGTCAAGTCTTCGACATATAGCAAGCTTAATTTTCAGAAATGGTTACTGGTCAACCTAAAAGTTGATTTAATGCCTAACAAACACATTGTAGATCGATATTTAGCAACATTAGAACCCTTGAATATTGTTGGAGATACTCTAGGTCTGGATCATTTTATTCCAGAAAAAGATGAAGTAGATATCAATTGGCTGCCTGGTGAATTCAAAAATGGATATGTGGCTATAGTGATTGGCGCAACATACGCAACCAAGAAACTGCCATTGCCTCGTCTCATTGAACTCTGCGATCGAATCAATCAGCCTGTAGTACTCATTGGGGGACAGGAAGATCAGGAAGTGGGTAACGAGATATCACGATTCTTTGAGCGGACGGTAGAGAACGAACAATTTGAATCAACCCTACAAAAAGATTTAGGCAAGCGAGCGAGTGTCTTCAATGCTTGCGGCAAGTTCAATTTCAATCAATCTGCCTCTCTAATTAAGCAAGCGTCACTCGTCTTTACGCATGACACAGGTATGATGCACATTGCAGCAGCCTTCAAAAAGAAAGTTTACTCCATCTGGGGCAGTACGACACCATCATTTGGCATGTACCCCTATCGCACACAATACGTTGTGTTTGAAAACAAAAACCTGTCTTGCAGGCCTTGTTCGAAAATTGGTCATAACAAGTGCCCGAAAGGTCATTTCAAATGCATGAAAAATGTAGTCTTTGACTTTTATCTTCCCTCGTGAAAACTATCTATCTCATAAGACATGCCAAATCATCCTGGAAGTTTGATGGCCTTAACGATTTTGACAGACCTCTCAACAAACGAGGAAGAAGAGATGTCAAAATAATGGGGAAGCATCTTAGGCAACATGCACCTGCGCCAGCAGTTATCGTTACGAGCCCGGCTAGTCGTACATTCTATACCGCGTTGCATTTAGGAGATTATTGGAGCCTCAATGAAGATCATATTCTACTAAATCATGAACTATTTCATGCAGGGCAATCCAAAATATTGGGAATCATTGGAGACTTAGCTAGCAAGCATGATACGGTTGGTATTTGCTGTCACAACCCAGGCATCACGAACCTGGCGAATCACCTTTCAACATCCCAAGTTGATAACATTCCAACATGCGGTGTTGTCGGGATTTCATTTAAAACAACGTCATGGAAGAATATTGAAGCATCGAAAAGTGAAGCTATTTTTTCATTCTTTCCTAAAACGATATAAATGATTATCAAAAAATCAGAAATAAACAAAGACCCTCAACTTGCTGAATCAGCACGAGGAGATAGAAAAGTTATGGTCACAGAACTATACACTCAACATGAATCATTGCTCACGGCAACAGAATGGAAAGCTCCCGACAGCAACCAAAAATGTTCGGTCTTACAAAGTGATAATACTGAAATCGCTTACTTTAATCAACATGCTAAGCAGGATAAGCATTATCATAAAATGGGAACGGAAATCTATCATGTCATCTCCGGTTGCATGACCATTTCAGTTGACAACAATACCCATACCTTATCTCCAGGAGACACAATAGTTGTTAAGCCAGATGAAGTTCATCAGATACTCTCGACAGGTCAATTCCTATCCATGGTCATTACATGTCAATGCGGTGGAGCTTCAGATAAATATATCGCCGATTGATTACCTTCCAATAATCAACCTTGTACTGAGTGTCTTTTTTGATCCAACAACTCTCAACAGATAGTAACCGGGAAAAACATCTGAAACATCCAGATACTCAAATTGGCTATTTCTAAACGCCGTTTTCAATTTTACTTTGCCGGATAAATCTGAAATGGAAACTTGTATCAATTCATCTTCAAATCCCCCAATCTGTATCTTATTGACTGCTGGATTAGGATAAACGGACAGAACAGATGTTGGATCAACTCCAAGCACATCATCCAAATCCAATACATCAACCTGCACTTCAACCGTGTCGCTCAAGCTGCCATCAGAACCCATCACCGACAACATAAATTGTTCGATCAATTCAAAATCAATGGCAGCTGAATCATTGACTGATAGTACACCTGATGTATCAATTTGAAACCCATTACCCGTGTTACCATCAACAATTGTATATGTTAGTCGATCACCATCTGGATCTGTACCGGCAACAGTCCCTACAGAGGTGTTAGCTGGAGAATTTTCACTCAAACTGAAAACCAAATCAGTTACTAGCACCGGCGCTTCATTCACATTCGTCACACTTATGGTAATAGTAGCTTCGGTAAAAGTAGAGACGTCCTTAACCTTTACCTTTAGGACATATTGCGATGTTGATTCAAAATCCAGCATAGCCTTATCTACAGAAATGGTTCCATTCGTAGAATCGATCGCAAACAAATCTCCCGCATTGCCATCTGAAATTGAATAGGTCAAATCATCCCCATCTGCATCACTTGCAGTTACTACACCGACGACAGTTGCAGAATCACTATTTTCAGCAATTGTCAAAGTAGTATCTGCTACCACTGGAACATTGTTCCCTCCCTCCCAGGTAGCAAGAAACAACCCTCTTCCATGCGTACCTGCCAACACAGTTTGATCTGACGACCTGACATCCAAATCCTCAACAATCATGTTTTTCAATAGACTAGATTCACTTGTCCAAACCGTATTACTTCCGCTTAACAATTCAGTTGAGTAAACACCTATACTTGTTGCAACAATATATTTAGTGACACCTGCTGTCGTTTCGATGATCTCAGCAGCCCTCAATGAAGGACCAGAAACCCCGCTGGTTCCTGTATCACCATCACCAAGGTTACCCTCTATTGATGTTAGCGTCGCACCCCCATCAGTTGAGTGATAAAGCCCATCGATGTTGTAGTTGGAATATGCCAACAATATTTCATTTCCATCCAGTGGATTAATGGCAATATCTGCCAAGTATGCTCCTGCAGTGACTTTTGAATTTACACTATTAACCACACCCGTGGTGGATGTATTGGCATTATCTAAATAAGCGATATAGGGTTTTCCTTGATTATTTTCACCTCCAAAATAAAGTCTACTCGCGGGTGATTGATCTGAAACTTTCATAGCCGTAATCGTGGATTTGGTTCCAAACGATATTTTTTCCCAATTGTCATTTACCAGGGCAATTGCCTGATCATAGTCGTCAGCCCCAAATGCTTCATCAATTTTTGTATTTCTGAGGTAAAAGCCATTTTCGGTATCAGCATAATACAATGTCCCTTCATCATTCGGATCAACTGTAAATGGATGAATAAAACCTACAGCCACACCTGCAGGCTCAAAATAGCCCAGTGCATCGTCTAATGCATTTTTTGATCTAACTAAAATAGCGCCCTCTTGTGCTGATGTATAGATCAGGTCATCACCAATGTAGCAATATGCCCCATCCCCTGAAGAAATATCACCCAAAGAAGGAATTAGGGACCCACTAAAACCTGATATGTTATGATAGGGAGTTCCATTGTCCTGCGTACCTCCAGCTACAATTGGATTTGATTTATCATCACTAATCGCCACAACATAATACTGGGTCACATTGTAACCATTGTTTTTGGATTCCCAAGTCACTGCATCCGCGCTTACATCGGCAGTTACAGAGAGGCCACCATCATGTCCCGCCCAAAGCTTGTTAGGATCATTTGGATCGAAGAATAGTGTATGCTGATCAGCATGATGGTAGCCAAACCCATCATCAGTGCGATGCGGATTTTCATAACCCCCAATCCAGTATTTTTCAGGCGAATCTACTACGGCTGTCGCAAAACCATCGTGAGACTTGATGAGATTGGTATATCCAAGCACAACTAAATCAGAATCCTGCGGATGCACCGCCAAACTCATATCATAGCCATCCTGTGTTGTAAATTCCCCACCAAAATCATCCGGCCAATCGGGTAAATTTTGGGACAATTCAAAAATACTAGCTGCCCCAGTGTCATTGTCATATGCGAGCATATCAAATGCATAAAAATGATGGTCTGCATCTCCATCATAAATAAAAGCATAAAAGGTAGATGGGCTGGAAGGTGCTAATGCCAATAAACATCTGGCTCCAATGGACATGGTAGGATAACTTGTAGGTGTAATATCAAAAAAGTTGTTTCCCCCGTCATATGACCTGAAAAATCCATTATTACCAGAATCTGTTGGACCATACCATACTGTAACTATACCGTCCTTATCAATCATAATATCTGAATAAGCAGCATCTTCATCAAAAAAATCTGCCGAATATTTACTGAATGAAGTGCCTCCATCCGTGGATTTCCAAATTCCCCATTCGTGTGCCACTACATACAGCGCTGTTGCCCCATTTTGATTGAACGCCACTATCTTGTCAATCATATCTAATGGGTGATCCCAACTACCATTGATATTTGCATCCCCACTTGCGCGCTTGGTCAGCAATGCATCACCATCAAAATCGTAACTCATTAAAGTCCAGGAAATCCCATTGTCTGTTGATTTATAGATACCCGCTCCAAAATAGAGATTAGGGCTTTCAACTTTTCCTGCAGAACCACTTCTCTCTCCCATACCTGCATACCAGATATCATTGTTATTAGGATCTTGAGCAATACTCGTTATACTGAGGTTTGATCCAGCAGGTAACTTCGAAATCCATGATGCACCTCCATCTGTAGACCGCCATATACCTCCAGTCACACCAGCCACTATCACAATGCTGCTGTTTCTTACATCCACTCCAATTGCTCGGGTCCTACCACCAACATCACTTGGCCCTAGTTCTTGCCAGGTGTGCGTAATTTCCGACTCTGTTCTTGCATATGTGAGGTGCCTGTCCATTTGTTCGGAAAATGCTAATTCCTTGTTTCTAATTCCTCGCGGGATTTCTCCAGAAACAGGATCACGCAATTTTTGTTTGAAGTAATCTGCCCTTGCTATTTTTCGCTCTATCCTTCCCCATTCCTTCTCCTCCGATTCAGAGATATTGATCAATAAAACTCCTAAAATGATGGCCAAGAGTGTCCCTGGAATTAATCTCTTATTCATTTGTCACTATTTTGGATATCAAATACTGTTGTTTTCTTTCGTTATACTCAATGACGAGTATTAAAACATCTCCGCCCTTCACTTTTAATGGACTATTCTCCTCATATTTTCTGATAAATGCAGGAGGAGCCACACAGTTCAATTCTTCACCTATTCTAAAAGTAGCACTACCAGCACCTCCCTGTTTCGAAGACTTTACTTTCAATTTTATATGAGCACCATTGTCAATTTCAGTAAAACTGATGACTTCACCATAAACAGCTGTCTTATTAATTCCTGGATCAACTGTACTTAAATCGGGGGGCGATTGCTTATTGGAAACACACCCAAAAAGTATGGAAAAACAGATAAAAAAATATTTCATTTGAATTCGAAAAATTTATCTAATCAGAAAATGTTGTGGATTAAAGTAAATTACTTTTTCACAAAATCCACAAGGATTATGTTGATATCATCCAAGAAATCGAGTCGACAAATTTATCTTAACCATAAAATCAGATGCTCATGACAAATAACTCACTAACCCAATTAATCTTGGATCATTCTGATGATCAGGAACTATTAGAACGTTTTCAGAAATCGATTGAAACAGAGCATATCAACAAAGGTGAGACGGTCTTAAAAGAAGGTGAAACTTCAAATAAACTATATTTCATTGAGCAAGGACTGATGCGCTCATTTTACATGAGAGACTACAAGGAAGTCACATGTTGGTTTGCCTTTGAAGGAGAGCACATCACAGGTATTGATAGTTTTTTCCAGCGAACGCCAAGCAAGTATGGTATCGAGGCGATAGAAGACTCACTCGTAAACAGCATCAGCTATGATGTCATGAATGAATTCCTGGATCAATTTCACAGCTTTGAGCGCATTGTCAGATTAGTGCTTACTGGTGCATATTTTGATTTGGTGGATCGCGTCGAAATGCTGCAATTCCTAACCACTCATGAGCGTTACGAAAAGATAGCCGAACTGAAACCTAGTCTCTTGCATCGAGCACCTCTCGGTCAGATTGCCAGTTATTTGGGCATGACCCAGGAAACACTCAGCAGAATTCGTGGCATAAAAAACTGATTTAACAAAATGAAACGATCAAATCGTTTTTGATTTTTGTCAAAGAGATTAAGCACTTGACCATTATAGTTTTGAGTTATCAAAAAATGCAAGACTATGAAAAAGACACTCATTATTCAAGGCCACCCGGACAAAGAGAGCTATAACCAGGCATTAGCAAAAGCATACTACAAAGGGGCTGTGGAAGCCGGAGCTGAAGTCAAGGAAATCAACATCAGTGAACTAGACTTCAACCCGAATCTTCAATATGGTTACCGCAAAAGGACAGAACTAGAACCCGACCTGTTGGACGCCCAGGAAAAAATTAAATGGGCAGATCATATCGTATTGATCCACCCCGTTTGGTGGGGCTCTGTACCAGCACTACTCAAGGGATTTTTTGATCGTATTCTACTTCCGGGCTTTGCTTTTCAGAAGCGCGAAAACTCACTTTGGTGGGACAAACTATTAAAAGGAAAATCAGCCAGAATCATCGCTACCATGGATCAGCCGGGTTGGTACTACCGACTGATTTACAATCGCCCCAGCATGAACGCCATTAAAAAGTTGACTTTCCAGTTCATCGGAGTGACAAAAGTAAAAAGCACAAGTATTGGACCCATTAAAAACTCTACTGATCAATTTCGAGCAAAGTGGCTTGATCGCACGAAAAAAATGGGGATGAGATTGGTTTAGTGAAAAATGAACGGTTATAAAATCACCTGACAACTCATAAATCCGGGGTGAGTTGTGCCATTGATCAATTAAATTCGCATCAAAATCAACTCACCCAATATGCGTGTTTTGGCCATTATACCAAGTATCCTATTCTATTTCTTTTTCGGTCTTACGTTAGGTCTTTTTCATCCCATCCAATTCATTTGTTATCACCTTGGCGGATATGGTCCGCATAAGCGAAGTGTTGATTTGCTCAACTTGTGCTTAGTAGCAAACTTGAGACTACTTGGTTCAAAGGTAACTTTTAGCGGACTTGAGCACCTTCCCAAAGATCGATCATTGATAGTGGTGTCGAATCATCAGAGCATGTTTGATATTCCAGCTGCGATATGGGGGTTTCGGCACCATCATTTAAAATTCATTTCTAAGAAAGAATTGGGTAAAGGGATTCCAAGTATCAGCTATAACCTTCGAAAAAGTGGTGCGCTGCTGATTGATAGAAAGAAAGGATCAAAAGCGGTCCAACAGATCACAGAATGGGGACAATGGGTAGCCGAGAAAAACTACTCAGCATGTATTTACCCGGAAGGTACACGAAGCACAACAGGTCAGCTTAAGCCTTTCAAACCAGGAGGACTGAAGGCCATAATGGAAGCCATACCAGACGCCCTCATTGTACCCTTTGTCATAGATGGAAATCATAAACTATTTTCCAATGGGATATTTCCACTCAAACTAGGCGTGCACTTGAAATATTCGGCGCTTGATCCCATCCAATCATCAGGTCAAAGTTTAGATATCATCATTTCCATGATTGAAGAGCGCATTAAAACTTCGCTTGGTCAATAGAAACAGCTTAACATTGCGCAAAATATTGTTGTGCACGAAAAAGCATCCACTTCAAACGTCATTCAACTCTGCCTCGCTATTCTCATCATGAGTTCGTCAGGTGCACTGGGTCGATTCATATCGCTACCACCTGCCTTTACTATATGGATGAGGTGTGTCATCGCCGGGATTGTATTAGCTGTATTGGCTATCTCGAGTGGCAAGAAGATCTGGCTTGGATGGGGTCGAGACTTTAAAATTGTCTTTGCAGCAGGTATTTTCATGGGCATTCACTGGATCAGCTACTTCTATGCTCTTAAATTTTCTACCGTGGCGATCGGTATGCTTTCGCTGTTCACTTACCCCATGATCACGGCGTTGTTAGAACCACTAATACTCAAAGTAAAACTTGAAAAACGGCATATTCCGCTTGCAATGATTGCTCTCTTTGGAGTATTCCAACTGGTTCCTGAGTTTTCATTTGAAAATGAATACACCATTGGCATACTGATCGGTGTAGGATCAGCAACTGCATATGCGGTGCGCAATATTCTATTAAAAAAGAACATTGCCGGGATTAGTGGGACTGTCATGATGCTGTATCAGCTAGTGATCATCATAGTGTTCTTTTGGCCCTTTTTCCTGGCAGAAGATGTCAAATACTCTGGGATAACAACGCAACAGAACCTAATAGGACTGCTGGCATTGGGGCTGTTCACGACAGCCGCGGGACATACACTCTTCATCAAGAGTTTCAAATTCTTTTCGATAACTACGGTCAGCATCCTATCCAACCTAACTCCTCTATTTGGCATTGTATTGGGATTCCTGATTCTGTCAGAAGTGCCTGACGGCAATATTATCCTTGGAGGAGCATTGATACTGTCTACGACTATTGTAGAAGGTGTAGTATCGATTAGATCGAAAGGAGTGTAATTGATATCATTTTACACGATGTAATTAACGCCATTCATTCAACCGATGAATTAATGCTTCATCTCTGAACGACCATTTCGTTGGAAAGAACGCAACCACCCAAACTAACTAGAAAAACAAAGCACAATTGCCATTTCGACCATCGGGAGAAATCTATTCATCTCTCACAACCGCCAACTCTTTTTTAGTTACAAACTAATCAAGGCAAGTCATAGTTAAAACCTACGACTAGTTGCGGTCATTGCCGAATTGAATCCTCTTCACAAGGCAGATCGCTACGTTACTCTCGCGATGACGATTTCATTGATATTAATCTCGACCATCAGGAGAATTCAATTCATCGCTCACAACCTTCAATTCTTGCCACCATTGTTGGTCATAAGACCAACAATAAGCCAGAGTCACAAAGACAAGCTAAGAATATTCCTCCATTTGATTAAAGCAGGCAATTAGACGCCTCATTCTTCAGCTTGACTTGGAAAGGAGTGACATTGATTGACTCTTACTCAAATGCGAAAAAAGACACAATCGTCATTTCGACCGTAGGGAGAAATCTACTCATCTCTCACATCCGCCAGTTCCTTTTTTGTTTCAAACTAATCAAGGCAAGTCATAGCTAAAACCTACAACCAGTTGCGGTCATTGCCGAATTAAATCCTCTTCACAAGGTAGATCGCTTCGTTACTCTCGCGATGACGATTTCATTGATATTAATCTCGACCATCGGGAGAATTCAATTCATCTCTCACAACCACCAGTTCTTGCCACCATTGTTGGTCATAAGACCAACAATGAGCCAGAGTCACAAAGACAAGCTAAGAATAGTACTCCATTTGATTAAAGTAGGCAATTAGATGCCTCATTCTTCAGCATGACATGGAAAGGAGTGGCATTGATTGGCTCTTACTCAAATGCGAAAAAAGACACAATCGTCATTTCGACCGTAGGGAGAAATCTGCTCATCTCTCACATCCGCCAGTTCCTTTTTTGTTTCAAACTAATCAAAGCAAGTCATAGCTAAAACCTACAACCAGTTGCGGTAATTGCCGAATTAAATCCTCTTCACAAGGCAGATCGCTTCGTTACTCTCGTGATGACGATTTCATTGATATTAATCTCGACCATTAGGAGCATTCAATTCATCGCTCACAACCACCAGTTCTTGCCACCATTGTTGGTCATAAGACCAACAATCAACTATCATTTACTAACCTTTCTGAAATATCATAAAAGGAATTCTTAAAAATATATTTAATCCTACATGGGGGTATATGCTCACTTAGTTTCCATAGAGACATCAAAACCAAAAAATAAAGGATTATGAAAAAGTTATTAATCGTATTACTCGGACTAACCATTGCCGCAGCATCAATGGCACAACAGTCAAATGCTACCACCACAAAACCATTTCAGGTTTCATTTCTTCCTGGGTTTGGGACAGCAGGAATCAATAGCAAGGATTTAGACTGCAACTTCTCATTCAACATCATTGGAGGTAATATCCACGGGTTGAATGGATTTGAAATCGGAGGAGTATTTAACATTGAACATGGTTATATGAAAGGCTCTCAAATCTCCGGAGTTTCCAATCTAATTGGCGGCAATATCGACGGCATCCAAATAGCAGGTGTCCATAACACAGGCCTTGGCACCTTAAAAGGTGCGCAACTAGCTGGCGTATCAAACATAATAAAAGGTACCGCTCAGGGCGGACAGATCTCGGGTGTATTCAACGCAGCTAAGTCAATAGCCGGAGTACAATTAACCGGAGTAGCCAACTTTACATTGGATTCTGCCGGCACTCAGATAGCTGGTGTTACTAACTTCAGCAAAGTATCAAAAGGGTTACAATTAAGTGGCGTAGTAAATGTTGCTACTGAAAGAATGGAAGGTGCACAAATTTCAGGAGTTATCAATGTGAGCAAAAACGTGAAAGGTCTGCAGCTAGGTGTAATTAACATTGCGGATTCAGTGGATGGTGTTACTATCGGTTTATTCAACTTTATCCGATCAGGTGTTCATAGTGTCGAACTGAGTCACGAAGATATCATGGACTACAACTTCACTTATAGAGGGGGTACTGATCGATTATATTCACTTGTCTCATTTGGTATCAAATCACAACAATTCTGGAGTTCAGGAGCAGGCTTAGGAACATCCTTTAACACACCTGTCCCTAACCTCCTTGCCAGCATTGAGGCAAGTACTCACATGATCCAATTAACTCAACGACCCCAACTTCGTGGCGAGTACTCTCTCAATAAAGTTCAGCTCACTGCGGGATATAGATTGAATAAGTATATCTCAGTTTATGGCGGACCTTCACTTAACATTTTTCTAGCCGAATTGGATGACGATCCTACTGACAATCCAATTGCAAACCTGGGCCCAGATGGCTTTAACCATAGAACCTACAACAATGGCAATGAGCTTAAAATGTGGATAGGATATAAGGTTGGGCTTAGGTTTTTCTAAAGTTCCAATTGAAATTAACACCTGAATTGAGGGTGAGTGACTGAAAAGTTCTCACCCTTTTTTAATACCCACAAATTGCAAGACAGCAAAAAGAGCAACAAGCAACATCATCGCGCCAATAAGCATCAAACCTCCGTCCGTAAAACCCCAGGGATTAAAAATCAATATCGCCGCTGATACAACGACCCATAAAGCATCCTGAATGACGATGCTCATCACAAGTTGATTCCCAGGATGTCTAACTGAATATGAAACAAACGAGCCGAAAACAAGCAAAACGGCCCCAAGTACTAGTAAAACTTCAGACTGCTCAAGTCCGATAAATTTTGCCAATTTGGATGAAAATAGGATCAGAATACTGCCACTTGCAAATGCATTCAAGGCATTGGCTCTCAATGTGTTTTTCAACAATGTCATAACTGTTACTTTTCAGCAAACTTCACCAACCAATCCATCACTTAATTGATATTTTACGCCATTTTTACATGATGCAAATTGCTTCCGCTATACCATGCAATCTGGGCGCCTATGTAAACTGTCGTGGAATGGTCTCAACTAAATTAGATTCGGACATGAAGCTAATGGCTCAACAAGAACATATTCACATCAAGCAATACTATGAAATGCTGGGTGAAAGCATGACGATTTTGAATGATGCAGACTTAGGAATCTCCTTCGGGAAATATCTGAACTTAAATGCAATGGGGCTGATTTATGAAATTTCATTGTCATGCAAGTCCATGTCCCAGGCACTATTGGTTCTTGCGGAATACTTAAACACAAACTTTCCAGTTGTTGCCATAGATAACCAAAGCAAAGGCAATTCTCACCTCATCCATATTACCTATACCGGAGACCCACAGTTTGAAAAAATTATCATGGATGCTTCTTCTGTTTTCATTCATCGTGAGATTGAGTTATTGATTGATGGCAAGGCAGTTCTCAATCTCGAGAAACGGATCATCAACGTTTCACTAAACTCTAGTGAAATCAACAAAGGGCGAATCACTAACTTTCAATACTTATTACCAGCTTTTATGCAGGTGATCAACAATTCTGATCAATCTTTTCCTGGAAGAGTCAGAAAAATGGTCTTGCAAATGGCCACTCCTGCCCTACCATCGGCCGACGAAGTAGCTACTCAATTTGCACTAAGCCTGCGCTCATTCCAACGCAAACTCACAAATTCACAAACGAATTTCCGAGCACTAACCAATCAGATCAAAGCAGAAATGAATAAATTCCTTAGTGCCAATGATCAGCTTCAAACAAAAGAAATCGCCTATTTGTTAGGCTATGCTGAGCCCAGCGCTTTTATTCATGCCAGAAATAATTGGTAGTTTCGATACTTATGAATAAGATACTTTTTGTTCAAACCGGAGGAACCATTGACAAAGACTATCCGCATACTACTAAAGGATGGGCCTTTGAGATCGGTGATCCGGCCGTAGAATCGTTACTTGAAAAACTCAACCCCTCTTTCGAATACGACATCATCACGGCGTTCAAAAAAGACAGTCTTGAGATCGATGCAAATGATCGAGAGAAACTCGTCACCCTAATCTCCAAGAGTCCTCATGATCGTGTCGTCATTACCCATGGCACAGATACGTTAATCCAGACGGGCCAATACTTACTAGCGCAAATTCCGAATAAAACGATTGTATTGACAGGAGCCATGCGGCCAGCACAATTTGCAAATACAGATGCCGGGCTGAATGTAGGTGGAGCTATTGCTGCGACACAGGTGTTATCGAATGGGGTTTATATTGCCATGCATGGTATAGTGAAATCCGTAACGGACATTCAACGCGATAAAGCTACTGGAAAATTCTACTAGCCGCTCTTTACCAAATGCCGATTAACTTGCGGCCTCTATGAGTCAAAAAGACTTTGCTGCACGTCCATTCGATCCTGCCAAATGGCCATTCTTCTACGGATGGATGATTATCCTAATGGGAACCATTGGAATGATCATGAGTATTCCCGGACAAACGATGGGTGTCGCAACCTTTACAGACCATTTAATTGGTGCAATAGGTATTACAAGGGATCAATTGAGCTTTGCGTATATGATCGGAACAATCGGTTCAAGTTTGATCCTTACACGGGCAGGTAGGTTGTATGACAGGCATGGTGTCCGCCCAATTGCGATCGCTGCTTCTGTTTTGTTAGGACTTACCTTGATCTACCTCAGTCAAATAGACAAGGTCATCAAATGGATGATCAGCCCAAATCATGCATACTATTCGTATGCTGCCATATGCATTACCATAATAGGTTTTTTTCTGTTACGCTTTTTTGGACAAGGCGTCATCACCCTGGTCTCCAGGACAATGATGATGAAATGGTTTAATCAGAAACGCGGATTTGCAACAGGTTTCAGCAACATATTTGTTTCGCTAGGGTTTTCCATTTCACCTTTCTATTTTGAAATGATGATTCAGGATGTTGGCTGGAGAATGACCTGGCAATTGATTGCATTGGTTTTACTGATTGGTTTTCCGTTGCTTGTGCTGATATTCTTCAGGAATAGTCCAGCTGAAAGTGGTCTGCTCCCAGATGGCAACTTCCCCAGCTGGATGATGCGAAAAAGCAACCAAAACTTCAAAGCCAGCCGATCCTACACACTTGAAGAGGCTACTGCTACATTTTCTTTCTGGTGCTTCGCTTTAGCCCTGGCGATGCAGGGTTTCTTTATTACCGGATTCACTTTTCATGTAGTATCGATATTTGATCTGGCCGGATATGACAGGGATATAGCTGTGAGCATTTTTCAGCCATCTGCCGTAATTGCAATTTTAACAACCTTAATCGCCAGCTCGATCAGTGACTATATACAGCTGAGATATTTGTTAATGGTCAAATGTGTTGGTGCTTCTCTTGCTTGCTTAGGTTTGATTTTCCTCGGCACACCTTTGGCATATTACTTAGTCATTTTGGGAGTGGGTATTATGGGAGGGCTGTATGCCGTCATTCTTTCGGTAAGCATGCCTCGTTTTTTTGGTAATGACCACCTCGGAGCTATTAGCGGTAAGGCTATGATGCTCACTGTATTCGCCAGTGCACTTGGACCTATTCTATTTTCCTCTTCTCTCAGCAAACTCGATTCATATGCCTGGATATCCGGCCTCACCGGTATTGTATTCCTTGGATTTGCAGTTGGCGCGATCTGGGCTCACAACCCTCAACAATCACTCAAAAACTAGCAATTCATATCCATTCATCATTTTCTCTGATACTACAGTCAACATGGATAGACCTACATCAACCTGTTTGTTTACATGTTCCATTTCATATCCCCGGAAAAGCATGGACTGACTGCATACATATAATTCAACTCCAGCTGCTTTTAGCTGCTTGATCAACTCAATATTAGGATTGTCAACCCCATGTTTTTGTCGATAACCGTCATTGTTCAAGATGATAGACGTAGCGCCTCCATGTACCGCCACCGCGACTTTGATGTTTTCGGAGTTAATACCACCAACTGCATGCAGATTAATCATTCGGGCAACATTATCTAAGCCTCTATTGACCTTTTGGGGTTCAGACACTCGCGTCTTGAGATCTATTGCAATTTTGTATACCAAACTAGAATCGGGTTTGATGGCATTTGGCACATCCCAAATTTTACCATAATCTGGAATAAGCGGACTTTCCAATGTTTGTGCATGGAGTGAAAAACAGAGCATACACAACACGGCAACTGAACAAATTTTTAGCATCATTGAATATTTGGACGATTTACAGCAACCTTAAAGGCAACTTGATGTCTTTAAGTCAAAGCAAAGATATTTCAACCATGAGATTAAAAATTAAAGGACTAGTCATACTTATGCTAGCGGTCACTGTGACCACATTGACGGGATGTTTTACTGGAAGAGAAAATATCGATGGACCTATTGAAACAGAAATCCGATCATTGGACGGTGACACCTTTGCGGGTATTGAAATGAGAGGAATTGGGGATGTCCAAATATTCTTGGCGGATAGTAACTACATTGAAATCAATACGCATACTGACCTCTTTAATAACATCACCACAGATATCGTCAGTGATATACTTGTCATTGACCTGCATGGCCAGTTCACCAGTATTGACTTTATCAAATTCAAAGTTTATACGACTCAGTCACTCAATAACATCGAACTTACGGGAGTCGGCAACATACATTATGATGGACCTGTGACAGTAACCGAACTCAATGTTTCACTTGATGGAGTTGGCAATATTGAAATCAACGATGTTCAGGCAGAGGATGTCATAGCCAAGCTGTTCGATGTAGGAAATATCACCCTATCAGGGCTCGCGAATCAGGTAGATTATCTCAATGATGGTGTTGGCAACATTGAGGCCCTCGAACTTGAATCTCTGGATGCTACGGCTAACTTAGAAGGTGTTGGAAATATTGAAGTCAATGCTGTGGAAACACTTGTTGTTGATCACGATGGTGTTGGTAAAATCTATTACGTCGGTAATCCAGAGATTACAATCCGGGGCAAAGACAGAGATGTCATTTCCATTGATGATTAAGCCTAGAACATACCACTACCAGGTTTAAAACCCATTGGGCTTGACTAGCTTTTGTCAAGCCCAAAATTCAATCGATTAAAAACGTAATCGATTTCCTCTGGAGTGAGCTTGCCTGCTCGCTTCTTAATAGTAGCATTAGCTTTTGCTACGGCTTCATAATACTCGGCTTCAGACTGATATTCCTGAGTTCCTAACACGAAATCATAGGGTCCGCGTTGAGAGATTAATTTAACAAAGACTGGTGCAGTCTCGATTGCCAAAAAAAGCATCATCATAAAAAGATGAGCCAAATAAATCGCACTGCTTTCATATGTAATGCGATCCAAAGCTTCCATCCGTGAGGCCAAACCGTTCAATTGCTGTTCAGATATTTCCGCCAATGCGAGCTTGGCTGAGGCATTATTTTCATCTAATTCTACATGTTTCTGAGCGATGAGAGGCTCATTCTTTGCAATTAGACTTTGCAATTCCTCTTCAACGCGATCAGCATTGGCTTTTTTGATTTGATAGATAGGTCCGGGATTTCGTTTCATTGTTCCGCCAGTACCATCGGCTTCCTGCCGAGCGATTCGTCTTAATTCGTCACGTTTTTCTGTTACGTAAGTAATCTCTTTCTTCAGCGCAGAGATTTCAGTATTCAGTCGATTTCGTTCTTGCTCAAACCTTGCCCCTACAACAGCTTCTTCAGCCATCTTCTGCTCTTGCTGCATCAGAGAAAGCTCAGCATTTATCTCCTTATCAAACACCTTTAATTCCAAGGGCTTGGCAATAACGACACTGATGATCACTGCTAGGATCAATCTCGGTAGCGCCATAAAAAATTCTCTCCTCACATTCCCACTCTTGCGCATGCTGGATACAATGAATCGATCCAAATTGAAAATCATGCCACCCCACACCAATCCTGCAGCGGCGGCAATCCAATAATTATCAAAGACGGTGTAAAGTGCATAACCACCTGCAAGAGCTGCAAAAATGCCTGTAAAAAACACTGTTGCCCCAATTCCTACATATTTGCTTGCCTCAGATGGACAGTTATTTAATATGTCCCTATTAGCACCGGCGCATAACCAAAAGAATTCCTTTAACCTTTTCATATGCATTACCAACGAAACTAGCAGTACTTTGTTATACACAGTACCGTTAACTTTTGATTTTATCAGTTATTCAAACTGTTTTTGATGAAAATATGGTGATGGATAATGCCAGAGAGTTGAGCAGCCGCCTCTGGCTTTAATCTAAAGAATAATTCAGGCTCCAGAAGCTCCACTTCGGTAATCCATAATTGATTATCATCGCTGTAGACTATATCCACCCTTGCGTAAATCGCTGCGTATGGAAGCGCATCTACCGCCTTTTCGGCTAATGCTATTTCACCTGGTGTTGGCTCATAGGCTTCCACTGTACCTCCAAAATCATCTTGTACACGAAAGTCCCCTAATTTTGCTCGCTTGAGGACCGCATGCGAATACATTCCGCCAATCACAACCAATGAAACTTCACCTATTGACTGAATCGAACTAACGAAGGGTTGAATCATCATGCATTCTTCACGAATCAATCGTTGGAACACAGATTCATGATTATCAATGTTATGCGGCTGTATTCGATATGTATGTCTCGACGTGCTGGATACTGCTGGTTTCAAAACCGCGTTTTCCCAACCTCCGACATTCATTTCAGACTTCAATGTAGTTTTACTTAAAGGCTTTACATATCGTGTCGGTACGACTGGGATTCCTTTTTGCTTCAAATCAATCAAATAATGCTTATCAAGGTTCCATTGAATTAGTTTGAACTCATTGATAAATTTCGTGAGTCGAGATGCCCTACCCAACCATCCGATAAACTCATCCAGTCTTTCATGATAATCCCATGTGGTTCGAAAAATCACGAAATCCGCCTTACTCCAATCAAAAATTGGGTCGGCCCAACTTTTGCGAGCTACTTTCAGTCCGAACTCTTCTAAATGATCTTGCAATAATCCATCCTCAAGTAACAGGTTTTGGACATATTGTGTTTCAGGTGTTGGTGAAACATACTGATCACAGGTAAGTATTACAATGTCGTAGTTCACAGTTGAGATCGAAAATACACAAATTCTTTGATTGTAAAGAATTCATTGCGTCATGCTCAAATGCTAGTCATACGACAAGTAAATCTCCGTTCTTCTATTCAATTGATGAGCGTTTTCCTCACATTCAGCACTGCTACTACATTCATTAACGAGATCATTTTCTCCATAATGCTCAATAATTATTCGATTCGCGGGAACGCCTTTTTCGAGCAGATAAAGCCTCGCAGATGCTGCACGTCGCTTAGCCAATTGCTCATTGTAGTACCTACTTCCTCTACTATCGGTATGTGAAGTCAAAGTCACTTTCAAATTTTCATACTCCCTCATGTAACTCACCAGCTTATTGAGGTTTTCAGCAGCATCTTCTCGAATATTAGAACGATCAAAGTCGTAATAAACTGATCTTATAAAGTCTATCCCTGCAATGTCAATGTGCTTTTCAGCAAGTATCTCTTCATAGGCGGACGGAGATTCATCAATTTCCGATATACCCTCATATAGATCAAATCTCTGCGTCTCCCTCATGTAATTATCAACATAAAGAAGATGCGTTTTTAGGTTTGGTTTCCTGAGTGGAATATCAATACTATGCTCATAACTACCCGCTGGGATATCTAAAGTTGAGAACGACATCAATGTATCCAGGTATTCCTCACTAGCCCCTGAAAGTTTTAATTGTCTTCCCTTCATCACTTCCAGAGAAATGGAAGGAACATCACTTTCTCTCAGGATGGTTTCGTCAGCATTGGCATCTTCAACAGTAATTTCTCCCTCGATCGATTCACTGGTTTCCGCATCCACCAGGTTCACGATCAATTGATACTTGAATACATTTACTTTATAGATATCATCGCTCCCTTTACCACCCTCTCTATTACTTGAAAAATATCCTACATCCCCATCTAGCACCATGGAAAAATCATCCGCCTGAGTATTTATTGGATAACCCATGTTATGCACACCTTCTTCAATATTAGATAAATCTGCTTTATAAATATCGAGCCCCCCTATTCCATGATGACCTAGCGAGGAAAAATACAGCACGTTTTCTACTGAAACATAAGGAAACAGCTCATCCTCAACTGTGTTGATTTCCGGACCCAGATTGATCGGATCGCTCCAACCATCTCCTACTCGCTCCACTTTAAATAAATCGGCCTTCCCAACTGTGCCTGGCATATCTGATGAAAAATAAAGTGTATTGCCGTCTTTGGATAATGCAGGATGTCCTACAGAATAGTCATCACTATTGAAAGGAAGTTGAACAGGTTTGGTCCATCTTCCATTCTTTGAATTCTTTTCTGCATAAAAAAGCTTCAACATATTGATACCTTCCACACTTGTATTGGTACGGCCTAAGTTGAAATTATTTCTCGTAAAAATAATTTTGGTGTCATTATCATAAAATACAGACGGTCCTTCATGAAAGATTGTGTTAATGCGCTTGGTCATCACCTCCGGTTCCGCATATTGATCTTCAGAGATTTTGGAATAATACAGGTCCAGAAAATAGGTGTCATCCCAGGAATATGTATTCTGATTAAGTTTTCCGTTCTTTCTATTGGACACAAATACAAATCCCTCTTCGTAATAAGTAGGTGAAAAGTCTGCGTCTTCTGAATTGATGGCCATGTTCTCAACCAGGTAAGCCATCGAATCGACATAGTAAGAAGCCTCATCTTCCAACTTCGACAATCTTGCAAACTGGTTTTTATCAGCTGATTGCACATCATTCATGATTTCCTGCGCTCGACTCTTCTTGCCATTTTTCAGCAAAATTTGCGCATAATTCATTCTATCCTGATCGGTCATTACCTCGTGCCTCTCAATTCTCTCGTACCATTTTTCAGCACTTAATGAATTATTCATCAATCGGTAGCTATCGGCGATTTTCAAATGCGCCTGAGCATCAAAAGCAGTGCTCTCCTCGATAGCCTTTTCATAGAACTGAACAGCCTTTGGGTAAATAAAATTATTATAAAACCGATCGGCCTTTGCCTTTAGTCTGGTATAGCGCTTATCAGAGTTAGCTCCCTGAACAACCAGGCATATTAAGACGAGAAAAACTGTGACTAGCTTTTTCATAATGACAAATTAAAAATATCTAGGCGTTAATACACGAGTATGAGGCATTTGGAAGAAATAATTGATCATTATTTCATGAGAACCTGCATTGACCTGAGCCAAATCCGTTGTAGTAGCAAAATCAAAAGCATAGCCTATTTGCAAAGATTTGGTTGCTTGAAATTGGACCAATGCATCGAAACTATCCAATGACCTGTACGAAACACCCACCCACAATAAATTTTGTAACAGCACATTGACATTTATATCAGCTTGAACTGGTGCTCCCTGTACAGCTTTCAATAAAAAGTTGGGCTTGATCATAATATTCTCTGCAATTGGGAACACGTATCCAGCAGTAAAGAAGTAATGTCTAATCAATTCTGATTGCGATGCTGGATTATTCGGATCAAATAGCTGATTCAATAACTTAGGAACAGACATTCCAACATAAAAATGTTCACCATGCCACAGAAGACCGCTTCCAAAATTAGGTTTCGTAATATTCAAATCGGCATTCAATAATGTAGGATCAACCAGTCCATCTATATTGTACTCCGTTCTGTAGTTGGAAAAACTCGCTTGTAACCCAAAAGACAGTTTGGTCTGACCAAAGCGAATTCGGTATGCATATTGTAACTGAGTACTTATCTGTGAGGTAAGGCCTATTTTATCACGCATGATCACACCTCCCAGCGAAATCGACCTAAACATTAATGGAGAATGCATTGAAAATGTCTGTGTACTGGGTGCACCTTCAAAGCCTATCCATTGTTCTCGCCACAACATGCTGGCACTAAGTCCGTCGTGAATACCAGCATAGGCTGGGTTCAGAGCAGTCTGATTGAACATATACTGTGTGAACTGGACCTGCTGCTGAGCAAAAGCTTTGTTGCCAACAATGGCAAGGGCAACAATGCAACTGAATGTTATTATCGTCTTTTTCATGTTGACTTATCTTTTTATGACTATGAATCCCTTTTGAATCTCGCTACCATCACCAAAGTCAATGATGTAGAAATAGGTGCCATCCGGCAATTCACTACCATTTTGTAATGTATTCCCTGAGTTAACCAGACCGCTAAATACATTATCATTATTGTTGTATCCGTCAGATTTGTAAACAAGATTTCCCCATCTGTTGTAGATCTGTACAGAGTTATTCGGGAAGTTCTCAATTCCCTCGATGATCATGTCATCATTATACCCATCAAAATTTGGAGTAAAGGCCGAATTCACCGGCAGGTCCTCACAACTGTAAGGGTCCTGGTAATCAGGAATTCCATCCTCGTCACAGTCAGCTTCAGGCTGAGCTCCTTCTTCTTCATCATCCAGTCCATCACCATCACTGTCAAGATCCGCGTAATCAGGAATTCCATCTCCATCCGTGTCTCTATTACCTTCTAATTCATCTGACAGTCCATCGCCATCTGAATCATCATCCAGGTAATCTGGAACCCCGTCACCATCTGTGTCTTCATTGCCCTCATCCTCATCGGCAATACCATCACCATCACTGTCTTCATCTAAAAAGTCAGGTGTGCCATCCCCATCCGAGTCTGCATCACCCTCTTCAGCATCAGGAATGCCATCTCCATCTGTATCATCATCCTCATTGTCTGGAATTCCATCTTCATCCAGGTCTCCGGTTCCTTCGCTTTCATCGGATATACCATCACCATCACTGTCTACATCTTCACTATCCGGAATACCATCTCCATCTGAGTCTTCTCCCCCTTCTTCTTCATCACTTATTCCATCACCATCTGAATCATCATCCAGATAATCAGGAATACCATCCTCATCTGTGTCTTCATTGCCCTCATCTTCATCAGCAATACCATCGCCAT
>JAGDZR010000026.1:0-35946 GCA_049115695.1 Cyclobacteriaceae bacterium | reverse complement strand
TTGGCTAACTTATTACCACTGGTTGTACCATCGTAATTGTAGCCATTTGCAATCAAGTAATCCTCCAAGGTTGTCCATTCAGTATCGGATGGCACATGCCATCCGGTTGGGCACAGTTCACCGGTTTCAACTGCATACCAGTTGTATAGGGCCCCATAGGTAGGTGCATTCGTGGCAGAATCATTATCGTACCAGGCATAACCAGGTGTTGTCAGATTGCTCCATGCGGTGTTATCAGTTACTTTAGGAATAGTTGTTCCATCATTGTACTTGGAAGTTGCCAGATTCTCACCCATCCATACTTGTGTACCGATCACTACGCCAGAGTAGTCATTTTCATCTACATCAGGTACAACGTTCTCAGCAGGTGGGCTGTAACCACCTTCGTAGTAAAGGTCCTGGATTTCGGAGGCGGAAAGGGCGCGATCGAAGACTTTCACATCATCAATAGCTCCTTCAAAATAATTGGATGATCCATCAGTGGTGATTCTTCCAATTACGAAATCCGAATTGGAGGTCAATGATAGCGCGGAAGTGAAATTGGCACTTTCTATACCATCAATGTAAATGTCCATACCGGTCCCATTCCTTACCCCGACCACATGAATCCATTCACCAAGTACATATGTCTTGGTTCCTGGGAAATCTGTAGTCACCGGTCCTTCTGAAGAAGCGAACGTACCAAGATGAAAGGCAATCCCATTTCCAGCTGAGAATGTTGTGAGAATCGCTAAACCGGATCCCGTCGATGCTTTTTGAGTAGAAAATATTCCTTGTGTTGCTGCATCCTCTGGTCTAATCCAAGCAGAAACTGTAAAATCACTAAAGCCGAAATCAGTAGACCCAGTTCCATTAATATAATCATCGGTACCATCGAAAAAGTATGCACTGCTGTCATTCCCAAAGCGATCAGTTGTCCGCACAGCTCCATTGACCGCACCATCGTTATTGTTACTGGTAGAATCATTCGCATTCCCATTAAATGGATAATAAGCTACCAGTCCATCACAGGCAAAAGCATCTCCGCTGATCGTCCAGCCATAGTCATCGATCAGGGCTTGACGGGCTGCAGCTCCTTCGCAAAATTCAAGTCCTGTGGCCCCTAGGGGAAGGTTTGTTGGGATTTGTGTTTCACCGGGATCGAGACGTGCCCAGCCTTGAAGGGTTGCGTCGTAGTTGGATTGGGATAGGGCAGTACCCGTTAAAGCATTCCCCATATCAATAACATTGCTCACATCCCATGAGCTGATGTCACGGTTAAAACTTGTCGCACCATCAAACACCCCATTCATACTAGTCACGTTACTTACATCCCAGTTTTCTATATTTCCGTTGAAACTAGTGGCGAATTTGAACATTCCTCCAAGAGTAGACAAACCAGAGATGTCCCATGATGAAAGATCCTGATTGAAAGAGCTTGCATGACTGAACATGTACCTTGCACTCCCACTCCATACACTACTTACGTCCCATGAGTCAAGCGGCTGGTTGAAGCTGGAAGCATAATAGAACATGAAACCCATTTTATTAACATTACTGACATCCCAGTTATTGATATTTCCATTGAATGATGATGCACCTCTGAACATATTTGATAAATCTCCTACAGAGGTTAAATCAGGGGCATCAGCAGCATTATATGTCAAATTAGCGCAACCGTAAAATGCGCCTAACATAGAAGACCATTGGATATCTCCCCACTGCTCGATGGTTTGGATTTTGTCCTTATCACCAGAATTGTTGAAACAGATTCTAGGAAAATCGCCGGTGATGGAAACAGTATAAGTATTGGCAGAGGCATATTCATGTGTGGCATCTCCTGTATATCCTGAGATCACCGTACCATCACCCCAATCCACCGTGTAGTTGTATCCGGTACCGGTCGTGGGGATTGTGATACTTTCACTTGCTGTTGTGGTTTCCCAGGTGGTGATAAAGGGAGCTTCAGGAAATTCTATTCCTAACCCGGTATTAGCTGCAGTTGCGTTGGTAACAGATGATGCGTCTCCCCCTGTAAACGCTCCGTCACCAAATGTTATTTGCAAGTCAGCTACATCATCATTTTCTGTGTGATTTACTGCATTACCTTCTAGCGTGATGTTAACAAGAGAGTCTGAAATAAGGGTAACAGAAGGTGTAAGTCCTGCTGGTAAATTGTGGATAGTTAAGTTGCTTTCAATCAGAGTTTTGCTCGTAAATGTATCCCCAGAAAGACTAACGTTTAGGGAACCTTGAACGTCTCCTAAATTGCCATCCTTTTCCTTAAAAACATTAGCAGACATTGAGTACTGATATAGTTGATCGCTTATCCTGTCAACCACAAAGTACCTGTTATCGTCAGGGTTGAATGAGAATCCAGAAACATCATGAGTGGTCTCAAAATTTCCATCATAAGTCGCAGTACCATTATATGTATCAAACGCTGGTTCGAGCGTCCATTGGTAAAGTTTATCGCCATTATCACCTACAAATAATTTTGTTCCAGTAATGTCAAAATCAATACTCGTGGGAGTAGTCGTTTGACTTGAAATATCAACACCGCTCCCTGTATATGATACACCACTTGTAATGTCATAAGCATTTGAAAGAGAGAATTCGTGAATCATAGATCCTGAAGCACCCAGAGCAAACAATCTTGTGCCTCCGGGCATAAAGACAAAATCATCGACTCTTGCATCCCCAGTAAGAGTTGCTAGATCCAGCGGGCTGCCGTCATAAGTCACGCCGCTAAATAGATCATATGGTGTAGTAAGACTGTACTGATGTATCTCACCTCCAGAATTACCGCTAACAAAAAGTTTAGTGCCATCTGGATTGAAAGCTATCCCCCCTGGTAAGGATTCCTGACTACTCACGCTAAAGCAACAATTAACAGCTGGAACATTGGTAATAAAATCAAAAGACACCCCAAAAGAAAATTGATTGACCCCAACATTACTTTGACCTATTACGAATAATTCATCGCCATTACCATTAAAAGCAATGTCAGAAGAATTATTTTCATTGAAGCTAATATCTAAAGTTCCGGCATCAAGAGATGGTGGATTATTAACAACATCGATTGTTCCCGTATAAGTAATTGACTGACCCTGTACAAGATTTAAGGAAATCAGGGAATACACCACCCCAAGCAATAATTTTGTATTGAGAACTATTTTATTCATTGACAGTGATGTGGTACTGATTTTCATTTATTGTTGTTTTGGTTGGTTGGTAGATAAGCACCCTCCAATCTTCGATCACCTTCCCCAAGGGAGGAGTAGTTAGTGTGTGTATTTAAAGTGGTTGCCTTCATTTGGTGGTAGTGCTTTGGTTGGTTGGTAGCCAGTACACCCTCCGACCTTAAGGCCACCTCCCTCAAGGGAGGAATCCCCCCCTTTGATCCCCAGAAGCATCTGACCGACTCGAGGGTGAGTTCTACTCTACTGGATATATTATTGCGTCTACTCATGGTTCCTTGGACCAGCTTTTACATTTCCAAAAATTTGTCCCCCTTTGGAGGGGGTTAGGGGGAGGTTTTTGACTCGTTCCTCCATCACACCTTTTAAGTGCCTGCTTACTCCTTTAATATCTCCGAGTACTTCATTGTTAGTATATCTGACAACTAAAAACCCCAGTTGCTCCAGCCTCTCCTGACGCTTCCGGTCATTGACTGCTACTTGCTCATTGTTGTGTGAGTTCCCATCAACCTCCACAATTAATCGCAATGGAATACACATGAAATCCGCAATATATTGATCAACAGGTCTTTGCCGCCTGAATGGGAACCCTAATCCACTCGCTCGCAAGACATATTTCCACAGACATGCTTCTGCTTTGGTGGCATGGTTCCTGTTAAACCGGGCAAAATTTTTCAAATTAGGGTTGTAATGGAATTTGCTAAGATTCGATTGAAATCCATTATGTTCTCTTGAAGTAGAGATCTCCACTCCCCCTAGCCCCTTCTCAGAAGAGGGGGAAATAATGCTGTTGATATTTTCGTTTATGCTTTTCAATTGAATTGGTTTCTAAATCAAACTCCTACTCTCCATCCGGTGTGCCCACCGGATCTTCAAATCCTGAGGTCAGTAAGAAAAATCCGCCTGTACCCACTGCACCAATGGCTGGTCCTATGGCGATCCATGGGTTGAACCCTACGATCATCACCGGTATCATCTCAGAATACCGCCCCTTGCTATTGGTAGGCAAAACACGCACTTCATAGTCCTTTCCTTTGTCCAATGCTTTGGGTAGCGTTGATTCGATCGCCAGCCCTCGGTGGCTTTCTGCCAATGTTTCCTTTAACTCTCCTCCCTGCCAGAGCTCAACATCATACCACCCGGCCTCTAAATAATCTGTCCACTCAATATTCACAACCTTGCCTGCTTTCCATTTGCTGTTGGGCTTGGTCACAACTTTCACCGGAAACTCTGAGGCCCGAATGCGAAACTCAAATTCGATAGGTCCTTTTACACGACCGACCTGAGTTGGTCCGTTAAATGAAATATTAAATGGCTCTCCCGGCACCAGCTCCACCAGGTTGTACGCCAATGGCTGTTCAAATCCATCGACCGAGGTATAAATGGACATGTCATATCGCTCACGATCAGAGTGCTCTGCCACAATCATGGCGGTAGTGGCAACATTCCCTGAGGAATTGATATCAATAGCACCAACCTGGATTTCCTGCCCCACACAGGTAAGGGTAAGCAGAAAAGCAACACAAAAGCTAAAATTGAAATGCATGATAGAGTTCTAGTTTAGAGGTTAATGACAAAACATATGATTTGTCAACACTTAAATGTAAATAAATTTTGAGGTGCTACTTTTTGGCACATTATCTGTCCTTTCGGATGAAGATAAAATCACCACCTTCATCACCCACTTTCTGAATGGTTCCGAACTGCGGGATGATATCCGTATTGTTGATTACCGCATCCTGCATGCTCATAAACAAGTGCTCTGAACGCAGGTATTTTTCCGTATTGCTCTCCAATCGTCTGGTCAGATAAATCAAAAACTCACTACGATCAGGCACCTCTGTTAAAGTCCCACTTGTCATTGCCTTTCGACTGGGTACCTCGTACATCTTGTTGACTGCCAGGGAAGCATCCATAAATGCTTTTCTGGTCTTGAAAATAGATCCTGAAAAACAGGCATCAGCGATCAGCAAGGTGTGTTTGGAGTTGATAGTGCCAATCTGCTCGGTCAGCGTACTATTTCTGAACCAGTTGGCTGTACTTACTTCAAAACTCCGCCCATCCGAAGGAATCCAGTAACCCACCTCTGTTTCCTCCTGGTAATAGCCATGACCTGCATAGAACAAAAGCAAGTTGTCATTTGGAGTTATGTTACGACTCATCACATCCAGCGCATCTACGATATCTGCTCTGGTAGCATTTTTAATCACCGTGACATTTTCCTGTTCGAAGGTGTAGTTCTCCACCAGTATCCTGGCCAATTTCTCTGCATCTCGAACGGGATTGTCCAGGTCAGTAATGGCAGGATCATCATATTCTTCAATACCGATCAACAAGGCATAGTATTTTCCCTGACCACTCAATTCATCTCCCCCTGCCAGTGGAGTTGTTGTTTCCTCATCCTCGCTTCTCACCTGGTACAGCTTCTCAGTTTGATTGCCTTTCGAGTCAGTCACTTCCACCAGGATGTCGTTGTTTCCTTTCTGCAAACTAAACATGGTAGAAAAACTACCATCACCTGTCACAAAAACCGGGAAGCTATTGATCATTACCTCGTCAATACCATCGGCATCTGTAATCTTGCCAGAGAGCTGTAGCTGACGACCTTTCACTGGTGTAAACCCTCGTGTCTTCTCTTCCAAATTGGCCGGGGAGACAATGGCAATCAGCGTCGGATTGTCTACACTTTCAAAATCAACTTCTACAGGGGATGTACGATAGACAGCTTCCTGCGCTGATGCGATTGAAAACGCAACCAGGCATAAACTTAAGGCTATTAACTGTTTCATGATATTGTGATTTTGGTTCAACTATTTTGTTAATATTAATCGGTTCATCGAGCTTTGATAGCCATCATGTGAAATCTGATAGAGGTAAACACCTGCTCTAATTTCACTATTTGGTTGCCAGCTCAATTCCGTCCACTGATTAGGTGCAGCACGATAAGTCAGGCGTTCGATTAAAGCGCCCGAAACGGAATAAATATTGATATATATGGGTTGGGTTTCATCCCCAATGGTGTAAAACCTAAAGGTCGTTCGCGTCTTCATTGGATTAGGATAAACCTGAACAGGAATAACCAGGTTGTCCAATAAGGCATCAGTTCCATAAATGAATTGAAGCGTATTGATCTTACTTGTTTCCAAATCCAATGAATTGATCGTCTTCATGTCAAAGGCCTGTCCTGTTTCCGGCAGGTGCACCACCAAGGGTTGATTCATTGACTGCAATGACTCGTTGTTCCATAACAAGGTCACGTTCGGCTCTGAAGCATTGAGCGTATAAGTCCATGTGAATCCAGCATGTGGTGCCACAACATTGCGACTCAGTCCGGTTTTGGTTTCTGTCAACTCAAATGCATACTTATTACCCAGGGTTGGTGGTGCTTCCAAATCCCAACGGTCTTTGCCTGCATGGCTTTGGCTATTCATACCGATACCTGTGAGATTGGTGGCTCGCTTGCCATGTGTCATGTCAATTTGCAGTCCCCATGCCTCGTTTGAGGAGAAGTAGCTGAAGGCTTCATCTCCTGCTCGACCAGCGGTATTGATTTCATGTTTCGGAATATAGATCGTAAGTGATCGGTTGACTTTTACAAATCCACCTTCAAAGCGCTTTAGCTTCGTCTCAGTCTTGAATGCACCATTGTAAACAAATACCTTATTGTAATCATGAAAGTCAAAGTCATCCTGAGTGATAAATTCCTGGTCAACATTCCACTGGATCACGGCGGCCCAATCCAGCTCCTCCATAAATGGATTACCGATCATGTTCCATCCCTCCACAAGCTCCATCTCAAATTGATGTTGGTCATTGAGTCTTGCCCATTGATTTCCTTTTGGAATCTCAAAGGCAATATCCTGATCAGCAGCAAACCAATAACCTTCACCGGCTCGTAGTGAGGCGGTAGAAGCAAGGTCAGTAGCGCCATTAGTAGTTGAATAATTAAGAATACGCCAGGTCTTATTCAGATTAGCTATTTCCAATCCACTAAAGAAAGCGCCCAAGCCGATGCTATTGACAGGTACGGAGATAATGCGATAGTTCTCCTGCTTTTTCCCTTGCTCATCAACAATAGCCGTGAAATCATTCAACAAGGTCGATATTCCTTCCACAGTGATTCTAAAATCCTCCTGTATAGACAACTCACCATCAGATCCCTCCACGGTGATATCATATCCCCCAGGAGCAATCACCGAGCTTGTCTTCAATACATTCCCATCAATGCTAAATTCATCAGATCCGGATAGTATTGTAAAAAGCTGCGTGCCGTCATTGTCTTCATCTTCAAGGGTAAGGATGCCCACCTCATAATCTGTCTCCTCGCTTTCCGGAATCATCTGATTCGATAGTAGTATACCTGTTGGTCCCTGATTCGGCACCACCTCAACCACATCGTTGATAAATATTGTAAAGGTCTTTTTAAAGTTCTCTCCCGCTCCATCCTGCGTATTGATTTCAATGAAGTAATCATCCTTGATTTCAAAGTCAAATTCGACTGTGGATCTCAGTTCATCGCCTACCATCTCAAATTCATCCCCTCCCTGTGTAACGGTGTAGACATGTGTGTCATTCGCATCCGGATCACGCGTAGAAAGTCTACCTACCAGCGATCCTTCAGGTCGATTCTCACTAATCGTGTCACTGCTTAATAGGATATCAAATGGTCGGTTGTTACCAGATTCATCAATATCGATCACCCTGATGCTAAAACCTTTCTCCAATATTCCACCACCACCGTCATCTGCCTGAACACGAATAAGATATGGATGATCATCCTGCTCATAATCCAGTTTAAATGCGGTCACCAATGAATCACCACGTAAATCAAACAGCACATTGTGATTGGCACTGTCTCCTGCGACCAATCGATATACATGCTCATCTCCCTCATCAGGATCTTCAGCACTAAGCAAACCTACAAATTCTCCCAGACCTTGCTCCTCATATACACTATCGGCCGATAATAATATGGATGTAGGATCACTGTTCCCTTGTTCCACGGCAAGTACAGTCACCTGCCAAAGCATGCTATCTGTACCATTTTCAGCAATTACGTAATACATCACAGGGTTGGTAAAATCAACGACTGACACACCACTTTCCTGGACAATGGTATCCAGCTTCAAAATCGCACCTTCAGATAGCTCAAATATTGGAGACAGATTGGTCAAATCAAGTGTATCAGGCACATAGACGGTTACTGAGCTGTCGCTCACAGAAACGGTTGACGAAATCTGATTGGTAATGGAAAAGGTAGTGATGTCGGTTGAATCACTCGAAGACGGTGATGTTTGCATCAGTTTGACAGTCCACTCTTGTGTATCGCCATTTGCTGCTGTCACGGTATAGGTGACTGTGGATGTAAAATCCTGTTCGGTACCACTTTCGGGACTGATGCTTGCGCCAGTTGAATAGGTAATCGTAGGCGCCAAACTGGTAAGATCTGTGCCAAATGGCACAGTGGCAGTGATGGTGTGGGCAGATGTATCGATGGTTCCTTCGACTGGCTCAGGAAGACCATCGCCACTCGCAATGACGAAGGAAAGCATATCAGTACTGTCATTCAGTGCGTTGGTCAGCGTGACTACCCATTCCTGAGTAGAATCATTTTGCGCTGTGACCAGGTAAGTAACAGACGAAGTGAAATCCTGCGCTTCACCACTGGCCGGACTGATCGTGGCATCTCCTGATACGGTAATAGTTGGGGTCAGGCTGGTCAAGCTGGAGCCATAGGGTACTGTGGCAGTAACGGTGTGGGTGCTGGTGTCGATGGTTCCTTCGACTGGCTCAGGATGACCATCGCCACTCGCAATGACGAAGGACTTGATATCAGTACTGTCGTTTTCAAGATTGGTAAAAGAGACTATCCAGTCTTGCGTGTCGCCATTCTCTGCTGTAACCGTATAGGTAACCGCCGAGGAGAAATCCTGTGCTGCGCCACTCTCTGGACTAATGGTCGCATTGGTCGATACAGAAATCGTGGGTGACAAACTGGAAAGGTTCGTGCCGTAAGGCATGGTGGCTGTTACGGTATGGGTAGATGCGTCGATGGTTCCTTCGACTGGCTCAGGATGACCATCGCCGCTCGCAATGACGAATAAAGTGATGTCTGTACTGTCGTTCTGTGCATTGGTCACTGTGACCGTCCAGTCCTGCGTGTCGTCATTGTTGGCTGTGACTGTATAGGTAACAGGGGAAGAAAAGTCCTGAGCAACATCCGTAAGCGGATCACTTGTTGCTCCCCTTGACAGCCCTATTTCAGGTGTTAATGAGGTAGGTGAAGTTTGGAATGGCATGGTCACCGCTACTGTGTGATCCGCAGCAGATATGACAACTCCCTCCTGATTAGCGATACTGAAAGAGGTGATGGCTGCACTATCACTTGCTATGGTAAATGCATCACTTTCTACAATGCCCGTTGTGGCACATCCGTTTTGATCCTGAATCACAAAATCATACAAATCCAATGGGGCATCAGCAGGGATGGTGAAGTCAGCCGTAAATGTTGTCGAAGGAGTAGATGTACCAGTCGTAGCAGACGGGAAGATCGTTCGCGTTCCGTTGGTGAGGTATACATTTTGGTTTTCTGTTCGATCTATGTCATAAACCCCTAATTCACAGGTGTTGCTATTGGTCGTAAAGGTTGCCCCATCGGCTCCTGTAAAGGTGACCGTCAGCGATTCTCCAAGTAGAGCTGCATCTACATCTGGTGTAGCTGACGGATCAAAGGTCAACACTGTGAAAGCATCCACTTTTCTAATCTCAGTGGTGGCACAATTGCCCTCATCCTGAATCACGACATCATAGGTCCCGGCTGCTGCATCAGTTGGTATTGTAAATGAGCCAGCAAAAGCATTGGACATATTGTACCGGGTAGTACCGGTTACTGTCGTAAGCCAAACCGTGGTAGGTGTGACAGTTGTCGCGCCTTCCAATCTTACGTTGGCGCTACTTGCCTGCACCTCGTAAAATCCTTTTTCGCAAGTAGAAGTGTTTGTGGTAAAAACTCCCCCTCCTGAACCTACAAAGCTTACCGTCAGCGTTTCTCCCTGATAGCCTGCTGTTTCATCAACAGTCACTTCAGGATCAAACTCATAAACAGCCATTTCGTCTACTCCAAAACCATCCGTTGGGATTGGGAAATTATCGTGTTGCTGAATTCTGACTTTAATAGGGTTGGCAGTCGATAGTCCAAGATCGTTGGCCTCATCTCTTAGATTCATCCGGTGATACTCCCAATAGTTCACTCCTCCGAGATCCTCAATTTTATGATAATTGGTGCCATCAGCGCTGATGTAGATACCATCTTCTACATGGTATTCATCGCTGTATTCCTTGAACCAAAATCCAAATTCAGTATTGGCCGCAGCGCTGCTTATGTCAACTTCTATTTCCGCCTTATTGATGTTATACAAGCCTGAAGGGTTTGCATCCATGGTCAGTGAGTAGTTCCCCTCAAACGGCTCTCCTAGTGTGGACACATCCACCCGCCCTCTTGTGATGGAAGATGCGGTTGACCATTTAGCATCCAGGCTGCCCGATTCAAAATCTTCCTCAAAGCCCACAGTCACAGGCGTAATCGTACCTGTGATTTCAAAATCACTGACCAAATCGACTTGTGTACAAGTATGGTCCCTGGCAATAGTGGCCTGATAATTTCCCGGGAAGGCATTGGCTAAGTTAAAATCTGCAGTAAATGTAGATGTGCCAGCAGCCGTGGATGAAGCATTGATACTGGTAGGGAAAATCCTAATGGTATTGTCTTGTGTGTTTTCCAGGTAGACACTTTCTGTCGTCAAGGAAGCATCCAAATGATAGATTGTTGCAGAACAAGTAGATGTGTTGGTGGTGAATGTGCCACCGATTCCAGTAAAGGTCACGGATAGCTTATCAGTGCGGGTTGCTGAAATTGGCGATACAGTGATTGAAATAGGAATCTTCTCCTGTTCATAAAGTGCACTAATTTGATCACTGGATAGCGCCTGGTTGTAAATTCGAACATCATCAATTACTCCATTGAAAAATTCTTCAGAGAATGTTTTGCCAATGGTCATATTGGAGGCACTTAAGATATTATTGTCCGCAGGAGTGTCCGAAATTCCTAATGAACCATCTGTGTAAATTGACCGTGTCGTACCATCGTAAGTAGCCACTATATGATGCCAGTTATCAACCAGGTCACCAGTTGTATATTCGAGATCATTTGACCACCAATAATTCACAACCCCATTCCCTGTCAACCTTAAAGCATTTACTTTATTACTACCACTCGCATAGTCTCCCCAACCAATGATTCCTCCGCCTGTACCTAGCGCTCCCATTGATGATGGTTTAATCCAGGCACTGATGGTATAGGGAGCATCACCAATTGGTATATCATTCAAGGTGTTAAAACGAATACTGTCAAATGAGCCATCAAAGAGATAGGCTTTATCCGCCAGACCAAGACGGTCGGTGGTTAAGACAGCTCCTCCAACAGTGCCATCATTTCCATTTCCACTCTCGTCATTTGCATTACCATTGAATGGATAATAGGCAACCAATCCCGAATCCAAGGAGGCATGTACAGTCCAGGTCTGTGTAGTGGTGCGGTCTTCGGCCGTCACTTCGTACGTGAAAGCAGTCGTAAAATCCATGGACACACCTGAAGCCGGAGATATGGTAGCTCCATCAGATAAGGTGATTTCCGGAGTAATCGCATTATTAGGAGAAAGCCCAGTAAGGGTGACTATAAAATTGGTTGAGTCGATCACCACTGAACCTGCCTGTCCAGGTAATGTGAAGTCTTTGATGGTGGTGGCTGTTGAGATTGATGCGTCGCGCAAACAACGAATTGCAAATCCATGTTTCTTATTGTAATTGTATGATTTGAGATCAATATTATCGTGAAATATGTACCGATCTATAGCGTTTGTACTACTAATTTCTGTAGATGTCCAGATATCAATATATCTAGACCCACTAAAAGTACCATTGTCATACCTCCAACCACTTGGTCGTGCCGAAAATCCAGATTTATTCCTTAACTGTGGATAATCCGTATTTCCAACTGCACCCTCGACACTTGAACTCAACCAATCAAAAGTATCCCCAAGTGCCTTGGCAATTTTGTTTCCTGAGGTAGTTCCATCATAATTAAATCCATTTGATATCATGTAATTCTCCAATGTATTAAACTCTGTATCTGAAGGGACGTGCCAACCAATAGGACATGCATCACCTGATTCTACAACATACCAGTTATAAAGTGCACCATACTTGTCCTTATATGTCACTTCATCATTATCGAACCAACTGTAACCCGGTGTGGTCAGGTTACTCCATGCCGTGTTGTCGGTAACATTTGAGATATCAGTCCCATTATTAAGTTTTGTTGTAGCCAGGTTTTCCCCCATCCATACCTGGGTACCAATCACTACGCCGGAGTAGTCATTGCCATCTACATCAGATACTGTGATCTCAACAGGAGGACTGTAGCCTCCTTCGTAGTAGAGATCCTGGATTTCGGTAGCGGACAGGGTACTAGAGTAAATCTTAATGTCATCTAATCTACCAATGGCATATTGGGATCCGTCACTACCTATTTCTACAGGACCCGTTGAGGCGATGGTGGACCAGGACTCGGTATGGGAACTAATCAATGCTCCATCAATGTATAAACTCAAAGTAGATCCATCATAGGTGGCAGCCAAGTGATACCACCTGTTCATCGCGACCAGGTCCCCGGATGTTTGATAGGTTGAAACTCCATTGAACGAAAATTTCAAATCACTCCCTTCCACAACTAACGAAACACCACTGGTATTTCCACTGCTGACGATGGGTTCGTTTATTCCCTCTCCTCCATTGTACCAGGTGGATAAACTAAAAGTAGGAGAATTGAAGGTGGCTAATACATCCGGACTGGATATGCCAATGTCGTCATTCACCCCATCAAAAAAGTATGCGCTACTATCGTTCCCAAATCTATCAGTTGTTAGTACAGCGCCATTGACGGTACCATCGTGATTGTTGTTAGTTGAGTCATTCCCATTGCCATCAAAAGGATAGTAGGCAATTAATCCACTACAAGCATAATCATCCCCACTAATGTTCCAGCCATAATCATCGATCAATCTCTGGCGAGCATCTGCGGATTCGCAAAAAAACACATTCTCAGCGCTAAAAGTAATATTCTCCGGGATCTGGTTTTCCCCAGGATCCAGTCGTGCCCAGCCTGCTAATGTTTGATCATAATTATATTGGGACATTCCACTGAGATAGTTAAACATCCAATCCATGCCATTACCAGTGATGCTACTGATATCCCAGGACCCCAAGTCCTGATTAAACGCATAACACTTGTCAAACATGGCATTCATATTGGTCACATTGCTAACATCCCAAGCCGAAAGATCCTGATTGAACACCGGGTTTTCCTTGATAAAATTTGACATATTCGTCACCTTACTTACGTCCCAATCACCAATGTCTTGATTGAACGATTTGGAAGAACGGAACATACGTTCCATTGTAGTCACATTACTTGTATTCCAATTTCCTATGTCTTGATTAAAGACTTCCGTTTTTTGGAACATTCCATACAAGCTTATTGCACTGGATATGTCCCATGATGTGATATCACCATTAAATTTATCTGCATCAATAAATGTCTGACCAAAATCCGTCACATTCGACACATCCCAACTATTCAGATCACAATTGAAAGAAATCGCACCCGCAAACATCCTGGTCAAACGAGTAACATTCGATACATCCCAGGACGAAATATCACCATTGAATTTGTCTGTACCTTCAAACATTCCATATAAATCCGTTACATTAGAAAGATCGGGTACATCGTTAGCAGTAAGCTGAAGTGAGTCACAATCCCTAAAGGCTCGATACATTGAGCTCCATTGAATATCTCCCCATTGTTCAATGGTTATAATTTTATCCTTGTCTTGTCCTTCTTCCCCTCCATTAAAATAGATCCTTGGAAAATCACCTGTGATTGATACGGTATAGGTCCCTGCTGAGGCATAGGTGTACGAAGCATCTCCAGTATAGCCAGATTGTACCGTTCCGTCACCCCAATTGACCGAATAGTCATACCCTGTTCCTGTGGTTGGGATGGTGATTGACTCGCTGGCGGTTGTGGTTTGCCAGGTGGTGATGAAGGGGCGCATCGGATCATCCTTTATCTTAAACCTGATGAAATCACCAACATTAAAGGTCCCTTGTATTTCTTCAATCAATATCAATCCTACTCTTGTATTGGCAGGATTACCATTATTCGTTACAAATGCAATCACCTGACCAACAGACAAGCCAGTTTTGCTTTCTTCCTGATTAGTACCTGCCTGGAAAGCATCATAGAGTGCTGCTTCAGAATACGAATTAAAATCTGTCTCCGTTAGCGTCGTTTCTCTAAACAGTGTTGTTTTTTGAACCGACCAGTTAGAAGACAAATCGTAAAACGGATATGAGCTTGGTGAAACAAGAGATGCCTCGGAGCTAATACCATAATTATACCCAAAATCGATTGAACTTGAAAGTGGTTCAATAGTACCTGTGACATCACTATTACTGTAGACCATAGCAGAGTCCGCTGCATAGAAGGAATCAGAATTCCCGTCCCCGGTTGGAGTAAATAACTGATAGCTATTTTGTCCCTGAGCAGTAACGACTAAAACGAAAGAAAAAAATGTCTGGAAAAAATATCTGCTCATCTCAACTGACTTTTTAAATGTGCAACGTACTCATCAAATCTGGACAGTAAGAAAAGTGATATTCTCCCAATAGTTCCTACCTCAGGCCTGAAAGATGCCGATGTAACTTCCCCAATATTTGACGTATTGACAAGGTCTTTAAATGCACTGATCGAATCGACAATCAGGCGATAGCAGGTGGTGACTGGTGCTCGGCGCATTGCTTGGTTGATTTGGTTTTCGTCTCTTAATAGCACAATTCGCTATTTGTCAACACTACAATTTAATTATTTTTAATCAAAATGCTGAAGGATAGCCAATTAGCCTCCAATTGACCCTAACCCCTACTGCTCTAACTTCTCTTTAATCACCCTTAAATATTGCTGTTTGTGCTCACTGTCAAGGGTGACTTCATTTGCCCAGGAAAAAGCGGCTTCAAGTATCTAAAAAGCGAATACAATCGTCACAACGGTAGATCTGCTGCCCAGCCATAGCATAACATGAAGTACCTATACCATCAATTCATCACATTGAAACTGCCAGATAAGCACAAACGACAAGCATGTCCAAAAGAAGGGATACAAACACCCATCTCTGCTTCCAGATTAGCAGGAGCGCTAGTGGAAATCCGTTTCGGGTTACCCTCAATATGCGCTTTTAGTTTATCTATTTGGTGAGTATTAACCGATTCATCTCGCTTTGATAGCCTCCATGTGAAATCTGATATAGATACACTCCTGCATTTAGTCCTGTTGGTGTCCAACTGATCTTGGACCATGCCTGACCTGGTAATTGCTGATTTTGAACATCCATCAACTTACCATCCAATGAATAAATACGCAATGCCACGTCTTGCGCTCCTTCCCCTCCAATATACAGTTCAAAAGTGGCACTCGTACTCATAGGATTTGGATATACAATGGATGGTATAATCAACTTACTTAGCAATTCATCTGCACCATAGGCAAACTGAATGGTTGAAATCTTTGATGGATCCAGGACGAGATTGTCAATGACTTTCATATCATATGCCTGATCGCTTTCCGGCAAATAAATCAATACTGACTTTTCCAGACTGGTAAGCATGTCCTTATCCCACCTAAGGACAGTCTCTTTTTCATCGACCTTCAACTCATAGTCCCAAATGAATCTATCAACCGGACCAACAATGTTTTTGGCAATATTGGTCTCTTTCTCAAGTAACTGAAAGGAGTAGTGATTACCCAATGTTGGCGGCAGTTGTTGATCCATTTTATCCAGTCCGGTAACTGCATCCTGGTGCATCCCTATTCCAGATAAATTGGTACTTCTGAGTCCATAAGCCATGTGTATGCTCAATTGCCAATCTTGATTATTTCTTACATACCCCATGGATACATCTCCAACTCTGCCATTACTCGCAAATCCTTGCTTAGGTATATGTATTGTTACCGCCCTATTCATTTTCAAAAATCCGCCCTGGAATTTTTTTAGTTCACGGGTATTGCTCCAACCTCCATTGTAGGTGACCACCTGATCATACGCAGCATCCTGGTAGGTAAAGTCTTCCCTCTCAACATTCCCTTGCGCGATATTCCACTCAACCACGGCCGCCCAGTCAATGTCTTCAAAAAACGGATTCCCAATCATGTTCCAACCCTCACTGAGTGTCAGCTCAAATTGCCCGTCCTCATTAAGACTCGCCCATTTATTACCCTTAGGAATTTCAAAATCGATTTCCTGATCGGAGGCAAACCAGTAGCCCTCTCCGGCCTTTAAGGAAGCACCTCCCTCAAGATCTTCGTGCCCCTGACCAGTGGTATATTTCAATATTCGCCAGGTCTTGTTGAGGTTCTCTACATCAAAACCTTTGAAAAATGCTCCGAGTCCAACAGTCTTTAACGGCACTGCAATGATTCGATAATTTTCCTGTCGCTTACCTTTCTCGTTTACTATGGCTTCAAAATCGGAGGTTATCTCTTGCGTTGATGTTACGGCAATCACAAAATCTTTTTCGAGGGTGGATACACCGTCTGAACTCGCAACTCTGATGGCATAGGTACTTCCTTCCAGGTTTGACCTGGTGGTCAACACGCCCGACTGGGACACATCAAACTCATCTGTTCCTTCCAATATGGTGTACCGATGAATATCATTAACATCCGCATCTATTGTAACAAATTCGCCAACTTCAAACCCTTCACCTCCACTTGCCGGGATATTGACATTTGACAGTATGATAGCTGTTGGCGGATTGTTGACAGACCCCTCCTGCTCATCAATAATGTTGATGATGAAAGTTTTGTCGACTGACGCCTGACCAGCATCTGTTGACCTCACCGTAACCTGATAACTCTGCTTTGTCTCAAAATCAAAATCCACTTTGGACTTGAGCGTATCGCCTACCACTTTGAATTCCTCTCCTCCGGCAGTTAACTCATAACTATGGGCATCACTGCTTCCATCAGGATCAATGGTCTCCAGCAATCCGACCATGGCATCTGGCCCACTGTTTTCGATTAATTCATTATTGGATAGCAAAATGGTAATGGGTTCATTGTTACCATCTTCATTGATGTCGATGATGCGGATTTCAAAGCTTTGCTTATATACCCCGCCTTTTCCATCGCTTGTTTGAACAAGTATTATATAAGGATTGATCTCATTTTCAAAATCCAGCTTGAGTTTGGTGACTAACGAATCGCCTTTTATGTCAAAGAACAAATTGTGATCATCGTTTTCGCCTGTTACAAGGGCATAACTATGGGTATCCTCTGTATCTGCATCTTCAGTTGTGAAGAGACCTATTAAGGTGCCCGGGGTTTGTTCTTCGTAAACACTATCAGCAGAAAGTGAAATTGAAGAAGGAGCGTTGTTGTCAGGGACAGCAAAAGTAGCACTGATCAACCATTCCGTACTGTCAATACCATTTTCTGCAACTACATAATAGACAACAGTATCCGTTAGATCAATAATTGATGAATCACTGATCTGAGTTTTTCCTTCCAACCTCAACTCCGCCCCTGAAGAAAGACTGAAAGTGGTTATGACCTCTGCAACATCAGCTCCCTGAGCATAGTAAACTTCAACTGACTTGTTTCCTGTATTTATGGTTGCTTCCTGCAGTTCATTGGAAGTTGAAAAACTAAGGATATCTGCTTCGCCATTCAATTCAGCAATTACTTCAACCAACCACTCTTGTTTGTCGCCATTTTCAGCTGTTACGGTGTAGGTGACGGTGGACGAAAAGTCCTGGGCTGTTCCGCTCTCAGGGTTAATGGTTGCTCCTGTTGAAACTGTAATCGTTGGTGCCAGACTAGTCAGACTGGTGCCGTAGGGTACTGTTGCTGTGACGGTGTGGGAGCTGGTGTCGATGGTTCCTTCGACTGGCTCAGGATGACCATCGCCACTCGCAAAGACGAATGAGGCGATATCGGTACTGTCGTTAAGTTCTTCGGCAAGGACAACAGTCACCGTCCAATCCTGAGTATCACCGTTTTGAGCGGTAACCATGTAGGTGACTGCTGAAGAGAAGTCCTGGGCTGTTCCGCTCTCAGGGTTAATGGTTGCTCCTGTTGAAACTGTGATCGTTGGTGCAAGAGTGGCTAAATCTGTACCGTCAGACACAGTAGCAGATATGGTATGTGCACTTGCATCGATGTTAAGAGACCCTGAAACAAGTTCAGGGTGACTAAGGGATAAAATATCAGTGCTGTCGTTATCAACATTGGTGATGGTAACGGTCCAGTCTTGCGCTTCACCATTCTGGGCGGTGACGGTGTAGGTCTGAGCGGTGGTGAAGTCAAGAGATGAACCGCTCTCAGGGTTAATGGTTGCTCCTGTTGAAACTGTAATCGTTGGTGCCAGACTAGTCAGACTGGTGCCGTAGGGAACAGTTGCGGTGACGGTGTGGGAACTGGTGTCGATGGTTCCTTCGACAGGCTCAGGATGACCATCGCCACTCGCAATGACGAAAGAGGTTATATCAGTGCTGTCGTTTAGTTCGTCTATATCAAGAACATTGACGGTAACTATCGTTTCAGCGGATGTACTATCTCCATCACTCACAGTCAAGGTTAAAGAGTGGGAAGTGGTGGTTTCATAATCCAGGTTGGTACTATCGATCACTGTCAATTCACCGGTAGTAGCGTTTAAATCAAAAACACCAGCGTCATTGCCTGATACAATCGACCAACTGCTAAAGGTCGTCCCATCGTCTGCATCAGTTGCAACAACTGTTCCTACACTAGTACCATTGGTGGCATTCTCGGCCAGGTCAAAGCTCTGTGAAGCAGTGATCACTGGGGTATTATCATTGACATCTGTGATGTTGATCGTGACTGTCTCCTGTGTCGAAGTGCTATCACCATCGCTAACAGTCAGGGTCAGGCTATACGCAACTGTGGTCTCAAAGTCCAGGTCAGCATTATCTACTACAGTCAATACACCCGTAGTGGCATTTAAATCGAATACACCAGCGTCATTGCCTGATATAATCGCCCAACTGCTAAAGGTCGTCCCATCGTCTGCATCAGATGCAACAACTGTTCCTACACTAGTACCATTGGTGGCATTCTCGGCCAGGTCAAAGCTCTGTGAAGTAGTGATCACTGGGGTATTATCATTGACATCTGTGATGTTGATCATGACTGTCTCCTGGGCCGAAGTGCTATCACCATCGCTGACAGTCAGGATCAGGCTATACGAAACTGTGGTCTCAAAGTCCAGGTCAGCATTATCTACTACAGTCAATACACCCGTAGTGGTATTTAAATCAAAAACACCAGCGTCATTGCCTGATACAATCGACCAACTGCTAAAGGTCGTCCCATCGTCTGCATCGGTTGCCACAACGGTACCTACGCTCGCGCTATTGACTGCATTCTCGGCCAGGTCGAAGCTCTGTGAGGTGGTGATCAGTGGGGTATTATCATTAACATCTGTAATGTTGATCGTGACTGTCTCCTGTGTCGAAGTGCTATCTCCATCGCTGACAGTCAGGGTCAGGCTATACGAAACTGTGGTCTCAAAGTCCAGGTCAGCATTATCTACTACAATCAATGCACCCGTGGTGGCATCCAGGCCGAATACACCAGCGTCATTGCCTGATACAATCATCCAATTGCTAAAAGTCGTCCCATCGTCTGCATCGGTTGCCACAACGGTACCTACACTTGTGCCATTGGCTGCATTCTCGGCCAGATCAAAGCTCTGTGAGGTGGTGATCAGTGGGGTATTATCATTGACATCTGTGATGTTGATCGTGACTGTCTCCTGTGCCGAAGTGCTATCACCATCGCTGACAGTCAGGGTCAGGCTATACGCAACTGTGGTCTCAAAGTCCAGGTCAGCATAATCTACTACAGTCAATACGCCCGAAGTGGCATTTAAATCAAATACACCAGCGTCATTGCCTGATACAATCGCCCAACTGCTAAAGGTCGTCCCATCGTCTGCATCAGATCCAACAACTGTTCCTACACTAGTACCATTGGTGGCATTCTCGGCCAGGTCAAAACTCTGTGAAGTGGTGATCACTGGGGTATTATCATTGACATCTGTGATGTTGATCGTGACGGTCTCCTGTGTCGAAGTGCTATCACCATCGCTAACAGTCAGGGTCAGGCTATACGAAACAGTAGTTTCAAAGTCCAGGTCAGCATTATCTACTACAGTCAATACACCCGTAGTGGTATTTAAATCAAAAACACCAGCGTCATTGCCTGATACAATCGACCAACTGCTAAAGGTCGTCCCATCGTCTGCATCGGTTGCCACAACGGTACCTACACTTGTGCCATTGGCTGCATTCTCGGCCAGGTCAAAACTCTGTGAAGCAGAGATCACTGGGGTATTATCATTGACATCTGTGATGTTGATCGTGACTGTCTCCTGTGCCGAAGTGCTATCTCCATCGCTGACAGTCAGGATCAGGCTATACGCAACTGTAGTCTCAAAGTCCAGGTCAGCATTATCTACTACAGTCAATACACCCGTAGTGGCATCCAGCGCGAATACACCAGTGTCATTGCCTGATACAATCGACCAACTGCTAAAGGTCGTCCCATCGTCTGCATCGGTTGCCACAACGGTACCTACACTTGTGCCATTGGCTGCATTCTCGGCAAGGTCAAAGCTCTGTGAAGCCGTAATTACGGGGAGGTTATTGACCTGTTCTAGAGAGTAAACCCGCACATGGCCCGCGGCATTACCATTGCCATCATTTCGATAAGCTCCAATTGCCAGCGTTTGCCCATCTGCTGATAGGCTTACTGACCAACCCATATTATCACCTCCTGCTTCTCCATCAATATCATTTCCAATTTGTGTCCAGGTACCGACGTTATTTTCATAGACTTGCACATGGCCCGCATTATTAGATGTACCATCATTTTGCATAGCACCGATGGCCAACGTTTGTCCATTGGATGATAGACTAACTGAATAACCAAATTGATCGCCTGCCGCTTCTCCGTCAATATCATTTCCGACTTGCGTCCAGTTGCTTGCAATGTTTTCGTAGACCCGTACATGGCCAGCATTACTGTCTGTTCCATCATTATACCTAGCACCAATAGCCAGTGTTTGCCCATCGGCGGATAAACTGACCGAATAACCTAATTCATCATCTGCCGCTTCGCCATCAATATCATTTCCGACTTGCATCCAGGAGCCGGCATTGTTTTCATAAACCCGTACATGACCTGCGTTGGTAGCTGTTCCATCATTATATATAGCACCAATGGCGACCGTTTTCCCATCGGCGGAAAGACTTACCGACCAGCCTGAATTATCACCTGCCGCTTCCCCATCTATATCAGTACCAACTTGCATCCAGGTGCCGGCTGTGTTTTCATAGACCCGTACATGACCCGCATCTGCACCTGTTCCATTATTATAAACTGCACCGATAGCCAGGGTTCGCCCATCGGCTGATAGACTTACCGAAAAACCAGAATTATCAACCGCAGCTTCACCGTCAATATCAGCTCCGACTTGTGTCCAGGTGCCGCCATTGTTTTCATAGACCCGTACATGGCCTGCGTTTGTTCCATTACCATCATTTTCATATGCGCCAATTGCCAGTGTTTGACCATTCGCTGATAAGCTGACGGAAAGTCCTGAATTATCACTTGCCGCTTCTCCATCAATATCAGATCCAACTTGAGCCCAGCTCCCTTCAGTGTTTTTGTAGACTCGTACATGGCCAGCGTTATTGCCGGCACCATCATTATCAAAAGCACCAATAGCCAATGTTTGACCATCGGCGGCTATACTGACGGAATAACCAGAACGATCATCTGGTGCTTCCCCATCGATATCAGCACCTAGTTGAAGCGCGGCGTTCGGTGACGGGATGGTGACTGTGAAGCTTTCCGCGCTTCTCGCCGAGTCGCCTGTGGTGGTTACATCTACTGCACCAGAAGTAGTACCAGGCATCACAAAACCTATCAGGGTGGTGCCGTCATTGGAGATTTCCAGTAATTGTGTGCCTGCAATTTGAAGACTCGAGTTTCTTAGGTTCGTACCGGTAATGGTGACCAGCGTGCCAATCGGACCAGAGGTGGGCGAGATGCTAGCGATAGTGAGGGGTGGCACCTCTTTAGTATAGAGATCAAATATTTCTGATTCAGAAAGCGCTCGATCATAAATCCGGACATCATCGATCAAGCCAGGAAACAATGTGCTCTGCCCATCATTTTCACCGATTAATAATTTGGAAGCATTGGTGATGGTCTCTGTTAGTCCTTCGACACTGTCAGCCAACACCCCATTTACATACAGCTTTAATCCATTACCGTCCTTTACGCCTACCAGGTGATTCCAAAGCGAGTGATTGATTTCGCTGGTAGCAAATGGTCTTGTACTTCCATCTCCTTTACTGATGGCAAAATACACCTGTGTATCAGAGCCGTATAAGGCATATCCAGCCAGGTCATCATTCCCGGCTCCCTTGGATACTATTCTTGCATTGCTGATGCCGCCCTCATCCCGATTGATCCAGGCGCTAACTGTAAAGTCTTCTGTAGTAAAATCATTGACATTGCCCATGTCCAGGTAGGCATCTGTGCCATTAAAGTCATAAGCACTATTGGATGCTCCAAACCGATCCGTAGCAAGGGATACTCCACCTGTTTCGGTACCATGATTAGCGTACTCAGAAGAATCGTTCGCATCACCGCTGAATGGATAAAAGGCAACCAGGCCGGATTCATCAAAGGATTGGTTTTCGTACCAGGCGATTTTATCGTCATCAATAGAAGCACTTAAGACATCCAAATCACCGTCATTATCCAAATCAATTGCATAGGTATGAAATGCCGCGTCTGCTGAGATGGTGATAATTTTAGAAGTTGTCATAATTTCTCCTTCAACATTTTCAAACCATGCAACCATGTCATCGTTCGGAAAAGCACTTAATACGTCCAGGTCTCCATCTCCATCAAGGTCTGCGGGGTAGGCAGAGCGACCGACCAATGTATTATCAATCAAAACCTTACTAAAATTTTGAGTTCCGTCGTTCCTAAACCAGGCCATTCCTCCAGATGACCCACCTGCGGCAACAACGTCCAGATCACCATCCTTGTCGAAATCAGCTGTTCTTACAGATTCAGCTCTATTAAGTGACCCTACACTTTGCAATGTGAAATTCTGATTTCCGTCATTTATATGCCAGTAAACAGTATTATCACTGAAAGCAGCGCTTAAAATATCCATATCCCCATCTCCATCAAGATCGTCAGCAAATACACCAACTGCTCCTAAGATCATATCACTTACAAGGTGCGAACTGAATTGTTGAGAGCCATTATTTTCATACCATGTTATTTCATTTGCATCTCGAGCAGCACTTAGAAGATCCAGATCACCATCTCCATCCATATCAGCTACATAAACACTATGTGCATTGTCAACCGTATCTGATATTATTCGAGCTGTAAAATTCTGAGATCCGTCATTTTCAAACCAAATAACTTTGTTGTCTGTTTGATTTGCGCTAAATACATCGATATCATTATCACCTTCCAAATCAATAGCAAAGATGGATTTGGCACCATCCGCTAATGTCGAAATTATATGCTCAGAATAAGAGCCATCACCCTCATTTTCAACCCAGGCTATTTTATCATCAATATATGATGCAGTCAAAACATCTGTATCTCCATCACCATCCATGTCTATGCCGAATACACTTATCGCTCCATCAGCACTAGAAACTATATTCTGCTCACCAAAGTAACCACCATGCCCTTCCCTAACAACGGTAAAGTCAATATCTCCGGAAGCACCAAAATCATTGATTACTGTGATCTCAGCAGGTCCATGGCCTATATTCGGAACAGTCAAATATGCCACATTGTGCAATGTAGAGTCAGGCGTTACTACTGTGCCATCAAACGAGACCACTGTATTTGGCTCATCGAAATGCTTGCCATAGAGTCTTATCTGATTACCAGGAACAGCAGCATTGGGGTGTGTACTGTGCAGGATGGGGGTACCCCAGTTGTTTTCGGTGTAGAGTGTAGCAATATCGTCCGCACTCAATGCTTGGTTGTATACACGTACATCATCTATCAATCCGGGAAATGGTGTACTCTGTCCATCATTGTCTCCAATAAAAAAACTTGCACTTGTGGAAAGTGATTCGGACACCCCAGTTCCCTGAAGGACAAACTCACCGTTGCGGTAAATCGATATAGTCCCGCCTGATCTCACGCCGACCAACTGGGTCCATTCTGAATGACTGAAAGTGGTATTAATTGACTGGCGCGTCGTGCCATTCCCTACGATAAAGCTGATATTGCTTTCGGAACCAAAAAGACTATATCCGGCGGTTGCGTCATTTCCTGCTCCTTTGGATACTATTCGTGCATTGGTGATACCACCCTCATCTCTGTTTATCCATGCCACTATACTAAAGTCTCCTGTGCTCATGTCATTAACATTGCCCATATCGATATAGTCATCTACACCATCGAAGTAGTACGCGTTATCGGCCATGCCGAATCGATCGGTAGAATCGACGGCATTGTAGACCGTACCATCATTACCATTCCCTGTTGAGTCATTAGCATTACCATCCAGTGGATAATAGGCAACTAAGCCCTCCGACTTTGAAGCATAAACTGTCCATTCCTGAGTGGTGCTGCCATCCTCGGCGGTAACGGTATAGGTCACAGGACTAGAATAATCTTGTACAATCCCGGACGCTGGAGCAATACTTGCTCCTCCAGAAAGTGCAATGGTCGGTGCTATGGAATCACTGGTCACTAACCCTACGATCGTGATGTTGTGATTGGTGGAGTCGATTTCAACAGCCCCTACCGTTCCAGGTAAAGCAAAGGATGTGATGTTCGTAGCTGTGCGGACAGCCTGATCCCGAATACAGCGGATGGACATACCTATGTTCTTATCGTTGGAACTTCTATCCACATAGGTTTGATTGTTTTGCATGTAGCGACCCCAGTTATTGGAAGAACTACTTTCGGTAGATGTTGACCACAATGTATTAGATCCTAACCCTGTAAATGTGCCATCTCCCCAACGAAAACCACCGGGCACAGCACCAAAACTCGAAGCGTTTTGCTTAGCTGGAAAGTCAGAATTCCCAATAGTACCTTCAACTCCGCTAGCTGACCAACCAGCTGAGGTGGAAATAGATTTGGCTAACTTATTACCACTGGTTGTACCATCGTAATTGTAGCCATTTGCAATCAAGTAATCCTCCAAGGTTGTCCATTCAGTATCGGATGGCACATGCCATCCGGTTGGGCACAGTTCACCGGTTTCAACTGCATACCAGTTGTACAAGGTACCATAGGTGGGTGCATTCGTGGCAGAATCATTGTCGTACCAGGCATAACCAGGTGTTGTCAGATTGCTCCATGCGGTGTTGTCTGTTACTTTAGGAATAGTTGTTCCATCATTGTACTTGGTAGTTGCCATATTCTCTCCCATCCATACCTGGGTGCCAATCACCACGCCACTGTAGTCATTACCATCTGCATCGGATACGGCAATTTCCGCTGGAGGGCTATAACCTCCTTCGTAATAGAGATCCCGAATTTCGGAGGTGTTAAGGGCGCGATCGTAAACTCTGATGTCATCAATAGATCCAGGGAAAAAGAAATTCATTGGACCTTCATTGGCTCCAGCCCCTATTAAAAAAGATTGCACCGTGTTTTTAGTTATCGTAACTGGCAGAGATGAAACTAGTTTTCCATTTTCATAAATGGAAGATTCACTACCATCATATTTCAATACCAAATGTACCCAAGCGTTTTGTTCAACAGGATTTCCTGAAATACCCTGATACTCACCCCCTGTTCCAAAATGATTCGTCCATTTCCATTCTGTGTCGAATGAATTATATGCCATATAACCTTTAAACGAATCTCGTGAAGAGTAAATGCTACCAGTATTACTTGGATTACCATCAGGTTTAACCCATACACTTACTGTAAATTCGTCGCTATTCAGGTTCGCTGAATATGCAACTTCAATGTAATCATCCGCCCCATCAAAATCAAAAGCACTATTTGCATTACCAAATCTATCAGTAGAAAGGGTTGGATAAGTAGATGGAGTAGTTCCATCTCCAAGAATTCCATCATTATTATTATCTGTGGAATCATTGGCATTGCCATTCAAGGGGTAGTAAGCCACCAGTCCATCACAGGCAAAATCATCTCCGGAAAAAGTCCAGCCATAGTCGTCGATCAGGCGCTGGCGTGCATCTGCGCTTTCACAGAATTCAAGTCCTGTAGCGCCTAGGGTAAGTCCTGTTGGAATCTGTGTTTCTCCAGGATCAAGTCGGGACCAACCTTCGAGGGTTTGGTCGTAATTGGATTGTGACATGCTTGAATTTTCGAACATTAAATCAAGAGTTGTAACATCTCCAATATTCCAATTAGACAAATCTTGATCAAATGCGGTCGCTTCTCTAAACATCCAACCCATGTCTGTTGTGTTCGAAACATCCCAGGAACTTATGTCCTGATTAAAAGCAGAAGCCCCTGCAAAAACAGATCCCATGTATGTGACTGATGAGACATCCCAGGCACTCAAGTCAATATTAAATGAAGTCGCTCCATTAAATGTATATCCTAGACTTGTAACCTTGCTTACATTCCAGCCACTGATGTCTGAATTAAAATCTCTAGCTGAATTAAACATCGCCCCCATTTCGGTGACATTAGAAACATCCCAGTCACTAATATCTCCAGAAAAGTTCACTGCCCTTTGGAACATATGACTCATATTAGTTACTGTACTTACATCCCAATTGTTAAGATCAGCTCCATTTAAACTGGATAACCGAAACATACCAGTCATGTCAGTTACATTTAGGAGATCAGGAGAATCAGTTGCATTGTAGACTAAGATGTAACACCCTTTAAATGCCTTATTCATACTAGACCAAGAAATATCTCCCCATTGCTCAATCGACTTAATTTTATCATTATCCTGTCCTTCATTTCCATCATTAAAGTAGATCCTCGGAAAATCACCCGTAACCGAAACTGTATAAGTGCCTGCCGAGACATAGGTATGAGAAGCGTCTCCGGTAAATCCTGTTTCAACGGTACCATCTCCCCAGTTGACGGTATAGTCATATCCTGTTCCTGTTGTTGGGATGGTAATACTTTCGCTTGCTGTGGTGGTCTGCCAGGTGGTGATGAAGGGAAGCATCGGCTCATCCTTTATCTTAAACCTGATGAAATCACCAACATTAAAGGTCCCTTGTATTTCTTCAATCAATATCAATCCTACTCGTGTATTGGTGGGATCACCATCATTGGTCATAAATGCAATCACCTGACCAACGGACAAGCCGATTTTGCTTTCAGCTTGATTGTTACCCGCCTTGAAAGCATCATAAAGTGCTTCATCTGAAAGCGAATTAAAATCTGTCTCTGTTAGTGTCGTTTCTCTAAACAATGTTGTTTTTTGAACAGACCAATTTGAATTCAAATTGTACAAAAAATATGAGCTTGGTGAAACAAGAGATGCCTCATCATTTGATCCATAGAAGTACCCAAAATCAATTGAACTTGAAAGTGGTTCAATGGTACCTGTAACATCAGTATTGCTATAGACCATAGATGAGTCTGCTGCATAGAAGGAATCAGAATTACCGTCCCCGGTCGGAGCAAATAACTGATAGCTACTTTGTGCCTGAGCAGTAACTATTAAAGCGAAAGAAAAAAATGTCTGGAAAAAATATCTGCTCATCTCAGCTGACATTTTAGATGTACAACGTACTCATCAAATCTGGACAGTAAGAAAAGTGATATTCTCCCAATAGTTCCTACCTCAGGTCTGAAAGATGCCGATATGAACACCCCAACACTTGACGTAATGAAAAGGTATTTATATACCCTGATCGAATCGACTATCAGACGATAGCAGGTGTTGACTGAGGCTAGATACATTGGCTAAGTTGATTTGGTTTTCGTCTCTTAATAGCACAACTCGCTATTTGTCAACACTACAATTTACTTATTTTTAAATAAAGTGTTGATTTTTAATGAATTACTCGTGTCGCAAACTGAATCCAAACTCATTGCCCTAGCCTTTCTTTAATGACCCTTAAGTATTGCTGTTTGCGGTCACTGTCATAAGTCACCTCATTTACCCAGGACAAAGCAGCTTCCAATTTCCCTTCATTAAATAAAATAGCGGCCAGGTTGAGTTTGGCTTCATCGAAATGAGGGCTGATCCGAATGGCTTCCTGATATAAGTTTTTTGCCTGCTCATGATTACCGGCCATTTCATGGGAGGATGCCAGGTTGTTCAGCACATTCAAATTGTAGGGTGCAACCTCATATGCCTCTCTAAAAGCCTTCATAGCAGCATCCATATTGCCCAAACTGACATCAGCTACCCCCTGATACCATTTCACCGGCATACCATAATTGTCAATTTGAAAAACCCAACTAAATGCCTTTTCCGTGTAAGTTTTGACGCGTAAATAATCCTCCGCTTGTCTTGCCTCAATCGCCTTAGCCATGTGATATTCTCCTGAGACTCGTTGAAAACCTACAATGAGTACCAGTAGTAATCCTGTTAGCACAAGGGGCTTCATCTTCGCTAAGTTGACAGGCCTATCCGATTGACTACTTGCTTGTGCAAGCAACAGCCCCAACAAAACATTAAACAGTAAAATATGCTCAATGCGCTCTTTTGGAAAGGTGAAAAAAGAGAAGGTCAGAAAGGCCACTAATCCACCTAGCAAGACCAGGTGCTCATTGCGTGCATGCTTTTTGAGATGAACAATTGACTGCCCAAACAACAGCAAGAGCATTGTGAGAAACAATAACAAACCCATGGTACCTGTTTCCGTCCATATCCACAAATAGTCATTATGTGGTCTTTGAGCATTTTGAAAGCCATACTGCGTAGGCTGATATAGAAACTGCGACAATCCATAATCAGGAAAGTGCGTCTTCCAATTGCCGGCACCTACTCCCAAAACAGGGTGCTCAACCGCCATTTCATAACTATTCTGCCACAGCCCAATTCTTCCTTCTGCGCTGGCCTCAACTGACGCTCTCAGAGTATCAAAAAATTGAAGATCGGACTTCAGCAATAGCGAGACTGCAATGCCAACTCCTACTACAGTCATTATGGCCCCCATCCTTACCCATTTAAACCTGCTTAGGCATGCTTTGAGTATGCCCACACTGAAAAGCGAAACCACAATTGCTACCAGGGTAGATCGTGTGCCTAGCATTAGTATCACACCTAGCACCAGGATCGACAAAAAAATGGAGACTAATCGAAACTTGTAACCACGCTGTACTCCTCCAATCGCTAAAAAAGTCAGTAACAATAGCAGGAAATTGGACAATTGATTTTTATGTCCGTTGATGCCTGTAATGGTATCGATACTTTCTCCCGAGAGATCATTCAAATTAATCAACTGATATCCAACAATGATGAGATAGATCACTGATACCAACAGCACAACATGCAGTAACCATGTCATCAATTCATCGCTTTGCAACTGCCAGATAAACACAAAAACGAGGAAGCCTAAAAGCAACTTTGAGGATTCAAAAAAGGCTTCTTCAGGGTTAATGGACCATGCCATCGAGCAGAAATTGAGCAGCACGAACAGTGCATAAATCATGACGACTCCCTTCGCTTTCCTGCTTGTAGGAATTTCAATCTGAAATGGGGTGATCAATACAAGTGCAAACAAGCATGCAGCGAGCCCCATGTATCTTCCCATCAAAGCCATGTCGATCAATCCCGGTGTGAAAACAAGCGGAACTATCAACAAGGATCCAACCAATACATATTTGGACTTACTCATGCATTAAATGTAAGCCGAAACAATCAAATCCGTCAATAGCGATTAGAAATATGGCATAAATGCCTTTAATCCCTTACAGCCTAAATGTATGAATATACTTGACCATGATCGCGCGACCATCTGAGATGGGCAATTCCGGATCTACTGACATGGGATTGGTATTTAAAGCTTCATTGTACACCAGGTACAAATCATTGCCATCCACAGGATTGTACCTGAAACGAGCATTAATTGCACCTAATTCATTGAGAGAATTAAACTGTACAAACGAAGACAATGAAAACTTCACACTAAATGATGTTACCAGGTTGATTCGACCCAGGTGACTCCTGAACTGCTCCCCTATGTTTTCAAAATTCACAAAGGAATATTGATAGGTGCCTTCCATCTGCAGGTACTTATTAAAGACGATCTCTGGTGAAATGTATGCGGCTGACAAGTCGCCACCGTAAAAAGTACCCTTTTGCCCTCCCACATTGATGACGAAAAAGTTCACCGCGGGTGTCGAGTAATCTATAGAGGCTGAAAGATTGTTGTAATCCGAAGCGACAATGAGAATATCATCGGACAAACTAAAGTCACCGGGCACCCGATCTGAGAAGCGCTCCAATCCGACCGAAAATCGAGCATCTCTGTCCCAGGTCCACTGACTGCTCAGCCCTAGTGTGGTGGTCTCCAAATTGCCTGATGAATTGTTGATAGATGCATTCCCAAACGCTGTTATGGTCGTTTGACGGAGTTTGGACTCCTCCGGCGCAAACCAACTATAATACAACCAATCACCTACTTGGGAAAAGTCAAATCTCCGTTCAAAACCCAATCCTGGATTGTAGTCTGAGCCTACATTGCTGTAGCTAAACCGGTACCCAAAACCATTTACAATGCGGTTCTCCCACATCAGGTAAACCCTTGATTTATCAATAAGGCCGGCCGTTTCCGCATCATTGGTATCATAGCTCTGTGCCACGTTGATTTGCAAATAGTCCTGTTTGAACATATTGATAATACCATCAATACCATAGGCAATGTTGGTCGAGCCGTCAAGATCAACTCGTGAAGTCATCATACCTCCAATATAGGAACGGGGATTGAGCACATTCTTCCTGAGCCTTAGTACCCCAAAGTTTTCCGAAGTATAATCACCTCTTGACCTGGATTGCATATTGATAAGTCCTACATCCCATTTCCCGACTCTTCCCACCAATCGGGCACCACCATACATAGGCGTCAATATCCCATCCTGAATACCAATTCTCCTACTATAAAACAGGTTGTTATTGAGATCTAATTTAAAATCGAAAGTACTGGAACGTTCTAAAAAGAATTTGCGTTTTTCTGGCAGGAAAATTGAAAACCTGGACAGGTTGATTACCTGATTATCTGCTTCAACCTGAGCGAAATCAGTATTAACCGTCAAGTCCAAATTGAGGTTGTCAGTTAAGGCATGCTGTATGTCCAGGCCCACTTGATAATTCTGGTCCTTGCGTCTTTCATAAACTCCCTCCTCATTGTCTTCATGATGATGGCCGATACCACCTAATGCATAAGGAGCGGTATACCAGGGTCGCTTATTCTCTATCCCTTCAAACACTACATCCTGGGCCTGCGAGGCTTTAAAAAAGCTCATGAATCCCCAGTCAGGTCGCACAACCGGAAAAATATTCATTTCGCGTTTCCTTGAACAATATCGATAGGCCATCATGCCCATGGTGACTGTACCATCCACAGGTTGAAAACGCAGGCTGGCAAATGGAACTCGCATTTCGGCATACCATCCCTTATCATCCACTGTCGATGTACCAATCCAATAACTATTCCATGAGAAACTAACTGCATCATTTCCCTGGGCATCATTCTTCACTGCAATGTCCCATCGAGCCGCAGTAGGTGTCAATATAAATGAAAGTACGTTCTCATTATCATTGTATGGATCGAGCATTAGGTTGACCTGATCAGATTTTTGAGAGATGTCATCTCGCTGAAATGATGTTCCCTGAATACCAGTTGCGTCACTATCCCAGCATCTTGCGCTCAGATAGATGTACTCGTCATCATAGGCTATTCTAATCTCCGAACGCTCTGTAATCTCGCCCTGAAAAGTGGGCCAATGCTGCGTCAATGGAAGTGGTTCAATACTTTCCCACACAGGTTCATTGACAACCCCATCGATTTTTATTTCACTGTCGATGCGATGCACATAAGGTTGTGAAACCCCAATAATCGAGCAGCATAATAATGCAATGAAATAGAGTTGGCGAGTCATAGTGACTTGTTTAGAATAGGAAAAGTTAATCAAATTCCAGCGATTGGGTCTTTCGAATACATGAAAGCCGACCCCATTCATGACAGGGTCAGCTCTGATACTATCTGTTAATGATCAACTTTTTGGAAACAAAAGCATCATTTGCGATGATCCTGATCAGGTAAATACCCTTATCAAATCGGCTGACATCAAATGTCTCAACTGAGTGAAATTGTCTATTTTCTCTTAACAACTGTCGTCCTTCCAAATCAAACAGCACGAATTCTGCATTCCCAGCATCGGTTCGAATATTCAGAAGATCACTGACAGGATTGGGATAAACTTCAATACTCAGTTCGATTGCTTTTTTGAATCCTAGCGCCTCAATCAGTTCCACCACAATTCCTTCTTCTGTGATATTTGCCTCCAAATCGTACTCAACATTTGCCTCTTCCTCGCCAATCTCAAACTCTACAAATGAGGTGGGGTCCATTGGAACACCAGGGTATTGCACATTGATGCGATAAAATCCTTCCGGAAGGTTGCCGAAATTGACCTCTCCATTTTCGTCAGTCTCTTTGTACACCACCAGCTCCCAGATATCTTCTTCCAATCTACCTCCTCCACCAGTGGTCCTTCTTCTCAAAGAACAACCGGCTTTCTTCACTCTCCTCCTTGACTCAATTCTACCATTCGCAGCATCAACCAATTCACTGCTTACCGTAAGGTTTACTATACCCTGATCGAATGGTGACAATGGTGGGGGTATTCTGACCATGTTCAAAGTATCATCGATCCCTTCTCTAAGTTCCAACACAGTGGCTGAATCCCAATCGATCACTCCGGTGTAATAGGTAGGAATAAATTCCACAAAATCACTCCCCTGTGATTCATTGGCTTCAGTTCTTGCCAACATCAAATAATCTCCCAATACCACGTCATTGAACAGAATGGATTGTGCCTGTATGTCAACAATGCTCACCGTATCATATGGACCCGAATCAGTCACACGAAACAGCAAACCTTCGCCCTCGGATAAAATACCCGGAGTACCATCTGCAAAATTGAATGCGGGTGTAAACCTGATATCAGCCACCGCCAACACAGTCTGAGGAGCGCTTTCCAGTACCACACCTCCAGCCAATTCACTGGTCACCTCCACCGTGTAATCACCCATGTTGTCAATTCCTATATCCAGAATTTCATGGGTGCTTCCTGTAGCCCCAGAAATAGTATCCCCATTCAGTTTCCACTGATAGCTCAAATTCGTTCCCCGGGTTTCAAGCGTTACCATGTGGTTTGCTGAGCGACTTACTTTAACAGCATCAAACGCAATACCCAATGGCACCTGATTGCCATAATCAACTGCCTCTAATCCGTAGTTTGCTTCGATGGTGGCAAAGTCAAGGTGATTATGCGTGAGGTTGGCTGATTTCAAACTATCAAGTGATGCCAAAGACGGCACAAGTTTTATTTGGTTATTCGAGAGGTTGATTTCCTCCAGTTCAGTAACATCCAACAACTCCTCACCTATTTCACCTGAAAGGCCTAAATCACTCAGATTTAATCCAACAACTCTATCATTTGCAATAGTGACTTCCGGCCATTCAATGATTGATGCAGCAGTCCAATCGCTAATAGTTGTTGATTCACCTGCAATTGATTCATAGATGCCTATTAGCGAAATTGAATCACGTTCAATCGATGAAACTTTGATCTGAATAGGATTGGTACTCAATGTCATGTTTGGCAACTGATCATTGGTGACATCAGCAAAATAAGTGCCTTCATTTTCGAACCCATCGATCGCAATGTCAAACGCTGAACTCGATTGCGAAATCACTTCACCATTGTAATACCATTTATAAGTATCTGCTCCGACAACTGTACGATCAACCGTGTAGGTCGTCCCAATTTCAGTCAAAACTGTTGTCGCATCCAAAACCAAATCCTGATCGCTGTACGTCAAAGTGTAGGTGCCATTTATGAGTGCTAGCAGATCAGAAAAATCCAGCGCATTCCCAGAAATGTTAAGCGTTTCCAGACTTGTCAAGGTGGCAACAGATTCAATGGTGTGAAGTTCGTTAGCTGACAAATTCATATTCGTAACAGCATCCAGGCCTGTTGTAAAGGCTGGAATAGTTCCCTTTAAGCCGTTTGAGGACAGATCAATAGCGGTTACTCGCCCATTTGCTATTGTCAGACCAAACCAATCACTCAGGTCCGCACTCAACCAGCCGGTTTGATCATTCCAATTTGTCCCTTCAGTGGCCTGAAACAGCTTGACCAATGCCAAAGAATCTAGCGCGAGATAATCAATCCCTGATTCGATGGTTACTGCATTTTCAAATAAAGTTGTCGTTGCATTTCCTGCTGAATCTGATGCTTCAACGGTAACATCATAAGTTCCAGTCCCCAATGGTTCGGTCAACACACTCCAAACACCGCTACTATTGGTGGCATTCAGTGTTTGATTGTCTATTTTAACCACAAGTGAAGCCGTTGCGTCATCCACTGTACCTGTGATCATTGGAGTCGTATCTTCCGTGCTAAGCGTATCGATTCCGGTCGTTGGAGAGGTGGTATCAAAGCCGGATGCAGCTGTTACAGCAGCACCTTCATTCCCTAAACTGTCAGTCATGGAAACGCTAACAGTAAGTACACCTTCGGATAAACTCGAAATATCCAGATCAGTAATGATGGTTGGATCAGTATATGCCTGATCGTTTAACGAGACACTGCCACCATTGTCACTGGTGATGGTATAGCTGTAGGTGCTGTTTGTACTTTCTCCTCCTGATAGTGTAAAACTGATCGTCTCATTACCATGGGCAACTGTATCAATGGCAACACTGTATCCAGTTGGTGCTGTTCCGTCATAAGTGCTCGTTGCTGTTACAGCAGCACCTTCATTCCCCAAACTGTCAGTCATGGAAATACTCACAGTTAACACCCCTTCAGACAGGCTGGAAATATCCAGATCAGTAATGATGGTTGGATCAGTATATGCCTGATCGTTTAACGAGACACTGCCACCATTGTCACTGGTGATGGTATAACCGTAGGTGGTGTTTGTACTTTCTCCTCCTGATAGTGTAAAGCTGATCATCTGATTACCATGGGCAACTGTATCAATGGCAACACTGTAACCAGATGGTGCTGTGCCATCATAACTGCTTGTTGCAGTTACGGCAGTTCCTTCGTTCCCCAAACTGTCTGTCATGGAAACGCTCACAGTTAACACCCCTTCGGATAAACTCGAAATATCCAGGTCCGTAATGGTGGTTGGATCAGTATATGCCTGATCATTGAGTAAAATGCTGCCGCCATTGTCACTACTGATGGTATAGCTGTAGGTGATGTTTGTACTTTCTCCTCCTGATAGTGTAAAACTGATCGTCTGATTGCCATGGGCAACTGTATCGATGGCAACACTGTATCCAGTTGGTGCTGTTCCGTCATAACTGCTTGTTGCAGCTACGGCAGTTCCTTCATTCCCTAAACTGTCCGTCATGGAAACGCTCACTGTAA
>JAGDZR010000025.1:0-160993 GCA_049115695.1 Cyclobacteriaceae bacterium | reverse complement strand
GGGACCCAAAAGAAACATGGGCCCTCATATCTGTTATCGTCTACACCATTGTATTGCACTTTAGGTTAGTACCTAAACTCAAGGACAGTTTTATCTTTAATGTGGCAAGCGTGTTTGCCTTCTATTCTATTATCATGACATCCTTTGGGGTAAATTACTACCTGTCCGGACTGCATTCGTATGCCAAAGGCGATCCACTTCCTATACCATCTTTTGTTTACTGGCTAACCGGATTTTTGATCTTCCTCACCCTCGGAGCACAAGTACAACGGAAAAGGGTTATCCAATCAGAAGCATAATCTGCCCAAAGTCAATCTTGCCTGAGCGATTTCACTGGATTGGTTCGGGCAGCTCGTCCCGCCTGATTTGAAACGATCAAAAGCGCAAATCCAAGTGCGATCAAGCCTATAATTGGGAATATCCACCAGCTGATTTCCACTCGTATGGCGTAACGTTCCAAATACTCATTGAGTAAATACCATGAGGTCGGCACTGCGATGATAAAGGAAACTAAAACCAACTTTGAAAAGTCTTTGGATATTAGGCCGATTAGACTAGACACAGTTGCCCCCAAAACCTTACGAATGCCAATCTCCTTGGTGCGCTGTTCTGCAATAAATGAAGCCAAACCAAATAGTCCCATGCCTGTAATGAATATTGCCAAACCCGCGAACAATGAGGCAAGTCGTCTGGTCATTGTAATGGAAGTGAATTTTTGTTGGAACTCAGCATCCTCAAAATTGTATTCGAAAGGATATGCTGGATTGTGCTTATTGAAAACTTCTTCAACTTGAGCTAACCTGCCTTTAATATCTCCTTTTTTCAACCTGATACTAACAAAGCCACCCCAATCTCCAAGTATCATAAAAAGGGGCTTAACAGCTTCATAAGGAGATCCCATCAACACATTATCAACTACACCAATCAACTTCTTTTGCTCTCCCCAAAGATCAAGACTTGTACCTATTGGGTCCTCCAACCCTATCAAATCCAATGCAGCTTTATTGATAACAATGGATGAAGTATCAGCACCATACTCTTTCGAAAAATCTCGTCCGTGCAATACATCAATGCCCATCGTCCTGGCATAGTCATATCCGCCCACAATCGTTGTGAAGATAACCCGTTGATCCTCTGGCTTGCCTGGCCATCCCAAAAAGTTATTGGAGTTGATACCGGTGATTTGGCTGTTCGATCGGGTGACGCCTTCCACAGCACCTGATCCCATCAACTCAGTTTTGATCACGTCATACTTTTCAGAAATTTCATCCGTAATTTCTACGCTTATTAACGCTTCCTGATCATAGCCCAAATCTCTATTTTGGACCAGATTGATTTGCTGATAAATGACTACCGTACCCACCATCAAAATCATTGAAACAAAAAACTGAAGCACGACCAATACTTTTCTTGGAGTTGCTACGCCTCTTCCAATTTTAATTGAACCTTTCAAGGTAATTACCGGATCAAAAGAGGAAAGGTAAAAGGCGGGATAACTGCCTGAGATGAGACCTGTACCAGCTATCATGATCACAGTAAAGACCCAAAAGTTGATTGAGTTGAAATCTATTGCCAGCTGCTTATCCACCAGGTCATTATAGAATGGCAATAACGCCATTGCCAGCACCAATGCTATCACAAACGATAGGAATGAAATGAAAACTGACTCGCCAATAAACTGTAAAATCAACCCTCTTCTGCTCGACCCCAGGCTCTTTCGAATACCAACTTCCCTGGCTCGCTTTTCGGAACGTGCAGTGGCGAGGTTCATAAAGTTGATACAGGCAATGATTAATATAAAAATTGCTATAGCTGTGAACAATTTGACATAATCACTATTGCCTCCCTTTGGTACACCGTTTTCAAAATTGGAATGCAGTCTCCAGTCGTGCATCGGATGTAGGAATAAGTAGCTGGCAAAATCATTTTCACCATTGTCCTCTAGCATACTGAATAGCACTTCCTCTTCAACTGCCGTTTCCTTCATTGGATCAGCCAGTTCTACAAAAACCTGAAATGAATAATTACCCCAATTGGTTTTGTTTTCGACCACCCATTCACTGATCGATTCTCTGTGTTTCCATGGAATCAAAAACTCAAATTGAAAAGTTGAATTCCCTGGAAGATCCTTTAAAATGCCAGTTACCTGCAACGAGCTCTGATCATCAACCTTGATTATTTGGCCCATTGGATCCTCATCTTTAAAAAGAATTGAAGCCAGATTTTCAGTGATCACAATGGACATGGGGTCAGCAAGGGCAATCTCGGGATTCCCCTGAGTCAGCTCAAACTCAAACATATCCAAGAATTCGTCTCCTACCCAGTAGCCCTCCTGAATCACTCTCTTGTCTCCAACAGAAAGCAATCTTGTATTTAACCAACTCGCTACAGTCGTGTTGACAACTGCACTGTGTGAGTTTTTGATTGCTTCATAAGTTGGTAAGGGAACGGATCTCCATGAATTGATTTTATCATCAAACTCAGCGTTGACCCAAACCTGATATAATTTTTCGGATTTTGGAACAAACTTGTCAAAGGAAGTTTCGTCGGTTACCCATAATAAGATCAAAATACTACAAGCTATACCTATAGATAATCCAGCAATGTTGATGAATGAATAAAGCGGATTTTTACGCAAGTTGCGTATAGTAGCAATGAAGAATGACTTGAGCATTGGTAGTTGAGTTTTTGATTAATGATTGATCCAAACAGGAAACGGTTGCATATCAGTGATACTTTCTTTGAGTGAAATGGTTACACGATCAAAAAAAAAATAATTCTCCCTGTATCTGATTTTGCCCGTTAACGATCTTTTTATTTGCAATTGAAAACTGATACCTGCAGGTTGAGGAAGTAAACAGAAAAACTCATGAAACCAATACTCTATTCAATCGCTTGTCTTTTATTCATGTGGAGCTGTGCTCCAGAATCTAACGAAACTATGACCCAAGAAGGAAGTGCTCCTATTGCAAAGAAAATTGACTCTGTACTGAACCAACATGGAGACGCAAGAGTGGATCCCTATTTCTGGATGAGACTGACAGATGAACAAAAATTGGCTGAACAACCAGATGCTCAAACTCAAGACGTATTGGATTATCTCAACAAGGAAAATGACTACACCAAAGTAAAACTCAAGGACACTGAGGAATTGCAAGAGAAACTGTATCAGGAAATGGTAGGCAGAATCAAACAAACGGATGAGTCTGTCCCGTACTTTTCAAATGAATACTGGTACTACACCAGATACCAGGAGGGCAATGAGTACCCTATCCACTGCCGCAAAAAAGGCTCGTTAGATGGACCTGAAGAAGTCATTCTTGATGTTAACAAGCTTGCGGAGGGTTATGAGTACTACTCTGCACGTGGGTTGAAAATTAGCCAGGACAATAAGCTGCTGGCCTTTGCAGAGGATACCTTGAGCCGAAGGGTTTACACCATTAGGTTTTTAAATTTAGAAACCGGAGAATACCTGAAGGATGAAATCAAAAATGCTGAACCGGGTGGAGCATGGGCCAATGACAATCAAACATTCTTTTATACCTCAAAGAATAATGTCACCCTCCTCTCTGAGAAGATCTGGAGACATCAACTGGACAATGATCAGTCAGCCGATAAGCTCATGTATCATGAACAAGATGAGTCCTACTACATAGGTGTTTATAAGTCCAAATCAGACCAGTATATCATTATCTACAATTCTAGCACACTTGTAAGCGATTACCATATTTTGGATGCAAATGACCCTACCGGCGAATTCAAACAATTCACACCAAGGGGAGCGAACCATGAATATTCTATCGATCACTTTGAAGACAAATTCTACATTGTGACTAATCTCGACGCAATGAATTTCCGATTGATGGAAACAAACGTCAATGCCACTTCGATAGAAAATTGGAAAGAGGTGATCCCACATCGAAAAGAAGTTCTACTGAGTGATATTGAAGTGTTCAAAAATCATCTGGTGATTACCGAACGTTCTAATGCACTTACTCAACTTCGCATCATTGATCAGAATAGCAAAGAAGAACACTACCTCGATTTCGGAGAACCGGCATACGTTGTTTATTCTGCTAACAACCCAGAATTTGAAACCGACCTTTTAAGGTATGGATACTCATCGTTGACTACTCCTAATTCGACGTATGATTACAATATGAACACCCGCGAAAAGGAATTGAAAAAACAGACGGAAGTTGTGGGTGGTCATGAACCTACAGACTACATCACTGAAAGAGTTTTTGCAGAAGCAAGAGATGGCATCAAGGTCCCAGTATCGTTGGTTTACAAGAAAGGATTAGTAAAGGATGGCTCAGCGCCAATGGTGTTGTATGCTTACGGATCTTATGGATCTTCTTCTGATCCCTGGTTCAATTCTTCTAGACTAAGTCTCCTGGACAGAGGCTTCATTTGGGCTATAGCGCACATTAGAGGTGGACAGGAAATGGGTAGACAATGGTATGAAGATGGTAAAATGTTCAAAAAGAAAAACACATTCAACGATTTTGTGGATTGTGCGCAATTCCTACAAAATGAAGGCTACACCTCCGCTGCTCATCAATATGCCTATGGTGGAAGTGCCGGAGGATTGCTGATGGGCGCTGTAGTGAATCAGGCACCTGAGAAATTCAACGGCGTTATTGCTGCGGTTCCATTTGTAGATGTGATTTCAACCATGCTGGATGAATCTATCCCCCTGACGACAGGTGAGTTTGACGAATGGGGCAATCCGAAAAATCTGGAGTCCTATGAATACATGCTTTCCTATTCTCCCTATGATCAAGTCAAAGCACAAGATTACCCTAATATGTTGGTAACTACAGGGTACTTTGACTCACAGGTCCAGTACTGGGAACCGGCTAAGTGGGTAGCAAAGCTTCGGGACAAGAAAACCGACGACAATCTATTGCTTATGGATACAAATATGGATGCTGGTCATGGAGGAGCTTCAGGTAGGTTCAAGCGATATCGTGAGACAGCACTGAAATACGCTTTCTTTTTGAAACTTGAAAACATCACTGAGTAATGAAAAACCTTTTAATTGTGCTATTGGTCATCCCTACCCTCACTTTTGCTCAAAGAGATTGGGATGCGATTGAAATCAAGACAAACGAATTGACTGACAACATATCGTGGCTGGAAGGGTCAGGAGGCAACATAGGCGTCATTCATGGAAATGAAGGTATAATGATCATAGATGATCAGTTTGCGGAACTGAGTGAAAAGATAAGTCAGGCACTATCAAGTTTGAGTGATGGCGAGCTAAAATTCATTGTGAATACCCATTTCCATGGAGATCATACCGGTGGTAATGAAAACCTTTCAGCGAATGGCGCGCTAATTGTCGCACATCAAAATGTCAGGGAAAGATTAGGTACTACATTTTTCAGTGACATCAGGAACAGTGATGTAGCATCAAAACCTGCTTCCTTCTGGCCCACCATTACCTTTTCAGAAGAAGCTACCTTCTATTTCAATGATGAGGAAATACAAATCATCCATCTTCCTGCTGCCCATACAGATGGGGATGCGATGATCTTTTTCAAAACCAGCAATATTTTGCACACCGGAGATGCTTTTGTTAGATATGGATACCCTTTTATCGACACGCCTGCAGGAGGAAGTATTGACGGGATTATTGCTGCTCAGGAAGCAATATTGAAAGTGGCGGATTCTGAAACCAAAATTATCCCAGGTCATGGTCAACTTTCTTCAATTCAGGATGTAGCAGAACTGCTTCAAATGTTGAAAACCACTCGAAGAATTGTTGCTCAGTTGAAGCAAGATGGTAAGTCATTAGATGAAGCCATGACAGCTCGACCTCTGGCGTCATATCACGAAAGGTGGAGTGGAAGTTTTATCGATTCAGATATGTTTGTGAGGTTGATTTATGAATCCATTGACTGATTCTCTAATGACCTGAAACAGGCATAAATGGCGTAATTAGACGTTTATAAGTAAGAAATAGAAAAATTATGGTTGAATTTTGAAACCTTTTCCGTAGAATTGCAGTGTACTAGTATGGTAATACACTAGTTTACTGAGAGAAAGTTTATGATTGAGATCACCAATTTGTCATTTAACTACGGATCAAAACCACCACTGTTTGATCACCTGAATCTTAAATTGCCCGCCGGTAACATTTATGGATTATTAGGTAAGAATGGTGCCGGTAAATCCACCCTTCTAAAGCTTATGTCAGGATTGCTTTTCCCGGGCAATGGTGACGTTCAGATTGAAGGAAGTAACCCATGTGATCGTCAACCCCAATTGCTACAAGAAATATATCTGGTCTCAGAAGAATTTGATCTACCCTCCATGAAAATGGAGCATTACATCAAATACATGAGCCCCTTTTATCCTAGATTTAGCAGTGATGCTATGAATGAGTATTTAAGAGAGTTTGGGCTTGACCCAACTCAGAAACTCACCAACCTTTCCTATGGCCAAAAGAAAAAGTTTCTATTGTCCTTCGGTTTGGCTACTGATTGCAAGGTCCTCATTCTTGATGAACCATCTAATGGTTTGGATATTCCTTCTAAGAGCCAATTCAGAAAGGTTGTAGCTAATGCTATTTATGAGGAACGAACATTCATTATTTCCACTCATCAGGCACGTGATATGGAAAACTTGATCGATCCGATTATCATTTTGGATGAGGGTGTTATCATCTTTAACCAACATTATGAAGATATCTCAAATAAGTTGGCGATCGAAAGGCAGACGAATACGCCTGGAGATGAGGCCATCTACATTGAGTCTACATTGGGATCCTATACGGTCGTCAAAGAGAATAAAGATCAAATTGAGACCAATATGAACCTGGAACTACTGTTCAACGCTGTGGTGAGCAACAAAGAGCAGATTTACGAAATATTTAACGAGACGGAATCATGACCTTCGATATCAAAAGGTTTTGGAAACTGATACAGTTGGAAGTATTCCGCAACCGAAGAGGAATCATAATGGCCATGGTCATTTGTTTTGGGTTCATGTTTTCAATGGGAATCATATTAGAAAATCTAGTTGAAAGCATCAAAATATATGACTCGTTCCCAACAGGTTACGCCTTTTCACTAATGATCGTAGGATTCGTACTTACCAGTATGGCATTTCCTGATTTAAGTACTACCCTCAAAAGACATGGCTACCTGACCTTACCTGTCTCTACTCTGGAGCGATTTCTAAGCATGTGGTTACTGACCACTTTCGGTTGGATCGTCATTTACACCATTGAGTACTACGCTTACACCATTATTGCAAGCCAGATCGGTTCCATTCTTTTCAGACACGTCACCTTCATTGCGTTTGATCCTTTCAGTCCATTCGTGCTGCAGGTAATTATGTACTATATCATTATTCAATCCATATTTTTGGTAGGTGCCACTCAGTTTAAAGGTTACGTATTTCCAAAAACCCTTTTCACCATTATTTTATTCTCGGGTTTATGTGGATTGATCATGTATTATACATCCAAGGAATTTTCGAATGTTGATGAAGGACTTTTTGATGGTGGAATGGCATTTGAAGGAATGCCAAGTTGGAATTTCTGGTTGTTCGCCAAGACATTCTTTTACTGGCTCTTAGCTCCCTTATGCTGGATAATCAGCTACCTAGGATTAAAAGACATGGAGATCTGATCATGGAGTTCCGAGAGAATCAGGCCATTTATTTACAAATCGCTGACCACCTTAGCGACAATATCCTATTAGGTAAACTGAAACCTCTGGATCGAATCCCATCTGTACGTGAGATGGCAGTCAACATCGAAGTAAATCCAAATACCGTCATGCGCACTTACAATTTTCTACAAGACAAAGGAATCATCTTCAACAAACGTGGAATTGGATATTTCATCGCAGAAGATGGACTGAAAAAAACAATTGCGCTACGCAAAGAACATTTTGTGGATCAAGAGCTCCCAAGGTTGTTCAAAGAAATGCAACTCCTGGGCATGACCATTGAAGACCTGAAGACCTATCAAAAATCGTTTGATTCCGGAAATCCTCAAACACTTTAGAAGATGAGAACAAGTAGAAAAATATTGGCAATTACAGGCGGACTTCTGCTTATCTATTTTGTTGCAGCGATGATTGTGATACGACATGATATGCGTTTGCTCATTGCACAAGAGGGAAAGGAACAAACCTATTTTGAAGTTGCAATTGAGCCATTTGAAAAAGTTATGTTTTCATCTAACTGGAATGCGGTGGTTAAATATGGCCTGAAACATAAAGTCGAAATACAACGTGATCCCAATAGTGATTGGACACCCTCTGTTTTTAATGAAAACGAAAAGCTCACATGTTGGATTGATAGTAGCTATATCAATCAAGTAAAATTAAAAGCCAGGATTACCACGCCATATTTGGACTTGATCCAGGTAGAAGGTAATTCTGAGATAGAATTCTCCAATTTCAATGGAGATTCCCTGTGGATTGTCATGCGTGACAGTAGTTCTGTGACTGGTAAGGAAAACAAATTTGTATTCCTTTCACAAGTCGCATCGGGAAGAGCTCAGCTTAATCTAATTGATGATCCAAGTAAATAACACGAAGTATAGTTAACTAAAAATCAAAGCCTATGCCACTAAGCTAAATCCGGCAATCTTTAATCTTCTCTCAAATATTATGAACGTTTAGTAGTTCAATCGAACATTAAACATCAAAATCATACCAGTGTATCACCATATCCAGTACAGGAATGCTATGTCAAAAATATTATTCCGCTATATGCTATTAAACCATTACTAAACACACGAAAATATGAAACCATATCAATACATAATATTCAAATCGCTTCTATTAGCCATTGCTTTAACATTAAGTGCATCAACGTTTGGACAAAATACACTCACCCAAACCGTGCGCGGAATTGTACGTGATATCGACAGTCATTCAGAATTAATCGGCGCTACCATTATGGTGGTTGGATCTGACCCTATCATCGGAACCATCACCGATATCGATGGCACATTTAGACTGGAGAATGTTCCTACTGGCCGAATTACATTAGCCATGTCCTACATTGGATATGATCCGGTAAGCATCCCAAACATAGTTGTTAACTCAGGGAAAGAGGTTGTACTTCAACTCTCTATGCAGGAGTCTGCTGTTAAAATGGATGAATTGATCATTACGGCTAACCAAAATCCGGGTGACGCAATCAATGAAATGTCCATCATCAGCACAAAATCCATTTCACCTGAAGAAACCAATCGATATGCCGGCGGATGGAATGATCCATCCAAAATCATGTCAAATTTTGCAGGGGTAACCGCCACTCAGGATGGTGGTAATGATATCATTGTCCGAGGTAATTCCCCGAAGTATGTACAATGGCGGCTGGAAGGAATTGAAATCACCAATCCAAATCATTTTGCTGATCCGAGTGCTGTAAGTGGATCGGTAAGCACACTCAATAACAACCTGTTGGCTGCATCTGATTTCAGCACAAGCGCATTTACACCCGAATATGGAAATGCACTTTCTGCAGTATATGATGTGAAGTTAAGAGCGGGTAACAATGAAAAGTTTGAATCAGTATTGGGTGTAGGACTATTGGGGACCGACCTGACACTAGAAGGGCCTTTCAAGAAAGGTTACGATGGTTCGTTTCTTGTTAACTATCGATACTCAACAGCCACTTTCCTGAGTCAGATTGGCTTGCTCGATGTTGGTGCCATCCCCAAGTTTCAGGATGCTGCCTTCAAGCTAATGTTACCAACAGAAAAATTTGGTATTTTCTCTGTATTCGGATTGAGTGGTTTGAGTTCCTTCGAATGGGAAGATGTAACACCAGCAATGTGGGAAACTCCCGGAGATCGATTTATGTTAGAAGAAATACGTGAAGATTTCGACAAAAAATCATTTCTGGTCAATACTGGTATCAACCATACCTATTCCATAAGCAAGGACAGCTACATCAATACTACGCTTGCTTATTCGAGTGAAGGTATTGATGACCACATTTATGAAGCACGCATCATCGAGATACTCGATAATCAAGGAGCAGTAGTAGGAGATTCGGTAATGAACCGAACACTCAACTATCGAAATAGACTAATGAAGTCTGCTTATCGAGCTGCAGTGACTTACCACAGAAAAATCAACGCGCAACATAAACTTCAATTTGGCTCCAAATATTCATTATGGGACTATGACATAGATCAGAGCAGGCACAATCACGACGCTGGGGCGCGTGAGTCGCTGGTAAATTTTAAGGAGAGCTTTGGAACACTTCAAAACTTTGTGAGCTGGAAGTATCGCATGAATGATGACATCATGTTTGTCGGTGGTCTTCACAATTTCAATGTGCTATATAATAACAAGAGCACCCTTGAACCACGACTTGCCTTCAACTGGAAATTATCTCCTAATGGCGCATTTCACGCTGGTTATGGCCTGCATAGCACGATGGAGAGTGTGCACAACTACTTCACGTCAATTAGACAACCTGATGGAAGTTACAACCAGGTGAATGAGGACTTGGATGTTCTAAAGGCACATCATTACATTGTTGGATACAGTCGCCGAATTGGCAAAAATCTAAGCGCAAAAATTGAGGCATATTATCAGGATCTATATGATATCCCAGTTGAAAATGACCCTACCAGCATTTTTTCAACATTGAACGAAGGACTTGATTTTCAATACGTTGATTTGGTCAATGAAGGGTCTGGCAGAAACTATGGCTTGGAACTTACGCTAGAGCGCTATTTCAGAAACAACTACTACTATTTGCTGAATGGATCGCTGTACGAGTCCAAATACACCGCGCTGGATGGCATAGAGCGAAACAGCCATTACAACAACAATTATTTAATCAATGCACTATTCGGTAAAGAATTCCCAAGTCTGGGTAAAAAACACAATCAAACCCTGGCGATCAACGGTAAAATCTTCTTTTCAGGAACTCGAAAGATAATCCCACTAATGAGAGATGAACAAGGAAATCTCGCAGTTGATCCTGATAATGGAATCTTCTTCGATTACAGCAAAGCATACGAAAATGGCCTTGATCCTTTTCATATGATCACCATTGCAGCAAGCTACAAATGGAACAAGTCAAAAACGACACATGAATTGTTCCTTAATATCGAAAACATCACCAACACCAAGGGAAGATTCGTAGAGTTTTATGATCCATCTGAGCCTAACGCAATAGGTTATGGACGTCAATTCGGTTTGTTTCCTAATCTCATGTACAGAGTTTACTTCTAAAAAAACTTTAATAAGTCTAATTAAACCCCTTTTCAATTATGAAAGATAAAGCAATATCAAACACAGGTTCAATGGGCAGTTGTATGTACTTCATCGGCTTCATTGGTGCCTCAACCTATTTCATCAATACAGCTGTTGGTTTTTGGATGGGTGCACTCGGAGTGCTTAAAGCCATGGTCTGGCCAGCATTTCTGGTCTATGATGCCTTTGTAGCGTTGGGCAGCTAGAACTACCTAGGTCCTCAAATATTCCGGATGTTTGAGGACCTAAACTACTTAACACGGGTTACTGACTACATTTTTGAAAATCGTCAGGTAACGATAGTTCCTTTTCCAGGTTCACTATCCAGCACAATCGTTCCTTCATTTTGCATTAAATAAGGAGTGGGCTATGCTTAATCCTAATCCTTCTGCCTGACCAACTTCTTTGGTGCTAAAGAATGAATCAAACACGTTGCTTATGAGAGATGGATCAATTCCTTCTCCGTTATCCAGGATCCGAATAACACATTCGTTTTCTTCCTGAAAAAGATCAATGATGATCACACCATCATCATGTAGTGAATCCTTCGCATTATCGACTATTGCACCGAACGAAATTGACATTTATGAAGGGTTACACTTATTTTCAATTCATCGTCAGGAAAGTTCTTTACAGTGCAAATCTTACTGTCCTCAATGTCCAATAGCACATTATCGAGTAACAGTCTCAAATATTGTAAGTCCTTGATTCTATCTGTGTAAGCATGATCTTCCTCCTGGCCACCAATGGCCAATATTCCTAAAGGGGCGTCACTGCTTGATATAAATTGAGAAACCAGGTTTTGAATAAGAATTACGCCAATATTGACATCATCAGAGTAAACACTTCCAGTCCATGAAGGATTTTTAGTTTTGGGCAAATAATCAATTAACTCGTCTTTAGTATTGTAAAGGACAATAGGAACGCCCATCATTGATCGTTTTAAGTACGCTTTCAATACCAGCATCAGTACCTTCGGGAAAAACGATACCATCTACTGATGAGTTTTTTTTAAACTTCATATAAATCATGGAATATTTCATCTGCAACAATCGGCTTGATCGTCAGGTTGATGTCCAAATCATCTGCTGTATAGTGCTATGCATCGACAACAGTTGCCAAAAATCCTGATCCCTATTAGAAACAAATAATACTATATCGAACTTGTGCTGCTGAATACTTGCCAGTGACACTTGACACAAAATCAGAACCAGCGAAAAACAACCGGATCGGATTAATCTGGTCATATTAGAATTGGATGTTTAGTTGGTGAAGACAGCACTAAAAATAGGAAAGTAATTGAGAGTTTAATCAGACATCTCCGGCTTACCTTTACCAACGGCAACCGCAATCTTCGAATCAGCAGTACCATAATACAGCAACCATTTTCCCTTATAATACGACAACCCTTCTACAAAACAGACATTGTTCACCTGACCAGTTATTTCATAATCCTTTGTAGGCGCGAAAAAGTATTGATCACTTCGTTCTATCAGTTCTGCAGGGTTGTCCTTATTGAATAAGGCCTGGCCCGCAGCGTATGTGCCGGCGGGTAATCCAGGATCTCCTCCTTCATCCAGGTTCATGCTATTATAAATGAGCAAAACTCCTTTATCTGTAAGCATTGCCGGAGGACCGGGCTCGACCAATCTGCTGTCAAACATACCGGCTCGAGGACTCAATACTTTTAGCCATTCACCATTATTACCCAGCACTGGTTTCCATTTGATCAAGTCATCTGATGTGGCAATGAACAAATCGGTATCGCCAAAATACATCCAGTACTTATCATTTAGCTTCTTTGCAACCAATTTCTCACCTGTTATCTCGCTAATGATCGCCCCAGACTTGGTCCATTTCCCCATATCTTCTTCCTCAAATACTGAACCATGCTTTATCCATGTTCGCAGATCTTTCGAGCTGGCAATCAACAGCCTTGCAACCTTCCCATCATATGCCGTGTATGTCATATAGTAGGTGCCATGTTCATCTTCAACAATTCGTGGATCCTCTGCCCCTCCTTCCCACTCCAGGTTTAAATATTTAGAAGAGTCTGGATAGAAAATCGGAAGTGGTTCCCGTTCGAAGTGTAACCCATCAATACTTTTTGCAAGGCCAATTCTGGATGTTCCATTATACTTCCCAACAAAGTCCTCCGCACGATACAGCAATATGAGGGTATCATTTCTCACAAGACTCGCAGGATTGAAAACATCCTTTCCTTCCCATTGGACCCATTCGGATTTTATAGGATCGAGGAAAAGTGTTGAAGTATCAGGTTGTAGGATCGGGTTGATTGAATCAACTTTCACAAAACCAGTTAACATCCAGTCATGATGCCTGATTTCATTTGTGCTACAGCTGTAAATGGAAAGTGTAAATAGAAGGAGGAGGAAATGTTGATGCATAAGTCTAAATTTAATACATCTTCTCTCCCCAAACTAGTCTATTCGATCAGCCTTATATCCGCGGTTCATACGAATGGTATAAGTTACGGAGGGGAATGTATCCCCTAAAACACTCAACTTATAGCTAAAAGGAATAATGGCAACTTTAGAAGGTTTCCGATAATATAATGAATATGCGTTATCTCGCCCAAGTGCATTGTAAAATGAAAAATGGATTTTGTCATTTACCCCGCTTAGCAATGATTTCAAACCAAAACCTATGTCCAGTCGGATATAGTCAGGAATTCTGTAGTTGTTTCGCTCCGAATACAGAGGAACAGCAGCATTGTTGACCAAATAGCTCGATTCGACCGCTGTAAATGGTCTTCCTGTATTGTATACAAAGTTCCAGGAGAAATACCCGTTCCGTCCCCAATCCTTGTTAAGTACCACCGACAAATTATGTCGTTGATCATAAGCAGCAGAATACCAATTACCCTGATTGATGGTTCGGATCAAAGATGAACTTGTGGATCTTATGTCCGACTTACTGAGCGTATAGGCCAGCCAACCTGTCCAACCCAACTTCTTTTTTTCAATCAAAAACTCAATTCCATAGGACCGCCCCTCTCCTTCCAGTAATTCTGTTTCAAGGTGATCGTTGAGCTGAAGTTCAGCGAATTCCCGATAATCATAAATTCGTCCAACATCTCGGTAGAACACATCAATAGAGTGTTGCCAAATTTTCTTGGCACCCTGATAGGTCCCTCCTATTGAATAGTTGGATGATGATTGAGGTCGAATGTGTTGCGTACTGAGTTGCCAAACATCAATAGGTGTCGGGGAGGTGGTATTGCTAATCAGATGAATGTATTGATTGATTCGATTGTAACTTGCTTTGAACGCGAGGAGTTGGGTAGCATTGAAGTTGAGAGCAACACGTGGCTCCAAACTCCAATCTGAGTAGCTAGTGGTCAAACTTGAAGTATCCAAAATGCTGTAAACACTCGGTTCCAATTCATTTTCATAAGTATAGGAAAGACCTCTGCTGTGTTGCTGATAGTAATTAAGTCGAACACCAAATGACCCTACCAATCTTGGAGTAATCTCCCATTGGTCATTTGCATACGCACTAGCAATCCAACCTCTATCCTTCAGCACCTCAATGGGATCATATTTTGCATTTATCAATGGTTTACGGTGTTCAGGATTCTGGAAATAACTTTTAATTTCTACTCCCCCGACAATCTCATGGTTTTTGATCATATCATATAGCCAGTTGTCTTTCACTGAAAAATGAGACATACCATTTGAAATAGTATACCTCTTTTCAAGCTCTGTCTGTTCATTATCAAACAACACCAAAGAAGTTGTAAAATCGTGTATTAAATGATCTGACAATGCACTTTGGAGCTTGACATCCACCAGGTTGTGTGACCACCCAAAGCTGAAGTCATCGCTAAACTGAAACAAATCAGAACTACGGTAATACGAAATCTTCAATTTGCTGAGGTCGTTGATCCGGTAACCAATTGTCAGATTTTGATCGTTAAAATCGGCCTGACTATTTCGAACATCAATATTAGGAACTCTGCGCATGATCCAGTTCGGATATGCATACCGATAAGCTCCGATGATAGACAACTTGTTTTCAATCAGCGGCCCTTCAAATACAGCCTTGCTGGTAATGGTCCCTACAGTCATTCTTAAATCCCAGTCCTGATAACTTCCCTCTTTCAAAACAACATCAAGCACCGATGAAATACGACCACCAAAATTGGCCGGAATATGACCCTTGTATAAAGAAAAGTCTCTGACCACATCTCCATTGAAAATACTAAAGAACCCCAACATGTGAGACGAGTTAAATATCTCAGCATTACCGAGTTGGATTAGGTTTTGATCCACTTTTCCACCTCGTACGTTAAAACCAGTGGCTCCCTCACCTACAGTACTTACCCCCGGTAACATGACTATTGAGTTAACAACATCTATCTCACCCATCAGCAAAGGAATATCCTGAATATCATTGATGGTCAATTTCTCAACGCCCGGAACTGACTTGAGTCGTGCATCTTCTGATTCTCCATATGTTATTACCTCGTCCATTTTAATCATGGCTGGCCTTAACTTGAAGTTGAGGTCTACATTACGATAAACCGGTACCCTTCGAATGATGGATTCCATTCCCAAATAATGAACTTCGATCGTGTAGACCCCTCTATCGAGCGTCATCGAATAGATACCGTGATCATCTGTCACCGCACCCATCCCATTCTCTAAAACCAGCAGCGTTGCACCTTCTGTAAGCTGATCTTCAAAATCCCTGACAACACCCGATAAGGTGAACTGTGCCTGAATCTGAATTGAAAGCAGGAAACATGCACTAATAACTAACAACCTATTCATCAATAGATTAATCAACATCATTCCAGTGAGAAGGTCTTACAAATGAAGTTCTAGGTAGTGATGTGCAATCAAAACAAGCCCTTTCATAGGAATAACTTGGTTTATTGGGATTGTATTCACAGTCATCCTGAATAAAGGCATCAACATCTTGGTAATACAATGAAGTCCTGACTGTATCACTCCTCACCGCACCAAAAAAACCTACAACACTGTGCTGATCCTCATTGACTGCATAAATATTGCCACCTACTCTACCTGGTGGTTTATCAAATATTGACCCCACATCTCCAGTTAAATTTTGCACCTGTAACATATAGTTATAATAGGATCTTGAAATGGACATTTGATAAAGATTGAATTCATGTCTCCGTAAAAATGATTTATCAATAGTACGAGTAAACAAATGCTCCACTCGATGAGTATTACCGTTGAAATCTGATCTGGAGAAAATATAAAACCCAGGTCCTCCAGGAGTTTGCGTTACGTAACATGGTGGGGGTACGTAACCTAATGGATCAGGAAAATCGGTCATCAAAAACATATAATTCTCCTCGTATATCCACATAAAGTATTGTTCCCTTGCTGTATCAGCAAACTGAACATCCATGTTAAAAGAAACAACATCTTGGATAAAATTAACTCCACTATTAGATGTAGATGTCACCTTGTCCTGCTCAAAATCTAAACTGCTGCTTGCTGTAAAGGAGGGGGTTCGTTCCTCCTCTGAACGATAGATGCTCCCATCAATTAGCTCTACTTCAATCCAATAATTAGCTAGAGAATCGACATCTATAAAAGATAGATAATCCCCATCTGATTGATGATTCAATGTCCGCTGAAATCCATTATCATTTTTGATAATAACATGTGCATCTTCAATGCCCTCATTACGTCTTGCATCTCCTACGTCATTTTGAACGTTAACTTGAACTACACCTTGATCCTGTGTGTAAAAGCCGTGTATGAACACGCTCTTCGTACGATTATTTATATCAAAATAAAATCGCTCTTCGCAGGCAGATAGTAAGACAATAAGTAATAAACAAAAAAGACGGATGACAATTACCTTACTATTCAATGCTTCAATTTACTTTTGGTTCGATGCACTTATTTTACCAAGCCAACATACTCGAAGATACCCATTTAACAGATGACGAGCATCATCACTGTATCAAAGTATTAAGACATTCGGTCAACGATGAAATACACGTAACAAATGGAAAAGGGACTATCTGCAAAGCAATAATTACATCTATTGAAAAACGTAAAACCAAACTGAGCATTGCGGACACAGTACATCATCCCCAAAAAGATTTTAGACTGAATGTACTGATTGCCCCAACCAAGCAAATGGAAAGAATGGAATGGTTTGTTGAAAAAACCTGTGAAATGGGAGTTGATGAAATCACTTTTCTTAAAACAAAAAACATTGAACGTCCACACCTCAAACTAGATCGACTTGAAAAAAAAGCGGTAAGTGCGCTCAAGCAATCAAAGGGCGCCTGGAAAACCAAAATCAATCCCCTGACCCCTTTCAGCGATATTGTTGAAACTAAAGGAGATATTAAACTAATTGCTGCAGTAAATGAAAATTCAACTTATCTCATGGATAGTATCAAACCCAATAGGTCCGTCAGCATATTGATCGGACCGGAAGGTGATTTTACAATGGATGAAATCAAACTTGCAACCAAGGCTGGCTTTCAACCGATTTCCTTAGGACATAAAGTATTGCGAACTGAAACTGCAGGCGTCTTTGTAGCGGCTGCAGCGAATTTGATCAACGGCTATTAAACCAGTTTTCCAACCTGCTTGAATTTTTCGAACACTGCATTGGTGTGAGGAGCATCACCGATCTCCTCTGTTAAATCCTGACCCGCCCAATGTTCATAGTGTCTGCCATTGCGCCACATTTTACTGTCACTGACATCATAAATGGTTCCCTTATATGCCACCCATATTTCTTCCATATCCTGCCCATTTCGCAGCGCCAATTGAGACCTGGAGTAATGCTTCATTACTTTAATGTAACTAATGTAATGCCGCTACCGCCCCGATCAATGTGCTCGTCACTCATAGTCGAAATATGCGACTCATCACGTAAATGATTCCTAATAATATCTCTTAAAATCCCATGTCCTTTGCCATGCAAAATGCGTAACTCACTCGCACCTGTCAGCAACGCATCATCTATAAACCTATCTACAAGCGGCAATGCTTCCTCAGCTCTTTTTCCTCTCAGATCCAACTCTGAAGTGAATGAGTTGGCTTTATCAATAATACTGATCCCTCCAATTTTCTTTTTAGCTTCTTTTTTGGCCTGTCGATTGCTTACTTTTTGAAGCCGTTTGATGTCTACAAATGATTTGAGCAAACCAAAACTTACCTGTGCTTGTTTGTTTTGAACAGCGATGACTTCTCCGACTGTCTCCTGGTCATCAACTTTCACTTTGTCACCAACTTCCAATTGCTCATCCGAAACTTTTCGTTTAACAACCTCGGTTTGCTTCAAATCATCCTTCTTCAATCCAGTACGCATTTTGTCAATATCAGCTCTCACCGCCTTTGCTTTGGCTTTATCAGCTTGACTTTCCTTAATGTCCCTGATTGCTTTCTCTACCTTTTGATTGGCACCATCCACAATGCGCCTGGCTTCATCTTTGGCCTCTTTGATGATACGCTTTTTGTCATGATCAAGCATTTTCTTAACCGCCTCATAATCGTCACGTAAAGAAGAAAGCTCGTCTTCCTTTTTTTGCTGTTGCCTAACTAGTTTTTCGTATTTGTTCTTATCACTTTCCAGCTCGGTTAACAACCTATCATAATCCAGATGACTTGACCCAATCATCTTTTCTGCATATTTGATCATAGAAGGATGCAGTCCAATTTTCTTGGCAATCTCAAAGGCAAAAGAGCTACCAGGCTTGCCTACTTCCAAATGAAATAATGGCTCCAGTTTGGTCGTGTCATATCTCATGGCACCATTGATCATTCCTTTTGCATGCTCTGCATATTTCTTGATATTAGCGTAATGCGTAGTAATAACCCCAAACGATTTTAAGAAAGCCAACCGATCCAGCATTGCTTCTGCAATGGCACCTCCAAATTGTGGCTCAGTTCCTGTACCGAATTCATCAATTAGCACTAATGTCTTCTTGTCTGCAAATTTCCCAAAGTACTTCATGGCTGTAAGACGACTAGAGTAGGTACTCAAGTCATTCTCTAAGGACTGTGAATCTCCAATATCAATATATATATGCTTGAATATACCAAATTCAGATAGCTCATCAGTCGTCACAGGAAAACCACACTGAAACAAGTATTGGAGTAAACCTGTTGTCTTGAGCGCTACTGATTTACCCCCGGCATTGGGACCACTTATGACAAGCATTCGGTGTTTATCATGCGTCAACTCCAAGGTCAATGGTACAACAGGTTTACCCTGATCTCTATGCAATTGAAACAATAACGGATGAAAGGCATTGATCAATTTTATCCCCGGTGTGCTAGTCATTTGAGGAATATTCGCCTCGTAAGCCGCGGCAAACAAAGCTTTTGCATAAATGAAATCCATTCGGACCAAAAACTCGCCACCAAAACGAAGCTCATCCTGGTGCATCCGGATTTGATCCGAGACGGCCAGCAGAATCCTTTGTATCTCTCTCCTCTCCTGATATTTCAACTCACGCACCTGATTATTTAGCTCAAGAACTTGAGTAGGCTCCATGAACACCGTTTGACCGGTCGAAGATTCATCGTGAACAAATCCAGCAATGTGTCGTTTGTGCTCTGCCTTGATCGGAATCACCAAACGCCCCTCCCGAATCGTCACTTCGGTATCCTCGTCTGTATATTTATTTTTCTTTACATCATCCAGAATATTCCGAATAGACTTGCGCACTTTCCCTTCAGCTCGACGGATGGAACTTCTCACCTCCGCCAACTCTTCACTTGCCTGATCCCTGACTTCACCCTTAGCATCAATCACGTGATTGATCAAATCAACGATCGTCGTATCGGCTATAAAGCCAAAAGTCAATTTGACCAGATTAGGGTATTCATCTTTGTTTTTCTTGATGAATTGTGTCCAATCATACAATACTTCCAGTCCCCGACATAAGTTTCTCAATTCGGATGGATCAAGAAACAACCCCGGTGTTTTAATCTTGCTCAAAAAAGGTGCAACATCAACGAACCCGGTCAGCGGTCTATTTACCCCTCCGGACGCAATTGCCATCGCATCCTTGGTCTGACCATGCAACTCTTGCAATTGTTCAAAATCATCAATTGGCAAAGCCTCATCAACAAGCGAGGCTCCTTTTTCAGATTGACAATAAGATTTGATTACCTGCCGAATGCCCTCAACCTCCAGCTTAATTTCAATGTGTTCAGGATATACTTTCATTCTATTCGATGTTCCTTTTCTCGTAACATCAGGGAGTCAATCACTACATTGTAAACGCTTTCCATCTTTCCTGGATTTTGCAGATAGTACAGCAAGCTATTCTGATATTGGAGTGAATCAGTTCCATATTCTTCAAAAATGAGTCCTTGCAAATGAGCGTATAAAACATCTCCGGAATCAAGCGACAATCCCAATTGATCCATTTTTGCCTCCAGCAAATGGATGTCAACAAGTATACTACTCATTTTTTCCTGAGCCAAAACCTCTCCAGGCACCTCCTTGACATCTCTACATGCCGTCAATAGAATAATAACAAGAAATAAAAGTACCCTCATAGTTTAGTTTTAACCTTCGCTTATTTTTGTCGTAAAATTAGACTTCATGAAGGACATCCTCAAGAAGCTTAGGAAATACGAGATACGTGTACGCAAAGCAATCAACTCCCAAATGCAGGGAGACTTCCAGTCGATCTTTAAAGGTTCGGGTCTGGAATTTGATGATGTAAGACAGTACCAGTATGGTGACGATATTCGTACCATAGATTGGAACGTTACTGCAAAGGGCCATGGTACATTTGTCAAGACTTTTAAAGAAGAAAAAGAGCAAACCGTACTATTTATCCTGGATGTGTCAGCCTCACAGGAAATAGGCAGGGATGGAACTCAGAAAATAGACATAGGTAAGGAGATTACCGCACTTCTGTCCATAGCTGCGATCAAGGACAATAGTCAAGTCGGCCTTATGCGCTATTCTGATAAGTTGGAATCCTTTGTTAAACCTGCTAAAGGAACCAAACATTCGTATGAAATTCTAAATGCACTCTATAAAAGTGGCCTGTCCTCCAAAAAAACGGACCTGAACGGAGCAGTCAAATTTGCGCTTAATATCATAAAAAGACGAAGTGTAATATTCTTGATTTCTGATTTTGTAGATGAATCGTATTTTCATAATCTCAAGGGAATGGCGCGCAAACATGACCTGATTATCATTCAGCTCAGTGACATTAGAGAGGCGCGTTTTCCCAATCTGGGGATCGTTCCATTGTTCGAAAAAGAGTCAGGAAAAAACATCTGGGTGAATACTTCATCTTCAGGTTTTAGAAGTGTTTTGGACAAAACCTACAAAAACAACACATCGGAATTGGAAAATTTTTGCCATCGAAATGACGTGAATTACGTTTCCATTGACACCAAGGAAGATTACGTTCCTAAACTGATTAAACTATTTACTCATCGTAATAAAAAAACAGCTCAACGTGCGCGTTAGAATATTCACTATTGTCATTTTTTTAGCTCAGTTAGGTTTGGCTCAGGAAATATCCATCAGAGGTGGTTTTGTCCAAGACAGCCTGGGTGTTGGTGAAGAAATCCAATTCTGGATGAGTGCTACCTATCCGATCGATTTGGAAGTAGTACTGCCCGATAGCAATTTCAAATTTTCACCTTATGAGTTTGTGGATAAACAATACCTCCCCACAAATGTACGCTCTGGTATAGCCTTCGATTCTGTGATCTATACACTGCAGAGTTTTGAAATAGAGTCAGTTCAAATGCTGCAGCTACCTGCATATGCGCTAAATGATGCCGATTCTACAGTCATATTTAGCAATATTGACTCTATCTATTTTAAAGTATTGGCACCTGTCGTAACGGATACCACTTCGCTAGTCGAAAATACGGCCTATTTGGAGGTAAACAGAAACTTCAATTTCCCAATGTTTTGGCTGGTGATCGGTCTGCTTGTGGTCATTGCTGTTGCAACATTCCTGATATTTGGTAAAAAAATCCGGAGATACCTTAAAATCCGCAGGATTAGGCAAGAGTATGAAACATTCTCAAATCGCATTACTCAATACATCAGAGATTTGAAAAGCAAACCAGATGATCAGGTAGCGGAGGAAGCACTGGTGTACTGGAAAAGATACCTGGAGCAACTTGAAAACAAGCCATTCAGCAAACTGACAACAAGAGAAATTTTGAACTATCAATATGCGAATGAATTAATCGAACCATTGAAAAGTATTGATCGACTGGTATATGGAAAAATTGATGATTCAGAGATATACAAGAGCTTTCAGTCAGTAGAAGATTTTACTCAACATCGGTACAACACCAAATTGGACGAATTGCGCTATGGAGATAAGTAATGCAAATTGGTTTTCTGCTCAATGGTTTAGCCCCGAACTTCTTAAGGACTTTGAATGGCAGAGCCCTATGTGGCTATATGGATTGATTGCCATTCCATTATTCTTACTCATCCGATGGGTCATATTAAATCACGTGAGACCTAAATTGGATGTGGCATTGACCAAAAGTGATATCAAGAATGATCCCATTAGTTTGGTGAGACACCTTCCCCCTATTTTCCTGATAGCACTGCTAGCCATGATGCTTATAGCCATGGCTCGCCCACAGAAAACCAATGAGCAAGTTGAGCAATGGAGCGAAGGCATTGATATCATGATGGTGATCGATATCAGCCAATCTATGCAGATAGAAGACTTCAAACCGAATAGATTGGAAGCCGCTAAGGAAGTGGCAAAAGACTTTGTCGCCGGGCGATTTCAGGATCGAATTGGGTTGGTGGTATTCTCGGGTGATGCATTTTCACGTTCTCCATTGACTACTGATTACGAATTGTTGAATACCTATATCGATGATATCAACTTCGAGCTTATTGAAAATCGTGGTACTGCTATAGGATCTTCACTTGCCGTGGGGACTAACAGACTTAGAGAATCAGACTCCAAGTCCAAAGTGATGATACTACTCAGCGATGGAGACAATACTGCCGGCAATATCGATCCCATAACAGCTGCCCAACTGGCCGCAGCTTATGACATCAAAATCTACACCATCGCAATAGGAAAAGAAGGAAAGGTGCCCTTTGGACAAGATTTCTTTGGGCGTACCAGATATGTGGAAAACACATTGGATGAGACCAATCTACGAGAAATCGCACGCATTGGGACTGGAAAATTCTACAGAGTGTCTGATCGTCAGGCATTGGAAGCGGTTTTTTCGGAAATCGATCAGTTAGAAAAAGCTGAAATAAAGGAAACCAGATACAAGGACACGACAGACTATTACTTTATCTATCTAAAATGGGCAGTCGTTTTTCTACTTTGCTGGCTTCTTTTGAAGTCTACATTTGTTACAAGCGCGTTGACGGACTAATCTGAGTATTCCCTTAGTATTTTCGCAATCAAATTATTGCTGTATGATTTCTCCAAATAGTGGATCACAATTCCTTCTTTCATTAAGGCAGTGATGCTTGTGTCCTTCGCATAGGCTGACATCACGATAAATTTCAAATTTGGCTTTACTTCCCTGGCTTGTTGAATAAACTCAATGCCATTCATTTCTGGCATTCTCAAATCTGTAAAGACCAGCAAAGCTACTGAGGTGGTGTTATCAAGGCCCAGATCAGTATTGTCTACATTTATGCTACTTCCAATTTCATTTCAAGATTCTGCATGCCTGCGACAATGTTATTCATAATGTTTTCAATGTAAACCCGCATGTCTAATGCGGAATGGTTCCCACACGTTCACTCCTATTGCCCCAAACCAATGACGTCAAAACTATTGTCTGAGCTGGATGATACCGTTCCAACAGAATTGGTGTCAAAGGAGTAGGATTTTTGATCACAATAAAGTCCTGTTTCAGGTCTAGAAATGTCCGTTTGAGCAACGAATCAATTACTCCATTCAAGAAATCACGTTGAGTTGATTAGGTCAAAAACTCAAAATATCGTGAAAAATTCAATTCTAAGTCTATCCTTAATCTTATGTGGGCTGGTGGCATTTGCCAACGAACCCGGAGAAAATGTAAAAATGAGCAACGCTGCATCCATCTCTGTTGAGTTGGGAGAAGAAGCAATGGTCAATGTACAGGTCCTGGATGATTCCAGAGGCAAAGCCAGGATAACCATCCTGAAAAATTCAGGTACTAAGTTGTTTACCGAAACGATCAACTACAGCAAATCCTTTAGAAAAGGCTATGATCTATCAGATCAAAAGCCTGGAGCTTACACTTTTGTGGTTCACAGAGATGGTAAAGATTACACCCATCAGGTATTCATTCCAACTACTAGTAGAGAAGATGTCTTTGCTACGGTTACCCGATTGGAAAACAATGCTGTCAACGTGAAAATTCTTCATGAAGATGTTCCAGTGGAAATTAAAATTGTCAATTCAGAAGGCAGGAAGGTATTTTCAAAAACGTACACGCGCGATAGCAACTTTCAGCAAAAGTTTGACTTAAGTGCCTACAAAGGCAAGCAGTTAACCATGTATATAAGTGGAGAAAAGTCATTTATCAGGAAAAATATTTAAGTCGGTTTACTAATGGTTAGGATGGCCTGAATAGGAATATTCGGGCCTTTTTTATGACCTTTGCTATGTGGTAAACTATAAAATTCTACATTCAATTCTATTATTGATGCCTTTTGCGTTATACGCTCAGCAAAAGGAAAATTGTATACTCAAAGAAGATGCCGACGCTATATACGTCTACCTCTGTGATTCGGAGCTTTCTGATTTCAAAGAGATATTTGTTGAGTTTGAAGTGGAGGCAACACTCGCTCAATATACAGAAGCAGTCCTAAATGTATCAGAATATAGCACCTGGCAGTATAAATGCACGAATCAGAAAATAGTCAAACAGAATAGTCAAACAGATTTTTACTACTACGCAGAAATAGAGACTCCCTGGCCTGTCGATAACCGTGACGTCATTTTTCACTTGAAACTATATCAAGACCCTAAAACCCAGATAATTAGTCAAACTTTAGAAGAAATCCCCAACTTCATCGATCATTACGACGGTATAGTTCGGATTCCCAAAGCATTTTCGACATTAACCCTCATTCCTATAGACGAACAAAAACTGAAGGTGAACTATCACTTGACAGTTGATCCTGGTGGAGAAATACCAGCTTTTATTGCCAATGCTTTTGCAGCAAAGGCCCCATGGCAAACTTTCTCCAATATTCGTAAACGATTTGTTTCGCAAGGTCAACGCAAAAAGGAACTAGACCTGGTGGATAATTATAAAATGGTAAGAGAGTAACTATCTGAGGTTGGTCATTAGCATTTTTCGATACTTATACCCATTTATGAATCCAGCGTCGAAAAACTCCTTCATTATAGGCTCCCAGTCACTATTTTTCGGCATAATCACCCCAAACTGATCACCATCTGCATCAGCAACTGCATGTCGCCTGAGTTGCCCTCGAATCTCGCTTCCAAGGTAATCCACCAAATCAAGTGCTGAAAAAGATTTTGGATCACTGACCAAAGCATTCATTACATCCGTGGTAGATGCCAAAATTTCAATCTTCAAATCAGGAAGATATTCATCTCGTATTTTCTCAATTCGTAACTTTTGAGTCGATCCTTCAATGGTATATGCCTTCATTCCTGCGAACGCAGTTTGAATCTCATCCATTGACGATAACGAAGCAACCTGATTACTTGTAAGCAAAACTGAAATGTTGTCCAGATAGCTTGGACTAAATGCATACTCTGCTTTCCTATCTTCGGTTATACTAATGTTACTCAATCCAAATACTCCACCAGATCCGGCTTTAACGTCTTGCATAAAAGCAACAAAGTCGGTCTGCTGAACAAAGGTTGGCGTGACCTGAATGCCGTATTTGTCCCTGATATAAAGTCCAAACTCATTCATTATGTCTACTAAAAGGCCACTTTCACTACCAGCACTTCCCTCGACAAGTTTTGGGGTAGCATCATGAATATAAATAAGCCTTGCCGTTTTGCTACTTCGAGCATTGGTAAAGCTGTCTCCTACATGTTGCGCATGGACAGTAGCGATAAAAAATAGCAAAAAGGTGTAACTAACAATTGATTTCATTGGTTAGTGTTTACTAATAAAATTCAGTTTAAAAAAGTTGTTTAATGTAATGAATTTATCGCAACTAAACGGCCAATAAATTAGGAAATTTAACAAAATCTTAAGCATTGATTTTAAAAGCTTGCAATTGTCTGGGTAATCTGGTTTGACTATAGAGTCCAACCACGATTCAAATTTTGAGTTGTCTTCACCCAATTTTATGCTCTGGCCCTCATATATCAACTTCTTTACATTCTGATTAACACATCGCTGACATTCGATGTTATTGCTGTAATAGCAACGGTATCCCTGTTCAATTCAGGGTGGTTTATCGCAGAAATTTGTTAACCAGACTTCTTTTTTGGCAATTGATTATGCTTCGATGATACCAAGAATGATCAGGAATAAGGATGCCTTTTTAACTTTAATAAGTTGAAAGCTTCGAAATTGACTTAAGCATTCATTACACGACCACCCATCTCATGAAATCTGTCTCTGCACTTATGTGACAAGCATCTCTTATTCCTGCCCCTTTCGAAACCCATAAATAATCTGACTAAAGAAGTCTTTTGGGAATTTATCATCGCCTTCAAATCCAATCTCTATGGTACCACTGTCTTCAGGGATGTAGTTTGTTTTAAAAATATAGTCCCAAAGACTTAAGCTGATTCCGTAATTAACGCCGTTGTTTCCGTCAGGAAGAACAGAAGCGTGATGATATAAATGCATTACAGGGTTATTGAAAATATACTTCAATAGGCCCCAGGTGATTTTAATATTGGAATGGTTCAAATGGCCTATAGTGATTGCCACAAAATGCACAATGTAGGCTTGCTCAGGTTCAAATCCACCTAAAATCATTACTCCCAAGGTTTTCAGTGGCTTGTAGAAAATGTTTTCCATCCAATGATATCGAAGATGAGCAGCAAAGCCCATTTCTTTTACACTATGATGAACTTTATGGAATTTCCATAAGAACGGATATCTGTGGAGCAGCACATGGGTGAACCACTGAACAAAATCCAGAATAATGAAGAAAACCAAAAGCTGAACCCATAAATTCCAACCTGACATATCAATTAGTGCCAAACTAGTCGCTTTGAGATTGACTTTAGCGAAGAGCATTCCGACAATCTCATAAATGCCACTGATGGCAATAGAGAAAATGAAAAAGTTGAAGAACATGTAGAAACCATCCATCCAGAAGTCCTTTCTAAAGGTGGATTGATTCTTTCTCCATGGAAAAGCGATTTCCAACCCCCATATCAAAAGTGAAATAATGATCAGCCCCCAAAAATAATTTTGGTGCCAGGCCACATCAAAGACAATTTGTTTTCCATACCATCGCATGGTGCCTAAAGCTGTGTTCAAAAGTGCATTCAGGTATTCCATCATTAAATAGTTTCTTCGATTACAGAATCAGCTTCAAATTTGAGTTCACTAAAGTGACTCCACTCTGTCCATGATCCATCATAGTTCCTTACATTTTGGTAGCCCAGCAACTGTGTAAGAACAAAAGTGGTGTGAGCAGATCGAACACCGCTGTGGCAATAGACTATAATTGAATCATCTTTATTGATATTATGTTGAGCGTAAATAGCTTCGAGTACATTTAGTGATCTGAATTTTTTATTCTTGCTAAAGTCAATACAATATGCCCAGTCCTGATGTATACTATTAGGAATTCTACCGGCTTTTGCAGCCCCGTTTTTCTGCATTTTCCCAGAATATTCATCTACTGTTCGAGTATCCAATATCACCACATTTTCGGTCTTTAGTGACGCAAACTCTTGCATAGAAATGTGATGTTTCATGGAAGGATCATTGGAAAACTTAAAGCTTGATCTCTCAACAATTGGCGATTCCTGTGAGGTTATTCCGCCCTGTTCTTTCCATTCTTTCAGACCTCCATTTAGCATTTTCACTTTACTAAAATTGAACACATCGAGTATCCACCAAAGTCTGGCGGCATCACAGAGCCCATCGTCATCATAAATGACAATGGTATCATCGTTTCCTATACCCAGATCACTAAACAGTTGTTCTAGTTGGTTAGATGTTGGCATCATGCCATTATACGCATATGTGGTATCTTCTAAATGCGACCTCCAAATATGCAATGCTCCCTCAATGTGTCCTTGATCATAAAACTCCCGCTTTCTGAAATCAATTATTTTGACATTTTGATCATCCAGAATTTGCTTCATTTCGTCAACCTCTATCAAATAATTCCACTCATCACTTCCTCCGGCATCATGATCTGTAGAAAGCTGACATGAAAAACCAATAAGAGCTAAAAGCAATAGGCTAATCTTAAAGTTCATACCAGTCTATATTTGTTAATTTTTCACGTCTACCCTTTCTTTTCACTGGATAATATGTGGTTAAGTATTTGACTATTGTCGCTTGATTTTCTCCCAGATCACCAAGGTTTTGTGTTTCCTGCATCCACCTGATGGTGGCGTTCCATCTTTCCGCACTCATTCTATTCTGAATGATCAATTTTGAAGAATGACAATGGGTGCAGTTATTGACAACTGTCATTAAACCTTCACCCTCAACAAGCCCAGTCCTCACATGTATTCCGTTTTCTATTTGATTAGGATCTTCATTCTTCACCTGAGCAATTGCTGTTTCCTCCTTGTTTTCGAAAAAACCCGGGTCAAAAGCCATCATAAGCGTCGCTATTAATGCGACGATGATAAGAGCAAAAGCAACAGAGGTAATCCGCAAGGCATATCGAACGAATTTAAGAACATCTTTTTCCTCTGACATCCCTACTTAATTTTCACAGCGATTCGATGACAGGCATTATTCAAGTACCCCTTTGGATTCCATCCAGGGACAAGCATTGGTTGGGTCATTCCTTCTGCATCTTTTGCTCTGGCCCACACTTCATAGTAGCCTTTTTTGGGAAAGGACACTTCGGCTGAAAAGTGTTGCCAAGCCAGTCGATTCACAGGTCGTTCCAAGTTACATTTCGACCAACTTGAGCCGAAATCTATTGAATATTCCATTTCTGCAACCTCTAACTCTCCGGCCCAGGCATGTCCTCTAATTTTTAGTGTTTCTCCTTCATCTAGCATAGCACCTGACTTTGGAAAAGTAATAAGTGATTTGACTGGCATTGATTCAATAATGCACATATCCTCATCAGAAACTTCTTCTCCCGGAGCTACAGATTCGCAAGGCACACGATAAGCTGTACCTGTCATCTTGGTGCCATCATGGATTTTATTTCTTACACTAATTCGATTGATCCATTTGCCAGAAACTGAAGCTGGCCAGCCACCAGCTACCAATCTGAGTGGATAGCCGTGTGCCAATGGTATGTCTTCACCATTCATCTGAAACGCAATAATTGTTTCGTCCTGTAACGCCTTTGCCATTGGACACCCCCGTGAAATAGGCTCTTTGTCTCGGTCTCTGCTCAAATGAAGATCAACGGCGTGATAACCAATATAAACTGCATCATCTTTGATCCCTACATCAGCCAGAATATCTTTCAGTCTTACACCTGTCCATTTGGCACACGATACAGCACCAACTGTCCACTGATTCCCGCTTGCAGGCGGATCGTACTCGCTTCTGCCGTTACCACCACACTCTAAGGTCAATTGATATGTATGATGCCTGAACTTTGATTTCAGTTCCTGCAGCGTATATGTTTTTTCATTCTCTACAGATTCCCCATCAATCGTAAGCGTCCAGTTGCTCTCATCAACGTCTTCGGGTACAAGGCCATTATTTCGTATGAACATCGATTTATTAGGTGTTATGGCGTCATCCAATAGATGCGCCTGAGCTTCGATGTTCCACGGGTTGTCATTGAGAACAACCATTTCCTTATTCTTATTAAACAGCTCGAATGGATCTGCAGATTCGAGTGCGATCGGCTTGTATAGTTTTGGCATGTTAGCACCAAAAACAATATCAGCCCCAATAATACTTGCAAAAGCACTTAGTGTGCCCTTAGCAACAAAATCACGTCTTTTCACGAAAAACTATTAAATGCTAGAAATGGACTAAACGCACGAATGTATAGCTATCAGAGTAAATCATGCGTAACTATTGTTACACATTCTCCAACAATGTTATCGGCTTTAAACTGCGTAACTTTCACACATGATTTTTCAATTTCATTGAAATCAGTTACCATCCAGAGCCTGGCGCATTGTCAGATCCAACGTCAGTCTGGTAACTAGTCCTTCCTTACGCCCTCTATGGCCTGAAATGCAATGTTTTGATTGAGGTCGGTATCAAAGCCCCAACCATCCGCAAAATGGTCATTAAAAACCATTAACCATTAACTAAAGCGGGCTGTCCCAGTTCCCAAATATCCAATTGCCTTTCATAAGCGGATCGTCCGATATCAAAAAGGTTTCAATCGCCCTGACCAGTTCATATCGCGATAACTTCCCATCGCTATTCAGGTCCAAATTATGAAACGCTTTCTCTGCATAATCCCTGTTGATACCATAGATATCAAATATATCTTTGTACTCATCCAGCGATATATACCCATCGTTGTTGAAATCAAACAAATCAAATAAATATCCAATCATCATTTCGATGTATTCAACAAGTAAGTCCTCATCATGATGACTAACTATTTTGGTATCGAAATAATTGATCCAATCATTGTCTGTAATTCTCTGGCCTTTGATATTAGGCATTTCACTCATCAGGTGATGAAAAAGGCGAACTGTCTTTCGCAGTAAATCTTCGTGGTGCCTACTACCAGCCTTGTACCCCAGCTTATCGCAGATTTGTTCCGCAATGTCTGTGAAGTCATCCAATTCAAGCAAACCATTCCTATTGTGATCGTAGATGGTAAATAAGTATGATAATTTTCTGGTTTGAAAATCAGATAGCATAGTGGCAAATTTGAGAGGCCAAAATTATGTAAACTAACCGGTAATACTACATTATTTCAGCTTTTGCCTATTTCATTTCCACTCATCAGGTCATATGCCAGCCGTATTCAACTTAATAATTCTTTAACGTTATATATGATGGCACATATTTGAACTCTTTGGTATCTTGCTTCACCATTGAAAATGCTATGCAAGATTTGAGCAAGGAAGCCGTATTGGCTCTTAAATATGTGAATAATACCAACGCGACTATATTCCTAACTGGAAAGGCGGGGACTGGTAAGACAACATTGCTCAAATACATCATCGAGCATACTTACAAAAACACACTCATAGCAGCACCGACTGGTATTGCGGCCATCAATGCTGGAGGTGTTACACTGCATTCATTGCTTCAGCTACCTTTTGGCACCTATGTCCCTGATGAGTACTTCCAGATTTCCGATGGGCAACAGATCAACACACCTAAATCTGTATTTCAATCACTGAAAATGGGTCAGCGTAAACGAGAAATGTTGAGGGAAATGGACCTGCTCATCATCGATGAGGTCAGTATGCTGCGAGCAGACCTATTGGATTGTATGGATCTGATTCTTAGACGGGTTAGGAAAAATAGAAATCTTCCGTTTGGTGGAGTCCAAATCCTATTTATTGGTGATTTACTTCAGCTCCCGCCTGTTGTAAAACAATATGAATGGCAAACCTTACAACAGTATTATGGTGGTATTTACTTTTTCGATGCACAGGTCATGCGTCAATCACCTCCGGTCTACATTGAACTGAAACATATCTATCGACAAACCGATCAAAAGTTCATTGACCTATTAAATAATTTAAGAAGCAATTCGCCTGGAGATGAAGACATAGCACTACTTAATCAATACTATGACCCTTCTTTTGATCCAAAAAAGCATAAAGGATATATTCATTTAACTACACACAACCGAAAGGCAGATAAAATTAATGAGGAGGAACTTCGACAGATTAATGCTCAACCCATTGCCTTCGATGCGCATGTCAAGGAGGAGTTTCCCGACTACATGTATCCTGCACCAAGCACACTGACGTTAAAAGAAGGTGCACAAGTCATGTTCACTAAAAATGATCCATCTGGGGAACAACGCTTTTTTAATGGCAAAATAGGAAAAGTGACTCAAGTCGAACCTGGCAAGATTACCGTAGAAGATGACGATGGTAACCAGATCGATGTAGAGGCATATACATGGGAAAATATCCGATATACACTTGACGAGGAATCTGGAGAAATCGCTGAGAAAGTAATCGGTACATTCGAACAGTTTCCACTCAGGCTCGCATGGGCCATCACAGTACACAAAAGCCAGGGATTAACATTCAATCAAGCCATTCTTGATTTGACGGATTCCTTTGCTCCTGGCCAAATGTATGTGGCCCTTTCACGCTTGACTTCTCTAGATGGTTTAGTCTTATCAAGTCCCATTCCCAGTACGGGATTTAACGCTGATGTCAGAATCGCAGAGTTTTCCACCAACTCACAGGACATGAATAAGCTTGAAAACGGATTGGATAGCCATACTCGTCAATTCCTAGCACTGTATTGTTCACGTGCCTTTGATTTTACGAATCTCTGCCTTCATCTCGATGAGCACTTAAAGTCATTTAACAAGTCCGAACGGTCACCCAGACAAAAACATGCGCAATGGACACAAGACTTAAAAGCACAGACCGACCAGTTAAGATCAGTAGCTGATCGATTCATTCATCAGGTGGTAGACATCACACGACAAGCCAACTATACTGATCAGTTGATTGAGCGAATGTCAAAAGCCAAACACTATTTCTGGAATGAAATTGCTTCAATTCAGCAGGCGATAGATGCTCATAGAAATGATGTCAATGCCAAAAAGAAAATAAAGGGTTACAACAAAGAACTAAAAACACTTGAGCATCTGTACTATCATCAGCGACTAGCGATCTCCAAGGCAAATCAACTGATTGAGGCGATTGCAAATAACAATATGCTATCAAAAGATGACATCAAAATGTCAAAAGACTTCCTGGAAGTCCGAAATCTCAAGCAATCAAAAACGGAGCAATCAAGCAAAACAAATACGAAGGATATCACACTTGAAATGTTCCAAGCAGGAAAAACGGTAGATGATATTGCCATTGACAGAGGCATGGTAAGGGGAACGATTATGGGTCACTTGATCCATTTTGTTCAGGAAGGAAAACTAAAGGCCGATGAAATAGTCAATCAGGAAATACTTGACAATATTCTAACAGTAGCCAACACAATCAAATCAAATTCGCTCAACGAGATCAAAAGTAAATTGGGTGATGAGTATGGCTATGACGAAATAAAACTGGCGCTTGTTACAAAAACTAAGTAATGGAAATCATCATCATATCAATTGCAGCCTTCTTGACTGCAATTCTCACCTTCTTTTCAGGTTTTGGACTTGGGACAATATTGACACCAATCTTTGCTATTTTCTTCCCAATTGATCTGGCCATAGCATTAACAGGTGTTGTTCACTTTATTAACAATCTCTTCAAAATCATTCTGGTAGGAAAAAATGCGCGAAAAGCCATTTTAATTAGGTTCGGTATCCCTGCAATTCTTGCTGCGTTCTTGGGCGCTTGGACTTTATCTTATATCAACGACTGGGAAAGCATACTTACCTATTCCATAGGAGAAAAATTCTATCACATTACACCCATCAAGTTGGTCATTTCTTTGGTTTTGATTTTCTTCTCAATTTTTGATCTTGTACCATTCCTGTCCTCATTGCAATTCGATAAAAACAAAATGCCTATAGGAGGATTTCTGAGTGGTTTTTTTGGTGGTTTATCAGGACATCAAGGGGCGCTTAGAAGTGCCTTCCTCATACGAGCAGGATTAGACAAAAACACATTCATTGGTACATCAGTAGTGATTGCTTGTTTTATCGATTTCACGAGACTATCTGTCTACAGTACTCGGTTCGTAGAATCTCAACTTCAGGACAATCTAATGTTGGTGGTCTGTGCTGGGCTTTCGGCTATTGCTGGGGCCATTATTGGCAAAAGATTACTCACTAAAGTTACGCTTGGTTTCGTTCAAAAGTTTGTTGCCATTGCCCTCATCATTATTTCAGTTTTATTGGGGATAGGCATCATCTAATTTGACACGATTACGAACTCCACTCTCCTATTGAGCTTTCTGTCAGGTTCAGTATCATTGGATGCAATCGGATCACTTCCTCCAAATCCTTTACCCGAAATTCGCCTTGAGCTCACTCCTTTTTTCTCCAGATATTCCTGCACCACCAATACTCTTTCCTGCGATAATTGTTGATTCAATTGAGCATTCCCTCTATTGTCTGTGTGGCCCCTCAACTCAATTTTGATCGCCTCGTTTTCCTTCATCATCTCAACCACTCTATCCAGTTCATTCGATGAGCCTTCAATGAAATTGGCAGTACCCTGATAAAATAACACGTTCTTTAACTGAATTTTCGTACCAACTTCCAGAGCACTCAGTTCGATACTTATGGTGTCTCTCCCTTGTAATTCACTGATTGTCACGACAGCCTGAGCACTCATGTACCCCGTTGCGTGCGTGTTGATGGTAATGTCTTCCGATTGATTTGCATCAATAAGCAAAGGTGCGCTTTCGAGCATTCCTTCCCCGATCCTAATTTCACCACTAATCGGTTTTTTCGTTGCAGCATCTACAATTGTTACCACAATATTTCCCGCTACCAGTTCAGTCTCAACAACCACCTGTGCAATAGAATCAACTTGTTCAATGTCACTCGTTATTCTGATTCGCTTGATATCTCCGTATCCATCGCTATTAGTAGTTGAGGTAAAATATCCGAAATCAGAACCTGGGATAAAAGCAAATGATTTTTCAGCTCCCGAGGTGTTAACTTTTGGTCCGAGGTTGACAGGTTCAGACCAGTTTTGCCAGGAATCATCCAGTCTTTTGGTCATGAATAAATCGAAGCTTCCACTTCCACCCCGTCCATTAGTGGCAAAAATCAATGTTTCATTATCAGCAGCAAGGAAAGGGCTATACTCTTGAAAGGCCGTATTGAGTCGATACCCGAGGTTTCTTGGTGAACCCCATTTCCCATCATCAGTCATATGAATGACGTACAAGTCTTCAACGCCATAAGTGGTGGTGCCCTCCATTGCAAGTACAATATGACGCCCATCAAAGGAAATAGACCCAGACTGATGATCAGATATGTTCTTAAAATATTTGACGTCAATTTCTCGATGATTGCTGAATACTCCCTTTTCAAGGTCTGCCATCCATATTTCACCAATGTACACGCCATTATCAAAATACGTTTTGTTATATAATATTGCTGTCCCACCATTTACAAAACCCAGCGGAGTAATGTTAGCATCAATGTCTACACTATAATCCTCCGCCGACTCCCAATAAGATGAGAGATTGCTCATCCATAAATCACCTGGATTGATTCCATTCTCAGATTGAAAACCCTTTCTGTAAAAGATTAATTTGCTTTCAGTGCTATTAAGTGAAATGAAGTTTTCGTCATAAGCTGTATTCACACTATCCAGTGGTTGTGGTTCTCCATAAAACTGAAGATAACTTGACTGAGACAGAACTGTGGACGAAATCAGTGTGGCAAGAACCAAAAACACAAACCGCATTATATAACTATTTAAGTATTATTTATTATTTATTTTATATATCAAATTAAATATGTCAATAATTCAATATATAATTGTATTATATTAATTTTAAATACCCCAATACAAAGATATATAGGGAACAAGTGTTATGAATAAAATTAGGGTCTGACATCTACGTCAGGCCTTTTATTTTAATACCCCCTCAGCTTATTGGCAACTCCACAAAGATCCTCTCCCTTTAACATACGCCGATGATTTTCAACTATCTGAGGAACGGCAGCTTCCAGCTTTGTCACTACTGCAATATGAGGTGTAATAAAAACCTTTGGGTGAACCCATAATGGATCATCAACGGGCAATGGCTCCTTAGGAAAAACATCCAAAAAAGCACCACCCAACTTCCCTGAATCTAATGCCTGAACAATGTCCTGATTGACTTGATGGTGACCCCTGGCAACATTAATCAGATATGCCCCTGGCTTAATCATATCGAATAGTTGATTATTTAATATTCCTTTGTTTTCAGAAGTGGCAGGAAGTAATACTACCAAATAATCAATATCAGCTAAAAAGTTAGCCATTTCTTCTTCGATAAAGCTTTGAACACCCTTAATGACTTTTCTCGATCTACTCAAGCCAGAAACTGTGAAACCTAACCCCACGAGTTTTGTCGCCAAATCACTACCAAGTTGACCCATTCCCATGATCCCGACATGCTTCTCTCTTTCTGGATTGAATTGCTGATCCCATATTTTGCCTTCTTTGTCAACCAGGTATTTATCAAACTGTCGTTGATAATAAAGAATGGCCCCAATACAAAAATTAGACATGGGTGCTGACAATTCTTCACTGATGATTCTGGTTACTAACACTTCATCCGGCAGAGATTCATCTCTGAATATATGATCTACACCAGCGCCTAATGAACAAACCATTTTTAAGTTCGGCAGACAATCGAACAATTCAGAGCGATGATTCCAGACTATGGCTGTCTGTACTTGCTTCAGATCAGGTTGATCATCCCATTGAACGATTTTTTCTTCTGGAATGGCATGCTTAAAGGCTTGTATCCAAGGTGACAGATCCTTGGTCATTGAATCTATAATTATGCTCATAACATGAATTTAGTGAAAAAATAAAGCCTCACCTGAATGAATCAAGTGAGGCTTTTCACCTAAGCAAATCTTGCTATTATTTATTTACTTTATCGATTATGGCTTTGAAAGCTGCTGGATTGTTCATCGCCAAATCAGCCAGGACTTTACGATCCATCTCCACATTGTTGGCCTTCAGTTGCCCCATGAATTTAGAGTAGCTCAATCCATGTTCTCTAACACCGGCATTGATTCTCTGAATCCACAATGCTCTAAACTCTCTCTTCTTAGCCTTTCTATCGCGGTATGCGTAGGTCCACCCTTTTTCAATGGCATTTTTCGCTACCGTCCAAACATTTTTTCTTCTGCCAAAGTATCCTTTGGCGTGCTTCATCATCTTCTTTCTTCTAGTACGTGAAGCAACGTGATTTACTGATCTCATTTAATTTTTAGTTTTTTGACTATTGGCGTCAGATTCTGCTGAGCTTATTACCAATCATCGGGTTATACAATTAAACCAATTAGATGTTCAACAATTTCTTGATGTTGTTTTCATCCGATTTGTGAACCAAGCCCATCCTAGTCAGATTTCTTTTTTGCTTGGTTTCTTTCTTAGTCAAAATATGACTTTTGAAAGCATGCTTACGCTTGATTTTTCCAGATCCTGTCAATTTGAATCGCTTCTTCGCTCCGGAATTAGTCTTTACTTTAGACATTACTTATATAATTTATTTCTGCTTAGGTGATAACATTAAAAACATTCGTTTGCCTTCTAGCTTTGGAAACTGCTCAACTTTAGCATCTTCCTCCAACGCTTGCGCAAACTTCAACAAGAGTATTTCACCTCTCTCTTTAAAAACGATTGTCCTTCCGACAAAGTGAACATAGGCCTTAACCTTTGCTCCCTCACCCAGAAACTTTTTGGCATGATTCAATTTAAAATTGAAGTCATGATCATCCGTATTAGGTCCAAACCTAATCTCCTTAACAACGGTCTTCTGGGCTTTCGCCTTTATCTCCTTTTGCTTTTTCTTCTGGTCGTACTTAAACTTCGAATAATCAATTATTTTGCAAACAGGAGGGACGGCCTTAGGTGAAATTTCAACTAAATCCAACCCCTGCTCCTTCGCCAAAGCCAATGCTTTGGAAAGTGAATAAACGTCAACTTCAACATTCTCTCCTACAAGTCTAACTTCGTTAGCTGAGATTTTGTCATTCACCTTATAAGGCTCTTCGCGCCTGGCAGGTGGTCTTCTTCTTTGTCTAATTTTTTATTCCCCGTTTAATTGAACCATTAAAAAAATCGAACGCAAATATCAACAAATATTAACTCTAATTAAAAACAAAAGCGAAAAAACCAGACACACCGCATTTTTTACAGATGTTCATAGGCCTTTTCTTCAAAAAACTTGTTGAATTCAGCTAATGTAAAGGTTCCAATATCTCCCTTTCCATGCTCTCGGACTGAAACTGTTTTATCCGCAGATTCCTTTTCACCGACGATCAGCATGTAAGGTACTTTACTCACCTCTGCATCCCTAATTTTCTTTCCAATCTTCTCATCACGTTCATCGATACCCCCTCTGATGTCTCTTTCCTGCAATTGAACATAGATTTCTTTAGCATAGTCATGGAATTTTTCCGAGATAGGCAAAATGGTAAATTGCTCAGGGGCCAACCAAAGTGGAAAGTTACCAGCCGTATTTTCGATGAGAATTGCCACGAAACGCTCCATTGAGCCAAATGGTGCTCTGTGAATCATCACTGGCCTGTGTTTTTGATTATCAGATCCAACATAGTCCAGCTCAAATCGATCAGGCAGGCTATAGTCTACCTGAATGGTACCTAGCTGCCAGCTGCGTCCCAGTGCATCCTTCACCATGAAATCAAGTTTCGGACCATAAAAAGCTGCTTCACCTAATTCAACAACAGTATTCAAGCCTTTTTCCCTGGCCACTTCCTGAATCGCTCGTTCTGCTCTTTCCCAATTTTCATCCGAACCAATGTATTTATCAGGACTTTCTGGATCTCTTAAAGAAACTTGTGCCGTGAATTCAGCAAAACCTAGTGCTTTGAATACATAGAGTACCAAGTCAATCACCTTAGCAAACTCATCTTTTACCTGATCGGGGCGGCAAAATATGTGAGCATCATCCTGCGTAAATCCTCTTACCCGTGTTAAACCATGAAGCTCTCCACTTTGCTCATAGCGATATACGGTTCCAAATTCAGCATATCTAATAGGTAGCTCCTTATATGAGCGAGGTTTGCTCTTGTAAATTTCACAATGATGCGGGCAGTTCATTGGTTTGAGCAAAAATTCTTCATCTTCAGCTGGCGTTTTGATCGGCTGAAATGAATCCTCCCCATATTTGGCATAATGACCAGAAGTCACATAGAGTTCTTTGCTTCCGATATGTGGCGTCACTACCTGATCGTAACCAGATTTTACCTGCGCCTTTTTCAAGAATGATTCAAGTCTCTCTCTCAGAACTGCTCCTTTTGGAAGCCATAACGGCAACCCTTTTCCAACTTTTTGCGAAAAAGTGAAAAGTTCCAATTCCTGCCCAAGTTTACGATGATCCCTTTTCTTGGCTTCCTCGAGAAGTTCAAGGTGTTCTTTAAGTTCTTTTTGCTTTGGAAATGTAATCCCATACAACCTGGTCAGCTGCTTCCGCTTTTCATCACCTCTCCAGTAGGCCCCCGCTATATTCAGTATTTTTGCCGCCTTTATGAATCCTGTATGAGGTATATGGGGACCTTTACACAGATCAGTAAAATTGCCCTGCGTGTAAAATGTAATAGTTCCATCCTCCAATTCATCAATCAACTCTAGCTTATACTCATCACCCTTTTCTTTGAAGTATTGTAAAGCATCAGACTTACTTACCTCTTTGCGCTCAAATTCAAATTTCCCACGTGCGAGTTCAAGCATCTTATCTTCAAGAGCTTTGAGATTTTCCGCGTCAAACTCATGATCACCAAAATCTACATCATAATAAAACCCACTTTCGATTGCCGGGCCTATTCCTAGTTTGATCCCAGGATATAAAGATTCTAGTGCTTCTGCCATTAAGTGAGCAGATGAATGCCACATGGTCGATTTACCTGCTGGATCGTTCCAGGTGAGCAACTGAACTGTAGAGTCGGTGGTGATAGCTCTGTTGGATTCCTGTACCTCGCCATTGATTTTGGCTGCAAGTACATTTCTGGCCAATCCTTCACTGATGCTCAAGGCTACTTCATAGGCAGTCACTCCAGCATCATATTCCCTCACACTACCATCAGGAAGTGTAATTTTTATCTGCTTATCACTCATTATTGATCTGAAATTTTCTTGGTATTCAATTCTAACACAGGGATTTCTTTAGCACTCTCCCTAATTTTCTGCAAATATGCAATTTTTCGATTTACGAGATCAACCTGATCAATAGCATATTGGTCAGTCGAATCAAGTTCCAACAACTTGTTATAAAATCCGAGAGAGTATGTAAAATACCCTCGATTCTGATTCATGTTACCAGCTGCTATTAAGATATTCCTATTATCTGGAGCATGCTGAAGAATTTGATTGTATGCATATTGTACTGAGTCCCAATCCTCTTCCAAAGCATAAAAATCAGAAAGTAACAGCAGCGAAGACTCATCTACCTGATTTATCAAAAGTGAAACTGCTTTATTACGTTCTCCAATGCTATAGTATGCATCAGCTAACTCCTGTCGTAGGGTGGCTGACAATAAACCAGCATCAATCATTTCTAATAACTGAATGCAAGCTTCATGCTTACCCAAAGCGTTCAGCATACCAGCACTCTCCATTCCAACAGTTAATCGATAATCATCTGAATTAGAAATACGCTCATAATAATCAAGAGCTTTGGCCGTATCATTCATCTGTCGATAAGCTCTTGCACATAGCAGTGTTTCCTCATCAGACAAAGTGTCCTTAACAAATTCCACAAGTGATTGCTCTGCTCGAATAGACTGACCAAGCTCCACAAGTGATGCAATTTTACGCTGTAATAGAGATCTGCTAATGGTTCCTATTCGTTCTCGTTCCTCAATTATATCAATGATCAAAAGATGTTGATTATTTTCAAAATAGTATTCAAGCATTTGATTAAAGAAAAGCGGATCATCTCCCAGCAAGCCTCTTGCTCTTTCTATCGCTTGTCTTGCATCTTTCGGCCATCCCAATTCCCGGTAATAACTCAGCTGAAGCTTGATATATTTAGGTTCCTCCGGAAATGCCTCAATTTGTTCCTCAAGCGATACAATTGACTTTTCATAGAATTCCTGATCAATTTGGGGCACAACAATAGCCACATCAGACTGACTAGCCCCACAAGAGAACAAAAAGGGAAGAACGAAAAAGACTAGCTGACGCATCTCAAAAATAAATTGAAGGCTAAATTCAATTCAAAATTAGGCACATTAGGATTATTACGATTAGTAATCTGGTGAAAAGCGTAGCGCTTAGCACTTTGATGATATTTTCAACGCTTTACATATCCTTTCATTGACGTTGACCACAAAGACCTCACCCTCCAAAAAGCTGACGCTCAAGTTCAATTTCCTCATGAAAACTGCATTGCAAAAGGGGGCGGATTCATCCTCAGTTATCTTGCCAATGACGGTCATTCATACCTAGACTCACTAAGGCGGAGCAGCTGTCAGCTGCATTGTATTGAAGCAATACTTTTGCTTTAAAAACGGTGACTACAGTTTAGAGTTTTTCTTTAATCTCCCCAACATCGTCTTTGATTTTCATGATCATATTAGTCAAATTTTCCATTGAAAACTCACTCTCCGCTTCTATATCAGGAAATTGAATACTGATATATGCTTTAGCTTCCCAAACTTCCTGTACATCATGGGGAGCTAGCTCGAAAGGAGAGTACTGTTTGTTATCTGAAACCAGGAATAATTTCCCCTTATCATCTATATAATTAAATACTCTCTTGTACACCACTCCTTCTTTTTCAGAAATGATGATATAAGTTTTTCCATTCTTGATGTCGAATATGGAATCCATATATCTTCCAATGACGATAGTACCTGGTAATATGGGTAGCATACTATCACCCTGTATCTCAAATGCCCGATAGGTACCACCTTTGGGAAGAATTGGTAATTTAAATTTTGGGAGATCTGCAATATATTCTGGATCTGCATATCCATTGAGATAACCTGCAGCAGCCTTTTGAGGAACCAGCTCTATATTTTCTTCATCATTTTCATCAACCGTAATGGACAAGATCTTAACCTTTTCCTGCGCACGTCTTAAGGCGTCATGTTGCGTTAAGTCCTTACTAATCAATCCATCTGAAGTTACGGCCAAAACTTCAGCTATTTTGGACAAGGTCTGCAGCCTCGGCTCAGCTCGTCCTTCTTCATATGCTCCTACCAGCGACCTTTTAATGCCTACTTCATTAGCAAACTGCTCTTGCGTAAATCCCGCCTTTTTTCTAAGATATTTGATATTCTCTGCTATTGACATGTCTGTAAAATTACTTGTCAAATATGATGAAGCTAAATTCTTCTCGCTGAACTTTTCCTATCGAGTACAGATGAATGTGATGAAAGTCCTTGGTTTGCCTAATGGTATTAAGCTTTTCTTTGATATGCACAACTACATCTTTTAGCGTTTTACTTGCATCTACTAAAACATATCCATACATGTCTTTCTTCTCCCGAATCGTAGCGAAAAACTTCACCTGACATTTCCCTGAGTTCAATTTTTTAGAAGTTAACTTCAACCTATAACTATCTGAAAACTCTACATCTGCATCTTTAACACCTAAATCCCCCATCCTAATATTTTTAGCTATTGCACTCATTATTGACCATTTTATAATTAACAAGTTATCAAAATTAGTAATTACTAATTTTAATAGCAAGCTAATTACTAATATTTTTAGCTAAAGAGGGTTGTACGGGTTTACTCACAAACAAACTATTTCCCTGAAAAAACCTCCATGGGAGATTTGCATCTCTTCCCGCGTAATCTACCCCAACACGTCTGTCAGCCACAATATTTCTTTCAAATGACGGGTCATCCATTAACCAAATCAAATCTCCCGTCAAGTCGGTTTTATTATGTTTAGTATTAATCCCCAAAGCAACACTCAACTTTCCAGGTCCGGATGTAAGATTCTGCTGATTTTCAGTATTTCTGCGCTGCTTCATAAAATCAATTCCGATTAAGGGTTCAACAGCTCTGACTAATACAGCATCTGCATTTTTTTTCGTATTAGTGACAATATTGAATAGATGATGCACACCATAGCATAAATAGACATACGCATATCCTCCATCTCCAAACATCACTTCATTTCTGGCCGTTCCTCCTCGAAACGCATGACAAGCCTGATCATTCGATCCACAATATGCTTCAGTTTCAACAATTCGACCGGCCGCTAATTGTTGATCAAAAGCCGTATATAGAATTTTACCTATTAAATTTTCCGCTATTTCAACGACATTGCCTTTTGTAAAGAACGTTCTTGGTAATTTCACGTATTGTCGAATATCCTTTAGCATTACAAAACCAAAATACATAATATGAACATGAAACGTAAACTTAGTATTTCAGTAAACTTATCGCTAGCCATAGTATTCTTTGCATCAATGGCCATCGCGCAAATCAGTACGCCACAACCGAGCCCTGCTGGATCAGTAAGCGCTACAGTTGGTTTAACTGATGTAACAATCGACTACTTCAGACCTAAAGTAAAAGGACGTACCATTTTTGGAGACAAAGATGCACTCATCCCAAATGGTCAAATGTGGAGAACGGGTGCTAACTCGGGTTCAAAGCTGACACTTAGCACTGACGCCAAAATTGGAGGAAAGGATGTGAAGGCGGGTACTTATTTAATCCTTACTGTACCTGGAGCAAATGAATGGCAATTCATTCTTTACTCTGATGTAAGCTTAGGTGGAAATGTTGCTGGATTTAAGCAGGAGAATGAAGTAATCAATGTGAGCGCAAAAGCATCTAAAGGTGGATTTACAGAAGCACTTACTTTTAATGTAGCGGACATTAGCGAAGACAACACTTCTGCAGCAATAGAATTGGCCTGGGCAGACTTGTCAGTTAAGGTACCAATCGTGGTTGACTATGACAAAATTGTCATGGCAGACATAGCGGCAAAAACAAAAATTCCTACTGGAAATTATGCTGCGGCAGCAAACTACTACCTATCGACTGGCAAAGATCTCAATCAGGCATTGGCATGGATGGATCTATTCCTGGCGGAAGGAGAAAATAGTAAGCAGTTCTGGCATGTGCATACCAAAGCGCAGATCCTGGCTAAATTGGGTAAAACCAAAGAGGCGATTGCCACCGCAGAGCAATCAAAAAAGATTGCCAGCGAGGCAAACAGCGATTTCGGATACATTAAGCGCAATGACGATCTGATTGCTGAGATTAAGGGAAAATAGGCTATATTGAAGCATTCCAAAAAGAGCTCAGATTGAATCTGAGCTCTTTTGAAATCTACCACTATTAACTAGCATGAACCGAGCCCCAAACATCCTTATTGCCGAGGACGAGGAAATAATTAGAATACTTCTTAAAGAAATAATGTCCCCTTATGGGAATCTTTTGATTGTATCTGATGGTCGTCAAGCATTGGAGACAGTAAAAGACACACCCATTGACCTTGTTTTGACAGATGTGATGATGCCTAACATGGATGGCATAACATTCCTCAAAGAACTTGGATTCACAGAAAGCACTGCACCTCTGCCTACTGTCATTCTAACGGCTGTTAGCCTCAAGGGAGACTTAATGGAATTTTATCGACCTGGGTTTGTGGAGTACTTAAGAAAACCTTTCGATCCAGATTCTCTTAGACAAGCAGTTGAGCAGTTGCTTGACTTCAAGAAAGAACGAGAGCAATCTGAGGGGACCTCAACACTCAATCAAAACTTTCTATCCAAACTTCACCTGATTATTAACGAGCAAATCTCGAATTCCAATTACCACGTTCCCGAACTATCCAGGGAGATTGGTGTAAGTGAAAGACAATTATTCCGAATTACCAAAAGCACTACAGGCCTGACACCTGCTGCCTTTCTGAAGGAAGTTCGTTTGCAAAAAGGAAAGTACCTTCTCGAAAACAGGCATACGCACAATGTATTGGAGACCATGAAAGCAGTAGGATATACTTCTCAGGCCCACTTCGGTAAAGCCATGAAGCACCGATTTGGCATCAATCCTTCAAAGCTTTAGCTTAAGCTTTTCTTACTTTAAAGAAGATATTTAAGATTAATGCAATCACGATGGTCAACACCACACCAATGGCATTGTACCATAAATAAGCCAACTTGAAGTAACCCGCAGTAGTTGCAAAGTGGCAGCCTATTACGACACATTCGGCTACCAAGGCTGCAATGAAAACAGCCGTACCTCCTACTCTCTTAAAGAAGAAAGCAACCAGGAATATCCCAAGAATGGTTCCATAAAACAAGGAGCCAATGATATTGACTGCCTCAATCAAATTTTCAGAGTTTTTCGCCAAAAAGGCAAAGAAAATGGCCAATACCCCCCATAGAAATGTAAAGCCTTTCGAGGCTAACAAATAATGTGCATCTGTCCCCTCAGTTCTGAAAAGGCGTTTATAAAAATCCACTGATGTTGTCGATGCTAAAGCGTTGAGTTCGGAAGAAGTAGATGACATAGCAGCAGATAGTATCACGGCAATTAAAAGCCCTATCAAACCATGAGGTAAATAGTTGAGAATGAAGGTCAAGAAAACGTAATCTGAATCTTTGGTCTCAATGGTGCTGTCCACTTTTACAATCAAGTCTTTAACCTCACCTCTTACCTTTTCAGACTGACCATCAATTATGGCCAATTGATCAGCCAAAACCTCCCTATCCTCCGGAAGCGCTTCTGTCAGAGCCAATGTAGTCGATTTTCGCTGATCCAACAGTGTCGTATAATTGTCTTCAAGAACGTTTAGCTCATCCGCATATTCACTATTGCGCACTACCTCGAGGGATTGCTCTTTGAAATGTACCGGTGGCGCATAGAAGATGTAAAAAACATAGACCATTACACCAATGAACAGAATGAAGAACTGCATCGGGATTTTGAAAATGGCATTGAACATTAAGCCCATTCTACTCTCTGCAATATTCTTACCTCCAAGATAACGTTGTACTTGTGATTGATCTGTTCCAAAATAGGAAAGCTGCAAGATCAATCCTGCTGCAAGACCATTCCAAACATTGTACCTGGTTTCAAAATCAAAAGAAAAGTTAATTGCGTTGGTTTTGTCCAAAATTCCAGCAACTGACACTGCATCTCCAAAAGAAATGAAATCAGTGATATAGTTGATCAGCATGGCAAACGCTATGAACATACCCCCCATAATGACCGCCATTTGTTGCTTTTGAGTGATACTTACTGCTTTGGTTCCTCCAGCCACGGTATACACAATTACCAAAAAACCAGTCACTAAAATGGTCAAGGTAAGGTTCCAATCCAGAATGGTACTCAATATAATAGCAGGCGCATAAATGGTGATCCCAGCTGCTAAGCCTCGCTGTATTAAAAACAGAAAAGCTCCGAGGATTCGTGTTTTTACATCAAACCTTCTTTCTAGGTATTCATAGGCCGTATATACCTTCAGTTTATAATAAATGGGTATAAAGACCACAGAAACTATGATCAGGGCGATGGGTAATCCAAAGTAGTTTTGAACAAACGCCATTCCTGATTCATATGCCTGCCCTGGGGTTGATATAAATGTAATTGCACTGGCCTGAGTTGCCATTACAGAGAGTCCGATGGTTCCCCATTTCAGTGTATTATCACCTAATAAGTAGCCTTGCATGTTTTGCTGTCCACGTGTTTTTAGCACGCCATAAACAACGATGGACACGAGCGTACCAAACAGTACAAATAGATCTAATCCGTTCATTTAAAATGAGACAGTAAAAAAGTGTAGTAAATAGAGCGTAAGCAAGAAAGTTGACATCACCGCTGTATAAATATGTCGCCATTTCTTAAACACAGGGGGTGTGTCCATATACTTTTCCTTTGGATACTCAGCCTTCTTCATTTACCATTATTTAATGATGTTTCATTCTTTCCTATCGAAATCATATTTGCAAAAATCCTATATGCCCCGGGCACACCCGCAGGTAATTCTCTAAACCAGCTGTACCCAGAATAGATATAATACCCTTTTCCATAAGGTGCTACGAGTAGCCCTCCTTCCTTTGCTGATTCACCCGGATCGTTACTGCTCAATATGGGAACGAAATTATCCGACCATTGGTTGGGAAAATAAAGTCCTCTCTCTTGCACCCAGTTTTCAAAATCCTTTTCCGTAATCTTATTAGGGAACGACATCACAGGATGATTGCTCTGCAGAATAGATACCGGAGCTTGCTCAACAGTAACCCTATCGCGAGATAATTGCAGGCTGAAAGGGGCGATTTCACTAGTGACCAGGCGGTGACTCGTGTTATACTGAACAATCATTGTCCCTCCATTCTCAACATATTCAAACAACTCCTTATTTTTATAGGCCAACCAGTCCAATGTATTGAATGCGCGCACACCCAAAACGATAGCATCATATTGTGCCAGGTTTTCAGTCAATACATCATCCTTCTGAAGCATCTCTACCTGATACCCCATATTAATAAGACTTCCTGGCACATCGTCTCCTGCTCCCATGATGTAGCCAACAAGCTCTCCTTGTTTCCTTGCGTCAAGTTTAATCAACTTAGTAGTAGCTTTTGGAAAAGTGGTTTGAACAGGTATGTGATCATACGTAATCGAAACACGACCAACATTGATTTTGCTTCCATTTGCTAATGTTAGCTGAGCTGTTAGCATGGCTTCACTTGCCTGCCTTGGCGGTGTAACTGAGAATTCAACTATTTGCTCTTCTAGTTTCTGCGAAAGTGCTACATCAGCCGACTCAGGAGATACTTTCCAGTCAGCTGGTGCGACTAATTTAAGTGCCCCCTTAACATTCAATTTCCCTGCAATGACCTTTGCAGAAAGTGTCTGAGGCGCATTATCTGCAAATAGTAAAAGATCAGTCGACAAATTAACCATCGCAGGAGGTGCGTATTCCAATGGCCTATAAACTTCACCATCTACCGGATCACTTCTCTTATATGAAACAGGCACAGTGTATTCGATAAGCTGGCCTTCAAACTCCACTAAAAATCGCGCTGAAAGGAGAGGATCATTTTCAGGTTTACCAATGTTAGAAGGATCTTCCACGTCATACATCCCAATAGTCGCTTTGTCATTGAGCCAGTAGGGATTTGTATATTTCAAATTCTTTGGGAGAGGTAAGACATAGTCCGCAACCACCTTTTGATTGAGCTCCAATACTTGTTCTATCTCAATAGTCTCATTCCACTGATCCAGTTCAAGCGCCTTGAGGGTCACTCCCCCATATTGTCTCGCAACAGCCTCCAGTTTGAGTGTAATGGAGTCGCCATTAGTATAGAGATAATCATCAGAAACTACTTCAAGATACATTCCCGTGATCGCTCGAATAGCCTCATTCATCTCTTTCAACTTCACCTCTTTCCAAAATCCATCTGCTATTCCTAATAATTCTTTACGTCCTTCTAGCAACATTCCTAAGGCCTTGTCAGCCTCTCCCTTCTGATAATATTCTAATGACAGCTGCATGAACTTAGCTACTGTTTCAGCTCCATCCACTCTAGACCAGGTATTGTCCAGACCATCAAAAATATCATTGATCGATGTGTCTCCAGCCCATTGTACCAAGTAGTCTATCTCTTGTCCCCTAGTTCCTGTTCTACCAAACCCCTGGCTTTTGTGCATACTACGACTTCTGGCAGATGTTTCGTTATAGGATTCTCCCAACAATTCATTGTACGCCCCCACATCAACTTGAAGTTTACCTGTCGGGTCAAATTGGCCTCCACTCCTCATAATAGACCACCTTCCAGGATTCCAAAATATTTTCTTGGGTTGCCAAACGCCTAAAGCCTTAACTTGATCAGGAAATGCATTTGGGTCTCCAGCCAATTTGAATGCTTCCATTGCGATAATAGCAGAAGTAGTGTGATGCCCATGTGTAACCCCCGGCTCCTGACTGAACCTTGTGATCATTACATCTGGCCTAAAGGTTCTTATCACTCTGACAAAATCTGCTAGAACTTTTTCTTTATCCCAAATTGTGAGTGTTTCGTCCGGATGCTTGGAATAACCGAAATCATTTGCCCGCGAAAAAAACTGTTGGCCCCTATCGATTCTTCTTGCCGCTAGCAATTCCTGTGTCCTGATGATGCCCAATCCTTCACGTATCTCTGGACCAATTAGATTTTGCCCCCCATCTCCTCTGGTAGCAGACAGATATGCAGTGCGATACAATTCTTCATTGGCATAGTAGCCGATTAAACTCGTATTTTCATCATCAGGATGAGCAGCTACATAAAGTACGGTCCCAAGAACATTCAATTTTTTGAGCATCTGCTCAATTTCTCCTTTGTGATAAGACTTAGGCTTTTGCGCACTTACTGCCAATACAGCAAGCAGCAAAATGAACGAAAAGACAAATTTGATTAGTCGCATAGATCGCCAATGATATAGCATAACGTGTCGAAATTGATCAAAGTTATCAGAATTTGTGTGGACGGACTTTTTTTAATGACGAGCGCAAGAATTCCCTTTTTTCTTCATCTAACCAACAGAAGCAAAAAATTAAAGACTATGAAAAAACTTATAATGCTTACATTCGGATTGATCACTTCAATGAGCATATTGGCTCAGCGAGGACCGAATCGACAGGAGTTGCAAAGTCACAAGTCCGGTAAGGAGAGAATGGCGATGCTACTTGAACTGACTGCAGAACAACAAACAACAATTGATGCCTTAAAAACACCACATCAAAAGGAAATGATGCAAAACAAGGCGCAATTGCAAATTGCTCATGCTAGTCTAAAAGCAGAGCTCATTAAGGATAACGTTGATGAAAAATCTCGTGAAAAAATTATCAATGAGATCTCTGATTTACAAATTACCATGCTTAAAAACAGAGTTGAACATTACACCGCTGTGAGGCAGGTGCTTGACGATGATCAAAAGGTTAAATTTGATGCAATGGCGCACAAAATGTTTACGCAAGCATCAAATAAAGGTCTTGGAGGACCCAGACATTCTGGTAAGGGGCACGGAAGATAAAATATTACTATTGAGTTTTAAGGACATTGTATCTGACTATAAAGACAGGGTCTACAACACTTGTCTGGGATTACTTAAAAATGAATCCGATGCAGAAGACATAGCCCAGGAAGTTTTCATTGAGGTATACCTCAAGCTTGATTCTTTTAAAAAGGAATCAAGCTTGTTTACCTGGATTTACAGAATATCTGTAAACAAGTGCTTGGAGTATAAAAGGAAAATGGCCACACAAAAAAGATCAGGCAACATGGTCAGCCTTGACAATTCGAGCACAGATTTAAGCAGCGAATTTCATCACCCTGGTTTTGAACTGGAAAATAAAGAAACAGCTGCTATACTTTTAAAAGCAATAGATCAACTCCCTGAAAATCAACATGTAGCGTTTACACTAAACAAAATTGAAGGTCTGAGCTACCAGGAAATTGAAAAAATCATGAATAAATCAGCAGGATCAGTTGAGTCCCTGATCCATAGAGCAAAACAAAACTTAAGAAAATCGTTAAGTGAATTCTATGAAAAAGTCTAACCAAAACCCAATAGACGAAGCAATTGCCCTACTGGATAATATTGTGCGAGCTTCAGCTCCAGATCACTTTGAAAAACAGGTCCTCAAGAAGGTGTCATTTCTACCTCAAAAAAAGTTTGCGAAATGGATTCAATTGGCAGTTGCAGCAATGATCACATTCGCTATTATCAATTTAGCTACGGTACTATACCTTCAAAGCCTTGAACCAGTTCAGGAGGATACCATTAGTTACTACATCGACTATGATTTTGAAAACTATGAATAATTGGCAAAAAATATTGATCGGAGCTGTTAGCGTGCTTTTCGTTCTAAACATTCTCCTAATTGGCCTTATTTGGACGCATCGCCCAGGACAAAGACCAGAGCGAAATGATCGTGGCACATCTATTCGCATGGGTAAACACCTCATCCAAAATCTTAAATTCAACGATCAACAAAAAAATCAATTCATCATGCTTTCTGACAGGCATAAGGTCTCGATGCGTGAACTTATGAAGGCTCAACATCAATCAAGAATTGCCTTGCATCGAGCGGTAATCGGTGAGGATACAACTGAGATTAGCAGAAGGTTAACACTACTTAACAACAGCCAATTGGCAATTAACGCTGAGATGGTCGAATTCTTCTCTCAGGTAGCTTCCATTTGCAATGAAGATCAGAAGCAACTATTTCGAAATCATCTCGACGGCTCAATGCAACATTTTGAAGAGCATGACCGACCAGGCTTAAAACGAAGAATCAGAAATAACCGTTAGTTTACTCCTGTTTAAGCGCATCAACAGGATTGGATGCTGCCACCTTGATAGTCTGAACTGTTACCAATATGAGCGTGAGCAGCAGTACCACAAAAATTGGACCCGCCAAGAGCATCCAGCCTAATTCAATCCTTTCAGCAAATTCTTCTAGCCAGGTCATCCCATAGTAGAAAGAAATAGGCACCCCGATCAAAGATCCAAATAATACCAACTTTAGAAAATCACGATTGATCAGTTTTGTAATATTGGTTGTGTCTGCACCCAACACTTTTCGAATGGCGATTTCCTTATATTTCTTTTCCAATACGAATGATACCAGCGACACCAACCCTAAAATGGAGATCACGATTGTCACTATGGAAAATATGGAGAACATGCGACCGAATCTATTTTCAGCCTGATATAGATTCTCAAATGATTGATCGATAAAAATCCCTTCAAACGGGTAGTCGTCTTTAATCGAGTACCACGCTTTTTCGACATCTCTTGCCAGTGCCGGCACATTACCTTCCATTTTTATTAGAAAATTATCAATACCGTATCCTTCTTCAAGATACCTGATGATCATAGGGTTCATGGCTCTTTTGACTGAAGTAGCGTGAAAATCTTTGAATACCCCTAAGATGGTAAAGTTATGACCTGGCCCCCTGGTCAACTTCTTCCCCAATACATCTCCTCCAATCATTTTTGCAAATGTTTCATTAATCAATACCCCGGTTGAATCTGATGCACTTGCGCTCCTGAAATTGCGTCCTTCTATTAATTCTATATCCAATACATCTACAAAATGCTCATCAGTCATCACATGCATAGGCCCAAATCGTCTAGGCACATCCTCAACGGTACGATAGGTCCAATCTGATAAACCACTCACCGCAGGAATCATACTTGATCTTGAGACCGACTCAACACCTGAAATGGACATCAGTTCATCTTTAAAGCTATTAATTCGTTCAATTCCTAACGTATTTGCATTCTTAACCGCATAGGTCTTAGAGGTGTTGATTCCAGGATCAATACTTTTCATATGGTTGACCTGAAAGAACACAATGACTGTCATAGCCAGTAAGAATACGGTCACGGCAAACTGAAAAACTACCAGCACCTTTCGCAAGGAAAAACTACCTGATACTCCCCCACTACCCTTTAAGGCGTTGATCACTTTGATAGATGAGATGTAGACGGCAGGATAGACACCTGAAAACAATGCTGTCACCACACCTAATCCAAATAATATTAACAATGATTGTAAACTAAGCAGATCTGAAATTTCAAATGAACGCTGAGTCAATTCATTGAAAAACGGAAGTAAAAGAATCGCGCCTATCAGCCCCACTACCAAAGCGATTGCAGTGAGTAATGAAGACTCCATAAAAAACTGATTTGCCAATTGAGACCTCAATGAACCCAAAACTTTACGCACACCAACTTCCTTAAGCCTGTTACCTGCTCTGGCAGTCGTCATGTTCACATAATTGATTGAAGCGACTAGTAAAATAAGTAGCGCGATAATAGAGATCACGATCACATTACTCAATTTTCCGGCTTTGCCTAATGACAAATGCGGATAGTCCAGATGAATATTTCTAATAGGAATTAGTGAAAATAACGCTCCTGAACTGGCATATCGATCACTGACATAGTCATCTATATTACCTCCAAAACTTTCAACATCCGAAGTAAAATAACGATAGACGAAATCTGGAAATTTTCCTTCCAATGTTGCTGGATCTGCATTTTGCGAAAGTTTCACATAAGTGAAAAACATATTCCCCGTCCAATTACCCTGAGTCACCTCTGGAATTCGTGGAAGATCAATGATGAACTTAAAGGGTAAAGAAGTATTTCCAGGCGGGTCAGCAACTACTGCTTTCACCTCAAACTTTTCATCTTCAAAAACTAGAGTTTTTCCCAATGGATTTTCTCCTGGAAAATAGTTTTCGGCCAAAGACTGTGTCAGCACCATCGTGTTTGGTGCAGTCAGAGCCGTATTCGGTGTGCCATAAATGAACTCTTGAGGAAAAACCTCAAAGAAGGTCGAATCTGCCATTAACCCCTGATCAATTGACACCATATTGTTATCAATTTCCCCAACAAATGAAGTAATAGCAGCAATCCTTACTGCCTGTTCAACTTCGGGGTAATCTCTAACCAAAGTGCTGCCCATCAATGGTGGTGTCCACCTTCCGGATGAACCATTCGCGACGTAATAAGTATGGTCAGCATTTGCAAGATGTTGATCATAGCTGAACTCCCAGCGTACAAATGTTGTGATCAATAAACAACATAACATGGCTAGCGAAAGACCAAATGCATTGATTGAGGTAAACAGTTTGTTCTTACTGATATTCCTAACTGTTACTTTAAAATAATTCTTAATCATTCCTATTGAGCTTTGGGGATAAAAATCTTCTGTATTCTTTAAATATCTCCAGCGTAAAAAACCGGACATATTATAGGCTAATTTGATATTTCGAAAGTTCTTATTGTCAGCCTCGGATCGATCATATAACTCGAGCAAATCGCCCTCAATGAAGTCAGCATATTCTGGCTTACAAAACCATCTAAGCAATCTAAACATCCATTTTGGAGCCTTGATTTCCATTATAGCTTAGATGGTTTTAATACGGCCGTAGGGATTTTGTCATATAGTTCATTCCGTACCTGCCTGTTAATTTCTATTGCCTGAATACCAAGATTGGTCACATGAAAGTATCGCTTGCTCCTGCCTCCTCTCTCCTGAGTAGCACCGCCGATGGATGAATTTAGAAAACCCTTCTTCTCCAATCTGTCGAGCGCGGTATGAACAGCACTAATATTAACTTTTCTATCTGTCTGCTCTTTAATCTCGTCCATTACACTCACACCGTATGACTCGCCGTTCATGATCGCGCAAATCAGTAACACTAATTCTTCGAATTCTCCAAGCTGAACTCTTTCCATTTCATTTACAATTATGAATCAAATACGAATTTGCAGATAAAAGGTTTGATTTACAATTATGAATGAAATAAAATTGATAACAGATCAAGGTTTTTCGTGATCTATTTGTCTGTAAGGGACTCTAATTCGAAAATGAGTGTTTGCCCTGCAAAATTTTTGTAGTGCATTTTAATAAATCCCATATCTTCATTAAACCAAAAAGTATGTTCATTGCGTCCTACCTCGGTTTCATTGTAGGATACGACTTTCCATGTTTCTCCAATCTCTCCAATAGGCAGTTCTACCTTTTCCTGACCAATTACCTCATAGTAATTAGTGATTTGAAAGTCTGTCCAATCACCCCAATCATAGATCATCAAGCTTGAAGTCCATTCCAGTCCGGGCTGCATCGGTAATGGCACTGATGGAAATGGGGCTATTTCAGTGAATAAGTATTGATTATATCTGAATGGATGCATCCAGCAATCATTCTTGGTCTCCAGGTATCCTGCATGAATGTTTCTTTTCCAGGGAATTTGTCGAAGTATGTTAAGATTGAATTCACTTGCCATTTGCTCCTCTTCTTCACTAAATTGGTATTGAACAAGCAGATCGCTATATCGTTGAGGATCATGCTGCCAATCATCGCCGGTAACTACCATTCTCACCTTTTGATCAGTGATAAGGTTGAAGTTCTGATCCCAGAATCGTGCCCGATACATAAATGTCCGACAAGCCTTGAATATATGGTTGACATTTTGATTTTCAGAAACTAGTGGCGTTGCGCATTCTACCTCATCCCATTGATGCTTGGAGGTGCAACCCAGCATCAAAACAATGCCGAATATGCTTAAACATTTACTCATACAGATTGTCTACATCCACTTCGGCAATTTCAATAAAAAGTCCTGCCAATTTATCCGTCACATCATTGAAATACCGTTCACCTTTTTCTACTGTAGCTTTTCTTGGGTCACCTATCCCTGTATCTTTCGTAACCTGTGACCAACGTCTTTCTGCCCAGGCCCAACCTTCTCTTATCCCACTAATCTTGCTTTGTTTTTCATGGCCGTCTCCTGCCTCATTCAAAGGCAAAACCAACTCCGGGGTTAGAAACTGAATTAAACTCGTTTCCATTTCTTCAGCATGATCTCCTTTATTTTCAAAATATTGCGCATGATCCAATATCTTAAACCAACTACAGGTGGTCAAAAACATGTCCTGAAATTGTGCTCCAAGCTCTCGCAACATCATTTTGAAATCATTTCCACCATGACTATTTAGGACCAATAGTTTTTGAATACCCTGCCTATTCAACGTTTCAATTACATCGCGTAAAATTACTTGTTGAGTAGACGGATATATATTCATATCCAATTTGATATCCAATTGACCTGTATTCACACCGAAAGGAATCGTTGGCAAAATAATTATTTTGGCCCCATTGTTCCAGGCTTTTCTGCCAGCCTCTGCAGCGATATGATCTGCTTCAATCACGTCTGTTCCATAAGGCAAATGATAATTATGAGCTTCAGTAGCTCCCCAAGGTAAAATAGCGAGATCAACTTGTTGATCTTTCAGTGTTTTCCAATTTGACTCAGTAAGTATGTATGGTCTCATATATCAAATAAGGTTTCGTCAAGTGAATTTGGATTGTAGGTCATTAACTGCCCGTCGATTTTCGCTTTTGAGTGAAAATTATTGTGATAAAGCTGACCGGTACCTAGTCCCTGATGGCCTAGATTGGAAAACTGACTGGTAAATTGACTAATAGCGTTCAGCCCAATGTTACTTTCCAATGCAGATGTGATCCACCATCCAATTTCACGCTGCTCAGCTAGTCTTATCCACTTTTGAGTTTCTGCAAAGCCTCCCAGCAAGGAAGGCTTAAGTACTAAATACTGTGGTTTTAGGTCATTTAGCAGGTCATTCTTTTCCTGATCATCTGTTTTATCAATTAATTCCTCATCAAGGGCAATAGGTACTTTGCTCATGCTACATAACAATTGCATGGCTTCTGGTTGACCCGGCAAGATGGGTTGCTCAATACTATGTAAATCAAAAGGTGCCAGCTCGTTCAGCTTATTAACTGCCTTATTTACAGCAAAGGCTCCATTTGCATCAACTCTCAATATCAAATCCTTTGAAAGTTCTCTTGTATAAGCCAGCAACTTCAGTTCATCCTCCCAGTTAATCGCTCCAATCTTCATTTTGATACAGTCAAACCCAAGTTCAAGTTTCTTATCGACCTGAGCCTTCATTTCCGCCAAACTCCCCATCCAAATCAATCCATTAATAGGAATCGCTTGCCGACCATTCGTAAAATCCCCCTTAAACCATTGACGTTGGCTTCCATTTACAAAATCAATTAAAGCCATTTCTAATCCCATCCGCACACTAGGACATTCTCTAGCATATTTCTCAGCTATTACATATGCACTTTCTCTTGTTTCGGGAGTCTCAATATCAACAGTAGCTAAGTGATCAAGTTTATCTATAACATCATCTTCATCTTCAATACTCAACCGAAACAATGGAGCCACCTCTCCTATTCCATTTTTACTTCCTTCAGAAATATTTAGTATCCAGATTTTTCTTTTGGTCATGGAACCACGACTTGTTCCTGCTTCAAATTTAAAATCAAGTGTGTACGGTTTATATTCGAGCTTCATTTATGACGTATGAACATTGAGCAAATCCACCCATCTGATTATCACTATGAACTTCCGGAAAATCGCATTGCGAAATTTCCGCTATCAGACAGGTCCGCATCAAAACTACTACTTTATCAGAACGGAGAAATAGCGCACCATGAGTTTTCTCAAATCTCCCAATTTTTACCTAAGTCTTCTCTTGTATGTTTCAATGACACACAGGTCATTCCTGCCCGCATCGTAATGCATAAAGATACTGGCGCCAGAATAGAAATTTTCCTACTCGAACCTACCTTCCCTAGTAAAGTATCAGAGGAAGTAATGAATGCTCATGGCAAAACGCAATGGGTGTGTATGATTGGAAATGCCAAGAAATGGAAAGTGAATACTTCATTGCAACTGGAGACAGAAATAGGATTGGTTACGGCCTTGAGAATCAGTCAAAATGAAGTCAAATTCAGCTGGGATAACTCAATATCATTCTCCCAAATGCTGACTGCTCTGGGCAAAATCCCACTGCCACCCTATATCAATAGAGAAGTGCAGCACGCGGATCATGAACGCTATCAAACTGTTTATGCGAAACATGAGGGTGCAGTAGCCGCACCAACCGCGGGCCTCCATTTTACTGAGGATTTACTCAGAAAAATCTCCGATGAACATACAATTGACTACCTCACATTGCATGTTAGTGCAGGCACCTTCCAACCCATAAAAACAAGTGCTGCAGATCATCCTATGCACCGGGAACAAATGATTATCAAAAGAAAGAATATTGAACATATTCTTAATCATCAGCAAATCGTGTCAGTGGGAACTACAAGTCTAAGAACACTCGAGTCGCTATACTGGTACGGAGTTCAAATACTCAATGGAAACAAGCAATTCACCATTGGTAAAACAGCTCCGTATGAACAACATTCACAATTACCTTCAAAAGAGGAGTCAATGCAAGCCGTATTGAAACATATGAACAACAATGAAGTAGATCATCTCATTGGACATACTGAAATAATCATTGTTCCGGGGTACCAGTTTAAAGTTGTAGATGGATTAATAACAAATTTCCATTTACCATCTACAACCCTAATGATGCTCGTGGCAGCATTTATTGGATCTGATTGGGCAGCTGTTTACCAAGCTGCCCTTGAAAATGATTATCGATTTCTGAGTTACGGAGATTCCTCCTTTTTGATACGCTAATTACTCGGGTTTGGCCCCAAAATTATAAGAAATGCCTACACCAAATACACTCTTAAACTGTGTCATTGGTGAAGCGCCAGTTACATTTCCTGCTTCATCTGTAATTTGAATTTTGATATCATCATCATATATCAACTGGGTTTGCCAATTGACGGTAATGAGAGAGTTGACCTTCATGACCAATGCATTTTGCCAGTTCACATCGATATTGCCAAAATCCTTAATATAGTTAGAGAACAGTTCAAGTTTCGAAGTGAGTCCAACATTCTTTATCAAGTCGGCTTTTACAAAATTCATCTTCAAGTATGACCCAAGTTCTGCACGGAAGTTCTCACCCGGCTTAACACCAAATGCTCCAGCATCTGCAAGTGCTTGATCTCTTACAAATGTCATCTTGCCGGTCACCGGAGTATAGGTAGCTGAAAATACTTCACTGGGTTTCCAGTTGAGGCCCGTCGCAACCAATAAGTATCCAGGAGCCATGAAATTGGAAATGATTTGTTCATCTGCATTGAGACCTTGGACGAATTGCGTTTTAAAATCCAGCAGTGAAGTAAAAAATAGCTTTGGCGCTGGCAGCTTTACACCTAGCTGTGTAGTGGCATTGATGACATCATCTGTTTTTCGGAGATCCGCTACCCCTTGTTTAATGACACCATAACCCATTTCCAAACTATTGGACCAATCCACTTTACCTTTTAAGTAATTGGCAAAGGTTAAAAAATAACCATTTAAGGAAACATTATTCTCCCCACCGGCAGCCCAGTTGTTCAATGAAACCTGACTAAAGGTAAGTGTACTCGCACCTCCAACTTTCCAATAAGTGGTGTCGCTATTCTGAGCATAAGAATGAGTTAAAAAAACACTTAATAATGCAAATACTGACAATTTCAATTTCATGCGTCTAGGGATTAGTTATTATTGCAAATCAAATCAAAGAAATGAAGCTGCACTCATTATTTTCGACAAAACTGCATTTATGAAATATTATTCATTTGCCGCAATGCTCATTTTTGCAATTTCATGCTCCATCCCAACAGAGAAGGCGTCTGACGGATTTGCTTCTGTACCAGAAAGCCCTGCCCGGAAGATGTCTTTCGAGGTTGCGAGCACGGTAGCCCTTAGCAAAGAAGATCCAGATTGTAAGAGTGGTGAATGTGCAAGCATTGAGATAAGTTACCCTGAGCTTTCTGAGCTCAACAGAGTAAATGATTTTGTTGAGGACAAAGTGAGAGAGGTTGTTGCAGATTTTACCAGGAAGAATAAAAGATCTGATGACATTTCTGATCTGATGACCATTTTCATCAAAGACTTTAAGGCTTATAAAGAGGCTTTCCCTGAGAGTATTGCTCCCTGGTATGTAAATGTAGAAGCCAGGGTTGAATTTGGAAATGATCAATTCTACTCTGTCAGGATAGACCAGGAGTCGTACACTGGCGGGGCTCATACAAATACCTATCGATCATACTTCCTAATCGATAATAGCGGGCGTCCAATGGCTCTTACAGAAATTGTTGTAGACAAAAATGCGTTGGCAAGCATCGCGGAAAAGAAGTTCAGGAGGCTGAAAAAATTGGGATCAGACACGAAACTCAGTGAAGCCGGCTATATGTTTGACAATGATCAATTTGATCTATCAGAGAACGTTGGTTTCACCTCTCGTGGCATGATTATTTTTTACAATGATTACGAAATTGGATCTCACGCTGACGGACCAACCGAAGTGTTTTTGAGTTGGGGGGAGATTGAATCAATTTAATTCCTAATGGGCATTGTAATTAGGCAAAGTGCCATTTCATCATTAATTGCTTATACGAGTATTGGTGTGGGGTATATCAATGCGATTATACTGATGCCGATGTTCATGAGTCCTGAGGAAATAGGATTGATTAGGACCCTCTTAAGCATATCCATGCTATTGATTCCCCTTGCTGTCTTTGGAACACCATCATCGATAATAAGATTTTTTCCAGAATTCAAAGAAAAAAGAATTGAATCGATACTCATCACCATTAATTTCACAATTTGGATATTGGCATTTCTTTTTGTGTGGTTCATGTTCCTTCTCTTCGATGATCAAATTGCTTTGATCTTTCTGAGAAAATCACCCACTGTCAACGACCACATTGATATTGTAATATCATTATTATTTCTGATGTCTTGCTTTCAAGTTTTTGAATCAATATCAAAAGCCAATTTAGACATAATCACACCAAACATTTTCCGAGAATTTGGACATAAGATATTGCATTCTTTAATCATATTTTTGCTCGGATTATCAGTCATTTCATTTGATCAATATCTAGTTGGACAAGTAGTGATTTATGGAATAATTTTAATTGGACTAATTCTGACTGTTGGGAAAAAATATAAGTATAAGAAGGTTTCAATTACAGACATACTCGCTCGCTTAAATGGTCCGATAAAATATTCATCAAATATTACAATTGGAGCAGTTGGTTCTGTAATGATCGGTCAAATCGGTCAAATTTGGGTTAGTAAAGATTTGGGATTAAAGGAAATGGCCATTTACACAACGGCGTTACTTATGATTACAATAGTTGAAACACCCAAAAAGTTCATTTCTCAAATCTCATTACCGTTAATCAGTCGATTCTATAACTCGGGTGATATCGCCAACATTGAATTAAGTTACAAAAAAGCATCAGTTAATTCGTTGCTTATCGGAGGGCTGCTCTTCCTGGGGGTGTTTCTAAATCTGGAGAGTATATACACGCTAATGCCTAATGGTAACGAATACAGAACTGGATATTGGATTGTATTTATCATTGGAATTGCAAAATTATCTAATGCTTTGTTCAGTTTGAACGGTGAGATTCTCACAATGACCAAATACTACAGAATCCAGATCGGATTAATAATAATTACTGGAATTTTGAACGTTTCATGCAATTTTTACTTAGTTCCAATGTTGGGTCTACATGGTGCCGCCTACTCAATGATTATTACATTAGTAACTTTCAACATTCTTAAATTTTATTTTGTTAATCATCGAATTGGAATTTCACCGTTTTCATTGAGAACAGTTAGGAGTATTTTAATCCTTGCATTCATTTTTGTGGTTGTAGAATTTATTCCCAGGTCAACTAGCATACTTGTAGACATCTTACTTAGATCATCTTCTATTTGTGTTGTTTTCCTAGTACTAATTAATATCTTCAGACCATCGGAAGACTTGATTCTCATTCAAAACAAAATTCTCCTCAAAGCAAAAACAATAACAAGCAAATGGAAAAGCTGAAACCCTTAATCCCTCACCTCATAAGCATTTCAATTGGTTATGTTGCAGTCATTTTATTCTTCTCACCATTAATATTTGAAGGCAAAGAATTAAACCAAAATGATATCAACCAAGGTAATGGAGCCAACTCTGAAATCATTAAATATTCAAGCCAGGAGGATGAAACAGTTCTATGGACTAATTCCATGTTCAGCGGAATGCCCACCTATTTAATAGCTATCAGCTGGAAAGGAGATTTAAGTAAGTACGTACAGAAAATAGTTACACTTAATACACCATCAAGTGTTCAAGTAAGTTTAATTGCATTCATATCATTCTATATATTGCTTTGCTGCTTTGGGATTAATCCTTGGATAGCCCTGCTCTGTAGTTTATGTTATGCCTTAAACACTTTTAACCTAGTTAGTATTGAAGCAGGTCATATTTGGAAGGTCAGAGCCATCGGATACATGCCATTGGTACTCGCAGGAGCAAAACTCATTTTTGATAGAAAGCAAACATTATTAGGTTTCGGATTATTGTCAATTGCAACTTCCTTACATCTAAACTCAAATCACCTACAGATAACCTATTATCTATTGATTGTTCTGATCATCTTCGGATTGAGTCAACTCGTCATTGCTTACAAAGAGAAGTCAATCAAAAGCTTTTTAATTACCTCTATGATTATTTTAGGCGCTGGTATATTTGGAGTTCTTTCAAATACCGGACGACTTTGGACTACTCTTGAATACAGTAAATATTCCACAAGGGGTAAGTCTGATTTAACCGCAGTTTCAAATCAATCAAGCTCCAGCAGCGGACTAACGTATGACTATGTATTTAATTGGAGCTATGGAATAGCAGAGTCATTAACCTTAATCGTACCAAATGCATTTGGTGGACCTAGTCAGCAATCACTTGATGAAGATTCATATTTGGGAAAAGAGCTTACTGGTAGAGGTGCTACTACCGCGCAAATACGCAATCAACTTCAGAGTGTCCCAACCTATTGGGGTGATCAACCATTTACAAGTGGACCCACATATGTTGGAGCGGTCATTTTTTTCTTATTTGTATTAGGACTATTGACCACCGAAAGAAAACATAAGACATGGATTATTGTGGCGACAATTGTAAGCTTGATTCTTGCCTGGGGTAAAAACTTCCCAATGATTAATAATCTCGTATACGACTACTTACCAGGATACAATAAGTTCCGATCAGTCTCGATGACCATGGTCATTCTATTACTCGTTGTTCCTCTTTTATCGGCGCAGGGGCTTCAGAAATTTATAGATAAAAAAGATAAAAAAAGTTTATTAAAAACAGCGATAATATGTGCTGCCGTATTTGGTCTTGTCCTGATCTATTCTTGGATGGTAGACTATTCCGGTGCTGTAGATGGTCGATTAACAAATCTCCCTGTTTGGTATAAATCTGCACTTGAGATGGATAGGAAGTCTATTTTAGTGTCAGATTTGTTCAGATCAGTGCTATTGTCTGGTTTAGTCCTTTCAATCTTGTGGTTTCATATAAAAGGAAGATTAAAACAACAAACTGCCGTGATAAGTATCATGGTATTTGCTGTATTTGACGTATTCAATGTAGGAAAAAGATTCATCAATGATGAAAACTTTCAGAGAAAAGCAAAAGATCAATTTATTCAGATAACTCCTGCGGATAAAGCAATATTATCAGCTGGAGGAGATGATATTTATCGCGTATTAAATCTCCAGAATCCTTTTAACGAAGCTCAGACTTCAGCCAATCATTTTAGTCTTGGGGGGTACCATGGTGCCAAAATAAAAAGATACGCCGAATTGATTGAATATTGTATGGCTAATCAGGTAGGCTCAATTATCAATTCCGTTCAAAGCAGGAACACTAATTTTTCAGCGAATGGAGTGATTAATATGCTCAATGCACAATATTTGAAATTTGGAAATGACGCTCAAAACGTTCTAATAAATTCACATGCAATGGGTAATGCATGGTTTGCCAATGAAATAGTCCCAGCTAAAAGTGCTGATGAAGAATTATCTCTTACTTGTGAACTTAATTCATCGAGACGCGCAATTGTCAACAATTTTAAATATGACATTGACAATCTCAAAACAACCAGTGGTACAATAAGATTGACTGAATATTCACCAAATCGCATAACTTATCAAGTCGATAATGCATCTGCAGGACTCGCAGTATTCTCTGAAATTTTCTATGAGAAAGGTTGGATTGCTTCTATTGATGGCAGTCCTGCTGACATAATTCAGACAAATTATGTTTTGAGAGGACTAATGATTCCTGAAGGGAGTAAGAAAATTGTTTTTGAGTTCAAGCCTGACAGTTATTACATTGGTAGCTTGATTACGACAATTTTCTCAAGTGTTTCATTAATCGTGTTTATTGGTTCAATCGCACTGTCATTCAAATCAAAGAATAATTGAAAAAGGTACTAGTAATAAGTTATTACTGGCCCCCCTCCGGAGGTGTAAGTGTTCTACGTTCACTCAAAATTGTAAAGTATCTAGGACAATTTGGTTGGGAGCCAATTGTCTATGTACCTGCAAATGCTCATTACCCTTATTTAGACGAATACAATTCGAAAGATGTCCCGGAAGGCCTGAACGTCATTTCAAAAAAAATAATCGAACCGTTTGAGATTTTTAAAATACTAACTGGTAGGAAAAAAAGCGATGCATTAAATTCAATTGTTCAAATCGAAGATAAAAGATTTTCGTTTGTTGATAGGTTGGGAATCTATGTTAGGGGAAACTTCTTTATTCCAGATGCACGTTCACTTTGGATTAAACCTTCAGTTAAATTTCTTGAATCTTACGTGAAAGAAAATCCCGTAGACGCAATCTTCACGGATGGCCCACCACATACCAACACTAGAATAGGGTGTTTATTGAAACAGAAAACTGGGATCCCATGGTTATCAGATTTTCAAGACCCATGGACTCAAGTTGATTACTATGATTTGTTCCCCATAAGAAAAAGAGCAGACAAAATCCACAAGAAACAGGAACAGGAAGTGTTTCAATTCGCCAATAAAATCACAATTGCCAGTCCATCCTGGAAAACGGATTTGGAATGTATAGGTGCCAATAATGTAGATGTAGTTTATTACGGATACGATGAGGACGATTTCGCAAACAGAGTAAAGAAAGGAAAACAAAATCAATTCATTATTGTTCATACCGGCTTATTAGGTCATGACCGACACCCATCAGGATTAATAGAGGCCTGCAACTCAATGCCATTTGCAGAAGACATCACATTGAGACTGATTGGTCAAGTTGACCAATCGGTTCTAAAAGCCATGCAAGACATTTCCAACATTAAAATAGAAGTAATCGGTCATGTTTCCAGATCAGAAGCAATTCAACATGCCCTTGATGCCAATGTTTTGTTACTACCTCTCAATTGCTCGAAAAATGTAAAAGGAAGACTTCCAGGAAAACTATATGAATACTTGAGATCTTACACACCAATTCTTGGCTTAGGCCCAAAAGATAGTGATGCTTCCAAAATACTGTCAAGAACAAAAGCTGGTGTTTGCCTTGAATATGGGGATAAAACAGGCATATCAAAATACCTTGAAAGCGTTAAAAAAGAGTTTTTACCAACCATAGACAAAACGAAGATTGATGAGTTCAGCAACTATAATCAAACAAAAAAAATTGCAAAGTATTTGAATGAAATCACCTAAAAATCTCAAGGTAATTTGTTTTCTGGATAACCCTACAGGGCGAGATGCCGAAATAATAATCCCATTAGCATATTGTTTTGAAAAATATCTTTCGGCTGACGTAAGGGTTGAATTTATATGGAATGCATTCATGCTCACGGTATGGAAACCGCATGCTGTGATCCTTCCAAATACACGTGGACATAATCTGTATGTAGAGATTGCTCAAACAGCCAAGAAAATGAATATGGTAGTACTAGCTCATGAGTCTGAAGGCAACTTCATTGAGCTTGAAGATTACAATTTTTGGAGCTATAATAAAGAAAAATTATTGATTCAGGAGTGGCTTACGACTTGGTCTGAACATAAAATTGAATATACAGAGAAGCAAGTAGCTGAAGAGGAAGCCTTCAGAGTCGTTCATACCGGTGGCATTGGCTTTGATAGATATCGAATTTGCAAGTTTGTAAAAGAAAGAAACAGGCTAGCTAAGAAATTCAATATTGCAGATTACAAACTAATTATCGGTTATGCCGGTTGGGCATTTGGTAAAATACACGGTGATTTTAAGGAACTGAGTCATACCAAAATTTATCCTAATGAGCCAGAAAAAAGATATCAATGGGTCGAAGATCAAAGGGTCTATGTCAGAGATATTTTAGAAAAAACTATTCAATCAAATCCTGACATGCTTTTTCTACTCAAAAAGCATCCAAAAGAGAGCTTTGAGTCTGAAACATCAGAAGGACCAAATGAGATGAATGAACTCCTCCACTATCCAAATGTCTATTACATCAAGAACGAAGAGCTTATTCATAACCTAATCAATATTTGTGACCTTTGGATGGGATTTGAAACGACTACTTGCATGGAAGCCTGGATGATGGGGAAAGAAACTGTACTCATTAATCAAACAGATGATTTTCCAAGGGCCAATCAGCACAAAGGCTCTGTAAAAATTCGCAGCTATGACCAAATTTCTAAGCTGTTGAAAAATTATCATTTAACTGGGAAAGTTGAAGATTTTTATAAGCCTGAACTTTCAACCTTTAGAAGAGACGAAATCAATAAATCCATAGGCTGGTCTGATGGAAAAAATCATCTAAGAGCATTCTTCTATTTTGCCAATACCGTTTTAGGGTGGAATAAGTCAATAATATTTGGTATAAACTGGAAGCATCTGAGATTATATTTACTAATGAATATTGGTCAATACTTTTACAATAAACGACTATTTAAAAAACTACCAAAATTTAAAAAAACCATCTACGTATTTGAAAATAGGAGTATGGAAGGCTATCATCAACGCAAAAATGAATATTATTCAGACCTGAAGGATTTTCATAAAAAACATGATGTCTCTAGCGACTTCCTTAAAGACTCTACAAAGATATTGGGGCATAAATTTCAGCAAAGTGCACATGAAAAAATTAACTTGCACCTTTCGAAATGATCCAAAAAGATAATAAAATATGGATTTTTATCAGGGCCTATAATGACCTTGATAACATCATCCCTGTTGTTTATAAGTTGATCCTTAAGAAAGTAGGAGTACACATCATCATAACGGGTTCAAAATCGCTCTTGCAAGATTATCGTCTTAAATACCTGAAAAATATTGGCGAATTCCACCTAGAGTCTATTAATAAATATAGAAAACCACTGATTTTCAGACTTCTTGGAAACCTTAACGACCCCAATTCCTTGAAAGAATTGATTTATTACGAATTAATGGGTCGATCCCCTAATTCCCCCTTAATTAGCGATGTTCAAATCGCTGACAAATTGATGAAAACTGTCGACGAGGGAGATGTTATATGTTTTGATTGGGATCATTCATTATTTGCTCAAAAGGTTTGTAAACTTTCAAGAGAAAAGGGTGTTGTGACAATTGCCTTACCACATGCATGCTCCCCTTGTTTAAACTATCTTCTGGCTAAAGAGGCCATTTCTTTGCGGAAAAGCGAGATTAAACCCCATTTGGATACCTACGATTTTAATATTCAGCCTAACACGATTAATCAGCAAAGGAGTTTACATATTGGAACCAGTATCAAAGAGAAATTGCCCATACTGGGGTCTCCAAGGTATTCGAAGGAATGGGTCAACAAACATGCCGAGTTTGCAGACAAGTATGATTGGAAAGGACCAGGAAAGGTAAATTTTGTATTTTTTCTTAGAGATTCTAACTGTGCTGTTCATTTGGAAGAAATGTTCAGAAGCTTAGCCATTCTAAGAAGTTATCTGGAGGTAAATTTGGTTATAAAATATCACACCAGAATTTCCAGAAAATCAATACGATTAATGAAATTTCACGCATTAGATAAACATCCAAATGTGCGCACTGCTAAAGACGATATTTCTTCAATTTCGTTGATCATTTGGAGCGATGTAGTAGTCAACCTTGGCACAAGTGCAGCTTTTGATGCTGTTTGGTTTAACAAAAAAATATTCTCTCCTGAGTATCTTCATCCTAATATCAGCGCAACAGGTCATTACTTCCCCTCTTCCGAAATAAAGACAAGAGATCAATGGCATGATATGACACAGAAAGCCATTACTTCAACAGAGAATTTCACTTACTCCGAAGAGGAAAGACAGAAATTCATTAAAGAAATGATAGAGATTGAGGATGAACATGTTCTTGATCGATATGCAAAGTTTATTACCGTACAGCTAAAAAACATTCCGTCTAATTAAGTTTTATACATAACAATGAGCAGTCAATTCAGTGGGAAATCAATTTTAATAACCGGTGGTACAGGATCATTTGGTCAAGCTTTTGTCAAAAGGATATTGAACTTCTTTCCCGATATCAAAAGAATCGTAATTTTTTCAAGGGATGAGCTTAAGCAATATGAAATGGCTCAGCGATTTAATGCAAGCAATGACAAGCGATTAAGGTTTTTCCTTGGAGATGTTCGTGATAAAGAAAGATTACAAAGGGCATTTGAGGGTATCGATATTGTCGTACATGCCGCAGCACTCAAACAAGTCCCAGCTGCTGAGTATAATCCAATGGAATTTATAAAAACTAATGTAAGTGGAGCTGAAAACATAATTGATGCAGCGTTAAACGCAAACATTAAGTCAGTAGTGGCCTTATCCACCGACAAAGCTGTTGCTCCCATTAATCTTTATGGAGCAACAAAACTCTGCTCCGACAAACTTTTCATTGCCGCAAATAACTTTAAAGGGAGTCGGGACATTAATTTCAGTGTAGTTCGTTATGGTAATGTGATGGGCTCTCGAGGCTCTGTGATTCCATTCTTTCTGTCGATTAAGGATCAAGGGAAATTCCCAATAACGGATAAAGAAATGACTCGATTCAATATCTCCTTAGAAGAAGGTATTGACTTAGTTTTTTATGCAATTAATTCCTCTATTGGAGGTGAGATATACATTCCAAAAATTCCAAGCTATAGAATTGAAACTGTTGCCAAAGCCATCAATGAAAATAACGATATAGAATATGTGGGAATTCGACCCGGAGAGAAAATACATGAAGAAATGATCACCGCTAGTGACTCTCCAAACACCATTGAATTAGATAAGTACTACATCATTTTGCCCTATAGTAAAGATCATTCAAAGTATTTGGATCATTACGATGGCAAGTATGTAGCAAAAGGATTTTCCTATTCGTCTGGAGAAAATGAGGACTGGATCACTGTTGATGAAATGAAAGGTTTGATACAAACCCATGTCTTGAAATGATCAAGCCAATACCATATGGAAGACAGCAAATTCTGGATGAAGACATAGCGGAAGTAGTTAATGTTCTCAAATCGGACTTTTTAACGCAGGGTCCCAAAGTACTGGAATTCGAGCAAAATTTTGCCGCATATGTTGGATCCGATTATGCCATTGCTGTATCTAATGGCACTGCGGCACTTCATCTAAGCGCACTTTCATTGAATATTGAACCAGGTGATCGATGGATTACATCACCAATTACATTTGCTGCATCCGCAAATGCCATTTCATATTGTGGAGGTAATGTGGAGTTTGTAGATATTGATCTTGAAACCGGGTTAATCGACCTTTCAGCATTAAGGACTAAGCTCGAGTCAAAACCGATCGGTCACTTTAAAGGAATTGTTATTGTCCACTATTCAGGACTATGTGTTGATATGGAACAGGTTCGGGCAATTGCTAATCAATACAATTTAAAAATCATTGAGGACGCTAGTCACGTTCCAGGAGGATACTTTCTCAATAAGAAAGGAGAACGGAAATTAGCTGGAAACGGTGAATTTGCTGATTTATCGACATTTTCTTTTCACCCAGTAAAACACATCGCTGCTGGCGAAGGTGGAATGATTACTACTTCAAACCCTGAGTTAGCAAAAAAAACCAGCATTCTAAGAACACATGGAATAACCAAGGATCCTCAAGATCTTTTCAAAAATGATGGTGATTGGTACTACGAAATGCAAACCCTTGGGTTTAATTATCGATTGAGTGACATACATTCTGCTCTCGGCATTAGCCAGCTAAGGAGAATCGACACTTCTATAAAAAAAAGACAAATTCTTGCAAAAAGATATTTTGAGAAACTATCAAATCTAGCAAGTGTTGAACTTTTGCATGAGCTCAATAAGACAAATAATGTTTACCACCTATTTCTAATAAAAGCAAAAAACCGTAAAGAACTTTACAATCATCTGAGGCAGCATCAAATTTATTGCCAGGTTCATTATATCCCACTCCATCAACTGCCCTATTATCGCAGAAAAGGTTCATACGAACTACCCAAGGCAGAATTATTTTACGATCATTGTTTGAGCATCCCGCTATATCCTGACCTTTCCGAAGACGAACAAGACTTTGTTATCGAAAAAATTTATGAATTTGATCGACAGTAAAATTGCTATCATTCCTGCCCGCAGTGGAAGTAAGAGAATAATCAATAAGAATACCAGATTATTCAACGGCAAACCCATAATATCCTATGCTATCGAAATAGCACTTCAAAGTAAGCTCTTCGATGAGGTAATGGTGTCCACTGATAGTGATGAAATAGCTAATATTTCTGTGAAACTCGGGGCTTCTGTACCCTTCCTTAGAAGCTCAATAAATTCTGATGATTTCGCCACAACTTCTGATGTATTATCCGAAGTAATTACTAAATACGAGTCAACAGGCAAATTTTTTAAGTACGCTTGTTGTATTTACGCGACGACACCACTTTTAGCGGTTAATAGATTAACACAAGCATATGACCTATTGATTCGTAGGAAATTTGATGTCGTTTATCCGGCTGTAAAATATGGTCATCCTATACAACGAGCAATTAGTGTAAGTGATCTGGGAAAATCCGTTATGCTATGGCCTGAAAATATGAACAAACGATCTCAAGATCTTACACCATCCTATCATGATGCTGGACAATTTTATTGGTTTAATTGGGCGAGATTCAAATTAAAACCAACACTCATTAATGGAGAAAACATAGGAAGCATTATTCTTGAAGAACAAGAATGCCAGGATATTGATACAGAAGAAGATTGGAAAATAGCTGAATTAAAAGCGAAATTCAATGAAAAAAAGCCTTTATAGAATTGTTTTTCGCGTAGATGGCAATGCCGATATAGGTCATGGTCACATATCAAGGTGTCTCTCTTTGGCGGATATACTTTGCAAACATTTTAAGATCACTTTTGCTCTGGTGGACTATAGCAAAACCACACTCAGCATAATCGAAAGCTATTACTTTACCATTGAGACTTTCAGTAACAATAATGAATTTTTAAGAACAATAAATGACTATGATATTGTTGTGTTGGATTTGAAAATTCTACAAGAAAGTCTTCAATTGTCAATAAAAGAACGTGTCAAAAAGTTGATAATAATTGATGACGAAAACAAAGATCAATTTCATGCTGATATAGTAATCAATCATGCCCCTGGACTTAAAATTAGTCCATTACAAAACTCAAGTTTAACCAAATTTTACTTTGGCTTGGATTATGCCATTCTCCAAAAACAATTCCTTAGTGTGGCAAAAGAGATCAACATCGAGAAAAGAGGTAATCACCTTTTTGTATGTTTTGGAGGGAGCGATCCGCTTGATTTAACCTCACAGATCGTTCAATCTATAGAACCTGATATTTTTGATAACATACATTTAGTCATTGGTCCCTCATACGATCATGGTGAAAAGCTAAACGAAATATGCAAGCACAAGAATTTTGTCCAAATTCACCAGGGTATTGACGTTATGGAAATGTGCGTTATCATGAAAAAATGTACTTACGCCATCGTTCCAGCCAGCACTATTCTCTATGAGGCCCTAGCCTGTGGTCTAATTGTCACATCGGGTTATTATGTTGCCAATCAGCTAAATATTTACAATGGCTTTAAAGAACTAAATACCTTTTTCGACGCAGAGAACTTTAATCAAACAAGTTTAAAATTGGCGATTAACCAAATGTCTTCATCAAATAAGACTGAAACAAAGAGGTTAATTGACGGTAATAGTTCAGAACGCTTGCTTTCAATATTTATGGATTTGATATGAAGACAGCCTTACTCACATCTGGGGAACTAGGATTGACTACCCTTAGGCATCTGTTGACATCAGGGCTTATTGATGCAATTGCTACTGATAAAAACTCTGAAGAAATTATTACTGAATCCAAGTCTCAAGGTTTGCCAGTTTTCATTGGGAATCCAAGACAAAATACTTTTGATCAATTTCTTAAATCAAATGGTATTGAGAGCATCTTATCTGTCAACTACATATTTATCATTGGAGACCAAACACTTCGTAATGTCAAGGAAGCAATCAACATTCATGGAAGTTTATTGCCAAAATATCGAGGTAGAACTCCACACGTTTGGTCGATCATTAATGGTGAGCAATTCTATGGGATAACAGCTCATAGAATTGTTCCCGAAGTAGATGCAGGAGATATTGTCCTTCAGAATAAATATAATCTTACCGATCTGTTGACTGGAGGTGATATTCTTAATCACTTCCAACAGATCTATCCTGATATAGCTTACAAAATTGCGCATGATCTTAAGAACGCAGTTTCCTTCAAAGTAACTGAACAAAACCATTCCAAGGCAACTTACTTTGGGAAACGTACAGCAGCAGATGGCAGAATAGATTGGAATTGGTCAAGAAATCGCATTCGAAATTGGATCCGCGCTCAGGCAGCACCATATCCTGGCGCGTTTTTCTACGCCAAATCAAATAAATTCATTGTCAACAAATCGGTTTTAACTGATGATGGTTTTACCTTCGATCAGGTAAATGGAACTGTCTTGAGAATTGACAATACAGATCTTATGATTAAAGTTTGTGATGGTACACTTTTACTCAGTGAAATAAAAGGTGATTTATCACAAATACAAGTCGGACACATCCTGAAATAAATGAATCCTGAAATATTGAAAATTGATGATAATCATCCCACACTAATTATCGCGGAACTTTCAGCCAATCATGCTCACGACAAGAATGTAGCCTTAGATACGGTAAGAGCGGCAAAAGACGTTGGTGCTGATGGCATTAAGCTACAAACTTATACGCCAGATACTTTGACCATTGATTGCAATAATGAATATTTTAAAATCAACAATGGAACGCTGTGGGATGGGAGAAATCTGTACGATTTGTATAAGGAAGCATACACACCATGGGAGTGGCACGAGGAAATATTTGAACTTGCGCATGATCTTGGATTATATTGTTTTTCCACTCCATTCGACATTTCAGCTGTGGATTTTCTAGAGCAATTGCATGTCCCGGCATATAAGATAGCTTCTTTTGAAATAAGAGATATCCCATTAATTCGATATGCTGCATCCAAGAAGAAAATGATGATAATCAGCACAGGAATAGCCACATTTGAAGACATTCAACTTGCAGTTGACACTTGTTTGGCGGAGGGGAATAGCGACATTGTATTGTTAAAATGCACATCTTCTTATCCTGCCCCTATAGAATTGGCCAATATTTCAACCATGTCTGATATGAAATCTAAATTTGCCTGTCGCGTTGGACTAAGTGATCATACTGTTACAAATGATGTTCCCATAGTAGCTGTTTCGAACGGAGCGTGTTTAATTGAAAAGCACTTTATTCTTAACAAAAAGCTTGGTGGTCCTGACGCTTCCTTTTCATTGGATCCCAATGCTTTTGAACTTCTTGTACAATCAGTCCGACAAACGGAAAAAATACTTGGAAAAGTAGATTATACAATCCCCTCAAGTGTCAAACAAAATGTAAAATTCGCAAGATCACTATTCATAGTTCAAGATGTCAATCAAGGTGATTTAATTACGGCACAAAATGTTAGAAGTATTCGTCCAGGCTATGGTCTACATCCAAAGTATCTAGAAGAAATTATGGGCAGAAAATTTACTAAAAAACTCGAGCGGGGAACTCCTCTTGAACTAAATCACTTCATGGAATAAATGTTAGCATTTTGAATCACCTCTTTATTACAGGAATTTTCAGATCAGGAACTACATTCTTAGCTAGAGCCTTGAACAGTCATCCAAACTTGAATGTTCTTTCCGATCCGTTCTTTGAATTCTATAAATTTCTTAGAAACCAATATTTCCTAAAAATTGATCCCAGCTTTGATCCAAAACAACCACTTTCGGATTATTTCTGCTCAAGGATTGCAACTAGTGCTGACATTACAAATTTTCACAATAATTTATTCGAACTAAGAATTGATGAAACCGAAGTTGAATCTTTAAAAGAATCAATCATTAAGTCCTCAGCACTTTTTTCTCCACAATTGATAAACTATATTAATCAGTTGCACTCTGGCTCAGCCATTGAGGTTTATGAGCAATTAATGATTATTGCCCAAAAATCTTATCCAAAACCAAAATCCCAATTTCTTGGTACAAAACAGGTCTGGACGGATGAATTTGTTGAACCCCTAATTAAACAGGGTCGAAAATGCATACAAATTATCCGTGATCCAAGGGCGATCATTGCATCCAACAGGAAAAGTTCTACCGGCGCATATCCAATACTTTTTTTAATCCGACAATGGAGAAAAAGTGTTGCATATGCTTGTCATAACGAACATAATCCGGACTTGCTCATTCTAAAATATGAAGACCTCATACAGGACAGTGAAATCAGTTTTCGAAAGATTTGCGAGTTTCTTCAAGTACCATTTTCAAGGTACCTAATTGATCCTAAAAAGTATAAAGACGGAAAAGGAGAACCATGGAAACAAAATTCATCTCATGGGACTTCTACCAAAATCAATAATTCCTTTTTGGATAAATGGAAATCAATATTGTCTACTGAGGAGGCGAGCATCATTGAATGGTTGTGTGGTCCAGAAATGCATTTATTTGGATACAAATCATTCAATAGCAAAATGCCAATGGCTATTGAAAACTTTAACGAAGAATCCAATAATATAGCAGACTGGATTAAAGCGTACCCGTACTTTTTAAACAAGATCGAAATTGAGAAAGAGAAGGAACGTTTACGCTTATTAGGCATAGAAAATCCTGAGGTAATTAACGAATATTTTATCTCACAAAAAACCTATAAAACCTTAAAAGAAAGTGTCACTAAGTTACCAAATCATAAAGGATCTCTATTTAACCAATAGAAACTTCTGTTCCGATGATTATGATTACTCCATCGACTACATCAGCAGGTTACTGCCTGGCAAGGTTCATTTTTATAATGAAGAAAATGAATATAATGGATGGAAGATTCCTCCAAAATGGAATTTAAAAAAGGCCGATATAATTAAAAATGGAGAAATAATCTTAGACGGCACCAAGCACCCCTTGCAAGTAATTGGCTTATCTAAATCTTTCAGTGGTGAAATAACAGGTGAGGAACTAAAATCACATTTGCATTACAAAACACACTTTGATGTCGACAAAAATGCAATCCCTTATCATTTCAGACAAAATTATCAACCCTGGAAAAGAGATTGGGGGTTTTGTGTAACTAAAGAATTTTACTCCTCAATTGACGAAGGCCCTTATCAAGTCAACATCGAAACTGAAGAATCGAAAGGTTATCTTAATATTTTTGAATATACGCATCAAGGAGAGTTAGATAAATGTTTTTATTTCATCGCGCATCTTGATCATCCAGGTATGGCAAATGATGATTTATCAGGTGTGGCTGTAGCAATTGAATTCTTCGAAAAATTGATTAAGCGTCGAACAAAATTCACCTATAAGCTGCTAATTGTACCGGAGATTATTGGATCAGGATATTTCTTAGGCAGTCTACCAAAAGATCAATTAAAATTGATAAGGGGAGGGTTATTTCTGGAAATGCTTGGTAGTCGTACTCCCTTAAGTCTTCAATTCAGCTCCAAAAAACAATCAGTTATTGATAAGCTCCTGGAAAGAATTCTTGCAGATAAACAGGATCATAGAGTTGGCAACTTTGGAACAATAATCGGGAACGATGAAATTGTTTTTGAATCCTATCAAATCCCTACTCCCAGTCTCAGTCGATTTCCGTTTCCAGAATATCATACTTCAGGAGACGACCTAAGCATTATTTCCGAGGATAGCTTAACAGAATCAATTCAATTGCTCGAAGATTTACTCGAAGGAATTGAGCAAACTAAATTCATAGAAAAAAAATTCGATGGTATAATTTGTCTTAGCAATCCCGAGTATGATCTTTACGTAGATCAGGGTCAAAGAATGGAAATCAAAACAAATGAATTAAAAGAGTTGAGACGACTAATGGACTTTATTCCTCTGATGGACAGGGAATATACAATAGAAGAAATTAAAGAGCAGTTTAACATTTCCCATGATACAATTACCAATTACCTTGACAAATGGAAAAATTCTGGATTAATACTTTTAGAGTGAATAAATATCCCGCCTCTTCTTTACAGGATTTGGGAAAAAATATTTCTTCAGTTTAACTATGCTTCTAAACCCCTGAAGTAGAAATTGCCTGAACTTAAAAATAACTTTGTGTTCTTTTTGGACTCCCTGAAAGAATACTTCATACTGCACTTTGAAGTTTTCCTTGCTAACAACAATATCCCGCTGCTTATTACTCCTTTTGGCAAAGGAAAATAATTCGTCATGAAATTCATCTCCCTCCGACATGCTAATTATTTCCAATCCTGATTTGTAAAAAATATTCGAAAGAGAAAACTTATTGAAATAATAGGTATGGACCACTCTGAAAAAGCTTTTTGTTAACGCTGGTCTTGGATTTAAAGAATCAGGCACAGCCAAGTACAATACTCCATCGGGCTTTAAAACTCGACATATCTTTTGCAAAACCTCATCGGGTCTAGAGAAATGTTCTAAGACATGTCTCATAATAACAAAATCAAAATGAGCTAGAAAATCTGAATCCCAATCCTTATCAATGTCATTCGAAATAAAATTAATTCCTCTTTTCATAATTTCATTTCGATACTGTTCGGAAGGTTCAATTGCATGATATTCAATTCCTATTCCTTCATCTATGAAAGCACTCATTTGTGAGCCATCCCCGCTCCCAATATCCAAGATCGTTTTAATTGAATCTTTGTTAATACCAGAATTCTCAAGTCTTTTTAGAATAGGATAATAACTAGATGGATTCTGTTTAGGAGGCACTTTGCTCTTAATAGGACGATAATAAGAATCATACTCATCCTTGTAAAAGTTCAAATAAGTCTCCTTATCCCATCTAGGATTTAAGAACGAAAGACCGCATTCCTTACAAACACATACATTAGTCTCAAAACCAAACTGTCCTTTATTGGTAATCTTGGCAAGGTGGGTTGAATCGCAAACGATGCAACTAACGGATTCATAATTCCTCATAGAGAAAAAATGTTTAATCTATCCAAAATGTAATTTTAACCATTTATTGCGACGACCATCCTCCATCAACCATCAGATTTTGACCTGTAATATAAGAAGACTTATCTGAGACTAAGAAACCAACCAGTGAAGCAACTTCGTTTGGTTCAGCCATTCTTCCTAAAGGAACCTTTTTTGAATATCTTTCCACAAATTCCTTATGTTGATTATTGAAAACACCTCCTGGGCTGACAGAATTGCACCTTATGTTATGTTTCCCAAAGTAAGTTGCGATATATTTTGACATTGAAATAATCCCTCCTTTAATCGCTGTATAAGCTCCCGGGCTCGTCATTTCTGTGCCTTCATAAACACTAAAATCAGGTCCCACGACACCATAAATGGAGGCCATATTTACAATTGAACCATAAGACTGGGCTTGCATAACCTTCAGCACTACCTTACAACACAAATAATACCCATTCATATGCATATCAACATTTCGTCTCCAAGAAGAAAGACTAATATTTTCCCATTTATCCCCCCAATCATCAGTTCTCGGATATGCATTATTAATTAATCCATCTATTTGTCCATATTTAAATCTTATCTTTCCAATTACTTCTTTGATCTTGTCTTCATCACTTATATCAGTTGAATACATATTTTCACTTTCCTTTTCAACACCTGTATCGATGATAATTGCCTCAGCTCCTTCAGATTTAATCTCATCAACTATCGCAGATCCAATTAAACCGAGCCCACCAGTCACTATAATAACTTTATTTCTTAAATACATAATTTTAAAAGCTCTCCTGCTTCAGCTGGATTGTTAAAATCAAAAGCTCCATTGTAATTTGATAAGAAATAATTCATCTGATCATCTAAATAGGCTTTCTCCTTGAGCGGGCTGCCCTTATATAGCAATTCACCACTGCTTGAGATAACAGTGTTTTCAATCAGATCTATGTCAAGAGTCTGGTCTTCCATAACTATTTCCATAGTCCTTTTTGTATCCTTCCGGTAATAGTTTACTGTAATAAATGCCATAAAATCGTCGTATTCAAATATGAGGTGTGCCATATCAGGAACATCTAATTTTAAATGTGATCGATTACTGATCACTTTTTTAACATTGATAGGAAGACCAAATAACCAGTAGACATAATCTGGCTCATGAATTAAATCTAAGTCGACACCTCCACCCAAAGATTTATTAGTCGAATATGTTAACCTGTAGTCTTGGCCAGGCCTCCAATCTGGAAGATAAGAACCAAAATAGGCATTTACTTCATTGATTTGCCTATTAGTATTTCTTATGTATGATTCCAGAAACCGTAGGCATCCTAAAAACCTTAAACAGTGCGCAACATAAACCACTAGTTGTTTTTTATTGATTATCTGCAACACGGTCTCTAACTCGGAGATACTGGTCACAAAAGGTTTTTCTACGAATAAGGGAATGTCAAGAACTGAAAGAGCTTCAATTGTTCGAGCATGTAATGAACTTGGATTAGCAATAATTGCAAAATCCAATTGCACATCTATTGCTGATACATGCTTGTAGGATTTGATAAACCTTTGCTCATCGGAAGAATTATTACGAACAAGCCTATATAACTCAAATTTCCTATTCAGGTTATGTAGAGCTTGGACATGCTGTTTCGCAATCGAACCCCATCCCACTATCAATATCTTTAACATAGTTTGAAGTCGAGCATATTCCTTTCCATTAAATAACTCATAAATTCAAAATCAATTGGTTCATCTAAATCAAAGCAAAGGTGCTCGATATTGAAAATCATTGTCCTTCCATTGTCAACTGTAGAAATTTGATCTGAATCAAAGTAGGATCTCTTGTAAAAATAAAAAGCTGAATTCATTTGATACACCTTGGGAGCTTTTTGTCTGGACAATATAGGTGTGTCTGGACGCTTTACTACTTGAGCATACTTTTCATTGACCACCTCCAACATGTTAAAGTAGGGATTTCTGGATGCCGGACTCACTGTAACCAAATTTTGAGCAAAACTATCCCCTTTCAGTAGATCAAAAGCCTTTTGCAGGTCTTTGGTAGACCTTAAGGGTGATGTTACGTCAAGGTCCAAAATGTAGTCATACCTGACCTGCTCAACATTCTCAAAGTATTCTAATACATGTTTCAACACATCAATTTTACCAGCAGTATCAGAAGCCAGGTGATCCGGTCTTTTGTAATCAGTATTCAATCCACCCTTTGATGCAATGGTCATTATTTCAGAACTATCAGTACTTAGAGTAATCTTGGATTTTGTCGTCTTTGCAAATGCTTTTGCCAGGTCTATCGAATACATTAACAATGGTCTTCCATTAAGCTCTTTGATATTTTTCCCTGGAATACCCTTTGATCCACCCCTAGCACATATCGTTATCAACAAACTCATTCAACTTAATATTTATAATGCAAAATATTCTTCGATACAATTACAGACATAGTCAATTTCATCATTTATTAACGTTACAGATGAGGGTAGACTAAGGCCTCTTTCCGATATATATTTAGAAACTGGCAGCTCACCACCTCTTTTTATTGCTTGATATGGAGGCATAATATTTAAGGGATAAAATAAAGGCCGTGTCTCAATTGATCTTTCAGCTAGAAACTTGATTAGCCCATCCCTATTCACCCTTTCATTTTCTTTAATGTAAAAACTAAACATCCAATATGAGCTATGAAAGCCAGGTTGCTCTAAAACCATTACAGCTTCTGGGTAATTTAATAGTAAGTCAATGTACTTTTGAGCAATCTCTCTTTTTCGCTCGACAATTTCTTCTAACCGCTCAAATTGAGCAACACCGATTGCAGCTTGAATGTTTGTGAGTCGATAATTATACCCAACGACATCATGCCAATATCTTTTTTGAGGATTCATACCATGATCTCTGAGGACCCTTGCATCATCAGCTACCTCATCATTTTTAAAGATCATCATTCCTCCTTCACCCGTAGTAATCGTTTTATTACCGAAAAAGCTGAAAGTCGAAATATCTCCAAACGTGCCCATTGGTAGTCCATGATACCTACTTCCAAGAGCCTCGGCACAATCTTCTATCAATAGTAAGCCGTGCTCTTCTTTGATATCACATATTTCTTTCATTCTTACTGGATAACCGTATAAATGAACAACCATTATTGCCTTAGTTTTCGGTGAAATGACCTTTCTAACCTCATTAGGATCAATATTCCATGTGTCTTCCTCAACATCAACGATTACCGGAGTAGCTCCAGCATGAATGACCGAATTGATGCTTGCGGCAAAAGTTAGGTTTGGTACAATTACTTCATCTCCTTCTCCAATTCCAAGTGAAAGCAATGCGAGATGTAAGGCGACAGTCCCATTGGATACGGCAAGCGCCGATCGGCCATGATACTTTTCAAAATTCTTTTCAAACCTTCTGACAAAAGGCCCTTGAGATGAAATCCAATTCGTGGAAATACACTCAGTGACATAAGAAATCTCATTCCCGGATAAAGACGGTGAAGCAATATCAATTCTTCTTAATCTTTGAATTGAGGCATAATCTTTTAAAACACCAGATTCATCGATTAAAGGAATCATCTTAATACGTGAATTAAGTCTTTCCAGAATTTCACTATTGGTTGCGGTCAGAGGAAGAGCTACATAGTTGGAGTTCATTATCTCAGCGACAGCTGATTCTAAGGTGAATCCGCCTATAAGTGATCGTCGTATATCTCCATCCGTGACGATACCAATGAGCTTGGCATCTTGGTCTATAATAAAAAGCACACCCAATCCGTGTTTATCGATCGCAGATAATGAGTCCTTAATTGTCCTTTTATGGAATATGGAGATTTCTTCAATTTGCATTTCTCTTCAATAATTCTATTTGATTATTTATTTGATTAATGCTGATATTTTTTACCTCGACGATATGAGTGAATGCTTTAACATCTTTAACATAAGGCAAAAACCAATATGATTCGGTGAGCAAATCGTTAGAATCAGTTTCTCCATCATTATCACTATGATGGAAGGCTCTAACACAATTTTTTAATGTTTTATACTCAGAATGAAGATTTAAATCAAGTGTTTTACTTGAAACCTTTAGGTGAGCTGTATCTAATAATATTCCAAATTCGTCGCTAGATACTTCATCCACAAGCTTCAGTATTTCACCACTTTCACAGCAAAGAAGCGGGTTAACCTTATTCAAATAGTTCTTTTTTGTTAACACATTATTCTCAATAAAAAAGTGCACTCCAATCTTTTTAGCCGATTTCAATACTTCCGAAATAGAGTCAATAAATAGCTGCCAGTGAAGACTCCTTTTGAATTCATTAGTAATTGTAATGCTGTTGCCTAGCATGGTAGGTTCCGGATCTATGCAAAATCCCGCATGAGCCGCAAAAAAAGAAGACCCGGATGAAGCTGAAAGATTTAGTCCACTTATACAATGATCTATTGACCTCCTCCTTATTTTCTCATTAGATGAAGCCAAATTGATTACAAAAGGATCTTTTGGTGCCGGAAAATAATTATGCAACAAACGTTTTACTTTACATGATGTATATATTTTCTCAGCATTAGAATCATAAGGTAACCCTGAACTAAACTCAATAGAATAATTGTTATGATGTGCTTGATCAGCTAAATCTGAAACTGAAGCTCCCTTAAAAGCAAGTGAACTAACATATATCTCCATCAATCTTCCCAATCAATTTTAGACAAAGTAATCGGTTCGTCCTTCTCCACGGATTTGGCCAATTTCTTACCAATAAGATCGAGTATTTCTGATGGAGGTAATCCATTAGACGGTCTTTTAAATGCCAATAAATCTTCTGTAAGAACTGTGCCTGCGTCTAATGCATACTTTGCAACTATGCTTCTTTTCATTCCGAATGCATTTCTTATTTCCGCTTGAGAAGGCTTTTTTATGCAGGAGCCTAGTGACTTATATACTTGATCAATTCCAAAACATAGTTGTTTGAATTGAGATGGATCGGCAGAGCATTTGTGATCTGGTCCCGACATTGACCTATCCAAAGTAAAGTGTTTTTCAATCACCTCTGCTCCCAGAGCAACAGCCGTCAGGCAAGCATAATCATTTTCCACATGGTCTGAATAGCCGACCCTAACACCACAAGCATCCCTAATGGTGTTCATTGACAAAATATTGGCATCTTCAATATCAGATGGGTAATTAGTTGTGCATTGTAGCACGATAATATCATTATTACCATTGGATCTTATGATTTGTACAGCCTCAAAAACTTCACCTATTGTAGCCATACCTGTGGAAATAATCATTTGCTTATTAAGCCTTGCTATACTTGCTAGCAATGGAAGCTCAGTTAATTGTCCAGAAGCAATCTTAAAAGCGCCTACCCCTAAATCATTTAAGAATAACGCATCCTCCATGCTGTAAGGTGTTGAAAGAAAATCAATTGAGTTTTGGGAGCATTCAGCAATAATGCTTTTGTATGCATTGTAGTCTAGTTCCAAAGACTTAAGCATATCAAACTGAGACTCATTTTCATCAGTCACCTTCATTTGATATTCAGCCTTCGGTGCATCGACAGTCACCACTCGTTCAGCTTTAAATGTTTGAAATTTTATGCAGTCTGCACCAACCTTCTTAGCCTGATTGACCAGCTTTAGGGCCAGTTCAGTACTTCCATTATGATTCACCCCGGCTTCAGCTATTATATATGGGCGTTTTTGGTTTGAGATTTCCTTCAAAATTGTACGGATTTACTAAAACTAAATGAAGATTTGCAAATCAAACTATTGATTCCGGAAATTACCTCCAAACATGAAATTATTTAAACTTAAAGAAGGAAACTCAACCTTTCTTGATCTTGTTCGGGTAATTAGCTCACAGTTAGTTGTTATAGGTCATGGAATAACAATCTTAGACTTGTTAAAATATCCTAAAGGATTTGATTGGCTTCAAAATTTTGCAGTTTTGATATTCTTTATTCTTTCAGGATTTCTTATAACATATTCAACAGTTCATAAGCATCAGAGTGAAAAGAGGTATGACTTCCAACATTATTTCATTGATCGGTTTACAAGGATCTACACCACCTTTATCCCAATAATGTTGTTTGTTGCCCTTATTGACTTTACCTCTATATTGCTAGGCAGTGATTATCAGTATAAGAACTCCTTCAACTTTTGGAGTCTATTAGGCAATCTTTTCATGCTTCAAGACTTTCCGATTTTCAAGGATTTTCTCAATATCACAAGTTTTGGATCAGCAAGACCTTTTTGGACTTTGGCAATTGAATGGTGGATTTACATGTTATTTGGATTAGTATTTTTCAGAATCAATCGAATATTCCGAAACCCTATCACATATATATTTTTTGCGATTTGTTTAATTGTACCCTTCAGTAATCTGATCGGAGGAAGAGGAAATGGACTTACTCTCTATTGGCTCATGGGTGCGCTCGCCTTTTACATGCTATCAAGTGATCTACTTGAACGGTTTAAAAAAAAATCAAGTTTGAGCTTGCTTATTGTAGTGATCATTTCAGCATTAGGACGACTTTTTGTAGTGCTAGATGTCTACGATCCTATATTTGCAGCCTTGATTTTTATTGCCCTAACACTATGTATATACATTTTTGATGGGGTGAAATTTAACAGAGCTACAACTCGAATCATCAAATTTACTGCGAGTTATTCTTACACACTTTACTTATTGCACTATACTATTTTGATGTTCCTAATTATCAATCTTCCAAATCTATCTAACTGGGAGACATTTACTCTATTTGTAGTTTTGTCCAACCTTATTGCCCTCTTAGTAGGCTACAGCTTAGAAATCCTCTTAACTAAAAAAATTAAGAACTTTTTTTACTCAAAGATCTCATAGATTTCTAACATGCTTAGCGGGATTTCCTGCCCAAAACTCATGGTCGGGAACATCCTTAATTATCACTGAACCTGCACCGATAATGGAATTATTACCAACCTTTATTCCAGGGGTGATTACTGAACCCGCACCAATCATAGAATGGTTTCCGATGTTAACATTACCACAAATTGTAGCAGCAGGAGCAATATGACTACATTCATCAATAATGCATTGATGTTCAATAATAGCTCCTGTGTTTATAATAACATTATCTCCTATTTTTGTCTCTGAGTTCACCACACAATTTCTAGACAAAAATGCTCCCACACCAATTTCGACCAAAGAAGAAACATTGGCACTCGAATCAATTTGAGTGACCAATGTAAGTCCGATACTTTTTAAATGATTTGCTACTTCTCCTCTAATCTTATTATCTCCTATTCCAATAATTACAGAAAAGCCACTATAAGCACTTTTGAAACTGGAATCATGTTCAAAACCTAAGTAATTTAGGCTTAGCGGGTTATTGCCCAACTCAAACCTCTCAGCATAGCCATGTAATTTAATTCCACTTTTTATGCATGACTCTGCAACACATACCCCATGTCCAGAGTAACCCACAATAATTATTGAACCTTTCAATCCTAAATCTTTTTCATATTCAAAAGCATATTACCATGCTCTGAAATGGTTAATAAATTGCATAAATTGCAGCGCTTACGAGCAAATAAACAACATCCCTACCAATTTTAATCTACTAATTGCAAAGTATGAAGAGCATAGGAGTATTTACTTCAGGTGGAGACGCACCAGGCATGAATGCCTGCGTGAGGTCTGTCGTTCGAAACGCACTGTACCTTGGTATTGATGTTTATGGCATCAAGTACGGCTACAATGGCATGATCGAAGGTGACATCTACAAGATGAAATCTTATTCAGTCAGTAACATTGTGCAAAGAGGTGGAACAATCCTGAAGTCAGCAAGAAGTAAAGAATTCATGACCAAAGAAGGTCGTAAAAAGGCCTTTGAACAGTTGAAGAAGAGAGGTATTGAAGGATTGATCGCTATTGGAGGAGATGGTACTTTCACAGGAGCCAACATCTTTTATGAAGAACATGGTATTCCAATCATCGGATGTCCAGGAACTATTGACAATGACTTATACGGGTCAGATTTCACCATTGGGTTCGATACTGCTGTAAATACTGCACTGGATGCTATTGACAAGATCCGTGACACAGCCGCTTCGCACGATAGAGTTTTCTTTGTGGAAGTGATGGGGCGTCATTCTGGATACATAGCCATTCACTGTGGAATTGGCGGTGGTGCCGAAATGGTCATGGTACCCGAAACATCAACTCGAATCCACGACGTAATTGACGCCTTGAAAGGTGGCAGAGAGCAACAAAAGACATCCTCCATAGTTGTAGTGGCGGAAGGTGATGAACAAGGAAATGCACACGAAATAGCGGCTAAAGTAGGTGCAGAGTTGCCTGACTTAGACATCAGGGTTTCCAATCTTGGTCATATTCAAAGAGGAGGATCTCCTACATCTTATGATAGAATATTGGCTTCAAGGCTCGGTATGGCTGCTGTGGAAGGGTTGATTAATGGACGAAAAAATGAAATGGTCGGTATCATTGACGATAAGATCAATTATACGAGTTTCAAACTGGCTATTTCCAAGTCCAAACCTATCAACGATGAGATGATGAGATTGGTAGAAATACTTAGCATCTAGCCTCAATCAAAGAAATTACTTGATCAAGTTCACCTGGTTTTACCCATACGATATCATCATATCGTCGAAACCAGGTGAACTGCCTTTTGGCATATCGACGACTATTTCTCTTGAGCAATCGCTCAGCTTCTTCCCGGTCATATTCCCCCTCCTTCATGCCGAATATTTCAGAATACCCCACTGTTTGAAGCGCATTTACGTTTCGAAATGGGTACAATGCTTCAGCCTCTTCGAATAACCCTCCCAATATCATTTGGTCCATTCTGGCGTCTATCCTCTCGTATAAATCTTCTCTTGGGTAATCAATCCCAATCTTAATGTTTTTAAAATTCCTCTCCACTGATTGCTGCTTCCGCAGATCAGAATAGGGTCTACCAGTAGTCCTAACTACCTCTATCGCTCTGATAACCCTTTGCGGATTTTGTTGATCCACAACCCCATAATGTATTGGGTCTTGCTGCTTCAATTCTTCAAGTAAAGCGTTTAAACCATTTTGCTTTACATATTCATTCAGTTCAGCGCGTAAATCCTGATCCACCTCCGGCATATCGTCTAAACCTTCCCAAATAGCTTTGAAATACAGACCTGACCCTCCTACCATCACTACTGCATCTTTATTTTCAAACAACTTTTCCAGTAATTCAATTACCTCTCTCTCAAATGCGCCTACACTGTATTCATCATGAATTGACAAACTATCCACCATGTGATGTTTCACTGTTGCCAATTCTAATGTTGATGGTTTGGCTGTACCAATGTTCATCTCCCTATAAAATTGTCTCGAATCCGCAGAAATTATTTCAGTTTTGAAATGTTGTGCAATAGCGATTCCAAGCTCAGTTTTTCCGGAAGCTGTAGGTCCAACAATAGAGATGAGCGTCTTGTTCATGATAGGGTCAATCTCAAAGAATGTTTAAATTTAATTTATGCAGCAGATGGATGACGAAATAGCTAGCCTTAAACTAGAAATTGAGGAATTAAAATCTCAACTCCTATCCAGCCAGGTCAATTCACAAAGCCATTCAAATTTGAATGAAATTTTCGATCATTCAAGTGATTTGATATTAATCCTCGATGAACAACTCAAGTTTAAATTTGTCAATCAGTCCTGGAAATACAAACTCGGATTCAATCAAGATGAACTAATCAACCTTTCTCTAACCGAAATCATCTATCAGGATAAAAAGGATTTAACCCTTGATCAAATCAATAAACTATCCTTTGAAAATCCCAAAGCAAGAATCGAAACTGTTTTTACTACCAAGAATGGAAAAAACATTTATGTCAACGGGCATGCATACATCAGCATAACGCAAAGCACTCAGGAATATCGGCTGGTATTGTTTGATGTCTCAGAGAGAATCAGAGCGGAGAGTGCTCAACAATTATATTTCACCATTGCGGAACTCATCCACACGGAAAACAACCTTGAATCTCTTTATGGCCTCATTTATCAAGAAATTTCAAGTCATCTCAAAATACAAAACTTTACAATATGTCAGGAAATCAATGGGAAATATACTTTCCCATATACTACGGGTAAGATTGATGCTGATGTTTCGGACATTAACGCCATTTTAACTCGGTACACAACAGAACGCCAACGCCCACTAATGATATACGGTGATGGCATTCCAAAAATAGGGCTGGAATACAACATCACGATCTCAGGAGAACTTCCACGTATTTGGTTGGGTGCGCCAATACATTCTGGTAGTGAAATCATCGGTGTGATCATGATTTATGCATTTGACAATATCAATTACAATCATAAAGATCTCGAACTATTAGACTTCATTGCTGGCCAAGTAGGTCTGGCCATGAATCGTAAAATTAGCAAGGAGAAAATCGAAGATCAGGCAGCACGACTAACTGCCATATTTGATAGTAGCACGCATCAAATTTGGTCAATTGACCGAACATATCGGTTTACATCGTTCAATACAAATTACGCCAGGTCGTTCATGTCCTATTTCGGAGAAAGTCCTCAAATAGGCATGAATTTAGCTGATAAGTATGAAGAGGCTTTCTCAACTAAGGATCGAAATCTTTGGATGTCAAAATACGATCAAGCATTCAATGGAAAAGTTATCAACTTCAGAACGAGTCTGACTGATTTTAAAGGAAACACAGTCTGGAGAGAAATATTTCTAAATCCAATATTTCATACTGATGGAAGAATTGATGAATTATCAGTTATTGCAAATGACATCACGGAAAAGCAACTAGCAGAAACAGCGCTTCAGGAAAGCGAAGAAAAGTTCAGAAATATTTTTGAAAGCTTCCAGGACATCTATTTCAGATGCAATATGAAAGGAGAATTGACCATGGTTAGTCCTTCCGTGAAAGATGTCCTGGGATTTGATTCAAAAAATGTAATAGGTAAAAGCATTGACGGGTTCATTATTTCGAAAGCAAAAATTGCTGGTCTATTAAGGAAATTATACAGCCAACAAAGCGTACGAGATTTTCAAGGTTCTGTTAAAACCAAAAAAGGTGACGACATTGAGTTTTTATGTAATGTTCGATTGATCAAAAAAGAGAAATCCGAAATGGAGATTGAAGGTGTAGCTCGTGACATTACTCAAATCACCCTTAAAAATACGGAACTACAGCAGGCTAAGGAACTTGCCGAACGTTCACTGCGGGTCAAAGAACGATTTCTCGCCAATATGAGTCACGAGATTAGAACACCAATGAATGGCATCATTGGGATGATCGACCTGCTGGCTTCTACCAACCTGGACATTGAACAAAGTGAATACATAAGAACCGTAAAGAAATCCTCAGAGACACTACTTAATATTCTCAACGATATTCTCGATCTTTCTAAAATCGAAGCTGGTAAAATGGAGCTTCGGAAGGAGCCTATCAACTTGATAGAGACATTTGAAAAAGTGTACGACCTGTATTCGCAGCAAGCCTTTCTGAACAACACAAATCTCTACTATCACCTGGATGACAGAATTCCTGCGTACGTTCTGATTGATGAAACAAGATTGCTACAGGTAATATCCAACCTTACTTCAAATGCAATAAAATTTTCCAACAAAAAGGGCCTGATTCACCTGAGTATTCGTCAAGTTGATGAATCTGAGAATTCAATTACATATAAGGTTTCTGTAAAGGATTCAGGAATAGGCATTCACCCTGAAAATCAAAAAAAGCTCTTTATGAGCTTTGAACAACTGGACAACTCAAATAAAAAGCAATACGGAGGTACAGGCCTTGGATTGGCCATTTCAAAAGAGTTGGTAAAATCTATGGACGGTGAAATTGCAGTAGTGTCAACGCCTGGATTTGGAAGTACCTTCTGGTTTACTTTTCATGCTGAAAAAACGGAAATATCTCCTGATGAAAAAACGCATGATCAAGTCGGAATTGGTAATTTGTTTTTGGAACGTGAACCAAAAATCCTACTCGTGGATGATAACGACATCAACAGAAAAGTAGCTTCCCGGATTTTAGAAAAAAGTGGCTGTAAAGTGATTCAGGCAGAAAGCGGCCCCAAGGCTATTCAGTGTGCCACCGAATCATCATTTGATTTGATTTTTATGGATATTCAGATGCCCGATATGGATGGCATTGAAGCCTCTTCGGCAATTAGAAACATTCTAAAAGAGGATACTCCGCCGATAGTGGCGATGACCGCCTATTCGATGGAAGAGGACAAAGCAAAGTTCATTCAAGGAGGAATGGATGATTACCTGGCCAAACCCATCAAATCTGAGGTCCTCATTGATAAGGTTGGCCTTTGGACGAAGCTTGAGCTTAAGAAAGTGGATACACGCGTATTTGACGAAAAAGCCAAAGAGTTAATTATCAATCAAAACACACTTAACCAATTGCATAAGTATGGAGGCAGGGATTTAATTAAAGAAGCATTGCAGGAATTTAATAATGAAGCGAACGGACAAATAATTGAAAGTTTAAAAAATCTCAAAAGCAGCAACTTCGAGGCAATTCGTAGCGAATTACATACATTAAAGGGAAATGCGGGTACTCTTGGAATTGAACGATTAAGCAAGCAAGCATCTATAGTAGAAAAGAAAATAAAAGAAAATAAATTTGATAGCCTGAACGAGGAATTGTCTAAGTTGAAAGACGCTTACCTCGAATTCAAGGAGAGCTATCTAAACCTGATGAAAGATGAGTAAAAAAATTTTAGTTGCAGAGGACAGTTCTGTTATACAGAATCTAACAAAAAGAATATTGTCTATCCAAAACTATGAGATTACTGTAGTAAAAAATGGAAAAGAAGTTTTGGATGAGCTGGCGAGTAAAAACTTTGATCTACTGCTACTTGATATCAATATGCCTGTTATGGATGGCATTGAGTGCGCTTCTAAAGTGAGAAATCACGAAAAGGAAGAGGTCAAGAAAATGCCCATTATTGCCATCACTGGTAATGCCAAAAACTATTCAATGGATGAGTTCGAAGGAATGGGTATCAATGCCTATCTACCGAAACCGCTGAACTATGACAACATGGTGGATGTTGTCAATAAGTACTTGTCAGTCTGATGCAGATCAAATATTCAAAGCACTTCTTAAATAAGCTTGAGGATATATTCTCAGAGTCCGACTATATTCTAAGATACGAAAAGGGTAATTTCCAATCTGGTTACTGTGTATTGAAAGAAACCAAAATCGCCATTGTGAATAAGTATTTTCCAGTTGATGGTAAAATCAATAGTCTTTTGGAAATTCTCAAGTCTGTGGATTTGGATATCTCCAAATTGAATCCAAAAAACAGAAAATTACTGGACGAATTGCGTCAAAACGAATTACAGTTTTGATCGTCACTGTACTCGGAAGTGGAACCTCTCAGGGCGTCCCTGTCATCGCATGTGATTGTGAGGTCTGCAAGTCTATCGACTATAGAGACCAAAGAGGCAGGGCGTCCATACATGTTCAGCAAAACGATACAAGTATTGTTGTCGACACAGGTGCAGATTTTCGTCAACAAATGCTAAGGGAACGCATTACGAAGGTAGATGCCATTTTGTACACCCACGAACACAAGGACCACACCGCAGGCATGGATGATGTGAGGAGCTTCAACTTCAAACACAAAATGGACATGCCAGTTTTTGCGAGAAAACGGGTAATTGATCAACTGAAGAACGAATTTTCATATGTCTTTGCTGAACATAAGTATCCAGGCGTTCCCAGCGTAGAAATAAACGAAATGAATGGTGAACCATTTACTTTCAAAGGAATAGACATAACACCAATTGAAGTTCTTCATTACAAATTGCCAGTGTTTGGTTTTAGAATTGGTGGTTTTTCTTATATCACAGATGCCAACCATATTGCGCCTGATGAAATAGCCAAAATTAAGGGCTCGAAGGTGCTAATACTAAACGCACTCCAAAAGGAAGATCACATTAGCCACTTCACGCTATCTCAAGCCATTGAATTGGCTGAAGAAGTTAATGCTGAAAAGACCTTTTTCACGCACATTAGCCATAAACTTGGTACACATCGAGATGTAGAGCTGGAGCTTCCGGAAGGCATGTTCCTTGCCTGGGATGGTTTGAAAATTACCCTTTAATGTTCCATTCATTTTACTTCATCAAACGCCTTTCAGGCAAGCTTGAGGAAGAAGTGCTTCATGCATGCCTGATGAGCTGCTTTACGCAAAACAAGGATGAATTAATTTTAGGGTTTCTAAAACCAGATAATCAGGAGTTTTTCATTCGAGCAACACTGCAACCTAACATCAGCTTGCTATCCTTTCCTGCTGATTATGCGAGAGCCCGAAAAAACAGTACGGATCTTTTTGTTTCGTTACATAATCATCGCGTAATTGGCATAGATCAAACAATGTTTGATCGATCGTTTACAATGCGATTCGATAATAACCAGCAGCTACTATTCAAATTGCATGGTAATCGTTCAAACCTATTATTAGTTGAAAATCAAAAAGTTACAGAAACTTTCAGATCAGTACTTATTCACGACTTGTCGTTGATCCCTGCTCAACTCCCAAAATCTATTGATCTAAATCAACCCAGCAGTGAAGCCATCATATTGCTGGAATCAACCTTTACACCTGAAATCAAGGACTACCTTAAATCGGAATCGAATTACTACGATCAAGAACCCACTCAAAAAGCTGAAATATTTGGTGATTTGCTCTATTTAATGGACCATAGTTCAATAAAAATTACTTACTCAGATAGACCTAGACTTACTCTGCTGCCTACCAATGCTTTCATTTCTGAAACTAATGATCCCATTGAAGCCTGCAACGAGCTATATCGGATTTTCACACAACAATTTTTTCTGGATCAGGAGAAAGGCAAGCTGATCAAGCCCATCAAACGAGATATAAAGCAGAGTCAAAATTATATTTCGAAAAACCAACTTAAGCTTGACGAGATCCAAAAGAGAAGAAGCTATTCAGAAATTGCAGATATCGTCATGGCTAACCTTCATCAAATCCCTAAGGGGTCAGGTGAAATTGACCTCCATGACTTTTATAAAAATGAAAGTATCAAAATAAAGCTTAAACCCAATCTAAGCCCTCAGAAATTTGCAGAGCAGCTTTATCAAAAATCAAAAAATCAATCCAAAGAGATACAGAACCTAAAAGCTAACATAATCAAAAAGGAAACCCATTTAAACAGCCTTCAGGAACGTTTAACTTCGATCGATAACCTCACATCTTTGAAGGCATTAAAACCGATAAAAAAAGCTTCATCATCAGTCACAAAACCTACTGTACTCCCCTATCATAGCTTGGACTTTCAGGGATTTGAGATACGAATTGGAAAAAATGCTAAAAATAACGACTTGCTCACTTTCAAGTTTACCTCTAAAAATGATACCTGGTTACATGCGCGAGATGTAGCAGGTAGTCATGTAGTAATCGCTAATCCCAACCAAAAGGTAATTCCCAAAAAGGTCTTAGAAAAAGCTGCGGAATTAGCTGGATTCTATTCTAAAAGAAATCAGGACACATTGTGTCCTGTGAGCTATACGCTTAAGAAATACATAAGAAAACCAAAAGGTCTTCCTCCCGGAAAAGTGATCATGGACCGAGAGGAAGTGATCATGGTAGAACCTAAACGTCAAGATAACCTACCTCATTGATTTTAAGCATGTTGGTATGACCTGACCAGTGCGAAGGCATTGAGGCTGTATTGATATATACATCACCTTTTTCTAGCATTCCTTCTTTGATCAAAATCTCCTCAATATGCTTGAGTGTATCGTCTATCGCTTCTGTTTTATCATAATAGAAACTCTGAACCCCCCATACCAAGCTCAATTGTCTAAGTAGATGTTTCTGGTTGGTAAAAACGTAAATATCAGTTTTTGGTCGATGCATGGCAGTTCTATAAGCAGTGTAACCCGTTTTGGTCATTCCTACTAATGCCCTGGCGTTCATAGATTCGGTCAAACGACAAGCGGCTCTCACCAATAGATCGTTCCTTCTTGTGACAGAGTCAGTACCTTCATCATCATAATATCTGAAATAGATAGAGTCAGCGGCATTTTCCATGCGAGCAATGGTCTGACTCATTTTGGTCACGGCCTGCACCGGATACTTACCTGAAGCTGATTCTGCAGATAGCATCAATGCATCCGCACCATCCATTACAGCGTTCGCTACATCATTTGTCTCTGCTCTTGTTGGACGAGGGTTGTCAATCATGCTCTCCATCATCTGAGTAGCAATGATCACAGGCTTGCCTGCTTTGTTACACTTCTTGACAAGTATTTTTTGCTCTATCGGCACATCTTCCATTGCGATTTCCACACCCAGATCACCTCGCGCCACCATTACTGCATCAGTCACTTCGATGATCTCGTCCATGTTAGCAATGGCCTCAGGTTTTTCTATTTTCGCAACAATTTTTGTATGCTTTCCCGCAGCATCGATTCTCTTTCTTAAATCTCTAATGTCATCAGCAGATCTTACAAATGACAATGCGATCCAATCCAAATCAAACTTCAATCCAAACTCCAAATCTTCCAGGTCCTTTTCGGTCAAAGAAGGTGCTGAAACGTTTGACTGTGGTAAGTTGATTCCTTTTCGAGACTTCAAAATACCGCCATGAATCACCTCAGTGTATACTTTATCTCCTTCTACACGTTTGGTCTTCAACTCAATGTTTCCGTCATCTATCAGGATGCAATCACCTGGTTGAACGTCACTGGTAATACCCTGATAGGTGGTACTTGCCATCTGGCTATTACCCAACATTTTATTAGTTGTAATTACAAACTCATCCAGGGATTTGATCTCAACACCATCATTCTCAACCTGATTGAGTCTGATTTTTGGCCCTTGAAGATCCTGCAGTAGTGCTATGTTGGCTCCAAATTCTGTATTAATTTGCGTCACCCATTCAATCACTTTTTTGTGATCATCATGTGATCCATGCGAAAAATTCAATCTAAAAACGTTGGCTCCCGCTTGGATCAATTTCACTAAAGTTTCTTTATCTCTGCTCGCAGGCCCAACCGTCGCAACAATCTTGGTGCGTTTTTTGAATGTCTTGATCATGATTTATTAATTAGTAGAGTAGGTTGTCTTTTTGTTTGACCCTATTCAGGTCAATTTCAACCAGGTAATCAACAACTGGTATATTTCTGAGGCTCGAAATTAATTGATCTACATTAAAATCATCAATCTGTAAAGACAATTTCAAAAAATAGTCGAATTGTTGAAGTTCATTCAGCAAGAACTTTTGTTTCTGAGAATTACTCAATAACAGCCTGTTTTTCAATAAATCAAACTGATAGAACTCTGTCTTGGTAATGTAATTAGATACCTTAATAGTCGTATCATTTTTAAAGCTAATGTTAATGTCTTTTTCTTTTACAAAGTGTAATCCTCTCAATTGATTGAGATGCCAGGCCAGCTGATGTTCCTTTTTTCCGCAAACCAATCCTAAAAGCACAAAGTCGTACGGCGTATCAAGGTTTAGCTTCCTTTTTTTCATTCATCAAATTGTTGGCCTCAATATTATCAAAAACAGCCCAATTCTGAGGGTATGGAAAGAAGTTTGATTTTAAAGTTCTTATGTATTTCTTTGCACTGATTTTAAAAAATTAAACATTAGAAAAATGTCAGAAATTGCACAAAAGGTAACGTCGATCATCATTGACAAATTAGGTGTTGAGGAATCTGAGGTTACTCCTGAAGCTAGCTTCACTAATGATTTGGGTGCTGATTCGTTGGATACAGTGGAATTGATCATGGAGTTCGAGAAAGAATTTAATATATCTATCCCTGATGATCAGGCTGAAAACATAGCAACTGTTGGTCAGGCAATCTCTTACCTTGAGGAAAACGTAAAGTAATTTTCCCTAACTAAGATTTATGGAATTAAAACGTGTAGTTGTAACTGGGATCGGCGCATTAACGCCAATTGGTAACACCAAGGATGAATATTGGTCCAATTTAGAGAAAGGAGTTAGTGGGGCCGCTCCCATTACACGTTTCGATCCTGAAAAGTTTAAAACGAAATTTGCTTGCGAGCTGAAAAACTTCAATGTGCTTGATCACATTGATAGAAAGGAATCTCGCAAGATGGATCCCAACACTCAATATGGAATGGTGGTCGGAGAAGAAGCAATACAAGACTCAGGTATTGATTTGGAAGCGATCGACAAAGATTCAGTAGGTGTGATTTGGGGTTCTGGAATCGGAGGCCTTAAAAGCTTCCAGGACGAGGTGGTTAATTTTGCGAATGGAGATGGGACCCCAAGGTTTAATCCATTCTTTATCCCGAAAATGATCGTGGATATTACACCTGGTCTATTATCAATCAAATACGGCTTTAGAGGACCAAATTTTGCAACCGTTTCGGCGTGTGCATCTTCCAACCATGCCATCAATGACGCATTTACCTATTTAAGATTAGGAAAAGCCAAAGTGATGTTAACGGGAGGTTCTGAAGCTGGTGTTGTTGAAGCTGCTATGGGCGGTTTCAATGCATTAAAGGCATTATCAGAGCGAAACGACTCTCCTGAAACAGCCTCTAGACCTTATGATAAGGAAAGAGATGGCTTTGTGCTTGGCGAAGGGGCTGGTGCATTGGTACTCGAGGAACTTGAGCATGCAAAAGCCAGAGGTGCTAAAATATATGCAGAAGTGCTCGGAGGAGGCATGTCTGCTGATGCATACCACATTACTGCTCCACACCCGGAAGGTCATGGGATCACTAAAGTGATGCACTATGCATTAGATGACGCTGGACTAAAGGGAGACGCCATAGACTATATCAATACACACGGGACATCTACCCCTCTTGGAGATGCTGGAGAGGTTAAAGCAATCCAACGTGTATTTGGCGAGCAGGCCTATAAAATGAACATTAGTTCAACCAAGTCTATGACAGGGCACTTGCTAGGTGCAGCCGGAGCGATTGAAGCGATTGCAACACTCATGACAATCGAAAAAGGAATCATCCCTCCTACAATTAATCATTTCACTGATGATCCTGAAATAGATCCAAAATTGAATCTGACTTTCAATAAGTCTCAGAAGCGTGAAGTAAATGTTGCGATGAGTAGCACATTCGGTTTTGGTGGACACAATACCTCAATCATATTCGGTAAATACAATAGTTAGTGCACAAGTACTTCAAACGGCTGGTCAGCAAGTTTCAAGTACCATCCTCCAAAGAGGATAGAGCATTTTTCAAAGCGATTAAAATAATCACTGGCAAACGGCCATACAATTTGACCGTCTACAAGTTAGCCATGCGTCATAGTAGTGCTGCATTGGTCAATGAGCATGGCTTACGTGAATCCAATGAAAGATTAGAATATTTGGGTGATGCCATACTGGGCATGGTGGTTGCCGAATTCCTTTTCGTTCGATTCCCTTTTAAAGAAGAAGGTTTTCTCACCGAAATCAGATCAAAAATTGTAAATAGAGAAACCCTCAATCAGGTTTCAAGAAAAATAGGTCTTCATGACCTGATCACCTATCATCAGACTTCTCGAACGCTTTCACCTAAGTCGATTTATGGAGATTCCCTGGAAGCACTTATTGGAGCTGTTTACCTTGATAAAGGATTTCAGTTCTGTAAGCATTTCATTGTTCGAAAACTCATTATCCCCCACTACGATCTCAATGAGTTGATCAATACGGTTACCAACCATAAGAGCAAAATCATCGAGTGGTCTCAAAAAGAAAATAAGAATTTGATATTCGAAATCATCGAGGTGAAGGAGTCAAAAAAGCTAAAGCAGTTTACGGCGCAGGTGATCATAGATGATGAGCCAATGGAAGTAGGTCATGGGCTCAGTAAGAAAAAAGCGGAGCAGGACGCTGCGCGTAAAACACTGGAGCTGATCTCAACCGAGCCTAATGAGTAAAGTATTGAGAATCGGAGGTGCTTGTCTCAATCAAACACCAATGGACTGGGCTGGCAATTTGAGTAATATCAAAGCTGCCCTAAGAACAGCTCAAAAGAAAAAAATAGACATTCTCTGCCTTCCTGAACTTTGCATAACTGGATATGGCTGTGAGGACATGTTTCTCAGTGACTGGCTCCCTCAAACTGCTCTGAACAAATTACTGGAGTTGGTGCCTTTCACTCTAAATCTGACCTGCACGATAGGTCTTCCATTTATCATAGATCGGAAGGCCTACAATACGATCGCCATCTTAGAGAATGGATCAATCAAAGGCTTTTATGCCAAGCATAACCTCGCGAACGAAGGGGTGCATTATGAACCTCGATGGTTTAGTTCTTGGCCCTATGACCATGTGGTAAACATTGAAGTGGACAATCAGTTCTATCCATTTGGATCCATTGACATGGAACTGAAAGGTGTCAAATGTGGATTCGAAATCTGTGAGGATGCATGGCAGGAAGATAGACCAGCATGCAATCTTGTTCAAGATGGTGTTGAGTTAATTCTCAATCCCAGTGCAAGCCATTTTGCTTTTGGTAAGGAAACTTTTCGTGAGCAGCTAGTAGTCAACAGTTCCAGAAAGTTTGATTGTGTATACTTATATACGAACCTGCTCGGCAATGAGGCTGGAAGGATGATTTATGATGGAGATATTCTCATTGCTCAAAAAGGAAAATTAATCGGACACAACAGGAGGCTTTCCTTTCAACCATTCAATCTTCTATATACGGATGTTGATTTTGAAAACCACACAGGAGTGGCGAATATCAAGAAGGACTGGAGCAACAAAACTGAAGAATTTGGCCAGGCTCTACCGCTTGCGCTGTTTGACTATATGCGAAAGAGTCGCAGCAAAGGATTCGTACTTTCTCTAAGTGGAGGTGCCGACTCCAGCTGCATAGCTACGATGGTAGCTCAAATGGTAAAAATAGGGATTGATGAATTGGGTGTTGATGGTTTTTGCAAAAGACTTGGCATAACGATACAGCGCACCGCAAAAGACATTGTTGGACAAATCCTGACGACCGCCTATCAAGGCACTAAAAATTCCGGATCAAAAACGAAAGAATCAGCTCGTGAATTGGCTGCCTCGATTGGGTCCACACATCACGAGTGGTTGATTGAGGAAGAAGTTGTTGCTTATACATCAACCATTTCCAAGGCTTTGGGCAGACCTCTTGATTGGACAAAAGACGACATTGCCTTGCAAAACATCCAGGCCCGTAGCAGATCACCCATTATCTGGATGCTAGCCAATATTAAGCAAAGTCTGCTTCTGACGACAAGTAACAGAAGTGAAGGAGATGTCGGTTATGCAACGATGGACGGTGATACCAGTGGTAGCATCTCACCCATTGCTGCCGTTGACAAACACTTCCTGTTGCAATGGCTTGAATATGCTGAAAGGGAACTTGGGTATACCGGACTACAATATGTCAATAGCCTAACCCCAACAGCTGAATTGAGACCTGAATCAATGCATCAGACAGATGAAGACGATCTTATGCCTTACAAAGTAATGGTATCCATTGAAAGACTTGCCATAAAGTCCAGAATGTCACCAGTACAAGTATTTGATCAACTGAAATCAAACTATGAACACGTTCAACTAAAAGAGTGGATCATCAAATTCTTTCGTCTGTGGTCAATCAATCAATGGAAAAGGGAGCGCATCGCACCTAGTTTCCACCTTGATGACTTCAATGTTGACCCACGTACCTGGTGTCGATTCCCAATTCTTTCTGCAGGTTTTGATGAGGAATTGGAATTGTTAAGGAAGGCTTGATTAAACCTACCTTCAACTTTCAGTATGATCTAAGTACGACAAAGTCTTTAGAGCTTCTGCCTCATTTATTTTACTGATGGCCACACCAACATGTACAAGCACATAGTCGCTAACCGCAACTCCTGAGACCATGCTAATATTGACTTCCTTAACTATTCCATCAAAGGACACTCGAGCAGTTCTGAAAATCTGATCATCTGAGTTTGAAATAGACAATATTTTCCCAGGGATTGCAAGACACATGACTAGTGCTGGATAGCTTGAACATGTCCTTCCAACCAATCGCACCACTGTTGGATATTGGTACCCTTGGTCGCTGATACTTCCATAAATGACAGTCTGGGATTAACCGTATGTGCGTATTGTTTCGCTTTATTCAAATCAAAATCCAGATATGGGAGAAGGTCAATCTTATTGAACACGCACAAATCTGCCGAAGCAAACATGTTGGAATATTTCACTGGTTTGTCTTCACCTTCTGTAACGCTCATCAATATTACCCTGCTGGCCTCACCCAAATCAAATAGTGCAGGACATACGAGATTACCCACATTTTCAATTATTAACACACTGCCTTCAGTAGGCTTCAACTTGTGGATTGCCTTATGGATCATCTCAGCATCTAAATGACATCCATTTCCGGTATTGATTTGTAGCACTGGTATTTTAGTCTTTGCAATGCGATCTGCATCATGACTGGAGTATTGATCCCCTTCAATGACATATATTTCCTGATCTCGCAGCACTTTAATGCTCTTTTCCAGCAATGTGGTCTTACCTGATCCGGGAGAACTCACCAGATTTATGCAATGAATCCCTTTTGCTTCAAAAAATCCTCTGTTTCGTTCTGCAATCAAATTATTGGCGTGAAGGATTTCTCTTTCGACTACAATTTCACGTGATAGTTTGGAGTGATTATGCTCCATTTGTTGTTCCGACACATCATGGTCATCACATCCGCAAGTAGCACACATATTGGTAGTATTATTCGATTACTAATGATTTGATTCTAAATTCATCGCCCTGAATAATTGTTCTGTCAAATGAATTACAATTTTTACAGGGGTCATATAAATGGTGCAATTCATACAATACCCCACAAGCATTGCACCTGGCCAATCCCTCAACTTTCTGAACTCGACGTTTGGCTTGTTCAAGCATGGTTCCAACTACTGCTACATCCCAGGCAAACCAAAGTGATGAGTCTTCTACCCCAGCACATTCACCAATTTCGATCGTTATTTCTTGCACAGCTCTGGCATTGGCTTTATTCATCTCTTCCATGACGAGCTCAATAGCCCGTTGCACCAATGACATCTCATGCATTACAGATACTGCTGAATGAAACGATATATTGATTTGGGTATAACATACAAACCCAGATAAGCAATGGCGATTATCGGTAATATGTGCACAAGTTCAAGATAATGCCAGGCAAAATCAGTTGAGACACCATGACCTTCATGTCCTAATACAAAAAAAGAAATGATGAAAAATGATACACTCAAAAAATACTTCATCACAGTTAGGGTTTGATACTCTATCAATTTCAACTCATTCTTTGACTATATGAATGACAATTGTCAAACAATCGGATGAGTTCTAACAAATCCTGGGGAGTTGCTCTCCGGGGAGCATGTTCAAAACCGACCTTCCTCCGATTTCATTGGAAATGATCACCTTTCCTTCATGCTGATAAACTATGTTGCCGACGATTGAAGCCTGAGCCCCATTTTCATCAGTGCGCATAAACTTTATCACATCATCTGCCCTCTGTGCAGCGACGATAGTGACCATGGCTCCTTCGTTAGCCACATACAGCGGATCATAACCGAGCATTTCACAAGCAGCTGAAACTTCAGGATCTACACTAAACGCATTTCTTTTCACCTCAATTCCAAACTTTCCTGAAAGCGCAATTTCAGCTAGCACTGTAGCTACACCGCCTCTTGTCGCATCCCTCATCAAATGAATATCTTCACCAAATAGGTCAAGCATTTTTGTAACCATGTGATTGAGTGGAGCTGTATCAGATTCAATGTTTGTTTCAAATTGTGTGTCCGCACGCTTAGACATGACCACTATTCCATGACTACCTATGGATCGATTAATCAAAATGCAATCACCTTCCTTCACGCTTTCAAACCCTAGGTTTGCCTTTTTATGCAAATCCCCAATTCCACTGGAATTAATAAACATTTTATCTCCTTTACCTCTCTCAACCACCTTTGTGTCACCAGTGACTATCTGTACGCCTGCTCTATTTGCAGCCATGTGTACTGCCTGCAACACCTCTTTTAGTACTTTCAAATCAAGTCCTTCTTCGAGTATCAGTCCAAGTGAAATATACTTGGGGATCCCTCCGCACATCGCAATATCGTTGACTGTACCATTGACGGCCAGATCACCAATATTCCCTCCCGGAAATGAGATGGGAGAAACTACAAAACTATCAGTTGTAAAGACCGGACGATCTATCCTGGGCAAAATCACTCCATCAGCTCGTTGGTCAATGTATTCATTATCAAATAATGGAAAAATATGTTCTTCGAGCAATTGATTGGTCAATTGACCTCCACTTCCATGTCCGATAGTGATTACATCAAAAGATGTGCCAGGCATTGGGCAGTTTATACTCATATTGGTCATTGAGTTTGATGATGATAATATGCTGCACATGCACCCTCCGACGAGACCATTGGAGCTCCCATCGGATGAGTTGGGACACACCTTCGCGCAAAGGAAGGACAATCGAGTGGCTTCTTTAAGCCCTTCAAAATGGATCCTGCTATGCAGTCTTCATTCGTCGAACCCGACTTGATGCAAGTGTTAAATTTCCGATCACTGTTATACATCTCATATTTTCTGGACAGACTTAGCCCACTGGCCGGAATTTTACCGAGCCCTCTCCATTCCTGATCTGCTAGGACGAATACTTCCCTGATAATTTCTTGAGCTTCAATGTTACCATAAAATGTAACCACACGTGCATACTGATTTTCAAGTTCATGTTTACCGCCTTCCAACTGCAAAACCGCATGAAAAATACCCTTGAGCAAATCCAGCGGTTCAAAACCAGTCACTACAATAGGGATTTGATATCGATCAGGTAAAGTTTGGTACTGTTGCATCCCCATGATGCTGCACACATGCCCTGCAGCCAGAAAAGCCTGAATATGACAATGTGGATCTTCCATGATTGACACCATAGCCGGAGGCACCAATACATGCGAACCAAGAAGCGAATAATTGATTAGCCTCTTCCTAAAGGCCTGAAGAACAGACAATCCATTTGCTGGAGCTGTTGTCTCAAACCCAACACCAAAAAAAACCACCTCCTTTGATGGATTTAATTCGGCTAGGGTCACTGCATCCAAAGGTGAATACACCATTCTCACATCAGCCCCGGACGACTTCACATTTAATAAGCTCTCATGGGTACCAGGAACACGCATCATATCTCCATAGGTGCATAGTATTGTGTTGGGCATTTTAGCTATGGCCACTGCTTGATCAATAACAGTTATGGGTGTGACACAGACGGGACATCCAGGTCCATGTACCATTTCAATCTCTTTTGGCAGCATGTCAATAATTCCATTTTTCACTAAGCTATGAGTCTGGCCTCCGCAGATCTCCATTATCGTCCAGGGTTGCGTTACTATTTGATTCAACTCTTTCAAATAGTATTTAACCATTTTGGCATTACGATATTCAGACAAATGCTTCATCCTGTTTGTATTGATATGTCTGCTGTTGTTTGTGGATACTTGCATATACGAGCTGACCAAAACTTACACACTCGTCATTTGGTGATAAGTCCCTGTGAAAATATAGCGAGAAGCCACTCAGATACTTTACCAGCAAATCGACCAATAAGCTATTTTGAAATACACCACCACTAAATGCGATTTCTGAAATTTGCTGGCTACAGGCAACCTCTCTAACTATTCCGACCAATGTCAAATGAAAATTGAATGCGATTTCTTGTACCGGAATATTGTTTTTAACGTCCTGAACAATTGCCTGCACGATAGAGCAAACCTGTACTTTGCCTGTTACAATTTGAAAATGATAGCTCCTGCCCCTACCTCCAAATTGTTTCGCCAAGGCTTCCAGATACATTGCGGCCTGCCCTTCAAAACTCACTTTGTCTATCAGTCCGAGAATGGATGCCACTGCATCAAACAGGCGTCCCATACTACTGCTCTGCATATCAGTATGCGTTAGTCTATTTTTCAAAACGTTCCATTCAACCTCCTCGAATTTTGAACTTAACCATTGAGGATCGTTTTCCAGATTAAGACCATAAGCTAATGCAGATATTCTTGGCTCAAGCTGCATTTGATCTCCGGCCAAATGAGCTATGGGAGCTAAAGAAGCCACCCTTTCAATCGACTTTTGGTTATATGTAAAAAACTCACCTCCCCATAACATCCCATCATCTCCATAACCAGTTCCATCCCATACTACTCCTAAGACTTTGTGTTGCATTTCCAGCAGGTGGTTTTCAGCAAGTACAGCGCAAAAATGTGCTTCATGATGCTGCACATACACAATCTCCTCACTAGGAATTGATTTTGCCAGCTGATTTGTAAAGTACTCTGGATGCATATCAGTTGCCACTAGTTGTGGTCGTGCATTGGCTATTCGACTAATGTGATTCAAAACCTTCTCATAATTTAACTGAGCATCATAACTCTCAAGATTACCAAGGTATTGACTGACGTAGGTCTGATCTCCCATCTGGAGGGAAACGGTTCCTTTTAGTTGTGCTCCTAACCCCAGACTATTGGATGGAATAGGGCCATGATATTGAAATAGTGATGGGCTCAGACCTCTTGATCTTCTGATTACCACGAACCGTTTCAGTCCTTTATTCCAGATAAGGACTGAGTCATCCTGAGGAACAACTATATCCCGATCATTAGTCAGTATTAAATCAGCAAATGAAGCCAACCGCTCTTTGACCCGGATATTTTGATATTCGATCGGAGACCCACTGACGTTTCCACTGGTTGCCACTAGCGCTCGCCCAAATAGCTTTGAAATCTGATAGAGTACAGGTGAATTGGGTAGCATCACGCCTATTCTATCCAACCCTGGATACACGGCCCTATTGACCTGATTAGTTTTTCCCTTTGGCATGAGCAGGAGAACAGGGGACACTGCCCCACACAGCATATCAATTTCATCCTCGCTGCAAACAAAGTCTTCCTTAACATGCTCTATTGTAGGATACATGACCGCAAAAGGCTTATGGGGTCTCTTCTTTCTTTTGCGTAATACTTCAATGGAACTATTATTATTTGCATCACACAATAGCAAAAACCCTCCTATTCCCTTTACTGCTACAATTTTGCCATCAGAAATGGCAGTTACAGTTTCCCTCAATTGATCGCTAGCATCCATTTTTGAAATGCGCCCATTCATGATCAACTGCAATTTCACTCCACACCCAGGACATGAATTCGTTTGAGAATAAAACCTGCGATCGTATGGATCTCGATATTCCTGGCCACATTCCTCACACATTTTAAACTTATGCATTTCAGTGTTTGCGCGATCATATGGCAATGAAGAAATGATAGAATACCTTGGTCCGCAGTTGGTACATGTGATAAACGAATATCCATATCTAGGATCAGACGCTGCATCTATCTCATGTTTGCAGTCGTCACACATGGCAAAGTCAGGACTTATTCTCACGGCTCTATTTCCACTAGCACTACTGTCTGAAATTTGAAAATCATGGAATTGCTCATCTGCAACCCTAATTAAAGATGTATGCTCTATGATTGATTTTGAAGGGGCTTTTGATATCAACAGATCTAGAAACCTTCTGGCAGTTGCCACATTTGCATTGAAGCGTATATGAACTCCGTCAACACCATTCTGTACCCAACCAGTGAGTTCCAACATATGCGCCAATTGGAATACAAAAGGTCGAAATCCAACTCCTTGAACTTGTCCGTTGATATGTATATGGAAAGTATCCATATGAGCCAATCAAGTTATGCGAATTTCCATGCTATTCTTATGAGAGTTGATTGTTCTTTTTACTGAACATTATCATCAAAACAACTGCTTCGCATCATCTTTTATGAGTATTAAATAGCTGATATTCAAAGACATTTAAAGAAGACACAGGCCACCTGATGAAACCAGTATGTTTCAGTCAAATGTTTGTGTAAATGAAAGTACCCACCGCTGACAAAGCAGTCCTGACAGGTAGTTCTACCCACCTTGTGGCGCTGTTTTCTAAATTGATCCAACATGGCTACACGGTTATTGGACCGGTTTACAGGCATGGAGCAATATTACTTGAAGAGGTGTCATGTTTTGAGCAATTGCCACTCAAAATGAAAACAGTTGTTGGTGCCGGCACCTACCAATTGAATCCTGACCAAGGTGAAACTCTCGAACATCCAAGCAGTCCACAGTCATTTAAGAAATTTCTCTATCCCCCTAAGCGTGAATTGTGGAAAGCAGTAAAAACCAATGGTGAGTATAGTATTAGTAAAAATCCGAAACAACCACCCAAAATGGCATTCTGGGGTATTCAGTCCTGCGACCTACGGGCCATCGCATTGCTGGATCGAATATTCATTCATAATCAATACATCAATCCTTGGTACCAACAGGCTAGAGCCTCGCTTGTGACCATAGCAATTGCGTGTACTCATGGATCTGACAATTGTTTTTGTACGACCACCAACTCAGGCCCTAAACCAATTGAGGGGTATGATGTTCTGGTTTCTCCAATCGGCCTTGAATCAGCTAACTATTTGGTGCAATCAGGATCTGAGGCTGGTCAAAAACTTATTGCTGATCTGGAGCTAAAAAACGCTACTCAAACAGAATTGGAAAGCTCTCAGTCCTTAATTGACGCATGTATCCAAAGCATGCCAAAGCGCTTTGATTCGAAGGTATCAGCAGTACTGCAAGACCATCCTAATCATCCAATTTGGAATCAAATTGCAGAAAAATGCATGTGCTGTGCGAACTGTACATTGGTTTGCCCGACCTGTTTTTGCTCCACAGTAGAAGATGTGACAGATATCACAGGCTCACACACAGAAAGATGGCTAAAATGGGACTCCTGTTTTAATGGTGACTTTTCATATATACATGGCGGTCAAATCAGAAACTCCATTAAATCAAGATACAGACAATGGCTTACCCATAAGTTATCCAATTGGCACGATCAGTTTGGATCATCAGGATGTGTGGGCTGTGGAAGGTGTATCACCTGGTGTCCTGTAGGGATTGATCTTACAGAAGAAGTAAACAAATTAAAACCCGATCAGGCATGAAGGAATTAAAAGACTTACTGCGAGAACAAATTTTCTTTGAATCACTCTCTGAAAATATGTTAGACTTTATAGCAGGGTGCGGTCAAAACCAGCACTTCAAACCAGGCGAGTACCTTGGCAGAGAAGGAAGCCTGGCAAACTTTTTTTATATCATTCGTTCAGGTAAAGTTGCTGTACAACTGCATCATCCAAAAAGAGGAGCATTGACGATTTGGACCCTTACACCTGGCGAGTATGGTGGGTTTAGCTGGATTATACCTCCTTATCGAATGCAATTTGACCTGAAAGCTGTAGAGCATACTTCAGTGGTAGCATTGGATGGAAAATGTCTGCGCGCCAAATGCCAGGAAGACTATCAACTTGGCTATCTCCTTATGCAGCAATCCGCGATGATCATGGAGAAAAGACTTCAAGAAACCAGAATTCAATTATTAGATGTTTATAGTTCCCCAATCTGAAACGCTAAAACTCCAGCCCTCTACTTCCATTCCCTGTGATTGGGTTTCAATCCCATATCGGGTTCAAAATAAATGGTTGGAAAACAAAAATCTGGTTACGATTTCATTGGAACCAGTAGGAACAGCAACAATTGAAGCTATTGCTCCCGGTCAATTCAATATGCTATATACCTATGGGGTTGGTGAAATACCCATTTCTGTTAGTAGCCTTGACGACCACCCCACTCTTGTACATACCATTCAAGGAGTTGGGGCTGTATCAAACGCCATCTGTCAGTTAAACATCGGAGATCAATTGGGTGTCAGAGGACCATTCGGAACTACCTGGCCGATAGAAGAAGCCCTGTTCAAAGATGTTTTGATCATGGCAGGAGGTGTCGGTTTTGCACCGCTAAGACCAATGATTCAGAAAATCGCCTCTCATCGTGAAAATTTCGGGGAAGTCAATTTCCTGTATGGCACACGAGATCCTGAGAGCCTGTTTTTCCACAAAGACATTATTTCCCTACAGTCAGATACATCTATCAACTTTCAGGTTACAGTGGATCATACATTCTCAAACTGGAGAGGCAATGTTGGTGTTGTCACCTCGCTAATCGAAAAAGCTACATTCGATCCATTGAATACTGTTGCTTTCGTTTGCGGCCCTGAAGTCATGATGCGCTATGGCGCCTACTCTCTCCTTGATGCCGGAATTCCTGAAGATCAAATTCATCTCTCTATGGAGCGAAATATGAAATGTGCTGTTGGACATTGCGGGCACTGCCAATTCGGTCCATATTTCATCTGTAAGGATGGCCCGGTCTTTTCTTACCCCAAACTCCAGCAATACCTCAACATCCGTGGAATATGAATAAAAAGAAACTTGCTGTATGGAAATTTGCTTCTTGCGATGGTTGTCAGCTAAGCATTCTGGACTGTGAAGACGAGTTACTAATTCTGGCGGACCAGGTAGAAATCGCATACTTTCCGGAAGCCAGCAAAACGGTATTGCCTGGACCATATGACATCTCGCTGGTTGAAGGATCAATTACAACACCGCATGATGCCATAAGAATACTCGAAATCAGAAAAAATTCTCACTTCCTGATCAGCATTGGTGCTTGCGCCACAGCTGGTGGCATTCAAGCTTTACGTAATTATCTCAATGTTTCACAATATGTAAAAGCAGTTTATGCCCAACCCAAGTACATTGAAACCTTAGAGACCTCTACTCCTATCTCAGATCATATCCCGATAGATATGGAACTCAGGGGATGCCCAATTAATAAGCATCAACTCTTAGAAGTACTCGCGTCATTACTCAATGGAAAACGACCTAATATCCCTGACTACAGTGTCTGCTTTGAGTGCAAACAAGCTGGAAATATTTGCCTTGCGGTGACAGAACAATCGCCTTGCCTTGGCCCAATAACCCAGGCGGGATGCAATGCACTTTGCCCACATTATTATCGGGGATGCTTCGGTTGCTATGGCCCAAAAGAGCAGGTCAACACAGCATCTCTTGCCAAACATTTTGCAGCAATCGGGATTGATGATGATGAAATTATGCGGCTTTTTCGGAGCTACAATGCGGCTGCCGAACCATTTGCCAATGAAAGCAACAATCATGAGCGAAACTAGAACTATCAAATTTGACTATATCGCAAGAGTCGAGGGAGAAGGATCATTTTATGTGAAACTTAAGGATGGACATGTTGAGCAATCTAAACTGAAAATATTTGAACCTCCTCGATTCTTTGAAGGTTTTCTGCAAGGAAGATCCTACAAAGAAGTCCCTGATATTACGGCTCGAATTTGTGGAATATGCCCAGTGGCCTATCAGATGAGTTCGGTACACGCACTCGAAAAAATCTCCAATTACACTGCTCACCCAACAACCCGAAATCTCAGAAGACTACTTTACTGCGGTGAATGGATTGAGAGCCATGCCCTTCATACTTTTATGCTCCATGCTCCGGATTTCCTTGGATATCCAGATGCCATCGCTATGGCAAAGGATCATAGAGATTGGGTTGAAAAAGCCCTATTTCTTAAAAAAGTGGGCAATGATATTGTCAATATACTCGGGGGCCGGGAAATTCACCCTATAAATGTAAAAGTCGGTGGCTTCTATCGCTACCCGCATGAACAAGAATTTGAAGCACTAAGAATCCGACTAGGTCGAGCACAGGAAATAGCTCATGCGGCAGCAAATTGGATGTCTGGTTTGGAATTCCCTGACTTTGAACATGACTATGAGTTCCTGTCACTCAGGAATGATAGAGAATACCCAATGAATGAAGGTCGGATAATGTCCAGTCATGGGCTCAATATTGAAGTGGATGCATACGAAAAACACTTTACAGAAGAACATATGCATTACAGCACCACCCTTCACACCGTGCTTGACAAAAACAGGGTTGTGTTCACAGGCCCCTTGGCCAGATATTACCTCAATGCGGATCTATTATCCGAAGAGGCACAATCATTGGCTAATGAAATTCATCTGAACCCCGGTTGCAAAAATCCTTTTAAAAGCATACTCATTCGCATGTTGGAGACATTCTACGCATGTGGTGAAGCCATTCGCATTATTGACGATTATGTCGCCCCTGAAGCCTTTGATGATGAAGTGCTCCCTAATGCTGGTCTGGGAATGGCAGCAACAGAGGCACCCAGAGGAATTCTTTTTCATCGCTATGAAACAGACAAAGCAGGCATTGTCAAAAATGCCAGAATTGTTGCTCCGACAAGTCACAATCAAAGGATTATCGAAGATGACCTAAGAAGATTGGTTGAAAAATTTCATCACCTCAACGATGAATTGCTCACTGAAAAATGTGAACAGTCCATTAGAAACTACGATCCCTGTATTTCATGTTCAACGCATTTTTTAAAACTAGACATAGACCGTGAACAATAAACCATTGATTATCGGAGTAGGCAATCCCTTGCGAGGTGATGACGCCTTTGGATATGCTGTAGTTACCTCAATGAAGGCCCAGTACCCCAACATTGCGGATTATAAAGAACTCACGAATGATTTCTCATCAGTACCCTACTTGTGGAAAAATCGAAATGTTGTTGTAATAGATAGCTTGGTTTGTCAGGATAAAGCCCCGGGCACCATTATTCAACTGTTTGATGCCACATCGTTATCCTATGAGAAAATGGTCAGCTCTCATGGATTTAGTATTAAACAGTCGCTTGATATATCTGAGGTTCTCGACCTCCTGCCTGATCGAATAGCACTGTTCGGAATAGTTGGAAAATATTGGTGCCTCGGGGCTCCAATGAGTGAAGAACTGATCAATCAAACGTCATCTTTTATCAGTCAAATAAAGCATTACGTAATCGGTCCTGAAATAATTAATAAAAACAACAAAAATCATGACTGTATTGATAAATGATCATGTTTTTATATGAAATCTCAAATTAGTTTAATGAGTGAATTTGAATAACAATAATATTATGGCAACAGCTGAAATTAACACCAAACGTGTTTACCTATTTGGCAATGGAACTGCTGATGGTAAATCAAGTATGAAACCTTTGTTAGGTGGTAAAGGTGCCAATCTAGCCGAAATGAGTCGGATTGGTCTTCCCGTACCATCAGGCTTTACTATTACAACGGATGTTTGTACAGAATATCATGAGTTGGGTAAAGAGAATGTAAAGCTCATCCTCAGACCGGAAGTACGTGCCGGGGTACAATTCATAGAAGAGAGAATGGGTGCAATCTTCGGTGATCGTAACAACCCACTACTACTGTCTGTACGCTCTGGAGCCAGAGATTCAATGCCTGGCATGATGGACACTGTTTTGGACATTGGATTGAATGATGATGTAGTAGAAGGTCTTGCCGAAAAATCAGGAAAACCTCACTTTGCCTGGGACTCCTACCGCAGGTTCATACAGATGTATGGAGATGTGGTCATGAAAGTAAACAGATATGTGCTCAACGATCAAGACGTATTTGAAGAAATACTTGAAAACATCAAGGAATCTCGAGGTGTAAAAACTGATCAGGAGCTTAGTACAGCAGACTTGATCGATATCACTGTAGTGTTTAAAAATAGAATAAAGGAATTAACTGGTCTTGATTTCCCTCAAGATCCCGGTGAGCAGCTTTGGAACTCTATCATCGCTGTATTTGAAAGTTGGCACACGCCAAGAGCGATAGTCTACCGCAAGCTCAATAGCATTCCTGAAGAATGGGGAACAGCCGTCAATGTCCAGGCCATGGTTTATGGCAATATGGGAAACCGCTCTGCTTCAGGTGTAGCGTTTACGCGAGATGCTGCGACTGGAGAAAATATATTCAATGGTGAATACCTGATTGATGCTCAGGGTGAAGATGTAGTGGCAGGCATTAGGACGCCACACCAAATCACACTAGAGGGATCACAGCGCTGGGCAAATTTGGCTAATGTATCTGAAGACGAACGAAAGAAAAGCTATACTTCGCTGGAAGAATATATGCCTGAGGCATATAAAGAATTATTAAAAATCGAACACATCCTAGAAGATCATTTCAGGGATATGCAGGACTTGGAATTCACTATTCAGGAGGAGAAACTCTGGATTTTGCAAACACGAAATGGAAAGCGGACTGGTGAGGCAATGGTTCGAATCGGCATGGAAATGCTGGATGAGGGCACGATTGATGAAGCCACATTACTTAAGCGTATTGACCCAAACAAGGTTGATGAATTGTTACACCCCATTTTCGATCATGATGCCTTGGCAAATGCAACACCAATTGCCAAAGGACTACCTGCTTCACCAGGTGCCGCGACAGGTCAGATAGTCTTCCAATCTGACGATGCAACTCAATGGAATGCAAAGGGAAAGGATGTGATTCTGGTAAGAGTTGAAACTTCTCCAGAAGACCTGGCTGGAATGGATGCCGCTAGAGGAATTCTTACAGCTCGTGGAGGAATGACATCTCATGCTGCAGTTGTAGCACGAGGAATGGGTAAATGCTGCATTTCAGGTGCTGGAAGTCTAAAGATAAATTATGAGAAAAAGACAGTTGCTATTGATCAACTCACTTTGAAAGAAGGTGACTGGATATCCATCAATGGCTCAACGGGTTATGTTTACAACGAATGTATAAAAACAAAAGACGCTGAGCTTACAGGCAATTTTGGTCGCCTTATTGAATTAGCCGACAAGCATGCCAAAATGAAAATTCATGCTAATGCTGATACACCTGAAACAGCCAGGATTGCACGCGAATTTGGAGCGGAAGGAGTAGGTCTTTGTCGTACTGAACATATGTTCTTTGAGGAAGATCGAATCATGAACATGCGCGAGATGATCCTGGCTGATGATGAAACAGGTAGAAAGATCGCCCTTGACAAGCTGCTGCCCATGCAGCGATCAGACTTTGAAGGTATTTTGGAAGTGATGGCAGGATTCCCAGTTACTATTCGATTACTTGATCCTCCCCTTCATGAATTCCTTCCTCATGAAATATCCTCACAAAAGGAATTGGCTCATGCATTGAACATTTCACTTGACACTATCCGACAAAAGATAGAGGATCTCAGTGAGCTTAATCCAATGTTGGGTCATCGAGGTTGCAGGTTAGGCAATACATATCCTGAAATCACTCAAATGCAAGCTCGTGCAATCATCGAAGCTGCCTTGAACCTCAAGGACAGAGGTGTAACTACCAAGCCGGAAATCATGATTCCGCTGACAGGCACTGTCGAAGAATTCAAAATGCAAGTGGACATTGTTAGAGAAACTATTAAGAATATCTTCATAGATAGACATGATCAGATCGATTATCGCATCGGTACGATGATCGAAGTGCCCAGAGCTTGCCTGATAGCAGATAAGATCGCTAAACATGCAGATTTCTTCTCATTTGGCACGAATGATTTGACCCAGATGACGTTTGGGTATTCACGAGATGACGCTGGAAAATTCCTACCTATCTACCTTGACAAAGGATTATTGAATGACGATCCATTCCAGGTATTAGACCAGGAAGGAGTTGGTCAGTTAGTGAATATGGGAATACAAAAAGGACGTATGACACAACCAAAACTCTCTGTAGGAATCTGTGGCGAGCATGGTGGTGAGCCACGTTCTGTTGAGTTCTGTCACATTGCAGGGATGAACTATGTGAGCTGTTCTCCTTATCGTGTACCCATCGCAAAAGTAGCTGCTGCCAAAGCAAATATGGAAGTACATTCCTAAGTGAACATCCAGCCGGCTCTTAAATCAAGAGCCGGTTTTTTTTGTCTCTTACTTTATAAAAAACTGTTTTGATGGATCAAGATGACTTTAGTATATTAGTTACCACCAAACGCTACTATCATGTCTCAAATACATCATATTGTTAGAAATGGCAAGGAAATTCTCCATGCTGATCATAGTAATACTAAGGATACGGAAATGGCCGAGGTGATCAATGTAGAGCTGTAACGAATTCTCAAGGAAAATAAAGAGTTTAGACTGATTGTAGACGTTACTGGCTCTTACACAACTACTAAATTTATGGTGGCTGCCAATCGATTCAGAGACGACACCAAACATCTGATGATCAAAGGTGCCATATTAGGCGTTACCGGCATAAAAAAAATATTACTACAAGGCTACAATTCCTTTTCAGGATCCAAAGTACTCGTTCCTTTTGACACGATTGAGGAAGCTGTTGAATATGTTACCAAAGATTGAAACAGTGGTAGTTAATGGTCTTCAAGTATGTAGAAGTCCAATGAATTTTTCTACCAATTAATCAACATATAACGAAAGTTATGCAAAGCTAACTACCGCTACTCCAACATATTTTTTAGATTCAAATGTGTCTCAAATGGATGATTAACGATAAACATATTAATCACCCAGTCCGGAATGTTCCCGCCAGGGCTTGCCAGTAGCACATGCGTAATTTCCACTTTACCACCATCAAGTGGTTTCAATTCCCACGACCCTTCCGATAGTGTAATCCGCACTACACTTTTCTTTTTGGGAATGTAATCGGGTTTCGCGCTTGAGGAAATTACAGTTGTACCAGAATCGTCCCGAGTGATGGTTGTAAGGTTTACAATGTCCCGGTCATCCGTCGGCCAGGGAGCATCCATTTCATAATAGAGATAATACCCGTTCTCCCCTATTCTTTTTAGGACCTTGGGGTTAAGGATATTCTCCATCCAATTAGAATAGTTCTCTACATCAATGATTGCCTTTGTGATATCATCAATTGAAGCTGTTATGGTTAACTCAGCCTTTACTTCTTTGATATTGGTATTGGCAGCTTCTCTCGTATATATTTTGATCCCTTCCTTGTCTTTTCGTAAGGTCCATTCGTCAACACCAGCTAAACTTGAAAAACTATATAGCAATACCATTCCTAAAGGCAAAAACAACAACCTAAATACGCTCATATCCAAAACTCAATGTCTTGTAAATATCGCCTATCCAGGCTTGTCAAACGAGGTTATTGAAACAGAAAGCTTGATTTAAAACTATGATTTTTGACAATGTTTTTCACTTCAGTCTCCTCCAAACCATACCTTAAAAACTGAAGCCCTTTCTGCGCTAACAGTGATGGGTTCATCTTCATGTTTTAAACTGACGAGAAGTTTGCCTTTATGGTAGCGATGAGCCATTTCAATTCCCTTTATATGGACGATAAACTGTCGATTTGCACGATAGAATTGAGATGGATTGAGCCATTCACCAAACTCCTCAAGTGAATGATCCATCAGGTGCTTTTTCCCCTCCATTGTTTTCAAATACACAACACCATTCTGCGTGTAAATATGGCTTATCTGGCTGGTCTCAACCGCCAGCATTTTATCTCCTATTCGAATTAAAAATCGATCTCTATAAGCAGGTTTCTCACTTCTAATTTCTTTTACCAAATCCTGAATCAATACTTGCTGATCACTGGAAGAGAAGCTCTGCTTAAGTTGATAAAACTTTGCAATACTTGATTTGAGTTCATCAATATTGATTGGCTTGAGCAAATAATCAATGCTATTCACTTTAAAAGCACGCATCATGTATTCATCAAAAGCAGTGGTAAATACTACAGGGCTTTTAATGTCGACCTGATCAAATATTTCAAAACTAATCCCATCATTCAGCTGAATGTCCATAAAGATCAGATCTGGCTGCTGGTGCTGAGCCAACCAATCCACACAATCCGTAACACTCCCCAGTACCTCCAAAATCTCAATGTCTCCAATTTCGATCAGAAGTTTTTCAAATCTTCGAAATGCTGGTGCTTCATCCTCAATGATCAATACTTTCATTCAATCAATTTAATGAGTGGAACTTTTACTGTAAAATTATCTCCATCAACCACCTTCACTCTTCTGTCTGACAACAGCTCATATCGCTTTTCAATATTCTCCAATCCCGTTTTGGTTGACGTCTCCAGCGATGTTTTTTTTCTCACCTTATTAGACACTACCAAATAATCCGACGCTATTGTAACGCTTACCTTCAATGGAAATTTACCTGAAACTACATTATGCTTAATCGCATTTTCCAGCAACATCTGAATGGTCATGGGCGCAATATGCCATTGTTCATCCTTGGCGTAATCTAATTCAATCGTTAGGTTTTCAGGGTATCTCATCTTGAGCAGATAGACATATGATTCAGCGAAATCTGATTCTTCTTTCAGTGAAACAAGTTCGCTGGTTTTGTTCTGAAGGATGTACCTATATACCTCTGATAATTTTTGGGTAAAATCAATTGCCAATTGCGGATTTTCAGCAATCAAAGAAGTCAATGTATTGAGGCTATTGAATAAAAAGTGCGGGCTCATTTGATTTTGTAAAACGCCAAATTGCGTTCTGATCTGCTGATTTTTCAATTCCTCATTGTGTTGTACTGAAATTTTCCATTTCTGAAAGAAATAGGATGCCTCGTATATCATCCCAAAAAATGCAGCACTGCCAAAATTGAAAGACATGTGAGAAGTATATTCTGAAAGGTCACAAATCTGATCCAATTCCATATAACCAAAGACTAGTCGAATAGGTATCGCACCCACGATCATGAATACAGAGACAAAAAACACAGTCAAGGTGAGTCTGATGGCAGTCTGTGAAATCTCCGGAAATTTTTTTCGGAAGTAGATGATGATGAAATATGACCCATTCCAAAGCACGCCACAAAACGTCACGGAAACAAGAAACATTTTATACCACGATAGTGGTGCATAATGACTCTTTTCGAAAAATATTGCGAAGATGGATAAGGCAAATATTCCTATCCATCGCACGTATACCTCTTTTATTCTTATCATAATTTCATCGGCAAATTATTGATTCTTCACAAGTCTCACTTTAAATATGTTAGGTCAACCCTGATTAATTATACCTGAAGCAGGAATATTACCCGGCAAAGCCTATTTGCAACTTCATAGAAAGTATAATCCATTCAAGTCATCATTTTCCGGTTTTAGTAGGTGCAATCGATGTTCCACCAAGAATGAATCCTAGATACTTCAAACAGTCACCTATGCTTGCATCAAATACAAATTAAAAAGAACGATGACACACAAGAAGTTCGCAACTATTTTATTGGGTATAGCCGTCGCTATGTTCGCCGTAACTGCTCACGGACAATCACAGGTTGTCAAGGGCGTAATTGTTGACGCGGTGGCAGAATATCCACTCATTGGTGCTACCATCAAGCTTGTAAACACCAATCCACCCGTTGGATCGATAACTGGCATTGATGGATCATTCAAAATCTCCGATGTACCAGTAGGTAGACAGACATTCGAAGTAACTTATGTTGGGTACAAGAGCATGACGCTACCCAATGTCCTGGTATCTGCTGGTAAAGAGGTTATGCTCAATCTAAAACTGGAAGAGTCTGTTGAGAGTCTTCAAAGCGTGGTGATCACCGCAGATGCTGATAAGGACATTCCCATCAATGAACTAGCCAAAGTAAGCGCACGTACCTTCAGCCTTGAAGAGGTCACCCGATACAGTGGTGGTAGAAATGATGTTGCCCGAATGGCAGCCTCTTTTGCAGGGGTAAGCGCACCTGATGACTCGAGAAACGATATCGTCGTGCGAGGGAATTCTCCAACCGGACTGCTATGGCGAATTGAAGGAATACCTGTTGCCACAACCAATCACTTTGCCACATTGGGTACTACCGGAGGACCAGTAAGTGCATTAAATACAAATCTTCTTCGAACCAGTGATTTCATGACAGGAGCTTTTCCAGCTGAATATGGTAATGCTAATGCAGCAGTTTTTGATGTCAACTTCAGAAATGGCAACACAGACAAGTTTGAGTTCACAGGACAGTTGGCCGCATTTAGCGGACTTGAGTTAATGGCAGAAGGTCCCATCAGCAAGAAGAATAATTCCTCGTTTGTGATTTCCTTCAGACAAGGGATTGCCAACGTGGCAAACCCCGGAACAAGCGCTGACCCATTTTATAAAGACCTGACTTACAAATTCAATTTCGGTCAATCAAAATTTGGTCAATTTGAATTATTTGGAATGGGAGGAAATAGTAGCATCAACTTCTTTGGAGATCAAATCAGCGAAGATGATTTATTCGCCAATTCCGATGAAGACTCTTTTGTTAAAAATTGGCTTGGTGTGACAGGGCTCTCACATAAGTATTCCTTTGGTAAAAAGTCTTACCTCAAAACTGCAATCGCTGTTGCGAGCATCAACAATGAGTTCTTTCAGGACAATTACGTCAGGGATGCCGACGGAAATCTATTGGAAAAATATAGAGCTGTGAATGTTAAGAATCTCGACAACCGATACACTTTCACCTCCAATCTTAACACAAAGTTTAGTAGCAGATGGAGCATGCGATCAGGCGTATTATTAGAGATGTATGATGCTAATTTCTCCACTGAATCCAGAGAAGAGCTGCTGGCATTACCTGATTTGAATGGAGATAGCATTCCTGACTTTTTTATCCCTATTGTTGATTCGCAGGAACGATACTTTTTAACTCAATTGTTTAGTCAGGTAGCATACAAGTTTTCAGATAATCTGAATACAACATTCGGACTTCACAGTCAACATCTTTCAGTGAATAACAAGGTATCTCTCGAGCCAAGATGGGCGTTGAGCTGGCAGTTTAGTCCTTTGCAAAGGGCATCACTCGCCTACGGAATGCACGCGCAGACCATTCCGACTCCCATTCTGTTTTATCGAGAAGAAACCAGTCCGGGTCTTTTTGAAACAACGAACCTTGACCTTGGCTTTATGAATGCACATCATTTTGTGCTGGGCTATGATTACAACCTTAGGCCCAATTGGAGATTGAAAACGGAGGTTTATTACCAGCGCATTACCGATGTACCAGTTGAACAAAGCTCAAGCACCTACTCTATTCTCAATGAAGGGTCAGATTTTGTCTTCAATTCGAAAGGGTCTCTAGTCAATGAAGGAATCGGCACCAACTATGGTCTGGAGGTCACATTAGAAAAATTCTTTAGCAATGGTTACTATGGACTTCTTACCACCAGCATCTACGAGTCAACCTACAAAGGAAGTGATGACATTCAAAGAAGTACTGCCTTTAATAATCGATATGTGTTTAACGCACTGGCTGGCAAAGAGTGGCAATTTGGTAAGGACAATAGAAATGCCTGGACATTTGACACGAAGATCACCTCTGCCGGAGGAAAACCGTATACACCGATTGATTTAGAGACCAGTCAAACCATGAACGAAGAGGTTCGTTTTTGGGATCAGGCCTTTTCAATGAGGCAGAGTGACTACTTCCGTTGGGATGTGAAATTTGGATACAGGATCAACAGTAAAAAGCGAAATATCTCACAGCAATTCTTTGTTGATCTTCAAAACGTCACCAACAGACAAAACGAATTTACGCGTAGGTACAACACGCTGACTAATGAAATCAATTCGGTCAAACAAATCGGTTTCTTCCCCGATATTTTATACAGAATTCAGTTTTAATGCTAATACCTTGAAAGGGAGTCTCTCGCACTCCCTTTTTTTTTTAATTATTCATCAATTTCCTGCATTTACATGATACATTTCCGTTAGAAGCTATTATTAATAGCTAATAATAAATACTAATTTTGCTAGCTATTACTACTTATATTAGTTTTTAATGTCATTAGATAAAGGTTACTACAAGCTGAAGCTCAAAAACAAATACGGTAAAGACAACTACCACTATTTACGAGTTGAAATCATCAACGGAAAGAAGACCTTTCTACTAGACAATGGTCTCGCTCAGGAATCAACCGATTATGAGCGTTATCTGGAGCAGGAATTTGAGGTGATCAGGAAAATCACTATTCACCAACCCATTCAGGTTAATAACCCCAAAATCACCCTCGAGTGGAAGGATGAAGATGGTCATTCTATCTCAATGACCTGTTCGAACATTTATGGGTTTGTGAGAATGTTGGAGCTCTACCCTCGTATTTGTGACGGATTGTGGATGAATAGAAAAACCTTACAAGAAATAGCTGAGGTTGTTCAAAAACAATAAGGTCAACTTATCAGTTGACCCGTCTGAATTCGTCTAAGCTAATATCAATTATAAGAATGCTCCTTCATGTCATTTTCCTTAATAATTCTTCGCAGAATTTTACCCACATTCGATTTGGGTAACTCATCTACAAAGGAAACATGCTTGGGTCGCTTGTAACCTGTTAATTTGTCTTTGCAAAACGCTTTGATCTCCTCTGCGGTCAATGAATCGTCCTTCTTAACAATTACTGCCTTCACCGCTTCAGAAGATTTACTATCAGGAACACCTATTGCACCGACTTCCAAAACTTTTGGATGGGAAGCAATTGCATTTTCAACCTCATTGGGATAAACATTAAAACCAGACACCAGGATCATTTCCTTCTTGCGATCAACAATCTTAAAAAAGCCATCTTCATCCATAATGGCAACATCACCTGTCTTTAACCAACCATTAAACATGACCTGTTCTGTTTCCTCTGGTCTATTCCAATAGCCCTTCATTACTTGTGGACCCTTTGCGCATAATTCTCCCGGCTCTCCTATCGGCACTTCCTTCCCATCATCATCGAACAAAGTAATCTCTGTGCTTGGTACTGGCACACCAATAAAGCCAACTCTACCATTTCCGTTCAAGGGGTTTGAAGTTAAAACCGGTGAGGTTTCCGTGAGACCGTAACCCTCTGAAAGTGGAGATTTCGTTACCTCCTCCCACTTTTCTGCCACTGCCTGTTGAACAGCCATTCCACCACCGAATGCAAACTTCAGTGCTGAAAAGTCAATATCCTTAAAATCCGGATTATTCAATAAGCCATTGAATAATGTATTTACACCTGTGATAACCGTAAACTTGTGTTTGCCCAGCTCCTTCACGAAACCTGGCATATCCCTAGGATTGGTAATCAATATATTGTGCGCACCCAGTGCTACTGATTCAAACACATTGCACACCAAGGCGAAAATGTGATAAATAGGAATAGCTGTGATGAATATTTCCTTTTTCTCCGTTAAGCCGCCATGACTCATCCACTCATTGACTTGTAACAGATTGGATACGATATTCCTATGTGTCAACATTGCGCCTTTTGATACACCTGTAGTTCCTCCTGTGTATTGAAGGAAAGCGATATCATCATGTGTCACTTCGGCTGTTTCAAAGGAGTGCTTTCCTCCCATGCTCAATGCTTTGTTGAAAGAAACAGCGCCAGGCAAACTAAACTTTGGCACCATTTTCTTTACTCGTTTCACCACAAAATTGACAATTCCTCCCTTCAGACCACCGAGCATGTCACCTATTTCCGTTACGATCACATGCTCAATTGCAGTGTCGCTAATAATTTTTTCCAGGTTGAAAGCAAAATTCGCCAGTATCACGACCGCCTTAGCTCCAGAATCATTGAACTGGTGCTTCATTTCATCAGCAGTGTAAAGCGGATTGGTATTGACGACTGTCATTCCCGCACGTAAAGCACCAAACATAGCAATTGGATTTTGTAATACGTTGGGCATTTGAATTGCTACCTTGTCGCCCTTTTTCAGTCCCAATTCTTTGGTGAGATATGCTCCAAACTGAGCGGACAATTGATCTACTTCTTCAAATGTTAAGGACTTGCCCATGCACTCGAAAGCCGGACAATTCGAATATTTATCGAAAGACTCATTTAGTAAGTCTATCAAACTAGTATACTGCGATGGGTCGATGGTATGCGCCACCCCTTCCGGGTAATTGGCTAACCAGGGAGTGTTACTCATGCTATGTTCTTCAATTGGTTAATCAATTCTTAAATATAGTAGACCGAGGACAAATTCCTAGTACTGATAACGCAAACGATACATTGTGCATTATATGCAATTGGCGCATATCTTTGACGCATGTCGCTACGTTCGCTATCCATAATCCTGATCCTCAGCTTTTTCTGCTTACCAAAAGTAGTATCACAGGAAATTGAGATAGTCGAAAACTCACAGGGAATTCTTTTCATGGAAGATGATGACTCCATTCTCTTTTATCAAACAGCCAACAAAGACCTCAATGGTACCTATTCAAGATCAAATTATATTCACCCTCTGTATTCGCTTGATGGAAAAGTAATCACAGAAGACTTCCCTGATGACCACCTTCATCACAGGGGAATTTTCTGGGCATGGCATCAGCTGTACATTGGCGAAAAACGGATTGGGGATGGATGGGAAATCAAAGATTTTGAATGGCGCGTCAAGCAAGTAAAGCAATTGTTGTCTCCCGATAATATCAAGAAAATTGCGATTGAAGTTGATTGGCTTTCACCTTTATGGGTTGATCAAGATGGAAATAGGAAACCTGTCATCAATGAAGTAACAGAGCTTTCTGTTTATCCAAAAAATGAAACCTATCGACGAATTGATTTCAATATTACGATCAATGCCACTGAACCCGCAACACGAATAGGAGGCTCGGAGGACGCCAAAGGGTATGGAGGCTTCTCAGCGCGGGTAAAACTCTCTGATGGTGTTGAGTTTGCTGGACCAGAAGGTATAATCACGCCAGAAAACCTTCCAATCAAATCAACCGGTTGGATTGACATGGTCAATCTTACTGACAATTCAGGAGAATCAGGTCTTTGCATAATAGAGCATCCTTCAAACCCTGGTTACCCAAATCCGTGGATTTTGCGATCTAAAGGGAGTATGCAAAATCCCGTCTGGCCACACCCAGGAGCTAAACCTGTTCCACTATCGATGGAAACTCCAGTCAGTTTAGGTTACAGCCTCATCATTCATGATCAACTCACCCCAGATGAAATCACACAGATCTATCAGAATTACATCAAATGAGAAAAACAGTTCTTACTTCGCTCACTACATTGCTTATTGTTTTATTGCTTGATGAATGTCAACCAGCCACTGAAACACAAAGACCGATGATCTCTAACGTTACTATAAAAAAGCAAAACGAGCAGTACAATTTCTATGTGAATGATCAGCTATTCAAAATCAAAGGAGTTGGGCTAAGTGGACGTAGTGATAAATTCAAGGCGTTAAAGGATGCAGGTGGTAACAGCTTCAGAACATGGAGCACAAGAGGAGGTTCCCAATCTTTGGATTCTGCAGCCAAATATGGTTTCATGGTCGCCATGGGGCTTGACATTGAGAAAGAACTTCATGGTTTTGATTATAATGACGACACGGCTGTAGCCAAACAACTGGAAAGATTGAAAGGAGAAGTTGATGAATACAAGAATCATCCAAACCTATTATCCTGGGTGGCGGGCAATGAGTTGAATTTACTATTTGATGAAGATGGGGCAATGAAATTGGTCAACCCCAAAACATACATCGCCTTGAAGGAATTGGTGGATTACATTCACGAAGTTGATCCATACCACCCTGTCACCACAACATTTGCCGGCATACATAAAGATCAAATTGAACATGCGTTATCATACTGTCCCAACCTTGATTTTATTTCATATCAAGTATACGGTTCGCTTAATGAGATATCTGAAAAGGTCGCTGCTACAGATGTAACGCTACCGTATGTAGTGACGGAATTCGGTCCGGTTGGTCATTGGGAGAGACCATCCACGTCATGGGGACGAGAAATAGAGGAAACCAGCACTGAAAAAGCGATTGGTTTGAAGGAACGACTCAGGAACGGATTGGATGGTGACGCTTCCGGTTTGTCCATGGGAGGATATGCTTTCTTATGGGGTCAGAAACAGGAGCGCACACCGACATGGTACGGGATGTTTCTAAAAACGGGAGAAGCAATTGGCACTGTTGATGTACTGACGAAATATTGGTCTGGAAAAGACCCTGTCAATTTAGCCCCAGAAATCAAATCCCTCACTTTGGATGGAATGATCGCAACAGATAACATCACACTCAGTCCAAAACAGGAAGTGGTTGCGTCTCTTCAGGCTTCAGACGCAAATCAGGATGAATTGACGTACCAATGGTTTGTACTCACTGAAGTCAAGAATAGAAGTCAAGGCGGAGCATTTGAAAAGGAACCAGATGAAGTGAAATTGGACATTACATCTGAGCAACCAGGTATTCTTCAATTTGCTGTACCCGATACTCCTTCAGAATATAGGCTTTTCTGCTATGCATTTGATGGAAAGGGCAAGGTTGCCACCGCCAATATTCCGTTCCTGATCACAGGTGATTAGCGCTTAACGATCTTTTGGGTCAGTTCTCCGTTGCTTGTATATAATTTGAGCAAGTAGACACCTGCGTTCAAATGACTTAGATCAATGTCCAACGATTTCGAATCTACCTTCCCACGGAATAGCACCTTCCCATTCAAATTAGTGAATGTGTAAGATTTGATCTTCTCACTGAGCTGAACAAATACCTGGCTATCAACCGGATTAGGATATATTATTCCTGAAACTTTATTCTCTACACCAAGGGTCAGATTAACTGCTGCCTCTTCCAACTCCCAATTTTCCGGAAGGCTATTGTCGCTATGTGGATCGACAAGAGATAAATAAAATCCTGTCCCATCCGCATCAGGCCAAGGCAGGCTGTCGCTATAGGTTACCTCATCGATCACATTGCCATAAGCGTCTTGTAAAGAGATGATCTGGGATGAATTGGACAAACTGCGTGCATACTCACCATAAGGCTCACTCCCATAAGCCTGTTGATAAATACTTGATTGATTGGCAAGCATCAACGCTTCACCTTGTGCCAGTGATGTCCCGACTGGAAATTGGTATGAAAGCCCCAAACCTCCAAAGTATACACCTGTAAGATCTGCATCACTCACACCTGCATTTACGATCTCAATGAACTCCAGATCGCTATCATCAACGAAAGGATTGGAAGCCGGGTGGTAGTTGATTTTTGAAATTACCAATGATGGAATGGTTGGATTACTACAAGCACTGAAATCTCCTAATTGCTCTGTCATCCAGTCGATTCGAACAGGAATAAAATCTTTGATTATCTGAACTTGCTGTTGAAAATCCCCAACAGTCCCCCACAATTGCTCCTCACGTTGTGCGGCCTCCTCGATTAATGAAGCTGTTTGGTCAATGAGTTCAAAAATTTTCACTTCAGACAAGATACCATTTGGACCTGTCAACCCTGCCCATCGTTTGGACATCAAGCATAAGAACTCTGGATCATTGAACAAATTCAACCAAAACGTTGAGCCAACATTATCACCATTATCAAATTGCCAAACATCTGGGTGGCTCCTATCCAATCCCCAAAAAAGCAGATCATTATCAAATGTCAGGTTTGAGTCCCAAATTGGACCTGCTCTGAGTTTGCCCAATCGATCTTTATGGAAGTAAGTGCTGAGCCGATAAGCATCTACATTAGATGAAAGCTCATTGATCAACATATAGTCAATGAAAGATGGGATGTCAATCACACTTGCATAACCATCAACGGCCGAACTGTTACCCGCTGCAGATGTTCGGGCGAGTTGATCGAACTGATCCTGAATATACGCATCCTGCTCTGGAGTCGCATTTTCAGATTTCGGTGTAACATGGATGAACTCTAATGGTTGGCCTAATCGGCTAACGTCCGTCCAAACAGCAGGTTGATTATCGGCCGTACGATCTATTTTTGTCACATACCCTCCTGTTAAACTGGCACCTTCAACATCCTCAGGATCAATCTTGTTTATGTTAATTCTATTGTCATCTGCCTTTACTCGCTCTGACAATAAATAAACCCCGTGATACCCACCATTTAAAACCAACTCACAATACTCCAGTCTTGGCGCATACTGTCCCATCTGACGAGACAGATTGTAGCATAAGTAATCACGCATAAGCGATGCATCAAAGGCCAATCCATTGAGAATCCAATCATTCTCTTTAGGCATTCCCAATAATTTCACATTATCCTTTTCCTCAGTTGCATCATAAGTTGTGAATCCAAATTGTTTTTTCGGCAATACTGATGAGCTTGATCCTCTTGCTTCAATTTTTATTCGGCCTTCAAAGTCAATAAAGTCTGGGTTGTCCTGATCACTTAGTGCCGTTCGTTGACCTTCACCTCGATAAACGATTTTCATATCGGCCCATATTTTAGGTTCGTCCGGTATCGAAGCATTCGCAGTAGTCCTGATAATCACAATAGGCAGGTTGGAATCAGTGAAGGCTTGCCCACTTACAAGCCATGAAACCAGCATAAGCAAAAGGAAGAGGTGAGATTTCATCATATTCATTAAAAATATCAGGGTGAAGATAGAACAGGTTTGGGGAGTTTTGCTAAAATGTAACAATGGACATGCTAAGATGTGTGATCACTCCATGTCTTCTATGCGTCTGACTTATACCTAATTCTTTAATCAATCGTAAATCTATTCCCCAGACAAAAGGAAGAATTCTTTACTTCATTTATCACTTAAACGGTCTGTTGATCAAACTTGCTCTTGTAACATAACCCGTTTCTCATCGTCTTTACCGCGAACAAACATGAACATTCCTTGATAACACACAGCTCTCAACCAATTGACACTAGCGTAAAACTGGCTGCCTTATGGGCCAGTCTAATGTCCCTCTACATTTATGCGGACTACTTTGAAATGAAAATCCCCCAAGATCCTACAAAGGGATCTGACACACCATTTGGAGCCATAAGCCCTGAGCTACTTGTCTATTTCTCTATGTTAATGATAGTTCCTGCCTTGATGATATTCCAGTCCTTTTTCCTCAAACCCATCATTAGCAAGTGGCTCAACATCTTCTTTGGTTCTTTCTACACCATTATTTCTTTGTTAATCATTATCATATCCTGGAACGATGAATGGCGAAGGTTTTTCGTGATGTACAATTTCATTGAGTTATTGCCACTATCACTTATCATTTTTAGTGCAATTAAATGGCCAAAACAATATCTTTAAAATCATGGACAATAAACACTTGCAAGCCAGAAAAGCAGGATTTGCCTATCTGGCATTGGTCATCACAGGGATGACTGCCCTGATGTACATCCCCACTCAACTCATTGACTGGGAAAGTGCATCGACTACATTCAGCAACATTCAGGATAATGAGCTGCTATTTCGACTTGGCATATTTTCGGAAGTGTTGATGCTCCTGGCTTTTATTGCCCTGGCATATTTTCTTTATGACATGCTTCATAAGGTTAACCCTACTCATGCAGTTGCCATGGTGGTGTTTGTTTTACTAAGCATTCCAATCTCACTGGTCAATCTCACTAGCAAGTTTTTAATCCTCAAACTGATCAGTCAAACTGGTATTGTTGAATTAAGTGAACTGCACTCACAAGTCATGGTGTATCTAGAAAGCTACTTCGCTGGCCTAAACATCTCTAATGTTTTTTGGGGAATCTGGCTATTTCCATTTGGGTATTTGGTTTGGCATTCTGGCTTCCTTCCAAAATTCTTTGGATTTTTCTTAATGGCTGGTGCTGTGGGCTATTTTCTATCGTTTTCTCTTGATTTACTTTGGGCAGGCTTCAATGAAAGCATGGTGAAAACCATTGTTGATATTCCATCTCAGATTGGTGAATTAGGCATTTGCCTCTGGATGACAGTTGCAGGAGCGAGGACATTCAGTTTGAAGAAAAAATAGACTGAACCTTTCACATCAAGCATAGTCCAGATTGGGAGTAATTGTTGTATGATAACTGAGTAATACCTATCTTCAAATCGCTTCAATCGAAGATAATTACTACTCAAATCAACAACTATGAATTCAAAATTGAATAGGATTACGTTTTCCTTATTGCTAATCTTCGCTGCTTGCTTGAGTCAAGCACAGGAAACATTACTACTCAGGCAACCCTCCATTAGCCAGAACAATATTGTTTTTACCTATGGCAGTGATGTGTGGATTGCAGATCTGGATGGAAATAATGTTAAACGCATTACCAGCACAGCTGCCGTCGAATCTAGTCCAATCCTATCACCCGACGGCACCACTATAGCCTTCACTTCAAATCGCGCAGGTGTCAATGCCGTCTATACAGTACCTGTTATCGGGGGCACTCCAAAAAGACTTACATGGCATCCCGCTGGAGCTGCTGTTAGAAGCTGGTCGCCAGATGGCTCAAACATACTTTATGCATCCGGCCGAGACTTTGCTCCCAAGCCTTCCAACCGACTGTGGTCCATCTCTCGAGAAGGTGGAAATGGCACACTGATCAGTGAGCAACGAGGTGTATCAGGCAGCTACTCTCCTGACGCCAGTAAGATTGTGCTGGATGTAGTTTCCCGATGGGAAGCTGAATTCAGGGGATATAGAGGTGGACAGAATACACCTCTTGTCATTTTAGACTTAAACGATCAATCAGAAACACTAATTCCTAACGAAAAAACAATTGACATTCAACCCATTTGGATTGGTGATAAAATCTTCTTCCTGTCAGATCGATCTGGTGGCGTTGCTAATATATGGTCATATGGCACCAATAACGGAGCATTGGAAGCAATTACCAACTTTGAGGGAGCAGATGTCAAATGGCTGTCAGGTAATTCAAACCAACTGGTTTTTGAAAGAGAAGGTCGTCTTCATCTATTGAATTTGAGCAGTAGTGCAATTACCACTTTGAACATATCGATATCTGCCGATTACCCATGGGCAGAGTCAAAATGGGAAAACGTAACCGATGACATCCAGGCAGTATCAGTTTCGGCAAAAGGCAAGCGAATCATCATGGAAGCTCGGGGAGAGATATTCACCGTGCCAGCAGAATATGGTGAAATACGAAATCTAACTTCCTCTCCACTGGCTGCAGATCGCAAACCCATTTGGTCTCCAAAAGGTGATGTAGTGGCGTGGTTTTCAGATGAAGGGCATACCAACTATGTGCTGAAAAGAGCATCTCAGGATGGCTCCAAAACTTATGAGGACATTTCGCTAGGAGAATCAAAATATGCCTGGGAGCCATCATGGTCACCTGATGGTGAGCGCATTGTATTTGTAGACGATGACCTCAGAGTACGAGTCATCGACTTGATGTCAAAATCCATCAAAACAATTGGGCTTGGTGGTGTGAATATCGAACGAGGTAGCATGAGCCCGCGCTGGTCCCCTGATTCAAAATGGTTATCCTATACACGATCTGGTTCCAACAACTTTAGGCAGGTGATGATCTGGTCGCAGGCCACCGGAACAACAAGCGCTATAACAAACGAATTTGCTGACGCCTTCTCCCCTGCCTGGGACAGAGATGGTGCGCACCTGTATTTCCTGGCCAGTACAGATGTAGCCCTGGGGTCGGGTTGGACCAATACGAGTGCCATGAATTCAAGACCTGAATACGCTGCATATGTGATCAATCTAAAAGCTTCTGATCCATCACCTTTCAAGCTACGCAGCGATGAAGAAGAGGCTGATAAGACAGATAATGTGGCGGATGATGAAATCGAAAAAAAGAAGAAAAAGAGCAAAAAGGAAGATGACAAACCGAAGGAATCTGATGAATTGAGTGTGACGATCGATTTTGATAATATTGATCGTCGAATCATTCCTTTGTCACTTCCAGCCAGAAATTATAGGTTCATGGAAGCAGGTCCTAAAGGGTCGGTGTTTATTGGTGAACGCAAACCTCAATCTGGAGGCCTTACCATTCAAAAATTCACATTGGAGAAAAGAGAGGCAAAAGAATATGCTTCGGGAATTCGTAGTATGTACGTTTCCTCAGATGGCAACAAAGTCTTACTCAGAATGGGTAACAATTGGAAACTGGCAGACGCTTCCTCTGCAAAAGCTGATCCTAAGGACTTGAAGGTCAAGTTGGAAATGAAATTGGACCGTTCCAAAGAATGGAAACAAATGTTTGAAGAGGCCTGGCGGTATGAAAAAGACTATTTCTACGATCCCGATTTGCATGGTCGTGACTGGGATACAGTTTATGAGCGCTATATCCCACTTATCCCTTTTGTAAAGCATCGTGCTGATTTGACTTATGTGCTGGATCAAATGAATGGTGAATTATCTGTTGGGCACAGCTTTGTGTTCGGTGGAGATTTCCCTAATGTTGAATCCAATAAAGTGGGTCTCCTTGGTGCGGATCTCCAACCAGCCAATGGTCGGTGGCAAATCAAGCGAATCTTCACCACTGAAAACTGGAATCCCAACTTGACCAGCCCTCTGGATCAGCCAGGATTAAAGGTTGGTACCGGAAATTATCTCGTTGGTATCAACGGAATTGAATTGAGCGATGAGGATAACCCCTATGAGCAATTGGATGGCACACTTGGTAAACAGACCACCCTGCACATCAATGACAATCCCTCCTATGCAGGAGCATGGACCATTGTGGTAAAACCCATCAGAAGTGAAGTCAACCTACGTCAACGTGCCTGGGTCGAGGACAACAGAAAACTGGTCGATAGCCTTTCCAATGGGAAGCTGGCGTATGTCTGGGTACCAAACACCTCCTCTCAGGGTTTGATCTCATTCAACCGGTACTTCTTTGCGCAGCAAGACAAATTGGGAGCGGTGATTGATGAGCGCTACAATGGTGGTGGTCTTCTGGATGATTACATGGTTGATCTTATGACACGTAAGGTAAGAGCCGCCTACACCAACGAAATCCCGGGTGCAGCACCCAAGGTAATGCCCTCCGGAATCCTGGGGCCAAAAGTGCTCTTGATCAATGAAATGTCGGGTTCTGGTGGAGATTTCTTTCCATGGGTTTTTAGACAACAACAAGCCGGTCAGCTAATTGGCACCACCACTTGGGGAGGGTTGGTTAAAAGTTCTGTTCACTATAGACTGGTAGATGGTGGCGCACTAACTTCTCCTGATAACGCCATTTTTGATCCAATCAAGAAGGAATGGATTGCAGAAAACACAGGAATTGCTCCTGACATTGAAGTAAGGCAGGATGCACAATCACTTAAGAATGGGCGTGACCCTCAACTCGAAAGAGCCGTGGAAGAGTTGATGAAATTGATTGATGAGGATATGCTACAAATCGAACAACCTGCATTCTCCACTCCAGCTAAAAACTGAAACTAATGCAAATCAAACGATCCTTGTTGCCTATCCTGTTGATCGCACTGATGTTGCCAGGATGTGTAGAAGAGAAATCTGAATCTAGTGACATCAGTCCCAATAACGTTGTACCATCTAAACAACAATTCGATTATCAGCAACTTGAATTTATAGGGTTCATTCATTTCACAGTCAATACGTTTACTGACAAGGAATGGGGATTTGGAGATGAGGGTGAGACAATATTTGCCCCTTCAGCCCTTGATGTGGAACAATGGGTTCGAACTGCAAAAGCCGGAGGTATGAAGCAACTGATATTGACAGCCAAGCATCATGATGGATTCTGTCTATGGCCAAGTAAGCTCACCGAGCATAACATCAAAAACAGCCCCTACAAAAATGGAACGGGTGACATTGTTAGAGAATTTGTTGATGCATGTGCAAAACATGGATTGAAAGCTGGTTTATACCTATCGCCATGGGATAGAAATCACAAAGATTATGGGACTCCTGCCTACATTGAATATTACCGGAATCAACTCACAGAAATTCTAACTCAATACGGAGAGATCAATGAAATATGGTTCGATGGCGCAAATGGAGGTGATGGTTACTATGGTGGAGCCAATGAGTCAAGAAAAATAGATAGAGAGACTTACTATGACTGGGACAGCACATTCGCGCTGGTCAAATCTCTCCAGCCCGATATCAAAATATTCTCTGACGCTGGTCCTGATGTTCACTGGATTGGCAATGAACATGGAATTGCCGGCGAAACTTTCTGGTCAACTATCACATCTGATAGCCTTATCGTTGGAACGAGTAAAACACAATATCTTAACTCAGGAGATCCACAAGGAACAGACTGGATAGTTGGACAATGTGATGTTTCTATTCGACCCGGGTGGTTCTATCATGCCGCTGAAGATGAAAGAGTCAAAACTCCAAATGAATTACTGGATATCTATTATAAGTCTGTCGGTCGAAATGCCATGCTCCTGGTAAACATCCCTCCCGACCGCAGAGGCATTATCCATGAAAATGATGTAGCTGCGCTCACTGAGTTCAAACAAATACTGGACGAAACTTTTGATGAAAACCTGGCACTCGCTGGAAGTGCAACTGCCAGCAATACGCGGCTTAAACACAATAAATTTAATCCCGACAATGTGCTCGATACTGACCTTCAAACTTATTGGGCGACTGATGATAAAATCAACAGTGGTGAATTGATTCTCAAACTTCCACGCATTGCAGAATTTGACAGAATCTCCATTCAGGAGCCCATACAATTCGGTCAACGCATATCAGCATTTGCGCTCGATGTAATGATTGATGGGCGTTGGGAAACAGTATTCAATGGTACTACGATTGGCTACAAGCGCTTGATAAGAACCAAACCGATGAGCAGTGATCAAATCCGGTTAAGAATCATCAAAGCGAACAATACGATAGCAATTGCCAACTTTGGTCTTTACAAATCATCTCCAAAAGAATTGCCGGTAGAATGAACAAAATAAGACGAATCGTAACCGGGCACACCTCTGCTGGCAAAGCAATCATCGTAAGCGACGAGACCGTTGAAGGTTTCAGCATCGCAACCGGTAAAAACTTTATTCCGCTTTGGGGCACTGACAAATTACCTGTTCATCCTGACAAGGGTGCCCTTGAAACTGGATTGGATTGGTTTCCAAAACCAGGCGGCCATCGCTTTTTTGTTTGGGTAGTCCCTCCCAAATCTCAGCAGGTCATCGAGCAAAAATCAAAAAGGGAAATTGAAGAATTGCTACCGGGTTTCCAACAACACTTCGAGCCAGAAAACCCTGGCATGCATACTTCGAATTCTGTTGACTGTACTTATCTCATTTCTGGGTCAATCACATTAGAATTAGATGATGAGTTAAAAGTGGAAATGAATGCAGGTGACTCAATCGTCCAAAACGGAACCAGACATAGGTGGCACAATTACGGCGAAATTCCCGCTGTGTTTATTTCAACCAGTATCGGATCACAAAGAACCACGTAGAACAAGTAATTTATATTGTTCCAATTCGTCCACAAATGACCGTATTCGGACACATCGAAAGAACTAACCAATTGACAATCAACAGATAATCAATTACTTGTAACATCGGTACATGTTTTGATGTCTTATTATCAGGTCAAACATTATTTCTCATGATTAAGAACTATTTACTTGTCAGCATCCGCAACTTGATGAAGCATAAAAGCTATGTGATCATCAATACATTTGGATTAGGAATTGCCATTGCTTGTTGCATCACAGCGTATATGCTGGTGGCTTACAACATCGAATTTGATGACTTCCATAAAAGCGAAAAAGTCGAAGATATCTTTAGGGTACATGCACATGTATTACTTAATGGATCGGATAAAAAGCAAGCCATTAGCGCCCCAATCTTAGTCGGTCCAATGGCAGCCGCTGATTTTTCAGGTATCAAAAATTACATGAGATATGCTGGTAATTCATTTTCAGGGGCAAGTGTCAGCTACATTAACCCAGAAACCAATGATATCAAAAGCTTTGGAGAGACTGTTGTCTTTGCGGACAGCACTTTGTTCGACTTGTTTGATTTTCCGCTGGCAGCCGGCAGCTATGATGCGTTCAAGGATCGTGAGAGTGTTTTTCTGGATGAAGAAAGAGCTAAAAAATTGTTTGGTGATGAAGATCCAATTGGTAAAGTCCTCACCTTTGGATTCTCCAGAGGCGTGCAAAAGCAGATGATAGTTGGAGGCGTACTGAAAGAAATACCTGTCAATTCATCAATTTACCTGCCCATTGTTTTGAGGTTTGAGCATTTCGAAGAAATGAGAGCAATGGATCAGCCGGCTTGGGAAGACTGGAGTGTTCCGGTCACCTTTTTTCAGTTAGAGAACCCAGAAAATGCCACCCAAGTCGCAAAACTATTCGACAAGTTCATTCCGTTACGGAACGAAGGGTTTAAGGAACAAGAAGTAGAAAGATATAGCCTCGAACCCTTCAAATCCAGCATCAACCAAAATGACATTACCTGGTCTTATATCAATACGCCAATCAACATGGAGCCTCTAATCATCTTCACAATTCTGGCGCTATTGATTCTACTCATTGCTTGTTTTAATCTTACTAACACCTCCATTGCTATGACAGCAGGTCGTCTAAAAGAAATTGGGGTTAGAAAGAGTTTAGGCGCTCACAGAAGACAGGTGATCACTCAATTCATGGTGGAAACTACCACGGTGATTGTATTATCGGTACTGGCTGGTTATCTAATGTCCAATATAATAGTCCCTGAGTTTGCAGCTATGTGGGAGCTACCCTATGGCATTGAAGATCTTAGCAGTGTAAACTTAATCGGCACTCTGACTGGGCTGGTAGTGCTCACCTCACTGGTAGCTGGTCTTTATCCGGCATTTTTCAGTACAAGATTCGGTACCGTCAATCTATTGAAAGGCAATGTAAAGTTTAGTGGATCCAATTTTCTAACACGATCATTGGTATCTGTTCAATTCGCGATATCTGTGCTGGTCCTTGTTGGAGGGATTGTCTTCATACAGAATACGAAGTATCAGGAGGCCATCGAATTTGGCTATGACAAAGAGAATTTGCTTTTGGTCAATATTCAGGATCCTCAGGATTACAGAAAGCTGAGAGCCCGGGCAGAATCTATTCCTGGCATCCAGGGAATTGGCACTACCGAACACCAGATTGGGTTCAGCTCCTACAACAATCCCATTACCTATATGGATATGGAGTTTGAGGTGATGCATATTGAATTTGGAGAGAAGTACTTCGAATTGATGGAATTCAATTTTGTCAAAGGACAGGCCATTGACTGGGAAAAAACCAGCGAAAACAAAGAGGCCGTAGTGGTGAGCAAGCAGTTTCTAAAAACAGTGGATCTGCAAGGGGAGCCAATTGGTGCCACCATTGAAATACGTGGTGATAAGAGAAGGATTGTAGGCGTGGTAGATGATTTTGTTGATAATATTTACCGCAGTAAAGATCCTGAACCATTTGTGTTTTATGCCACCGTGCCTGAAAGATGGCGACAAATGATCGTAAGAGCAGATGAGGATGACCTGGTAGCTGTAAATGAACATTTGGAAAAAGAATGGCAAAATTTATTTCCTACCAAACCGTATAGTAGCATCTATCAGGAAGAGGCGCTTATGGGAGACATGAAACAAACCAATGGCAACCTTCAGAAAATATTCTTGTTCCTCACTATTCTAGGTGGTTTCCTTTCTGCGGCAGGCATCTTTTCGCTTGCATCACTCAATATAGCGAAGCGAACTAAGGAAATTGGGGTTAGGAGAACATTAGGTGCTTCTGTCTCAAACGTGGTGCTTTTGCTAAGTAAGGAGTTCTTCATAATTATGTCCGTGGCAGGTATTCTTGGATCAGTTGGAGGATATTTCGGTACTGCTGCATTGTTGGACTTGATCTATGCCTACCATATGCCCATGACGTTACTTCCGGTTATTGTATCAGCGCTTGTAATTGCTATAATAGGATTATCCACCACTAGCACCACAATATTCATGGCAGCAAGACAGAGCCCGGTAAAAACTTTGAGGGACGAATAGTTAATCGTCTATTTAACGAGGTTAAGTGCACAAGTGTAGATCGCTGATCTACACTTGTGCACTTATGTTCAAATGGCTAAATTCATTCCCTTAAACCAAATGCCATGCGACACTTTGTCTTCTTTTTACCGTTTTGCTTGATTAGTTTTTATTCCTATTCTCAGTCTTCTGATTCTTTGTCAATAGCCCTTGACATCATCGGGTTGACTTTTGATCGTCAGGAGCTCGACTCCATGTCGCCATCAGTTAAAGAAGAGGCAGAAAATTATGGAGCTATTCGAAACATGCCACTTCCTAATGACTTAGGTAACAGTCTTGTTTTCACCCCTCCCATCAATAAAGTTGTCGTACCAGACAAACAAGTTGCCATCAACTGGGGATTATCTGAGAACGTAAAAATGCCTGATAATTTGAATGATTTGGCATTTTATCCAGTGCATCAACTGGCCTCTCTAATCCAGGAGAGGAAAGTCTCATCCCTTCAATTGACAGAGCTGTTTCTAGCCAGGCTGCAGAAATATGGGGACACCTTGTCCTGTGTCATCACTATCACAGATTCTTTGGCCATTGCACAAGCGAAAAGAGCAGATGAAGAAATAGCGAAGGGTCAGTATCGTGGACCTTTGCATGGTATACCCTATGGAGCTAAAGACTTATTGGCTGTAGCTCAATACCCCACGACATGGGGTGCAGCCCCCTACCAGGATCAACAATTGAATTATTCGGCGACAGTAGTCAACAAACTGGAAGAAGCAGGTGCTATTTTGGTGGCAAAACTCACACTTGGTGCATTGGCCTGGGGGGATGTCTGGTACGGAGGAAAAACCAAGAATCCCTGGAATATGGAAGTCGGGAGCAGTGGATCATCCGCAGGATCTGCCTCCGCAACTGTAGCAGGTTTAGTGCCATTTGCCATCGGTAGCGAAACCTGGGGGTCCATTGTGAGCCCGTCAACTCGTTGTGGCGCAACAGGACTGAGGCCTACATTTGGAAGAGTAAGCAAACATGGCGCAATGGCCTTAAGCTGGAGCATGGACAAATTGGGGCCCATTTGTCGAAATGCTATAGATTGTGCCATCGTCCTCGAAGCAATTCGAGGAACAGACGATCTGGATCTATCAGTCAGAAACTATCCTTACAACTATGATAGCGAACAGGACATTCAACAACTAAGAGTTGGAATATTGGAAAGTGAGTTTGGCCCAAATAGATTCAACTTCCAGAATGACAGCATCCTGATTGCTCAGCTGAATAAAGAAGGCATTAATTTAATTAACAAACAATTACCTACTGGGATTCCGACGCAGGCATTGAGCTTTATTCTCAGTGCAGAAGCGGCGGCCGCATTTGATGAACTCACCAGAACGAATAGAGACGATTTAATGGTAAGGCAAATTAAGAATGCATGGCCGAATTCATTTCGAGCTTCAAGACTGATCCCGGCCGTAGAATACATTCAGGCAAACCGACTAAGATATCAACTGACCCTGGCATTCAACGAGATGATGAAAGACATTGATGTATTGATTGCTACTTCATTTAGTCGTCAATTACTCATGACAAATCTCACAGGTCATCCATGTATGGTGCTTCCTGATGGATCATATGCCAATGGAAATCCTGGCTCCATTACATTGATAGGAAACCATTTCGATGAAGCCAGCATTCTTGTTTTTGCTCGATATTTGCAATCGTTGAGTGATTATGAGGACGAACATCCCGCATATTTTCAAGATTGATGCTAGCCGATATTCACCCAATTGTCAAATAACACCGTTAACAATGTGGGAAGAAAAATTATAGATTTATAATAAGTTTGTAGGTATGTACCTAATATGCCATGAGTCTGGGCAACTTGACAGACTCAATAAACTTCCATTAGGACATGATGAAATCTCTCAGCATTTTAGCAAAAGCAGGGGTACGCAGATACCCAAACGATTTATGAGGATTTCTCTCACCTTCTATCATATAGTCATTCACCACTAGCTCATCCTTCGGCCCCACCCTATGTGCGTTTGATCGAAAGTCGTCACTAAGCTTATAATTAAAGGCAATTTTATCCGTCAAATCAGAATAATTGAACCAATGCCTCACGACACCTGGTGGTGTCTTCATGATAGCTTCCTTGTTACTCCGTACTTTTTGTTCAGCTGCAATTTTGCTGATCACAATTGGTAAACCCAGCGGTGAGCCTATCGTGACCAATGTGTTGATTTGGATTTCCGGCACAAGAAAAGATAGCACATCAAAGGCGACAATCGAGCCCATCGAATGCCCCACCAACATGATGGAATATCCTTCATATTTACGCAACATTCGCACAGCTCTTCTACGTATCAGGTCTTTGGCCATGCATTCAATTTTATTTTCATCGTAACAGGTTTCATGAAAGTAGGCACTCAACTCTATGAAGTACTTCTTCAATATAAGGTCTGTTAAGAACGAATAATTAAGGGTCAAGTCCTCATTTAAAAACACCTGATTGAGCTGAACATTGAGATAATCCAACACCTTTTGTCTTAGGGTTTGGTCGTCGCTAACCATCCCGGGCATTGATCTAACATATGGTTCATCAAGGTAATAAGGATCATCAGGCAACCTCTTCCTTCGCGACAGAAAGGCATCATTGAATACATCTGCCCAATAGACCATTCTAAAATCAGGTAGGACCAAACCCTCATCAACTTTGCTCAAACCCTCTTGCATCGATTTCTTCCAGTAATTAGTCAATACCCTTTTTGAAGGTTTATTTCCAAGACCGTGTATGCCAATGATTACTTTTTTCATGAATACTGATAAACATATTTACAGTTGGAGCTGTAAGGGATAAACTTCATCGTTGTGATTTTCCGGCACCTACGCTTGACACACAAGATAATGCTACTTTCATTTGTTTGATAATCAAATCTTACGTGATGGTGCATTTTGGACTAATCCCTGTCACTCATACAATGATAATCCTCAATAAGAGAAGATGTGTATCCTCTCTATTGGTTAACTATCTTTAGCCTCAATTCACTTCATGATATGATACGTATTTTCTCCCTTTGCCTCGTTTTGATAATTATTGCTGCTTGCAGTTCTGAAAAAGACAATGCGGTCCGGCGACCCAACATAGTTTTCATTTTGGCAGATGATCTGGGTGCCTTTGATCTTGGATATACGGGTACCAAATTTTACGAAACACCTAATCTGGATAACCTAGCCAACCAAGGCTTTGTCTTCACCAATGGCTATGCCGCGAGTCGGGTATGCAGCCCATCCAGAGCCAGTATCATGACCGGTAAGTTTACAGCCAGACATGGCATCACAGACTGGATCGGCGCTGCGGCAGGTGAAGATTGGAGAAAGCACAATCGGCACGATAAGTTGTTACCTGCGGAATACGTTCACAATTTACCTGCTGCAGACTACACATTACCTGAAGCACTTCAAGCAAATGGTTATAGGACGTTCTTTGCTGGCAAATGGCACCTCGGGAACGAAGGCTCCTACCCAGAAGACCATGGGTTTGACATCAATGTTGGAGGTTGGGAAAAAGGCAGTCCGATTGGCGGTTTCTTTTCACCATGGGAAAATCCAAAACTGGAAAATAAAGATGCTGGCGAAAATCTATCCATGAGGCTAGCCAAAGAGACTGTGGACTTCATCAAAGCATCTAAAGATTCTACCTTCTTCGCCTTTCTTTCCTTTTACGCCGTTCATGCTCCTATTCAAACCAGCAAGGAAAAGTGGCAAAAATACAGCAAAAAAGCTGTCGAGGCAGGAGTGAAAGACACTGGATATCAGATGGAAAGAGTTCTACCTATCCGACAAGTCCAGGACAACCCTGTGTATGCCGGTTTGTTGGAATCCATGGATGATGCCATTGGGTTGGTGCTAACATCATTAAAGGATTTGGGTCTTGATAAAAATACCATTGTAGTCTTCACTTCTGATAATGGAGGAGTTGCATCTGGTGATGCGTTTGCTACTGCCAACCTACCTCTAAGAGGTGGAAAAGGCTATCAGTGGGAAGGCGGCATCAAGGAACCTTACCTCATCCACGTGCCATGGCTTGAAAGAAAATTAATCGAATACCCTGTGATCAACACAGACTTCTACCCTACTCTCCTGGATCTGGCAGAACTCGATCTCGTTCCAAATCAGCATCTGGATGGTGTGAGCCTGAAAGGCGTTCTCGAAGGAGAAACATTACCAGATAGACCGCTATTTTGGCATTATCCTCACTATGGCAATCAGGGAGGAGAACCCAGCTCTATTATTTTAAAGGAGGGGTGGAAACTCATCCATTACTGGGAAGACAATAGAAATGAATTATATGAGCTAGCGACTGATCCTGCGGAAAAGCAAGATGTTTCAAGTCAATACCCCGACCGAACGCTTGATTTATTCAACGAGTTATCGGCTTGGCTCAATGAGGTGGGTGCAGTGACACCAACAATTGACGAAGCGTATGATGCAGAACTGGCAGCTAGGCGCAAAGACAGAATCCAAAACCAATTGTTACCCCGACTTGAAAGAGAACGGCTCGAATTTCTATCAGAAGATTACTTACCCAACGAAGACTGGTGGGGAAGTAAAGTCACGAGAGATTAAAATTCACATTCTTCCTAATTGACTTATGCATAAACCCCCTTGATCTAGACATATATAATATTTCCCGCCCTTGTTGGTCTTATGACCGACGAAGAACTCATTAATCATTTCTAAAATTATGAGGAGCAATTCGTACTAATAAAATGACAATACGGCTGTTGGTGAAAACACCAACAGCGGCTAAAAAGATCTAGCCATAAATAATATTTTTTAAACGAGTTGTCATATTTTTCAAAAAGTGGCAACTAAACAAGTAGGAACAAGCAATTGATAAATGCCTATAGCATCGAGACATAATTTTGACCAGATCCTGGCAGCTAATAAAAGCAAGATTTATAGAATCTGTGTCGTATATGCCGTTGCTCCATTAGAACCGGAAGATCTATTTCAGGAAGTCACTTATCAGATATGGAAAAGCCTTCCATCATTTGACGAAAGATCTAATGTGAATACATGGGTGTACAGAATTGCGCTAAATGTTTGCATGGGCTTTCAACAAAGATCAAGTAAAAATGAAAATCCCATTCGACTTGAATCAATACACTTTGAAGCTCCTTCAATCACTCCTGAAACAGAACAGGAAGAACGCTATGAAGCACTTTACAAGTGTATTCAAAAATTGGAAGAAGTTGATCGGTCCATTATCATCATGACTCTTGAGGAGCTCTCTTACAAAGAAATCGCCTGGATTACCGGATTAACGGCCAATCATGTAGCTGTCAAAATGAAGAGAGCGCGCAAAGCACTTTTACGTTGTATAACTACTAAAAATGATTTCTATGAATAGAGATGAACAAGCATGGCAAGAATTAAAAGACGTCTGGATCAATTCAGCTCAGTCCAGGCATATTAACATTCAAATCAGGGATTTAGTCAATGAGCTTAAAGCTAAATCCAGTGAATTTGAAAAGCGTTCAATCAATTCAGATCTTGCCGTTTTAAAGTCCAGCTGGAAAAAAACGAAAGGATCAGTCTCGCAATTTGAAAAAGATGCCATGCGCAGAGATCTAAATTTAATTACGCGACTACTGAAACGATTTTTGAACCTATTTACTCGAAGTGAATAAGAAAAGCTCCTGCCCTTGTTGGTCTTATGACCGACAAGGAATTCATTAGTACGTATCTGAAAAATCTGGAGCAATCCATACTAATATGATGGCAAACGAGCTGTTGGTGAAAACACCAACACCAGTCAAAAAACACCAACAGCGGTAAAGTGTTCCTTCGCATGTGATTAATCGACATAATCTGATTTGTGACATCTAATGTAACGCTCCATTAGCACCACCGAAACGATCAACATCACAAACTGCACAGCATAGGCAATATATTGAGTTTGATTAAGCATGGCGGTAGTAGGTTCAGTCACATAATTTACAATGAACACGGGATCAACTCCCTTCTTTTCTCCCATGGACGCCAATACAAAGTTTGCAGCAAAGTGAAGACCAGTGGGTAGTGCAATGCCCTTAGAATAAACAGCAGCCATCCCATAAACAAATGCCCAAATCCCTGGTCCAACGAAAGCCGTTATTATTGAATCTTCACCTACATGATACAAGGCAAATAAGATGGCGATAACCAGCTGGGTGATCCTGAGTCCGAACACCTTGTTTAGCTTGAGAAAGGGATAAGACCTAAAGGCCACTTCTTCCATGAAGCCAAGAGGTATCCAAGCCGAAGACCAGAATAGAAAAACAGGCACATTGTAGTCGGCTGCAAGCTCAATTTTCAAATCAGCAAATAATATGATCACCAGCGTCATGAGCCAGGTCAATACAAACCCGAACAGGGCACCTTTAATAAATCGAGGCAATGTTCCGGACTCCCAATTGAGTCCAATATCCCTGAATTTTCTTCGTTCAATTTTAAGGAATACAGCAGTTATCAAGAGAACTGAAATTGTTCCATAAGCACCGAGGCTGAACCAATAATAGTCTGCGTGAACAGTGTTATTAATAAAGCTACCAAAGCCGAAAGAAAGCCTGAATAAGACACAAAAGAGCAAGGCAAAGCCAAGAGACTTAATTTTTAAGTTCATAACAAATAAGATTAATGTAGATTAATTAGTTGTCCTGATCCTGCCACTCGAGGATATCTCCTGGTTGACAGTCAAGTACTTTACAGATAGCATCAAGTGTAGAGAAACGGACAGCTTTGGCCTTACCTTTCTTGAGAATTGAAAGGTTAGCCATTGTTAAGCCTACCTTTTCCGATAATTCGGTCAGGGACATTTTTCGCTTTGCCAGCATCACATCGAGATTCACAATAATGGCCATAGCTATACCGTAAGTTTTTGTTCTTCTTCAAGTGCTCGACCCTTTTGGAAAATATGAGCAAGAACCCAAAGCGTCAAAGCAAGCAGTAGGTTTGAAGATAGGAAAGGCCATGAAAAGTCATGTTCTAAATTCCCTAACTCAAACTTTCGTTGAATATAGTAGTACCCAATAATGGCACTTATTAGCTCTATTACCTCCAGTATAACCAAGCCAAGTGCAGCTTTCTTAACCAAAAAAATGCTGGCTTCTTCGAATACGTGTCCATTGACTACTTGCTTCATGAAAAGTTTGAAGTATCGAAAAATCATTGTCAAACATGACAACCATAAAAGCGTCATGAACAGCACATAGCATATAGTTGGGGTGTCAAGAAACTTGACGGGTATATCTATTGAGGATGCACTCAGTTCTACCTCAACGGGAACACCTGGATTTGATTCCAGGAATATCACTTCAGTGGCAAGAAACAAATCTGATGGGAATCCCAATTTCATCAATTGCGGATCGAGCGCAATCATAAAGAAGCCAGCAAAAGTGACTATTCCGATCAGTCCAATCAGCCCCCAATAACCAACTTTTGTCAGTATATAGAGCACCTTTAAACTTATAGAATTATTCATGTTTCAATAATTATTTATTCAAATATAATAATTTTTTATCGTTTATCGATAATTATTGAAAATTTCTGTCAGATTAGACTTTCGTGGTTACCCCCGGCCCCTGTAGGTCTTATGACCTACAGGGAATTCATCTCCCGCTGTAGGTGAAAACACTAACACCGGCAAAAAAAGCATGAAGCTAACAGTTAACCGTTTTGACTGCCCGTAAATTTCTATCAGATAAGACTTTCGGAGGTTGTCCGAGTATCTACTGTCAATACTTGTTATCGGAGCACGTCAGTTCCTGTTTGGCGATGTACGGGACATAATTAAGACTAACATCATTACACTCATGTGAATGATTAAAGTAGCTATCCAAAACTTTAAGGGATTAGATCATTGACAATTTGTGGAGTTCATGCTAGTGCTTACAGAACTAGTTCAAATCCCAGATCTTCTTTGAGCATCATGGCTGTTTGCCAACCATATACCTTTTTGAGGTTTGATAATTGACCAAGATAGTCGTGCAGCTCATTGGTTACCGGATTGCCATACAAATTGATTCGTTCTATTTCAGGCATTTCCAACATCCGCACTCCGGCATCAGACAATTCATTCCGTTCAATTCTCAATTTCCTGAGAACAGGAAATGTAGTAATGTGGTTAATATGGTCATCGGTAAGGCCGAGTCCCGAAATATTCAACCAAATAGTGTTAGCACTGATTCTTCTAAGATCATCCATCATATGGATTGCTCTGTATGACGCAGTAAATTTCCCTTTTGGAAAAGTAACGTCGTAGGCATGTGTTCCGGCAACCAATTCCCTAATTACAAATCCTACGTCAGTCAATTCGGAGAGCACATCGTCTGACACGGGAGGCATTGGTTTTATTGCATTCATTGCCCCATCTAGCCCAACTACCTGACCTATCAGCTTATACTTATCTTCTTCAATGTCAATATCTACCAACCTCACTTCAAAGTCTCCGCCTTTGTCAATCCAAAGGGCTAGCAAAGTCTTTTCTTCATCCGTCAATGGAGACTTTCCTTCAGGCGGCATTACATCATCATGCCACTCTGGTAACATTACACGTTTTATCAGCTCACTCTCCAGTGAATGTCCTTCGACAATACTTGGCCCGCTCTTGCCCCCAGCCATCAGAGATTCCTTTGTCTGTAAGGACAACTCGCCTTTCTTCTTACCATCTCGATGACAGCTGCTGCATTTGCTATCCAACATTGGTTTTACCACATGGTCAAACAGGAGGACCTCTTCCATGCTGGTAGGCGGAGGAACTATTACGGGCTTTTCTCGAAATGGCGCATATGCGAGCAAATAATCAGATCCATGGGTCAAACTTCCACCTACGTGCCCAGTAATACTTAATCCTGCCATCAGACATACAAACAAACCGGCAACTAAATAATGTGCATTGACACTCCTTCTCAAAATCCAGAGCAGATAGATTGTCATCGCTACAATGGTCGTACCAATACCGGCCCATTTGTGATCATCCAACATTTCTTGTTCGTACCCTCCCGGACTCGCCAGCAACCACCCCAGTGCACAAGCGAAAATACCACTTATTGTTCCCAACAGCAGACTAAACGAAATAGCTCCGCTAAACTGATCGGATCTTTGCCATTGCTGATAAGCCCACATAAAGAAAGCCATCATCAAAAAACCAATAGGAAGATGTACCACTAGCGGGTGAAATCGTCCGAAAAAAATCACCAGATCCTCCATGCTATACACGCTCCAATTTTAGTGGGGCCGTTTTATTGGCATTCCATTGACAGATGTATAGGTTTTTGTCTTCATCAATGCAAACATCATGACCATGAAATATTGGTTTGTCTGCTAACTGATATGCCTTTTGTAATTCACCTTTCTCATAGGTCGGCGCTGTTCCTCCTGGATTGGAAACAACCTTATCGCCTTCGAGGATAGTCATAAACCCTGTATGCGCTCTCCAATCAAATTCATCGTCTTCAGGTTGTGACCAACAGACGCCTGCATACAGGTTTTGATCATCAAAGACTGCTCTACACACCCACATGTTAGGTAATACAACGGATTTAACATACTTTCCTTCCAGTGTATAAAACTTGAATGTTTGTTCCGACCTGGATGTACACACCACTAAAGGATTCTTTGGATCTCTGTAATCGATGGCTACCCCATGTGCATTTTGGAGATTGTAGTTTTCATCTTCATTATCATGTCCTCCCCAATGTCTTATGTACTCTCCATGTTGTGAGTACTGAATGATATAATCACTCCCATACCCATCTGCCACATAAATGTCTCCATTTGGCCCCACAGCTACTTCCGTCGGTTGGAATTGGGAGCCTGGAGTATAAGCACCTTGTGTCTGCGGATGTCCGATTTCGAAAATCACACGACCGTCTGTTGTCGTTTTTGTCACACGACCATTGTACCGATAATATTGTCCGTTTTTATCCAGCGTCCAACCTGAATCTGTCAGGAAAAGAAAATCCTCTTCACCCTCTTTGGAAAGGGTCAATCCATGTCCTCCTGGATAAGCCGTTCCCCATGAATCCAGCAGCTTCCCTGACTTGTCAAATACCAGCACATTATTTGCTGTATGGTCTCCGATCATAATTAATCGTCCCTTACTATCCATGACCATTTCATGACAATTGAATAGTGGTGTCTGAATGGGGCTGAGTTTTGCCCAATCTCGAATCAGCTTGTATTGATAGTCTCCATGACCAAGTATGGTCTGCTCGGGTGCCAATCCTTTTACGATATTAAAACTGAAACTGGGAATGGTAGCAGCCAAACCAGCTGCAACACTTCCTTTCTTGATGAAATCTCTTCTAGTATTCATATTCAATGATTAGGTTCTTTGTTGCGTCAACTGTTAAGAGACATTCCCTTCGGGAATGCCTTTGGCGGTGAGATTGCCACGGAATTCTCGACTCCTCTAGGCATTATTGTTAGTAGACTGAAATAAAAGGATTTTCCGCTCATGCCAGCAGGCCTTTTACTACATGTCCATGTACATCGGTTAGTCGGTATCGTCTTCCCTGATGCTTATATGTCAACCGTTCATGGTCGATTCCCATCAGGTGCATCATGGTCGCATGAAAATCATGAACATGAACCGGATCCTTGACGATGTTATAACTAAAATCGTCTGTTTCACCGTACGTCATACCGGGCTTGACACCCGCTCCAGCCATCCACATGCTGAAGCACTTTGGGTGGTGATCTCGCCCATAAGTCTCCTTGGTCAACTTTCCCTGTGAATAAACTGTTCGTCCAAATTCTCCTCCCCAAACAACCAAAGTATCATCCAACAGTCCTCGTTGCTTTAGGTCTTTGATCAAAGCTGCATTGGCCTGATCGGTTCTTTTACATTGATTTGCAATACCTCCAGGAAGCCCAATATGTTGATCCCATCCTCTTTGATAGAGCTGTACAAATTTTACATCCTTTTCAAGCAACCTTCTTGCCATCAGGCAATTGGCAGCATAGGTACCCGGATCACGGCTGTCCTCGCCATACATATCAAATATATAATCCGGCTCGTCAGATAAGTCCGTTACCTCAGGAACAGAGGTCTGCATACGAAATGCCATTTCGTATTGTGCGATTCTCGCATTGATCTCAGGATCACCATAAGCGGAGTGCTGCATTTCATTGAGATGCTTGAGATAGCTAAGCATCTCGGATCGATCATGATGATCGTAATTTTCCGGATTGTTCAAAAACAAAACAGGATCTTTTCCTGATCTAAATTGCACTCCCTGATACTCTGTAGGTAAGAAACCATTCCCCCATAGTCTCGAGTATAAGGGCTGTCCACCACCCTCCTTTGAGACCAATACAATGAATGATGGTAGGTTTTGATTATCCGAACCCAAACCATAACTCATCCAGGCGCCAATAGAGGGCCTACCGGCGAGCTGATGTCCAGTCTGTAAAAATGTAATCGCAGGATCGTGATTGATCTGCTCGGTATACATGGATTTTATTACACAAAGATCATCCACTACTTTGGCGGTATGTGGCATCAATTCACTCACCCATGTCCGTGATTCACCATGTTGCTCAAAGCTAAATCGGGATGGTGCGATCGGAAAGGAAGATTGCTGGGCACTCATGGCTGTCAAACGCTGACCTTGTCTTACAGAGGCTGGTAGGTCCTGACCAAACATATTCGCCAATTTGGGCTTGTAGTCAAAAGTCTCAAATTGTGAAGGTCCTCCACTCTGAAAAAGGTAGACCACACGCTTTGCCTTAGGCAAGAAGTGAGGTAGATCTGGCAACCCCATCCCCAGACCTGATGTGGCCATTGGGTTTGCCAGGAGTTTATCCCCTCCCATCAATGAACCGAGTGCCATAGCCCCAAGTCCCAAAGAAGTCTTGGTTAAGAATTGTCGCCTGTCCATTTGCTTTTCAACAGACTGTAAATCCTTATTGTTTGATCTTAATGGTTTATGATAATTACACATACTTATCGTCTTGTAATCGTTGCGTCCAAATTCAAAATCACATTGGCCACCACAGCATTTGCAGCAACCATGTTCACATCTAATGATGGGTCAATTTCATATTGTCCTAATTTTATCCACCCTTTGGATCTGGTATCATCCTGCTCAAACTGTTCCAGTTCATGCGCCTGCAACTTGAGCAATTCCTGTAATTCCTGATCCTTTACTTCACGCCCTGTCAATGAAACAAAGGCTGATCTGATACCTTCTTCCAAATCACCTGATTTGGTGATATCCTCACCCATCTTTCGAGACACCTCCACAAAAGTGGGGTCGTTCAACAGCACCAGTGCCTGCAAAGGCGTATTGGTTTTTTGTCTCCTTACTGCGCATTCGCTTCGCTCCGGCTGATCGAAAGTTGCCTGTGTAGGCAGTGGTACAGTTCGTTTCCAATAAGTATAAAGTCCTCGTCTGTACAGGTCAGTCCCATCATCCGGCACATAGGTATCTCCATTCATTTTCCATAGGCCCGGTGGCTGGTAGGGTTTCACGCTGGGTCCACCAATTGTATCATTCAATAGCCCACTTGCACCAAGCGCATTGTCACGCATCATTTCACTGGTTAGTCTGAACTTGGGTCCTCTCGCCAACAAGACATTCTCAGCGTCCCTTTCCAGTAAGTCCGGTGGTGTTATGGATGTTTGACGATAAGTCGCTGACATCACGATTAGCTTCTGCAATGCTTTCACATCCCAACCGCTATTAATGAACTCCATAGCCAGCCAGTCGATTAGCTCCCGATGACTTGGCAACTCTCCCTGATTACCAAAGTCTTCTGTTGTTTTCACAATACCTCTTCCAAAATACTGCTGCCAATATCTATTGACCGTCACCCTTGCTGTCAAGGGATGCCTCGGATCGACCAACCACTTCGCAAGACCTAGGCGATTCTTGGGTAAATCCTCCGGAAATGGCATAATCGACTCTGGGGTATTCGGAAACACCTCCTCGCCATATTCACTGTACTGCCCACGCTCCAGCAAATAGGCCTGTCGTGGTTGTGCCATTTCTTTCATGACCATGACTTCAGGAATCTCCTCCATTGCTCGATTCAACTCCTTTCTCTTGACCCGTAGTTCTGCTTTTGCGGCTTGTACCTTTTCGGCATGGTTTGCCAGGTAGTAATCAACCAACATGGATCTCTCCTGATCCGATAGCTGTGCTGGTGATTTACTCAGCAGATCTTTTACTTCCCTACCGCTCAGCTCAACGACCTCCAACTCCGTAAGTGCCCGGTCAAAAACGGTAATATCATCTACCAGGGCGTCCTTAATTCCTGTTCCGCGCCATCTTGCTCCGACTTTTATTCCCGGTTCAATCGGCTTGGCATAAATCACATCCTCATAATCGTCAAATACAATTTCTTTATACAGGTTGTCAATGACCGTTTCCATTTCAAGCACCTCCCCATTCAAATACAGATTCGCTCCCTGGCCAGTGCTTGATCCGTCATAAGTCAGGGTCAGTTGTATCCATTCATCTTTTGGTACATCGATCAATGAAACTTTTTCTATCGCATTGTCTGGCCATGTATGCGCCAGGATAAGCTCGAGTTTATTGTCCTTCAGGTAGAGCGAATACCCCTTTTTGCAATGCAGCATTACGGCCTTGTTTTTATGGAAAATCACACCTTCTTCAAGCTCTTCCGGAATGTTTACCCAAATACCTATGCTAAACGGCGAACTGCGATCGAAAATCCCAACTGGTTTCAGGTCCAACCAGGCATCTCCATCCATTTTAAGTCCCTTTCCATTATTCGTGCTGACAAAGTTGGGTTCTTCACCCTTTGAAAACTGGCGATCCATCTTACCGGACTTACCGTCCATTTTATTAATCAGAGTGCCATTGAGGTCAAAATGAGCCTGTCGATTACCTCGTAGTTGATTGATGGTGATGTCCTGATAGCCTCCAGCGTTTACCCAGTCATTAGCAGCTGCTGTTTGTTGCTCGAGCGTTTCATTGGCTCGTTCCTCTGTTATCTCTACCAATGAGTCGAGGTAATCGAGTAATTGTTCCTGCTCTTGATTTGGGTAGAGCATATTGGGAACCGGAATGTCGCCTGGATCCCAGGATATTTGCCCCGTCTCATTTACGTTGTTGAAGAAGCTATAGATTTCATAAAAGTTCTTCTGAGAAATGGGGTCGTACTTATGATCATGACATCTTGCACAGTTCATGGTCAGCCCCATGAATGCCTGCCCTACTACCTGCGTTCTTTCAGCAACATATTCAACCCGAAATTCTTCATCAACAATTCCCCCTTCCATATTTTGAGGATGAAGTCGACCAAAACCGGTAGCGAGTCGCTGTTCTCGCGTTGGGTCAGGTAGTAAATCTCCGGCTATCTGCCAGGTAATAAATTCATCGTACGGTTGGTTCTCATTGAATGACTTAATGACCCAGTCCCTCCATGGACTCATGTCTCTGTAACGATCAACTGTATATCCATGGGTATCAGTGAAACGAGCCAAATCCATCCAATCAGTGGCCATCTTTTCACCATAGTGTGATGAAGCCAGCAGTTTATCCACCTGCTTCTCATATGCATTCGGATCCGTATCGGTCAGAAACTCCTGAATCTCAACTCCTGTAGGTGGCAACCCTGTTAAATCAAGAAATAATCTCCGTAACAGTATTTCTTTGTTAGCTTCTTTGCTAGGAGTCAACCCCTCTTCTTCCAGCCTGGCAGCAATGAAATTATCAATTGGATTTACAGACCACTCAGAATCCGTTATTTCGGGAATTGCCTGCTCGGTCAACGGCATAAATGCCCAGTGTGGTTCATATTCTGCCCCATCTTCAATCCACTTAATCAAAATAGCCTTCTCCCTGGCGCTTAATGTCAAATGTGACTCAGGATTGGGCATGACCACTTCCGGATCTTCAGACAGTATCCGATAAGCCATTTCACTTTTATGTGGTTTTCCTGGAACTATGGCATATTTCCCAGGTGACTCAGATAATTCGGAATAAGCTTTCTCAGCTGCATGCAGTTGAAGTCCAGCAACAATCTTGCCCTCATCAGGGCCATGGCATGCATAGCATTTATCTGACAGAATGGGCTTGATGTCCAGGTTGAAGTCTAACTCCTGAGGCAGATTTGAATAAGCGATTTGTACCTCATCCGGCAACTGGACATTGCATGAGGACGCCAGTATGATCAGTACAACACCACAGATGTTGGATAGTTTAGTAATCCCCCAGGTCATAGTCATTCCAAATTTTAATATTACCGTCAAGTTAGAAATTGGTCATTAGCAATGGGTGCGAAATCGGTAGTTCATCATGAACCTCTCAAAAAGCATTCGATCAGACCCACACACACTGCTTCAAAATCCAACTCGTCACAATCCACAGTTTACATTAACAAATATGCTCATAGACATATCAATTGCTCAATTTCAGGAATAGACTCCATATAGACTGATCATGATTTCCGGAATCTTATTTATCTTGAAATAGCATAATAATGCGATTATTGGGCTGTTTTACATCAAATCTTATTTACATAAGCATGCAGACACATAGACTCATACTATTTACACTAGTGATACTGGTAGTCTGTGAAACAAATGCCCAGGCACACAATGATGAACCGGACTTAGCATTGATTACACCTGGTTTTTTACAAGAATCATTCAAGGATTCGTTGATCATCAGGTCCGAGAGCCGTATCCTAAATCTGCTTTCAAGTCACGATACGATTAATGCCATTATTGCATTAAATGAATTAGCTCAGGTCTATACCAATCGAACCAATTATGCCAGTGCATATGATTCCTATTGGAATGCACTTCTCCTGGCCAAGCAAATCAATCATCTCATCACTCAGTCCGCCAGCTACAATGGACTAGGCATACTATATAGTATTTACGAAAGAAGAGAAACAGCACTTGATTACTATTTGCAGGCACTAGATATCAATAAGCAGCTCGTAAATGAGCGTAAACTAGATAGTGTTTCGTTACGTAATAATTACTTCCCTCTGGCGATCCATTATCGGTATGAGCAAGATCCGATTACCGCAGGGGCCTATCTTGACAGTTGCGAAGCGATCGAAACAAATTCACCTTTTACTGATATCATCGTCGGAGCTGAACGCGCCTATCTGGAAATTCTCAGAGGAAACTATCAACAGGCATTGATCAACATGTCCAATGTAAGAGAAGAAATCCAAGATGCAGGGCAATTTGGCTACCTGACGATTTATCACTCACTCCTCGGTGATTTATACATTGAAATGAACAACCCAAAAGAAGCAGCCAGCAGCTATCTCATTGCCTTAGCGTATGCCAGTGAATATCTCAATCACTTAAACTTTGTCCCCGACATCTACAATAAATTAGCTGAGATCATGCTGCAGCGAGGCGATTATCAACAAGCCAACGTATATCTGTCAACAGCATATGATCTCGATCAATGGCTCTATAGCAGTAAGAGTCCGAACAATCAATTCCTGTTGGAAATCAAGGATCGATATCGCGAAGAACAGGAAAATCAAGCGCGCATTATCAATGAACAACGAGTTAGGCAACTCGAACAAGAAGAGCAGATCTTATTGCTTAACACAGCCATTTTAGTTGTAACCCTCGTGTTAATACTTTTTGGCGGAATTGTCTGGGTCAGAAAACTGAGGAGAAAAAATCAATTGGAAAGACTAGAATTTGACCAGCGTCAACAGCTGGAAGAAGAGAAAAATAGAGAAATCATGGCAATCAAAAACCGAGAGCTCACCAATTCGGCTTTACAAATCATTGCTAAAGACGAACTCCTCTCCTCTTTAAAAGAAGGCTTGTCAGATATCCGATCTAAGACCCAATCAAAGGAAGCTAAACAACTTTTAAATTCCATCAAGATCAATCAGGACATGAGCTGGCTAGAGTTCGAAAATAGATTCACTTCTGTCAATGGTGATTTTTTCGAGAAGCTTAAGCAGCAATTCCCTCATCTGAAAGAATACGATTTGAAGATTTGTGCTTTAATCAAATTGAAGTTTTCAGGGAAAGAAATGGCCCGCTTACTGGGTATTTCACCCGAAAGTGCCAATACCTCAAGGTACCGACTAAGAAAGCGTTTGGGATTATCAAAAGAGGAGAACTTGACGGAGTTTATTAACGCATTATAATCCCTGGTTGTTTCCGCCCTTGTAGTTCTTATAACCTACAAGGAAATTTAAGTCGAGTGAAGTAATCTCATTAATAAATGACTCTCCAGCCTTATTAATAAATGGCCCTCCAGTTGTTGGTGAAAACACCAACAACGGCCCAAGTGATTTAATCAAATTGAGATTTTCAGGGAAAGAAATGGCCCGTCTACTTGGAATATCTTCAGAAAGTGCCAATACCTCAAGTTACCGACTAAGAAAGAGTTTGGGATTGTCAAAAGAGGAGAATTTAACAGAGTATATCGACCAGCTATCATACGTAAGCTGGACTATAAAAGAATCTCATCGCTCCAGCCTTTGCAAACAGCTCAGTTAGGTTATGGATGATAGTGTTAGTTATGAGTCGTGATTATATTCAACTTTTCACAAAAGCACTGTAAACAATTTTCTCAAGTCTTGATGTGATATCGTCTTTGTTTCCTGAAAATGCAACTTGACGTAATTGGATGACAATGAGTCTATTTTTAGGATCAATCCAAAAGTCAGTGCTATACGTACCGCCCCATCCATAGGTCCCAATAGGTGTATTGGGATGATCTGATGTTGCAACTGAAAAGCCATACCCGAATACATGCGGTCCCCATGGATAGGATATTGTATCTATTTGATTCTGATGCATGATTTGTGCAGTTTCGGGCTTTAATATTCGTGAATGACCCAATTTGCCATCATTTAGCATTACCTGGCAGAAAAGAAAGTAATCTCGTGCCGTTCCAGTCATACCAGTACCTCCTGAAAAGTAGGTTTTTGAGCCTGATACTGGGTAATTGACATCATATAGGGGATGATCTGGGAGTCTGAAGGGAACGAACTGTCCTTCTGAACTGGTTTTATAATCCGCAATGAATAAAGGCGTCAAATTAGCGGTAGCATTGGAATCGTTAAAATAAAAATCCAACGTGTTCGCACCTATGGGCAGAGTAATATTTTCTCGGACGTAATTATCCAATTCCATTCCTGAAGCTACTTCAATGACTCTACCCAATACATCAGTACTAAGGCCATAAGTCCATTTTTCTCCTGGTTCATGAGCAAGCGGAAGCGTGCCAAGCAGACTCATCGTGTTTGCAATAGTCCAGTTGCGATAAGTGTTAAATGCAGGGATATCATATTTTACGTAAATGGCTTCTCCGTGATTCTCAAAGGCGTAGGGTATGCCAGAAGTATGATTTAAGAGATGATTAATGGTTGGTTGTATTTTGGACGGAATTTCTTTCCATGTGGTGTCTTCGTGATTAAAATCAGTGATGATTTCCATTGAATCAAAAGATGGAATGTATTTGCTAACCGGATCATTCAATTTGATTTTACCAGCTTCTATAAGTTGCATTGCCGCTACCGACACAACAGGTTTAGTCATGCTTGCCATCCGGAATAAATGATTTTTTCTATAGGGCACTGTTTGTGCTGAATCTGCCCAACCAATTTCTGATTCGTAAATGATTTTACCGTCTTTTGCGATTAACGTGACAGCTCCTGGAAACTTCTTTGTCTCCACAAATTCCATAACCATCGACTCAATGTTAGCCAGTGAGTCCGAACTCATCCCGACTTCTTCAGGAAGAGCAAATTGAAATTTCTCAAAGGTTTCTTTTTTTTCAGTTTTGCATGAAAGCGCAAGAACCGATGTTAATACAAGGATAATTTCTGAAATTCTCATGCTTTTGATTTTAACCCAGAGGAGACCAATGACTCATAATGTCTTTATAAAATGTCGTTCTTTTACTTCAATTACAATTTTCAATTACTTCAGTCTCACTGTTACAACCAGAACCATTATTATAAATTATTATTTTCTCCGGTGAATTAGTGATTGTTTCACAGAAAATTGAAATGGCACAATTAGAAAGAGACTGATTTCCCCCCACTTCAATGATTTCATGAATCGTCGTGAGGTTATTTAATCCATCAATGTTTATAAGTGCTGCATTTTCTTGAATGGTGAGTACTCTGGTTTCCTTTAAATTTTGAAATCCATTAAGATTGGTCAAATTCAAATTATCCGAAATGGTGATGCCTTGTGCATTGGTCAAACTTTCAAGACCTGTTAAACTGAGAAGTCCCTCATTTGATCGAATCCCAAGAGTCCCTACTGACACAAGACTACTTAAAGCGTTCAGGTCTGATAATAATTCTTGATCCACTATGGATATCCAATCGACAAAAGTCAAATTCTCTATTCCATTCAAAGTTTTCAGATTCTCATTGTCGGTAATGAATAGGGCTCCTAACGAATTGATGTTTTCCATACCTTGCAAATTTTCAATTCTTGGATTTCGATAAATCCGCAATTCTTCAAGTGAAGAAAGATTTGACAGGGCGCGAATATCGGCTAGGCTTTCATTGTCTTCGATTGTAAGGTTTTGAACTGATGTCAAATTGTCCAATCCTCTCAGGTTTTGCAATCGATCATTATTTGTAAGATTTACAGACTCCATTATTTCGATACCTTCAAGACCTGAGAGGTTTTCAATTCCCGAGCCATTGATTACAAAAACTCTTAATGAAGAGAGTTTATACAACGATGTAAAATTCGTAATTAATGGATTATTTGAAATGTCCAATTCCTCTGCTGATTCCAAATTATCTAAGCCATTCAAGTCCATAAGTAACTCGTTATCATATAGAGATAAGCTTCCAATTTTATACAAAGTTTCCAGTCCGGTCAGATGTCCGATTTTAGGATTGTGATAAATGTTTAGGTAATCCAAATCTGGGCTGTTGAAGCCTTGAAAATTCAGAAGTTCCTCATTTTCATAGAGTGTCAAACCGGACCCTATTGAGATATCTTCGATTCCCTTCAGATCCGTAAGATTGCTGTTAGATATTTCTAGATGATCTATGAAATCAACATCAATTCCATTCAAACTGATCAAATTGGGAAGTCCTATGTATAATGTTCCAATGGAATCAATATTTTTTAAACCTGACAGGTCAGTTATCAACTCCCCTGAAATACCGATAGAACCAAAATTCTTACATCCAGGAAAAAGCTCACTAAATTGATTTATAGTTTCCTGACTTGAGATGTGTAATTGATCCGGCGATATGCATGACGTTGGAGCAATCTCACCACTATCGTAGTTGAGTTCAAATATAATTTTGCCTTCGTAAAGGACCCTAAAACTAATTGCTCGCAATGAATTGTCATCTCTTATATAATGTTTTGTTACTATACATTCATTTGTACAATCCTCAGAGAAGGAAACCGGAGGACCATAATCGATCGATACCAATTCATATTCGTCAGCATCAAGAATCATGGAAAAAGTAGCACTATCGACATTGGAAGGCACATTATCCAAACTCCAAGTAACTTCTTCTTCTCTAAAAGGAAAAAAAACTCTCAAGTTGCCAAAGTAGTTTACCCTTAATTCATTGTCCTGGTCAAGTTCAAAATCAAACCACAATGAACCTAATTCCCAGTGGTCGTGTGACATGGATCTAAAAGTGCAAGAATTCGGTCCACCTGTACATTCCTCATTCAGGAATAATCCTGGAACGGATTCATCCTGATTATCGATATCCATTATCCATGCATTTTCATGATATTCTGAGAAGGGTTCAATATCATCATCCTTGCAGGAAATAAGGAAAGTAGAAATGACCAATAATGAGACTGCAATATTAGATACTTCAAATTTTCGATGGTTCATATTTTTGATCATGGGAAGTAGCTCAATGCTGATGTAAGTTCAAAATTGAATCTAACCAACTATAGCACGTGCCTCTGGACTTTGTTTATTTATTCTAAGCTAGCTGATTTGCATTGCACTATCAAGTGACTACTTAGAGGCACATGCTATATCGTTTTGTTGCATTTAGTTGCCACAGGAATCCTTGACCTCATTAACTGAGTTACATCCAATTGCATTGTTAACAATTCGTAATTCACTTATTGATGAATTCAATGACGCACAGATACCATTTATGCTGCAATTGGTTAATGAGCCATTTTCTTCAATGACTAGAGAACTGCCAATCATAGTCAAGTTTTCAAGTCCATTTAGATACGTCAAATCAGGATTTCGAGAGATTTGAAGCTGTTCAAGTTTAAGTAAGTTCTCAAACCCACCTATTTCCAGAAGATTTTTGTTTTCATTCAAATACAGAGAATTTAGAGATCCTAATTGGATAAACCCTACTGTATTTTGCAGGCTGGAATTATAAGAAATATCCAAGTGATCCGCTGATCGTAGATTGGCAAGAGCGCCAAGATCTTTGAGCATTACATTTTGAGTGATATAAATAAGTCCTGCAGAATCCAGATTTTCTAATCCACTGAGACTTTGCAGTTTTGGAAGTGGTCCAATGGTCATATCTTGAACAAATCTTAAATTTTCTAATCCATTAAGGTTGGGCATATTACCTCCGATCCAGAGTCCATTCAATTCTTCTAAATGACTAAGAGAGAGCAAACTCTCTAATTTCGGATTTGCATATATCGACACCCGATCATCAATGCTTGAATTTTCTAATCCTTCCATGGTAGTAAGCATTTGATTTCGGATAATTGAGAGACTTCCGATTTTGGTAACTTCTAATCCAGTCAAATCGTTGAGTGCGGTTCCATCAATAGTAAGGTCTTTAATGCTTTCTATCTTCAGACCATTTAGCTGAGTTAGATTCGGTAAGTCGAATAAGGCAAGGTGGCGAATCTCATGAATAAAACTCAAACCAGACAGATCACGGATATCATCTCCTGAAATAGTTATACTTTCAAATTCAATGCATTCTTCATAGTCATCTATAAGATTGTCCAATGTTTCTTGATTTTCAATCTGAATACTTGGTGGCTTGCATTGAACAGGTATGTTGGGGTTATATTGCTGATATTGAAGCGAGAAGATAATAGCGCCTTCATGGATGACATGAAATTCAACTTGCCTAAGAGATTCATTACTGTTGGTGTAGGATGCTCTCTTATAGTTTGAAATGTTATAACAATCGTCAATAATTTGGTTATCACATGTATCATAGGTAGAAGTGGGTATCGGTCCAAAATCTGAATCTACAATCTTATAGATTGTTGCATTTCTGATCATTTCAAAAGTTTGTTCGGTGACATTTTCTGGTGCCTTATCAGGAATATCAGTCAGGTTAATGCATAAAGCAGCACCACAATTTCCAAGATTAACACCATTTCCGAAATAATTTACCTCCAAATCATTATCTGGATTGAGTTTGAACTCAAACCACAGCATGCCCGGACTACCACTCGCTGAAGGTGCGAAAGGATGAGTAAATTTTATCAAACTACAATTCTCTTTAGTGTCAGGATCACATTGCTCAACTAGCATTAGATTGGGCAAATGCCAATCATTGCTATCGATTTCTATTACCCAAGCATTATCGTGATAGTCATAGTCAGCTTCTATGTCATCAGTGACATCTGTGTGACATGCACCTAGAATGATCATGAGCATTCCTACAAATGAAAAGTTTTTCATCAATATCAATTAAATCTAACGTCCTACTATGATGAGTGAGGATTAGAAAGCACTAACCTCTCGTCTCGCACATAGGCACGCCTTGATTTAAATTTAAAACTTGTGGCGGACATTCCAATCCCCAATAAAATATTCTGACCTATAAAACCGCCTTCATTCATAGCGATTGTTGTGGTGAGTTGATCTCTACTTCCAAGAGCTCAATAAAAAGCAATGATTTGGGTATTTATTAATTCAACATCTGTTTTTATTAAGCCTTGAAAAATCTAATTGAACACCCAATCAAAAACGTACTGAGGGCATTTCAATCAAATCAATTTTCCTTCACAGTTTTAGCCAACCAGTCACTAATTCTTCCTTGAAATTCGCTATCGAATGGCTGCTTGATTGCTACCTCCCAGGGAACGCAGCGATTTTCTACTTGATAAAAACAATGATGGCCCTGAGACATTACATCGATAGTGAAATTATCAGGGATATTACCATCAAATACTTTGTTTAAATAGGTGATGTTTTCTACTGGATCAACATTAACATCATATTCACCAAACAACAACAAAGTTGGACAGTCGATATTCTTTAACACTTCGTCATTTTCATAGTCGTGTGTCAGGTTCCAGTGTTTGGCACTTCGGACAATAGTCAGCCATCCACCTATATTAGCGGACCGTTTGAGCCATTTCATTTTTTTCGCTACCTTTTTATCCAAGGCTTCTCCACTTAGTCCCTTACACTTAAAAAAATACCTTCTTAGGCTTTCCGCTTGCTCCCATTGCCCTACAGTGGGGCCTGCTAAAGAAATAACAAAATTAATATCATCATGCTCAGCAGCAACGATCTGAGATACCCAGCCACCCTGACTATGGCCGGACATTCCAATCATGTTGGTGTCAATATCTCCTCTAGTCCGTAAGTACTCAACTGCAGCATAGGCATCTTTGGCCCTACCATAGAAGTCATTGTCTTGCCAGTGCCCTTTGGAGTCACCTAGACCTCTCTTATTACAAAAAAATACTGCAAAACCCTGCTTGAGCAGTACGTCTTCAATATAGAATTTATGTGGCCCCCAAGCCTCTTTGTCATAGTTTTCAAAAGCATGTGGCCCAGATCCTTGCTGAAAAACCACCATGGGGTATTTGTCTGCATTACCAGGTTTTACTAGAATCCCTTCTAGTTGAATGCCTGCCGATGGAAAGCTGACTGCTTCGGCATTTCTATTTCCAGATTGGGAAAAGCCAACTTGAGAGAGCATGAATAAGCAATATGTTATAATTTGTTTCATCTGATTTAATTTTAAGTATGATAAATAAAGGAGCAGATCATTTTGGCAGTCGGTATGCCTGTGTCTTCCCCTGTTAAATTCTGGTTATTTAGTTTGCTGTCCGTAACTCCATCTTCTCCAGAGTTGTTCTATCGGTCCCTGGTCGAACCTTTCTAACCAAATCCGACTGATGATGGATTGAAGAATAAAGATTACCGTTCCAGTGGCAAACGTCATTGTTGTGCCGAATTGACCATAATAGGAAAACAAATTTGTGCAGTGATAGAAAATGATGATCATGAATAAGGATTGCATCAGGTAATTGGTTAATGCGGTGTGCCCAACTGGTTTGAAGAAATTTAACAGTCTTTTACTCTGATTTTTTGAATAGAGCCAAACGAATAGCGCGATATATGAAAGGCTTTGTGCTAGCATACCAGCCACTACCACGAAAGGCAACCAAAGTAATGGAATGTCTAACTCTAGTTTGCCTGTGACAACCATGAAGTAGACAAAACTGGCTCCCACACCAAGTGTGATACCTAGAACCACCAACCAACTCCTCAGTTTCTGTGTTTCTTTAGACATTTCAAAAAAGCCAATCCTACCGAGTACGACCCCTAACAGCATGTTACCAAAGGCAAATGCAATAGTGAGTGGCATATCGATCAGAAAATTGACCCATGGGTCAGTGATGAAGTTGATTTCGAGATACTTAACGAATGAAGTTGCAGTGAATATTTCAAGGGCATATTCATAACCAAAACCATATCGCCAACCAAGGGCACTATTGACTATAAACAAAATACCGGTCAGAAGTATGATTGAAACTAAGGCGCCAGCCAGCATTTTTTTTATGGACGATTTTCGTAAGAGTAACAATAATATCCCTCCCAGGGCATAGGCTCTCAGAATGTCACCATTCCAAAATAACCAAGCATGTACGGTACCGATCGCGAAGAGAAGTACCATGCGTTTTAGAAAGTATTTGTTGAAGTTGATGTCCTTTTTCTCCGCTCTTTTCATTTGGATATAAAAACCAAAACCGAAGAGGATTGAGAAGATGGTCATGAATTTTTTCTCTATAAACAGATAATATAATAGCCCCATCGGCTCGTCTATCGTCAGGGTGGTGACAGGATTGTCTGAGACCGGTAAATTGGCCAAAAGCACACCCAAAAGTGCAAATCCTCTTAGCGCATCAATGGCGTGTATTCTGGAATCCTGAGAAATGGGTTTAAAGTCTGTCGGAAAATTATTCATTGTTGAAAAATTGAAGTTAAGAGCTCGTATGGAGCTTATTCTGCATTCAACAGTGAAAGTAAAGCGGGGGTTTTTGTCCTTTGTCCTGATGAACGTTATCAGGTCATGAAAGCGTATATCAGGACAAGTTAACGCTTGAAATAAGCAGGTGACTGGCCTGTAAACCGCTTAAAAGCAGCATACATGGCAGATCTTGATTTGAACCCGGCCTCTTGACCGATGGCCTCAATCGTCAGGTTGTTAGCACCTTCAGTTTGAAATCTAAGCTTGACTTCTTCTACCCGGTATCGGTTCACCCATTCAGAAAAGTTTGATTGAAAATGGGTATTGATACAGTTAGAGACTTTTCTAGTTGTAGACTCGATTTCCTTTGCCAAGTCATAAATGGTGAGGTCTTCCTTCAGATACAATTTTGTGACATCCATTGCATGAGTTAATTGCTTTGCCAAATTGCCAGAATCTTGGTTGTCATTTGCGATCTGTGACTCTGGTATTGGCTGGAGGCCATCCAGCAAGTCCTTTTTTCTATAGGCTTTATAGCTTACGTAGTAAATTAGAATTGCAATTATGCCCCAGATGACAGTTGTGAGATTCCAAGTTGTGTACCTACCGGTAAAATGACCGACATACATCCGTGCAGTCTCTGCTCCCCATAGAATAACCGCAGGAACGAGCATTAGGATAAACCTCCAAAGCCACGCAATGGCTAATAATCCTAAATCCGAATACCTATCTTTAATAATTTTTTTATAACGGTTAATTTCTATAAGGGAAGCTATCAGGACGAATACTGCCAGAATAAAACCATAAGTCTGTTGGATGAGATGAATCAATTCGATTTTCTTAGGACTGATGTAGCCTATGAGTGCTTGATCAGTAAAAACAAACATCAAGAGATTGATAATTGTAAAGCTCACCACTATGATTCCGAGCAAATAGTTTAGTTTCAGAAAAGAACCATACTTAGATGCTGCACCCAGTTTATTGAGCACATAGTGAAGGAATAATAAAGGAAATAAAATCTTGGTTTCTGGTGTGCTGAAATAGTCTATCAGGGAATAACCAGAAATAGAATCATAAGGTAAAAAGATACCAATGGGCTCTATCAACATAGAAATGATAAATAGGCCAAGAAGGGTATTTGATTTTCTTTTAGAGTCGTCAAGACTAATGAACATGGCGCTTAGGAATATACCTTGAAATATTGCCGCCCAGACAACTAAAATGACAATTTGCTCCATTACATTATTACTTGAAACTCTGTATACTTCAAATGTACATAGGAGTAGACATTAAAAAATCTGCCAACATGAAATTCCATCGGGAAGTCTCAAGCGGGTTTTTATTAAGGTTCTAGTACTTTAGTATTCACCACAACGCCCAACTAAAGTGAGTATGCGTGCCATTTGCTAGAAGCACAGAAGTTTCTATTTCGCACTTTCATGTCAAATAGCTCAGTTCGCATATT
>JAGDZR010000024.1:0-3235 GCA_049115695.1 Cyclobacteriaceae bacterium | reverse complement strand
GTGCCATGCCGGGCACACACAGTCACTATCATCCATAAGCTAAATGTGCTTTTTGCAAAGGCTCCTGCGATAAGATACTTTTATAGTTATTTAAACAATCCAGCTTACGGATGATAGTTGGGCAATGGAAAAGCAGGTACCAAATCGCCCAATAGGTCTTAATACCTGGTTAGCACATGGATCTTTACCTGCCTTTCCTATTCATTAAGTTATTAAATTCAGTTTCTTGGAATATTAATATGAAGGGAAGCTAAAGGTTATCATTACTAATTTTTGAGCGTATGAAAACTTTAAATCTTGTCTCAGGAGTACTTCTTTTAATGTTTGGGTGCAATTCAAACAACAAAGAACAAAATGATAATTTAAATCAGCGGGATTCATTTTATAGTAGGATTGAATTCGGAGAGCATGGTGTTGGGTTTAGCGATACGGTTATATTCAACAGCGATATTCGATTTAGTTTTCTGCCGGAAAACGGTGCTAGTTATACTCAGTATGATTACAAAGGACCAACCCCATTGTTCCTACGAATCTGGTACCCAATCGAGGAACATCACCTCAAGCCACTACGATTTTATGAACTTAGGAACCGAAAACTTCCATCTGAGCTGCAAAGTGTCTACGAACCGCTCGTTCAAAAAATGGACTCTGCTTTTATAGAATATTATATCATAGATAATTATACCCCCGACAATGATTCAATCGACTATGGTGAATATTCATATTTGGACGTGTTTGATACCATAAAGAATTATCAGACGAAAAGTCAATACAAAAAAATTTCTGACAAGCTGGATTTTCCAGTCATCGTTTATCATCATGGCGGCCAGGGCGAACCTGATGAGAATTTTGTTTTGGCTGAATACTTTGCCTCTCGAGGATACATTGTTGTTTCTTCAAATTTTCATTTACCGTTCGAAAACAAATGGTATGGATATGACGGCAAAGAATTTGACGAAATAGCACTTGCAAAAAGTGTTATAGCATTTGCAAAAACCTTAACGACCAGTGATGAATCATACTTTATTGGGCATAGTATTGGTGCTCAAATCGGCTTCAAGTTTCTCTATCAGGATAACTGGGCCAATGCATTTATTTCATTAGAAACAACGATGGAGGGTTTCGCGGCTGATTATTTGAAGTCAGAAGAGGGATGGCCTGAAGAAGCTAATATTATTGCTGATCACAAATTGGAATATTCCATCCCTATTTTGATGATTGCAAATACCAGAGAGCAAAAATCCTTTCCATTATTTGACGAACTAACGAATGCTCAATTGATACAGGTGTCTCAAAAGAAATGGTTTGGACACTCTAGCTATTGTTCGGTCTTTCTAATGAGGTATTTATATAGAGATATATTCTCACAGCCTGACAATTATCTTTTAGGACCTAACCTAGAACTTTATGCCAAACAGCTTAAATTGTATGAGGCATTTCTTAAAAGTGCAGAAAGCGGGCAAGAATTTGATGGCAAGGAATTTGAAGAAGATTTTTATATCTCAATCCCGAATACTAATGCTAACAATAAATAAACGGCATTAAAACGACCGTTTATTAAGACGTCAGTCTCCATAATCTTCATAGCGGATAATATGCGAACAACAACATGAGAATAATTGCAATCTTAAGTTCACTTTTTTTGCTTTCTTGTAACTCGAAGGGCCTGGAGAGTATTTTTAACAGACTGAGCGAACAATGTGACTTATTGCCGCGGTTGAACTCATCCGAGTGGGTTGTCGATCGAGCTGGAGGAACTCTTTTAGAAGTCAAACCTTTGAACAACGAAGAAGAATATTTAAACCTCAACATTGAAGGTGAACCAATCCTTGGATATTACACTCAAAGAACCTCCCAACATCATTTACAATTGAGATTACAAGATTGTGATACTATTATGTTTTATTCCATTGAAGGGACTGACACAACCTTCATTCTTGGCTACTACCAACATCTCTTCAACAGCCAAAAGCTGAACAACGGTCAACAGAGGTATTTCAGAAGAAACCGAGACTCTTTGGTTCATGTGAGGGGCGGTAACTTACCAACACTACCTGAAGCAGACGAACCCTTAAAATAGCCTGATCGATCAAACCAAACGGAGACTAACAGACGCTGATCGGGCATATGTCATAGTGCTTTCTGCCTAGTTTCGGTGCAACTTGACCGTGATATCTGCCGCTGAGATACGGCAGATTTCACTACTTTCGTGCGGTCCATAAAGTGAGAGCACACGCCTCATACATGGTCGTTACACACAATACCTTACGCAATGCAAAGAACCTTTTTACAATCTATTATTGTCATACTAGCTCTAGCGTCTTGCTCCAGAACACAAGATAAGAGTAAAGAAAAAGCGGTTGTAGAATTCAATCAAGATCTAGTTGACGAACTTTCCTCAATGGCTGAAACAGATCAAATTGCTGCTCGAAACGCGTATCCTCCAGAAGATTACCAACACCTTGATCTTGAACAGTGGAAGGATTTTAAGGACAGTATTTACAGAACTCATAAGACCAGATTGGCTGAAATTTTCGAAGAATATGGATATCCAGGATTTGATCTTGTTGGTAAAACTGGTGAAAAGCATTTCTGGTTGATGGTTCAACATGCCGATTTCGACCCTGAATTTCAAAGTGATGTTTTGAAAGACCTAGAATCTGAGGTGAAAAACAACAATGCAGATGGCCGAAATTTTGGTTTATTAACTGATCGGGTTCGATTAAATACTGGGAAAAAACAAATCTACGGAACACAAGTGACCTATATCAGCAAAACAGGTCAAGCAATTCCTAAACCTCTCATGGACAGTATCAAAGTAAATAAGAGAAGGAAGGAAGTGGGATTAGAACCTATTGAAGAATATCTAAATGTCATGACTACTATGCATTTTGAGATGAACAAAGAAAATATGCTGAAAAGAGGCATTGTAGAACCTAAACTCTATCAACTACCATCCGAATAAGTAAAAGTGTGTAACAATCTCTAGCACGAATCCGCCAACTGCAAATTTGAAAATCTCAGTGCGGACCTCACCATGAATCAGCCGCTGAGAAAGCTCTGTGTTTTCTACTTGGAGTATCTCGCAGGATTTTTCATCTTTCTGAGCGCAGTGGTTATTTGATACTGAGGAAGCACCGGCAGATTCATTAGTTTTATCGGAACGTGCCAAGCTCGGGGCGCACTCCTGCTAGCTTGACGTTACCCACTATAACTGTCTCTTATACCACATCTC
>JAGDZR010000023.1:0-12274 GCA_049115695.1 Cyclobacteriaceae bacterium | reverse complement strand
TGGCTATATTAATAGCCGTGCCGTGCCGGGCACACACAAATACTATCATCCATAAGCTTACTGACTGTTTGCAAAGGCTGGTGACTTGAGATACTTTTATTAGATATTTGAAAAGTTTAGCTTACGGATGATAGTTGAGCGTTACCTGTCAGCATTGCATGGTAAACAGTAAACCTGAATTTTTCGTAACTTTATCCTATGGATGCTAACATAAATCTTTCTTTCACTCAAATACTGGAACTGGTTCGAAATCTACCCGGTGAACAGAAGATCAAGATTTCGCGTGAACTTGAAAAGGAGACCATTGGGTCTAAATTGACTGAGCTTCTAACTGCATTCCGGTCTGACAAATTAACGATGAACGAGATAACTGCTGAAGTAGAGCAGGTTCGCCAAGACCTATATGACAAGCGAACATCGAACTAAGGTCATAATTGACACCAACATTTGGATTAGTTATTTAATAGGGTTTAAACTCGGAGGGTTAACTGAACTTCTTTCAACCAGACAAATTGAACTCGTCTTGTCCGAACAACTTTTAACTGAGATAAAGGAAGTAACGGCAAGAAAGAAATTTCGAAGGTACTTCAACGAACAGCAAGTCGATGAATTACTCAAACTCATGGACATTTTGGGAACTAACTATGAGGTTACAGAGTATCCGAACCTCTGTCGAGATGCCAAGGACAACTCTTACTAGGACTTATAAGGGCTTCACAAGCCGACATTCTTGTAACTGGCGACCAAGACCTTCTTGAACTTAACCCGTTCGAAGGAACTGAGATAATCGAAGCGAACCAACTGTTGAATAAATTAGCCGACAGGTAACAGATGCTAGCGGTAATATGCCTCCGTGCATTCTGCAAAACTCTTGAGGGAATTGCCCGTTTCAGCTCTCCTTCTGAATCATCTGAGGCTCTAGAAATCTGATGAGTTCTCGCATTTATCTTGTGCAACGCATTTTTTATCTGAGACCTTTGAGGGATGGAGAGCCTTCACTACTTTGTGAGGAATTTACAAGCTGGTGGGCATACTCCGGCTAGCTTAGCGTTATAGCCAATAACCCATGATCGAAATGATACTGGAACATAGGAAAATAGAGAACGAGGAGAAAGTAGTTTTTGAAACAATCAAGGCGAACAATCAACAAACGCTCAATTTTCACTTGACAGATGAAGCTTGCTTTGTGCACATTAAACATGGTAAGCACATCGCCATCACACCATCAGAAGTCATAGAAGTGCCAGAAGGAAATTTGTCATTTTCAGTTGGCGAAAACCTTATTCTTAAGACGTTTCCGGATGAAAATGATCTTTATCAAGTCACCATTATTCATATTGGCAGGAGATCAATTTTGGAAGCCTTTGCACAGAACTTCCCTGAAATTGAATCGTCAGAAAACGTTGAGTTCAGTCGCGATATCATGACGGGCAAGCCCTGTATTGTAACTCAGAATTACATCGAAGGTATTCTGCATTATTTCGACAATACTCATGTCATTACCAATGAAATCGTCATGATCAAGGTGAAGGAAATTCTTCTACTCCTCCTTAGGTCTAAAAAAGCAATGCAGGTTGCAAAACTGTTAGAAGACTTTGTAAATCGGAACACCTCAAGTTTCAAAAACACCATTGAAAATCACCTGTATAGCGAAATCACTTTGGAGGAATTAGCACACCTGTGCAACATGAGTTTATCCACCTTCAAACGGCATTTCAAGAAAATTTACGGAAGAGCTCCTCAGGAATTCATTTTTGACCGAAGACTTGAGGAATCTAAAAAACTATTAGCTACTTCAGAACTATCCATTGTGGACATTGCACTGAATTCTGGCTTCAAAACAATAGGGCACTATTCCCGCAAATTCAAAGAAAAATACGGTATCCCTCCATCTCAATATAAATTGACCCTCTCAGATAAATAGTTGGTCTTCTCAAAACGGCTCTTCGCTTTTCACCTCTGTAAAATTGTATTGTACAAAATTTAATAATTACAGATATGAGTCAAGAAAATGCAGTTTTAGTCATCAATGCCATAGTCAACAAGTCAAACATGGAAGAAGTACCAGAGTACCTTGGAAGTGTTATGAAGATTTTTGGGCAGCATGGAGGAAAACCAATCGGACGCTACAAAGCCACTGAATCGATATCAGGCGAAGATTCGCCAGAAATGGTTGCAATCCTCCAATTTCCGTCTGCCGAAATGATTACATCCATGGCCAATGGTTCTGAGTTTCAGGCTTTGGGCGAACAGCGCTCCAGGGTATTTAGTAAGCTCAATATGGTAATCTGCGAAGGCATGTAATTCATAAGACTATGAAAGACTTAATCCCACTTTTGATGTGCCTTATGATAACTGCTTCAGCCGTTATTAATGTGAAGGCCCAGACTTCTGACTCTGAAAAAGTTTTCTTGGTAATCAGTGTATCGGTGAATACAGAAAATAAAGCGGAATTACCTGATTACCTTGGAAGCATCATGGAAGTTTTCAAAGAGAATCGTGGCACTCCTATTGGCCGATATAAAACCACAAGTAAGCTAGTTGGTGAGGGCTCCCCTGATTTGATCGCAATAATTTCTTTTCCCGATTCTGAGGTCATTGAAGATATGTTGAATAGCGATGAATACAAGAAGCTGGAACAACTTCGTGAACGTGTTTTTGAGAAATTAAATATGATAGTAACTAACCAACTTTGATGTACTAACGATGGCACTAAATGAAGGATTTAGAGATTTCGTCCTTGACCAATTGGCTGGATTGGGAGAATTCGAAACAAAGAGAATGTTTGGAGGTATGGCGCTGCTTTACCAAGGTTCTGCTTTTGCCAAAATTAAGCATGACAAGGTATGGTTGAAAGTCGATGACAGGAATAAAAATGCATTTATTGAATCAGGTATGAGGCAATATACCTATGGTAAGGACAATTCGCGAACATTGAACTTTTACGAAACCCCTATGGAAATCATCGAAGATCGGGACAAGCTCGTAGAATGGGCTAAGGAGTCCATCAAAGTAGTCATAGCAACGAAATAATATGGCTATAACAATCGATAGCTTGACGTTGTAGCCAATTGCGATTCCTGTTAGTCAATAATCTCAATTAGTCTTCTGTACGCTTTAGTGTCATGTACATTAATACATGATAGGCCATAGCAAATGGAACCAGAAAATAGGGCAGCATTGCTAATGGATAGAGATTCATATGATGTGATTCATTAATCGCTAACGCCTGCAATGATGTTTCGCTGCTAAAGAGGCTAAGCCCATAAACAACAATGAAGTCAAGTGAACCAAAAGCAATTAAGAAATAGTAGATGAACTTGTTAGGTTTACCACCTGTAAGGAGTTGTAGCAATATAGTTAGTGCGATAACTGCTGCCATAAAATCACCTAGGCCACCGATATATGCGAATGCAGTTCCAGTATTTCCTAGAAAATTCTCAAGTATGAATAGCGCTCCCATGAAACGTGTTGCTTGAATCAAGGTAAGCCACTTTAAATCAAGTCCATCACCGACAAAATAGTCCTTGAATATGACTATGACCAGAGAAGGCCAAATTACATTAAGAATAACTATTGACCAGACCGTGATGGGGCTTTCAATATTGAATTGCCAAGATGTGCAGAAGAAATACATCAGAATACCCCAGAGTGTAATACCTGCTGATATCAATAGTGCCTTTTTATTAGAAGCACCTGAAGCCTTATAAGTTCCAAAGGCAAGAACAGGAACTAAAAATGCACTACCAATAAAAACCAAATTTGTAATTAAATGTGCGTCAACTACTTTCATCGTCTACATTTTAATGATATTTTTACTTTCAAAACGGAAGCTAAAATAATAAATACTTTCAAAACGGAAGTGTTATGAAGAAAGAAATTTTTAGAAGTACATGCCCAATTAGTTCCTCATTAGACTTGTTCGGTGACAGATGGACACTACTCATAGTAAGAGATTTGCTTTATCATGGAAGAAGAACCTTCAAAGATTTCTATCAGTCGGATGAGAATATTTCAAGTGCTCGATTGACTGAAAGGCTTAAAAAACTAGAACAGATGGAGGCACTGACAAAAGAAAATCATCCTACCAATAAGAAGGTGTTTATCTACAAGTTAACTCAGAAAGGAAAGGATCTAGCTCCGGCAATTGTGGACCTAGTCACATGGGGCAACAAATACCTGGGCAATCATGTGTCGCAAGAATCCAAAGATTTTGCAAAGAGGCTTGAAGAGGAGCGGGAAACAGTATTGGAACAACTAATGAAATAAAACTGGCTATAACTAGCGCGAATGCGCCAACTGCTAATTTACAGACTTCAGTGCTAACATCACCATGAATCAGCTGCTGGGATAGATCAGTTCTTTCTAAGTGCCGCATCTCACAGGAGTTTTGATCTTTCTGAACGCAGTGGCATTCTGGATACTTTGTGAGCACCGGCAGATTGCAGATTCATTAGTTTTATCGGAACTTGCCAAGCTCGGGGCGCACTCCTGCTAGCTTGGCGTTGGCATTGATTACCCGTACAAAAAAAGGAGTACGCGATCAACGCACTCCTCCGTAGTTTTCAATATGAAGACCGAACCTAGTTTCGAGTAAATCCAAAGACCTTTGGCGCAAACGTTGCGTTTAATCCCATACCCACAGCTGCTTGCTGTATCTCCTGAGGAACATCCCCACAGAAAAGGAATTCTCCCGGATCAGCCACCTCGATCAACTCAGTCCAATGTGCACCTGCAGTCGTTCCCAAGTGGAATCTAACAGCATCCGCATTCGCAAACACATCTGCAATGACCAATTTTCTGGAAGTTTCGTCAAAGTAACAGTCAACAGCCAAAGCACCTGGCTCAGTCTCATTCATTTGTTTAGTGACATCATTATAGATGGCTTTCAAATCCTCTGACTTTCCTTCTTTGGCTGTCCAGCTGTATACTACAGTAATTTGTTCGTTTTTCATGTTCTGATTTTTTAGTAATAATTCAGTTTTTATTTAAGTTCTTATTTGTTAATCCCATCGCTCATGTTTCCACCTTCTATCGTATAGTGACTTCCTCTGCTTGAGTAAGTGGCAGGAAGCTTCATGAACTTGGAATATGTTCTGATCGTCCATGAGACCGGCCCTCTGAAAAAATAATTTTCCGGGGCAGCTATGGCATCAATCTCTTTTTTGTATTTGGCAGCAGTGCCTTTGGTCAGGTGAAATTTTAACTCGTCGCTACTATCGAAGGTTTCATGGATAACCAATGCATCTTCACCAACTACCTTGAATACTTCGAAGCGGATCAATCCTTTCTCCATGTCGAAGGCATCTTTGCCTACTTGCTGCCACCAGTAATCCAACTCATTGACATCTGCTCCCGTCTTGCTGGTCCATTTTGCCGTGACCTGAATTGCATGCTTTGGATCAGGTTGTCGATAGTCGTGCTTCACATAGCCGTATCGATATTCGGCAAATACCACCGGAATCTCTCTTTTATTTATCTCCTGGATCACTTCTTGCGAAATATCTACTCCACGTACCATATGTATTTCTGGCTTGGCTACTGCCATCAGGGCCTGAGCGTGATTGGATGCGGTATTTCCGAAATAGGAAATTAGGGCGTCCGAATTTTCAAATACATGGTGCACAAGTACGGCATCCTGGCCTACGGCATGATTAATTTCTGTAGAAAGCATCCCCTTGTGGTTTCTAGCTTCCTGATGAATGTCTTTCCATTCTTTCAACATTTCCAGGGAATCAGGTGATTTTCTGAAAATCCCACCCGGCTTTCTGGGTACCCATTTCCCAGTAATACTGATTTCGTTTTCAATTTGCGTTCCCTCTTTTAAGTGACTTGCGATGGCTTCTTTTTCTTTAGTAGCATTCATGATTTCCGTTTTTAATGTTTGGTAGAACAAAGATGTGTCGTTTTTACACCCTTGTTGGGTGTATTTTACGACAACAATCAGGGTTGATTCAGACAACTTGAATTCATATCTTTGCTATTATGAAACATCTTAGCGTCATTGTTCCAAAAGGTTTAGCTATAGTAGATACCATTATAGGTTCTATGAACTTATTCCAAATGGCCAACAACTTTCATCAGAAGAAGGGATTACCTGAAAACGAGCGATTTGAAATTGATTTGGTTGGCTTGGATCGAGAGCCGCACTACTTCAATAAGTTCTTTAGCGTCACTCCTACTAACACTATTGATAAAGTCAAAAAGACAGATCTGATCATTATACCCGGATTGGTAGGCAACCTGGAAGAACAGATAGAGTTAAACCTACCATTCGTAGACTGGATCAGAAATCAACGAGTCCTACACAATGCCGAATTAGCAAGTCTATGCCGAGGAGCTTTCTTACTAGCCAAGACGGGATTGATGAATGGTAAGACGTGTGCTACGCACTGGCTCACCCATGACAAATTCAAAGAGATGTTCCCGAATGTACAACTCCTGCAGGAAAAGATTATCAATGAAGACAATGGCATCTACTCCAGTGGTGGGGCCTACTCCTTTTTGAACTTGCTCATTTACCTGATTGAGAAGTATTACGGTAGAGAAAATGCGATCTGGTGCTCAAAGGTCTCTGAGATTGAATTTGACAGAATGGATCAAAATCAATTTATCATCTTTAATGGACAAAAGGAGCACACAGACAGAGAAATTAAAAAGTCACAGGAATACATCGAGCAGCACTACTCAGAGAAAATCAACGTCGAGAAACTAGCAGAGCAAGCAACCACAAGCTCACGCAACTTTGTTAGAAGGTTCAAGAAAGCAACCAAAAACACTCCCATTGAGTACATCCAACGTGTGAGAATTGAGAATGCCAAAAAGAAGTTAGAATCTTCGACCATGAACATATTACAAGTAATGCTTGATTCCGGGTACAATGATGATAAAACCTTCCGAACAATTTTCAAGCGATTTGCAGGACTTACTCCATTGGAATATCGGAAAAAATACAATCGAGAAATGGCATATGCATAAAACGAAAGTACAACATGCAAAGCCTGGCCGTCCGCACTAACTGAGCTACCTGTCTGCCCTGCCTCGCCGACAGCAAAGCAAAGCTCTATTTTCAAATAAAAAAATCAAAGATGTTTTTGGCCTCAAACATAACTGGAGGAATTATCTTGATTGAGATTGATTACTAAATTTCAAGCTTGCTTCTCATTGCGTGGATGCTAAGCCAAATGTAACATTGTTTCTAGACAGAAACAGGCCACTCCATCCATAACTTATTTTAGCGAGAGGCTTCTTTTGTATTCCACAGGAGTACAGTTTACGAATTTCTTAAACGCCTGATAAAAAGATGACGGACTGGAAAAGCCAACATCAAGTGCGATTCCTTCGATGGTATAGGTAGATGAATTTTCATTCAAAATACGCTGCACTTCTTTGATTCTGAACGAGTTTACATACTCGTTAAAATTCATTCCCTCCCTTTGAATAATGGCCTGTCGAACCAGATAAGGTGGCCGCTCAATTTTTTCTGCCAATCTATTGAGCGTAAGCTTGGGTTCTTTGTAATAGGCTTCCTGATTGAAAATCGTAAGCACATCCTGGAACACCTCACTCAACACTTCATTCTTACTGTTAGTCATCAAACCAGACTGTTTGCCATTCTCACGGCTAAAACCCCGAAAGACCAAAAAGTTTAATAGATACAGCACCACGGAAGACAGCACTCCACCCAACGCATAAGAGGCTATGTCATCAGATACGATCTGATAGATAAATCCCCCATCGATCAGAAGGATACTCAGAAAAATCAAGCGAACAACACGCAGCTTAATGATCAACCAATGGCTACTCAACACCAAACCAATGATCAAATACACCATCAGATGAAGTACTCCGATAAAGTATACTTGATGCATGCCTGACCAGCCCAAAAGATTGCCGGAAAAGAGAAGCAACACGGCCGGCACAAAATGACCATAATTGAGTGGATGAATTTTGGTGTAACGCTGCGAAAAAAGAAATAACAGAAGTGCCGGTCCCACAGTCCAAAGTGCAGCACCTCCAACTGCAACTCCCCAAAGAGACATGTCTTGCCAGAAATAATAAACGAGCGACTTACCAATCCGAAGGGCTATGCCGATGAGAGCCAAACCAAGGAAAAACTCCGATTCCAGTTTTTGTCTGTTTGCAAACATCAACCTCAAACCCAGAAATAATCCTTGAGCCACCGCAATGCCACATGCTGCCGTCAATAGGAATGCCCAATTCATTCAAAATAAGTTATACGGATTCCTCAAAACCGAAGAAATCAATGAAAATAATCCCATTTCTTCACGTAAAACGACCTCAAAAGGTTTAAACCAAAAACAGAAAAACCATGAAAATTAAACTATTTTTTCTATTGCTTCTGAGTACTGTAACTTTTACTCAAGCTCAATTTCACACCTTAACCATTCCGCAAGCAAGCAACGCGGTAACCGAAACGCAACGGCTGGGGGTAACTGACATTACGATTACCTATGGGAGTCCGGCCCTCAATGGTCGGGACGTGTGGAATAATCCCTACGTGATCCCACAAAATGGATTTCCGATTGCCTGGAGAGCCGGTGCAAACATCAATACAACCCTCACATTCTCCACAGATGTATTGATCGAAGGTGAACAATTAGCCGCCGGCACCTATGGGTTTCATGTCATCCCGCGAGGCGACACCTACACCCTCCTTTTTGCTCACAACAGCCAACAATGGGGAAGTTATTACCTGGACACAGTGGCGGATATTACACTACGAGTGGATGTGATGTCCAAAGAATGCCCCCAAACAGAAAAACTCGATTATCGATTTATCAACTGGACAGAGTACTCTGTAGAACTGGGCGTAGAATGGGCCGACAAACGAATCCCCTTTACTGTATCGGTGGATTTGAATAAAACTGTGGTGGAAAGTTTCAGAAAGGAACTGCGGGGTATCAATACATATCACTGGCAAGCCTGGAATGATGCCGCTCAGTGGTGCCTCTACCATAACACCAATATGGAAGAAGCGCTGGTTTGGGCTAACCGATCCATCAACGGAGGGTTCAATGGGTTTGCTGCCAACAAAAACATAACAAACCTATCGACCAAGGCAAGAATACTGAAGTCTATGGATAGAGCAAATGACGTGGATGGCGTGATCGGGGAAATACGAAACTTGACACTTACGGCTGACGAAACGAGCGAGTTTGGACATCTGATGATACAAATGGAAAAATACGATGTGGGTATTGAGGGGTGTACGGAAGGCTTAAAAACATACAAGGACAATCTCCCGATTATGATCAGACGAAGTGTTTTGTTTTATTATGCTGGAGATGCGAAAAAAGCAGTAAAGGACGCCAAAAAAGCTTTGTCTTTGGCACCAGTGCAGTTACAACCCCGCCTAAAAGTGGTAATTTCAGAAATGGAACGTGGAACCTATGTGTATCCATATTTATAGATGATTCCCTCAGAGACCAGGGTGCGCTCTGGTCTTTGTTTACCTACTTTCCTAAAGCCTGCAGACACGTTTGACAAGCCATGAGCTAGCGCTCGGCTCCTTCTCTCCTCTTGCGCGCATCACAAGATGTTCGCCAGTTGTTCGTAATCATTGACCTTATACCGTTAATTTACAAGAAAGTACTCGTGTATGGCATGCAAAAGAATGGTGCTCGTTATCCACTAGTGAGATTTCATTCGGGCTCATTAGCAACTCTCATCACAACTTTCTAACTTTATGTGTATGAACGTCAAAGAAAGAATATTGGAACGCGTCAATGATATTAACGACCCAAGATTGTTGGATGAACTACTTAAAGCTGTCGAACTCGAATATGAAATTGAGCATATTGACGAACTAACCGACATTGAGAAGAATGCCATAGATGAAGGGATTTCTGATGCAGAATCAGGCAAACTTCATTCTAATTCTGAAGCAAGCCAACTGGTTAAAGAATGGCTAAAAAAGTAAGATGGACAACTCGATCCATCTCTGATCGAACGAATATTTACAGATATTGGCTCGATCGAAATCAATCGGATACTTATCCTGAAAAACTTGAACAGCTGTTCGAGAAATCCGCTGAACTCATTTCGAACTTTCCAAACATTGGAACCCTAACTAACTATCGCAATGTGTATTCTAAGGTCGTCAAAGATTACAAAATTTTCTACCGAATTGAACCAAATGAGATTCAGATTTTAAGAGTTTGGGACACTCGTCAACATCCTGACTCAACTGGATTGTAAAACGAAAATCTAACAGGCGATATAGCCAATGGCCAAACTGCCTATCTGATACTGATGTGCAATTCGACCGTGAACCTACCCATTCTGTTACTTTTTTGCTTCTAGCTACTTTTCCCTTTCTGGATTTAGACTTGTGGAATGCAGTTCTTTGTGGATACTGTTGCGGTGGTTGGGCAGTTTCACTAGATTGGTGCTGTTTACAAAGGGTATGGCCACTCGCCATATCCGATCGTTATGGCTAATTAAGCCTTATGAATCCTAGTTTTTTCTTATTGAAGATGCAACCTATAAAACTTTCGGAAGTCCTTTCATTTATGAAAAACTTAACGCTTATTCTAGCTCTAGTTGTTGCTTTTACAGCTTGTAAAAAAGACAAATCCATAAACCGAAATTCTGAAAAGATAAAGCTTGTTGATTCTCTCCTTGAAAGACCAAATAAAATTGCTCCTGGTTATGCTTTGGGTATAATTGAGAATGGAGAACTTATTCTTGCAAAAGGATACGGTTACTCAAACCTTGAACATGAACTTCCTCTGTCAGATAGCTCTGCAATCTATATTGGAAGCATGGCAAAACAGTTTACCACAGCGGCACTACTAATCTTAGAATCACAGGGTAAAATTGATTTTGATGAACCTGTAAACAAGTATCTACCCGATTTTCCAACCTATGATCAACCGATCAACATCAATCATTTGATCCATCATACCAGCGGCATTCGTGAAACCAATTCGATGCAGCTTTTTCAGGGAATTGATTTAAAGTTCGAAGAGTATTTTGACACGGATGACCTTTATCAACTAATCGTAAAACAAGAAGAATTAAACTTCCAACCGGGAAGAGAGTTTCGATACAGCAGTGGTGGATATGCAGTCTTAGCTAAAGTTGTTGAACATATCAGTGGGCAAGATTTTAGAACATTCACCAAGGAGAACATTTTCGATCCATTGGAAATGAAAAACACGCTTGTAAGCGATGATCACAATGAAATCATTCGCAATCGATCAGCAAGCTATTGGCCTATCGAAGAAAATAAATACGAGCGAAGAAGTTTGATTTTTGATGCATATGGGGATGGTGGGATCATTACCACTGTAAAAGACTTAGCAAAATGGGACAAAGCTTTTTACCAAGACATATTGGGTGTGGACAATTTCGCTGATAAAATGTACCAAAAAGGTAAGCTTAATAACGGAGAGGAAATTGAATATGCCCGGGCTCTACAAGTCAGAAACTATAAGGGACTAACCATGATCACACATAATGGAGGAATGTTGGGTTTCCGAGTGGATATGGTTAGGTTTCCGGAAATCAAAACATCATTTATTTTATTGGGAAACTCTGCTTTTTTAGATCCAACTGGAGATATTTTGAAAATATCAGATATTTGGATTGAAGAAAAATTAACCGAAGAAAAAGATCTTATTACCTATCAACAAAATGAATCAAGAGCCATTATGTTGAAAAGTGATGATCTTCAAAAGTATGAAGGTTATTACTGGACGGATCAATCAAATTATTATCGTAGAATTACCTATCGGAATGACAGCCTGTTTCTTGATAGTGGCAATCCTGATTATGGCACCTACCTTTCTCCAATTAGTGAAAATACTTTTGAACTCAAAGACTATTATGTTCCAGCTAAGTTGACATTCTCACCTGAAACTACTTCGCAGGAACTTACAGCTCAATTTGGCCAAGTAGAAAGAACTTTTAGAAAGTTTGATCCTACACCACCCGCAGATCTAGCAGATCTTCGAATATATAATGGAATCTACCATAGTGCTGAACTAAGCACCAACTACGAAATTTTCGAAAAATCCAATGCAATTCACTTAAAGATCGGGAACAATAAGTCTTTTCAAATATTTCCTGTTTCTGAAAATAGCAGAGTTGTATGGAATGGAAAAAAAATGGTATGGTTAGGCTTTGGTGAGGTCAAGTTCAATTTCAATAATGAAAATCAAGTAACAGGCTTAACGATTGGAGATGGTAGAGTCAGCGGAGTTAAATTCCCAAAAGAATAACCATAATTGAGTAGACGGCCGTGAGC
>JAGDZR010000022.1:0-100048 GCA_049115695.1 Cyclobacteriaceae bacterium | reverse complement strand
ATGATTATACGTTTACAGTAACGAATGATGCTGATATTACGGACATTGCTCCACAGATTGTCAGATACTTTGCCGCTGATACGACTCTAGGAGGATTGGCTGAGTTAGGTTCTAATATTGTAATCGACTTTACTGAGCCAGTTAGCCCGGTTACGAGTGCTACAATCAATGTTCGCTTTGCGACTGATGGTAACAATGACCGTGGAGGTGTTGATTTTGTATTAAATGCAGAAGATGGGGTAGGTTCATTAGCCAACACAAGGTATACCTACACATTGCCTGAGAACTTCAAAGGAAGTGCCAACTACTATTTAGAGTTTGCTGTCAATACTTTCCAGGATGCTTCGACCAATCAAATACTAGCATATGATGACTTTGATGATCAGGATTATCTGTTTACCACAGTATCAGATGGAGTTGCACCATTTATAGAATCTGTAACAGATACTGCAGGAAATTCATTGGCTGCAAGTGGACTGGTTCAACTAGATGAAGACAGTGTTATTCTATATATCACTTTCAGCGAGCCGGTTACTTCCACTGCCACGGATGGTCAAAATGGGCGAATTAGCTTCTTTTATGAAGATGAGAATTTTAGAGCACATTATGTAGGAGATACTGTGATTTACAATACTTGGTCTGATCGAGGAGCTACATCAGCAATCAAGTTTGTGGACAACTTTACGGATCGCAATTATGTGACGACACCATCTCGATATGTAATAATTGATCTTGAGGAAAGTGGTGACACGTTGGCCGCTGATAATGGATATTCTCTACATATTGATCAAAATTCATTCCTAGATGGTTCAGGTAACACGTTTGGAGGATTGGATCAGGCTAATAATGATTATACGTTTACAGTAACCAATGATGCTGATATTACGGACATTGCTCCACAGATTGTCAGATACTTTGCTGCTGATACGACCTTGGCGGGCTTAGCGGAGCTTGGATCTAATATCATGATTGATTTCACGGAACCTGTGGATACGGTTCCGTCTGGAGAGATTAACGTTCACTTCATTACGAATTCAGATACAGAAAGAGGAGGAATTGATTTCACCTTAAATGCCGAAGATGGAGTGGCGTCTTTAGCTAAAACACGATACACCTATACTTTACCAGAGAATTTCAAGGGGAATGCTACCTACTACTTAGAATTTGCAGCAAATACCTTTGAAGATGCTTCGAATAATCCAATTGCGTCATATGATGATTTCAATGACAAGGATTTCTTGTTCACGACAATCAATGATTTGGTAGAGCCTTTTATTGAGTCAATCACTGACACAGCTTTTAATGAGTTGACCAGCACTGCTACAGATGTACAACTTGAAGAGGATAGTGTAATACTATATATCACCTTTAGTGAGCCTGTGACCACATCGGCATTGGCAAACCAGAATGGTAGAATTAGTTTCTTCTATAAGGATGAAGGTTTTAGAGCGCATTACGTTGGAGACACTGTTATATACAATACCCAGAACAACCGTGCAGCGGATGATGCCATCAAATTTGTAGATAATTTCACTGATCGTAATTATGTAACAACACCAACACGTTATGTGATCATTGATTTAGTTGAGAATGGAGACACCCTGGCTGCAGACAATGAGTACTCATTGCACATTGATCAGAACTCTTTCATTGACGGATCTAATAATACACATCCAGGAATCGATCAAGCAAATAATGATTACGTATTCACTGTAGTTAAGGATGCTGACATTACGAATATTGCACCTGAGGTCGTCAGATACTTTGCTGCTGATACTTCAGGGACGGAAGCATTGTTGGGAACAGACCTTGTGATTGATTTCACAGAACCTGTAGGAACTTCTGGAATCAATAACATTGCATTAAAATTTGCAGAGGATAGCGTTACACAATTCAGAATTTCATCTACAGAAGGAGATTCAACGCTCGGAGGAACAAGGTATGTATTCTCACTTCCAGAAAATCTTAAAGGATCCAATGAATACTACATCACCATTGACGATGGAGCTTTCTTTGACGAATCTGGATTTGATTTGGTTGATGATAGCACTGGAGCTATCGCATATAGTGGTGTAGGTGATGGATTTACTACCATCTCCGATAATGTAGCACCAATTATTACATATGTATTCCCTGCAGACAATTCATTGACAGTGGATGTAACTGATTCAATGATTCTGGTGTTCGACGAGCCAATTATTCCAACAGTCGGAAGTGATGATATTTACGTGCTTTATTCGGATAGTTCTGAATTTACAAGAATCAATTTGTATGATGACAGTCATTTGGGCGGAGGATCAATTGTTACAACAGATTTCACAAATTATCAGGATACGGTAACGATTGACTTGAATGCACTTGGTATTCTACCTGGTGTTGGATTTATCATTGTGATGCAAGAGGATGCTGTCTTTGACAAGTCAGCCAATGGAAATGGGTTGTTTGAACTTGGAGCTTATGTAGCTGATGGAAGCTATACTTTCAGTGCTGATGATGATGGAGCAATTCCAAGTCTAACAGCCATTTATCCAACAGATGATGTGAATGATCCTACAACAACTACCGCTGTGGTTGTCGAAGGTGATACCTTGAAGCTAACATTCTCCGAAGCTGTATTACCATATGATACTGATTCGACTAGAAGAATAACAGTTTACAATTACGCAACCGGAACAAAAGCAATAGAATTTGTCCCTACTCAGGGAATTGCGTCAAATGGCAATACTTTCTTCCAATTCCCGTTTGCGGAGACTTTGGATGGTAGTGCCGCGCTCAGTGGACAGAATAACTATTATGTGAACGTTGATGCAGGTTCATTCTATGAGGAAAATCCAAATGGAGGAGCTGAAGACTTAGTAGCCATCACCGGACAGGATACCTGGAATTGGAAAACTACCAATGATACTGAAATTCCAACATACACTTTCGCACCTGTGAATGGGGCTATTAATGTAGACCCAGAGGGTACCATATCGTTGACCTTCAATGAGTACATGGAGACTGAAGGCACAATCAGCATTTACTATGCGGATGATGATCAGTTGGTACAAACAGTAAGCACAGGAACACTATCTAACGCAACAGATTTCGAGGGGTCAACATTTACCTATGATATAGACATTCCAGGAAACTCCAATTTCTATGCAAGAGTAGATGGAGCTTATCAGGATAGTACCGGATTAGCTGCAACAGCTCAATCAGATGGTTCCTCATGGACGTTTACTACTACTACCGAGACCAACAATCCTGATATTACAATCACACTGGTAGGAGGAGTAGCAGACCCAGTTGATTCCATTGAATTTACAATTACTCAAGCGGGTGTAGAAAAAATATATCCTGGAACAGGTGAAATCACGATTAATTATAATGATGGAGCTGATGAAGTGCAGGTGTGGTCATTTATTGCTGGAGCGGAGGAATATGCTTTGCCAATGGACACGTTAAGAGGAGGAATCAGCTACATCATGTATGTGCCGGAAGGTGCGTATGAGGATGCCTCCGGCAATCCTTCGAATGCTGCGACATTCACATTTTCTACGATTGATGATGATGGCAGGAAACCATATGTATTAGCATTTATACCTCCAATCGGAAGAGAAGGAGTTGATGTTAATACCAATATTGAGATGGAGTTTGATCAACCCATGCAACCTCAAACAGGAACCAAAATTGAATTAAGATATCAATCAAGTGATGAGTTGGTGGATAGTTTTGATCCGAATGTTGATGGAGTAAGATCACTGTCTAATACCAAGTATACTTTTAATCCAATTGCCCTAGAGGGCAACACCGAATACTATATAAATGTGCTTTCAAATGCATTCCTGGATAGCATTGGTACAGCATTAGACTCAATTCCATCAGTGGATACCACTTGGGTATTCACCACCGGAGATGGCGGTACATTACCTGATGCAACTACACTCACTCCTGTGGATGGCGTCACGACGTTTGATTTGAGGGATACTATCGAGATTGTGTTTGATGAGCCTGTATTTGCTACGAACCTGGATATGACATTATCGGGAGGACCACTGGATGACATAGTTATCAACGCCAAGGATGATGAGCAAATATTGGGTGATGGTTCCACTACCATTCGAATTGCTCCTTTTGATACGTTGTATGACGGAGTGGATTATGTATTGACTATTCCTGACGGCACATTTGAAGATGCATCAGGTAACGATTTCAATCTTCAGGCAGACACTGATGTGGATGCAGCCACAGCTGATCAATATGATATCAAAACCATCAACGCAATTTTCGTAGATGATGGTACAAGCGCGGGAGCAGATTGGGGTCAAACGGTTACGCCTGAGATGAATACTTGTATCGATGGTGAGTATATTGTTCAACAAGAACCCATCTATTTCATTGAATCGAATGTTAATGACTTTAGAAATACTACGGGTACGATCATTATGCAGCTATCTTCCGGATTTGCATTTAATACTGCAGCGATACCAAATGTTACGAATGATAATGCAGCTGGGGATTTTAGTGACGGGAACCTTGTCGCAAGCTTTAATAGTACTAATCAACTGCAAATTACCTTCTCCGGCGGAGCGACAGCTGCCATTGATTCGGTAATGATAACAGGACTTGAAATTGAAACAACAGACAGTACTTCGATTGGTGCAATAATTAGAACCGGTGGTACAATGGATGCCTATGGTTTGATGCCGGCTCAGCGAGATACAATTCTGAAGATCATTCTTGAATCTGTAACGTCTCCCGAGATTGTTAGTGGTAGCCCTTCGGCTGGCGGAGAAATCCAATTAGAGAATATCACATTCTGCCTGTCAAGTGATTACACAGATGTAAATCAGGATAACTACAATGCCGTTCAATATGTGCTGGATAATTCATATTCTGATTTATCAATCAACGTAGAAACAGGTGGAGCAGATGATTTCTTTGTATGGTATCGAGATGAGGCAATGAGTGATCCTATTGATACGGCTGATGCCTCAGATGAAACTGTTGATTTCAATGATTTATTCAAGCCTGCGGATTACGCAGCAATGACATCCGCTCAGTCTATAGACAGATGGGTGACTTACGTAAATCCTAACTTATGTGAAAGTGAACCGACAAGGGTAACCATCACGATATACGGATTACCTGATGCAGAGGTCCTTGCAGGTGAAGACTATGATATAGCCGAACAGGGCAATGTTTGTAGCTTTGATGAAATCACACTGGGTGAGGCCACTAATAATGGTCTTTCATCAACTCCTGCAGCCTATACTTTCAACTGGTATGGAACTTTACTTACACGAAATTACGATGGTACGCAGCTCGGTATGGGTGACAGTGCAAGCGTTATCAATGATGCCAATCCTACTTTTGATGCTCCTGATAATGATTCAGTAGCCATTGAAAGAGCTGGTCTTGCTGCACAGTATGTTGGTCCTGAAACAGTACAGTATGGACTGTATGTTACAGATAACAACGGTTGTCAGTCTATTGCAGACGGATCGGTGGATGTGATAATTGATCGAAGGGTTGACGCCAGGATTGAATCTGAAAATGGTCAAACTTTTGCACTCAGTACAACAGTATCACAACCAATATATGGGGATTTGGGTGCCATAAATTATGAGAATACAGATGGTACATTAGCAGCTGGCTATACGGGCTTGTTTAGTGGCGCTGGTTTGGGTACTCAAAACCTTTCAGGAAATGACTTTCACAAAGTAAATTTCATACCAAATGCTGCTGGAATTGATGTTTTGGCCGATAATAATCAGATACATAAAATAGCTTACTTCTTAACTGAGGATGCAACGGGATGTACAGACTCAACCTCAACAGATATTATAATCTTAAGAGATCAGTCTGCGCCATTTGAATTGGCTAGTGGAGCCGCCGTTCCAGAACAGATTTGTTTTAGTGATAGCATTTTTGTCTCCAACGATTTAGATTTTAACGTATCTGCCAACATAGCTTCTGGTGATGTGGTAGTTAGACTCGTTGGGCCCGGTGTGTCCGGAACTGATGGATCGATGACAGGCTGGAGCTTTGATATTGATTCTGCATGGAATACGCCAGCACTTGCTGATACACTAACCGTGTTAGCCAATGGAGGAAAAGCTGTAAGAATTTATCGTGTAGTAAATGATGCGGATGGAACGGGAGATGATTATACAGATGGTAGCTATACGATAGTTGTTTACCCACTACCAGAAGTAGAAATTACAAATGTTGAGTCATACTATTGTGAGGACAGTAATCCTTTTGAACTGACATATAATGTTACTAATAATGGTATTACTGAAGAGTGGAAACCAGACTCAATTCGAATTGAAGTGGTAGGTCCGACAGATGTTAGTCATCGTCCTAGCAATTTTGGAAATGTAAAATATACTTCAACGATTGCATCTCTTGACAGATCAGGTCAATTCCTAAATGATTCATTAGAGTTCGCAGCTCTCCTCGCTGATAGTGATATCGGATTGGATCAAACCCTAGATATTGATAACAACAAGGATGAGATAAAGTATAAGATCACAATTGTATCAAGAGCAACTGATGATCCTTTGCAGGAGACAGGTGGACCCAATGGTTGTGATGTTCAGGCGGATACTACCTTTACATTATTCTACAAAATGCCAATTCCTACACTTGACTTATCAAGCTCTGATGTGGGTAACGACCTGGGTGACGATGAGTACTTGTTTGAATATTGTGAGTTTGTGTCTATTGAGAACTTGATTGTTCATCCATACCCTACAGGAACCATTGATATACCTACAACCATTAATTGGTATGAGGATGATGGAACTGGAAACGGTTTAGGTGAAGCACTTTCAGTACCTGTAAGTGATCAACGTGATATTGCATCATTTACAATCTTTGGAACTACCACGCCATCACCAGGAGAGTACATTTATCATTTCTCTCAGACTAGCAATTATATCGATGGCGTGTTTGATGGTTGTGAGAGCGAGTTTGCGACAGTGCGATTCGTTATCCATGATGTCCCGGATGAACCCGAATTAGATCTTACTGCTTCCAATTATGGAGAGCTGATCAGTACCAATCATTATGCTTTTGAATATTGCGAAGGTGTAAATGTTGAAGGAATGAGTGTACTCGTCGGAGCTGATATGACAGAAGAGTTTACTACAAGTCCTACAGGTTGGTCCTTTAACAATACTACTGTAGCGAGTGATGAACTGACCATTACCGATGGGTCAGGTAATTATGCGAATTCAGCAGTCATTGAAGGTTATAATGGCATTACTATTCGATACAAGTCAGCAACAGACGGACAAAGTGCAAATGCAAGTGTCTACTTCTCGAATAATAATGGAACTACATATGAAGAATTTGTTGGGAGACTTAATACATCCTCATCTACAGCTTCGGATACAACGTTTGTTTTGCCAATTTTTGGTAGTTCTACATCAAAGATTCAAATCATTTCGGATGGGACTGGTGCTGTTGACTTGGCTATTGAATCCATAGCATTCACGGCAGTTGTTGATGATATCTCTTTCTATGATTGGTATGATATTAATAATAATGTGCTTGACGGGTTCTTTAGTAATAGTAATGTGACTGATGGAAGTGCGGAGGGCACTTATTCCTCACAAGGAAATGTTTCTAACACTGCTACAGAACTGTTTGCTACATTGACGCCAAGTGATAGTACCTATACATACTATTTATCAAGAAGAGAAGATAGAAATATTAATGAAGGAGGTGTTGTACTTACCAACAAGTTCGATGGTTGTGTAAGTGCCAAAACTCAAATCGATATTCATGTGTATCCAATACCTGCGGCACCATCAGCCGGTTTGTTTGATACTGATGTGAATATTAGCGCAGGTGCAACCAAGGATGGCACAGTGATTAGTTACAATGATCGAATTGCGCTAGATGACTATATTTCAACGCCGGGAGTTGATTCAATAGAATATAGATGGTATGAAGCCGCGGCTGGAGGTACTACTTTTGACTCTGTTCGTTCTGATTATGGAGATGGAAAAGGTTATGCTGAGGTTGTAGAGATTAGAGCAGACAGTGTTCCTGACCTGACGTCATTAACGTCTGTGCTTGATGGAAGTTCTTCATACTTTACATCGGCTGCTGAATTTAATAAGAGCATTTTCTTGTCGCAGACTACATATAAACTTAACAGAGTGACCACAATCGCAACTGACTTTGTCGGTTGTGAGTCAACAGATAGGACTGAAGTTGCGATCACGATGTATCCTGTAGAGTACCGCCCAGTTGTAAATAATTTTGACGATGATAGTGATAGCAATGGAGATGATGTTGAATTTGATTTCTGTACAACAGACTTAACATCTGCTACAAGTTTTGATGCGACTACTCTATTCTCAAGTGGCACCAATAGTCAGAAATTTACATGGTACTTCTCTGATGCATCAAGAACTCGGTCTACTGACAATATTGTTTCTACTGCTGACGCTTCAGGAGCTAATATTACAGCAGCTGAGATGCTCGTTGCGGGTATTACCAGCGATCAGACTAGATATTTCCTCGTTACGCAAACAACAGATATTGAGAGTGGTGACACGTTTGATGGATCTGAATCTGATGGGACGTTGGTGAAGATTAATATTTGGGATATTCCTGATGCACCTTCTGAGGAAACTTCTGCAAATGCTAATGATCCAGGATTGACCAGTTTCTACTATTGCGATGATGAGACAATAAGCAGTCTCACAGTAATATCTTATGATGATGATGCTGGTGATAACTTGTTCTATTGGTATGCAGCAGAAGCAGATGCCTTGGCACAGGATTCTACAAAGAGACTCGCAACTGGGGCCGTTATTTCGACTGCAGAAATGGTACCGGATGAAACTAATAATGCGGGAGATGTATTAGCAAATCTTGCCAATGATCCTGGACCTGGAACGTACACTTTCTACGTGACGCAAGCGAGTAACAAGCAAATCTCACCAACAAGTGGCTTCTCTGGAGATAGATTCTACGGCTGTGAAAGTGAACCTTTGGAAATCACTATTTACGTCCGTGATATCCCGGTTACTCCTTCTGTATTTGATCAGACTCAATTTATATGCGTTGGGGATGCGACACCAACATTCACGATCAATGGCTATGATACTAAAATTACTTATGTATGGTATGATAGTGCAAGTACGGAAAGGGCCAGAGGCCAGAGCTATACGCCGGGATCTGATTTTGAGACTGTAAACATCTACGACTTTTCTGTAACTCAGATAACGGACATCAATATCGCAAACTCAGGATTTGTTGGTTGTGAGTCTCCTGTTACTGACCTTGTACTGACTATTCGTGAAATTCCCGAAAAGCCACCATTAACAGGAACTTATGAGGAAACGACTGATGCTTTCATATATGAAATATGTGAAGGTGATAGTATTCCAACATTCTTCATCAATGATCCAGATACTGATACTACCACGGTTTACAACTGGTATGATCGCGATAATAATTCACTAGAAGATATTTTGGGTACAGGGATTTCATTTAATCCGGAAGGAGATTTGACTAGTGTGCTTTACAAGACTGACTTTAATAACCTTAAACCAGAGCAGCCAAATGACTTCTTGTTTAGAGTAAAAATCACTACCAATATTAATGACCCTGAATCATTTGATGGATGTACTAGTTCTTTCCAGAATGTAATTCTTAGAATCAATGGTCTTCCAAGTCTTTCCTTTAGTGATATCGCAAGTAATAATGAATATTGTTTGGAGGAAAATGCAGTAACCTTCTCAGCAGCCCCATTGGGAATAGATGGTACAGGTAGATTCTCAATTTTCTCAGATTTCGGTCAGGTGGGAACGGGTCTTACAGACAATGGAGATGAAACGGCCACATTAGATCTGGATGTATTACACCTGAGTGATTCGCTCGCCAAGACAATTGGAGGAGAGCCAACAGCCAGAAACATATATTTCGAGTATACGGATGTGAAGGGCTGTGTTAATACAGATTCAGTTATCAACATTGTTGTAAATCCATATCCTTGGATCGATTTCAGAATTGACGACACTGTGGTAGATACCTTCTACACTTGTTTGAACGAGGAGTTACAGGTATTCAAGGATAGACAGTTTAAAATGGTAGGATTTACTGTGTTTGATGGTGCTAGTATTGGACAAAAAGGACAGTCATCTGATTTCAGATTATATGATGAGGATAGAAATGAACTACAAGTAGGAATACTGTCTGATCTAGACGCAGTTGCCGAGTTCAGTCCAAAAATTGCCAGAAGAAATCTCAGTGAGACAAGCGATAATATTCAGGATTTCGCTCCTGCTAATGACTATACCGTGACATTTACTCATACAGATGAGTTTGGTTGTACTAGCACTGTGGAGAATGTGATCAATGTTCGACCGAAACCTCAACTTGAAACCAAAGGAGTCATAGCGGACGAGGGTTTTGTGATTACGAATAAAGCTTGTGCCGCAGATACAATTGATTTTGATGTGAATCTTGTCAATATGCCGAACAGTGATGCAACGTTTTCATGGACAATAAGCACCGAAGCGCTAGGCCAGAAATCAGTCGAGGACCAGTTTGGTAATAAAATCACTGTATTGGATACCGACTTTGGATTGGGCGGAGGATTAGCAACTATCAATGTAATTGTAGAAAATAACTTTACGGGTTGTAAGTGGGAAGCGGAGGAAACCAAAGAAATTGGTGTTATTCCAGTACCACAATTCCGATGGGAAAACGTCTCTGTTGATGAAACTACGCGCTTCATATTTGATGAGGTTGGTTTAACATCATTCTCATCCCTTGCTAATATGAGATTTACGATACAAGATGCGGATGGCAATGAGTTCTCTACTGAGAATAGATCAGAAAGCCACCTAAGTGACTTTGAAATCAGCTTTGATGATCCAGGTGTTTATTCAGCTAATTTCTATCTACAGTCAAATGTGTCGTGTGACAGTTCGATTACCAGGTCTTTCAATATACTGGATTACATTCCAGTTGATCCACAGGTTGGTATCATTCATGATTTCAATGAGAACGGAGAAGGCTGGTTCACAGACTCAGTAAGTACAGATGGATTTTACGATGGTATAGGATATTTGGATGAAGACTTACAATCAAGAGGAGTTTTGAGATACTCTACCTGGGAACAGGGACTTACAGTCGGTGCAACAATCAATGGCGAATCGGCTTGGGTGACTAACCTTGACGGGGCATATGCTAGTAAAGGAGAGGATAACACCTATGCTGAACATTCATTCGTGTACTCACCTAGCTATGATTTATCTCAACTAGATAAACCTTCATTGAGTTTTAACTACAATTCTGACCTTGTTTTGTCTGATGGAGTTGTGCTGCAATATTCAATTGATGATGGAGCAACGTGGGGTACGATCGGAGAATACAATTTCTTCGATGGTAATTCTGGAATCAACTGGTATACATTCGAAGGAGTTCCTGGGAACCCTGGTAACTATGATGCCAATGATAAAATATCATACAATCCAACTCAGAACGGTTGGAATACAGATACGCGAGGGGATTGGTTGTATGCATCGCATAAGATTGATTTCAAGGATAATAATGGTCAATATGTGATTCCAAAAGAAGAATGGAATGATGTGAGATTCAGGTTTGCACTTGGTTCTAGACCAGCTGAAAAGATAGATGAGAACGGTAACTCACTTGAAGGTTTTGCTTTTGATAACTTCAGAATTTATGATCGTCAGAAGGTAGTGTTGTTTGAATCGTTCTCTTCTATTCTAAGTGGCAACAGTCTGAAAGCTGACTCAATTACTCAGGATAGATTCCTGAAGTTAGGTGAGGGAGCAGTTTGGATTAATTACTTCACAGATTTGGATGGAGAGTTGTTCAGAGATGATCCAATTTTTGAGAGAAATGAAGTTGATCCTTCTGCTAGGGGTAGTTTTTATGGTATTTCGGCTGTACCAACATCAGTACTGGATGGTAAAGTGATAGAAAAGATTGGTGATGCAGAACGAACTGCCGACAGGGTGCTGGGATGGAATCAATTTGAGCTAAACAAGGCTGAGTTGATTGAACCTGGATTTGACATCTTACTTGGTGGCGAAATGGCTCAAGAAACTGATAAATTGGAAATAACAGGAACGTTTACTTCATTGGTTGATTTGCCCGAAAACACTGAATTAGCATTTAGATTCTTTGTAGTTGAAAAGTATATCACTGGAATTGAAGTTGGAAATTATAAGGCTTCTGATACCATCTTCAATGTGATGAGAAAGATGTTACTGGATGAAGATGAATATGTGAAGAAAGGAGCGGTGATTCAAGGAGATCGATTTGAGCAAACTGTTGAGTGGACCTTGGATGCAGTATTGAATCTTGAATCTTTGAGGATTGTTGCGATAGTCCAAAATGAAGTTACACGTGAAATCTATCAGGTTGCCTTTGCCGATATATCTGGCAAGGAGAACACAGTTACAAGTATTGATTATTTGAGTAAAAATGAAACTTTCGATCTTTATCCAAATCCGACGGATAAACATTTCAGGGTGAAATTTGAGAAGCCAATAGGAAATGAGGTGAGTTGGAAGTTAATTGATCAATCCGGTAAGCAGATGAAATCGGGTATTATTAACAGAAAAACACTCGAATATGAAATTCCAACGGAGCAATTGCCTAATGGTGTTTACATCCTTCAAATGTCAAGTGAGATATTTGACTGGGAACCTACCAGGGTGATTATCATTCACAGATAAGAATTAAAGCCAGAGAGATCTGGCTTTTTTTATGTGCTACGACATAACATATATGACCAAAAAGCAACAGACCTATGCCAAGAGGTTTGAAGAGGTCGGTTATGACCTGGATGAGCTAAATCGAATGCTTATGGGAATAGATAAAGGAACTGATAGGCCTGTCTGGCATACTTCTGGTTTTGAACATCCCAATGTTCCTGTAATCCCAAACGATTCGGGAAAATTGGATTTTTATAGTTGGGGGTTAATACCACCTTGGGTTAAGGGAACAAGGAACGTGATTGAAATATCCAACAAAACACTGAATGCCAAATGCGAAACAATTTTTGAAAAACCTTCATTCGAAGAAGCTGCTCGGTTCAAACGATGCTTGGTGTTGATTGATGGCTTTTTTGAACACCATCATAAAAACGGCAAAGTTCAGCCATATTATATTTCCCTGAAGAATGGATCACCCATGGCATTAGCAGGTCTGTGGCAAGAAAGGATAGATAGACTAGAAGGTAATGTTAGACGGACCTTGAGTATTGTCACGACACGTGCAAACGACATGATGTCGGATATTCACAACAATCCAAAACTTAAAAGCCCAAGAATGCCTGTAATCCTGACACGAGATAGTGAAGCGCTATGGATGACAAATGAGGAGGTTGATGAAAAAGAAGTTGAACACGTATTTGAGCCATTTGATCAATCGGAAATGGACGCTTACAGGGTTATGCCAATACGAGGAAAGCTGTATACAGGGAATATTCCTAAAAGAATAGAAAGAGTAGGTATTGACTCAGATAATGAGCAGTTATCCTTATTTGACGTGTAGGTGATTGATGTGTTTTTTAATTGAGTCAACCCGTTTAGTAACATGCTTTACATAGCGCTGGATTTCCACCTCAATTAAATACACCTGACTATCGTATGAGTCTTGACCAATGTCTCTTTTGAGATTGTCAGAGTCCTTTTCAAGACTCTTTTGTGCGTTACATTCCTGATGTAAAAAATGAATGAATTTTTTAGAAGAATATTCTTCTTCGAACGACTCTATCTCATGAATGAGTTTTACAATTTCTCGATCGCTAGATTTGGTCTTTGCTACAAGCGCTCTTTGGTAAAGAATCGAATCATAGTGATGAATTTCATTGAGCAATTGAATGACATCAACTCTATAAGTTTCGTCTTGACAAAATTTTCGCAACCCCTCATATGTACTCAGGCTTATAGCCTCATTGTCCCAGGTAAAGGTGAGTTGATCCAAAGTTCTGCCTACTGAGACAGACTCTTGGGCGATAGATGAACCATTTAATGCGATTAATCCTACAATGATCAAGAATAACTTCTTCATTATTGAAAATTTAGTTGAAACTAAAATTACGGTGGTAAAGTTATTTTTCTCTTGCTATTATATGTACTAACTGTTCATAAACAGGAATTATTGCAGTTACAGTTGAAATATTTCAGTTAATCGAGAATCACTTTTTTGCCTTGTGACGTCCAATCCCTGATTCCTCCTTGCAAATCGTAGACAACCTTGAATCCACTTTCAGATAATAATTTGGCTGCTCTACCACTTCGTCCACCAACTGCACAATACACCATTACAGGTTTGTCTTTATCTAATTTATCCAGACTTTTCTGTAATTGACCCCCTGAATAGTCGAGCAATATGGCATTTGGTAAATGTCCCTGATTGTACTCATTGGGGGTGCGAACATCAATGAGTTGAACTCCCTCATTTTTCATTTGCAGTTCAAATTGATCAGATTCAAGTACCTGAGGTCCCTGCTGATTGGTAGTTGAACTACAAGAAAAGAGAACGATTAGAATTGAGATGACTTGCATGGAGTTTCTTATCATAATAAAATATTGAAGAGACAATTATAACGATAATTAGCCCTTCCTTATGCAACCAGTGTTACGTAGGTAACAATCAAGTCCGATTCTTTTTGTATCGGATAACCAGCGCGACCATTAAGCTGATCATTCCGAATGATAATAACATTAGGCCGGATGTCCCATGTTCACCTTGGTCTAACAAGTAGATACTTAGTGCAATAGAGACACCTCCCAGAACGTATAGAGTGGGTTTAAGCATTGTCTTTTTTGGTTAGATAGTTAATATAATTATTTCCTAAATAAATCAGAAGAAGGATGAGAATCAAAATGTTCAATTAGGCTTTCTAACCGCTAATTCAACCTTATAAATCAAAAATATTCTATTCTTTCTTTTTATTGTGCAATGCTCTCATTTTCAAAAACTTACTGTCAAAGAAACTTGCTCTATAGTCAGTGAATATGGTTACATTTAGAAGTTAATATTGATTAAGAGCTAGCGCAATAGACTATGTTGAGTGAATTTCAGGAGAGAAAACTGACCTACTTTTTCTCCTTGTTAGACGAAAACAAAAATGGTGTAATCCAGATGGAGGATTTCACCGAAATCGCTGTGAATATTTGTGAAAATATTGGGCAGCCGATCAACAGTAAGTATCATCGTTTTTTAAATAGTAAGTCATGTTATGTGTTCGAAAAATTGCTGGGGGATATTTCTCCAAACGGTAATGTGATTTCGTTGGCAGAATGGCTGGTTTTCTTTGATAGAGAAATAATTGAGTCGGGGGATAAAGAAAGACTTAATCAATATGTAAATCTAATCATAGGCTTTTTGTTTGACTTATTCGATGAAAATGATGACGGATATATTTCTATTGAAGAGTATACCGACATGTTTTTGGTTTATGGAATAGATATTCGCTTTTCGGCCAAATCCTTCGTTAATATGGATTTAAATGGAGATAATCGGCTATCAAAAGCTGAAATAACGAAAGCAATTATTACGTTCTTAATATCAGACGATCAAAGCGACAAAGGAAATTGGGTGTTTGGTAATTGGAATATGATACAGGAAATGGCTTAGTAGTCCCAGTTGCCAAAAATCCAGTTACCATCAGCTTCTTCATCAGAAGTAACAAAGAAGTCTGCTACTGCATTGACAAGCTCTGTTTTACTGATGTACTCATTGTTGTCAGAGTCTAATCTTAAAAAGCTTCTAGCCGAGTACTTTACATCAATCCGATATATCGTAAACATATCAATGTATTCCTCAATACATATATTGCCATCTTTATCTTGATCGTAGAGATCAAAAAGGTACTTGGTTGTTAATTTGATATAATATTTGAGGACAGAATAATCTCCGGCATTGAGTACCTCACGGTCAAAAAACTCTAACCATTCATTTAATCGAATATTCCAGTCTGAGTTTTTCTTGATGTCTCCAATTAGCCGATGAAATAATTTTTTGGACTGGTTAATTACGCTTGCGTGTTCTGGAGTATCTACCTTAAAACCTAGCGTAATACACAAATTTTCACCAACATCTGTAAAATCATCCAACTGTAAGACCCCATTGCCATTATGGTCCAGAATATTGAAGAAATGAGTGAGCTTTTTGCGTTGTACCTCGGATAACATGTGCGAATATTAGTCCATTCTATTTAATAATGAAACGCAATATGAAAAAAAACACTCCCTCGGCTTTAGTATATAAAGAATTAATCTAATTCTTTATAAATTATCCGGCCATTCCACCATTTGATTCAATTGCACGATGACTAAGTTTTTTGCGAGTTTATTAGTAATTATCAATTACAAAACCATTGTGATAACAGTTCTCTCTGTTTCTGCTACATATTTGTGTATCAGAATGAAAGTTATGGCTGATATGCAACTTTCAATGGTTTCAATAGCCATCGTGTTCCCCATTGTTTTTGCTATTAATACAGCTTACCAAAGAAGAGAAGAGGCGCTGCAAAGTCTGGCTGGAATTAAAGGACATTTGGTTGCGTTGTTTTTGGCTGTAAAGCATTGGGGCGAAAATGGGCCAGCCGAACATGATTTGTTAGTTGATGTAGGTCAAAAGGTTAACAATGTTTGGGTGTCTGTTGAGAACTATTTGGTAAGGAGCGATTATGAAAATACTGAATTCGGTGTATATAATTCGTTTTCATTTTTATCAGAGACGCTTCAAAATATGCGAGGTGTGGTGATTAGTTCTGAAATCTCAAGGATTAATGAGTACGTGAGTATGATGCTTGTTGATTTTGAAAACTTGAAAATTATCAGAGAATATAGAACCCCTATAACCCTGCGAACATACAGCAAGGCATTTATTTACACTTTTCCAATTCTCTTTTCACCATTTTTCGCATCGACTATTGAGGTCTTTACTTTTCCGGCTATGACATATATGATACCGGCAGTTTATACTTTTATTCTAATCAGTCTTACCAATATTCAGGAACACATGGAAGATCCTTTTGATGGGATTGGCGAAGATGATATCAAAATGGAAACTGAACGTTTTGATAATTTACTATTTGAACTAGATGCAAACCATTTGGTTTCGCATGGACAGGACAAGGAGTTACAAGCATAATAATCTAAACCAGCAATTACCCCAAAATGCGCAAAATCTTCATTACGCTCTTCACCTTATTGGTAGTCTGTTATGCTCATAGTCAGAATGGCACCCAAACTGTAAAGGGCAGAATTATTGACAAAGATACACGTCAGCCGCTGATTGGGGCGGCCGTAAAAGTCATTGATGTCGCTGAAACTGTAGGAGCAGTGGCAGACATTAATGGGTACTTTGAAATTGGCAATGTACCAGTTGGTCGGCGCACTTTTCAATGTCAATACGTGGGTTATCAGCCCGAAGTAATTGAGCTCATTGTGAATTCTGCGCAAGAAGCTGTACTCGATCTTGAATTGATTGAGGCCGTGATAACTACAGGTGAGGTGGTTATCAGTGCATATAAGACTGCCAACGCACCTGTAAATGAATTGGCTGTGGTGAGTGCAAGGTCTTTTTCGCCAGAGGAGACAGAGCGGTATGCAGCCAGTGTTAATGATCCTGGAAGAATGGCATTGTCATTCCCTGGAGTAAGCCAGGGAAAGGATGAGGCTGAGAATGATATTATCATTAGAGGAAACTCATCAAGAGGAATGCTGTGGCGACTAGAAGGAATCGATATTCCAAATCCAAACCATTTTGCCCGACCGGGAACATCAGGAGGAGGAGTAACGGTATTCAGTGCACAATTGTTGAGTAAGTCAGACTTTTCAAGTGGGGCAATGCCTGCGGAATACGGAAATGCACTTTCTGGAGCTTTCGACGTAAATTTTCGGGCAGGTAACCTGACCAATAGGGAATATCGAACGAAAATTGGATTATTAGGACTTGATTTCATGGCCGAGGGGCCAATCAAAAATAAGAAATCGTCCTACCTGGTAAATTATCGATACTCAACTCTAGGCCTACTGACCAATATGGGAGTTTACCTCGTTGGCCCCAGAGTCACTAATGAATTTCAGGACTTAAGTTTTAACACAACTTATTTGCTTGGAGATGGGAAAGATGTACTCACAGTTTTCGGGATTGGGGGCTTGAGTCAGGAACATTATCAGCCGGTTGCAAATCCATCTGAAAGAGATTATCGCTATCCAAGTGAATGGGAAGATCGGGTCAGAACACACAATATGGGAGCTTTGGGATTGACTTATACCAAGACATTGGATGAGACATCTTACTTAAAGTGGGTGGTAGCGACGATGGGCAATTATCAGTATTTTGTGAATGATACATTAAATGAAGTTGATGATCGCTATAACTACGGAATTGAGGAATATGCAGATTGGAGAATAGCTACATCATTAACTTTTAACAAAAAATTTAGCAATACAACAAAACTGAAATCCGGTCTTCAGGTCAATCAGATATTTTATGACTTTTACAGGCAGGAAAGTCCTCGTAGTTCATCCAGCACTCTGGATCCGAATGCTGTTTTTGGTGTATCTCTGGATGGAGAGGATAATACACAAACAGTTCAGTTTTATACTCAGCTCAATCAACGGATGGGCGAGAAGTTTACAATGAACGTAGGCTTCCATACCATCGGGTTGCTGCTGAACAATTCATGGGGAATTGATCCACGTGTTTCATTTCAATACGCAATAAATCCTAAAAACAGCTTGAGTCTGGCCCTTGGCAAACACAGTCAGATCGTCCCACTCGGTGCATACTTTTATAAAGACGCAGATGGGAATACAACAAATGATGAGTTGGGTTTAATGCAGGCATATCACCTGATTGGTGGTTATCGTATTTCAATCGGGAACAGCATGATGATCAATCTGGAGGGATATTACCAGCAACTTAATAATATACCGGCAATGGCTAATGGGAGTCAAGAGTATTGGCTTATGAATTCCAGTAGTGGTTTTCCGACTTTTGCGCTTAATAATGAGGCAGAAGGTCAAAATGTAGGGGTTGACCTGGCAATAGAGAAATTCTTCTCAAAAGGCTTTTTTATGCTGGTGACCGGATCTGTTTTTGAAAGCCTTTTCTCAGCCAATGACGGACCTATGTATAGCAGTAGTTACAATACAAAATTCAGTTCTACCTATACGTTTGCCAAAGAGTGGGAAATAAAAGGAATTAATACCTTGCAAATTGGAACCCGTGTATTGTTCAATGGAGGCTACCGATACACCCCGTTCGATGAGGCAGCTTCCTTGGCGGAAGGAAGGTATATCCCATTGGGTAACGCTATTAACGCTGGGCAGGTTGATCCTTACTTCAGGATTGACGGTCGTATTCAATATAGAAGAAATGGGGCTAAAATTGCATCTGTTCTGTCACTAGACATTCAGAATGCGACGAATCGTTTCAATCCCAATGGAGTTTCCTACAATGCAGTCGATAATGAACTGGTTTTCAGAAGATACAGCAGCGGACTTGTTCCTGTTCTGAGTTACCAAATAGACTTTTAGCGATTGTTGAAGGATTTGATAGTTTCATTAAGGATTTTAAAATCCAATGCACCCTTCATTTCTTTAAGATGGTGAAAAATAGCTAACGATTTGTTTAGACGACTGTTGGGAGCTTTTACTTTCTGAACAATGTAGACCAAGCTACGTTGTTTACCAGAGGTAAGTGCCAGAAAGTGTTGCTTTCCTTCATCATCCTGATTCATAAGCTCTTCAAATTCAGCAGGGAGTTCAAAACCAAACTTGGATTTATCCTTACTTATCGTAACAATGATTTTGTCATCTTGCTTCAGGCCTAATTTGGTTCGCGTTTCTTTATTCAATAGAATAAACCATCCACCTTGAGATTTAGGAGAGGGCATAAGTGCACAATGCCAAATTACTTCTTCACTCAACTGGCAGATGATCCGCCTGTTGTCTCCTTCAATATATTTGATGGCTATCTCTGATGGAACAGGTAGGTGAAAGCTCCAGAGTGGGTTTGCTTCAAATCGTGATACAATGGATTCAAATGAGTCCATGTTAGAATCCTTCAGCATAGTCATCACCTCTGGTGTAATCAGCTGCTCCTTCCAGCGAACCGTCTGACCGTACTTTAATGGCATCAACACTACCTATGTTTTCTCTGTACCTGAGAATATGGCCCATATTCACTAACGCTGCAGTGTCCGCTGGCAACACAGCTTTTTCTTCTAGCACAATTATATCAGGAAGCCATTGGCTGTGCACGCGCCTCGCATTCACTGCATCCTGCATGGACATATTGTAATCGACAACATTGATAATGCTTTGAAAGACTGATGTAATAATAGTTGATCCACCCGGAGTGCCTGTTACCATGAAAAGGGAGTCATCTTTTTCAACAATGGTTGGCGTCATGCTGCTCAGCATTCTTTTTTCGGGTGCGATAGCGTTGGCTTCAGCTCCAACGAGTCCAAATTGATTGGGAATGCCCGGCTTGGCACTAAAATCATCCATCTCATTGTTTAAGAAAAACCCTGCGCCCTTTACCATTACTTTACACCCAAAGTATCCATTGAGCGTGGTAGTTAAGGCGATTGCATTTCCTTGCTTATCAACAATTGAAAAATGCGTGGTTTGTACACTTTCGATAATATCAACTTTTCCTTCTTTGATGGCTGAAGAAGCTGTTTTTTTCTTACGCTCAATAGTTGCATAGCGCTCTTTGTTGTAGCCAGGATCAAGTAACATGTCCACTGGGACATTATAAAAATCAGGATCACCCAAATAAGTCGCGCGATCTGCATATACTCTTCTCTCAAGCTCCGTCATGATATGGACACTTTTCGCGGTGTTGTGCCCTGTCTCCTTGAGGTCAAATAACTCAGCTCCTTGAAGAAGCTGTAAAACTGCCACACCTCCGCTTGAAGGTGGAGGCATTGCAATGACCTTATGTCCTTTGTAAGACCCTGTTATTGGTTCTCGCCATATAGCCTCATATTTTTCAAGGTCGCTCTTGGTGATGACACCTTTGCCACGTATCATTTCCTTGGATATTTGATCTGCTACTATTCCTTTGTAAAATCCGTCTCTACCGTTTTTCTGGATATAGGATAAGGTTGTTGCCAAGTCGCGCTGCACAACCGTATCGCCAGCCAACCATTTAGACTTTTCAAGCACCCAGGGTTTGAATGTATTGACCTGTTCAAAGTCAGCTCTCTTGTCATTGAGGTCGAATGCATTTCTATCAGTAAGGGCGTAACCCTCATAAGCAAGACGCAGTGCAGGACGGATTAGGTCACTCCAAGGCATTGAGCCGTATTGCTGATGTAATTCCCACATACCTGCAACCGTCCCAGGTACACCAGCCGCCATATGGCCAATCCGACTCTTTAGTTTATTCACGTCACCATTTACATCCAGATACATGTCTCTGAATGCCAATTGAGGTGCTTTTTCCCTGAAGTCTAGGCTTGCGATATCTCCGTTTGATTCACGAATCAAGGCAAAACCACCACCACCTATATTGCCAGCTCTGGGTAAAGTGACAGCCAATGCAAATTGTACAGCTATGGCAGCATCATATGCATTCCCCCCTGCTTTGAGCACATCAACACCAGCTTTTGTTGCAAGCGGATGCGCCGTAACCACCATTCCATTTTTGCCTACTTCACCAATTTCGCGAGGAACGTAGGTGGAGTTTTTATTGGGTTGACAACTAACAATAAAGAATACCAATGCGATTGGGAAGGCGTGTTTCATTTTACTAGAGTCCGTTGTATTTAACAATCTTGGTTCTTTTTTTATGTCTATCCTTTTTGATTGAGTAGAACTTGAGATGCTTCTTTGGTTTTACCATTCTGACCTGATGGGTCTTTGGTGTGCAGCTGAGTAAAAAAGCTGCTGCTAAAAAACAATAAAATAGTTTTTTTGAGAGATGCATTTGAACAATCAAAATATCGAAACAATTCTAACGAAAATACCTTGATTTATTTTGATAAAAAGTGAGAAGAAGGAGGGTTACTATTCAAGTGGAAATGATATAAAGGGTATAGTTATATTTATAAAATGTGGATAACCTATTTATATGATGTGGACTGTGTTTTATAACTATTTAGAAATCAGGGAGAAGAAATGCGTTGCTTAAATAAAAATAATCAACATATGTCTTGCTACGGATTATCTGATTTTTTATATTTCGCATTCGAACCTAAGAATTAGCAAACCAAAGTAGACTCAATGAAATTAACCTCTCAGCCCAATTCAGTCACAACCACCAGTAAAGGATTTAGAACTTACAATGTCAAGGGGATTGATCGACCGATTGTGGCGAGGAAGGGAGGACCGACTTCAGAAGAGGTGAAAAGCAAAGAGAGCTATGGCGAGCTTCGTAAAAATCAAAAAGAATTTGGTGTTGCTTCCATGATGGCAAAAGTGCTTAGACAATCGCTCAGTGAAGGGATGTCAGAGATTTGTGAGACCTATGCTTCTGGCAAGTTGACAGCTCAATTCAGAAATCTGGCAAAGCAAGAAGAGGGGGAGACTGGAAAAAGACCGATGTACCTTTCAAAGCATGGTCACCTACTAAATGGGTTTGAATTCAATTCTGAATTTCCATACAAAAAGTTATTTGATGCCAAGTACTTTGTAAAAACAGGATCGAGGAAAGGTCAAGTGATTTTGCACTTTCCTTCATTCGTTCCTCACAAGGCATTTGTTAAACCTGCTGGTGCAACCAATTTTAAGATCAATGTGAGATTAGTTGCTCTGTCTGATTATAGTTACAACAGAGCAGAGAATACTTATACTCCGAAAAGCCCGGAGCTTCATGGAATGTTTGGATCCTATGAAACGCCAATGTTGCCATTATTGAAGATGCCAACAGAGCCGATGACATCTCAAGTGTCAATCAATACAAGACAGGTCATTCCTGAATCTGTCGGAATATTTCTGGTGATGGCAGTAAGCTTTTACAAATATGAAGGGGGAAGATTTCAACATCTTGCTAAAGAAAGCGGCATGCAAATTCACGAGGTGTATTAATCTTTTTTATCTTTTTCACGTATGGGAAATAAACAGATCATCGTGAAATTCCTGCGTCAACTCCATTTCTTCCTACTGATTCTCATTACTTTTTCGATTAATGCTCAGTCAATCAAGGAGCAACTTTACGAAGAGGCACTCAGGGCTTACAACAATAGAGAATATCTGATTGCGGAATCCAAGATGAGAGAATTGATCGAGATGGAAAGATCGGTTGATAATTACTTTCTACAATCATCCATCCTGGAAGCACTTGATAAAAAGTCAGCTGCAATTTCTGCCCTGACTAAACTATTAGCCATTGATGATACTTATTTGGAAGCTGTTTTTAAACGAGGGCAGCTCTTCTATGAACAAGGCGTTTATAAACAAGCGATTGACGACTTTACACAAATTATTGAATGGCCCGAAACACCAACAAAGGCGATATTTTTCAGAATTGACACAGAAGGTGATGGGCAGGTGAAAGTAGGATCACTCGAGACCATGAAAGCACAGGTCTATAGTTTGCGAGGAATGGCGCATCAGGCTATGGGTGATATGGACCAGGCGAAGGTAGATTTAGATCAGGCATTACGGTTAGCTCCGGATGCTGAGCAATACATGAATAGAGGATTGTTATATTTTGAAATGGGAGATTTGAGCATGGCAGAGCAGGACCTCAAGAGATGTGTTGAAATGGACAATCGCTCGGTAAGAGGGTGGTTCAATCTACTTGTTGTAAATCCTAACACTTCAATCCCCGATGATGTGCTTCAGGATGTTTCATTTGCGCCGCTATTGGTTTACCGGGGAGTGGATGCCTTAAATGAAGATCGATTGGGAGAGGCAAGAACGTTATTTTATCAAGCACTTAAAGTAAAATTAAAGGATCCGTTACTCTTGATGAATATAGGTAGGCTTGAAGATAAGGAGGCAAACCATGATGAGGCAGTTAGATTTTTTGCCGCGGCACTTGCTATCGATCCAGCACAATTTGATGCTTATTATTTACTTGGTAACACTTTCTATAAAAAGGGGGAGTATTTAAATGCAGCCGAAGCTTACGAACGCTACTTGGCCCATGACCGGAGCAACGGTCAAATTTGGTATAATGCTGGCATCACCTACCACAATCTAGAGGAATTTCAGACATCATGCCTGTACCTTGATAATGCAATTGAAAGAGGAATGAATTTAGACAGAAATTCATCTCTGTTTGATAACTGCAGCAATTGATTACTTGTCAGGTAGGTTTTCAGTTAGGAATCTAATAACGTTTTCTCCCATGATCAATTTGATTTCAGAATCATTGAATCCTTCATTCAATAATGACTGTGTAATCAGGATAATCTGCGAGGCATCAAAACTGATTTCCACAGCGCCATCAAAGTTGCTACCAAGTGCGACATGCTCTATTCCCGCTATTTGAGTAGCATGGCTAATGCGTTGTACGATTTGAGCAGGATTGATGGCTTTCTCATTCCTAAGTCCAAAACCGATCCCAATGATACCACCTCTATTCGCAATTCTCCTTAATTGGTCATCGGATATTCCTTGCGAGATATCCTCACCACCAAACGCACTTGTATGACTTACCAATATAGGAACAGATGTATTATTTAATACCTCTGTGATTAGTTGATCAGAGGCATGAGCAAGGTCGAGGATCACACCTCTTCTTTCCAAATTTCTGATTACAGTTCGGCCAAATTCCGTCAGACCTGATTTATTGATTCCTGTAGCAGATCCGCCAATCGCATTATCAGAAAAGTGAACAAGTCCAGCTATTCGATAACCAGCATCATATAATCGGTCGATATTGTTGATGTCCTCTTCGAGTGCTTCAAGACCTTCGAACGATAAGATTCCACCCACTTTATAGCTATTGGCTCTACGCAACATGGTTAGGTAATTGAGGTCCTCTTTGTTTTTTATTATCTCCAGATTGGAGGACTCATTTGCAGCATCATGAAGCATCTGGCTTTGGTAAATGGCTCTTTCGGTACGGTCAAACCAAGTTCGAATTGGCCAGCGATTTGCTGCGGCCAGCAAAGTGATTCTATCCGAAGTGGAATTGTTGGATGTGCTATTCAGATCGCTGGGAGTATGGACGACCGCATTAAATACCTGCAAAGTATACCCTCCTTCAATGAGTCTTGGAATATCTACATATCCATGACTATTTCTATTCAGGACTCCTCGATCCCAAAGCAGGTTATTAGCTTGAAGGTCACAAACAACAAGGTTACTGTGTAGACTTTTGGCTTTCTCTGTGATTTGAAAGTTGGGTAATGGCGTAGAATTATTGAGCCTTCTATCGGCAATCTTACCGACGAGAAAAAAGAATGTTACCGCTGCTATTAAAATGGTAACGAGTATAAATTTGATGACTCTTTTCATTGATTATTAATTGTGATTACACCACAAGCTATTTTGGTATTGCTGTGCAGGTGTTTGTGCTGTTCGAAGCACTCTTGTGCGAAATCTTCACCGGATTGATGAATTACAATGGGCAAGCCTGAAATGTTCCTGTCACCTGACTGAAGGGACCAGAATTCGGAAGTGAATTCAATGGTTGACTCGCCTGAATCGTTAGATAATGCATTTCCAATGTCTCCTGCCATTGGTCGGGCCCAAACCTCTCCATTGGAGAGTCTGTTGCAAGAAGATTCCGTGCTATTCATGTTCCAATGCATTTGGGGCTCTCCACAGTCTCCAGTATGTATATGGAGCGCATGCTCATTGTTAGGTGCAAGATTTTTCAATTCAAATCTTATGGTTGTTAGATTTCCTTCTTCCTTCAAAAAGGCTTCTCCGAAATCAGTTGCTTCCAGCGTGTATTGAGAAGTATTTTCATCAATCGATAATCCATAGAAGTCAACACGAGCAGTTGTGATAAGAGTGTTTTGTTCTTGACAACCTATGGCGAGTATTATACAAAAGATGAGGAAAAACCTAGGCATTTGTAGTTTTACTTTTCGCAATATTGTACATCGCAAAGAGTGCGATGATAACCCATACCACATTGATGAACGTGCTAGGAAATGAGCCATAAAACATGGTGTTGATTATTAGAAAGATGCCACCAGTGAGATTAAGAAGGTGATAGCCGTTATTTGATCCGTCCACTCTTTTTGTGCTGACTAACCAATAGGCTATTATGACTTCAATCGAGCCAATCCAACCAACTATATCTACCAATAGTTTCAAGTCCATAAAGTGAAGATACCTAACAATTTTTGCGTTGAGATTTAGGTGGTAATTTTTTTCTTCGGAGATTGAACCTTTAGTGAAAAGGCTCGACTATTAGTTGAATATGCATTCAGATAGAATATTTGATGATTTGCTCGTAGGTAGGTATATATCTGGAGATAGAGGTGCTTTGGACTTGCTGATTAAGCGTTGGGAGCAAAAAGTTTTCAGACAGTTGGTGAGGGTCACCGGAGATGCACTGGCTAGTCAGGATATCTCGCAAGAAGTCTGGGTAGCTGTAATCAAGGGATTAAGTCGGCTGAGAGATCGATCTTCATTTGGTGCCTGGGCCATGAGGATTGCTACTCTAAAGGGTTATGATTGGATTCGAGAACAGCAGAAAGAACGAAGAAGATCAGAAGAAATCAAACGAATAGATGATTCAGAAGATGATAATATGGCTGAAGATCAACTTGAAAGGTTGATCACCGCTGTGTCTCAATTACCTTCAAATCAAAAGAACATTTTACAATTGTTTTATCTGGATAAGCATAATGTGCATGAGATCAGTTCTATTTTGAATATTCCAAGAGGAACGGTAAAGTCGAGGCTATTTCATGCAAGAGAAAAATTAAAGAAAATTTTAAATCAAACGTCATGAGAAAAGATGAAGAAATTGATCAATTGATTAAAGAGGCATTGTCTCAGGAGGAGGCAGAGTATTATCAAAACCTAGATGAAGAGTCAATGCCCAAAATGTGGTTCGACCTTTATCGAGGGAAAATGGCCTGGATGGCCTGGATGACAGGGGTGATCATTGTTATTGCGGTGGGAGTAACGGTCTATTGTGGATACCAATTCATGACGGTTACTTCTGTTAGCGAAATGATCAAATGGGCTGCCGGAGGGTTTTTAGGTTTGGTGATTGTGTCAATGCTCAAAATGTGGAATTGGTTGCAGATAGAACGTAATTTTCAAACCAATCAAATTAAGAAATTGGAATATCAGTTATCTATACTTGTGTCTAAATTGAGTAAAGGGAATAGCGAAAAGATTTAAGGGAATTTGTTTGGTTGACATAACAATGTGTAATCGTAAGTCGTATCAAGTAATTTAACAAAAAGCTTGTTTGTGAGTTTTCTTGGTGAGATGAACCAAGTTAATCCTGTTGAAAATTGTGGTTTTATGACATAATAAATATAAAGTAGTTATGCATAATATATCTAAGGGGTATTTTTATTACATTTGTTAGTACCTAAAAACCGCAGAATCTAAGAGCAAAGAGATGAGCAAAGAATTATGGAAGGAGTATACTGAAGAAGAGTTACGATCTACCTTTCTGATTTCCGATTTAGGCAAGGTTAAAAGTGTTACTGCATCTGATCCGGATAATCCTCGATTGTTGAAGGGTTATCGAAACGCTGGATATCCTGCTATACCTACGAGGTTGAAGAATGGGAAAAATACGTTGAGGTACGTTCATAAACTGGTAGCAAAATTGTTTGTCCCCAACCCGGAAGGGTATGAGAAAATCATTCACAAGGATGGTGATCGCTCCAATGCGGAGGCAAAGAATTTGTTATGGGTTGACAAAGACACTTTTCGCGAAAATCAGAAAAAACTAGCCCAGGAAAAGTATCAGGCACCTAAAGGAGTGGTAAGACACGCCAAACTAACAGAAGGGCAAGTGAAGCTTTTGAAACGAAAGATCTTTGATCCAAATCGTAAGACCAGATATAAAATCCTCGCAAAACAATTTGGCGTATCCGTGGGAACTATCTTTGCTATCAAGAGAGGTGAGCGCTGGAAAAATGTTAAGTACGAATGATGCGCACGAAAGCCCCAGAAGCAAATATTTATTTTCCATTATCAGGATTCTTAAAATAGCCCTCCATATCCTCAATCGCTTTATCTGGTGTCGAATAAGTTGGAGATAAGCTTGGTTTACCTGGGAAATTTACCATGTGAACAGTTTGAGTAGGGAAAGCAAAATTGACCCCAATTGTCTCAGCTAATTTCATGATTTCAAGCAGGATTTCATGCCTTGCCCTAAGCTCATTACCCCAATCTGGGGCCTTAATGAAAATGTAAAACATGATGTTAAGGGAACTGCCTGCTAAATCATTGAAATAGACATGATAGTTATTCTTATTAGTATCCGGGTGTGTTTGAACTATTTTGCGCAGACCCTCTACGAATGTCTGCATGAGGTGTGGAGGTGTATCGTAGTTGATTCCAATTGTTGTGTAAAATCTGCGATAGTTTCTAAGGCCATGATTGTCAATGGTGGTGTCTGCCAGATTGCCATTCGGTACATACATGACCGAGTTGCGAAAGGTTCTGATTCGAGATGACCTAAAGCCTACTTCTTCAACTGTTCCATCGATATTGTCAGAGGTGATCCAATCTCCAATTTGAAATGGCTTGTCGATGAAGATCATCAATGACCCAAAGAAATTTTTAATGGTATCCTGAGCAGCCAGAGCAAAGGCTAAACCTCCAATCGACAAACCAGCCAACAGCGGCATGATTTCAATGTCCAGATTGTCCAATAGCAGTAACATGCCAATGGCGACTATAAAAGTCTTGAGTGTCTTTCTAAGTAGCGGAACTAATTGATCATCAAGTGTGCTCTTGGTTTTTTCGGCTAGTCGAAGCAGGTAAAGTGAAAGCACATCAATCATTTTGTAAAACATGATTGTTCCAAATATTGGAAGCAACATTTGGAGCCCTACAAGAATATACCTGGATGTTGCAGGAGGTAGTTGAAGCGCAGGATAAAATAGGAGTATCAGTAATGTGATAAAGAACATACTGGCAGGTCTGGCAATAGGAAGTAAATATCCATCTGCCAACATCTCATAACCAGCGGCTTTGAGTCCTTTGATAAAAATAGTATTGATGATAATGCTAAAAATCTTATGCGTAACTACTGCCAGGAAAATCAGAATGAAAATGCCAACATATTGGTAATAGTATAATCCTAATAGTTTCTTAGATCCCAGCTTTGGTAACAAGCTCAGTAATTCACTTGTGCCTAGGATAAACACATCTTCATGCGCTTTCTTTATTGCGCCAATTGCCTGTCTGTTGAAAATCCAATTCCCATTTGCAGCTTCTACAAGAAAGATATTCGGATATTCCTTAGCCAAAACATATTTTGCTTCCTGTGTCGTGGAATCTACATAGTGTGTTTCCATAGGGATAACATTCATGTCTATGAAGAGTCCTTTTCCATCCAGTAATTGTTTGAGCATGATCGCCGAACGTTCAGCTTCTTTGTTCGATGATGCGGATTCCACAAAGGGAAGTTTCGCAATGTTGATATCGTAGTTTTCAGGCTGTAAATAGAACAGATGAGTATGAATCGACTTATATGGGCTTGATAAGTAAAATGGATTCAGATTGTCCTGATTTTGCGCATTTGCCCATAAGGCACCAAGTAAAATAAAGACTGCAATGAAGCTCCTCATTTGTGGGTTATAACAAGGTAATGAGGGGATAAATCGTGTGAGAACCAAATTCATTTTTCCGTAGTTTTCTAATAGGGAATTGGATACAGCAAATCTAAAAGTCTATTCATACTTTTGCGACCTCAAGATTAAAATTAATCCTATGGAAAATCCGTTTTTGTCATCTTTCGATACGCTTCACGATGTTGTCCCTTTTGATAAAATCAAAGAGGAACATTACCTACCCGCCTTAACTGAGGCCATGAGTCAGGCGAGACAGGAAATTGAATCAATTGCTGAAAGCAAGGAATCTCCAACTTTTGAGAATACTATAGTCGCATTAGAAAACTCCGGAGAATTGCTCGGTAAAATTTCCGCTGCATTGTTTAACCTAAACTCAGCAGAAACCAATGAAGAGTTGCAGCAGGTTACACAGCAAGCCTCACCCTTGCTGACAGACTTTGATAACGAAATCAAGCAAAATCAACGGTTGTTCGAAAGAATCAAAACGGTACAAAGGCATGCCGGTCTTTCAAATGAGGAAGACAAAATGTTGTTGGAAAAAACGTACAAGAGCTTTATTAGAAGTGGAGCAGACCTAAACGATGAAGATAAGGTGAGATTCAAAGAAATCAGCTCACAGTTAGCTCAGTTAGGACTTCAGTTTGGAGAGAATGTACTGGCTGAGACCAATTGTTACAAGTTGTTCCTTGAGGATAAAGACGATCTGGCCGGATTGCCAACAGATGTTGTTGCAAGAGCAGCTTCTCAGGCCAAGGCCAAAGGGAAGGAGGGTAAATGGCTTTTTACCCTACAAGCACCCTCGTACATTCCATTCATGGAGTATTCGGAGAGAAGAGAACTTAGAGAAAAGCTTTATCGGGCATATATGTCCAAAGCCTTTAAAGGAAACGAAAAGGACAATCAAAAGCTGGTAAAGGATATTGTCAATTTGCGAGCTGAAAAGGCCAAACTGTTGGGTTACGAAACTTATGCTGCATATGTGCTTGAGGAGCGAATGGCTGAGCAATCTGACAAAGTCATGGAATTTCTTGAAGATTTACTTGAGCGAGCATTGCCAATGGCTAAATCTGATGTGGAGGAAATTAAATTATTCATGAATGAACTTGGCGTGAATCATGATTTGCAGCGATGGGATTGGGCATATTACTCTGAAAAACTACGCAAGAAAAAGTATGATTTAGATGATGAGTTAATCAAGCCTTATTTCAAGCTGGAATCAGCGATTCAGGGGGTGTTCAGCACAGCCGGGAAGCTATTTGGAATTAGGTTTGAAAAGAATGAATCAATCCCGATTTATCACAAGGACGTAGAGGCATTCGAAGTATATGGACCCAATGATGAGCTTTTGTCCGTGTTCTTCACTGATTTCTTCCCTCGTCAGGGTAAGCGTCCGGGCGCATGGATGACTTCTTATCGTTCTCAAAGCATTAAAAATGGTAAGCGTGAAGTTCCCCATGTTAGTATAGTATGCAATTTCACTCCATCTGATGCAGACAATCCTTCTCTTCTAAAGTTCGATGAGGTGAAAACCCTTTTTCATGAATTTGGGCATGCACTTCATGGAATGTTGGCAAATACTAAATATGGATCGCTATCTGGGACCAGTGTGTTTTGGGACTTTGTAGAGCTACCCTCTCAGATCATGGAAAATTGGTGCTATGAGCCTGAATGTTTGGCTCTTTTTGCAAGGCATTACCAAACAGGCGAGTTAATTCCACAAAACTATGTAGATAAGATTCTTGAATCAGCTAAGTATCACGAAGCGTATGCAACGGTAAGGCAGTTGAGTTTTGGGATGTTGGATATGAAATATCATGGGCAATCTCTAGCATCTCTTGGGACCCTGGATGATATCGCCAAATTTGAGAAGGAGACATTAAGTAAAACAGAACTTTTCCCAATTGTAGAAGGCGTGAATATGAGTGTGCAGTTCAGTCATATTTTTGCAGGTGGATATGCCGCTGGTTACTATAGCTACAAATGGGCAGAGGTACTTGATGCAGACGCCTTTTCAGTTTTTCAAAAGAATGGTGTATTTGATCAGAAAACAGCTGAGTCATTTCGCGATAATATCCTTAGTCAAGGTGGGACACGACATCCGATGACACTTTACAAAGCGTTTAGGGGACAGGAGCCAACTATCTCAGCTCTTTTGAAAAGAGCTGGGCTTGAATAATACAAAATCCGGGGGAATGCTAGAAACTAGCATTCCCCCGGATTCATTATATCAGAGTTGTTTAATGACAATGTTTTTCCAGTAGACTTTGATACCACCACCATCATGAATTTGTAGTGCTATACTACCGCTGGCTTGACCAATTTTTTCATCAGTGATTTCAATCATTTTCTGGCCATTGAGCCATGTCGTTACCTGATCTCCTTCGGCACGAATTTTCATCGTGTTCCAATTCCCATAATCGAGATGCTTGTCTTTTTCAGCATCGGGTTTGATTAACCAGCCTCGCCCGTAAGACTCGTAAATGCCTCCGGTGTTGGATCCGGGAGGGGCAACCTCAGCTTGCCATCCGGTAATCTTTGTGCCTTCAATCGAGGATCTAAAGAATACGCCACTGTTTCCATCGGCCTCTTGCTTAAATTCAACAGTGAGTTCAAAGTCAGAAAAGGTGTCAACAGTACCCAGATACCCATATCCCTTATCCGGACCACTCTCGCAGATGAGTAATCCGTCATTTACGTACCATTTTTCAGTCCCATAAATGGTCCAGCCATCGAGATTTTCTCCGTTAAAAAGGACTTGTTCCTGTGCGGTAGCCGACAGGAAAATAATAAGTGCAGTTGCTAGAAGGTGTACTTTTTTCATTTTTAGGATTGTCTATTTGAGAACAAGTATATGCTTAAGGATTTTTTTAATTCCATAAAGATTGTCTGATCCTTGTAAAAACTTGTCAATGTAGCCTGCTAGGCTTCCATTTTGATCAAAAATGTAGAGCAGGTTGAGCTGGCTTTAGTCTAGTTTTGTGCCCCAAATATTTGGTAGACTACTTTACATAATTCATTAATGGTTAGATATTCAGGTTGCACCTCAACATTCCTGTTTGTATTGTTGACAATCTTTTTGATGTCCTGTGGCAATAGCTCCTTGAAAGAGAAGAGAGTGCTTCTGTTTACAAAGACAGAGGGATACGTACACGAATCCATCGGTAGTGGTAGACTCGCCATCTATGAATCATTGTCAGCGGATGGAATCATTGTGGACACAACCTCCAACGCCAATTATTTTGTAACCGATAGCTTGAGAAAATATAGTGCCGTTGTATTCTTTAATACTTCAGGGGATGTGCTTAATCATGTTCAACAGGCTCATTTTGAACGCTATGTACAAGCAGGTGGAGGGTTTGTAGGCATACATGGTGCAGCAGCGTCTGAATACTGGTGGCCATGGTATGGTAGACTGGTAGGAGCTGTGTTTCAGGATCACCCACATCAGCAGAAGGCTCAAATCAAGGTCGTGAACAACACTCATCCTGCCACTGTACATCTTGCAGAACGATTTGAGAAATTCGATGAGTGGTATAATTTTAAGAACATTCAAGAAGGGCTAGAGGTGCTCGCGTATGTAGATGAGTCAAGCTATGAGGGCGGTAAGAATGGAGATCATCCAATAGCCTGGTGTCGCGAATTCGATGGTGGTCGAATGTTCTATACAGGAATGGGGCATACCGCCGAATCTTATGATGATGAAAGTTTTGTCCAGCACATTGTTGGGGGTGTCAACTATGCTATAGGTGACAACATGCTCGACTATGACAATGCAAGACGTCAGCTTCCACCAGAGGATAGCCAGTTTGTAAAGGATGTAATGCTTAGTAACCTCAATGAGCCAATGGAGCTCGAAATATTTGGTCCTGATAAGGTATTGTTTACAGAGAGGCGAGGTGCTATTAAATTATATAACACAGAGACAAAAGAATTAAAACAGATAGCACAACTAGATGTTCATAATGGCTTTGAAGATGGCTTAGTTGGTCTTGCAAAAGATCCAAAGTATAATGATAATCACTGGATCTACATGTACTATGCTCCAAAGGGAAATGAGTCGGTTTTTAATCTATCCCGGTTTGTTTACATAGCTGACAGTCTGCTGCTTAATACAGAAAAAATAATGTTACAGGTGCCTGTTCAAAGGGAAAGTTGCTGCCATACGGGAGGATCAATTGAGTTTGGACCAGATGGCCTGCTTTACTTATCAACAGGAGATGATACAAACCCTTTCAATGTAAATGAACTCAAATACAACGCTCAAGGATATGGTCCGATGAATGAGCTGCCAGGTTGGAAATATTATGATGCACAGCGCACATCCGGAAATACGAATGACCTGAGAGGGAAAATTTTAAGAATTAGACCAGAAGATGATGGAACTTATTCCATCCCTGATGGTAATCTGTTTCCAACAGCTGATGGTATTTTGGGTAAACCAGAAATATACGGGATGGGCATGAGAAACCCTTATAGGATTTCGATTGATCAGAAAACAAATATCCTGTATTACGGAGATGTGGGCCCGGATGCCGGAGAGAATAGTGAGCGTGGACCAAGAGGGCATGATGAAGTCAATCAAGTAAAAAGAGCAGGTAATTTTGGATGGCCCTATTTCGTGGGGAATAATTACGCTTATGCTGATTTTGACTATGCTACAGGAGAGCTTCGTGATCAATATGACCCAGCAGCTCCTGTGAATAATTCTCCAAATAATACAGGAGATTATAGACTACCACCAGCGAACCCTGCGATGGTTTATTACCCATATGCCGAGTCAGATTTGTTCGAAAACTTAAAGACGGGGGGTAGAAATGCAATGGCGGGTCCGGTTTACTACTCTGATATGTACTCTGATTCTCCTTATAAAATGTCCGACTATTATGAGGGTAAATTCTTCTTCTATGATTGGATTAGAGATTGGATCATGGCGGCAACATTCAATGAGAACAATGAACTGTCTTACTACGAGCCCTTTTTGCCCAATGAAGAGTTTTCTAATATTGTAGATATCAATTTCTCCGAGGATGGGGTGATGTATATGTTGGAGTACGGTGAATCTTGGTTTACCGGAAACCCTGATGCAAGACTTTCCAGGATATTATTCGCTGAAGGTAATCGAATGCCTATAGCTCAGATCAATGTCAATAAAGCAATAGGGGCAGCACCCATGTCTATTAGCGCGTCAGGTGTAAATTCCTATGACTATGATGAAAATGACGAGCTGACATACAAATGGCTGATTGGGGATGAAGAAGTAGGAGCAACTGCTACACTTGATTACACTTTTGAAACAAAGGGCATTTACAATCTGAAGTTGATTGTTGAAGATCAACAAGGTGCAACGGCTGAAGTACAACGGATCGTGAAAGTCGGAAATGAACGTCCTGAGGTCGATATAGCCTTTACAGGCAATAAGTCTTTTTATTGGACTGGACGAGTGCTGGATTATCAGGTAAAGGTGAACGATCATGAAGACGGGACATATCCAGGGAATGTGAATGGAGACCTTGATTTTTCCATAACGTTTATTGAAGGTAAAGATGAGGCAGCTACTCTCGGACATCAGTCCAAGACCCTAGATGTATCAAAACTTATAAAAGATAACAATTGTCTCGCCTGTCATCAAATCGATCAGGAATCGAACGGACCAAGCTATGTTAGTGTTGCGAACAGGTATGAAGGAACAGATGATCAGATTAACATGTTGGCAGAAAAGATTATCAAAGGTGGTAGTGGAAATTGGGGTGAACGAGCAATGGCTGCCAATCCTGGTCTCACGACAGATGAAGCAAAGGCTATTGTGAATTACATTCTCACACTGGATGAGAAGGATGAACAGATGGCTTATGAAGGACAGTACGTGCTAAATCAAAACGGGAAGGGTGGGTATTATCTCATTCAGGCAAAGTATACTGATTTGGGAGGTGATCCGGTAGAAGCTTTGTCTAACACACGATCTTTTAGATTGAGACAGAATAGATTAGAAATGGAGGACTTTGACTTTAATCAGGAGGTTAGACCTCAAACTGGAGGAGAAGTTGGCTTTATTAATAGAGTTCGAGAAGGTGCTTATGCTGGATATAAGTCAATAGACTTGAATGGGGTCAAGTCAATTAGTTTTAGGTATAGATCAAGAGGCGCATTTCAAGCTGAATTACGAATCGGAGGAGTCAATGGTGAGCTAATCAGTGAGGTAGACTTCCAAGCAACCAATGGGGAGTTTGAATTCGTAAAATCAATGTTTGATACGCAAGCTTATGGAGATCTCTACCTAATCTTTAAACTGGTTAATGGAGAAAATCCAAGAGGAGCAAACCTGGATTACATGGAATTTGAACTGGATCGGTAACCCCGGTTCAGTACTATCTCTTTTTGATCGGCCACTTTTTACTAGCCATTTGTTTTGATCGTCTTTTGTTCATCCGTTTTTTAAGTCGAGCGGATGGTCCTTTGATGTGCAATAGGTCACTTTGGTCCTGAGGCTTTTCACCAAATATCCTTACCCATAACGATTGCTTTCGTTCAACATGAGGAAGGCTGGCATTATCTCCTTGAGAAAATTGAGGAATCTGTGCGTTTTCAAGTTTGTATGCGTCCTGATACATTTTAATCTGCGATTTGTCCACTTGCACATCGTCCAACGGAATATATCCTGCAGCGCAACCATTAATGACAGTTGCTATTACGATGATTGCGACTTTGAAATTAATATGTTTCCTTAGATTAGTGTGCATACCACCTTCTTAACCCACTAATCTAGTCAAACGGTACCATACCAGCAGCCGAATTTATTGGTTAGTTGAAATCAGAAATTATTGGATTATTGAGAATAATAAAAATAGGGGCTACAACAATTGTTGTAACCCCAAAATATGGATATGAAGAAGTTCTTGAAAGTCTATTCGTTTTTTGTGATCAAAACCACGTTGGAATCATTTCTGGCTGCTAACCAACGAATGTTTCCATTATTTGATTTGAAGAGTCCTATTTTTCGAATTTCACCCGAAATTTTCAGAGTTGATTTTTTATTTGAAATTGGGATAAACCCACCTTTACCATCACCTAAGGCTATAAAACCAAAACCAGCATCATTTCTTGGTGTCTCAACTTCTGAATGATAAAGGTTGCCACCAGCGATCAAGTCAGGGAAATTGTCCTTGTTGAGATCAGTTATTACCATGCTATTAATTGAGGATGTTTGTAACTGACGGGGTAGGGACACCTGTCTAAGCTCAGTTTGCTCGTTGATAAAGACAGAACTACCAAATGTTTTGGCCTTAAGATTGTATGCGTTGCTTACCTGATGTTGTGGATATACATCTTCAAAAGTAGCTTTTGAAAACTCGGTATAATTAGCAAATCTCTTTTTGATTGATGGCATCTGCTGGGAGCTACATTCTCGACCTCTTACTGGGTAAAGTGTGTTATCAAGATGGTACCCTAGCGCAATGTCCAGCGTTCCTGTGCTGTCAAAATCAAAAGCTGAGACGTGAAAGGGAGATTCAATTGAGGCTTTGAATTTGTAGTTTAAACCTAGGTTTCCAGCAATTAAATCTTCATCCCCATCATTATCCAAATCGGAAGAGGTCACACAATTCCACCAACCCGTTGTTTCATTAGTACTAAGTTTTTCATTGACATTTATAAAATTGCCATTTTGATTTTCGAGGATTGTTAAGGGCATCCATTCACCAACAATTGCAAGATCTGGCCAGCCATCCTGATTGATGTCTGTCCAGGTAGCGTCGGTGACCATCCCGGGAGGTAGTGTCTCATCCATTTTTATCAGCGAGTAGGAACTGGATTTTGCATCTTCACATTTAAGTAAATAGCTTGATGATGGGAGAGGGTACTGACCAGGAGTCTGTCTACTTCCTACAAAAAGATCGAGATCACCGTCCTTGTCATAATCTGAGGGTGTTGCAACAGAACTACTAATAGGGAAATTAGGAAGAGCTACTTTGGTAAAACCCTCATCGTGGTTGATATACAACCTATCCTGATACGAAGCATGTCCCTCTGCAAATTCATTGCCTCCACTTACGACATACAAGTCCATTAACCCATCGTCATTGGCATCAAAAAACAACGCACTCACATCTTCAGAGAAAGCGTCTTGTTGAAAAGCGGGAATATTCATGGGCTGGAAATCACCACTTGATTGCTGAAGGTAGATGTTACCTGGATTTCCCACGGATCCACCCAAATAAAAGTCGTCCAATCCATCATTGTTGATGTCACCAATCGCCAATGCAGGACCTTGTGTGCTCATTTTATGGGGCAGCAGTACCTCGCGCTCAAAGTCATCAAATTCGTTTTCAACGTGTTCAGCGTTCACAAGCTCTCTTGTATTGAACATAGACTCGGTGGGTTCCATTTCTAGTGTTTGATAATCAGTCGGAGATTGATTGATAAGTAGTCTTTGATTTGAATGCTGATTTGTCAATAGCTGAGAATTGCCATTGGGCCATTTCACTATGATAGAATCGATCATTTCTGTCCTATCCAACCCAAAATGGGCAATGGTCTCGCTTGACGACAAGTAGCCGCGGGAAGGATAGATTTCCTGGTGTTGCCATTGATGACCTGACTTAATTGATATTTTTGAACCGATTGCCTGGAAGTTGTCCTCAGTCCCGGTCAATTTGATTTGTAGGTGATTGGTGCTGATAGATAGATTTTCGTACACATGTGATGTGTCATCCAGGTTATTGACTACCAGGTCCAAATCCCCGTCAAGATCCAGATCCGCATAGGCTGACCCATTACTAAATCCTTTAAAGGCCAATCCATAATCGGGTTTTATCTGGTAGCTCAAATCACCCATATTGAGGAATGCTCGATTGGGAGTTCTATTGACAGGGACTTTGCTGAGGAGATCTAAATACTGATTTGGATGCAATTTGCCATACGCCTGCTGAATCCGAAGAAAGGCGTTGAAATCATTGTCATTAACATTCCTTCGCATGCCGTTGGTGATGTGAAGGTCTTTGAGTCCATCATTATTCATATCAAAGAAAAGCGCACTCCAGCTCCAATCGGTGTTCGCTACTCCGCACATTTCGGCTATGTCACTAAATGTATTATTCCCATTGTTTAAATGGAGGCTGTTTCTCATGTACTGATAATGAAGTCCGTTGGTTATCATTTCCTCGAATTGTTCAGGATTCATGGCTGACATGTTGGCCTTTTGTTGCTGGTTGTTGCTGGACATCATATCTAGTTGAATAATGTCCATGTGCCCATCGTTGTTGATGTCGGCTACATCTGTCCCCATGCCAAAATTGGAGGTATGATTCATCTGGGATTGTAGCTGGTTTGAGAAAGTACCGTTCTGATTGTTGATGTAAAGAAAGTCGGGTGACTTAAGGTCGTTAGAAACGAAAATATCGGGCCATCCGTCTGAATTGTAGTCTGATATACTGATCCCAAGTGTAAGTCCGAAATTCAAAACTCCTGCTTCTTCTGTCACATCTGTGAATATGTCTCCATCGTTTCGGTAAAATCTATCTGTGTCCATGGAATCAGGAGCATTATTCTTTTCGCTATAGAATTGAGCCGAGGCACTGAATGAAGTTGGACGATAGTTGCCAATGTATAGATCAAGGTCACCATCCCTGTCAAAATCCAAGAAGGCGGATTGCATGGTAAATCCCGGGTCAGCTATACCAAGCTGCTCGGCACTTTCCTTGAAAGTACCATCTTTTTGATTGATGAAAAGGAGGTTTTTACCACCATTAGGTCCTGATACAGAGACATATATATCCACCCACCCATCATTGTTTACATCAGCCATTGTGGAGCCTGTAGTCCATGTGTACTTAGGGATCGTGGGAAGGTTTTGAGCCGTAACCTTTTGGAACTTCATTTTGCCTTGGTTGAGATAAAGTTCATTACTGACCATATTGCCAGTGAAGTATATGTCGGGAAGTTCATCATTGTTGATATCTCCAATCGAAACACCTCCCCCAAAATAGATAAACGGATAGGTTAGATAGTTGAAGGACCTGTTTTCTATTGTTTGATTGTAAAAATCGATTCCGGATGATTTTACATTCAATCGCTGAAAGGAAGTTGACGGTTCTCTGCTTATCTCATTTCCACACCCAAGTAGAAAGGAGATAGAGATTACGGCCATAAATATTTTGATCTGTTGACGAATCATTGCAGCACCCTGGTCTCTGAATGCATATCTTTGATTTTGACTTGTTTCATTTGAGCGGTTTTCTGAAAGGTTCGGGAAGATTGGGACAAGTAGCTGCTGCCATGGAAGTACTCGTCTTTCCTGATTCGTCCATCTTGAAATTCAATTTCTATGGATTGATCAGTGCTTCGCAACTTTATAATATTTTCAGCTATTTTGTGGTTGGATCTCCACGATGTAAGATTACCATTGTTTGCCTGTGCTATCAGAAAATGTTCGTTTTCTGCATAAACTATAGATGCACTCTTCTGATCCTCTGATAGAAACAACCCGCTGATATGATTAGGCACATTAGTGAAAGTGCCATTTCCTTTCCCGAGCAAAAGTGTTCCATTTGAAGCGTCATAGTTGCCAAATAGCGGGTCAGCGCTATTGAGATTTCCAGATAATATAACATCTAAGTTGCCGTCAGCATTGATGTCCTGGACTACTACGCCATATACAGGAGCTACCTGGCAGGGCATAGGGAGCGATGATATCTGAAATGAACCGTTTCCATTATTGATCATAATTGAGGTTGATAATGTGCTGGCTTTCAGAATAGGAACATTTTCACGTTCATCGGGTTTTAGAATTTCAGAGAAGTTTACTGCTGCGAAAGAAGCATAGTTTCTGAAACGCCTTTTATAAGCTGCTATTTGTCCAATCAGTGCGTCTCTAGTATGAATTGAATATTCCTCACGTTCACCATTGTCGTTCTCACCAAAATAGGAGAGGATTGGGTCGATTTTTCCATTCTCATCAAAGTCCCCTGAATAGACTGTTATTGGGTATTGGTTAGAAACCTTTATGTAGGTGTTTTCGCCAAAATTTCCTAAGATATAATCTGTGTCTCCATCATTGTCGAAATCACCTGAGGTAATACTATTCCACCATCCGGCGGAGCTGGATAATCCAGTTTCGACATTGGATTTGACTAGCCTGCCAGCTTTGTTTTCAAAGAATTCAACTTCCATCCATTCGCCCACAACAATGAGGTCTACCCAACCATCGTTGTTGTAATCGGTCCAGCGTGCATCAGAGACCATACCCAAATCAGGAATGATCAAGGGTGAATCAAATTGACCATCACCTTTGTTCATCAGTAGAAAGCTGACTGATGCATTGGGATATTCTCTGTGCTTAGATTTACCTCCAACGAATAGATCAATATCTCCATCCTTGTCATAGTCAGCTCCCGTAACAACACTACCATTACTATTTCCTATTAAAGTAGGGGCTTCAAATTTGCCCTTTCCGTCATTTAAGTAAAGTCTGTCACTATAGAGCTTGTTACCATCAGGTAGATGTGATCCACCACTTACAACATACAAATCCAGGTCTGCATCTAAATCTACATCCAGGAGCAATAGCCCCATGTCTTCATAACTTGAATCCTGTGGAAGGAAATCAGTTTTCACCCACCCGCTTTTTTGATACTTCATCAATTTCATGGGTTTGTTTGCGGCTCCCCCTATAATCATTTCATCGGACAGGTCTCCATCCAGGTCACCAACAGCAATACCTGGTCCTTCTCGAGAATACATTTTTAGCAGGAGAGGGTCATCCTTGAAATCAATGTAGTGATTCTCTTGATGGGTACGGACTTCCTGAGATTTTGAAAAGACTTGCTTCACTGGTTTTGACTTAATCATTGTGGTCGGCTGATAGTCGATCTCTAGTGTACTATTGATGGAAATATTGCGAACTACCTGAATCTTTCGGTCTGGCCATTGGATAACAATGCTATCAACGTTGTGCGATTGACCGAGACCAAAATGAATCTCGCTACCCATGCTAGATAGATACCCCCGGACATGGGAATGGAAATAATCCCATGTTTTGGATTCACTAAAAACTTTTATTCGAGAACCCAGGCCATCAATATTTCCTTTGGGGCCGTTTAGTTTTAATTTGAGGTATCCGCTATTTGCTGCTTCATTTGTAGTGTTTTTGTATAGAAAGGCTTCCTTACCCAAATTGTTTACGATCAGATCCAGGTCTCCATCATTGTCCAGGTCGGCATATGCAGCTCCATGAGAGATGGAAGGATCATCGAGTCCAGCACTGAGCGAATTTTCGGTAAGTCCTAAATCACCATCATGAGTGAAATAATAATTATTGGTTTCTATGGTTTCCAGATTTTTCAACGCTTCCATTTGCACATCATAGAGGTGCTGCTTATTTCCAAATCTGGTTTGTTGTTGAAGACCATTGGAAAAATCCAGGTCCGTTAAGTCTTTGTTGTATCCATTGGTAATGAATAAATCTAGACTTCCATTATTGTCAAAGTCAGCCCAGAGCGGAGACCAGCTCCAATCCGTTGAATACATCCCTGTTAGTGCACCTAGTTCACTAAAATGAGGTTTGCCAGTTTCGTCATATCCAGCGTGTAGTTGCAAGGTGTTTCGAACATGCTGAGGGATGTAGCCCAAACTATTGCGGTATTGAAATAGATCATAGTTTAGGGGCATCATCATTAGTTTTCTGCGTCTGTTCGACTCAGGAAGCATATCCATTACAGTAATGTCCATGAGGCCGTCTGAGTTGATATCTGCAATGTCTACTCCCATACCGTTCTGGCTCGCATGTCTTAAGTACTCGGTAGCTTTTTCAGAAAAAGTTCCATCCTGATTGTTGATATAGATGAGGTCATTGGTGATAAAATCGTTGGCAACATAGATATCTGGCCAACCATCGTTATTGAGATCATTGATTGCCAGGCCTAGAGAATAACCCTCATTGTTGATACCTGCAGTGTCAGAAACGTTCAGAAATTTACCTCCATTGTTCTGATAAAGTCGGTCAACTGTGTATGACTTTTCTTCTGTGTTTCGGGTTACTGTTTCGTTGCGGTTATTCATCAGTTGAGAGTTGACTATCAGAAAGAGGTCAAGGTCATCGTCCTGGTCGTAATCAAAAAATGCCGCTTGGGTGCTAATCACATTTTCGCCCAAACCATAAGCGCCCGACAATTCTTTAAAGAAAGGGACCCCTTGATCATCTGAGCCCTGATTGATGTATAGGTAATTTTGATCTTCTTTCCCCACTGTGCAGATGTACAGATCTTGCCTGCCATCCCCGTTGACATCACCAAATGTGGCGCCACTGGCCCAGGCTGAAAAGACTATTCCAGCTTGCTCAGTCACATCTCTGAATTTAAGATTGCCTTCGTTGAGAAATAGTTTAGAAGGGACATGATTACCGAGCAGGAAGACATCCTGAAGGTTATCATTATTGAAGTCTGCTATGGTAACACCGGCTCCATTGTAGAAGTAATAGTTGAAGGCCAGATTAAGTGAATCAGTGGCAAAGACTTCATTTTTGAAATTGAGATTTGAATCTGAGCTTTCAATCCTCACAAAAAGTGGATCACCGGTTGGTCCACATGATATGAGAATGATAACTGTGATAAAAATGCTTAGGAATCTCAATTGGTTTAATTCAATTTTATAATTAACTAATCCCGAGGAGTAGGGGATGTAGATCCCCCAACTCCTCAGGACAGAAAAATCAATCTATGTGAGTTAGTTTTGGCCCCACCCAGTTAATTCAATTTCAGAAGCAGGAAGCGGGAAAAGTTCATCTCCAGCTTGAAAACCATGATCTCCAAACAAATCGAGTCCAATTCCTCGTTGGTTTGCATCGAAGAATGTGATTCCTTCCATGGCAAGCTCGATGCGTCTTTCATGCATGATAATGTCTCTGAAACTTGCCTGATCAAGACCTGGATTGTTTGTTGCATTAACTTCAGGCAACCCAGCTCTAAGTCGAATTCTATTGAAGGCGTCCAGCGCTTCTTGTGGAACACCTGCATTTAGCTCATTTTCCACCTCTGCTTTTAGCAATAAGATTTCTCCAAATCGAATGACTTTATAGTTCACAGCAGCACCCTGTCCTCCAGTACCATCGGCGTTTACAGTTGTATACTTTTTGTTTCCATAAAGTCCTGCATTTGACGCATGAGTTGAGGCATTGGGTTCAAACACCCCATCTCCAATTGGATCACCCGGCATATAAACAGTGCCTGAAAGTCTGAGGTCTCCTGATTCGTAATCATCTACCAGATCTTGTGATGGTTGCATAAATGCCCATCCTCCACCACCTGAAGCTGGTTGTCCTTGAGGTGCTGTATACCTGGATACCTGATTGGAATTCCAATCACCAGTTCCAGACCAAACTCCCAGGGAAGCTGTACCATGTGAGTACTGAATCTCGAAAATGGACTCAACATTGTTGTTACCCGCTTCCGTGAAGTTCTCATAGTAGTCTGGATTGAGATCATAGTTAGCTGAGCTACCAATTACTGCATCGACATAGAACTTCGCATCAGTGTATTCACCTCTTGCCGTATGGATTCTGGCAAGCATTGCATTGGCGGCTCCAGCGGTTGCTCGTCCCAGATCACCAGCAGCATATGTATCTGGTAGCATGCTTGAAGCCATCTCAAAATCAGAGATGATAAAGCCCCAGGTTTCTTCCAGACTAGCTCTGGGTGGTACCGGATCATTGATATCCTGCACAGCACTGAAAAGTGGTAGCCCACCATATGCGCAAGCAAGGTTGTAGTAATTAAGCGCTCTCAGGAAATGTGCTTCACCGAGCACTCGAGTTTTTACCTCCTGACTCATGTCAGCACCAACTTCAATCAATGACACGTTATCCAGCACCTGATTGGCTCTGTTAATGCCTCCAAAAGCAGATTTGTAGAAATCGATACTCCAGGTATTGTTATCAGCAACCGTATAGTCAGCAAACTGCTGATACTCAGCTCTGTCACCTGCTCCAAATCCTCCTTTTACAGCATCTTGTGCAGAAACATTAGTCAGCACGGGTAAATTGAAGCCATAATAGTTGAGCGTTTGAAAAGCGCTGTAAGTGGCGTTTATAGCCGAAATGGCATCAGATTCTGTTTTGTAAAAACCAGAGCTTGTCAGGGAATCCTGAGGTTCTAGTGTAATGAAATCGTCACAACCAATAAAAATCGCAACAATCAATAAGTATTTAAGCTTTTTCATAATTGTAGTTGATTAAAAGGTGGCGTTAATTCCCATTGTAACTGTTCTGGGAGTAGGGTATCTACCAAGGTCAACACCTGCGAAGTTGTTGTCTTGAGCAACTGCTCCGACTTCAGGGTCATGGCCAAAATCGTAATTGTCAAATGTCAGAAGGTTTTGACCTCCGACATAAAGCCTTACCCGGTCTATTCCTTTGATATTGTTGCTCCCATCGATTACCGTATAGCCAACTTGCAAAGATTTTAGTCTCACAAAAGAGCCATCGTGAATGAAGTAATCAGAATTACGATAATTATTGTTGGGATTAGATATGGACATTGCGGGGACAGTATTGCTAGTTCCCTCGCCAGTCCATCTTTCCTCATACAACCTGGCAAACTTGTTATCAGGTTTGGTGAAATCACCAGCCTGTTGCATTACTGAGCTGTAAATCTCGTTTCCTGATACTCCTTGAAGCATGATTGAGAAGTCAAGTTTTTGGTAATTGCCTCCAAGGCTTATTCCATACGTTAGGTCAGGAATCGCACTGCCAATGACTTCTTGATCTGCATTATCGATGATGCCGTTTCCGTCCAGGTCTCTAAATTTGATATCCCCGGGACGAGCACCAGGTTGTTCCGCATGTCCGTCTATATCGGCTTGGTTTTGAAAAATTCCTTCCATCCTATACCCGTAGAATGATCCGATTGCCATTCCAACGTCCGTCCTTGTAGAATACCCTTCGGTTTGACGTACCATTGGTCCACCATCTCCAAGGCTAATCACTTCATTATTTAGGGTAGACAGATTTGCCGCAGCATACCAATTGAAATCACCAGTACCACCTCTAAATCCTAGATCGAACTCAAGACCCTTGTTGCTCACAACACCTGCATTGATAATTGGGAATTGAGAAGAGCGGTCATTTAAGAATCCATATGAAAGCGGCAAGGTGCTTTCAAGAAGAATGTCACTGGTCTCTTTGTCATAATAATCGAAACTAAACGTGACTCTATCTTCAAACATGTACAGGTCAAACCCAATGTCAAATTGAGTGGATGACTCCCATCTAATTTGTTCGTTAGGTGGTTGTGCATTGTATAAGCCTGGAACAAGACTACCACCAAAGGTGTATTGCGCATTGTTTTCTAAGATTGGCAAATATCCAAAGGCTGGAATTTCTTGGTTACCCAAGCTACCCCAACTAGCTCTAAGCTTCAATTGTGATATTGCGTTTACATTGAAGAACGTTTCATCTGACAACATCCATCCACCTGAGATAGAAGGAAATGTTCCCCATTTGTTCTCCACGCTAGGGCCAAATCGAGATGACCCATCCCTTCGAATACTCGCTGTAACGATGTATTTTCCTTTATAATTATAATCCAATCTTCCGATGAATGACGCTAATGTCCACTCATTGATTTCGCCGGTAGCATTGGTAACAGTATTACCAGCATTTAGCGCATGAAGTGTATTGACAGGGAAATCAGTTCTTCCTGACCCATGCGTGGTTGCAAAAGATTTTTGTTGAGTTGCCCCAACCAAAACCCCAACATCATGTCCTCCGCTCAGTGACTTGTTGTAACTAAGGGTGTTTTCAAGCAGCCAAATGAATTCTTTGCCATCAAACTTAAAGGCTCCAGCTGTTTGGTCTACACCTCCGGGAACATCCAGTGTTGGACTAAAAGAGGTTGTTCCTCCATAAATAAAATCCCCGCCAGCATTCACGCGATACTTCAATCCCTCAATGAATTCATATTCCGCAAATACATTTCCTAAAAACCTGAACATATCGTTCTTGTTAAGGTTCGCCAGGGTCAGAATATGTGGATTGTGCCTTTGAAATGACATTCCTACACTTGCTGGTGTACCATAGCTGCCATCAGGCATATAACCAGGTATTACCGAAGGAGTGATCAAGGCAAGTGGTATCGCTGCGTTGAAAATGTTGTTTTCCGCTGTATTACTGGTCAGGATTCTGGAAACGGTGAAATTGTTGCCAATTTTCAATTTGGAATTGATTTGATGATTACTGTTTAATCTCAAAGAGAATCTTTCAAAATCTGTTCCTTCCAGGATTCCTTCCTGATTCATATACCCGGTAGACAACATATAGGTAGAATGCTCATTTCCTCCACCGATACTGGCATTGAAGTTGTGTGTACCAGCCTGCCTGAAAACTTCATCCTGCCAATTGGTATTGGCCGGGTTGGTAAAAGGACCATCATTGAACTCATTCTCATCTAACGCATACAACTCATGGACGAATTTGTCATAAGTTGGCCCATCTAGCATTTCAACTTGTCTTTGCAGGCTTTGAATACCAAATGAATAGTCGATGTTCAATTTAGGGACACCTTGCTTTCCTTTTTTAGTAGTAATGATTACTACTCCATTTCCAGCTCTGGATCCATAAATTGCAGCAGAAGCCGCATCTTTCAATACTTCAATGGATTGAATGTCGCTAGGATTGATGGTATTCAAAACGTTGTTTGGTTGCCCTCGACCTATTGAAGACTTGCCGCTATTGTCGTTAAAAACAGGAATACCATCTATGACATAGAGAGGCTCACTGACACCTGGTGTACCAACGCCTCTTACGCGAACAGATAAAGACCCGCCGGGTGCTCCGGAACTTTGCAATACCTGGACCCCTGCAACTCGACCAGTGAGTGCCTGATCAAAACCAGTCACATATTGTTGATCAATATCCTTTGCTCCGATTGATGCAATGGCTCCTGTAACTTCTCTTTTGGCCTTGACTCCATAACCTACTACCACAACTTCTTCTAACTCTGCGAAATCGGGGGACAAAGAAATGTCAATTTGGCTTTGATTACCCACTATCACCTCTTGGCTCTCATAGCCTATAAAAGTGAAAATAAGTACATCATCTTCGCCAGGCAATTGAAGTGTATATCCACCATCAATATCTGTAGTTGTGCCATTGCTAGTGCCCTTTATGATAATACTCACTCCAGGCAGGCCTTCTCCACTTTCCTGATCGATTACACGACCTGAAACTGTTTGTTGGTTGATGATTTCCTCTACCAATTCACCGCTTTCCGACAATCTTTCATGTGGACTGATGTGAATTGTCTCATCAATCCGTTTGAATTTTATCTCAAGGTCCTTCGCCATTTGGCGCAATACATTTCCGAGTGTTTCGTCTTCTGCTTTAAGACTTACACTTTGCTTATCGTCAATCAGACGACCGTCCATTGCAAACATCAAGTCAGTTTGGCGTGTGATTTCATCGAGTGTTTCAGTAAGTGGTGAGTTTTCAATGTTGATTGTCAACACGATTTCATCCACACTCTTTTGATTTACGCTGACTTCCTTATTAGTATAACTACTAAGGGATGTTTGTAAAACTGCTACTAGTAGACATAGTTTAGTCATTTTTGCAACTTGTCTTAGTAATTTTAACTGCATATTTTTACAAAGAATTAAGTGAAACATTGTTTTCATTTAGGACTTCAAAAGGGTGTAGAGTCTGTGTCGTCAAACATCTCTCTGCATTCTTTTGAGTGTCCATTGATCCTTTTGGATCAATATCTGTTTTTGATAGGATCTTAACTGGTATTCATATTCATCGCTTGGTTTAGTTCTTCATTCATATATTGTTACGCTATTTTCTTCGATCTTATACTTAACATTGGTACTGTAGGAAATACCCTCTAATACTTGTTTAATGCTTTTATTGGGGTATTGTCCACTAAATTGCCAGGGTGTGGGATCCGATAACTCAACGTCAATGTCTACATCAAACCATCGTTCAAGTCGAGTGGTAATCTCCGCTATACTGGCATCTTTGAACACCAGGGTTTTATCAGTCCATGCCGTGAAGGCATAGATGTCTGAAATCTCCGTCGTAAGACTTTTGGTTGACTTTGTGTAGGTCAATACCTGATTTTGTGTAAGCGTTGAGGTATTTGCTTCCCAGGCTTTTTCTTTGGAGTTGACCGCTACTTTCCCCTCTGCGACTGCTACTTGAATCAAATCTTCCAGTTGGTACGATTTTATATTGAAGGCAGTGCCAAGTACTTTTACATCAATTTCATTGGCATGAATCACAAAAGGTTTGGATTCATCTCTGGCAACATCAAAAAACGCTTCACCTTGTAAGTAGATCTCTCTTTGATTATTATTAAATGTTCTTGGGAATGTGAGCGTACTTCCAGCATTAAGCTTGACAGTTGTACCATCAGCCAATACAAAGGACAGTTTTTGTCCTCTTTCGGTGACCTTAGTGATCTGATCCACTTTAGCCTCAACTATTTGATCAGAGGCCTTGTCACCTTCCAATAAAAAATATGAAAGACCAATTCCCAGTATCAATACTGCAGCATACTTCAGACCCTTACTGATCAGCTTGAATGAAACAAAGCGACCCTGTTGCTGATTATCACTCTTAAGTACGTTTTCAAGAATCTCATTGTATTTCTTCTGAGGAATTTCTGGAATCGACTTGTATGCAATTCCCTGAATGATCTCCCTGGATTGCTGAATTACATCAGATTGTTCAGGGTGATTGGATAGCCAGGAATTCCAGAAATGATCCAACTCAGGATTTTTTTCATTTACCCATTTTACAAAGAGTTCATCTTTCAAAAAATCATTAACCAAGTAGTGCTCGTATTTTTTCATTTACGTATTGTATCCAACTAACAAAGACATGGACTCGAAAAACAACCGTAAACTTTTTTGATTTTTTTATTGATGCGAGTTATGAACGCAGCGATTTTAGTATTTCATCAGCCCTGAGGGAGTCAATTGCTCGATATAATAGGTCTCTGGCATATTTTACTTTAGAAAGATCCATGAGATCGGCTATTTGCTCGTAGCTAAGTTCCTCATAGTAATAGTAGATGATGATCTCTCTTTGCCTTGGAGAGAGTTTTTCAAACGCCCTGAGTAGACTCAGTTTGGCCTGTTCGTCAATTTGAGCTTTAATCAGCTTGGTTTCAAAAGATATATTTACTTGAAAATCGAATGCTTCATTAAGCTCTGAAGGCACTATTTTTTTTTGCCGCTCAATGGATCTGATCAGTCGGTTTCTCAGGGCTTTAAAGAGATAAAACTTGATAGAGGAGGTGTCGCTCAGACTAGCGCGATTTTTTCTAATGTATATGAATAGGTCCTGAACACTGTCTTCAATGAGGCCTTTGTCTCTGGTGAACTGATATCCGTATGTATAGAGTATCTCGAAGTACTGCTCATAGATTTTTATGAAAGCCTCATCGTTTCCTTTTTTGAAGGATTTCCAAATTTCAGCATCACTCCTGACATATTCCTTCATAGGAATGCCAGGCTGTCCTAGTGTATGAGTTTGAGTGGCTTTCCGAATTGCTGTCATGCAGGGGATTTTACTTGTTCTGACTAATTCAAATCATTGATTTAATGCCTAAAAGCACGAATAATATCTGGATAAAGCAAAAAACGAAGAGGGCAATCGTTTGCGCTTAGTGAGCTGATTAGGCGAAGGAATTAGTTGATCGAAACGATTAGATATGCTTTTCATCCACAATGCAATTTGCCGATTGCGAGCAATGGAATAGGTCCGAGCAGTTGAAGGATGTGTGCTTATTTCAAGAAGGAAGAGGTGATAAATAAGATTTTCTGATGTGGCTCTCTACAACCAAGAAAAATCTCAATAGCCTAAAGAAAATGGTGAAAACTGATATAGAAACAGCATTGGAGGTTTCGTATCAATGACTAAGCTTCCAGCTTTTTATCACTCAGAAATCTGAAAACATCTTTGGTTGTGACCAAGCCGATGATCTTTCCATTTTCTATTATTGGTAAACACTGAAAGCTGGAATTACTAAATATGAGCGCAGCGTCTTCAATCGTACTATTCGAACTTAATGATTCGACCTTTTTGGCCATCAATTCATGAATCGACAATGACTTAAAGACTGTGGAGTTGTCAAGTTTCTCTCCTATAAAGTCGCATAGAAATTCCACCTGAGCAATGTCGTTTTTGCTAATGATCCCAACGAGTTGTCCATCTAGCAGGACGGGTAAATGACTGATTTTGTTTTCAACCATTATTCGTTTAGCATCGATTACATCATCATTGGTAGTGATGGTTTGGAGTTGCCTGGTCATTATTTCCTGGATGCTGGTGTGCTTCATTTTCTCGTAGTTTAGCATTATACAAGTCCTGAGAATCCCATAAATGCCATTGATAGAATCCCAGCTACAATCAATGCAGCTGGCACCCCTTTCATAGCAGGAGGCAGATCAAGTAGATCCATTCGTTCTCTAATACTACTGAATATAACTATTGCCAACGTGAAACCCACAGCATTTGCGATTGAAAATACTATGCTCTCCATTAAATTATATTCATTTTGAATGACCAATATAGCTACTCCCAAAATAGCACAGTTAGTTGTAATTAAAGGAAGAAATACACCTAATGATTGATAGAGGTCTGGGCTGACTTTCTTGAGGACAATTTCAACAACTTGAACGAGAAACGCTATCACCAGAATATAAGCAACTGTTTGCAGGTAGATTATATTAAATGGTAGTAAAACAAAATGATAAATTAGGAATGTAACCAGCGTCGCAACAGTCATGACAAATAGCACGGCACCACCCATTCCAACAGCCGTGGACGTATTTTTGGAAACTCCTAAAAATGGGCAAATTCCAAGGAATCTGGCGAGTACAATATTATTGATAAAAATCGCTGATATGATGATCAATAAATATTCCATACTACTTAGATTTTAGGTTAAATGCTGCAATGATTAGGCCTAGGGCAATGAAAGCTCCTGGTGCCAAAATGAACAGGATCATCCCATCAGCGTCTATTAATGCGAAACCAAAAAGTGAAAGGCTTCCAAGAATTTCTCTAACTGCTCCCAGGATCGTCAAAGCGAATGTAAAACCCAATCCCATTCCAAGGCCGTCAACCATTGAAGGGAGAATGTTGTTGCGCGATGCAAAGGACTCGGCTCTGCCCAATACGATACAGTTCACTACTATTAACGGAATGAATAGTCCCAATTGCTCATGCAATTCAGGTGTGAACCCTGCCATCACCAGGTCAACAATGGTCACAAAAGAGGCGATAATTACAATGAATGAAGGTATGCGAACCTTGGCAGGAATGAAATCACGAATGGCTGCCACTACTGTGTTGGACATGACCAATACAAAAAGAGTTGCTAGCCCCATGCCAAGCCCATTGAATGCTGTGGTTGTTACGCCCAGCGTTGGGCACAACCCAAGCAATAGGACGAACACAGGGTTTTCCTTGATGAACCCTTTGGTGAGGTTACTGGTAAGGCTACTGTACATTGTTATCAGGTTTTATGTGATCAAATGCCAGGATAACGGCTTCTGTAAAAGCTTTTGATGAAATTGTGGCACCTGAAATGGCGTCTATTTCACCTCCGTCTTTCGTTACGTTGAAATCTTTTGAAGACGGATTATATCCGATGTATTGGTCGACATAGGCGTCATCTGATAGTTTAGATCCCAATCCGGGAGTTTCTTTGTGTTCCAGCACCTGGATGTTGTGGATATTACCTTCAATATCAATCCCTACCATAATCCAAATCCGACCACTGTACCCTTTGTCAGTATAGGTTTTAACCGCAGAACCGACCTTTTCTCCCTGATTTTTTCCTGGATAGATAGTAAGGGAATCAGCTCCTGCCAAAATACTTTGAGCTTCGGTAAGGGGATCATTGTCAAATGCCGGAAGTACCGACTTAATCGCTTTTACTTGTCTTGCGATTTTGGCAGCCTTGATGGGTTCTTCCGTGAGCTTGTAAATAAATCCAAGTGAAACCGCAGAAACTACCGTAACCAGTAGGAGCGTCAAAAACATATTTGGGAGGGTAGACTTTGCACTCATGATGTGGCTTGTTTAGTTCCAAATTTCCTGGGTTTAGTGTATTTGTCGATTAGGGGGACAAATGCGTTCATGATCAGTATTGCAAATGATATTCCTTCCGGGTACGCTCCAAACAGCCGGATAATGACTGTGATTAGGCCAATGAAAAATCCGAATATGAGCATTCCTTTGGTAGAGCCGGGAGAAGTAACATAATCTGTAGCCATGAACACTGCGCCCAGCATAACCCCTCCACTCAAAATGTGGAATACCGGGTTTGCATATTGCGATGGATCAATCAGCCAGAAAATACCCGAGAAGACTAAAACGGTTGTAATAATGCTTATGGGAACATGCCACGTAATGATCTTTTTGTACATCATATATGCTAGTCCAACTAATATGGCAATGGCTGACATTTCACCCATTGATCCTCCATGAAACCCAATAAGCAAGTCTTGCAAAGATGGAAGTTGCTGCATTAGTTCAGGTACTGACTGACCTTCGCGCAAGCCTTCTTTGAGTAGACCCAGCGGAGTGGCAGCTGTTGTGCCATCGACACCAGACATTTTTGAAACTGGCCATTTGGTCATTTCGACAGGGAAGGAGACAAGCATGAATACCCGACCGACCAACGCTGGATTGAATGGATTGTTTCCTAATCCACCAAAGCTCAATTTCCCAATCCCCATTGCAACGGCACTACCAATCACGACGATGTGCCATGGCAATCCAGCAGGAACATTGAAGGCCAGTAAAATTCCGGTAAGGGCAGCTGATCCATCCCAAAGCGTATCGGTTTGCTTCAATAAGTATTTGGAGATAATGAATTCGAAGAACATACAACTGATCACAGCGGTAAGTGTTACTGTGACTGCTCCAAGTCCAAATGAAATGAAAGACAGCAGTAAAGCTGGAATCATGGCAATGATCACACCCCTCATTACTTGAGGAATGGTTAAAGGTTGATGGACATGGGGAGAGGGGGCTACTTTTAGTAAAATATCGCTCATGATGCCATCTTTTTAAGTTTTGATTTACTCATCCTGATGTAATCCAGAATTGGTCGATTGCTTGGACAGATATAGGAACATGATCCACATTCCAGGCAGTCCATGGCATGTTCTGCCTTAGCTTCTTCGTGGTTTTTATGAATACTTAAATTCATCAGGAGTCGTGGTTCTAGTCCCATTGGACACACCGAAATACACTTGCCACATTGGACACATGGATAGACTTTCTCTCGAATACTCACTTCTTCAGGAATCATTAGGATCCCTGAAGTGGCCTTTGCGATGGGAACAGTGATGTCGTTGAGTGCCTTGCCCATCATGGGTCCACCACTGATTACTTTGCCGGTGTTGTCTGGCAGGCCACCAGCTGCGTAAATGAGTTCGTTGACAGGAGTGCCAATGCGCACGCGAAGATTGGAGGGCTTGGCGACATCTGATCCAGTGACGGTTACAACACGCTCTACCAAAGGTTGATTTTTCTGAACAGCAAGGTACATGGAGTAGATTGTGCCTACATTGTGCACGATGACCCCCACATCAGCAGGGAGTCCACCAGATGGAACTTCCTTTCCCAATACTGCCTCTATCAATTGTTTTTCACCGCCTTGAGGGTATTGCACTTTCAATGCTTCTACCTCAATTCCCGGATAATCATTCGAAATCTCAGACATCAGGTCAATCGCATCTCTCTTATTATTTTCAATCCCAATAATTGCGCGCTTTACACCCAATGACTTCATAAGAATCTGTGTGCCTACCATTACCTCATGAGGCTTTTCGAGCATGAGCCGGTGATCGGCTGTTAGATAGGGTTCACATTCCACACCATTTACAACAAGCGTATCAACGTGTTTGCCTTCCGGAACTGTAAGCTTAACATGACTAGGGAATGCAGCACCACCTTGTCCAACAACACCCGCTTCCATAATCTTCTTCACTATTTCTTCACTAGAGTAGGGGATGTCTTTGATCAATGTATCAGTACGATCGACGCTCTCATCCCAATCATCACCTTTTGTGCGGATATTGATGGCTACACGTTTAAATCCCGAGCTATCCATCAGCTTATCGATTTTCCCCACTTTTCCAGAAACGGATGCATGTATGTTGGAGGAGACAAATCCTTCGTGCGTTGCAATCACTTGTCCAACTTTTACCATGTCACCCCGCTCGACTACTACTTTGGCTGGAGCGCCAATGTGCTGTGAGATGGGAATATTTACACTTTTTGGGAGTTCAAGGTCCTTGATAACAGCACCTTCTGAAAGTTTATTCTCCGGCGGGTGAATTCCTCCGATATGAAATCGTTTTAGTGATTTGGTCAGTAGGCTTAGCATTATTCTTCAGTTTTGTCTGTCTGCGTGTTTCCTTCCTCTTTGGCTTTCTTAGCTGCTTCTTTTTCTGCCTTTCGAGCAGCAATACGTTCTTCTTTTTCCTTCTCGAGACGCGCATCTCGTTTGGTTGCCAATTTATCCAGCGTTTCGGGCTTGAAATGATCAGCAACTATATTGCGCACATCGCAGGCAACCACACATTTTCCGCAAAGCTTGCAGGTATCATAATCTATTTTGGCGAGGTTATTTTCTACGGTTATCGCATCATATTTACACTCGTCTGCGCACTTGGCACAGCCGGAGCACGCCATAGAGCATTCTTTTCTTGCTGATCCTCCTTTTTCCTCATTCACACAGGCCACATAGATGCGTCTATCCTTTTTACCTTTTGGCCACAAAGCCATGATGTCTTTTGGACAGGTATTGACACATGCGTTGCAAGCGGTGCATTTGTCCTCAATGACCACCGGTAGTCCGGTATGTTCATCCATGTACATGGCATCAAAGTCACAGGCATCTACACACTCGCCAAGTCCTACACAACCATCTGCGCATCCTCGTTCACCGCTGTACAAGTCGGTTGCGATCGAACAATTGGGAGCACCGTCATAAACGTTGAAATGCTGTCGAACGCCAATTGATCCAGCACATTTTACTACTGCAATAAATGGATCTTTTTCTTCGACTTCTTTGCCTAATATTTCAGCAACCTGCTTCATGACCTCATTGCCTCCAACAGGACAATGAAGGTTGCCGATTTCATCTGCCTTAAGCAATTCATTTGCAAATGCGCTGCAACCAGGGAACCCACACCCACCACAATTGGTAGCTGGTAGTGCCCCTTCAACTTGCTCAAGCCGCGGATCTTCTTCGACTTTGAATTTTTGAGATACAAAATATAAAATAATCGCGGCGGCCGCTCCCAGCGAAACTAGTACGAGTATGGTAGACAGGATTAGGCTCATGTCTTAGTAATTTGAAGTTGAAAGTTTGATTTGAGTCTTCCTCTGAACAGGGTCAACGTCAGGTAATATACAGGAAGACTAAGCAGTGCAATCAGTCCGGCCCATTGTTCCGGAAAGTTTGCTACATTGAGGATTACAAGACAGGAAAACATAATGAGAAAGGGAAGGACATAACCCAGAAATGTGGCAGTTAGCCCGTTGGATTGAGAAACCTGCATCTCGACTTTATCGCCAATATGCAGGTCATTATGTGTAACCGTGAAGGAATTTCTGTCTTCATCTTCTACACCACAAAAACTCTTTATCTCACAGGAGTGGCACTCTTCATTATCTGTTCTTTTGATAACGACCTGGTTGTGTTCAACCTGAGTCACCACTCCTTTGTGTGTCATATAGTCGGGTGTAGTCATAACACCGGGTTAAGCCCCGAAACCTTCTCCTTTCAACTGATCAACCCACTCCTTTACTCGACCTTCAGTTTGATCTGCTTGGTTGTCTTCATCAATAACAAGACCAAGGAATTTACCGTCGATCACACCTTTGGATTCTTCAAAATCATATCCATCAGTAGGCCAAGCTCCCACGAAAGTTGCGCCTGAATCAGCGATTCTTTCGTGTATGATGCCAGGTGCATCTATAAATGTGTCAGGATATCCATCTGCATCACCTAGACCAAGATATGTTACCTTCTTGCCATTGTAATCAATATCTTCAATTTGATCAATGAAAGAATCCCAGTCTTCCTGGAGTTCACCGATTTCCCATGTAGGGCATGCGAGAACCAGGCTACTATATTCTTCCATATCATCAGATGATGCGGAGTTGACATTGTGCAATGCTGCAACATCTTCTCCTCCAAATTCAGCCTGGATCATATTGACTACTCGTTCTGTGTTGCCTTCTGTTGATCCGTAAAAAATTCCAATATTTGCCATTGTGTGTTAGTGTTTGGGTTTATAAAATATCTTCACCTTCCTTCGGGTGATACTGCATATGAATTTCTGATTTGAGCAATATATCTACGTACTGAGCACGCTTGTAAGCGAACGGGTCTGTCATATTTGCCTTGGATAGTTTTCCTCTGAAATCATCCAACTTTTTGTAGCCTTTTGCATCCATCCACTCTGTCATATCCTCTATCATAGTAGTGACGTGAGAAATGCCTTTCTTATAAATGGCACTTACGATCTGGACAGCATCCGCCCCAGCCAGGATCATTTTCACGGCATCTCCTCCGGTAAGGATTCCGGTATTACTTATAATGCTACCATTGATTTGTTTATGAAGTAATCCTGCATAGCGCAATGCCAAACGATTATCTGTTGACTGACTAAAAATGTATGGGAAGTGATGAGCCTCCTGATCGATATCAATATCAGGTTGGAACAATCTATTGAAAAGCACAAATCCATCTGCTCCAGCTTCATCCATGCGCATTACCACCCCTTGCGGATTGGTATAATATGGACTGATTTTGATTGAAACTGGTATTTTCACCGCCTCTTTCACTCTTTTAATCAAATTGATTTGATCACCAACGATGGTGGTACCTTGAGTTTTGGGATCAACAGCATTGGCATAGAAGTTTAATTCCAGTGCATCAATTCCAGTCTCAGCCATTTTAATGGCATACTCCTCCCATGTTTCTTCAAACAAGCAATTGAGACTACCAATGACAGGTATGGTAAGCGATTCTTTCACTTGTTGCAGTTTGAACAAATGCTCGTCCGGACCTGCATGACCCAGCTTAGGGAAAATTGAGGCATGCTCAGCATCCCAGTCGCTGTATAAATTCATCTCATCTTCCATTTGATAAGATTCAAGCTGAATCTGCTCTTCAAACAATGACTTATAGACAATTGCTGATGCGCCAGCTTCTTCCAGTTTGTAAAGATTACTTGGGTCTGTTACCAGGTTACTGGCGCCAATAATGAATGGATTCTTTAATGGTAACCCGAGATAAAGTGTTGACAAATCGATCATTGTTCTACTTCGTTTAATTGTTCTTCTTCATTCGTCTTGTTTGTTTCCGATCCGAGATGTTGGAGATCGGTAAATCGCTGTTGATTGTCTTTTTCAGCCAGTTTAAGAAGTCTATCTGCCTCTTTGGGATTAGCTCTCATCAACATTCGGTAACGAATTTCTTCTTCAGCATACGTTTTGAATTCAAGTTCTTTAGGACTTGTCTCCCATGTGAAAGGATCCTGACCTTCTTCTCGCAATTCAGGATTGAATCTGTATAGAGGCCAGTATCCACTTTTGGTTGCTTTCTCAGACTGCTTCTTAGCCAATCTCATATCATAACCATGAGCTTCGCAAGGAGAGTAGGCGATAATGATGGAAGGTCCTTTGTGTTGTGCTGCCTCTACGAAAGCTTTGGCACACTGCTCACGATCCATTCCCATATTGACACTCGCCACGTAAGCAGTTCCATATGTTGTCATCATGAGGCCCAGGTTCTTCTTACCTAGTTTTTTTCCATCTGATGCAAATTTGGCGATCGCACCTCTAGGTGTTGCTTTGGATGATTGACCTCCGGTATTGGAGTAAACTTCGGTATCTACAACTAGTATGTTAATGTCCTTATCAGAAGCCATTACATGATCAACCCCACTGAAGCCAATGTCATATGCCCATCCATCACCCCCAAGAATCCATACACTCTTATCGACGAAATAGTCTTGGAGTTCTATCATCTTATCAATGATTGCTTTGTCTCTTCCTTTTGCTTTTGTTGACTCAGCGTCCAATAGGGGTTTTAATGTTTCAACATGATCTTTTGCTGCCTGATCGATGTTGTCAAATAGCTCAAGTGATTTTACCAAAGCTTTTCCTAATTTGGTAGACTTATGAGCAGTTACATATTCTTCAGCGTTGGTTTTAAGTTGCTTTCGATTTGCATCTACCGCCAGTCTCATACCAAAACCATATTCTGCGTTATCTTCAAATAGGGAGTTTGCCCATGCTGGTCCACGACCATTTGAATCTTTGGTATATGGAGTAGAAGGGAAGGTGCCTCCATAAATGGAGGAGCATCCCGTTGCGTTGGCAATCATCATTCTATCACCGTAAAGTTGTGTTGCCAGGTGGATATATGGTGTTTCACCACATCCTGAGCAACTACCGGGATATTCGAAATATGGTTCCGCAATATTGCATCCTGAAATGAATGGCATTTTTTCAATCCATTTCGCGGGATTGCCTGGTTTGCCTCTTTTTTCTAGTCGCTTAGTTCCTGTTGGGATTGCACCATTTAGTGGCATTTCTGATACAGGAACTACATCTCCTTGCAGACGTAGTACCGGATCCATGATTCTTTCTGCGAATCGTCCACTATCAGGAGGAACAACATTGAGTACATCGGCAAATTTTTCTTCAGGATCTTCTGCCGGTATCGGCACTTCAATCACGGCTTCAGAAGATGCGTCAATGGCGTTCCAGTTCATTTCGACAATCTCTCTTCCTTTTCGCAAGAATTGCTTTTCAATGTACTTTTTGATTAACGCAATGGCCTCATCCTCAGGTAATACACCAGAAAGTTTGAAGAAGGCTGTTTGCATTACGGTGTTGATGCGTCCCCCTAATCCTACACTTTTCGCGATTTTTGAGGCGTCAATTGCATAGCACTTTATTTTTTTATCACGAATTGTTCGTTGCATTTCCTTTGTGAAAAGAGAGAAGATCTTTTCAGGTTTTTGGCTACTGTTCATGAGAAAAGTACCACCTTCAGTTATGCCTCCAAGAATGTCATATCTACCAATGTATTGAGGTCGATGCAACGCAACGAAATCAGATTTGTTTAATAGGTATTCTGATTGAATTGGCTGCTTACCAAATCGAAGGTGAGAAACAGTAAATCCACCAGATTTATTAGAGTCATATTGGAAGTATCCTTGTACGAATTGATCTGTACTTTCGCCTATGATCTTGATGGCATTTTTGTTAGCACTGACAGTTCCGTCTGAGCCATATCCCCAGAATTTACACCTTACGATACCTTCTTGCTCAGTATCTATTTCTTCGTTTACGGTGATGGATTTATGAGAAACATCATCATTGATACCTACGGTGAAACCATGCCATCCCTTGTTCTTAAGATGATCAAATACAGCATTCACCATGCTTGAGGTGAATTCTTTTGAGGATAGGCCATATCGCCCTCCTATAATGTGGATGTCGGGACGACCATTGAGAGCGGCAACAATATCAAGGTACAAAGGCTCGCCTATGGCACCTGGCTCCTTGGTTCTATCTAAAACTGCAATTTCCTTAACAGACTTGGGTAAAACATTCAAAAACTGTTGGACTGGGAATGGTCGATATAATCTGATTTTTATTGCACCAACTTTTTCACCTTTGGCCGTTAGGTAATTAATGGTCTCTTCAATAGTATGTATACTGGAACCCATTGCCACCAATACTTTTTCAGCATTTGGGTCTCCAACGTATTCAACTAAGCTGTATGCTCTTCCGGTCTTTTTGGCATATAAGTCCATGTACTCCTGGACAATTCCCGGACATTCGTCATAGTAGTTATTGACGGTTTCCCGCCCCTGGAAGTAAACGTCAGGGTTTTGCGCACCTACCTTACAATAAGGATTGTCAGGTTTAAGTGCACCTTCTCTAAATGATTCAATGTACTTCATGTCGACCATCTCTTTCAAAGTATCATAGTCGACGGATTCAATTTTTTGAATAGAATGGCTTGTACGGAAACCATCAAAAAAGTGAACAAATGGGATTTTTGATTTCAAAGTAGCTAAGTGCGCGATGGCGGCCATATCCTGCGCTTCCTGCACATTCCCGGAGCTCAACATGGCAAAACCCGTACCTCTTATGGACATGACATCTGAGTGATCTCCAAATATTGACAAGGCCTGTGCAGCGATTGAACGTGCTGAAACATGGAAAACTGTAGGGAGCATTTCTCCTGCAATCTTGAACATGTTGGGTATCATTAACAGTAGACCTTGTGAGGCTGTAAAGGTTGTTGCCATTGCTCCGCCACTTAAAGCTCCATGAATAGCGCCAGCGGCTCCAGCCTCAGATTGCATCTGAATGACATCCACCGTCTCACCAAAGAGATTCTTTTTTCCCCCTGCAGCCCAGGCATCAGCCTTTTCGCCCATATCCGAGCTAGGGGTGATTGGATAAATGGCTGCTACTTCACTAAAAGCATATGCTATGTTGGAGGCAGCCGTGTTACCATCGATGGTCAAATAGTTTGGCTTTTTCATAAAATCTCCTTTTAAGGCGTTTAAATCCCATTTAATTTCGAGTTTCAAGGTCAATAGATTAGGATTCATGGTGAATGGTCTTCATCATTGGTAGTACTGATTTAGGTCATGCATCAATACCAAAGAATTATAAATGGAGATTAAATCTATCCTGATGCGGTGATTACGACTAAGTATTTACCAAGGAGATTGGTAAGCAAGGATAGAGCTACGTGAGATGGTGGACTGTCTGCAGGGGGGAGTTTGAAGCAGGAAAAACCAAGTCTGATTACTTGGTTTATTGACATATGAACATGTATTTGTATGTAATAGTGAGTATCTATTTCACAGCTGGTTTTGATGGGGTAATTTCTTACCCCATTTTTATTTTCAAAAATTTCTTTCAACTCGTTGTATCCTTTGTATAGACTGCATCGTTGTGCTAGCTTTAGTGTTATACTCATCACATGAACCTCAAGCTTTCACAATACGCCACAATTTCAATTGTACTGACAACCGCCATTGCCGGGCTGATTTACTTTCGTGGAATTCTACAGCCTCTGGCACTCGCACTCATTGTTTGGTATTTGATTCGAGCAATTCGTCTGGCGATTGGTAGAATCAAGATAGGCAAATGGCATATCCCCATCATGGTTCAAAAAGTACTGGCAATCGTACTTGGTTTTAGTGTGCTATGGGGAGTCTTTGAAATCATTTCACTTAATGTAGAATTAATCCTTAGGTCAGCATCTCAATATGAGAAAAATTATAACCGTCTGATTCTTGGATTTACTGAGTTTACAGGTATTGTTGATCTAGATGCTTTTTTAAGAGAACAATTAGTTAAAGTTGACCTGCGTCTGGTTGCGTCAGAATTACTCAATTCAATCAGTTCAATAGTTGGAAACACAGCCCTCGTGTTGGTTTATGTGATTTTTCTATTAATTGAGGAGGCATTTATGCCAGTGAAGTTGGAAAAACTTGTTGCAAGGAATGCCAACGCTGATAGGGTGAAGGACATTATCGAGCGAATAAGTTCAGCGGTAAATAAATACTTTACCGTCAAAACCATGGTATCCATGTTAACCGGTATATTGAGCTACATAGTGCTGTTAGTACTAAATGTCGACTTTGCCATATTATGGGCATTTCTGATTTTTTTGTTCAATTACATACCTTATGTTGGGTCCTTCGTGGCGACACTTTTACCAGCATTTTTTGCTATATTCCAGTTTTCAGCCTTTTTGCCATTTGTATGGGTGTTTGTGTCCGTAGAATTCGTGCAGATATTAGTGGGTAATTACATCGAGCCAAGAATCATGGGCAAGACACTCAATATTAGTCCTTTGATTGTGGTGATTTCACTTTCATTTTGGGGGTCCATTTGGGGAGTGTTAGGAATGATTCTTTCTGTTCCGATTACTTCGGTGATGGTGATTGTATTTGCACATTTTAGTCAGACACGAAATTTGGCTTCAATTTTATCTGAAAAAGGAAGCATTGATAGTTTTTTTGAACATTGATTCAATGGTGTGAAATTTTCTTTGGTATTAAGGTGTTACTAAATTGGGTTGTTATTCTAAACAGATGAGATATTTTCTATGTATGTTGGTAGTAGGCCTATTAGGTTGTGGAGGTTTGAACCCTGATGATGAACGAAGGTCTTCTGAATACTTGCTCCATAGGGCAGGACAGGCACCAGTCAGAGGTTTGGTTACTTTCACAGAAATGGAACCGGGCAAAATTCAAGTGTTGATTGAGTTAGAGAATACTGACGAGCGATATGCGTTTCCGGCACATTTACATTTTGGAAGTATTACTGAGGTTGGAGAGTTAGCCATTCGGCTCGAGGACGTGGAAGGAGCATCAGGTCGCAGTGTGACGATTTTGGATCAGGAGGTTATTGGAGAAGAGGTGTTTACCTTCGATATGCTGAGTGAAATGAACGGAAGTGTGAAAATTCACCTTTCAGAAGGACTGTTTGGTCATGTTGTATTGTCGTATGGTAACATTGGCGCCAATGAAAATCTTCTCTCTGATGGCATGACAATGTGTACGGGTCATTGATGTTCCAACAACGAGAAAGCCATGGGCTTGGCTCGAAACAACACTTTAGTCTTTTTCCAGGTAACTCCAAAGAAATCTGACTTTCGATAGTTATTTAAGTCTGCTTCGTTTTCCCAATAACTGTGGGTGTAGTAGATGTTTTTATCTTGCGCATCAGTCATTAACCTGACGCCTTTGCACCCGGGTTGAGCTTCTATTTTATCTTTTGCTTCGAGGAATATTGATTCAAATTGTGCGCAATGCTCGTCATGAAATTCCATTCTCACAATTCGTAATAGCATGTTATTCCGGATTAAATTCAATGTAAATCGTTGAGTCAGTCCATAACCCAAGTAGCTCCGCGGCATTTCCTTTGTTGATGCCAATCTGAAGTTTATTATCTGAATTGAAAAGAACATAACAGTCGCCGGGATCGGCTTCTTCAAATCCTTGGTGGAATTGATAATATTTTTCACGGCCAAACTGGATCAGAAACTCAGGTTGATGGTTGAGCTCCATCATCCTTTCAAAGTCTCCTTTATCGATATTAGAAATCAGGTTGCCATAGCTATCTACACGAATGACATTGCCAACAATTTCTCTTTTTGTGACCTTTGGCTGCCTGGTTAGTAATTTCCGATCATCATCTATAGTAGTTCCAATTTCTTGCAAAGGAGTACCCTTGGCAATTTTGACAGCCACTTCTGCTAAAACATCCCGCGCCAAAAATGTGCTGGCTGTACTTGGAATTTCAACAACTTCCTTTGGTTCATTTGGCGATATCAAGGAAAATAAACCAGAGTCCAGTCCCAGGAAGTATTGACCATCAATTTGCGTGGCGATTAATCTGTTTCTCATTCGGTCCGCCGTATCGATAGAGACCAGGTGTACCGTGCCGCTTGGAAAATGCTTGTAGGCATTGGACAACACATGTGCTGCATGACTCAAATCAAAGGGTGTTATTTGATGACTGATGTCAATAATGGGTATTTCCGGTCCATGAGACATTAAAACACCTTTCACAGCTGCCACATAATGATCCTTTAATCCATAATCCGACATAAATGTGACCACAGCCATGTGAGCGAGTAGAAATTTATTTAATTTGTAAACTAAGACTGACGTAAAATTAGATCAACAAAAACAGAAATTTTAAAACTCTAACCATTTGCTAGAAAAAGTTTTTACGCTTGAAAATATTCCACTCGTTGACTTCCTGGGGATAGAAAACAAGAATATTAAAGAAATAGCTTCAGCTTTTCCTGATAGTAAGATTATTTCAAGAGGAAGTGAGATACGTATTCAGGGAACTGCCCCTCAAATTCTGCGCATTAATCAGGTGCTAAACTCTCTGTTAGGACACTTTGAAAAGTACGGAAAAGTGACACATGAGAATGTGATCACCTATTTGCACGATAAAGATTTGATCAGTGCAGATACCCAAGCTGAGGATGTAATGGTCTTTGGTACCAAAGGGTTTAAAATTGGCCCTAAAACACCCAATCAACGCAAACTCGTCAAAGCAGTTGAGACTAATGATTTGGTATTCGCCGTAGGACCTGCTGGTACCGGGAAAACATATGTTTCAGTTGCGCTTGCTGTTAAGGCTTTGAAGAATCGGGATGTAAAGAAAATTATCATTACACGGCCAGCTGTTGAGGCAGGGGAAAATCTGGGATTTTTACCTGGTGACCTCAAGGAGAAAATTGACCCTTATTTAAGACCGATTTATGATGCACTTGGAGATATGATTCCTTCTGAGAAGTTGAGGTATTATAAAGAAAACAATATTATTGAAATTGCACCATTGGCATACATGAGGGGGAGAACACTCAATAACGCTTACATCTTGTTAGATGAAGCGCAGAATACTACACCAATGCAATTAAAGATGTTTTTGACCCGTATGGGACCTGACTCCAAGGTCATCGTAACTGGAGATAAATCTCAGGTTGATCTTCCGAAGAATCAAAAGTCTGGATTAATAGAGTCATTGAAAGTTTTGAAGAATGTGAAAGGAATTGGCTTTGTAGAATTGGAAGGAAGAGATGTGGTGAGGCATTCTTTGGTTAAATCGATCATAAAGGCATATGATAGTTATGCCGATGATAGTAATAAATAGATATGACGGCTCAATTGGCAAATACGAAAGCATTGCTTGATCAAGTTTTTTCTTTACGACAAAAAGTCTTTGTAGTTGAACAAAAGGTAGATGCTTCGGAGGAATTTGATGAGTTCGAAGATATTTCAAGGCATTGGGTGGTGCTCGAGGAGAACTTAGCAGTGGGTACATGCAGATGGCGGCACACCACAAATGGAATTAAATTAGAAAGATTTGCGGTTAAGGAGACTCGTAGAGGTAAGGGAATAGGAAGTAGCCTTGTTGAAGCAGCAATTCGAGATATTCAGGAACAGGCAGGCAAGGACAAAAATTTGTACCTGCATGCACAACTTGATGCAATTCCACTCTATGAGAAATACGGATTCTCCAAGGAAGGTGAGATGTTTGAGGAATGTAATATTCAACACTATCTCATGCGAAGAAAATCGTAATTAAGTTGAATGATACGCAGAAATGAATGCTGGCTGGTTAAACAGTGACGAGGATTGCTCAGTGTTAAAATTAAAGGTCTTTGTGTAAAGGAACGCGGGCCGAATATTTGCTAGCTTATTTAAAATTCCCATTTTATCAGAGTTGTTGACAGACTGGTACAATTGGCTTTCGACATCCAACCAAAACAAAGCTTTATTGCAATCAAAGTGATGGCACATGGTTTCAATAAAGTCAGCGACTATGTTATGATCAGTATGCTCTGGAACATTGAAATCCAGTGCCAGAAAATCAAATTGATCTTTGTCAAAAAGCCTGCTCGTCAGCGGTAAAAATGGTAAAACATGCCTCATTAGCTTGCCACCAAATCCAGGTATTTCGTGAATTTTCCAACTTACCGGATTGGCTATTGCCTGTATACTGGATGATGCTGAGTTGACAATGGTGCAATTGGTTTCGAGTAATTCGGTGCTTGTTGGGAATAAATTGATTGACGGAGTATTGAATACCGCGCGATTAGCAATGGGCATTATATCCTTCGGTCTAAACCTGGAGAAAATGGTAGTAGCAAAACTCCTTGTTTGTTTGAACCCGAAGCTTTCTACCATATTGCTCGACCTGACATTGCCACTGTCCACGAAGGCGTAGACCAGAAGGGGTTCATGTTTTTGAATTGTTGGGTATAACCATTCTGGTGAATCCCAAAGCTGATCGATCAAGCTTCTGAGAACGCCTGCGCTCTTTTTTTTGCGAGCGTTATCCGGCGTTTGCCTCATTGGTGCCTCAATCGAGAAATACCTGATATAACAGGCTTTGATTGGTTGCCCGGAGATCATGATTTCTTCATTGACCAAAGCAATAGTGCCAATAACTTGATCTTTTCTATTCAAGGACAAGAACGAGACATTGCCAAGCTTTTGAATCTTCTCTTCGACGTTGGTATGCGCATATCTCATTTTGCCAGGCGTTCCGAGAATGGTCTGCTTCAATAAATCCACAACACCTTCACTTGGTTGTGGAGATTGAGTTAAGCTTAGATGATGAGATTCAAAAAGTGTTTTCAAGTTGATTTGCTATTAAAATTTTCAAATCATCTATTATATATCAAATCGAGACGTATTTTTCCGTAAATATTGAATTGAAATGAATATAAAGAACAACAGTCAGATTAGACATATACTTAAGGCAATTACCTGGAGATTGATTGCCTCGGGAACAACCTTTTTGTTGGCACTATTCTTTTTTTCTGATGACCCAAATGCAACGGAAAAAGCTACCGGCGTTGCGCTAGCAGAATCAGTTTTAAAAATTCTATTTTATTATCTGCATGAGAGAGTCTGGTTCAAGATTAACCTTGGAACCGCTCGAGTCGAAGATAAAGTCAACGAATAATTACTTTTTCTTTTTTCGCGAGAATCCCTTTTTCTTGTCTGGTGTCTTGTCGGCCAATTCCTTACACTCTTCAAAAGTGAGGTCCTCCGGTACTTTGTCTTTTGGAATTTTTACATTCTTGGTGCCAAACTTGATATATGGTCCATAACGCCCGTTCAACACAAAAACAGCGTCATCTTCATCAAAAGTCTTGATGTACTTATTAGCATCTGCTTCTCTTTTCTCCAGAATCAAAACGACGGCTTCATCCAGTGTTATTGTATGAGGGTCTTGTTCCTTTTTCAAAGATGCGAACTTTCCATCATGTCGAATGTATGGACCAAATCTTCCAACATTTGCCTGAACTTCCTGCTCTTCAAATTCACCAACTACCCTTGGAAGCTGAAAGAGATCCAGTGCATCTTCCAGTGAAATGCTTTCGATAAACTGTCCCTTTCTCAAGCTGGCATAACGCGGCTTCTCTTCGTCTTCTATATCTCCAATTTGAACATAAGCTCCATACCGACCCAACTTGACTGATATAGGTTTACCAGATTCAGGATGAGTACCGAGTTCGCGCGCCTTTGATACGTTTTCACGTTTCAAGGCTTCAGATTCTTCAACTTTAGGATGAAAATCCTGATAGAATGAACTTAGCATTTTGGTCCATTCCACCTTTCCGGCAGCAATGTCATCAAACTGTTGCTCAACGTTTGCAGTAAAGCTGTAATTCATCACATTGTCGAAATGATCTGTGAGGAAATCATTGACGACCATTGCCGTATTGGTAGGGAATAACTTGTTTTTTTCAGCTCCGGTTATTTCTGTTTTGGTAACAGCGGTAATGGAGTCTCCCTTCAATTCTATTTCGTTGTAATTTCTTTCATGACCCTCACGACTTTCTTTTTCTACGTACTCTCTTTTTTGAATGGTTGAGATAGTAGGGGCATATGTTGATGGACGCCCAATGCCCATTTCTTCAAGTTTCTTCACAAGGCTTGCCTCCGTATATCTTGGAGGATGACGCGAGAACCCTTGTTTGCCTAACATACTCTTTAAATCAAGCGCCTGCCCAACATTGAGAGGAGGAAGCATGCCCGACTGTTCTTCGTCGTTTTCATCATCTACAGATTCAATGTAGACTTTTAAAAATCCTTCAAATTTGATGACTTCACCTTTTGCAACGAGTTGCTCACTTGTTGATGAGATATCAATTGTTGCAGTCGTTTTTTCTAGTTTGGCATCAGCCATTTGTGAGGCGATTGCCCTTTTCCAAATGAGTTCATACAGCCTTTGACCTGCATTGTCCAAATCAACGCTTGTTTCGTTAAAGTTGGTCGGACGAATTGCTTCGTGTGCTTCCTGAGCGCTTGAGTTTTTCGTTTTAAATCTTCGTGCCTGCGAAAATTCCGAGCCATAATTGTTGACAATGGCATTCTCTGCGCTGGTAATCGCTTCCTCAGATAAATTCAGCGAATCTGTTCTCATATAAGAGATCTTACCAGCTTCATATAGCTTTTGAGCTACACTCATGGTTCGGGAAACTGAGAATCCTAACTTTCTAGATGCCTCTTGTTGCAAAGTAGATGTTGTGAAAGGAGGTGCAGGTGATTTCTTTGCTGGTTTAGTTTCCAAATTTGCAATGGAAAAATCAGCTCCTTTACATTTTTCAAGGAATGAATATGCGTCTGTTTCTGATGTAAACTTTTTCGGCAATTCAGCTTTAAGTGTCTTACCACCTCCAAGATCAAACAGAGCAGTAACTTTAAATGAGCTTTCCGCTTTGAAATGCTCAATTTCGCGTTCTCGTTCTACTACGAGCCTCACAGCCACAGATTGAACTCGTCCAGCTGATAAGCCGGTTTTTATCTTTTTCCAAAGAATGGGAGATAGTTCGTATCCTACTAATCTATCCAGTACTCTTCTTGCCTGTTGGGCGTTTACCAAATTCAGGTCGATTCCTCTAGGGCTGTCCAAAGAATTAAGAATGGCGTTTTTGGTTATTTCCCTGAAAACAATTCGTCTGGTGTTAGTTTCATTCAGTTCGAGCGCCTGTGCCAGGTGCCAACTTATGGCTTCTCCTTCACGGTCATCATCCGAAGCGAGATATACTGTTTCAGCACTTTTGGCTGATTTTTTAAGATCTCTGATGACATCTTTTTTGTCATCAGAAATTTGATAAGTTGGTTCGAAATTGTTTTCAATGTCAATTGACATTCCATTGTTCGGCAGGTCACGCACATGACCATACGAGGATTTCACCTCAAAATCTTTTCCTAAATACCCTTCAATTGTCTTTGCTTTAGCAGGAGACTCAACGATTACAAGATTTTTTCCCATTCAGATCTTAATTAGACGCCCAAAGATGAAACAAAAAAATTAAAAAATGCCTCCACTTGTCAATCAGGCTAGATTTGATTTACTTCAAACATCAAATATTAAAGTTGAACAGTGGGTAAAAAGTTGATTTTAGTAAGACATGGTCAAGCGCACAATCCTGATGGGAATCGTGATTTTGATCGAGCATTGACGCAAATAGGTCAAAGAGACACCAGGCATTTGGGTAGATGGCTGAGTGAAGTACATCATGATATGGATCATATCATATCGAGCAGTGCACTCCGTGCAAAGGAAACGGCGGACAACATACTTGACGAAAGTAAATTGGGCAAGGTGCAATTTGAAGATGAGCTATATGAAGCATCTGTGCGAACAATGCTAGCGACAGTTGGTGGAATTGATAATGATTACCAGTCAGTAGTGCTTGTAGGTCATAATCCTACCATTACATTTTTTGCGGATTACCTTGCAGCTGAACCTGTGTCAGGGATGGAACCTGGAACTGCAACGATTATCACTTTCGAATGTGAATCATGGGCTGAGCTATCTCAAAGTTCAGGGGTGTTAATCGCACAACGACGACCCTCAGATGACATATAATCCGAGCGCAGTAGGTAGAAAAAACAAACTGTTTGGTTATCCCTATTCTATAGATGAGTCTTTACTTGCGATCATTCCTGTCCCATGGGATGTTACAACTTCATTTGTAGATGGGACATCAAATGGACCCAAGTCTATTTTAGAAGCCTCTCCACAATTGGATTTGTCTGTATTTGGGGTGAAGACACCCTGGATTTACCCGGTAGCATTGGATAAGGAAGTCGTCAGCAATCCGGTCGAATTGAGACAATTAGCAAAAGGAGTGATCGAAAATTTGGAAGAAGGCGATGAGGTAAATATCAATGACATTGCTTTAATCAATAAACGCTGCGCCGAGATGGTGGAGGCAGTTTATCGACGATCGGCCGAGCACCTGCATAAAAGTAAAAAAGTGGCAGTTCTTGGAGGTGACCATAGTACTCCCTTGGGTTTGATGAATGCGCTGGCTGATCAGTATGAATACGGTATTTTGCAGATTGATGCACACATGGATCTTAGACAGGCATACGAAGGATTTGAATATTCACATGCCTCTATCATGTACAATGCGCTGAAGCACGATAGTATTCAATCGCTCGTGCAAGTGGGCATTAGGGATTATTGCGAAGAAGAAGAGCAATACATCGCTGCGAGTGATAAACAAATATCCGTGTTTTACGATGATGCAATGCACCGCCAATTGATGATTGGAAAAACATGGGACAATATTGTCAAAGAAATCATTGATGTCTTACCTGAGCAAGTTTATGTCAGCTTTGATATCGACGGGTTGGAACCTTCACTTTGTCCACAAACAGGAACACCTGTTCCTGGTGGTTTGAGTTTTAATCAGGCAATGTATTTAATCGATGAGGTGGTGAGGTCGAGAAGAAAGATCATTGGATTTGACTTGTGCGAAGTTGGAAATGAAGCATGGGATGCCAACGTTGGTGCGCGTGTTTTATACCGTTTATCTGTTGCCATGGGAATTTCTCAAGGTACAATCTCCCATGCGTCATGAGAATATTGATTGTGCCAAATGCATTTAAGGGAGGATTATCTGCGCAGCGAGCAGCCCAATGTATTGAAGAAGGACTATTGAAAAGTAGTCTGGAAGTCCAGTGTGATGCCATACCCATTGCCGACGGAGGTGATGGAACGTTGGATATTTTAGCCGGAATGTTGCAGGCGGAGATCAAGTCAATGGAGGTGATCGGACCCAGTCAACAGAGAATTGTGGCTCGCTATGGCTTTATGGGTGATAAAAAAACCGGAATCATAGAATTAGCTGAAGCATCCGGACTTGCAGTGGTGGGACAAGACCATTTGAGACCAGAAATTGCGCTCACAACTGGTGTTGGTCAGTTGATGAATGAGTTAAAAGGGTGCAAAGAAATTCTGCTTGGAGTAGGTGGATCTGCAACCACTGATGGAGGTGTTGGCATTCTGCAAGAGCTGGGTCTCAAGTTCTATAAAGGAAATATTCCGCTACATATTAATGGGATCTTGGACATTATTCAAGTTGACCGTATTGATGCATCAGGTATAGTATTTGACACAAAAATCAAGATTATTTCTGATGTTGAAAATTACTTATTGGGTAGTAATGGAGCCGTTAGCGTTTACGGCCCTCAAAAGGGAATCGAGGAGTTGGCCCTTTACGAAAAAGCAATGCAGAGCTGGGTGAAATTAGTGAAAGCAGCCACTGGAATTGAAATTGATCAGCTCAAAGGAGGAGGAGCCAGTGGTGGAGTTCCTGCTGGTTTATCAGCTTTTTTGAATGTGAAAATTGTCTCTGGAGCTGACTATATACTCAAGCTTGGTCGGTTTAAACAAAAGTTAACCAACACAGATTTAGTGATAACTACAGAAGGTCAGATTGATAGCCAATCTCTACAAGGAAAAGGTCCAGGTAAAATAGCGGAGGTAGCCGTGAACGAGGGAGTTCCTACTATTGGTTTATGTGGTTCACTTGAGAAGGGGTTTGATACAGAAAGATCACCGTTTGAAGCTGTCTTCTCAATTAATTCAAGATTTGATTCTCTGGAAGAAGCCATTGGTAATACTGCTGAAAATCTCGCCAACACAGCTTACAATCTAGGTAATCTAATTGCTATTCAGCGACAGTAGAAATGACCTGAACCCTTCAGTGTTGTATTTAGACATGCCTTTTTGATCAACAACGATGCTGCCATCTGGTGAGATAACATAGGTAGTTGGGATCGATCTGCTGTGAAAGACCTGGGGGAATCCATTTTTGGCGAAGTAGACTGGAAAGTCAAATTGCTTTCTATTTCGAAATGCAATGGCTTTATCCGGGTTATCATCAACAGAGATAATTAAAAAGGTCACCTCTTCACCCAGTGCTTGATAAAGTTCATTGATGTCGGGCATTTCAGCGATGCAAGGTGGACACCAGGTTGCCCAAATATTCAAGAATACTGTCTGACCCTTGAATGTTTCCATTGGCACTGTTGCTCCATTTTCATCCACCAAGTCGAATTGATAATTTGCTTGTTTGGCATTTTCTTCAACATCAGGAGTGAAAAGCCTGGTGGCCAAAATACCTCTTTGTAACAACCCAAGTACGTCCTTATGGTACCCAGAGAAATACAATCCTCCACCTACGGCAAGAAGAATGGCCCATTCGATTACTTCACGTTTTAATTTTTTATTCATGCTCAAAATTCAGGAAATGAGGAGGTTATTCATTTGACTCAAGTCTAATACAATTTGAGGATGCAATTAATTCATTCATTACTGATATTTTTGGCGACCCAAACAGAAATTCATGGTCAATTACGCATTAAAGATAGCAGAGGAATTAGGTCTTAGAGTACAACAGGTTGTTGCAACCATCGAGCTTTTTCAGGAGGGGGGTACAGTTCCCTTTATAAGTAGATATCGAAAGGAAAGAACAGGTAGTTTGGATGAAGTGGCTATTGGAGCAATTCGGGATAGGCTGCAGCAGTTGGAGGACCTGGATAAGCGTCGTGAAGCTATTCTAAAGTCAATTGAGGAGCAGGGGAAATTAACCAAAGAGCTAAAAGCATCAATCGACCAAGCTGAAACGATGACACTTTTGGAGGATTTATATCTTCCGTACAAAAAGAAAAGAAAGACAAAGGCAACAATAGCCAAGGAAAAAGGACTTGAGCCGCTATCCAAACTGTTGTTGGATCAGGGGAATTTAGATGTGATGCTCGAAGCTGAGAAGTTTGTGTCTGAGGAGAAAGATGTGTCAGATCCAGATGAGGCACTGCAGGGAGCCAGAGATATTATTGCTGAAATAATCAATGAAGATGCTTCTGTAAGAACGGGAACGCGTGAATTATTCATGAATGAAGCCATTCTGTCTTGTAAGGTCATCAAAGGCAAGGAGCAAGAAGCTGCCAAGTATAAGGACTATTTTGAGTGGGAAGAACTCATTAAGAAAATTCCTTCACACAGGTTATTAGCGATTAGAAGGGGGGAAAAGGAAATGTTTCTTATCGTCAATATTGCGCCAAATGAAGACGTAGCAGTTGATCAAATTGAAAGGAAATATATTACCGCTCATAATGCTGCTGCTGAGCAGGTAAAAATGGCTATTCGAGATGGTTACAAGCGTCTACTGAAGCCAAGCATTGAAACAGAAACAAGGTTGCTGACGAAAAAGACAGCTGATGAGGAGGCCATTAAAGTGTTCGCAGATAATTTGCAGCAGCTGCTAATGGCCGCTCCCTTGGGTCAAAAGACAGTATTGGCTTTGGATCCTGGCTTTCGGACAGGTTGCAAGCTGGTATGCCTCAACAAACAGGGTAAACTTCTGGAGCATACGGCTATCTACCCAAATGAACCACAAAAGGACATAGTCCGTGCAGGAGAAACTGTCAGGCACTTGGTTGAAAAACACAAGATTGAGGCGATCGTAATCGGGAATGGGACAGCAAGTAGGGAGACTGATCAATTTGTAAGAAAACTGGGGCTTCCAGCTAATATTTTGATTGCCATGGTCAATGAAAGTGGGGCCTCTATCTACTCGGCTTCACAAGTCGCACGAGAGGAGTTTCCCAACGAAGATGTTACAGTTAGAGGAGCGGTCTCTATTGGTAGAAGAGTGATGGATCCGTTAGCAGAATTGGTGAAATTGGACGCAAAGTCGATTGGTGTAGGGCAGTATCAGCATGATGTGGATCAAAATGCCCTTAAAACCTCTCTGGATGATGTTGTCATTTACTGTGTAAATGGCGTTGGTGTTGAGCTAAACACAGCGAGCAAGCAGTTGCTGACATACGTCTCTGGTTTGGGTCCACAACTGGCTGATAATATTGTAAAATTCCGCGATGAGAATGGACCATTCAAGTCCAGAGAACAGCTAAAAAAGGTCCCTCGCCTTGGAGATAAGGCTTTTGAACAAGCAGCTGGATTTTTAAGAATTAGAAATGGAGTGAATGCGCTTGACTCCAGCTCAGTGCATCCGGAACGATATTCGTTAGTCGAGCAAATGGCGAATGACGCGGGTTGCGAAGTGGATCAGCTCATTAAGGATCAGGCATATCGACAGAAGTTAGACATCAAGAAGTATGTTTCCGAGGAGGTAGGTCTGCCAACGTTGAAAGATATTTTAGACGAGCTGGAAAAACCAGGAAGGGATCCGCGTGAGCAATTTGAGAGTTTCGCATTTGATGATGGTGTCAATGAGATTACTGACCTTAAAATAGGAATGAAACTTCCGGGTATCGTTACCAATATCACCAAGTTTGGCGCGTTTGTAGATGTAGGTGTTCATCAGGATGGGTTGGTACACGTGAGCCATCTGTCTGACTCATTTGTCTCTGATCCAGCCGGGGTGGTCAAATTGCAACAGCAAGTGAGTGTGACTGTGATGGAAGTAGATGTTGAAAGAAAAAGGATTTCTTTATCGATGAAGTCAGATCCTTTCGGGAAACCGCAGGGAAGGCCGGGTAAAGCAAAAAATAAATCAATCGCAGCACCTCAAAAGAGATCCCAGAATACTCGAAAAGATAGCGGGAGTACTCCTGATGGTGATCTTCAAGCTAAATTAGCCATGCTAAAAGGTAAGTTTAAAAACTAAGTGAGAGCGCTAATTACTTTTTTCTCAATTATGATATTGGCGTCAGCCTGTCAGGAAGATTATTTCCCGCCGGGATTGCTTGGATATCAGGTGGAGCGATTGCTTTCTGCCGACACCTCTAAAACGTGGAACCTACAATCTACGGTTGATGAATGTGATGTCGCACAAACTTTGTTATTTGTTGAAGCGATGGATTCAGTTGAGGTCATTGCATTTCGTGATAATTGTGACGGGACATCAATCGACTCGGTTTATCTGGGAACAGCATCTGCTTCAGAATTTGATGAAATATTTACTGATAGCCTTATATTCTATGATGGATCTATTTGGTTGATTGATCAAATAACCAGTCAATTCCTTGACATCCGAATAGGAACCGATCAGTTCTCCTATTATGTGAATCAGTAGTTTTTCAATTAATAAATTATTTGGCACACCTTTGTGAGTACCTTTTTTTTGTTGAAAAATTAACGCATGTCAATTACCGAATCAAGCTCTCTTCACGACAATCTGGATCAACTTTCTGTTACTGAATTGACCTCCCTAATGAATGGTGAAGATCAAAAGGTAGCCAGTGCTGTTGAGGAGCAACTCCCTCAAATCAATGCACTTGTCGAGCAAATTGAGTTAAGAATGAGAAAAGGTGGCCGCCTTTTTTATATAGGAGCAGGTACTAGTGGAAGACTAGGGATCCTTGACGCAAGCGAATGCCCACCCACATTTGGGGTTCCACATGGACTGGTTGTAGGAATCATTGCAGGTGGAGATACTGCTATTCGAAAGGCAGTTGAATTTGCTGAAGATGATAATGATCAAGCCTGGAAGGATATTGCGGAATATGATCCAACTGAAAATGATACAGTCATTGGTTTAGCAGCATCCGGTCGAACGCCCTACGTAATCGGAGGCGTTAAAAAGGCAAAAGAAGAGGGCCTATTGACGGGTTGTATCGTTTGCAATCCTAATTCAATCTTAGCATCTGAGGTTCAGTGTCCTGTGGAGATTGTGGTGGGACCAGAGTTTGTAACAGGGAGTACACGGCTGAAATCCGGAACAGCACAAAAAATGGCACTTAATCTGATTACCACCACTGTAATGATTCGGTTGGGAAAAGTGAAAGGAAACAAAATGGTGGACATGCAGTTGAGCAATGAAAAGCTGGTAGATCGAGGAACGAAAATGGTCATGCAAGAACTGGGAATTGAGCGAGATAGGGCTGAAGAGTTACTAAATAAATATGGATCGGTACGCGATGCTATTAGTCATTTCAAAGGTTGATAAGTGTCACGATTAATCAGATTAGGGATTTTGTAAATCGTCAAATAATTTTTCAAATTGAGACGTGAAAATCGAGTTAAAAAAGTATTAAGAATTGACCATAAAATTTAACAGGGAAGAAACGTCCAGCGCTGGTCATTCTGCTATTTTTGTGCCAACAAACCAAATTCAATCATGAGAAAAGTTCTATTATTATTGACTTTGCTACTTTCAGTTATCACGGTATTTGCACAGCGATCAATAATTGGTGTTGTAGTAGATGGTGAAACTGGAGAAGGACTTCCAGGTGTAACTGTAATGGTGAAAAACACCACATCAGGAACCATCACCGACATTGATGGCTCTTTTACACTAACAGCACCTTTGAATGAATTTGAAATCGAAATATCCTATGTTGGATATGTCAGCTATTCATCAATTGTTGATGGATCAATGTCAGATTTGGGAGAAGTTACCTTGGAGGTTGGCACTACAGAACTTGATGTATTGGAAATTGTGGCCTCAAGATCAACAAATGATGCACCGTTTACATTTTCAGATGTTTCGAAAAAATCAATTCAGGAAAATTTAGGTTCAAGAGACTTGCCCTTAGTACTGAACACAACTCCTTCGTTTTATTCTACAAATCAGGGTGGTGGAGCAGGTGATGCCAGACTGACAGTTCGTGGTTTTGATCAGCGTAACGTTGCAATAATGATCAATGGAGTTCCAGTGAATGACATGGAAAATGGATGGGTTTATTGGTCAAATTGGGACGGGCTCGGAGATGCAGCCTCATCTATTCAGGTTCAGAGAGGGATGAGTCCGGTTAACCTGGCAACTCCTTCGATTGGAGGAACAATGAACATTATTACTGACCCTGCAGCGAAAAGTCGTGGTGCTTATTTCAAGCAAGAAGCGGGTAGTTGGGGTTTCTTTAAGTCAACACTGACGTATAATACGGGATTGATCAACGATAAGCTAGCCATGTCTGCCACTGCGGTTAACAAGCAAGGGAATGGATTTAGTGATGGCACTTACACGAGGGCATGGGCGTATTATTTTGGAATGTCCTATAAACTTTCTGATAAAGACAAAATTGAAGCTTTTGCGATTGGAGCACCACAGCGCCATGGACAAAATTTATATAGACAAAATATTGGGACCTATAGTCGTGATTTTGCAGAATCACTGGATACTTATGATGCGGCTGCATTTGATGACTATCAGGAAAGAGGTCGTTCTTTTAATCAAAACATGGGTAGCGTTTCAGGTAACTACACGGGTAATCAGTTTTACAAAATGTACCGATCCAGAGACAAGGCCAGGTTCTCTGAAGACTTTCTTCTTGAGCGAGAAAACTTCTTTCACAAGCCTCAGGTAAACCTGAACTACTATCACTCTTTCAATGATGACATGCAGTGGACCACAATTGCATATTATTCCGGAGGAAAGGGAGGAGGAGCCGGTACCTATGGAGAGGTACTCAGAAAGGACGCGAATGGTGTGAGTTCTGCTGATGTGCCGTTTTTTTTCGGGCCTGGCCCATGGGAATGGGATTGGGATGCAACGATTGCAGTTAATCAAGCTCCCGCAGGTACAGACTGGACCAATGACTTTGACAATGGGACCAAAACTGATGCGGGAGAATCCATAGGCATTATCAGGGCTAGTAAAAATGATCAATATACGCTTGGAGCTATATCGAAATTATTTTGGGATGTGAGCGACAACCTCACTGTGAATTTTGGTGTTGATTGGAGAACTGCCCAAATAGACCACTACAGAGAGGTGCGAGATTTGCTAGGAGGTCAATATTTTAGATTTACCGGAAATCAGTTTGAAAGTACAGACCAGCAGTATAGAAAGGTACTGGGGGATAAGATCGATTATGATTTTACAAATACTGTTGATTGGCTGGGTGGTTTTGCACAAGCTGAATACAAAACAGAAAAGTTTACTGGGTCCCTCATGACTGGGTACACCACTACAAAGTTTACTCATGAAAATCACTTCGTCCAAGATGGGGGTGACAAGCTGTTGATTGATGGAGGTAGATATGGAGGATATCAGGTGAAAACGGGCGGGTCTTATAAAATCACCAATGATCTTAATATTTATGCCAATTATGGCTATGTGGCCAAAACTCCAAATTTTGATAGAGTCATTGATGATGAGACTTACTCATTGTTTAGCGATGCTCAAAATGAGACTTTCAACTCAATAGAAATTGGTGCTACAGAAAGGCTTGGTAGTAAGTTTGTTGTAAACGTCAACTACTACAATACGCTGTGGTCGAACAGGACACAAAAAGAGGAACTAGAGAATCCTAACTCTGGAGAAGACGTTTTTGTGCTGATCTCAGATATTGAGCAGAGAAACTCGGGGTTTGAATTGGAGACATCATTTATGCCAGTCAAGGCCTTGAGATTTGACGGAGGTCTTTCAATTGCTAATTGGTATTTTACTAAAGATGTTCCTATTCGTTTGACACAAAATGATTCCAGAGGAAATGTTGTGGATCAATGGGATGAAACCTTATACATTGAAGGAATTAAAGTTGGAAATGCTCCACAGACCCAATTTTTCCTGACTGCTTCAGTATTCCCTGTAAAAGGGTTGATGCTCAAAGCTGATGTTAGATATTATGACAAGTTTTACGCTGATTACAATCCAGTTGGCCGACTGGCACTGGAAGATCCAGACGGTGATGGAACTGCTGATGAAAGACCTCAGAGTTGGAAGGTACCCTCATACAGCCTAATTGATTTTCATTCAACATACGACCTCCCATTTAATGATTTGCCTGTTTCGTTTCAGGTATTTCTTCATGTTTTCAATGTGCTGGATCAGGTGTATATTCAGGATGCCGGAGATAATAGTAGATTTAACGCTTTCGACGGTGATCACGATGCAGATGATGCAGAAGTATTTTTTGGGTTGCCAAGAAATATCAACGGTGGTCTGGTGATTCGCTTCTAGTAGTTAACTATCAATAAAAAATTAAAAGGCTCCATCAAGCAGATTGATGGAGCCTTTTTAATTGGTTTCATGCAGGTGAAGCATTAAAAGCTCAAAAATGCCTCCAATTGCTCATCGATGAGTTCAGCATAAAGTCCGTTGGTAAACTTGCCATCTACAAAGCTACCATCGAATCGGGCCAACTTAGGTTTCTGTGCCAACACATGCATGCCACAATAGTTGAAAATGTCCGTAAGGTGGCTTAGCGCCAATCCGCCTCCCTGGACACCTGCAGACAAACCAACCAGGGCGCATTTTTTATTGGTAAATGTGTGCGGGTATTCCATTCCATCGATAAATGCTTTAAGCACCCCGGGAAAGGAACCATTGTATTCAGGCACAATGAAGATCATTTTTTTCGTGTCTTTCATTTTCAATCGGAAGTGGTTAAACGCTTCGTTCTTGCCTGAATTTTTGTAAAGTGCTGAGAAAACGAAATCATCTGGAAGCTCATGAAGATCAATGATCTCACTTTTGTACCCCAGACCGATTAGTCGGTCCTGATAATATTTACTTAATTCCAGGGATTTTGCTTCTGGTCGATTGGTACCGCATACAATTGTGATCATCTATTGAGCATTTATCTTTTGTCAATGAGAATAAAATGAGTGATTATTGCGTTCGTTTGCATGAGCGCATTTCTCATGTGCAAAAATGCAATCAAAAAGTCTAATCGCACAACTCACAAAAATGACCGAATGTCGGTAGAGGTAGTAGCATTAACTAAGATTTACGGAGAGCAAAGGGCAGTTGATCAAATCAGCTTTGAAGCACCTGGTGGATTGATTACCGGTTTTCTCGGTCCCAATGGGGCAGGAAAGTCCACGACCATGAAGATTGCCACAGGATATTTGAAGCCTACAAAAGGAGATGTCCTAGTAGATGGTCTTTCTGTTGTTGACAAACCTCTGGACGTCAAAAGGATCACAGGATATCTTCCTGAGCATAATCCAATGTACATGGATATGTACGTAAGTGAATTCCTGGAATTTATTGGTCAGGCGTATGGTATGGGTCGAGCAAAGAGAAGGAAGCGTGTGCAGGAGTTGTTTGAGTTGTGTGGACTGCAGATTGAAAAAGGGAAGAGGCTGAAAGCCCTTTCGAAGGGATATCGACAAAGAGTAGGTCTTGCAAAAGCGCTTTTGCCTGATCCAAAAGTTTTGGTACTGGACGAACCTACAAGTGGTTTGGACCCCAATCAGATTTTGGAAATACGAAATGTCATCAAAGAGATCAGTAAGGATAAGACGGTAATACTATCCACTCACATCATGCAGGAAGTCGAAGCATTGTGTGATAAGGTAATTATCATTAATCAAGGATCGCTTGTCGCAGACGATAGTCTGTCAGATTTGAAAGCTAAAGTATCTGATCAAACAATCATGGAAGTTGCTTTCGAAGAACCTGTCGATCAGGCGCTTTTTAGCCGATTGACAGGTGTTACCAATGTGGAAAAAGTAAATGCGACTACTTATAGAGTGGCAAGTAAGGCAGAATCTCTAAGGTCCCAAATCATGGAGTTGACCAATAATGAAAACCTTAAGCTTTCTGCTATGAAAAGTATTGGTAATGATTTGGAACAAATCTTTCACGAGCTGACGAAAGGAGGAATTGATGATTAGCATTCTGACAAAAGAGATCAATGAATTCTTCCATTCCCTCATCGGATATGTGGTCATTGGTGTGTTTTTGATTGGTGTTGGATTGATCATGTGGGTATTGCCCAACAATGTATTGGATTATGGCTATGCCACCATGGAGCCACTGTTTACGGTAGGTCCATACATGTTTATGTTTCTTGTGCCCGCGATAACCATGAAGTCATATGCAGAGGAAAAACGTACGGGGACAATCGAGTTGCTGTATACCTTACCTTTTAAAACCTGGGAAATTATCGTTGGGAAATTTTTAGCCGCTCTTTTTTTAGTCCTGTTTTCAATTCTTCCGACTATCGTTTACTATTATTCCATTTATCAACTGGGCAACCCTGTTGGTAATTTGGACACTAGTGGCATTATTGGATCGTACATTGGTCTCTTCCTTTTGGGTGGAGTTTTTGTGGCCATCGGGATTCTTAGCTCGGCCATTACAGAAAACCAAATTGTGTCCTTCATTCTCGGAGCAGTACTATGTTTCATTAGCTATGAAGGGATGCAACTCCTTGCGGCTATGGACCTGTGGGGTCAATCTTCCTACTACCTGGAACAGCTTGGGATTATGTTTCATTACAACAGTATCAGTAAGGGCATGATTGACATGCAGGATGTGGTATATTTTATGGGATTTATTGCGATGGTATTGTATGGTACACATTTGACGTTGGAGCTGAAAAAATGAGTATGCTGGCAAAACATAGTACCAATACGATCCTGAGATTTTTGCTCGTTATTTCCATGGTTGTACTTATTAATCAGCTTTTTGGAATTTTTAACTACAGGTGGGATCTTACGGAAGAGAAGCGATTTACCCTGCACCCGGTCACCGAGGAGATTATTGAGAATCTGGACCAACCTGTAATGATTGAGGTATATTTGGAAGGGGAGCTGCCTTCCAATTTTCAACGCTTTCGACAGGCTATCCGTCAGACGCTTGAACAATTTACATTTTTAGGTGGTACAAATATCCAATTTAAATTCACAGATCCCTCATCAGCAAAGAGTAGTCAGTCCAGGAATCAGTTTTATCGTCAATTGATTGAAGCTGGCATCCAACCCTCGAATGTAGCTTATACGAAAGACGGTCAAAAAACAGAAAAGTTACTGTTCCCAGGAGCAATCGTAAGCTATCAGGGACAAGAAAGAGCAGTCACTTTACTCAAGGGGAACAGGGCAATGTCCATTGAAGAAATGCTCAATCGGTCAGCAGAAAACATCGAATATGAGTTGGCAAGTGTGATCAGCGAGTTATCACAACCCAATCCCCGTCGTGTAGCCATTGTAACAGGACATGACGAGCCGGATGGCACAGAGTTGGCTGGATTGTCCAATGCTGTGCTGGCGAAATATGACCTATTCAGGTTGGATCTTCCTAACAGAAGCACACCAATTACTGGATATGACGCGATCATCTTGACCAAGCCTCGAAGCACCTTTTCTGAAAAGGAAAAATTCTATTTGGATCAATATATAATGAACGGAGGCAATTTGTTGGTGTTTATTAATGCACTTAGCGTAGAACTATCACAAGCTGAAGGGGAAGGAACAGCTGCTATTCCTTATGAACTGAACCTGGAGGACCTGCTTTTCAAATATGGAGTGAGGATTAATCGCAATTATGTAGCAGATGTAAATTGTGCTACTACGCCTGTTTATGCGGGTGAAGTTGGAGATCAGCCTCGGTTAGAGATGTTGCCCTGGCCTTACTTTCCGGTTGTAACCAATTACACTGAGCACCCAATTGTTAAAAATCTGGATGCTACACTTTTTAGGTTCACTTCATCAATGGACTCTGTGAAGGCGGTAGGCATATCCAAGACTCCATTATTTCACACAAGTGCCAATTCGAAGGTAATGTCTTCACCCGTGAAGGTGAGCTATAATGACCTGCAGGACAAATTGAAGCCGGAGGCATTTAATTCCGGTCCGAAGGTGTTGGGGTACTTACTTGAAGGGCAATTTACTTCGTTGTATAAAAATCGCTTCCCTCCAAGAGGAGTTGATAAAACGGACGTGTTGACGGATGGCAAAACGGAAGCAAAAATTGTGGTGGTGGCTGATGGTGACTTTATTCGAAATGATTTCAGCATGGAAAATCAAAATGCCCTTCCGATGGGAATGGACCCTTATACACAGACATCTTATGCAAATGAAGCATTCGTGATGAATACCCTGGACTACATGTTTGATGATAGTGAGCTTATGGAATCCCGAAATAAACAGATCAAAATCAGGCCTTTAGACAAGGCCAGGGTAAGTGAAGATCGTGATTTTTGGCAATGGATAAACATTGTAGGTCCGTTAAGTCTGCTTGTTCTTTTTGGAATAATTAAATCAATAATTAGAAAGAAAGGGTTAGTGTCATGAAGTCAAAAAATCTGATCTTATTGTCTTTACTGGTTATTAGCATCCTCATAAATGCGTTCCTTGTGGTCTGGGAGCCAGGAACTACAAAACTTGATTTTGATACAACCTATTTTTCAGTATCCGACACATCTGATATTCAGTCGATTGAAATCTCAAAGAACGGTGTTGAAGTCGTGACCCTTCAAAAGAAGGAGGGCTGGCGAATTACTCAGCAGGATCGAGCTGATACAGATATGCTTCGGGTAATCAAGGAAGTGATCAGGAGACAGAGAATTCTTCGTAGAATTACTGGCAATGCAGCAGAGAAATTGCTTCAAGAAACAGAAAATGCCATTTATGTAAGCATTCAGGCAGATAAACAGCGTTCATTTCAAATGTTGTCTAACAACACCAAGACAAAGACTTATTTCATTACCGACGGTGAAGTATATGAAATGGGCGTGCCGGGTTATAGTGACTACATTGGAGGTATATATGAGCTGACGCCTAACCAGTGGAAGGATCGCGAGATATTTGATGGTAACTGGCGTACAATTCAAAATTTGACCATTAATAAAGGGACTTCTGAAATGGTCAAACTTAAATTTCAAGAAGCATTTTTTCTGGTCAATGATACTGAAAAAGTGGATAGTGCTGCAGTTGTAGAGTATTTACAGCAGTTTCAGGGCTTAAAAGCCAATGAGAGAATTTCTAAAGGGCAGTTTGAACGATATGATAGTTTACTAGCGAGTGGTCCTGAATACACCATTGAAATTGACGATATTAAAATTAAACAACCAAAGGTGCTAAATCTTTATCCCAAGCTATCAGGGGAGACCATTAGGCTAATAACTGATCAGCGAGGAGAAATGATGGTTTTTGCTGATAATCGGGCTGATGCGTTGATTCCTGATCTTAAGGAATTACTGCGCTAATGAAGGATTTAGCAGTTCAAATTTAGCACTGCACAATTAGTTGAGAGAAGCATTCACAGCATACTGAAAATCGGGATGTTAAGCTTATTGATAAGTGGGTGCTTTATGTCAAGTTTTTTCTTAAATTTGGCATCCATTTTTGATAAGTCAAATCGCTAGCGAATGAAATTTATTGTATCATCATCCTATTTATTGAAGCAGCTTGCAGCTGTAAATGGCGTGATCACCACCAATCCAGTGGTGCCCATTCTTGAAAATTTTCTATTTGAGATTCAGGGAGGGACTCTCACGGTAACAGCTTCTGATTTGCAAACTTCGATGATAACGGAGTTGGAAGTTGAGGCAAAGGAGGATGGCAGTATTGCAATTCCTGCTAAGATCTTGTTGGAAACACTGAGAAATCTTCCTGAGCAACCTGTGACTTTCTCTATCGATGATGCTACCTATAGCATCGAGATAAGCTCAGATAACGGCCGATACAAGTTGGCTGGAGAAAATGCAACTGACTTCCCAAAGGTGCCAAGTGTATCAGACGGATTTTCGGTCAACATCTCCACTGATGTATTGGGAAGAGCGATCAATAATACCATTTTTGCGACCAGCAATGATGAGTTGCGACCAGCAATGACAGGTGTTTTCGTCAAACTGGATGAGACCAACGCAACCTTTGTAGCGACCGATTCTCACAGGTTGATTCGTTATCGAAGAGTCGATATAGCCGCGGATATGGGACATAACATGATTATCCCTAGAAAGGCACTAACACTGCTCAAGGCAACACTTCCTTCTGAAAATACGAATGTAGCGGTGGAGTTCAATGCATCAAATGCATTCTTCGATTTCAGCAATATCAAAATGATCTGCCGATTGATCGATGAGCGTTACCCAGATTATGAAAACGTCATCCCAGCGGACAATAGCAATAACATGACCATCAATCGTGGAGAATTGTTGAGTTCTCTTAAGCGTATAGCTATTTATGCCAATAAGACGACACATCAGGTGAGATTGAAATTGACCGGAAGCGAATTGTTGATTTCTGCTGAGGATTTAGATTTCTCGAATGAGGCGAATGAGCGATTGGCCTGTGAGCACGATGGGGAGGATATAGAAATTGGATTCAATGCCAAGTTCTTAGTGGAAATGTTGGGTAACCTTGAGTGCAATGAAATCACGTTGCAGCTCAGTGCACCAAACAGAGCAGGTATCATCGTGCCTTCAGATACAGATGAAAACGAAGATATCTTGTTGCTGGTAATGCCAGTGATGTTGAACAATTACGTTTGATCGTTTTTCATAATTTACAATATTCAAAGCTGGAGAAATCCGGCTTTTTTTATTTTAGCCTCCATCAAGGCTAATAAGGGCTGCTTTGATAAGTGATGCAACATTCACATATCCTATTTGGATGGAAATTACTCGTTGATCTGATGAGCTTTTCTCACTTTCGCAAAGTGCAATCGCACCAATCAAAGTAATAGTAAAAAGAAGCAATTAATGAAGTTTGGTTTTTTCGATGATGACAGCAAAGAGTATGTTATCACTAACCCTCAAACACCATTTCCCTGGATCAACTACCTCGGGAATGAAGATTTTTTCTCCCTGATTTCCAACACGGCTGGAGGATACAGTTTTTATAAGGACGCAAAGTTTAGACGACTCAATCGATATCGCTATAACAATGTTCCTATGGATAATGGGGGGCGCTATTTCTATATCAAAGATGGCGATACGACCTGGTCACCAGGTTGGAAGCCTGTTAAAACTGAACTTGATAAGTATGAATGTCGACATGGCCTGAGCTATACCAAAATAAAAGGAGAGAAGAACGGACTGGAAGCTGAGGTACTATTCTTCGTGCCGCTAAAGGCCTGGTGTGAAGTGCAAAAAATGACACTTCGTAATACTTCTTCAGAAACCAAGACATTTAAACTGTTCTCTTTTGTAGAATGGTGCTTATGGAATGCTGAGGATGATCAAAACAATCTTCAACGTAATCTTTCTACGGGCGAAGTTGAAATTGACGATGCTACCATTTATCACAAGACTGAATATAAGGAAAGAAGAAATCACTACGCTTTCTATCATAGCAATACGGAGATAGATGGATTTGATACTGATAGAGAATCCTTTATCGGACTTTATAATGAATTTTCTGGGCCACAAGCGGTCGCTAATGGAACACCCACCAATAGTGAAGCACACGGATGGTCACCCATTGCTTCTCACTACTTCGAAATCACACTTAAGCCAGGTGAAACCAAGGACTTGATTTTCCTATTGGGCTATGTTGAAAATGAAGAAGATGATAAGTGGGAGAGTAAAGGGGTAATCAACAAATCAAAAGCTAAATCAACCATTGATCGATTTGATACGGTGGACAAGGTTGATAAAGCATACGATGAATTAGCTAAGTATTGGGCTGACTTATTGAGTATCTATTCTGTGAATAGCTGTGATGAAAAGCTAGATAGGATGGTCAATATATGGAATCAGTACCAATGTATGGTGACTTTCAATATGTCGCGATCAGCTTCATTTTTTGAGGTAGGTATTGGAAGAGGGATGGGATTCAGGGATTCTAATCAGGATCTTATTGGGTTTGTACATCAGATTCCTGAAAGAGCGAGAGAACGGATCATCGATATTGCTTCAACTCAATTTGAGGATGGTGGTGCATACCATCAGTATCAGCCTTTGACCAAGCGTGGAAACGATGCTATAGGGGGCAATTTCAATGATGATCCATTGTGGTTGATTCTATCCACTACAGCTTATATCAAAGAAACAGGGGATTACGGCATTTTGGATGAAATGGTCCCGTTTGACAATGATGAGAGCCGAGCCAAGCCGCACTTTGATCATTTGAAAGCTTCGTTCTATCATGTAGTCAACAATCTGGGTCCGCACAAACTGCCTTTGATTGGACGGGCTGATTGGAATGACTGTTTGAACCTCAATTGTTTTTCCAACAATCCAAATGAATCATTCCAAACTACCGAGAATCAGGAAGGTGGAACTGCTGAATCTGTAATGATTGCTGGCCTGTTCGTGGTTTACGGACGTGACTATGTAACGCTGTGCCGAAAGATCGGTAAGGATCAGGAGGCAAAGGAAGCTCAAGTTCATGTTGATAACATGGTACAAGCTATCAAAGAGCATGGATGGGATGGAGATTGGTACCTGCGTGCCTATGATTTTTATGGTAAGAAAGTAGGTAGTGATGAGAATGAGGAAGGTAAAATCTTCATCGAATCACAAGGCTGGTGCTCCATGGCAGAAATCGGTATTGAGGAAGGGATGGTCAAGAAATCTCTTGATTCGGTAAAAGAGCGATTGGATTGCGAATACGGCATAGTATTGAATAATCCAGCTTTCACTAAGTACGTGATAGAATACGGAGAAATTTCGACTTATCCTGCTGGTTATAAAGAGAATGCCGGTATTTTTTGTCACAACAACCCTTGGGTAGTTATTGGAGAAACAAAGATCGGGCGGGGTGAACGAGCTTGGGACTATTTCAGGAAAATATGCCCTGCATACCTGGAAGACATTTCTGATCTTCATAAAACGGAACCCTATGTCTATTCGCAGATGATTGCTGGGAAAGATGCATTTAAGCCAGGTGAGGCAAAGAATTCATGGTTGACAGGAACTGCATCATGGAATTTCTATGCAATTACCCAGTATATATTGGGTATCAAGCCTCAATATGATGGATTGGAAATTTCACCATGTATTCCAAAGGACTGGAAAGGTTTTAAGATCACACGAAAATTTAGAGGAGCAGTTTATCATATCGAGATTGACAATGCAGCTGGTGTCTGTGATAGTGTAAGTGTTCTGGAGGTTAATGGATCAGTTGTCGAAAGTAACATTGTTCCAATACAACCTGAAGGAACCGAAAATAAGGTGATTGTCAGGTTAGGTTAGTTTGCTTTTTAATTGTTCAGTATATAATGAGCATCTCCAGTCGGGGATGCTTTTTTTATGCGTCACCCTTACCAAAAGTGATCATGTGCTGATCCGGATCTAATACATCAAATTCTCTCATTCCATAATCTGTAGTGCTTGGTTGGTTGTGAGTGGTCACGCCATTGGCAACTAATCGATCATAAATTTCATCTACCTGATGGACAAAAATATAAAGAGAGGTGGAGGGTTTCCTGGTGCCAGAAGACTGAGATAAGTGCACTTGAACATCTCCTAGTTTTAATACCGCATACGTGATAGGCTCTTCCCAACCAAAGATGATTTCAAACCCCATTTGGGTGTAGAATTTTAACGACCTTGATATGTCTTGAACGTGGAGTACAGTTGCGGCATGGGATACGAAATCCTTCAGATCCATTTGATATTTTTTTAGGTGTGACTAAATCATTCATTCAATACAACGTTAGATGTTGTAAATTTGATTCATAACCGCTTATTGCATGATCAGGAATCAACTCGCTATCCGCATTATTTCGCAGTTATTGATCTTCTGCTTACTAAACCTGACGTTTTCGGGCTGCTATTATTATAAAGCTCGTACAAAACCGTTAAATCATCCACAGGGCAAGGTGGGACAGTTGATTCCGTATAGTATGGATATCGGCAGGCACTATTACTTCCTGGTACATTACGGAGATAAAATGTACGAGTTCTTTGACCCTTATCTTGATGGCAACAATGGCATCATGAGAGGTCAGTTCATGCAAGTTGATCAGGTTGTCGGTTACTACCATCAAAAAATTGATGGAAAAGTAACCACCAAGGCAAGGTGGAGAGATCGCTCAAGGACACGCCAGATACACGTATATATCAATGAATATCAGCAGGATGAGGAATTTGTGGTGATCCGTTCAGAGGACATTGGAGCGATTGAGATATATGATCCAAATTTCGGATTAATTGTCGTCTCCATATTGGGCACTACTACGATCGCCTATTTTTCTGCTATTATTTTATTCCTTCTGATCTTTTGCAATTGTCCACATGCATACGTTTTTGATGGTAATGAATATCATTATGACGCTTCCATGTTTACGGGCGCCATTGCTCCAGCACTCGAGCGCCATGACTTCAAGATTGTACCTGATTATCAGCCTGATGAAAGTACCTATCGAATGAAAATTAAAAATGAGGAAGACGAAACGCAGTTTACCGATTTACTGGAATTGAAGGTTGTCAGTCATGGTAAAGGTGTAATGGCTGCTTTCGATCAAAATGGTAAAGTGCATGCTTTTTCCAATATGATTGAGCCAAGTAATTTGAATAATGAGATCAAGTGGCAATTAAGCGAGAGTGATGAGGACTATTTTCAATTTAATGAAATCAATCAGGATGGTTTTAGTTATCTGAATCTACAATTTGATATGCCTGAAAAAACTGATTCTGCCAATTTGTTATTGGTGTTGAAAAACACAAGTTGGGGCGCTTTTGCTTATAACCAAATGACTCAGTTATTTGGGGAGTCCTATCAGAGTTGGGTTTCCAAGCATCGTGATCAATCGAAAGAAGATTTGATGAAGTGGCCCATTAAGCAGGGCGTTTTGCTGGGAGTCGAGGTTAAGACGAAATCAGGATGGAATGTAGTAGAATATGTTGACCTGGTTGGAAATGTGCGATCTAATCGAGTAGCAATCCCACTAAATGGATTGAATAGCATGGATGGCAATATAGAAGTGCGTTTGAAATCTGGTTACAGACTTTGGGAAATTGATCAGGTGGGAATATCTTATGATCAATCATCCAATGTAGAAGTGCAGACTATTGCACCCTTACTGACTCATGAATCTCAAAGCTTAGTACAGCTCAATAATGATGATGGTGACTACTTAGTACAAGAACAGGGCGACTCACTGGATATTGTCTTCAATGGATTGAGATCAGATGCTTTACGAACAATCTTCTTGCATAGCAAGGGTCACTATATAACCAATCGTAACTACACAGGCAAACCCAAAAAAATGAAGCTGGTGCGATTTAGTAAAAAGGGAGAGTTTTCAAAGTTTTCTGAAAGCTTGCACAGAGAACTAATGTCTAAAATGACAATTGTTGAGATGGATGAATAGGGTTATAACGACCATATTGATCTTGTCAAGCGTTTTAGTCAGTGCGCAGGATCGTTTGACCTATTTAAACGGTTTTTCAAGGGAGGTTAAGGTTGTTGAGATTGATTCAAATGTCATGTATTTGAAATATGTAATAGAAGGGGAAGAATATGTGGTTGGGTTATCAACACTGGAATCTCTTGATCTCAAGAGCACACCAGAAATTGTTCCCAGAACTAATAGTGACCCTCTTTGGTTTGATTACAGGCCAATAGATTTTAGATCCAGAACAAGTTTGCTGCGAAAGCCAGCCAAGTTCCAATATGGCAAGTGGAGCATTGGTACAAGCCCATTTCTAAAAGCTGTTAATCTTGATTTTTGGGAATTACTCTATCCGACGAACCCCAGTCCCACGTTATTTATTGAATACTTCATGAGCGACAAGTTTGGAGTTAATATTTCTTATCGGCATGGGTTTGCGAATCAGCAGTTGGACATGGAACCCGTAGATGATCTGTGGGATTTTCAAAGGAACAACAAGGAAATGAACTATCAGGTCACAGTCTTTCCAAAGTTCTATCCCTTTGGACAATCCAAATTCTCGTTCTATTTCGGACCGATAGTCAATTTCGGTAGCAAAGCCGATTTTATTGGATATTCTTATTCACAATTCTCCATAGACCCTAACACAGGAATACGAGAACGGTGGGAAGGTCAGGAAATGTTTGTTAGCAGTGAAGACAGGTCATATTTTGAAGCAGGCGGAATGGTCGGGTTGACATTTAATCTTCATCAATTTTTCTGCTTTTCAGTTCAGACAGGCGTTTGGTCAAGCAGTACCAATCGATTCGAAACGTTTAATTACTCTAACCATAGAAGGACAGAAGTAGATGATTTTTTTCTGGAATGGCATGAAAATAGTAACAGAAATGACGCCAGAGGGTCGATACAACTCATTTTGACTTATAGATTTGGCGGAAAGGAGGTAATTCCATGAAACGAACCCTAATAGCGCTCCTCGTGACAATTACATTCTTTACTGCAAGTGCGCAGGAAGACGTACTTATCTATTTAAGTGGAGCACAAAAGTCTGTAAGAGTTCTACTAATAGATTCAGTGAAAAATGATGTGAAGTATGAACAGGATGGGAAGATATTTTTTGTATTACTTGGTGCGTTACGAGACATTGAGTTATCGGGAGAGTATGAGCCAAAAGAGCAATTGGTTGTTAAAAACACCTCTTCTGTAGGTATTGTGCCGGCTACAATAGCGTACAAAAAAGGTAGATACCATCGTGATGGCTTTTTTAGCAGTCCAAGTAAATATCAATATGGTAAGTGGCTCCTTGGAGTAGATCTGCTAATGGGATCGGGAGGATTGGGAGGTAATGCTTATCCGAGCAATACGAGTCCAGCGGTGTTTGGAGAGTTTATTCCATCAAAAAGATTTGGAGTTGGGGTGTCGCTCAACTGGGGGTTTGGGAATGAATACCCGGACCCCAATGAAGAGTTTACCACCAACAATGGTGAAGCAAGAGGGCTAAATCAACTCGTTTATAGGGTAAGTATTTCACCAAAGATTTATATCAATTCCGGAGCGACTTATGCTATTTACCTAGGCCCAATAGTTGGGATTGGATTGGGATCGTATGTGGTAACCAATCAGTATAGGCACCATGAAATCAACTGGTCTACCGGGTTTCGAGAAGATTTTGTCGGGACATATTTCACTTATGAAAGGACAGACGTCCCGTTTACCCAGGCAGGAGCTGTGGCTGGAATACTCGTTAATCTAAACCAGAGAATCAATTTTATGATTCAAGGAATATTGGTTAGTCACCCTGATAGAGAGGAGACCATCACCTATACTAATTTCAGAAGTGAAGATGCGAATGACTTTAGACGCGAAGATGATTGGTGGGGTTGGGGGTTTGGTCCTACTATCAATGCAAATGTTGAAATAGGACTCGTATATCGATTTGGTGGGGTTATACGAGAGTAGTGGTTGCTCTTTTATCGAATTTATAGCACCCTTCATGCTGGATTTCCTTCAATAATTCAGATGTGTTTAGTTTCGTTGATTTTGACTTTTTTCTGCAAAATGGACAGGCAATTATATTACCATCCGTGTCGATTGTGATACTTCGGATGCCAGCTCCTGCGCACCCAAATTGTCGTTGGTAGTAGCCAGGATGAATCACTATCGGGTAATGGCTGTAAACAGGATCATTGTTAAGTTTATCATAGAACTCGTCGAGTACATCGTAATGCGATTGAGACAGTTGAACATCTTTTCCTGCATATCGACCCGCCGCTCTGGGTTCAATGAGTTGGATGAAGCTGACATTCTTTCTGAGTGCCAGATCAGCATAAGCGGATAGGTTTTCTGGCGAGATAAAATTACGTGTTGTACAAACTGACAATGAAACAGCTAACCCCACTTCATGAGCGATCGCAATGGCATTCATAACCTGTTCATATGAACGATGATTACCTCTGAAAGTGTTATGGTCATCCGGGTTGTAATGATCCAGGCTGATAGATAAACCTGTCAAACCGGCTGTTTTGAGCGCTCGAGCCTTGGGTTTAGTAAGACCAAATGCGGATGTAGATAGCCAAAAATCTGATGTGTTAGATGCATGCTCAAGTAATTCAATCAATTCATTGTATCGAGATAAGGGTTCACCACCACCAAGTAGAAATTGAGCCGTTCCAAGATTTTGGTATTTGTTGACTATGGTTTTTAAATCATCAAGTGAGAGTGTCTCTTTTTTATTGATTTCATCCCATTCGAAACAATGCTCACAATTAAGTGGACACTTTTTTGTGATCATAAGCAGGACATATCTAACGCTTTCAGGATGTCTTTTTTCAGGATATAGTTCCTGTGTGATGATCCATTTAAAGTCTTGATTAAAGGCCCTTGAAGGCCAACCAGCCTGATGGTGATCCCAGAAGTATCTTCCACCCATTTTCGACAGTTTACGAATTCTCGTTCCTAAAAACTGTTTTTTGAGTGTCAGCATTCTGCGAATGGCATGGATCAGATTACTTGGATTAGGACCAACAATCTTGAATGCGAGATAGCATATATTCAGCCAAATGGCCATCAACACCAAAGTGGTTTTCCAACCTGAAATGATACTTGAATTCTTCTTTTTATTCATTGTAATCAGTCGCCCAATAAAATTAGGTTGATTGCAATTAATCAAGACTATAAATGTGAATTTGTTAATGGTGCAAACCTCATATCTCAGTTATTAAAGAGTTTTGAATATCAAATGTATTTGAATGATCTATGTCATCTTTTGCTATGTATGATGAGAGATTTCACGGCATATTCCACATCTACCTTTGTAACATATCAAACAACGATAGGGATTAAGAAGACCTAAACTATCGAATATGAAAACCCGAATAATTGCACTGTTGATACTTGGATTAGGACTTAACAGTGCTATCGCTCAAAAGGCTGTCAAACATCAGAATCATGTTTGGGTATCAACTAATAACATCATAAGGGTAACAGATAGAATTGGTGTTTCCTCTGCTATTCATGTTCGCAGAAATGATTTTCTTAAAGATCCCAATTTCTATTTCTTATTGAATGGATTGACTTATTGGGTCAATCCTTCTATTCGTGTAACTGCTGGATATATTCACATGTGGAATGCCAGAAATGTGGATGCTGATTTATGCTACGCGAATGAGCGTCGACCGTTCCAGGAGTTAGTCGTGAAAAGTAATTATTTAAAGGCGACCACCATGTTCCGAGTTCGTAATGAACAACGTTTTAAAGAAGTGATGGCTACTGAGCAGGAGGATCGCTATTTTAAGTACAATACAAGGGTCAGAATGCTGCTTCAAGCAAAAATTCCAATTACAAAGGGCGCAAATCCACTTCAGTTCAAAATTGTCAATGAGTTGATGATAAATCTGGGTGAACATGATGTATTCAATACCTTTGATCAAAACAGGTTTAGTATTGGCGTTCAGCAAAAATTCTTACCTAATTGGTCTGCAGACTTGTGCTACATGGGTGTTTATCAGCAACTAAGTGCCGGAGATAGCTACAATATGAATCACACCCTTCGTTTATTCTTTTTTGGAACCATTGATTTAAGAAAGTAATAAACATCGTAATTTTGGCTCAATGCACTTAATTGAGCCGTTTTATAGGTGGTTACCTCTTTACGATGCTAGTCTGGATGAGCGATCTCCATTTTATGGTAAAGAATATAACTACGACCTCTATTCAGAACACATTTACGGGTATTACATAGATCCGGGTTGGGATTTCATGGGTTCCGAAACACTCTATATCAAGTTGCTTTTTGTAGACTATGACAATGGACTTGCCATTATTGAGCTTATTGGTGAGTGGAATGACGCCATCAACAATGATATCATGCAGTTCAAACGTAATATTCTTGAACATATGATGGGAGAGGGCATTAATAAATTCATTGTTATTGGTGAGAATATTTTAAACTTTCACGGGAGTGATGATTGCTATTATGAAGAATGGTTTGATGAGGTAATTGAGGGTTGGGTTGCATTTGTCGGATTCAGAGATTTTGTCCTATCTGAAATGCAACAATACAATCTGGATTCGTACATGAATATGGGAGGGAATCTTAATATTTCGAATTGGCGTACGATGAGTCCTAGTCAGTTTTTTCTGAAAGTAAATGAAATGATTGTGAGGAGAATTGGCTACTGAAGAAGGGTATGGGCAACAGATTTCCGACTATTGATTCGACTAATCAGCTCTGCGGTGAGAATCTGATAGTCGGTTGTAAGTCCTGCAGGTACTCCATTGTTTTGGTTGACTTCTTCTTTGTCAAGTGATTCGCTCACTTTTACTGTATTTCGGATAAATTTTTCAATGAAGATGGGTCCAAAAAGTTTACGGGTAAAAATCCTTACTTTTTGATGGTATTTAAACCGAGACCTGAATCTATTGTAGAAGAGCCCTAGGATATTCAGTGATCTGATTTGCTGTATTTTCTTGAGATTTTTAATCAATTTGGCTGCCCCCCTAATACTGAAAATATCAGGAGTCATTGGGATCAATAGCTCGTTGGAATTTGCAATAGTATACTGCACTATCTTCCCGAAATACGATGGACAGTCAATAATGATATAGTCATATTGATGATCGAGCATTGCAAGCAGCCTATCAAATATATTAGATCCAAATTCAATGAATTGATTATTTGATTCAAGATCAATCATTTCTGATGAGCCAGGAATTACATGTAGGTGAGGAGAGTACGCTTCAGGTATTATGTCAAATGAATGATTGTGGATCAATCGGGTCAGATAGTAATATATATTGTTTTTCTGATCGCTTGCATGTAGAAAAGCGGTGGACAGATTAGCCTGAGGATCACAGTCAATGGCTAGTACCCGAAACTCATTTTTAAGGTTATGAGCCAAATGAAATGAAGTGGTCGTTTTACCTACACCTCCTTTGAAATTATAAACCGCAATTACAGTAGCCATGTTGATCTTTGATAGTAGCGGTTGATGACAGATGGAAGGTACATATATATAAACAAATTGTCCAATCGGTAACCCGTCATTTTTATAAATGGCTTAAACCCTGAGGATTTCGGCTACCTGATTAATGAGGTAATGACGATTGGTTTTTAATTCAATACATTCAATTCTTGTCCGACGTTTGGATAAGTATTTGAAGATCTTTCCATTAAACTCAAATTCATCTCCTGGTTGGAGTGTTTTCAATAACACTTTGTCAGAAGGTGCGTCATACTGTTTTAATACTTGATAGAGTATGGGATCAGAACAGCTGGAGGCTTTTGGATTAATCAGGTATTTGGCAAGTGATTGAAGAACTTCTTTGGGAAAAACCTGGTCATTGAGTACTGGTAATGTGGCTTTTTTGAAATTGGCCTTCCATTCCTTTCCATGAGGAAGAACCTTTCGGCCATGGTCACGACTTGTCACCAGGTGTGCCACTTCGTGTAGATAAGTGATCAAAAAGGCATATGGGTTCAGGTCATTGTTTACAGTGATGGTGTATTTTTTGATCCTTGGATCAAACCTGAAATCTCCGAACTTGGTTTTTCTTGAGCGTTTGACTTTAAATTCGAAATTGAGATGGTGATACAATTGGGCGCAATAATCTACTGCGGGTGCTGGAACAAAGCGCTCAAATACCGATCTGGCCGGATCCACTTTATTTATTTCGGAATACAGCTTTTACCGGTACACCTTCAAACCCAAAGTGCGATCTCAATTTATTGACAAGAAATCGCTCATACGCTTCCTTTATATCTTTCGGATAATTGCAGAAGAAAGCAAAGGTTGGTGCTTTAGTAGGAAGTTGTGTGATGTACTTTATTTTGATGTATTTGCCTCGAACCGCGGGAGGTGGGTAGTGTTCGATTTCCTCCTGCATGATTTCATTCAATTTGGAGGTAGGTATTTTCTTGAATTTGTTGTCATAGATTTCAAGGGCCTTTTCAATGGCCTGAAATATTCGCTGTTTTTCAAGGACACTACAAAACATGATAGGGATATAGGACAAGGGTCCCAACTTGTTTTGAAGTTCGTCTGTGAGTTTTTTGGCAGTATTTGTTTCTTTCGAAATCAGATCCCACTTGTTGTACATGATCAACACACCTTTCTTGTATTTGTGTGCCAATCCAATGAGGCTCATATCCTGAGCTTCTAAACCTCTTTCAGCATCGATCATGATAATGCAGACATCACTGTTCTCCAGCGCTTGAATCGCTCGAACAACTGAGTAAAATTCTATGTCCTCTTTTACCTTGGATTTCTTCCGAATACCTGCCGTATCTGTCAGGATAAAATTCTTATCAAATAGGTTATACGTGGTGTCAATAGAATCTCGAGTAGTGCCAGCAATATCAGTCACAATGGTGCGCTCCTTACCAAGCAATGCGTTTATGAATGACGATTTCCCTGCATTTGGACGTCCCAGAACAGCAATTTTGGGTATGTCTGTTTCTTCTTCATCTGTCTCTTTTTCAAAGTGGGTGACAATTTCATCCAATAATTCACCTGTTCCCGAACCACTGGTTGAGGATAGTGGAAACATACCTTCTCCAAGGCCCAGCCCATAAAATTCATTGCTATTGAATATGGCTTCCTGGTTGTCAGCCTTATTGGCAGCTATATAAGTAGGTTTCTTGAGTTCCCTGATGATATTAGCAAAGTCCTGATCAAGTCCATGAATACCGGTGTGACAGTCGACCATAAACAAAACCACAGTAGCTTCATTTAGCGCTTCTTTGACCTGCTTTCTGATCGCTCCCTCGAAAATATCTTCAGACCCTTCGACATACCCGCCAGTATCAATGACAGTGAACTTTTTCCCATTCCACTCAGAAGATCCATAATGTCGATCACGCGTAACACCTGACTCATCGTCCATTATGGCTTGTTTTCGTTCAATCAGGCGATTAAACAATGTAGACTTACCCACATTGGGTCTACCGACAATTGCAAGAACATTACCCATAATGTATTTCTTAAGAAATTTTCAATTAGGAATTGATCAATGTGATCAGTCAGAAATTAGCTGCAAAAGTATTCAAAAGAGCATTGTTTCTGTTCATGTCGGTCATTTAATACTTGTTTGAGTAACCAAACTTATTGAGCGATCGATCATTTTTGCGCCAATCTTTTTCCACTTTAACGTGGGTCTCGAGGTGGATTTGCTTCTGCCAGAAGTCTTCCATTGTTTTTCTGGATTCAATGCCGACCTTTTTGAGACCGCTTCCTTTATGTCCGATCAGGATACCTTTCTGAGAATTGCGCTCTACATAGATCACCGCTCTGACTCTAATAATCTTTTCATCCTCTTTGAATTCCTCAATTTCTACCTCGCAACTATAGGGGACTTCTTTTTTATAATTGAGAAATATTTTTTCTCGAATTATTTCCGAGGCAATAAATCTTTCAGACTTATCGGTGAGTGTGTCCTCTGGGAAATACGGAGGGTGTACAGGAAGCGTCGACTTCACCGTATCGAACAAACTTCCAATGTTGATTTTTTCCAGGGCAGATACGCCGATAATTTTGATTTCAGGTAAGGTTTCCCGCCAGTAGTCAGTTTTGTCCTTGAGCTGACTACCAACCGCAAGATCTATTTTATTGATAATTAGAAAAGTGGGTACGCTTGCATTCTTCACGATTTCCCAGATTTCTGATTCCTGGTATTTTTCTCCCAATTCGACAACCATTAGGATGATGTCAGCATCTTCCAGCGATGCTCTGACATAATTCATCATTTGCTCCTGCAATTTGTATTGAGGGTCAATCACGCCGGGCGTGTCACTGTAAACTACCTGAAAGTCTTCGCCTGAGATAATGCCAAATATCCTGTGTCTGGTGGTTTGAGCCTTTGAAGTTATAATGGATAGTCGCTCACCTACGATAGCATTCATCAACGTGCTTTTCCCCACATTGGGTTTACCCAGGATAGTCACAAATCCTGATTTGAAATTGGAAGTATCAGACATGATCGCAAAGGTAGACTTATGGATGCAAATAATGGGTTAAAAGCTGACCTCCCTGTAAAGTGATGATAATAGGTAACTATCGCTTGAGATTGAAATCTTTCGAGCAGGTTGGAAGTATATCCAATGTACATTTTATCGAATTTGGCTGAATAGAGTACGTAAACGGTGAAAATATTCATAACAAAAAAAGGATTCAAATACTTGACTCCTTTTGCTTAGTAGCGGGAGAGCTTGTCCGCCTATTGGCTGCCTGTCCGCCCACTGGCGGATAGGACTCGAACCTCCGTCAGCCAGCTGGCTGATATGAGCCCGACCATCATTTGTAGTGTCGATGTATGTGATCCCAAAGGAACTGTCTTCCCCTTGCGGATTTTAGTTGTTTTTCACGTTTGATAGCCTCGTTTTTCGCTTCAAACCACTCACAATAGCAAACGATCCAAGGTCTGTATTTAACAGTATATCCTTTGTTGGAAAGCTTGTTATGGGATTGAAATCTTTGGATCAGATTAGAAGTATATCCAATGTATATTTTATCGAATTTGGCTGAATAGAGTACGTAAACGGTAAAAATATCCATAACAAAAAAAGGATTCAAATACTTGACTCCTTTTGCTTAGTAGCGGGAGAGCTTGTCCGCCTATTGGCTGCCTGTCCGCCCACTGGCGGATAGGACTCGAACCTCCGTCAGCCAACTGGCTGATATGAGCCTGACGATCATTTGAAGTGTCGATGGATGTGATCCCAAAGGAACTGTCTTCCCCTTGCGGATTTTAGTTGTTTTTCACGTTTGATAGCTTCTTTTTTCGCTTCAAACCACTCACAATAGCAAACGATCCATGGCCTGTATTTTACAGTATATCCTTTTTTAGAAAGCTCGTTATGAGATTGAAATCTTTCGAGCAGGTTGGAAGTATATCCAATGTATATTTTATCGAATTTGGCTGAATAGAGTACGTAAACGGTGAAAATATTCATAACAAAAAAAGGAGTCAAATACTTGACTCCTTTTGCTTAGTAGCGGGAGGAGGACTCGAACCTCCGTCAGCC
>JAGDZR010000021.1:0-65379 GCA_049115695.1 Cyclobacteriaceae bacterium | reverse complement strand
TGAGACCGGTAAATTGGCCAAAAGCACACCCAAAAGTGCAAATCCTCTTAGCGCATCAATGGCGTGTATTCTGGAATCCTGAGAAATGGGTTTAAAGTCTGTCGGAAAATTATTCATTGTTGAAAAATTGAAGTTAAGAGCTCGTATGGAGCTTATTCTGCATTCAACAGTGAAAGTAAAGCGGGGGTTTTTGTCCTTTGTCCTGATGAACGTTATCAGGTCATGAAAGCGTATATCAGGACAAGTTAACGCTTGAAATAAGCAGGTGACTGGCCTGTAAACCGCTTAAAAGCAGCATACATGGCAGATCTTGATTTGAACCCGGCCTCTTGACCGATGGCCTCAATCGTCAGGTTGTTAGCACCTTCAGTTTGAAATCTAAGCTTGACTTCTTCTACCCGGTATCGGTTCACCCATTCAGAAAAGTTTGATTGAAAATGGGTATTGATACAGTTAGAGACTTTTCTAGTTGTAGACTCGATTTCCTTTGCCAAGTCATAAATGGTGAGGTCTTCCTTCAGATACAATTTTGTGACATCCATTGCATGAGTTAATTGCTTTGCCAAATTGCCAGAATCTTGGTTGTCATTTGCGATCTGTGACTCTGGTATTGGCTGGAGGCCATCCAGCAAGTCCTTTTTTCTATAGGCTTTATAGCTTACGTAGTAAATTAGAATTGCAATTATGCCCCAGATGACAGTTGTGAGATTCCAAGTTGTGTACCTACCGGTAAAATGACCGACATACATCCGTGCAGTCTCTGCTCCCCATAGAATAACCGCAGGAACGAGCATTAGGATAAACCTCCAAAGCCACGCAATGGCTAATAATCCTAAATCCGAATACCTATCTTTAATAATTTTTTTATAACGGTTAATTTCTATAAGGGAAGCTATCAGGACGAATACTGCCAGAATAAAACCATAAGTCTGTTGGATGAGATGAATCAATTCGATTTTCTTAGGACTGATGTAGCCTATGAGTGCTTGATCAGTAAAAACAAACATCAAGAGATTGATAATTGTAAAGCTCACCACTATGATTCCGAGCAAATAGTTTAGTTTCAGAAAAGAACCATACTTAGATGCTGCACCCAGTTTATTGAGCACATAGTGAAGGAATAATAAAGGAAATAAAATCTTGGTTTCTGGTGTGCTGAAATAGTCTATCAGGGAATAACCAGAAATAGAATCATAAGGTAAAAAGATACCAATGGGCTCTATCAACATAGAAATGATAAATAGGCCAAGAAGGGTATTTGATTTTCTTTTAGAGTCGTCAAGACTAATGAACATGGCGCTTAGGAATATACCTTGAAATATTGCCGCCCAGACAACTAAAATGACAATTTGCTCCATTACATTATTACTTGAAACTCTGTATACTTCAAATGTACATAGGAGTAGACATTAAAAAATCTGCCAACATGAAATTCCATCGGGAAGTCTCAAGCGGGTTTTTATTAAGGTTCTAGTACTTTAGTATTCACCACAACGCCCAACTAAAGTGAGTATGCGTGCCATTTGCTAGAAGCACAGAAGTTTCTATTTCGCACTTTCATGTCAAATAGCTCAGTTCGCATATTCATTTTAGTGTCTGTTGTAGCACGTTAATTTATGCATTCTATCATATGCAAGAAAGCCCCGTGCTTTTCAGCAACAGAGCCTTCGCTGGAAATCAACCCTTTATGAAGCTTTATTTAATTCTCTCTCTTTCCTTGGACTGACCTTACCTGTTTCCGCATAGATTTTAATATCTGTTAGGAATATTTCAATTGTCTTTTCAAAATTGCTTTTTATTTTCCCGCCAAATAGAAAGCCACCAACTCCTCTCATATTGGCAGTCAAATTAGAGCTGATCCTGCTTTTATTTTCACCTAATTCTTCAATTCTAAATGCATTTTGTAATCCATTTACAAATCCTGGAATTTTTGGAGAATCTGCACTCCATGTTATTTCTTTATCATCGTGTGAATAATGTAAGATTCTTTCATCAAATTTCCCGAATCCTTTGATGTCACAAACCCTGCCACCGGCTGGCGCATCGTCAAACCTTAATTCAGCATCGGCATTGTTCACAGAGGACAGAATTCCTGTACCCCATTCAGAGATTGACAGAAAATTGGGACCTAAGATCTCCCACACCTTATCGGATGATGCGTTTATTTCTTTGCTTAGTTTAATATCTAACTTTTTCATGGTTTCCAGTTTTGGGTGTTATTAATTATTTCATGTCAGGATGAGATTCTCCATTCTCGACGTAATATTTCAACTCATTTGCCAATTGATTGAATGATACCGTTAATCCCGTTTGGATTTTTTCTTCCATTTCTGCTGGTAGTTCCATTTTTGGTTCCATCACAGAGTCCATGTAAACAATAGTGTTCTCAGCTGACTCTTTCAAGTACCAGTGTGAAGAAACGAACTGCGCGATTTCCGGCTTACCCGCCGTAATCTCATAACTCAATGAGAAATTCCTCGGGTCGAATTCTGTCAATTCCTGAATAGTATTGCCATTTTGTGTTGTGGTGTCTCGTAACGAATATTCGATACCTTCGAACTTTGGCTTACCCCCGGGTTTTGATGTTTTGAAATTGCTGGACCATAAATGAGCATGTCCAAATTGATTTCCCATTACTTCCCAAACTTCTACAATGGGTTTGTTGATCGTTACTTGTACTTTGATTTCCATATCTATAAATTTTATGTGTTTTGGCAATTGGATACAGAAGTCAAGCAGGTGTGACTATTTTTTCTTAAAAAAAAGTGCTTAGCAAAGAAAAACCCTTGGAAATCAAGGGTTTAAGGTTGTAATATTTTTTTGAATTTATTGATAATGACGATGAAGATCAGGGTCATTTAAAATTTCGGTGACTACCGTGTCGACAGTAAAGTCTTTTTTCGAAGGGTGTTTTTGGAAGAACTCAACGTATTTTTTATCTACAATATCAGCCGCTTCATCACCATGTTTTACCGCGTAATCTGAAATGGTAGAGTAGTACTTTGGGTCGAAAAGTTTTGCATTGGTTTGCATGCGCCCGGCTGCCTCCATTCCTTTACCTTTTTTAGCGCATCGGCATGGATTGTTCTCATTGACTAATCCACATTGCTTGTTCATAAAGGAATGAAAGTCTTTTCTTGTTCTGGAAAGTTTCTTGCGATAGTTATCCTTTGTCAAACCAAATACTTCTGCCCCGGTATTATGGTCAACCATAAATACTTCGCCAACCAAATACAAAAGCCTTTGTTCCCTGGTGAGACACATAAGCATTCCAGACATACATCGTGTTCGTGCTGTTTTTGTTCGAAGGATTTGTTCCTGCTCTTCATCAGGACTTAAATCAGGACTCGGTATAGCATTTAGTTTTTCAGAAAAATCGTCAAATCCTTTCCACGTGTCTTCCATGGGTCTACGCTTTGTCTGCATAAACTCATTAAATGTTATTCGATAAAGCCATGTACGAAAAGAACTTTTCCCCTTGAATGTTGACAATTTGGTAAGTACCTTAATAAGGACTTCTTGACTAAGATCTTTTGCTTCATGCTCATCATTGGTGAATTTCCAAGCTACATTGTAGATGAAAGGTTCATGCAAGCGAAGAAGATCTTCAAATGCTCTGTTGTTTCCTTCATTGACTTTTGAAATCAATAATTGACTTTCTTTTTCTATCTGTTGACTATCTCTCATTTTTTGTATGTGCTACAATGCCGACATAAACTTCGTTTCGCTGCTCTACCCAACCCCTAACTCAGTTTCCGTCGGCAAAAAATAATAGTTAACTGAGCTAAAGCTAAATGAAAGTTTATAAAGTGTTATCATGAGTTGCTCCGTTCTTACTCTCCAATCCAACAATTATTTTAAAGCAAATGCAATGTAGTTGCAAGTTCGTTAAGCTTTTGGCTTTTTTATTCGAGATTTAAAATCAAATCTGTAAATAACCTACCACCATCTTCGTTTAAATGGTCTTGATTTCTGAATAAGTGATCTTGATTAATGTAGATATTCGAAAAATCATAAATTTTGCTTTTTTTTGACATTAGTATTGAATCGGCCTGAAAAGTTGAATTACCCATTGCCGCTAAATATTCTCGACTTAATGGGTATTTAATGCCGACTAATTCGATATCATTTTGTTTACAAATGTCGATGATTTCATGTAATGCACTTGTCTGTATTTTAGATGGGTACAATTTACGAAACTGTCTGGCTGTCCTTCTCTTGGCAAAAGCTGATTTCTCTTTTGGTTTCAAGGCTTTCCAATTAGGTTCGGATTTAATTGGTTCTTCTTCTGCTAGCAAGAAGAGTTTTACAATGTCTCTACTTTTAGGATTTATAATAGGAAGATATCTTTCAATATAGTTCTCCTTTAAATGTTTGTATGGCTTGTTCTCAAAACTAAATTTTGTGAAAAAACTAGATCTGTCAACATTGTTCGATTTATCCCTATATGGAGATAATGTGTGATTATCGGCCGTTATTATTAATCGCTCGATGTTAGATTTTTCTGCTAAAAACTGAAGTTTTCTTTTCATATCTACATATGAATCACTCCCTGCTGAAAAGTTGTAAAATTTTAGAGGCTCATTAATCTTATCTAATGGCTTACCATGAGAGTCAGACAATAAATAAGTTTTAAAATCTAACTCTACATGTTCGTATTCAGAATAGTAATTTTCGTAAACAATTTGAAAAAAGTAGGTGTTAATCGAAAGGATGATCAACATAAATAGCAATGATTTTTGAATGAATCTTTTCATATCAAAATTGAAAATAAATGAATTCTATACTAGAAGAGAATTTACCAAAAAAGTATATCGTCAATACGACGGCTATATACGATAACCAACGAATTAGGGGATTTTTGATTGTTGAAATGTTCTGTAGTGCAAATTGATTATTTCGACCAATCCATTCAATGATCATGAAAACAATGATTAGGACAATTGTCTCTATGGGACAAATTTCAGGAACAGTGAACAGAGAATTTGAGAACGTGCTCCTTATGAAAGAAAATGCGTGAGAAATATTCTCAGCTCTAAAGAAAACCCAAGCAAGGACGGTTAAACCAAAAGTTAGGGTTATAGAGAGAAAATCTTTAATGGAGGGTATATATTTATTTTTCGCAACGGTATCTAAGTTTTTTCTATTTGTTTTAGTGAGTATGCTCGGAAGAATGTATAAGGCATTTAAAGTGCCCCAAACTATGAATGTCCAATTTGCCCCATGCCAAAAACCACTCACAATAAAGATGATGAATGTATTTCTAACCGTCAACCATGTGCTACCCCTACTTCCACCAAGAGGTATGTATAGATAGTCCCTAAACCAGGAGGATAGGGAGATGTGCCATTTTCTCCAAAATTCAGCAATGTCTCTTGAGAAATAAGGGAATGCAAAGTTTTGCATCAGATTGAAACCAAATAAACGAGAAGTCCCAATTGCTATATCAGAGTATCCTGAAAAGTCACCATAAATTTGAAATGTGAAAAATAGAGCCCCAAGAACTAGTGTGCTCCCTCCGTAATCTGCTGAATTATTAAATATTTCATTGGCATACTGTGCACAATTATCCGCAATAACAATCTTTTTAAAAAGCCCCCAAAGAATCTGACGCATTCCGTCAACAGCTCTAGAATAATCAAATTGCCTTTTTTTGTAGAACTGAGGTAATAGATTTGTAGCCCTTTCTATTGGTCCTGCCACTAATTGAGGAAAGAAACTCACAAAAGCCGAAAAAGCAACAATGTCTTTGGTGGGTTCGAGTTTTCTTTTGTAAACATCAATAGTGTAACTCAATGTCTGGAAAGTGTAAAAACTGATTCCTACCGGTAGAATAATATTTAATGAATTGGCGTTGATTTTCATTCCGAAAAATGAAAATGCGGAAATGAAATTATCAAGAAAGAAATTGTAGTATTTGAAAAAGCCTAAGAAACCAAGGTTTACACCAATGCTAGTCCAAAGTAAAAACTTTCTTTTTAGCTGATTATCTTCCTTTGCTAGCCGTAGACCAATGGAATAGTCGACAAGCGTGCTAAACACAATTAGCGATAAGAAGCGCCAATCCCACCAGCCATAGAATATATAGCTAGCAATTACAATTAGAAAACTTTGAAGTTTGAGATTCCTATTTGTTGCAAACCAATAGAGGATAAAAACTATTGGCAGAAAAATGGCAAAGTCAAGAGAGTTAAAAAGCATTGTTCAGGATAAAGGGCGAAAATAAGTTTTTGAACTGTATGTTGGTTATTTATGACGCACAACGCCGGTATGAGGCGTGTGCTCTCACTTTGTGGACGGCACTAAAATAGTGAAGTCTGCCGGTGCTTCCAAAGTTTCGATTAGCACTGCGTACAGAAGTGAAAAAGATCCAGTCAAAGAAGAAATTGAAGAGCACTGACATTTCCTGGCGGTAGACATCACGGTCGAGTTCCCTTAAAGCTTTTAGAAAGCACTGGAGCATATGCCTTCATACATAATGTTATGCGCTAATTTTCGAAGTTCTCTTAGTTATTATTTTCTTAAGAAATCCATCATGAGTTCGATCACAATGTTTGGCTTTTCCATGACTGGATTAAGCCCAGAACCAGGTATAATGCATAATTCACTGTTCAGAATTGACCCGTGCAGTTCTAATGAATGCTCAAGCTTAATAAATGGATCTCTATCACCTTGGACAATGAGTGTTGGCGTGTGAATATCACCTAATTCATCCTTGGAAATAATGACCTCTTCCTTAAACATTTTATCAGTATCAATAATAAATTTTTCCCATAGTTCAGGTTGTGGTGATTTGCTTTGGTAGTCCTTGAGCCAACCTCCCCATTCATTTTCAACTATTTCAGGAGTTATACTCGAAGAACCTTCATTAGTCCATGCATTACGATTACTATTGCTACCAATAACAACCATTTTTTTTATCACATCCGGCCTTAAATAGGCTAAAAGAAAGGAGGTGCATCCACCATCGCTTCTTCCAATTAAATATGCACTATCTATATCTAATAAATCGAGAAATTTAGAATGGTACTTGGCCATAAGTTCGTAGCTTAATGAATCAGCATGCTCAGACCTTCCATGGCCAGGTCTGTCCAAAAGAATAACTCGATAATATTCCGAAAGCTTAGGTATTAAGTCTTTAAAATTACCTATTGAGCCAAATCCACCATGCAGCAAAAATAATGGTACTCCCGTTCCATACTCCTCGTAATATATTTTCGTTTCAAGCATATTAACATAGGTACCATCATTTGATCCATATGGAATATTTTCCTGTGAGTAAACCTCAACTGCCAAGCCAATAGTAAAAATAAATCCTAAAATAATCTTCGATAACATATTTATTGCGTAAAACGCTCAGATATGGCGCTGTGGCCTCCGAGCTTTATTAATTATGATAAAAGTAGCTTATCTGCCGGTGCATTCAAAGTATCAGACAGGCACTGCGCCATGCAGATAAAAAACTCCCACGGGGCAGAAGATAGTAGAAAGCACATCAGATTCTTGGCGGCTGATAAGCGGGATGTTTAGCAGACACCTTGCAAATGACTAAGTAAGGCCATGCGCAATATCGTCTGTTGGAGAGCGTTTATTTGATTTTTTCTACAAATCGGCTGCTCATCCAGCCTAACCATTTTTCGTTCCTTCGGATTTTGTAAACGGAGTAGCCGTCTTCGTTAGGAGGGTTCATTGCTACGAACCACCAAACTCGACCAGTCTCATCTGTTTTAGAGTTAAATGCAAAACCAATGTCTCCGTTAGAATATTCAGCAAGTTTATTGCCTTGTTCGTAATGGTAAGTTAGAGGCTTGTCGTTGATAATTTCAGGAGTTGCACGAAGGGTGTAAGGAGTATTCGTTACTCTGAATTTCACCATCGTATTCCACGATTCTGGGAACTCAGTTTCATCCAAGAAGTAGTATTTGGATGATCGAATTACAGTTCTTGGGTTGTTAGGCAGAATAATCCATTGTTGAAGGAAGTTGATGGGATCATCGCAACAACCATATTGGAGAAAATCCATGGTTAATGGAGCGTCTGGAAATTTTCGAGTTACGTTTCGGATAGCACCAACATCGGATTCAACAAGCTCAAGTTTACCGCCTTTGTTAAGATAGATTTCCACAGAATAAGACTCACCTCCAGATGGGCCGTTAAAGATTAGGTCAATATCATCGTCAAGGTTAATATGAACTGGATGGAAGTGGTCGAGATATTCTTCCATGTTCATAGGAAAGTATCGTACGTACTCTGGTGTGTCAGTTGCAAATACAAGTTCCTTTAGATAATCTCGACTTATCGAATCTTCAAGTGACCAACGAGTTACTTGGCTAAATGATAGGTTCGTAAGAGTCAAAAGAAGTACAGAAAGTATTAGGTGGTTTCTCATTTAGATAGTGCAGTCATGCTCTCCAATGCCGACATAAACTTCGTTTCGCTGCTCTACCCAACCCCTAACTCAGTTTCCGTCGGCAAAAAAATAATAGTTAACTGAGCTAAAGCTAAATGAAAGTTGGCGCATTCTTGCTAGCAATTGTTGCATAGCGTCCTTTATGGATCGATACAACAACAAACGACATCAGGGAATTGGACGCATTGCCCCAAATTCCATGTATCAAAATGCAGCTTAAACAATGAAATTATTATCTTAACAGACCTAGCAAGTGGTCCGACATTTAGGGAGTACTATATACAATTCAATAAGTTCATTTATTTCAGTTCCAGTATCTTTTTTTTCTCTTACTCGCGGAGCTCACAACGGTTCCAAATAGCACTGCGTTCCGTAAGTCTAAAAATCCTGCGAGCAAAAGCTGGTAGAAAGCACTGACGTATCTCAGCGGCAAATCTCACGGTCGAGTTGCACTGAAACCAGCCAGAAAGCACTCAGACATATGCCCGATCAGACTGTTAGACGCTTTAGATATTATTGGCCTGATCAATTTTAGCTTTGATTCCGTTGAAATATTCAGTGTACGTTGATAAATCCGAGTCAATCCAAGAGAGCATCTCAAATATTTCATCTCTTATACTTTCAGCTTCACTAAAGTCTACATTCCAACCATTGAAACAAATAGGCTCGTTGTGATATACTCTATTTCTAAATTCCCTTATTCGATTCAGTTTTTGAGATATTATGCTTCTGTTTACGTTGCTAGGTTTGTTGGGAAAGCAATGAATTATAACTCCTCCAATTAATCTATAATGATGAGTTTCAAAAAGTGATGTCCAAAATCCGAAAGATTGTTCGGATATAACCTTGCCTGATGAAATTGTCCCACCTTTTCTCCTTATAATTCTTTCGGCTTTTTCTACCGAATTTCTCAAAAAGAATTTGGAGTGTCTTAGAGAGTTATCATTCATAAATCCACGTTTTTCAGAAATTATCCAGTTAGGATTGGCAAAGTGTGAAGTAACTTGGTAATTCACAGTGTTTCGTAGAAATATTTCAAAAAGGTTGAGAATTGGGTAAAAAGCTTGGCTTACTCTAAGGTTAATCCGATAAAGTTGTTGAGCCTTAGATTTGGAATTCTCAGCGGCTACTAGAAACCTCTGAATTCTTGGTTGTGATATGAAATATTCAAGTTTGCTGTATTCCAATTTTTAGAGATTTAAGTAACAAAATGTAAAAATACGACGTATATTTACATCGTAATGCTTGATCAAGCCTCTTCCTTTGGAACGTAATCAAGTTTAAGAAATCAGCCTCTGATAAATCAGAGGCTTTTTTATGTACTTCTCCGATTGCTTCTAACGCCTGGCTAAGAAATGTAGGGGAGTTTGAAATGATTAGCAGAAAGAATTGGGATCAATCCGAAAATCGTTGGATAACCAAGGGGTTACCACTATCCTGTCAATCTATGTTATAATACAGTTTTATATTTTGGATTTCCTCTTCAACATCAAGGTGATGAGTAATCCAATAAGGATAATACCGTATCCGTATGCCTTTACACCGGGAAAGCTATAGACCTCAAATAAGTCAAGCACCAAAAAGAACAAGGCAACCAGTTGTATTCCGATAAAAAAATTCTTCATCTTTTAAGATTAATAAAGGCTCAGATACCAAAGGCTAGCTTTCATTAGTCAAGATTTAATAGTGTAATTATCGCGTCAATTTTCACCTCACCCTTAAATTCTTTGATCAACTCACCACTTTTACCATAAATGAAAATACTGGGATAACTGATGCTCACAAAAGTATCTATGAGTTCGGTCATACTTGCTTTAGCTAAAGTAATGTTAGGTATTGATTTTAGTTCATGTTCATCACCAAATCTTTCAATTTCATCCAGAGACTGTTCGGACACGAGGACAATTCTGGTCCCTTTGAACAGTTGGATACTTTTCTTAATGGCCTTTGCCTCATACCGACAATGTTCACATTCTGAATTGAATAAGATTAAAACCAAAGGCGTGTCCCCACTCGACAAATGAAATGATGTATTATCAATATCAACTAGTTTCAATGATGGGACAGTTGATATGGTCGTTAATCTATCTTCTTTCTCGGCCAGTTTATAAACCGATTGGATAATCATCCAACCTACCCCAGACAGTGCAAAAAGCACAATACAGATTAAAGCAAGCTTTCTCATCTATGTGAGGTTAATCATTAGAAATACAATGAATACTTGCCAAACTACCCAGGTAGAGCCATAGGAAGCAACAACAAGTCCAATTGCTTTTGAGAACGGTCTGTTGAGTATTTTGCACATACCATACCCTAACAATAACCAATAAGTAACCTCGAAAAGACTAACAGACTTCATCAAAGGGTCTAACCAATGTATTGATTCTGACAAATCAAAAACACTGTTTAAAGAGAATGGAGAAAACTTTATTAAATCTATCAATGTGTAGTCTTGCAAAATGAAGCCAAACCACAACAATTTAATAATGGGAAGAACTAGAAATATGTACTCTGAAGTAATTGTTACATCAAACACTTCTCGAAATTTAACTTTATATCCAGCAATGAAACTTCCCATTAGAAGAACACAGGTAATAATTAAAAATCTCAATAGATAGATTAATGGAAGCGTAACATATCCAATCCATTGCCACTTTTTTTGTTGGTTAATTAGCTCCAATATTCGCTCATAAGAAAACTTATTTCCATAGAACTCAAAATAGAGATAGTCATCATTAAATATATAATTCAATACAATTGATAACATCAAAGTAACTCCTATGAAAACTAAAAAATTTCTCATCACTCTGTAATAAATTACAGTTATTGGCTAACCTAGATTAAAACTGTTCTGTCAATTCGTGTTAGAGTATTACTATTCAGTTACCACAATCCTAAATTTTTGAGTTCCTTTTCAAAATTAATGTAATTAGTAATCCCAAAAGTATAATGCCATATCCAAATGCTTTTACACCAGGAAAGCTATAGACTTCAAATAAGTCAAGTGCCAAAAAGAACAAGGCAACCAATTGTATTCCGATTAAAAAAGTCTTCATCTCTTAAAATTAATAATGGACTAGATAATTATATCTAGTCCATAATATGATTAAATATTAGCTGCTCCGTATACCAGGCATGCGGCATCAGCAACTATAAAAGCTGCACTTGCCCAGCCAATCGGATTCCAAAAATTAGTTGCTAGTCCTGTTGCATATATGATAGAACCAGCACCAATTCCAACGCATACCCCTGCAACGAATCCACCACCTTGGATGTCTTCCATTAATGTAATATCCAATTCTCTCATGCCATTGCACAATAAATTGTTCCCCCTGTACCAAAGTAGCCCATAAGACCTCCGGCTACAACAAATCCTAATCCCCCTGTTGCAACTCCAATAATCATAGCTCCAGCTGCTGCTCCAACAACCAATCCCGCGTAAGTCTCACAATCCCAGTCACCACCGTGGAGTTCTTCCATCTGATGGAATTTCAATTCTTTCATGATAAAATGATTTTAGTTAGAAATAATTTAGTTTCACTAATTAAATAGTTATGTGTGAAATATTATTTCAGTGCACTAATTCCTTTTCTTCAAAAACGTAACTTTCTCTTTCTCTGCAATATACAATAGGACGGGAATCCATGATTCGTAGTGATTCCAAGATATTGTAAACCATTCGTTCGCTGAGATCTAGCTTCCTTGCTAGTTGTGCCGGGCTACCGGTTCTTTCCTTTTCAATCAACTCCAGGATAAATTGAATTCGTTTGTAGTACTTCATTCCTGCCATGTGAAATAGTGTTTAGGTTTTCCTTAATTTTTATATCAATGTGTATCTAATCTATCAACGTCCTATCCTGCTGAGCTATCAACGCAGAAAAGGCATTGCTGTAATCATTTTCATTTTTCAATAATTCTTGATGCTGTCCTGATTTCTCTATTGCTCCGTTCTTGAGCACAAATATTGTATCCGACTGACTCGCAAGGCTAATTCGATGTGTAATCATCAATACTCCCCACTTTCCTTCTTCAGCTCTTTTATTGAGGAATTCTACAACCTTCTTTTCCGTGAATTGATCCATTGCACTGGTTGATTCATCCAGTATCAAATAGTCAGTTTGTTTATAATATGCGCGCGCAATGCTGATCATTTGTTTCTGTCCGCCAGACAAATTCGACCCTTCCTCACCACAAAGTGTTAAGTAACCTTGCGGTAATTCAGCAATAAATTCTTCGAATACTGATCCGTTAAAGAATTTTATGCATTTCTCAATTTCGATCGGGTCATTGGATTGACATATGTTGTCAATTACAGTACTGCTAAATATTTTTTCTTTTTGTAAGACAATGCCCAGTCTGTTTCTCCAGGAAGATGTACCTGTTTGATTGATCTCTCGCCCATCCAAACTTATCTTACCAGATTCTACCAATCGGGCTTTCAGCAAAAGATCCACCATCGTGCTTTTCCCTGATCCCACCTGTCCAAAAAGTGTAATGATTTTACCCTTCGGAATTTCCATCGACACGTTCTTAAGCAACTGTTGTGCGCCTGGAAATCTGAAACTAACGTTCTCGACTTTTAAGCTCTTGCAAGTTCCTTTTGATTCATTAGTCCCCAATTCTTCTTCCTCAAGTGCTGCCAATTCATGCATCCTATTGAAGGCCACTTTTGCTTCCTGAAGCTGAATATTAGAAGCAATCAATCCGGCAATTGCAGGAAATGTTGTCCCTGAAATTGATAACATAGCCATCATTTCACCAAGCAGAAGTGTTCCTGAAATGACAGACCATATTCCAAAACCAAAAACTGCAACAATGTAGAATCCCATAACCAGCTGAGATATAAAACTAAATCGATTACCGAGAAGTGCTAGTTCGTAACCCTTCCCATGATAGTGTTCATTAATTCGTTGAATTCTTTCGGTAAAGACCTCCTCCTTACCACAACTTTTGATCGTATTAATGCCCGTCAAAGCGTCTACATATTGCGTTTCATTTGCGCTATGAGCAGCCATGACTTCTTTTTGGCCCCTTATTATTCCTGGATGATATCTCCAGGCTATCAATAAAAAAACTGCGATACTTGTTACAGCTAGTAAACCCACAATCAAAGACAGTGTAAAGAGATACACCGAAGAGACCAGAATAATTAATGCATTGACCAACACATTTCCTGTTACAAGGGCCACTGTATTCCTAATTCTCAGTGAATCATTCATACGAGCAATTAAATCCCCAGTGCTATAGCCAGCTAATACAGTCATAGGCAGTCTAATGATTTTTTTTATGAAAGATTTAATGATTCTTACATTTAGATCCCTTCCTTGTCGAGCCATGAAAATGCCTCTTATCAGACCCAACACTGCGCGTGCCGAGAGTAGTATGACAAGGGCTACAATTCCTATAATGATCTTGTCAATTTGTTCTTCCGGAAGGAAATCATCCAACAGCTTCTGAGTAAATATGGCAGTAGAAAGGCCTAATACGGCCATGACTATACCTATGGCTCCAGAAACAGTTAAGATTGGAATATCTTCTTTGATCAATTCTTTAAACCATGAAACCCTGGATTTTATTTCCGATTGAGTCGATATAAACTCACCCGTTGGTTTGATGGTTAACAATGCTCTCGATTGCCAAATTGCAGATAGCTCATCTTCTGCCATCCCCACGATCCCCCAACCTGGATCTCCAATTTGAAACAACTCTCCGTCATGCCCATAGCAAACCACAAAGTGGTCGCGATTGCCATCCATGACCACATGAAGTATTACCGGAGCATCTAATTCCTTCAAATGCGTTGTATCCGCTTCAAATCCTCGCGTCTCGAACCCGATCTTGCCTGCCGCTTGAAAAAGCCCTAGCAAGGAAGTGCCATTTAATGTTGTTCCACTAATCTCCCTAATCTTTTCTTGGGGAACATGTCCTTCATAGTAATTGGTCAGGGCACTTAAACATGCCAGACCACATGCATATTGTCCTAATTGATCAACATGAAACTTCTTAAGCTGCTCCGGAGAATATTTCATCTTGTTTTCTTTTATAAATAAGCGCTTTAAATTTTTTGAATTCTGCTTTCTCTAGCTCTCTCTGAGCTTTATTTATTCTTTTGATATGCTCTCTGTAGTGAGAAAGTCGGTTAAGATTTGTATGTAATAACCTTCGGAGCTTTTTCTTGGACAGCCCCTTCATACGATATGCTCCACCAATTTCAAGGTGTTTGACCCGAGCACCATTTCCCGGTTGATCCCACTTATAGGACAATGGGAAAATCATCATTGGTACCTCCAAAGAGATGCATTCCTTTATCGAATTTAAGCCACCATGACTAATCATTAGCGTTGTGTGCGGTAGAAGCGACTGCTGAGATAGACTGAGAAAAATACTTACATTGTTCGGTTGATTACTTAAACTCTTAAGATCATAATCTTTACCGACTGATAGGACAAACTGATACTCTTTAAACTGCATAGCCACAGCAATTACCAAATTGAAAAAAGGTGTACACTTCTTAGCATATTTCATTGTTACTGTCCCTAATGAACAATAAATGATGGGCTTGTTCTTGTCGACGATGGACTTAAGTCTTAAGTCCCCCATTTCATCCAAGTTTCTTTCTGCCCTATAAAAAAAGTGTTCATTAACACTGTTCTCCTTAGAAAAAGAAAATAACGCTGATCCATTGATAATCCTAGGAACATTGTTCACACCAATACCAAAGCATCGATTACTATCCGTTTCATATCCCAAAGCCAACAATCTCTTTTTGTAAAATGAGCCCGTTAACTGCCCATTGGTGATGACCAACCATTTAAGCTTGTTAATCTTTTGTAAGAATTTTAGTCTAACCCAGCTAAGTTCTATCTTCGATCTATTAACCAATTTTCCGTTCGGAATTAAGTCACTTTGAAAGGGAGGAAGTCCTTTGATTCTTATAGGACTAACCATAGTTTGAATGGTCAAGATTCTCACCTGGCATTCCAAATAGACCAATCCCTTAAGTGCATAGTGGTCATCAACCAATACAACTGCCGGGTCTAGTTCCTTCAATAGCCTAGTTAGTTTGGCCATGTATTGATCATATTCAGATTTTAACCTCTTCTCCCGATTACTAAGCAGGTTATTCATCCAAGCACTAAACAAACCTGTCCTTTGGACTTCTAACGATTCTGGCTCAATAGGAAATGGATTGAGAAGTAGGAAAACAAAACCTTTAGACGTAACTAATTCTGCATAATCTGAAGGACCAATAAAAACGCATTCATATTCCTCTCTGAGATATTCTGCTATTTGTAAAAAGGCAGTAATGTGTCCATATGCAGGAAATGCATCAAAAAGTATCTTCTCTTTCAATGATATAAGCGGTTGTTAAAAGCGGTAAACGGATATATAATCCTTTTATCTATTATCAAACATACCTCTTTTAACTGAAATAATATTACAGTAAAGCGGTATTTATAATCTATTCATAATTCCAGATTTATACCATTATATGCTAGAAATATCGACAAGCACAATATATTAAGTTGAACAGGTACTCATCAAATCAGAATGCTTTGATAGTGACTCTCTTAATCATAGGAGTTTTGATAGATGTGTGTCATCTTTTCCTCCCTTGTAGGTCTTATGGCCTACAAAGAAATCATTACATCCAACACCATGAAGGTTTTATGACTTTCAGGGAAACCATCTATATACACCCGAAAGTCTGCAGTGCAATCTATTCTAATCAAGACGACACTCCAGCCGTTGGTGAAAACACCAACAACGACCAAAAAAACTTTAATAGTTTTGTATGTTCATTTTATAAGGCATGTCCTAATGGATGATCCCCAGCATCACAATCGTTACCAGCTCATGACACAAGAAAAAAGCCTATTCATTGATCGCATTTCAGCTGTCTTTCCAATGACAACAGAAGAAATTGAGGTCTTCAGCGACAGATTTGAAATTGAGCACTACAAAAAGGGTGACATCTTATTAAAGGAGGGAGATCAAATAGACAGGGTATTTTTTAACTTAAAGGGAATCATTCGTCAATACAAACTCATAGATGGTGTGGACAAATCAATGTTCTTTTTCATTGAAGATCAGATCATCCGACTAATGGGGAACACTCCTGAGGATCCGACCTCACCATATCACCTTGAATGTTTGGAAGACAGTACACTCTGTGTTGCTTATTCCAGGGAAGATGATATGGAGTTCGTCCAAAAGTATCCAAGATTCGAGGCATTGTGTATGACGCTTATGGATGACATATTCAAAACGGCACAAGACAATCAGGAATACTACATCAACTGCAATCCAGAGCAACGCTATCAGAAACTGCTTGATGAGAGACCCGAATTGGTCCAAAGAGTTGCTCAACAACACCTGGCCAGTTTTCTGGGCTTCACACCTGAATCCATGAGTCGCATCAAAAAAAGAATCCATGAAAAGATCATGTCCTGATGGTTTTCAAAAACTGAATCCAATCTGAACAGAGGGCACAAAGCTCCACTTTGGTGTTTTGAACGCTTCTCCATCGATCACATTACTACCGCTGATCTTTTGACCAGTCGAAACACCAGCCCAGGGATACAAGTAGATTGCATTTAACTGCCTAATTGGGCGCCACAAATAGCCGACTCTCAACGTTTCAACCAGAGACTGGTAGCTTTCCTGTTTGTCCAACCGCTCTAATCGATAGTTGTAATAACCCAAATGCATGCCAATACTTACGCCTTTATTTGCGTCGAAAATGAAATAGTCTACAAAGACATCCAAACCAAAATTATCAACCGACCAATCCCTTCCTTGATTTTCTGGAACAGACTCAATGTAAAACTCTGGCAAAGTCACTTTGTAGAGTCCTACTCCCATATTCAGCTTTTCATGGAATGTTGAACTTCTTTTGATGGCTATTGAAAAACCGTTAAAAAAGAAAGTAGTCGGATCACTCTCAATGTATATTTGGTTGGATTTATCTCCATTTGATTTGGTATCCTCCTGACTGTATGCAGTGTAACCAAGCATTGCTAAAATGAAGTATGCGAAAATCTGTTTCATCCGGCAAAACTAGATCTCACACCTTAAAAAAAAATTGACGTTCGTTAAGTAATGAGCATCAGTAACTCCTCCCTTGTAGGTCTTATGGCCTACAAGGAATCATCACTTCTTTTCTATCGTTGGGTTCAGCTTGCTGTGCAAATACGCATACGTTAAAGCATCACGATAAGCCAGCTGATCATTTGTAGTAGCCGCTCCATGACCTCCCTCAATGGTTTCAAAGTACAGGTGCTTATGCCCCATTCCATCCATTTTGGCTGACATCTTACGGGCATGTCCCGGATGTACACGATCATCTTTGGTTGAGGTCAGGAATAACACTTCCGGATACTCTTTGTCCTGATCAATATTATGATATGGTGAATATTGCTTGATATACTCCCACTGCTCCGGGATATCGGGATTACCATATTCACCCATCCAACTCGCACCAGCCAATAACTTATTAAATCGCTTCATATCCAATAAGGGCACAGCACATACTACCGCATTGTAGAGTTCTGGTCGCTGAGTAAACGCTACTCCTACTAATAGCCCACCATTGCTTCCTCCCATAATACCCAATTGTTCCGGATTAGTGATTTTTCGATTAATTAAATCTTCAGCTACGGCATGAAAATCATCATAGATATTTTGACGTTTTTCTTTTAATCCGGCCTGATGCCATGCTGGCCCATACTCTCCACCTCCTCGAATGTTAGCCAATACATAAACACCACCTCGCTCCAACCAGCTCTTTCCTCTCGTGGCAGAGTAAGACGGTTTCCGTGATATTTCGAAACCACCATAAGCATTTAACAACGTAGGCTGTCTACCATCCAACACCATGTCCTTCGGTCCAACTACAAAATATGGAATTTGGGTTCCATCTTTAGATGCAACAAAGTACTGATTGATCTGATACTTTTCCGCATCAAAATAGGAAGGCTGACTTTTGATTTCACTGAATTCCATTTCTCTGCCATGATACAGCGTAGTTGGAATCAGGAAATTGCTATATGTAAAGAAGTAATCGCTCCTGCTATTTGAACTGCTAATAATCGAAATACTCCCGAAATCAGGCGTTTGAATACGCTCTCTGGTTATGCCATCCTCATTTATCTGGTAAGCAAAAAGCTTATTTTGTACATCTTCCAGCAAATTGATCAGCAATCCATCTTTGGTAACCGCTACACCGTTGTAGCTCGTTTTAGCATCTGGCTCAAAGACAATTTTAACTTCTTTTTTCCCGCTCATGAACTTCTCCACATTAAACGTGACAAGCGAACCAGTTTTGAATGTTTCATCATCAATCATCCAATCTGACTTTAGGCTCACAATTGCCCGATCACCCATAAACGTTTCCAAACCTGCGTCCTCAGGAATATCTATTTTTTTCAATTCGTCACCCTGCATCAGGTAAATTTCACTTGTGTAAAAAGTGATTGCTCTATACACGATCAGGTGCTGAGTGGTCGACGTATTGGAAACCGACTGAAAGACACCTACATCTGACGAATCTCCCTCAAAAATCGTTTGAGCATCATCAAGCGTATTCCCCCTCTCCCACAGCTTAACTGTGCTGGGATAACCAGATGTGGTAACGGTTCCTGGGCCAAAATCACTGCTAATAAGCAACGTGTTTTCATCTTGCCAACTGACTCCTCCTTTTGCATTTGGAACGAAAAAACCATCTTCAACAAACGCTCTTTGGGCAATATTGAATTCCCGTATTTCTACGGCATCTCCACCTCCATCAGATAACCTGACCATACACAAGTCATCACTGCCATGTAAAAACGAGGCACCCTTAAAAACCCATAACTTCCCCTCAAGTTCAGATAGGGAATCAAGATTAAGAATGAGTTCCCAGCTATCTTTCTTAGCTGTATAATCATCAATCAACATCCTGCGCCAAATACCGCGTTCGTAAACATCATCTTTCCAGAAATTGTAGACGTAATTTCCCGTTATGGAAGGATAAGCAATTCTTTCATCCGAATTCCTGATCTCCAGGTTTTTCTGGTAGATCGGATCAAAGTCAGGACGATTTGTTAATAGTCCTTCTGTTTTACTGTTCTTTTCTTTCACCCAATCCAGGGCATCTTCACCTTCAACCTCCTCAAGCCAGATGTACGGATCTTCAGTTTGGGTTTCAGTATTGGGTTGGTCGCAGGCCAATAGTAGGCCGAATACTAGCAATATTGGAGATAATCTTTTCATTGAATCAAGGTTTAGAATGAAGTAAGTCAGAATTATATCATTATTCAAACATGGACCAATTATTTACATTAATGGTTATGACCAGATAATTGAAAAAACGCTTCGGCTGTTTGTGAGCACTCCGCCCTGGTAGGTCTTATGCCCTTCAAAAAAATCATTACTTCCTTTTAGAATCTATGAAGTAATCCGTATTGATGAGATAACGCTTTTCGGGCTGTTGGTGAGAACACCAACTGCGGCTAAATCATGCACTTTGCAGCGAACTACTCCTTTCCCCTTCTCTTCCTCAACTCCTCTCCTAAACCTTGCTGAAAGTATACATCCGGGTCATGCCATACGCCCGTTCTTTTCAGCGAAACTTCATTCACATGAAGACTTAGGTCACAATCAAATCGTGCCATGATTGAATATTGTTTTCCGCGGGTTCCTGCATTAGTGAAATGTGACAATCCCCAGGTAACACCTCTTCCATAATCTGTATTAGTAAAGGCATCAGGTGTGAAAGGAGCAGCAGCAGTAGGTGTTAACGATAAGGAAGCAGCAATTTTGAAATTCACACCATCCACTGCATACTGCATGGTTTCTCTCTCATTCCCATCTTTGAAGGCTAATGCAGCTACACCTTCCCGAAAAGGAAAGTATGTCGTTTCATGACCAGAGTTTAGTACAGGATTTAATGGATGTTTGGTGAATGGCCCCAACGGATCTTCTGCAATTGCCAGACCATGTGCCACGGCATATTTATCGCGTATATCGGGCCATTTGTTATAAGCAGCTTTATAATACAAATAGATTTTATCCTTGTAAACAATTGGATGTAGGTCGTGTGTGGCGTCCTGATCCCATTCGCCTTTCTCACCAAATGGGATCACATGATTTCAAGCTAGTAGGTGAAGGATGTAGCATTTACAGTGAAATGACCTTGGGCACTGAGCAAGTCCTGAGTATACCTGAATTAGTCGCTGTTATGAAACAATGGAATGATATTATCATCCAAAATCAGTTGGGACAGCTCTCACTAAACATCAATCAATCCCAAAAAATAGTCCGACCATTACCTGATTCTATGGGTGAAATTGTGGGTACCTCCATCATTTTTCACGGAAGCGGAGAAGTTGACCAATTGAGTTTAAGAGCCCAGAATAAAATGATATTTGAGTGGTGACCAAACTAAAATGCAATGTTCTTAGATGCAAATCTTCACTCAAAACCTTGCGCTCTTGGCACCTGAACACCACTTTCATATTTAGCTCCATTTTCGCCTGACAGCTCATCGAAGAAGTGGTAGTACGAACCATAGGTGCCATATTTATTCTCAAGTTGCAGCCGCTCTGTTTTCCACTCGCGGAATCGTGCAGTAGCTTGCTTCTGATCTCCAATCAGGAAGAAGTAATCATTCTTTGAAACCACATTGCCTGTTTTGCCTTTTAGTTCAAGTGCTACAAAGAATTGCTTCTCAACTTTTGACAATACATCTGCCTTGATTTCCTCAAATTTCTTCGCACTATTTCCTGTGATCTCACCAAAATAATAGGTTTCATTCATCAATACTTTACCTGCCTCATTGCTGATTTTGATCGAGGCTTTACAACCCTCAAACTCCTCATAATAGTCATTGACCACCCAAATACTTCCTTTGAAAGCTTCCTGTTTATCCCATCTTCTCTTTTTAAATTCCAAGTTGATCAATAGTGGCTGGTAGGCTTTCTGAACAAAATAGTAGGAGTTTTTTGGCTTTTGATAGTTGTCCACAATTCCCCATTTCATGTCTGGCCAATAGGTAATGTAATGGCACAATGCAATGGCGCTTAGGCTCGGTTTATCTCTTCTGAAATGCTCTATGCCATTTTGAAAAATGATGCCCTGAGCGTCTTGGGTGGCATTAACGAACTCCTCCAACGATCCCGTCATCTCATCTCCGAAGACATCCCAGTTCTGCATTCTTAATCGGGTTAAATCAGCCCAATGATGTCCCCAACTCAATCCAGGAGGCCACATTTCATTTTTAGGAATAAACTTCTTCAGACTCTCGACCGAAGGCACAGAGGTGATGGCAAATTCTGGTACGATGGGATAGCCATCCGCCTTAGTCTGATACCAATCTTCATGTAGCCACTGCCCCATGTCATAGAAATAGCGAAGCGCGTGAACAGCCTCTTTGGGTTTAAACCCTGCTTCCTGTGCTACATGGTCGGTCATAGGTGAGTCCGGTACAAACGGTAGATCGACATAGGCTTGCAATGAATCTCCTAAACGCTCTAAAAAGGCCCTGCCAGCATGAGGATCACGCGTTCTAAACATCATCTCCTCTCCCCCTTCCATCATAATGAGTGATGGATGATTGCGTCGTTCCTTCACCACTTTGATGCCTTCATTGAATATTTCCGTCAAGTTTTCTTCATCCATTGGGATGTTACCCGTACCCAATGGTATCATGTCTTGCCAAATGGTCATACCCATTTCATCGGCATATTGATAGAACTCTGGAATTTCTGGAGGGTGCCATCCAAAGATCCGAATGTTGTTCATGTTCATCTCCTTGGCCAATCGGATCAATTCGTAGTATTCCTCTTTTGAGGTACGACCCATGAAGATATCCGGAGGACCACCCCAGCATGCTGACCTGATGAAATGAAACTTGTCGTTGATGTAGGTAGATCGAGGAAAAGTCACATCAACATCCTTTTTGAATCCAGGATTCCACTTTGAGGTAACTTCTCTGATTCCAAAAGTAGTTTCATTAAAATCATGATTCACCTTGCCTTCTTTAAGAGTAATGCGTGCAGTATATAAATTGGGTTTACCCAAATCCCACGGCCACCACAATTGAGGGTCGTCCAGATGTATTTTTTCGACTACTTTTTGCGTACCCGGCTGGACAATGGAAGTAAATGACACTTCAATTTTTTTGGTTTCAAAATTCTTACCTTCCAGCGTGGCAATGAAGTTCATTTCCTTTGGTTGGCCGGATGTGTTTTCTACGGTCAATTCCAGGTTGACGTCTGCACTTCCATCATCATTGATCGTATTGTTTGCATAGACATCTTCAAATCTTACTTTACCTGTTCTCACCAACTTCACAGGTCTCCAAATGCCCATGGGTGCAAGGTCTCTCCAATAATCACCAAACCATGGTGTTTTTTTGCCGGCGACTAAGGCATTTACCTGGGGAGCTGGATCGATTTTCACCATCAGGATATTTTGACCTTTCAGGTAATCGGTCTTATGGATTCTTAACGCATCATTTACATTGAACGAGAACTTGGAGAACACACCTTCATGTTTGCCCAGGTAATGACCATTGAGCCAAACCTCACAACTGTAGTCCACTCCTTCAAAAACGACATCAACAATTTGATCTTCAACCTCCTCGGTTACTCTAAATTGATGGGCATACCACCACTCATACTGCTGTACCCACTGGGCTTTCACATTGTTCCTGCCGAAATACGGATCATCAATGGCTCCTGCTTTCCATAAATCGGTATAGACATCACCCGGCACCCTGGCGTTGTTCCACACCAATGTCTCTATGTCTTCAGAAGGTAATTGATGAAGTCCCCGTTTTACGCCTTCTCCGGGCAGCATCATCTTCATTTTCCAACGATAGCCACTTAGGTCTCTTACTTTTTGACTGTTCTCCTCATGTGAGGTTGTGGTGTTGGGTTGTGCAACAAGGGTGAACATGAAAAGCACCCCCATCAAGGCATTAAGTATTCTCATCATCATAACATTTTCATAGACTGAGCAGATGATCATTCATTGCTACAATTCCGCACAAATGTCTTCAAGGGTTAATGAAAGAGCGATTTTTGCATATAGACTTAGGATAGACTACTCCCAGATTTTATATAGACTACTTACTATAATCCAATATTGACCTGATTGTCGGCTTCAGGCATTTCATCCTGATATTCCAATCTAAACTGTACATGACCTGAACATCCAATTAAACTGACGTCCGCCTAGAAATGGAGTGGCTAAATTTCAGTTTTCGAATTATGAATGCATAATATGGCGAACCTAAAAACATTCTTTCTCATTCTTCTGATGTCAATATCCCTGGAGCATATTCAGGCTCAGACCGCTTTGGTTCAAAAGTTGATATCTGCACCGATAATCGATGGAGAAAAGGATCAAATCTGGAAGGACATACCTAAGGAACAAATAGATCGCATATTAACTGGCCAGCTTAACGGAAGTTCAGATCTAGCAGGATCCTTTCGATTGGCAGCTGATTTAGAAAACCTGTACGTCTTAGTTGAAGTAATTGATGATCATCACACAGGCGCAGATGGTGTCGACTTCTTTCTGGATATTGGTAATGACAAAAATGGCGCTTATGGGTCCGATGACTTTAAATATCGCCTTAAACGGGGTAGTTCAATCATTGAAGAACGTAATAACCAAGCCATTGAAGGTGTTGTTCTAGGTGAAACAACGGTCGACAGTCTAACTCGTTTTGAGCTGGCTTTGCCACTGAGCACTTTAGGAATAAACCCTGAAACCTTAGTGAATGAACCGCTGATGGGATTTGATATTCAGCTAATTGACGAAGATCCTGATGAGACATTGACTAAGCTCTCATGGTATAGTCGAGAAGACAAAGCGGGTATTAACAATGCATTCTTGGGTATAGTGCGTTTTGATAATTTCGGTCCGGACTCACGTGCAAACAAACCAAACTTCAGTGCTAAGCGAGGTTTCTATGATGCTCCATTCGAACTAACACTTACATCATCAAATGTAGATGCAACCATCATTTATACACTCGATGGTAGCGATCCCCGATATTCTCCCAATAAATTGGAAGGCACTGCTCGCCTCTCTATCGCAATAGATCCATCCAGTATTCAAAATCGAGGTGGAAAAACACCGGGAGTTGTTGTTAGAGCTCAGGTAATGGCACCTTCACTTGCACCCAGCAGAGTTGTAACTCATACCTATCTATTCACTGCTGCAATCATTGAACAGGAAGATCCTGGTGGTACCTGGCCAGCAGAACAATACAATTTTGCATGGCCTGGTCTTAATAACCCACAAAATATGGACTATGCAATGTCCTCCAATATTACGCAAAGTGATAGCTATAAAGATTTGATGGACGATGCACTGCATGCTATTCCTTCTTTTTCAATTGTCACCAATCCTGATGACTTGTTTGATGAACATAAGGGCATTTACATGAATGCCTTGGAACGTGGTTGGGAAAAACCAATGTCTGTTGAGATGATTGACCCGTCCAATAATACTAGTTTTCAAATCAATGGTGGACTAAGAATCAGAGGACGATATAGCAGGCTTCCCAGAAATGCCAAACACTCCTTCAGGATGCTGTTTCGAGATACCTATGGCAAATCCAAACTGGAATATCCGCTTTTTGGAGATGAAGGTACCGACCAATTCAAAAGACTCGACTTCCGTACTGCCCAAAACTCTTCGTGGCAGACTGAGGAATCACATGAGACTGTGACATTTCTAAAGGAAGTGGTTGCCCGCGACATTCAGGGTGAAATGGGGGCTCCATACACCAGAAGCCGTTACTGTCATCTATACCTCAATGGAATGTATTGGGGATTGTATCAAATTCAGGAACGTGCTGAGGAAAATTTCGCAGAAACATACCTCGGTGGAAATAAAAGTGATTATGATATCATCAAACCAGAACAAGATGTCCCTAATCCAGAAAATGACCTGAAAGTAAGAGCGATCGAAGGATCTATGTCCTCAGCTCAACGACTCTGGGAAAAGGCACTTGCCGGATTTGATAGTAAGTCAGACTACTACGCTATACAAGGATTAGACACCAATGGTGTTCGTGATCCAGGACTAGAACGATTATTGGATATCGACAACCTGATCGATTACCTTTTGATTGGTTTTTACACAGGCAGTCAGGATGGCCCTGGTGTCATTTGGCCGGGGTTATGGGGGCAGGTATTACGACCTAACAACTTTATAGGTATCTACAACAGAGCAAACCCTGATGGCTTTAAGTGGATCGTTCATGATTTTGAAAAATCAATGTACAACAAGGATGATAGCTTTCCATTGATGGAACAAGATGACACCTGGTTTTCGGAAAACATTGATTTCCTTAACCCCGTAACCATTCATCGGAAGCTACTCGCAAGTGAAGACTACCGAATTCACCTGGCAGATCGCATCCATGAGCATATGGAGCAAGATGGCGTATTGACGCCTCATAAAGTGAGAGGTTTATTCGATAAAAGAAAAGCTCAAATCCAACAAGCAGTCATTGCAGAGGCAGCCAGATGGGGTGACATCATTTCATGGATGCCAGCCAACACACCTCAAAACTGGGAAAACAACGTAAAAGCAGTATTTGACGATTACCTACCATTCCGAACGGATATTGTCAAAGCACAATTTGAGCAACTGGGTGTTTACGATTTGCTGCAAGCGCCCATTATTGTATTAAACAATGACACCATCCAAACAAGTTCAGTGCAAGCAAGCGATTCATTGGACATCCGAATTATTAATCCTATAGACTCAATCGGACAGGTTTACATTAGCATTGACGGGACAGATCCCCGACAACCTGGCGGCATGATGGACACATCTGCATTGAAATCCAACGACACCACACTTCATATAGGAGCTCCTTCAGCTGTTATGGCGAGAGTGAAAAATGATACAGCATGGGGACCACTAGTGGTATTGAACATTACTCGATCCGATGATCCTGGTCAATTGCAATTGACGGAAATACATTACAACCCCTGGGACACTCAGATGATCAATGGAGGTGACCTTGAATTCATTGAATTATACAATCCACAAGCTGCTGATGTTCACTTACGTGGTTCGAAATTCACAAATGGCATTTCCTATTCTTTTACAGATGAAATCATCAAGGCAAATGGATTCCTGGTGTTGGCTTCTAACGCCACACTATTTGAAGCGCACTCTGGAAAAAAACCTACTGGCACTTTTGACGGGAGCTTGAAAAACAGCGGTGAAAAAATTGAACTTGAAGATCAACATGGAAATGTGATCATTGAAGTAACCTACGAAGATGATTTTCCCTGGCCTGTGACGGCAGATGGCGGTGGTAGCTCGTTGGTACCTAACAACCCTCAAAATGCTGACTTATCAAACCCTGGCAATTGGAGAGCGTCCACCCATATAGGTGGATCTCCCTTAGAGCATGATCCATCCCCTGGCAATATCAATTTGAGAATCAATGAATTACTCGCTAACTCTTCTGATAGCTTGACAGATGCCTTTGAACTGTTCAATCAAGGACTGAACTCAGTTGATCTATCAGGATGGTATGTCACAGACGACCGATCCAAACCGAAGAAATGGCAAATCCCGGCAGGTACGCTGCTAGCTCCTGATGACTATCTCGCATTTGATGAAGAAGACTTTGGTGAGATTTTTTCATTGAGTTCCCATGGAGAAGAGTTGATGCTATATGCTGCAGACGCTAATGGTGCGCTGACTGGCTATTCTATTGGAATTAAGTTTGACGAAACAGATCGAAATGTGAGTCTGGGCTGGCACACCAATAGCCAGGGGCATACGGAATACGTTGGGCAATCTGCACCGTCATTTGGTGCCTCAAACAAGTCTCCTAAGGTGGGGCCTGTAGTAATTGATCGTATCATGTTTCACCCTGCTGACAGCACTCCTGAATACCTTGTTTTGAAAAATATAAGCACAGACACCATCACCCTTACAAGTGCCGACGATTTGTCGCATGGATGGAAAATTGGCGGAGTAGACTTGACACTTCCTGGCGATATTCAGCTTGGACCTAACCAGGTGATCTACGTCATTCAATCCGATTATCAGACTGATGACTTCCGCCAAAACTACGGAGTTTCGTTCATCACCCAGGTCATCAATATGCCTGGAGCCCTTGACAATTCTGGTGAAAGTCTCAAGCTTTGGAAACCGGGACCTACTTACGATGATAATGGAACCAATAAGTTTGAATACATACTAGTAGAAAAGGTGCGTTATGAACCTGCTGGCGCTTGGCCTTCGGCAGTTGGGAATGGTCATTTTCTAATTCGAAATGACGATTACACTTATGCCAATGATCCCTTATCATGGTCTTCAGCCACACTCACCACATCTCCAATCATTACCACAAATTTGACGGACACAGTTCCAGGTAATGATGTAAGCCTGCTCAATCCTGATTTGACATGGTCAACGGCTATTCAGTCGATCAGCGTTAATGGTGTACAAGTCACAGATGAACAATTTACCATTCAAAATGACTCCATTACATTGAGTGGTGAATTATTTCCATCAGCCGGTGAATATGAGCTATTATTCTTGGCGGAAGGATACAATGGTGCGCTGACCATACATGAGATTAAACCATTGCCTCCTTTGGGCTTAAACACAATTCCATTTAAAATATACCCTAACCCGGTAACTGATCATTTAAAATTAGAAATACCTGCTGCACCAACTCAGCTAAGCATTGAAATACTGGACCTCAGCGGTAAAAAATATGTAAACCTCAAACTAGTCGCGGGGGTTAATACCATTGATGTTTCTGGGCTTATGGCGGGTATTTACATACTTCATGTCAAATCGGAGGAACGAGTGCTTACACAAAGATTCATTAAGCATTGATTAGCAGAAAGAATTGCCCACAGCCCAGGTAATTCGATTATTTGATATCTTCATGGTATGAAGATATTATCAAAGCTGCATCTCATTACATTTGGGTGTTTCCTATTGGCATGTCAATCAGACACCACTCAAAACCCCGTTAATTCTTCTTTTCTGAAAGAAGAAAACCTGATCTGGTATGAAGCACCTGCTGAAATATGGAATGAAGCGTTACCACTAGGGAATGGAAAACTAGGCGTCATGGTGTTTGGAGATCCCATTAATGAGCGTATTCAACTAAATGACGATTCTATGTGGCCCGCAGATGACGAAAACTGGAACGAACCGGCGGGAAATAAGAATGACTTGCAACAGATCCGAACATTGCTATTTGACGGAAATAACGAAGAAGCGGATCGCTTGTTTGTAGAAAAGTTTTCACGAAAATCTGTGGTTCGATCCCACCAAACATTAGGAGATCTGTTCATCAACTTAGATCATGAAAACATCACGGACTATCGGCGTGAGTTAGACATTAGCAATGCCACTGCAACTACCTCCTATCTTGCAAACGGCAATGCCTTTACACAAACAGTCTTTGTATCAAACCCCGACAATGTTATTGCCATAGAGCTGACCTCAGCGGCTCCTAATGGCCTGAGTGGTCAAATTTTACTGAGTCGACCTGAAGATGAGGGGCATCCAACTGTCCGGTCATTTACTACTGAAGACAATATGCTGATCATGGATGGTAAAGTGACGCAATATGGAGGTCAATTCGATTCTCAGCCATACCCTATTACGGAAGGCGTTCAGTTTCAAACTCAATTAAAAATAGTCCATGAAGGTGGCACCATAGAAAGAGGTTCCGATGTTTTAAAATTGAGCAATGTGAAAAAGGTAACCTTATTGATTGTCTCCAACTCTTCCTATTATTTTGATGACTACAAGCTGCAAAATGAAAAAGACTTAGCCGCTATTGGTTCCAAAAGTTTCGCCGAGATACAGGAGGATCATGTTGCTGATTATCAAAGTTTTTACAACAGGATGCATTTGAGTTTAGGGAGCACTGATCTGGATACTCTATCCACTGGAAGCAGGTTGGAGCGTGTTCAGAGCGGGGCTATTGACATTGGCCTTGAAGCATTGCTCTATAACTTCGGAAGATACTTACTCATCTCAACTTCAAGAGAAGGGACTAACCCTGCCAACCTCCAGGGGTTGTGGAATGAGCATATCACTGCCCCCTGGAATGCAGACTATCACCTCAACATCAACCTTCAAATGAATTATTGGTTGGCGGACATGACTGGTCTTGGCGAACTCAACAATCCATTGTTCGACTATATTGACAAGCTGGTTGAAAACGGTAAGGTGACTGCACAAAAAAACTTTGGTTGCCAAGGCACCTTTATTCCTCATGCCACTGACTTGTGGGCCCCCACCTGGCTTAGAGCTCCTACTGCTTATTGGGGTTGCTCTGTTGGAGCTGGTGGTTGGCTCATGCAGCATTACTGGCAGCATTATGAATTTACAGGTGATCAAAAATTCTTACGGGATCGTGCCTTACCAGCAATTGAAGAGGTAGCTAAATTTTATAGCGATTGGCTCATTGAGGACCCCAGAGATGGGATGCTCATCTCTGCCCCCTCAACATCTCCTGAAAATAGATTTATCAATCAAAATGGTAATCCTGTTGCTACATGCCTGGGAAGTGCAATGGACCAGCAAGTGATCAATGAGGTCTTTGAAAACTATCTCAAAGCATGTGATATCCTTGATATCGATAATGATTTTACTGCCAAAATCAAGAACCAAAAAGCACAACTCCGACCTGGTTTTGTAATTGATGAAAATGGAAGGATTCTGGAATGGGACAGGCCTTATGAAGAACATGAACCCGGTCATAGACACATGTCCCATTTGTATGGATTTCATCCGGGTTCGAGTATTACCCAAAAAAATGATCCTGACATGTTTGAAGCCATCAGAAAAACGCTTGACTATCGACTGGCCAATGGCGGAGCTGGTACGGGGTGGAGCAGGGCTTGGTTAATCAACTGCAGTGCACGGCTCCTCGATGGAGAAATGGCACACGAGCATGTGGACTTGTTATTGAAGAAATCTACAGGACCTAATCTTTTCAACTCTCATCCGCCTTATCAGATAGATGGCAACTTCGGATATGTTGCTGGTGTTAGCGAAATGCTTTTACAATCGCATGAAGAGAACACCTTGCGGCTACTTCCAGCATTACCTAGTCAATGGCCAAACGGAGATATAAATGGCATAAGAGCAAGAGGCGGACTAACCCTCGACATTTCGTGGCGAAACAATACATTAAGCAAAGCCTCAATATCATCTGACTTTGATCAAAAATTCGATATTATTTACCAAAATAAGGTTGTACCAGTCGAAATGAAGGCTGGAGAAACATATGTGTATGAAGGTGACTAAACAATCATGATCAACTGACCAATCAAATTAAGACTCAATGAAACATCACATTACTTCACTTATTTTCCTTTTGACTCTCTCTGTTGCGATTGCCCAATCAAATGAGATCAGCTATAAAATAGATACGGCTATTCCATATTACGACCGATCGGTCTCTGACAATGATCCATACATGCAGGAAATGTGTGTTTTTGACTTTTATTACCCTGAGGGTGTTAAGTACTTTCCGACCATCATTTGGTTTCATGGTGGTGGACTTACTGCCGGGAAACGTGAGATTCCTGAATTCCTCAAAAATAAAGGCATTGCAGTTATGGGGGTTGGCTATCGACTTTCACCAAAAGTGAAAGCGATTGAATGCATTAAGGATGCAGCTGCTGCCACCGCTTGGGCTTTTGATAATATTACTGCATATGGAGGTAGCAAGGAGTTAATTTTCGTTTCTGGTATGTCAGCCGGCGGGTACCTCACCTACATGATTGGTCTGGATAAGAATTACTTATCGGTGCATGAAGTGGATGCCAATGAAATAGCTGGACTGATTCCTTTTTCGGGTCATGCCATCACCCACTTTACCGTTCGCAAGGAAATGGGTATTCCTGGTGAGCAACCCATTATTGATAAGATGGCTCCAGTCTATCATGTGAGAGCTGATGCGCCTCCTCTACTCATTATTACCGGTGATCGGGAGTTGGAAATGCTCGGTAGATACGAAGAGAATGCCTACATGATGCGCATGATGAAAATAGCAGGACATCAACGGGTAAGAATTAACGAATTGGATGGTAACAATCATGGTCAAATGATGTATCCGGCTCTACCTCTCTTGGTCAGAGAGGTGAAGTCATTGACAAAAGAGATAAAAGGACAAGAGTAATACCCTACAAATGAACCTGGAACAGAATAAAGCTAACGCCATTGCTTTTTACAGAATGGCCTATGAAGGAGATGCTAAACAAGCCATTGATTTGTATGTAGGGGATCAATACATTCAGCATAATCCGGATGTATCCGACGGGCCGTATGGTTTCATTGAATACTTTGATCGTATGCAAGAAGAATACCCCGAAAAGTCAATTGAGTTCGTAAGGTGCATTGCGGAGGGTCAATTGGTGGCGTTACATACGCACCAGACATGGCCTGGTAATGAGGAATACGTCACCATGGATTTCTTCCGATTTGATGACAAGGGCAAAATTGTAGAGCATTGGGATGCCATTCAGAAAATACCTGAAACGTCGGCCAACGATAACGGCATGATTTGATTAATCATTGAATGATGGAGGTGTTAATCGAAAAATACAAAGAAGCGGACTATGAACAACTAATGCAGCTCATCCGCTCTGAAGGAGAAGAATGGGAATCCTATCTAAACCCCAGATATAAGTTGAATTTGGAGCAATCGATCACCTACGTGGCTCGTGTACAAAAGGAGCTGTGTGGATACTCACGCGCTATGCTTGATCAAGGATACTTTATTTGGGTCATTGACCTATTGGTCGATCGAAACTACAGAGGTAATGGTATTGGGAAAAAGCTTTTGGATTGCATTAAACATGATCATCCCGACCTGGAAATATATGTAATGTCTGATGTCGACCCCTACTATGAAAAAATGGGTTACCAGAAAGAAGGATCAATCTTTAAGATTGAATAATCAGGTACTCCTTTCATTCCTTTCAATTATCTTTTGCTTTTAAACTGACTATTATTTTTTACTATGAAACTTTTTTTAACTACCACAATACTCCTAATCTTAGTAACTGCTCAGGCACAAATAGAAGTCCGAACAGGGCTTGGCCATACTTCCTATCACTTCTCACAGGAAGATATACCTAAAGGAGAATTAAAAGGACCCTTTGATTTTCATAGCAAGATACTAGCCGGTACCGTTCGCCAATATTGGATTTATGTCCCTGCTCAATATAAAGCCAGTGAAGCTGCCAATCTTTTGATCTTTCATGACGGATACCGTGCCACCCAACCTGAAGGATCGCTGCGAGTTCCGCAAGTTTTGGAAAACTTGATTGGAAAAGAAGAAATACCTACGACCATCGGCCTATTCATTAGTCCTGGAAACAGGTCAACGACCTACCCTACTGATTTGGGTTGGAGCAATCCAAATAATCGTGCCCAGGAGTATGACGCCATGGACAATACATATGGACGATTCATCGTAGAGGAAATGCTTCCACTCCTCAAAAAGGATTATAACATCACTGATGATCCGAAAAAACGGGCCATTGGCGGGACTAGCAGTGGGGCAATTGCAGCCTTTACAGTTGCCTGGCATTTCCCCGAAGCATTTGGAAAAGTCTACAGTAGCATTGGCAGCTATGTCTCAATCGGATTTCGCCCGAAAGAAGATCCGGTAAAGCTAGGTGGACAGGATTACCCAGCTCTGATCAGGAGAGAGCCCATCCGCCCTATTGATATCTTTTTGCAGGATGGAACAAACGATCTGGACAATGAATGGGGAAACTGGTTTTTGGCCAATCAACAAATGGAAAAAGCCTTGCGCTACGCCAACCGTATTGCCGACAAAAATGATCAAGAAGGTGCCAGATACAGGGTTAAATCTGTATGGACGGATGGTGAACACAATGACAAACATCCTGGCGCCTTACTTCCTGAAGGACTGAAGTGGTTGTTTGGAGAGTGACCCATAATGGTCATTCACAAATTATAAGTGTGGATTAATCAAAATTTAATAAAATCGTAAAGATTCATGGTGGACAATTATGGTTGTAACACCAGGCTGGTTATGGTAGTAATTTTTATCTTTTTTGAAGACAGTAATCAGAAAAACACAACAACATGAAACGAATATGAGACCATTTCATCAAACAGAAAATTGGGAATCAAGGCTATTATTGAATCATTCCTGACTTTCAAATCGAATTTCACCTAAGCTGGAAAATTCCACTCTCACATCTGCTGCTCCACTCACTAACGGATTTTTGTAAACGGAACCAGTAACAACCAGGTCCCCGGCTCTCAAAAATTTACCTTCTGTAGGTAACAGATTAGCCAAACTAAACAAGGCGTTCAGCGGTGTGCCAAATATATTGCTCACAATTCCTTCAACTACCAGTGAATCATTGACATAGCACTTCACTGTTTCATTCTCAAAGTCAAAATCATCAACTGCCACCTGAACTGATCCCTTTATGGTTCCTACCTGTCCCATCCCGGAAGCCACTACATGATTAGGACTTAACGCCTTTCCTTCTAATGGTTTGGCGGTGGACTGAGCCAATTCGATCGCCCCAACGACATAATCTATACTGGACTTTAGCTCTTCAATTGACGTTACACCTTCAGGTAGGTCATTTTTCAGGACAAACCCTATTTCAGACTCCATCATAATCGCTCCTCCAGGAAACATTTTGGAGGACATGGTCCCTGATTCCTTTTGCAAGTAGCTGTCCAAAATATAGCCAAAGGTTGGATCATACTTGGCTGTATCTGCAGTGGCGGTTCCACCCATCTTCCATCCAATCAGTTTTCTCCCCGATTTTACTTCCTGATCCAGCATAGCCAGTTGAATCTCATAGGCGCCCTTCCTGCTCAGATCCTCAGTTCGCCTTGATAAGATATCTGTTTGAAGTCCATTTGACCTAAAGTATCTGATGGAATCCGCAATGCCATTGACGGTCATTTCTTCAGTCACCTTTGTAGCTTGTGTTTCGTTTTCAGTATTTCCACATCCCACCATAATTACTATGAGGAGTGTTACCAGGATAAGTTCGAATTTCATTTGAATAATTCTTTTAAGACCAAAAAATCAATAATGTCCCCAAAACACCTACAACCAACAAATAATAAATGGTAGGCAAAATAGTCTTACGTAAAATGAGTCCTTCATTGCCTAAAAACCCAACTGTCGCTGAGGCCGCCACAATGTTGTGAATGGCAATCATATTGCCTGCTGCTGCCCCTACTGCTTGTAGCGCGACTATTACCACGGATGGCATTGCCAATTCTGAGGCTACACCAAACTGAAAGAGTCCAAACATCAGGTTACTTACCGTATTGCTGCCAGCGATAAAGGCACCCAATGCTCCAATTGTGGCTGTAAACAATGGATAGATCTGTCCAACACTAGATGAAACCCACTCTGCCATAGCTATTGGCATACTCGCCAGATCTGAAGGACTAGCTCCAGAATTGATATAGATACGCACCATAGGTACAGTAAACACTAAAACAACCCCAGCACCAAGAAGCATTTTTGTGCTATCAGAAAAGGCGGCCTTGACAGACTGCCCTTTCATCCTATGCAACCCTATAGTGATAAGACCCACTACCAGTAAAACGGTCCCGGGAAGATATAGTGGTTTACTAGCAGCTGAGACAGAAGTGCCTAAGATTTCTGTCCATTCTAGCTGAAAGCTCAACAACCATGATTTTATCGGCAACTGTGTCAGCCTGGTTAGGACCAGAAAAACAGCCAAAAGAATATAGGGCAACCATGCCTTGGTCAATGACAACTTCTGCTCTTTATCTGCATCATTTAGTTTGACGTTCAAGGTTCCTTTCCAGAAGGATGGCCATTCTTTTTCGTCATCAAAATCCCATGTTTTTTTAGGTACCAAAAAGCCCTTCTTTGCTGCAAAAACTACCACCGTAATGCCCACTAGTGCACCCAAAAGTGAAGGAAATTCTGGCCCTAAGTAAGTACCGGTGAGCGCATAAGGAATCGTAAATGCCAGCCCCCCAAAAAGTGTGAAAGGAAATATTTCCAACCCTTCTTTCCATGACTTGTTCTTCCCAAAAAAGCGAGTCATCATGCATACCATCAACGTTGGCATCAAGGTGCCGGTGATGCCATGAAGAATCACCACATTGGATGTCACAGCCTGTAGGTAATCTGAAAACTCCAACCCTGATACGGCCAGTTCGGCGGACAATTCTGGACTTTGAACTCCCCCTGCTACACCTACTAAAATAGGCGTACCAACCGCTCCAAATGTAACTGCAGTACTTTGCACCATCATACCAAGCATTACCGCGCAGAAAGTCGGAAATCCTAATCCAACCAAAAGTGGCGCCAGCACAGCCGCTGGTGTGCCGAACCCTGCAGCGCCCTCGATGAATGAGCCAAATAACCAAACAATGATTACCACCTGGACTCTCCTATCTTCACTAATATCAATGAACCCCTCTCGGATAACCCTGATAGCTCGCGAATATTTCAACAGGTTCAAAAGCACTATTGCGCCAAAAACAATGTATAAAATATCAAAGGTGATGAACAATCCCTGAATGGTAGAAGCCAAAATAAACCTTGCCGGAATATCCCAAACACCAAAAGCCACAAGTGCGGTAATGATAAAAGCAATGGGCATGGCCCTTTTTGCCGGCATCCGCAAGGCTATGAGCATAATCGCTGCAGACAATATTGGTAAAAAAGCAAGTAAGGCGAGTACTGATGTAGACATTTCGATTAAGGTTTATAGATTATGGCTTGGACAACTTTAGCATGCAGATAGGCTTAGAACTTATGTTTTAGTATTTCTTTGTTCACAAGGTTGGGTAATGGCTCATTGCTAAACCTTGCCATTAAATTGTCGATCGCGATCATCCCCATTTTGGTTCGTGTAGCAATAGTGGCACTTGCCAAATGTGGAAGTAAAATACAGTTGTTCATTTCTAAAAGCTCAGGTTCTACCTTTGGTTCTTCCTCATAAACGTCCAGTCCGGCCCCAGCGATTTCCCCGGCTTGCAAAGCTCGAACCAATGCCTTTTCATCCACTACAGGTCCACGAGCAGTGTTAATCAAAATGGCCGTTTCTTTCATTAAATCAAACTGTTTTTCCCCTATCAAGTGCAAGGTGTCCTTATTGTAAGCCACATTGAGCGAGACAAAGTCTGACAATTTCAAGACTTCATCAAAAGCGGCATATGTCAAACCAAGGTTCTGCTCCTCCTCCGATGATAGACGCGTGCGATTCCAGTAAACAACTTTCATATCAAAGCCACTTGCTCTTTTTGCAACCGCCTTTCCAATCCTTCCCAGTCCAATTATTCCTAACGTTGCTCCATAAATATCAGCTCCTAAAAATTGTAGAGGTCCCCATCCATTCCATTGTCCGGTTCTTAAATACTTATCACCCTCAGCAACCCTGCGTGCTGTAGAAACCAACAGCGTGAACGCCATGTCTGCTGAAGTATCTGTCAACACACCTGGTGTATTCGTGACTGGTATTTTTCTGTCAGTAGCGGCTTTCACATCAATATTATTGAAGCCAACAGCATAATTAGCTATGATCTTTACATCCGGATTCGCGTCCATGATTTCACCATCTATGTGATCGGTAAGCAGGCAAAGCAAACCATCCTGACCAGCTACTCCTTCCATTATTTCTTGCTTTGAAAGCACTCTGTCTTCTTTGTTGTAGGTCAGGTCTGTATGATCATGGAGACGATCCATACATTTTGGAGGCAACTCCCTGGTTAGAAAAACCTTAGGTTTCATATTTTCTTTATTTAGTCGTTATCTATCTTTTAGTTTCACCCAAGCCTCGTTGAGCTTTCTTTTTGAATTGGCAATCATACCTGCCGGATCTTCATCTCCCACTGGCTTTATTTCAAAAGAAACAGGCATTGGTTGTCTACCATCTGCTTTGAGGTAACCTATATTGAAAAGCTCCTCCAGGAAATCTACAATTTCATCAACATCATTCATACCGCCTGGATATCCAAATCTAGGGTGATGATCACCATAGGCAGGATCGTCTTGTGAATCCATATACGCATTCCCAATATGTATATGACGGACGAATTTGGCAACTGGACGCAAGGCCTCAGCAGGCGATTCACCCAATAATGGTATATGGCTCAAGTCTACGATGAGACCAAAACTTGGGTATTTTACTGTCAGGCGATTGCAGATTTCCAAAGCGTCTGCAGCTGGTCCGATCAAGCATTTTTTGTCTATCTTTTGATCGAACACTTCCAGGGAGATATTAACTCCTTTCCCTGAAGCATAACTGCAAATTTGATCTAGTGAATCTTCCAGAAGATCCATTTGAGCTTCTTTTTGATCCTCACCTGGATACGCGCCACTCAGCAATCCTAAGTCAGTTAAACCCAATTCAATAGCTTCGTCTATTCCTTCAATAATAGTAGCAACAGCCAGGTTTCTTTGCGCCAAATCCGGACTGTTGAGGTTTAACTGTTGCGTCAATAATCTCGGCTGTGCACCATACTTTATGGTCATACCAGATGCCTCCAACATCGCCTTTGCTTTTGCACGAGTGGTCGCATCCTTGATCCAGGTAATCTCTACTACCTTAAAATAGTCATCTGAAACAATACGTTCCAGTGTTTCTAATACAGGGCCTTCTCCCTTGATCACCTGTGGATAGATCATAAAATGAACGATCCCTGGTTGTATGTAATTTTCAATAGGTTTGAGCATGTGTCAATTATCGTTATTCATGGTTGTGATCTTTGTTTTTAGCTCTTATTACTTCTACCCAATGTTTGGGTTTTACTTCAGTGAAATCTTCGATTTGATGTCTACAACTAAAACCGCATGCCACCAATGATTCATCTTTCATCTCACGTACGGCAGGAAACAACACCTCTTCACCTATTTTTCGTGACAGTTCATAGTGCTCTTTTTCATACCCAAAAGAACCTGCCATTCCACAGCAACCAGATGGTATCTCGGAAACGGTATGCCCATTTTGACCCAATAATTTTTTCATGGAGGCGGTCCCGTACAATGATTTTTGATGACAGTGCCCATGTATTTTGATGTCTCCCGCGATCGAGTAAAACTGCTTATCCAATCTGCCTTCCTCAACCTCTTTCATCAGGAAAACATCGATCATCATGACTTGCTGCTGGGCTTGCTTAGCTAGCTCCTTGTCATCAATCAGATCAGGTAAATCATCATTTAACGCCGAAGCGCAACTAGGTTCACATACAACAACATTTAGTCCCTGATCAAGATAAGGCTTGAGTGCAAGCAACGTCTTGACTCCTTCTTGCTTAGCATCCCTTAAGAATCCATGTGAAATTTTTGGTCGTTGGCAACAACCTACATTGGCAAGAATTACTTCATATCCACAGGAATTAAGCAATTCGACTGCTGAGATACCAATATTGGGTTCATGAAAATTAAGATAAGTATCTGCAAACAGTACTACTTTGGCATCACTCTTAACAGTCTTGTTTTCACGCTTTTCAAACCATTTGTAAAAGGGCTCTTTAGCAAAATCTGGTAATCTTCTTCTTTTGTCAAACCCGGCAGAACTCTCCAATAAAGCTCGAAACATCCCGGTTTTCTGGAAGCCATTAATCAAGGAGGCTAATGCCCCGCTCGCTTTCTGCGCAACCTTTGAAGAGTCTCGTATCAATCTATCTCTTAATGAAGTGCCATTTTTATCATAATACATCTGCAGCACATCACTCTTCATTTTTGCCATGTCTACATTACTTGGACATTCGGATTTGCATGCTTTGCAGGATAGACACAAATCCATGACCTCATGAATACGGTCGCCATCAATACCTTCTCCACTTGTTTGATCTGACATGGCTAGCCTTAATGCATTGGCGCGCCCTCTGGTTGATTGTTCTTCATCTCGTGTTGCTTTGAAACTCGGGCACATCGTTCCCCCTAATACCTTTCTACACTCACCTACCCCGGTACACATGTGTACCGATTCCTTAAAACCCTGTTCTTTTTGATAATGATACTCCGTATGGAGTTCCGTATCACTGTAGGTTGTTCCATATCGCAAATTCTTCTCAATGGTCTGCGCTTCCACTATTTTGCCAGGATTCATCCGATTGTCCGGATCAAAAAGAAGCTTTACTTCCTTGAACACATTGTACAGTTTGGTACCAAAAAATCGTTCATTGTAGGCACTTCTCACCAGTCCATCTCCGTGCTCCCCGCTCCAGGACCCGCCATATTTCATGACAAGATCAAAGGTTTCCTCTGTAATGTTCTTAAGGTTCTCAATATCCTGGGACTGTCTTAAATCAAGAATGGGCCTCACATGTATCACACCTACACTTGCATGGGCATACATCGCAACTTTGGTATTGTGCTTTTCACATACCTTGAGCACCTCATCAATGTAGGTGGGCAATACATCTATAGGTATTCCAGCGTCTTCAATAAATGGGAGTGGCTTTTTTTCACCTTTTATCCCAAGCATCAACCCCAGTCCCTTTTTTCGTATTACCCAGACATCCTCATAGGATTCTCCCTCTGGAAATAATGGATAACTATAGCCAAAATCACTATCCTTCAATTCATTGATCATTTCCTTAGGTCGATCCAACACATCCTTCTGAGTATCTCCGTAGAACTCTACAATAAGTATCGCCTTGGGATCACCATCTAAAAAATGACAATGATGTTTAGTGGTCAAATTTTCCCGACTTAATCCAATTACCGTATCATCCAATATTTCCACGGCAGAGGGATTGTATTTTAACATCAGTTCCACAGAACTAATGGCTTCCAACAACGCTGTATAATGGACCACACAAACAGACTTATGCTTTGGTAATGGCACAATGTTGAGCTTCAGCGCTGTAGTCACAGCCAGTGTCCCTTCACTCCCGGTGATCAGTTTAGCAAGGTTCCAATTTTCCTTATCAATGAATTCATCCAAATTGTATCCACCAACACGACGCATTACTTTAGGAAATCTTAACTTGATCTCTTCCTCGTTTTCGCGAACTATTCTTTTGAATTGTTGATAGATGTTGCCTTCAACATCATCTTGCTTTGCCTTCTGATCAAATGCTTCAGGTGAGAGTTCACCTAAGGTCATTTTTTGACCTGTGGATAAGATGACATCTGCAGCCAATACATGATCTACTGTTTTCCCATAAATAACACTTTTGGTCCCAGACGAATTATTACCAACCATCCCACCTACATTGGCGCGACTGGATGTAGCTGGATCGGGAGCAAAATGGAAGCCATGAGCTGCCAGTTGACTATTAAGCACATCTCTCACCATTCCCGGTTGTACCTTAACCCAACCTTCATCGATATTTAGTTCCAGGAGGTTATTCATGTATTTGGAAAAATCCAGGATCATAGAATTCCCTACAGTTTGTCCTGCTAAACTTGTACCTCCTCCTCTGGGAAGGATGGTTACCTGATGCCTATGAGCAATGCTCAATGCAATCTCAACATCAACTTCATTTTTAGGAATCACAACGGCCACAGGGTTGATTTGATAGATACTTGCATCTGTAGCATACATTCCCAATGACATCACATCGCTGAGTACGTCTCCTTCAATTCTTTCTTCTAACTCAGCAACAAAGCTCTTTGTATCAATCATTTCTGCACTAGTTAATAACTGTTGAGTCATGCAAATTAGGAATAGACACCTCCTTACACTCCGCTAATATTTGTTGATATTCCTACTATTTTGACATCTCGGGTGTTTTATACCTATATCTTATGTATAATTAGTAGCTGTTATGGAGCCACTGTTTCAGAAAATACCGCTCGCTGAAGATCAATCTATTTTGATCAAAGACACTTTTAACACCAACTTTCATTTCCATGGTGAATATGAGCTGATCTATTTTTCTGAAGGAGAAGGAGAATGCTTCATTGGAGACCAGATCACCAGTTATCAAGAAGGGAATCTATTTCTCATTGCCCCACATCTACCCCACTGCTTCACCAATGATCCTGGAACTATCTCCAAATCCCTGGTGGTTCAATTCAAATATCAGACTTTTCAGGAAACCATCAGCAGGCACCCTGAACTGTATGCAATTGACCATCTACTGGAAAAGGTAGAAAGAGGCCTCCTTCTCAATACTGCTGTAGGATTGCTGGATGCCAGCCTGGTGCAGGCTGAGGGATTTGATCGCTTTGTTGCTCTTCTGAATCTATTGAATAAAATTGCTACATCTGAAGACTATCAAATTTTATGTGGCCCGTCATACACGCAGCATGTGAGGTTAAAGGATCATCATCGAATCAATGAGGTCTACAGGTACGTAGCAGAGAATTATCACACGAAAATCAGCTTGGAAAAAATTGCAGAGGAAATGCATTTGAATACCTCCTCATTTTGTAGATATTTCAAAAAAATCACTCGAAAATCTTTTTTCACGTATCTCAATGAATATCGAGTAGGCAAAGTCTGTCGCCTGCTTCGCAGCACAGATAAAAGTGTTGCGGCTATATGCTATGAGACAGGATTTGACAGCATCGCCAACTTCAATCGACAGTTTAAGACGTATGCAAAAAGCAGTCCGAGTGACTATAGAAAACGCTTCATGAAAGTATAAAACAGCGTGCTTACATAATCTGCTTCAGTGCAGAAATTAGCATGTTTACATGATTGACATCACTACTTTCACCCATCAATCCCACACGCCATATTTTACCTGCAAAAGCGCCAAGTCCTCCACCAACTTCGATGTTGTATTCATTTAATAGTCTACTTCTTATTGCTGCCTCATCTACCCCATCCGGCAGATACACTGAATTTAACATGGGTAAACGATATTGCTCTTCTACCAGAAAGCGGAATCCCATCTCTTCCAGTCCCTGCTTAAGTAGTAAGTGATTCGCTCTGTGCCGATCAAACCTGGCTTCCAACCCTTCCTCAAGGACAAGCCGAAGTGCTTCTCTTAAAGCAAACATAGCTGATACCGGACCTGTATGGTGATAGGCGCGTTTGGCTCCTGACCAGTAGTTCTTCACCATGGTTAAGTCAAGAAACCAACTTTGAACTTTCGTTTTGCGCTGATCCAAGACTTCAACCGCCTTATCACTAAAGGTAACTGGTGAAAGCCCGGGAGGTGCACTCAGACATTTTTGAGTGCCAGAATATAACGCATCTATTCCCCATTCATCCACCTTGAGATCGGTCCCGCAATAAGACGTCACCGCATCCACCACCAATAAGGCTCCTGCATCTTTTGTCATTTTGCTGATCTCCTCAAGCGGCTGTAAGACACCCGTTGAGGTTTCTGCATGCACTATCGCTACCAGTTTAGGACTACAACTTTCTAAAGCTTTTTTAACTTGTGACGTCTCAATGTGCTGCCCCCAGGGTGATTCAACCTTGATTACTTTGGCACCACATCGCTCGGCAATATCTGCCAAACGCGTTCCAAAAACGCCATGGATACAGATGACTGCTTCATCCCCGGGCTCTAGCAGGTTCACCAAACAGGTTTCCATACCTGCACTGCCGGGAGCCGACACAACAAAGGTCAGTTGATTCTCTGTCTGAAGCGTTTTCTGTGTCATGACCTTGATATCATCCATGACTTCCAGGAACTCTGGATCCAAATGACCAATTAGTGGAGTAGACATGGCCTTAAGGACTCTGGGGTGAACATCGCTTGGGCCAGGGCCCATCAGTACTCGATTGCTTGTGTTTAGTTCTTTGTTGTAGTTCGACATTTCTCAAAAAGTAAAAACTTAATAAGGCTGTAACTTATTCATTTGAAGAGGCAGATGCCAATAAAATTTTGATCTAAACTGCTACTATTTTTACCCCTTTAGGCCCAGGCAGCTCTAAATGATGTATGAATATTACTATTCAATTTTTTTTCTAAAGCAGGTGGAGATTCTCATTAATGAATAAGTATTTTAAAGCAAACTGCTTGATCAAAGTGTGTTCTATTTAATTTGTGAATAATGGTTTTGATCAAATCGAATATCGAATCTCCTTCTAATAAGACAGACACCAGCATACCAATTCAGGACTACCTTCGTTTTCAAATCCATCTATGATGCCTGTCCTGAAGAATTGTATTTACATGCTTCTCCTGTTGACTTATCAATTTGTGCAAGGTCAGCATGAGCAAAGCAAAGCTGTCTACTTCGAACTGGCTGGTAGTGGGGGTCTTGGCTCCATCAACTATGAAAAACAATTTTATCAAAAGAATAATATGGCACTTGCCTTGCGAGCAGGGTTAAGTGTTGCGCCCATTGATAAAAACAATGGTGCAGGGTTGGTTTTTCCTATCATGATGCACTCCATCATTGGAACAAATGCACATAAATTGGAATTCGGTTTAGGACAAGGGGTGACCATCACCACCAAAGGAAGCTTTTTCGCACTGACCACAGGTGCTCTTGGTTATCGGTACCAGGCAGATAATAAACCCTGGTTTTATCGGGCCACCTATACCCCACTCATTTCATACCTGATCGATTTTCAAGTACAGCATTGGGCAGGTCTGAGTGTTGGTTACACCCTCCAATCCAACAAGAAATGAGCAAGTACTATCTTTTATGCATTGCACTGTTTGTTTGTCTTAGTTGCGATAAAGAAAAATTGTTTGATGGACCTGACTATTTCACGGAAGATTTCGAAAACTATGATGCATTTGAAGAATTGTTTGCAGATGACGATCAATTTTGGTCTTTCAGCCAGTTAACCAGGTCTGGAAACCAAATCACTGTGGACACGACGCACACCTTTTCAGGTCAACGCGCCTTAAAATTTATAGCTGATCCAACTGGTGATCAAGGCGCTTCAAAAGCGAGTATTGTAAAGCAAAAAATGGCCTTTTGGGAAGGCGAAACAGTCAGGCTAACCGCCCATTACTTCATTGCCGGTAATGAGTCTCTGGAGTGGTTGTTTTTAATGGATTTGGAAGAACAAACAGCCATTGGTGCAGGTCCGGGTATGCGTCTGGCCCTTGTAGATGATGCATTACGCGTAGAATATAAGTTCAATGAAAGGGACATTCTGCAAACTATTGATCCGGCTGTTCCTTTCCCTAGAAATGAATGGGTAGCCATCGTTTGGGAAGTGGAATTGAGCACAAATGATGATGCTAGTGTAAGAATATGGCAGAATAGCGAGCTAATACTTGAAAGTTACGATCATAAAACCTTACCCACTGATATTTTGTATTTTCAACAAGGTACAAAAGGCATGTACAGCAGTTGTGAAATAGGCATCACTGCCAACTCACATGACAATGCTTTGACTATATGGGTGGATGATGTCACTTTCGAAAGGTCCAAGTGATGGGTAGAAATGGTCAAATTGAGAACTGAATTTTTCCTCCTGATGACTTAGAGTCTACATTCATCGTGATGGGACGGAAAAAGAATATCTCTTGGTCAAGAAAAATTATTAGATTATCCACTCAATTTGAATTCGCTTTTAAACAAACCTTAAATGAATCTTAACAACAATACAGTGCTCATAACCGGAGGTGCCAGCGGCATTGGTCTGGAAATAGCCAGAGCTTTCTTATCAGGAGAAAATAACAAAGTGATCATTACAGGTCGCAGTGAAGAGAAATTACAAAAGGCTAAAGCCGAATTGGATGGTCTGGTAACAATCCAAAGTGATGTCAGTGATCCTAAACAGATTAAAAAACTTTATGATCAAGTGGCTAAAGAATTCCCAACACTCAATATTCTCATCAACAATGCGGGTGTCATGAGTTATTTAAACCTTCAAAACCATGGTTTATCAAGTGATGATCTTACTAAGGAAGTTGAGATTAATTTAAAAGGAACCATATGGATGAATGATATTTTTCTGCCACTTTTGAAAGGCAATGATAACGCTGCTACTGTGGCAGTATCATCTGGTTTGGCATTTGCGCCACTACCCATCTCTCCTATCTACTGTGCCACTAAAGCAGCACTACACTCTTACAGCATTTCGCTGAGGGCGCAATTAAAGAATACATCTGTTAAGGTTTTCGAACTCGCCCCTCCTGCAACTGATACAACGTTACTTGACGTATTCGATCCTGAGGACATGAAGGGTTCCACCCCAATGCCTTTGGATAAAATGGTTGGCGTATTTATGAAAGGATTTGCAAGTGATAAATTGGAAATCTGTCCGGGTCAAGCCAGTCAGCTAAGATTTATGGGTCGTTTTCTCCCCAATGTCATTCTCAAAGTACTTAGCAAGCCAGTTGACAGAATGCATCGCAACGGCTAAACGAGCTAATCAGTAATTTTTCTACTCACGATCCTCACCTTAACTGACTTGCTTATTGGGGTTTGACTCTTATCCGCATACTGATCAATTGGGATCAATACATTGGTTTCAGGAAAGTATGCGGCTAAGTTCCCTTGTGGGATGTCATATGGAATGACCAAAAACTTCCGTGCCTTACGCTCCTTTTCGTAATGACTGACTAAATCTACGACATCCAACTTCTGCAGCCCAAGCCTGTCCATATCTTGTTGGTTCATCAGTACCACTCTGCGCTCATTGTTAATTCCTCTATACCGATCATTCATTCCGTAGATCGTTGTATTGTATTGATCGTGTGATCGGATGGTCATCAATAAAAACTCATCCTGGCTCAAATGGTGATCAGGAATAGGACAAATTGAGAATTGAGCTTTCCCGCTCGGTAGCTTAGAGAAGTCACCCTCCCTGGCATTGTTGGGGAGATCAAACCCGGATTTTGCTGATCGCTCGGAATAGTTTTCAAACCCACTGAATACTTCATCAATTTTCTTTCGAATCAAATCATAGTCAGTACCCAGCTCTTCCCAGTTGATGGGTCCCTTTCCTTGAAAATAATGGTGCGCCATGCGACTCACAATCACAGGTTCACTGAGCAAATTATTGGAAGCTGGATTGATCCTGCCTTTAGACCTGTGCACACGTCCCATACTGTTTTCAACCGTAACATACCCAGGAACTCCATTTTGGTCGTCCCTTTCCGTTCTCCCCAGCGTAGGTAAAATGATGGATATTTTCCCAGGAACTAAATGAGTCCTGTTAAGCTTCGTACTAACAGATACCGTCAGACTGCAATTTTGCAATGCCTCTCCTGTGTAAATGGTATCCGAGGCTGCAGACAGAAAATTACCACCAAGCGCAATAAATACCTTAGCCTTACCCTGATGCATGGCTTCAATACTTTTCACCACATCCATCCCTTCCTCAGTGGGTGCTTTAAAGCCAAATGCCTTTTCATATGATCCAGCCAGAGCTGCAGACGTATGATGTACAATCCCTACGGTTCTATCTCCTTGAACATTGCTGTGTCCACGCACCGGACAAGTGCCTGCACCAGGCTTACCTATACTACCTTTCAGCAATAGTAGATTCACACATTCCTTAATGTTGTCAACCCCATTTTTGTGCTGAGTCAGCCCCATTGCCCAGCATATGATGATTTTCTTTTTTGACGCAAGCATATCTACCAGCTCAGACACCTGATCATTTGACACACCACATCTTGTCAGTAACGCTTGCTCATCCAACTGGTTCAAATCCTCAAGGAGTGATTCAAATCCCTGCGTTTTTTCTTTGATGAATTCATGATCAAATACATCCGTTGACTTGCTATCCAATGCAGCCAGTCGCTTCATGATCAACTTTAGGAGTGCTACATCTTCATTGATCTTTACTTGTAGATACAGGTCTGATATTGCTTCTCCTCCACCGACTATGCCGATAGGTTTTTGTGGATTCTTGAACCGAATCAGGCCCGCCTCCTTAATCGGGTTGATGGCAACTACATTCCCCCCATTGGATTTACACTTTGCCAGAGCAGACACCATGCGTGGGTGATTAGTCCCAGGGTTTTGACCCATGACCATTACCACCTCGGCATGCTCAATGTCTTCAAGTGTTACCGATCCTTTTCCAATTCCCAGGGTTTCTTTCAATGCTACCCCACTAGACTCATGGCACATATTGCTGCAGTCAGGCATATTGTTGGTACCAAACTGCCGAATGAAAGTGCCATATAAAAAAGCAGCTTCATTGCTCGATCTTCCCGATGTGTAAAAAATCGCTTCATCGGGATGCTTCAGCGCATGGAGCTCATCCGCAATTACCTTAAATGCCTCTTCCCATTCTATTGGCTGATAATGAATCTGACCTGGACGCAGGATCATCGGGTCGGTGATTCGACCACTCTTACCTATCTGAAAGTCGGTCCAACGAGACATTTCATTGACCGAATGTCTGGCAAAAAATGCCCTATCTGCTCTTTGATTGGTGGCTTCTTCAGCAATGGCCTTTACCCCATTTTCACAAAACTCACCCAGTGAGGATCGATGCTTTGGGTCCGGCCAGGCACAACCAGGACAGTCTATTCCCTCCTCTTGGTTGAGTTTGGAGAGTGTCTGGATAGACTTTGCCAATCCCATTTCCTTAAGCGCATGATCCAAAGCCACCTTGACAGCAGGAAGTCCAGCTACGTAGTTTTTGGGTGCGGATAAATGTAAATCGGCAAGCTCTTCAGATCCAACAACGGAAATATCTCTTTGGTCTTTCATCTAGGTTTTCAAAGTCTAAATTTTACGAATTTTTCTGTAAGTCACATCTCCTGACTGATATTCCACGATAAGTACATAAATCCCATTCATCAGGTTTTCCAAATAAGAACAACAGAGCCATTTGGTAAATCCTTATTGGTTTATTCTAGCTGTTGAGAAAATGTCAAGTTTTCAGACGATTCATTCGACGATTTTCATTGATAGTCAAGTGATTGTCTAGTTGATTTTAGATGGGAAAACAATCAATGAAAAAAAATATCTTTACAAGAAAACACCCATGAAGAAGCTGCTGGTATTGGTATTGCTTTGTGCTCATTCGATCTGTTATGGGCAGAGGTTTTCTGAAGAGAGTGTTAAGGATGATCTTATCTTCCTGAAAAGCAGCATTCGGTCATTTAATCCTGGACTCGACAAATTCAACCCTGAGTTTGATAAGCAGGCTGATGAACTCATCAAGAACTCCGACAATGAGTCCACTACACTCCTCAATCTATATCAGAAAGTAAGTGAGCTTAGTGCTCTTAGCAACGAAGGCCATTTTGATGTAACCAGCAAATTGATTTTTGGTGGGTTTGGGCAAAATGAGTACTTGTACTTACCCATCACGGTAATTGTCCTTGAAGGGAGCCTATACGTTTGGTTTGATTTGTCAAACGAGCAATTGATGGATCGGGGCAATGAAATCCTTAACATCAATGGAAAAAGTGCTCAAGAAATCTTACAGACCATTTACAAGTACTTCCCTTCTGATGGTCTAATCACCACGTACATTGACCGAACAATGGCTTCTAAGTTTCCATTACAATTCTATTTGTACGTAGATCAATCGACTGAATTTGAACTCTCGATAATAGATAATAGTGGCAATGAAAAACTAGTACAGGTAGCTGCCTTGGACAGGAGCGTACAAATCGGAAATTATCAAAAGTTTTATCCTAATGAGGAAGCGGCAAACGAGCCTCCATTCTCCACCTTAACCTTCGAGGATAATATTGCTTTTTTAACACTCCCTTCATTTGACTCTCGTAAAGTCAATGATTTTGAAATCAAGTCTAAAAAACTCTATGAGGAAATCATAATCGAGGTGATTGAGAAAAAAACACAACATCTGGTCATAGACCTGAGGAATAACAGCGGTGAAAGAAATGAGTTTGCTTATGATATTGTCCCATTTATCAATAGAAATGAAATCCTTACTGGTAATCTATTGACATCTACTGCATGGGATGGAAAAACCAGACAGGTGAAAATCCCTAAGTCAGCTAAGCAGGTTTATCATAATGCAATCTATCTGCTTGTCAATGGCCGAACATATGGTGCAGCAGGTGTAATGGCCAGGTATCTAAAAGAGTTTGGTGATGCAATTGTCATAGGTGAAGAAACCGGGAGCAGGTATGAAGGGTTTGTTGGAGAACCTACTAAGTATATAAATCTTCCTTACTCAAAAATCACCATTGGCATTCCCGGATATCTTCAAACATTCCCTCAGTCAGAGAAGCAACCAACAACGAACAGAGGTTTGATTCCCGATCATGAAATTCATTTAACCATCAATGATGTAATCAATGATCAAGATCCGCAAATGGAATTTGTGAAGACATTGATAAAAAGGTAGGGATCATTTTCCAATTAAGTGTTTCACTCCTTGAAGCGGTAGGCATCCATCCGATCCATCGCCTTGTCTTCATATTCCCGTTGAAGCTGCCATAGAGGTCTTACCAGCGTACACTCCCAATCAAACAGCTGCTGATACATGCCCCTAACACGATCCGGATATTTGCTGGCCAGGTCATTTGTTTCCGAGATGTCCTCGGCCAGGTTGTACAGTTCAGCAGGTCGGTCTGGAAACCTCAACAACTTCCAGTCCCCGTCTCTGATGGCCCCTCTATTTTCCTTCTTCCAGTAAAGTGTTTTGTGTGGACGTTCCGATCTTTCTCCAGAAACGAATGGCTGTAGATCCACTCCATCCAGACCATCCATTTGTTCAGCATCACCTCCCCCTGCATTTACAAATGTGGGTAAGAGATCTAATGTACTGATCGGATGATCATACTGCTTCCCAGCTGTTGTTACCCCATCCCACCTCATCAAAAACGGAACTCTAATACCACCTTCAAGGTGATTAGCTTTTGTTCCACTCAAAGGGTGATTGACAGAGGCATTGGTGTCTGATGGACCACCATTGTCATTGGTGTAGATTACAAGCGTATTGTCCGCAATTCCCAACATATCCAACTTATCCAGCACCCTTCCAATGGCTCGATCCATTGAGAACGTCATGGCAGCCAATTGTTTTCGTTTCCCTGTGAGATTTGGAAATAGGAGCAAATCGGGATCATCGGCATGCATAGGCGTATGCACCGCATTAAAGGAGAGCATGATAAAAAAAGGTTGATCATCCTGATGCTCCATAAAGGAGATAGCATCATCAACTAACGCATCAGTCAGGTACTTATCCGACTCTTCATAGTTTTCAAATCCACGCTCCATCCTGTCCTCTAATCTTCGCAATGGATTTTCATCCGAAAAAGGATAGTAGCTCCTTGCGCCTCCTCTAAATCCGTAGAAGTAATCAAATCCTCGCTTCAAGGGATGAAACTTATCCGCATTACCCTGGTGCCACTTGCCAATCAATGCCGTTTTGTACCCCAACTCCTGGAGATAATTTCCAATGGTTTGCTGATCTAATGGCAATCCCATTTCATCGTCAGGTAAATAAGACTTACTCATGTAACCCGGCACGTTGTTTTCTTCAAAACCAAATCGCTGCTGGTATTTGCCTGTCAATATTCCAGCTCTGGAGGGGCCGCAAACTGCAGCAGACACATATGCCTGTGTAAACTGAGTCCCCTGACTTGCCAGTTTATCCAGGTTTGGGGTTTTCATTACCTCACTTCCGTGAAAACCAAAATCTGCATATCCGGCATCATCGGAAAAGATGAATAGGATATTGGGTTTGTCTTGTCCGATGAGCACAAGGTGACTCATGATCATTACGAAACAAATCAACCAGTGCTTGGTACTATTGATGCTCATCGGACAAAATAGTTTTGTTATTTCTTTACCAGATCAAATCTTCGGATATACATCCAACCTCTTGGTCCAGCATCCCAATTGAGTTTGTGACTCAAGCCCCACTCAATGCCTGCGTGCTGATGATCAGCAGGGTCATTTGGTCGATACAGTCCGGATGCTTCCGGAATGCCTTTAACGGATCCCATGATTTCAAAATTGAATCCATCCTCTGAGTATTGAATGGTGTTGGCCTCAGGTCCATCCTGGTGTTGTAGAATGGCAACACCTGTACCGTACGTCCAAACCATCACCTCATGTCCTGTATTGGTAATCGGGTTGAATACAGACTTCTCAAATGGTCCCGTCGGACTGTCAGCTACTGCAACTCCCCATTTCACCTGCTTCTTCAATCCACAAACCGGATTACACCAGCGAATACAATCCGGATCACCCATGCAATTGCACTCACCCTTATAGTACAAATGATACTTACCATCATAAGCCACGATGCATGGATCATGCACCGCATTATTATCAAAGAATTTGTTGTCTGTATATGTCGGTCTGAGAACCGGATCTTTCAACTTGGTCCATGGACCATCAGGAGAATCAGCCACAGACATCCCAACCACATTGCGGTTGTAGACTCCATCTTCACCAGCAGCAGCTTGATAAACCAAATAGTACTTGCCATTATCGACGAAGATCTCTGTTGTAAACACAGATCGGTGATCAAATGATCCTGGCTCTCCTCTTCCAACGGCTATGCCTTCCTCCTTCCAGGTAATGCCATCTTTGGAGGTTGCGTAGTATAAGTCATTTAAATCCCACGGAGCAATTTTACCCTCACCATGCGTCATACTCCATGAGTACCAAACATAGTAGGTGTCATCCACCTTGATCACGGCACTTGGATCACGGCGTGTATACATCGTATCTGGTGCCAAATCACCTTTCAATGGAATTTCCTTGAACTCAACATCCCATTCTGGATTATCAGGAATATCAACCTGGCAATCATTGGTTAAGTAAATTTCCTCTCTTAGCGTGGCAGCACTTTTTATTGCTCTACGTACCGACGTATTCAAACTCTCCGATACACTTACACCCTCATGTTGCTCAAACATATAGCCTTCTCCTTCCAGCCTCACTGTCTTATTCTCACCATCCTTGAGTGAAAGCTTAAATACCCCTTGCTCGTCTGTGACTGTGGAAACAGTATCTTCCACCACATAGACGGTCAGTCCAGCCGCAGGATTGGATGACTCATCCATAATCTTACCCTGTAGTACAGGGCCGGCAGGTTGTTGCTGACAGGCAACCATCAATACACTAAGTGCTATTATCAAGTATTTCATTCTATTCAATGTTCTGTTTTATTATTAACTATTTCAAATGAAGTAATTTTTACCAAAAGGTAGTAACATACTGTACTAGACAAAAACTTACATCACTAACATCTTTCGCTTTAATTCACCCCTTTTTCAAGCAAAAAGGCTGCCCCTAAACCAAAGGCAACCTTTTCTGAATATGAAGTTGAAATAAAGTTTTAAGTCTAGTATCCGGGGTTTTCAACTAACCCGCTATTGTCTGCCAGTTTGCCTAATCCAAAAGCATAGTAATAATTATGCTCAGGATGCAGGCGTACTCTGTTGAGATCACCATGTGCCATCAACGCTGTGTACATACCTGTGTCAAAGTCATATTCCCAATGGACTCTATGCCTGACCTGCTCATGCAACTCGATATGGGCAATTCTCCATCTTCTTAAATCCCAGAAGATTTGATCCTCAAATGCTAGTTCGACTCTCCTCTCCTGTCTGATCTTATCTTCAGTAATCTCAGCAGCGGTTAGCGCTGGCATACCAGCTCTATCCCTGATCTCATTATTGAGAACATCTGCCAGGTCTCCATTAGGATCTCCAAGGTAAAAGGCTGCCTCCACATAGTTGAGCATGATTTCACTCAAGCGAAAAACAATGTAGTCGGTACTTGAATTCAATCCATCAGGAGTTTCCTCACTTATTCTTTTTCGAACCAATAATCCAGTTGGATTTCCACCAATGTGTCTTCCGGGACCTGCACCTGGCCAGTCAGTGCCTGGCACTCTAAATCCATTTTGATCATTGGATTTTCTGACACCATCTGCCGGATCCGTATAGTGTGTTCGTCTATGAAAATAGACATTCCCACCTTCAAACTCTGTACCAGGATAGAATATTGATGCTCTCATCCTTGGGTCCCTTTGTTCGAAAAACCATGACGGATCCAACGGCGTGTTACCATCATAGTTCGCACGATCAATTCGACCTGTACTTCCATCCGTGAAATCAAATATTTCGAGCATTTCCAGATAGGTTGGGAAGTTTGAATTCCAGTTAAACCCAGTACCAAATGGTGCTCCCTGTCCATCCCAGGTGTGGCTTTTATTTGCATCAAAATCATACTTCTCTTTGAATATGATTTCACGATTATCTACCTCATCAAGGAATATATTGGCGAAGTTTTCAACAGGATCACTGGATTTTCTATAAAGTGAAAACTGACCACTCTGCATGATCTCCTGTGAAGCTGCTAAGGATTGTTGGTAATAACCATCTGCATCGCCTGCCGGAAATCCAAGTAACCCGCTCATTTGCTCAGTCCCAAATCTTGCTACACTTGCTGCGTTGAGCATTGCTCTACTCTTCAAAGCCAATGCCGCCCATCTGGAAACACGACCATCTTCAGGATTGTCTGGCAATATGTTCGCCAGATCATCCATTTCAGAGCCAATGAAATCATAAATTTCCTTTTCAGAGTTTCTTGGAAAACTTAGTTCTGTATCTCCCTGAATGTCGATCACTTCTGTAATGAGTGGTACTCCACCCCAGATACGTACCATCTGGAAGTAAGCCCACGCCCTAAGGAACCTCGCCTCACCAACTCTGTCATTCTTGAATTCATCAGAAATACTGGGTGCTTCCGGAATTTTAGTAATAAACTCATTGCACTCACGTATCAATCCATAACTGTAGAAATCATTGAATACACCAGCTCCTTCTTCATTAAAATCCCAGCCGATTACACGGCCGAAAGGCTGTTGCCAGGGAGCAAAATTACGAGATTCCCCTCCGGCTGAATTGATCAATCCTTGCATGATTTGGAAACCAAGTCGATCATCTAGAAATACACTTCTCTGATACAGATCAGCTAAAAAGGCATCTGCCAGTCCTTCGTCATCGAATACTACCGCATCAGAAATGATATTGGATGGGGTCAACTCAAAGGCGTCTTCGCATGATGGCAAAATCGTCACCATGGCCATTAGAAATACGATTATTATTTTATTCATTTTCATGTGATTCACAGTTAAAATGATACTCTTAAACCAACAGTTGCCTGCTTGGTAATTGGATATCTCCTATTTGGATTGCCCGGTTCAAATTCCGGATCAAACGACTCTTTATAAATCCCCAGATTGGTAAGCGTCAAGAGATTCTCTCCAGAAATGTATATCTGGGCATTCTCCATTCCGATTTTGGAGATAATGTTACCAGGAATGTCGTAGGCCACATTCACAGTTTTAAGTCTGACATAGGTAACGTCCTTCAACCAAAAGTCTGACGTTCTGTTGTTGTTTGAACTCTGTGACAAACTTGGTGCTGGAAGTGATGCTTCAGGATTGATATTCACCCCAGGGTTGTCCGGATCTGGCTGCCACCTATAGTCATAGTGGTAGCTTAGAGGAATGGTAGCATTGTCAAACATGGTACGTGCAGATCCTCCGATCAAGATCGCAAACCTCGATGCACCCTGGAGTAAAGCATTGACACTGAAGTTTTTGTATGAAAACGACAGGTTCATGCCATACACTAAATCAGGTATCACTTGTGCTCTACCTATTTCCTGTTGGTCACGGAAGTTGATGGTGTCATTTCCATCAAGGTCCATATACTTAATATCACCAGGTCTTAGGTTTGCGTTATCATTTCCAGCTCCCTGAATCACGGGATGATTATCGATTTCTTCCTGAGACATAAACAGACCATCAGACACATACCCCACAGTTCGGTTGAGGTATTGATAATCTCTACCCCATAATCTCTCCTGGTCAGGATCATCAAATTGCTCCTGGCTCCTCACTTCTAACCATTTAGCTCTAGCTAATGTCATGTTAGGGGACGCAGTGAATTTAAAATCACCAAATCTCTGCTGATAATTCAGTGCTAATTCAATTCCTTTGTTCTCCTGGTTGTCGATATTTACAACTGGCAGATTTGCTCCTGTTTCATTAGGAACAGATTCGACATTTGGAGCAATTATTCCTTCTCTGAGTCGATAAAACAGATCAGCCTCAAAAGACAAACGCCCATCCATTATTGCGGCCTCTACCCCGATGTTATACAAGGTCATCTTTTCCCAGGTCAACAGTGGATTGACCAATCCAAATGTGCGAATAGCAGGTTGGGCAACATTGTCTCCAAACAGGTAAATACCTGAAATACCATAACCAGTCAGGTAGTCAAACCCTTCAAGTCTTTCAGCGGTATCATCACCCAGCTGCGAATAAGAGAGCCTTAACTTCAGATGATCGAGCATCGATACACCCTGCATAAACGACTCATCAGACAAAACCCATCCGGCTGAAACACTGGGAAAATATCCCCATCGTGTTTCTGGAGCAAACAAGACGTTTCCATCTGCTCTCAAAGTAGCTTCAAACAGGTATCTATCCTTGAGACGATAGTTTACCCTACCCACAAAACTTTTTCTACCAATATCAGGTCGCGAAAACCCGTTTGCAAATTGCTCGTCAGTTGACCCTATAAAGATCTCACGAATATTAGTCGTAAGCAGGTCACGTCTGCTTGCATTGAAGCTGTTGATCTTACGTGTTTGTTGTTCTGCTACACCCAACAGCTTAATGTTATGCGCTCCAAAGCTCTTGTCGTACTCCATTGAAATAGTGGGGTACAATTGAACTCTCCTCCATTGAGACTGAAAAATGGTAGTGTTGTCATTTCCATTTGAAGCAATGAACAAATAAGTATCAGTCTCTGGTTGATACTGCTGAATGTCAAATGATCCCCTGTATCTTTTTACAGACCGATCTACATGCTCAATGTTCATCTCAGGTCGGATAGTTAGTCCTTCCAAATAAGGAACATTGAAGTTAAGACCCAGCTTCCCTCTGAATGTGTAATCATGTCTGTCCCAGCTTCCGACATAGTCTTTATCAGTAAGCCCAAGGGGTGTTCTTTGAGAAAATCCTGAAAACGCAGCTCCCTTGCTTGGATCCGGCAGTTCCGTAGGTAAAGTAGGTTGAGCTGTAGATAAATCCGTCCACACACCATCTATGTCTTCCTGTGGTCTGGATCGTTCATCACGCCTGAATGAAAGATCCATATTGAAACTTAGATTTTTATTGATCTCTGCATCCAGATTAGTTCTGGCATTCAATCTTCGGTAATCAAAATCTCTGCTTCGGAAGTAACTCTCTTGCGCAGTGTTCCCTATTGAAGCATAATATCTTACCTGATCAGATCCTCCTCTTACACTCAGGCTATTCTGAAACATTGGGGCATTGTTTTTGATCAATGCATCTATCCAATCACCACCTTCAAATCCAGGTGCTCCATTAGCATAGTTTTGAACGTCCTCTGCAGAATAGGTGGCATCCATGTCCAATCCATCCATTAGATTGGCTTCTCGTACCAACTGAGCATACTGCCCTGCATCAACTTGTTCAAAAAACTGCACTGCACTTTGTGAAGTATAACTCCCACTATAGCTGATCTGTGGTGCTCCGGTATTTCCTCTTTTAGTGGTAACCAGCACTACTCCATTACCAGCTCGAGCTCCATAAATAGCTGCCGCCGCATCTTTCAAGATATTGATACTTTCAATATCATTTGGATCGATTCGATCCATTTCCATTTGTACTCCGTCCACCAATATCAAAGGCGATCCAGCAAATCCACGAATCCTGATCTGTGTATTCTCACCTCCAGGCAATCCAGAGTTTTGTCTTACCATGATACCAGGAACACGACCTGTTAAAAGTCCCATCGTGTTTGCAACAGGAACACTTGTCAGCTTTTTACTGTCGATCGATACCACTGCTCCCGTCAGATTTGACTTCTTCTCTTGTCCATAGCCAATCACAACAATTTCGTCCAATTGTTCAGCATCAAGACTCATGTTGATATCAAGAAATTCCTGATTTCCAACTTCCATCACTCGAGATTCGTAACCGACAAATGACACAACAACTGTCGCATCATTTGAGACACTCATAGTGAAGTTTCCTTCAATGTCTGTGGTAGTTCCAATTGAGGTCCCTCGCACCACTACACTCGCTCCGGGGAGCCCTTCCCCGTTTTCATCTGTCACTTTACCTGAAATGTTCTTATCCTGCCCCATCAACGAAGCAAAAACAAAAAGCAATAAGGTGAACAGTTTAATCCTAAATAAAAAGATTCTCATACATGTTCAGTTTAGTTTAAAAAGGTTCTTCATAAGTTCTCGAAGTAGTCTTTTGATCACTACTCCAAACACGAATGTTCAACCAAATAGGAGAACTGGATACCTTTATTAACTAAACAAAACTTATACATTGGGCGAATTATTGATATAAAAATCTAAACATGACTAACTTATAATCGACTTATATAAGCATTAATGGATGATTTCAAGATTATTAAACTTAGCACACACTTTTAGGCCATTTAGACTCTGTATTCTTTTGACATGTCTCACAGTGCAAACAAACCTGTTGAGTCAGGACATATCAATGGATACTACGCTTGCGAGTAAACTCGGCAATTTCCTACCTAAAAGAATTGAGCGAATACTGATCAATAATGACAGTACCAAGGTATCGTTTGCTGATAATGCACAAAGCCTTCTGGAACGTGGTGATACCATCAGTGCAATCACCAATCTGCTCGCTTTGTGCGAACTCTTGGCTCACAATGCTGAATTTGGTAAAGCCTATGACAACTACTGGGAAGCATTGCTCCTTGCGGACATGATAGACAATGAGGGTGGTCGGGCGGCAGTGTATCACGGCCTTGGCCTTTTGTACAGCCTTTATCAACGTCAGGACATCTCGCTGGAATACTTCAACAAATCACTATCGATTCTAAAGGACCTCAATGAAAGGAAAGAGGTTGATGAACAGGCAATCCGTGTTACCTATTTCGCCATATTAACCATATATCGTAAAAATCGGGATATCGAAATGAGTAAGCGCTATGTTGACAGCTGTCTTACCATTAATCGAGTAACTCAAAACCCCACTCACTTAGATGCCGAGCAGGCATACATTAAGTTTTATGAAGGACATACGATAGAGGCGCTCAACGAACTCAATCGAATCAAACCCTATTTTGAAGACAGGTTTAAACCCTATCTGGTCGTATTGTATTCATTCCTGGGAGACATCCATAAAGAGCTTGGGAAAAATGATTCTAGTGAGTTCTACTACAAAAGTGCAATAACCATCAGTGAGAAATACAAAAGTCACCTTGATCTAATTCCTGAATTATACATCAATCTTGCCAAGCTTAATGTTTCCATGAACAATCATCATGACGCCTATCTACACTCTGAAGCTGCAAGAAAACTAGGAGAAGAGTATTTTGGTGTTCGAAGTAAAACGAATCAAAGCACACTGGAAATAAAAGATGAATTCAGACGAATCAAGGAAGCACAAGACCAGGAGCTTCAAAAACAAAGATTGGCTCAACTAGAACATGAACAGGAAATATCATACCTGAATTCTGTAGTGCAATTAGGAGCAATTTTCCTATTGATCTTGGTTGGATTTGTTATCTATCGGTACATTCGGATAAAACATAAAGCAGAGAAAAAACTACTACAGCAACAGCGTGTATTAGAAATTCAGAAATCGAATGAAGTTTTGGAAGTAAAAAACAAGGAGCTTACCGCTTCTGCACTCCTTGTGATTGAAAGAGAAGAAATTCTCACTGAGGTGAAAAACAAAATAGAAAAACTTGGAGAAAAACCGGATCAAGGAGACCTCAAACGATTGACCAGAAGTATCAACTTCAATACTTCTGACAACTGGAGAGAATTTGAAACAAGGTTTATAGCTGTCAATAAAAACTTTTATGACAGACTGATGACAAAATTTCCAAATCTTAGCAAGTCAGACCTAAGATTATGTGCGCTTGTCAAACTCAATTTTTCGAGCAAAGACATGTCCAAGCTGCTCGGCATCACACTGGACAGCATCAATACTTCGCGCTATAGATTACGCCAAAAATTGGGATTGGAGAAAAATGGTAATCTCAGCGACTTTATTTCGAAAATTTAGGTTACCTAGCTTTGCGCCCACGACGAAATATGAGCTGATCATGTCAGAATTACTCAAGAATAATTTCTCAAAGTACATGGATTTCAAAGTCAACGAGCTTGACTTTATTTGTTCTTTTTACAAACCTCGAAACGTACAGAAAAAGGAGTATTTGTTGAGAATGGGAGAAATATGCCGTTTTGAGGGGCTGGTGGCAAATGGATGCTTCAAGATTTTTACAATTGACCATGAAGGCAATGAGAAAATTCTCTATTTCGCTGCAGAAGGATGGTGGTTGATGGAAATTGATAGCTTTTTGAACCAAACCAGCTCGGAACTCAGCATTCAAGCCCTTGAAGAAAGTCAGGTACTGATGATCACTAAGTCCGATAAAGAACGACTCTATGAAGCATTGCCTAAAGTTGATCGGCTGTTTCGGATTATGTCACAAACTGCAGTAGCTGCATGGCAAAGGAGACTAGTAAGGAGCCATACAATGAACGCCGACGAACGATACGACCACTTCATCACCACTTATCCCACTATAGCCAATCGGGTCACCAACAAACAAATTGCGAGTTATCTCGGGATTACACCAGAATTCGTCAGTAAAATCCGGAAAAGAAGACTCACTTCAGATTATTAGCACTATTTATTGAACTAGTTCAAGAGTTTCTATGGCTTGGAATACAAGATTTGCATCTGGACAATAGACTCACTAGAACTTGAGTTCTTTTCAATCTAAAAACAAACAATGAGAAAGCGTATTATTCCAGGCCTGATAATGCTATTGACAATAGCGACAACTCATCTACATGCTCAACACCAACTTCCTGGTGATCTCACTGCAGAGCAGGCCAATAACATCTTGATGAAAGCCACAGAAAAGGCTGAGGCTGAAGGAATACTCATCAATATCGCTATTGTGGATGCTGGCGCCAACCTAAAATCATTTCTAAGAATGGATGGTGCCTACTTAGGAAGTATCGATGTGGCTATCAAAAAAGCGCGAACTGCTCGACTTTTTGATACACCCACACTTGACCTGGGAAAAATCACACAACCAGGAGCGGACATATACAATATTGAACACTCAAATGGAGGTCTTATTACCTTTCCCGGAGGGATACCCATCAAAGATAAATCTGGATTGGTCATTGGTGCAATAGGTATCAGTGGTGGAACCATCGAACAAGATCAGGACATAGCACTTGCTGCAGTGGCAACAATTCTTAAATAATATGATAAAGCGTTTATCGGTTCTTCTTATCGTAAGTTTTTGGCTACAAACCGGGTTGATCGCTCAGAACTCCTATTCGATCAATTCTATCAGCACGTCGAAGACTTCAAATAATACTGTCACATGTACTATTTATCAAATTGGTGATAAGTACTATGCTTATTCAGGAGGTGATGGTAATAAAGTAGACGCTTTTGAAATTTCAAACACAGGAGTCCTTCAGCCGATAGAAAGCTACACTGTAACTGGAGGTAAAAAGGCAGTGAGAGGGCTTGTAGCTGATCAGGTACATGGAAAAAACTTCCTGTTTGCTGGCTTAAAAGGTGGAAACATGGTCGAGGTTTTCGAAATCAATGATGACGGCACTTTGAAAAGTGTCTCTTCCATTCAGGACACGGAGCAAACCTATCTCGGCATAGTCATCACCCTTCAGGTGGTTCATATGTCTCAGGACTCCTATCTGTTTGTAGGGGGATTGGAAAAGAATCCGGGATTGTCTTGCTTCAGAATATTGCCAGACGGAAGTCTCGAACATGTTCAGTCGATGGCAGACACAGAAGCTGTTTTTACAGATGGCATCATAGGGATGTCTTTGCATCAGGTGCAGGGCAAAACCGTCCTAATGACGGGCGGTTTCCAGGACAATGGCTTGAGTAACTTCCAGGTATTTGAAGATGGCCATTTTGAACACATCAGCAGTATTTCAGATGATCACATACGCTATCTCAATGGTACCTACCCTGTAATATCAGTTCGCTTAAACAACAGAAATTTTGTAGTGGTAGGTCATCGACATCATATCTACTACAAACCAACTCCCTGGATCAAGGACAGGGAAACCTATTATTATCATGGTGATGCAGTAAGTGTGTTCATGTTGGACAATCAGGCTGAACTGATCCCTCGTTCACTTTTCAAGGGTGATGCCAGCACTTTGATTAAAGGACAAACAAGATTACACAGTCTACCGATTGATGATAAAAATGCATTGGTGGCCATTGCAACCCGGGATGACCAAAGTATCCAACTCTGCGTGCTCAAAGAAACAGGCCTACTGGTTGATGCGGGCAAAATCAAAACGGGCTTTCCCATTTACTATGGACTGGCAGGTCACATCATCAACGGTGAAATGTATTTGCTCGCAGGCTCGGTTGGTGGAAACGAACTGGTTACTTATAAACTTGATAAAAACGCAAATTGAAATAAAATGAAAATAGTTAATACTAAAAATCTAATACTATCAACTCTTGCTGTTGTAATGCTTGCAACAGTAAGTATGTCGTTTAACACAACTAAAAAGGAAAAAAAGGTGCTAAGACATGTTGTTTCGTTTCAGTTTAACGATGATGTTTCTGAGGAGCGAAAAGCCCAGGCGGTTAAGGATTTTCTGGAGCTAAAAACCCGTATTCCGGAAATCATCAAATTTGAAGGAGGAGAAGATATCAGTGTTGAAGGCTTTGCCAAAGGGTTTACCCACTGTTATGTGTTGACCTTTGAAAACGAAGCAGCCAGAGACATCTATCTACCTCATCCAGCCCACATGGAAGTTGCAGGTAAAAACAAACCTCTGCTCAAGGACTTATTTGTGTTTGACTATTGGGGTGAAGAGTAGATTAACTCCGACTAAGAGATAATACCATGGATAGGGTTAGGCGTTGCAATAAGTCGCTTAACCCTTGCCTAATACCCCCTCAAAAAACAACAGCGTGTCTTCCAGATGCTCCTGCCAATACTCCCACTGATGACCGCCCGAAAATTCCTGGTAGATATGATCTACTCCGGCGCTATCCAATTCTGAATGTAGTACTCTGTTGTACTCGATCAATTCATCATCTACGCCACAATCAAATCGAAGTGGTGGTAATTCTCTTCTGTTCTCGATGAGACTAGTCAAAGCATCCTCATCACTTCTTACTTCCTGACGATATGCCTCGATTGGCTCTTCGACGAACAACTTCATTTGTCCAACTTCAGTGATAGAGCTATGTGCAGAGATACCAGCATACTGCTTCCCATACTTCGAACCCACTTTCAAGGCTCCAAATCCACCCATCGACAACCCAGAAAGGAACAATTTTGATTGATCTGATGTCTGTGGAATATTCTCCGTCACCGCAACCGGCACATCTTCAGCAATCCATTTTTCAAAATCTCTCCTGTCATGAGCCATGTACCCGCTTCCATCTCCCCACAACCCATCGGATGGCATGGCCAATACCATAGGTCTTATTTTGCCGTCCTGGATGAGGCGATTGGTAACCCCATGCGCGTTACCCAAAAAAGCCCATGCCCATGCACTACCATAAACACCATGAAGTAAGGTTACAATGGGTAGGTCTTTCAAATCTTCACCATCCGGTACAAACACACAGATATCTCCCCGTCCTTTTAGATTTGGCGTTTTAACAGTGATAAACCGCAAGCCATTCATTTCGAATTGTGGCTTGGACAATTCTGTGGTTTTAAACTTGCTCATCAGTCAAATACAATTACACCTTTTGCATTCTTACCTGCCAACATATCATCAAAAGCTTGTTTCAAATTATCTAATGGATAGGTTCTTGTGATCATCTCATCCAATTTCAAATCGCCTTTATCATAAAGGCTCACCAACTTTGGGAAATCAATTTGTGGTCTGCACTTGCCGTAAAGTGGATTAATGTAGGTTTTGTCCCATTCGAACAAGTTCATATCAATGGTTATTTCTTCTTCAATCCCACTCACCTGAACAGCTGTACCAGCATTACGAATCATCGCCAATGGTGCAGCTCCAAGTGCTGGAATAGCAGTACATTCAAAAGCATAATCAGCACCTCTTCCGTCCGTCATTTCTTTCACTTTCTCCGCTGCGCTCATTAGTCCCGAATCCGTCTTATCCGCCTGGATTGTATGAGTCGCTCCAAATTGTTTGGCCATTTCCAAGCGTTCCGCATTGATATCAATGGCAATGATTTTAGAAGCTCCAGATATTTTGGCGCCCTGAATGACATTCAGTCCAACTCCTCCTGTTCCTAATACCACTGCAGAACGTCCAGCTGCCAACTGGGCTGAGTTTACTACAGAGCCATAGCCCGTCATCACACCGCAACTGATAATACTTGCAGATGACATGGGCATGTTGCTTTCCAGCTTGACGCAAGCCGATGACTTCACCAGAGCATACTCAGAAATGGTTCCAATGTTGAAAGAACGTTCAATAGGCTGCCCGTTCCACTTTGTTCCTTCTAAATGAGCATGACCGGGCGTGTATCCATTTCCACCCGCAGTAACCGGAGAGTTGTTTTCGCAAATGTGCTGATTGCCTTCCTGGCATTGAAAGCATTTCATGCATGGAGTAGCCCAATTCAAAATCACCTTATCCCCTGCTTTCAGCTCTTTGACTTCATCCCCAACCTGCTCAACTACACCTGCTCCTTCATGTCCGAGTACAATCGGTTTTCCCCAATTGAGTGAATCATGATCGGTATGACACAAACCTGCTGCCTTTACCTTTACCAGAATCTCATCTGATTGAGGAGCCGATACTTCTGTGGTCGTTATTTCAAATTGGCCATCACCTGTAGCGACAGCTGTTCTTGATGTTATCCCCATTTAGTTTAGGATTTAATTCCTGTATTCACAGTAATCTCATTACTTCTATGTTACAAAAGTCCAGAAAGTCACATTAAGTAGAGTTGTCTATTTTGATGAAAAAATATCCTATTTTGTAGCCTCAAACAACAAACGCCTTTAAGCAATAATTAAATAGCATATTAAATGAAAGCGATCCTTGAAAAGGTCAAACAAACAGAAGAAGGAATACACGCATTCATTTATCAGCAGGATTCATTTGAACATCCCTGGCACTTTCATCCTGAATATGAGTTGACTTTGATTCTGCAAAGCTCAGGAATTCGCTATGTGGGTAATAACATCTCAGACTTTCAGGAAGGAGACCTGGTATTGCTAGGAAGCAATCTCCCCCATTGTTGGAAAAATGCTGATGATCACCGAGATAAAAGCCGATCCCTTGTGATTCAATGGCAAAAAGAAACCATTGGTGATTTGCCTGTCTTTCGAAGGATTCACCATTTACTCAACAAATCCCAACGTGGGCTTTACTTTCATCCTAATAATCGGAATACCATTTCAAACCTGATGCACCAGGTGGAACATGAAAACGGTATGGACAGATACTTGAAATTCATTGAACTAATGGATTACTTATCTCAATATGCAGATTATGAATTGATAGCGGGAGCATCCTATTCATACGACATGTCTTCTGATACGACTGACAGGCTCAACAGGGTTCAATTGTTCGTGAAAAACAAGTTCAAAGAGAAAATTAAACTCTCGGAAATTGCATCGGAGCTCAGCATGAGCGAACAGGCATTCTCTCGGTTTTTCAGCAAAACAATGAATAAGCCCTTCTTTGAATTTGTCAATGAATATCGCGTCAACATAGCCAGCAGACATATCCTGGAAACCGATCTCCAAATGGCCGAAATAGCCTACAAATGCGGATATGAGAGTCTGCCCTTTTTCTACAAGCAATTCAAAAAGTTCAAAGGATACACCCCGCTGGAGTTTCGCAAGATGTATCGGTCGATCTAATTTCGGTATTCCTCCCGTATCCCATCTTTTCGATATTCCTCCCCCCGTATCCCCTCCTTCCGGTTTCGACCAAGGAGAATACCTAATAAAATATTGCTCCTCCATCCCGTCATTCCGATTTCCGAACGAAGTGAAGGAATACCGCAATAAATACTGCACCCTTCATCCCCTCCTTCCGGTTTCGACGAAGGAGAATACCTGATTAAAAACTTCATCTCCACTCGTCATTCCGGTTTCGACCAAGGAGAATACCGGAATAAATA
>JAGDZR010000020.1:0-246956 GCA_049115695.1 Cyclobacteriaceae bacterium | reverse complement strand
GAATAGTCAACTTCCCTTTTTTATGGCCTATTATGGATCAATCCGAAAACCTGTGGGGTATCTCCGAATTATTTTTTTGCGAACAAAAAGTATCCATTGGAATTAAGTGCATAGGAGCTATTGCTACCTGAAGGTATTTTGGAATACTTCGAGGTAGTTTCAGTAGAAAAGAATAGTGATAATTACATTAGTCAGATTAATTGAAAAGAATCTTCAACCTGGTGACATTTTGGGTCAGAAACTTTCTTCACACGGGTTTTAATGAGGAGATAACCATCAAAGATTTTCCGCTACGCTTAATCCGAATTGAGTGCATCGATAACACTCAACTATTGGGCTGTGAGCCCACAGTTGATAAATAAGGCTAAAGGTGACGGAATAGTGCCATCCCTCAAAACGATTAGATTGAACACTTTCTGCTAATCTGTTCCCATAAGTCAACAATATCAATGAGCTATCAAGACTCATAAGGCACTATGAAGTGGGCAATAAGAAAATACTGTTTGCTTAGGGCTCACCTGGCTGATGTCTGATAATGCCTGTTGTATTTTCGTCTTTTTTCGCTCCTCATCATTGCCGGAGTGGCACTTCATTTTTCTTATCAAAAACGAACGGTCCACCAAAGCGGCAAAAGACATTTGCCAAACAATAACCCACTGCCTGCGCTCTGCTTACCCGCAATTCTTACGCTTAGCAGCAACACAGCTCTGTCGCTAAATCTTCTGTGTTTGCCACCTGCCGCGTTCAATAGACGTTACTGCCCAGTTGTCACATTATTGGTTTCGATAGTTGTTCGTGCAAGAAAGTAGGGGGTACTGAGGCAATACTACCAGGTTTTCAGCTTTATCGGTTAACAGATTAATTTCTCCCTTCCCGCTCCATCATCGGGCCAGAGATCCCAGTACTGCCGTCTGATAGAGCTGATCACTATTTGATTATCCTCAACTATCTCGAAGAAGAAGATACAAATGCTGCTGTTGAGACTATTGAGCACCCAGTTCAGGGGAGTAATAAATGTTAGCTTTTTCCTGTACCGACTTTCCAAAATCTATGCTTAGTGCAGGTGCCTTGCAATTTGCGCATTGGAATCACTGTTTGATCTAGTATAAATCGGGTGATAATTTATTTGGTAATTGAATCAATACCCATGAGAGGCTGAAGCACTTTAGGAATTGTGATACCAGTTTCCGTTTGATTATTTTCTAGAATGGCTGCCATTATTCTTGGAAGGGCCAGCGCACTTCCATTTAATGTATGGGCCATTTGCTTTTTGCCATCTGATTCCTTGAATCGAAGTTTAAGTCTATTGGCTTGATAATTTTCAAAATTGGAGACAGAGCTAACCTCTAACCATTTTTCTTGCGCAGCTGAGTAAACTTCAAAATCATAGGTAATGGCTGATGTAAATCCCAAGTCCCCACCGCATAACCTTAAAATTCTATACGGGAGTTCAAGTTTTTTAATGATGCTTTCCACATGTGCGACCATACTATCCAGTGTTTCATAACTATCATTCGGATGCGTGATTTGCACAATTTCGACTTTGTCAAATTGGTGAAGTCTGTTCAATCCTCTGACATGCGCTCCCCAAGAACCTGCTTCTCTTCGAAAGCAAGGTGTATAACCTGCCAATTTTTGAGGTAGATCCGTTTCTTTAAGAATAGTGTCTCTGAAGATATTAGTTATTGGGACTTCTGCTGTAGGAATTAAATACAGATTAGTATCCTCAATATGATACATTTGACCTTCTTTGTCTGGTAGTTGCCCCGTCCCATACCCTGATTCTTCATTAATCAAAATAGGAGGTTGGACTTCACTATACCCAGCATTACTTGCTTCATTAAGGAAAAAGTTCACCAGAGATCTTGATAAGCGAGCTCCTTCATTTTTATAAAAAGGGAAGCCAGCACCACTCACTTTGTTACCGAGTTCGAAATCAATGATGTCAAAATCTTTAATCAATTCCCAATGAGGTTTTGCCTTTGCTATTAATTTGGGAATTTCTCCGGCTTGCTTAATTATTTCATTATTCTCTTCTTTAAGACCTGAAGGGACTTTTTCGTTCGGAATATTGGGGATATTGTAAAGTTGCTGCTGAAGGTCTTGATTTATAAGACTAAGTTTATCTGTAAGCTCCTTACTCAATTCCTTAAGCACAGTAGTTTCAGTTTTAATGGCATTGGCTTCTTCCTTTTTACCCTCCTTCATCAAGCTGCCAATTTGTTTAGCAAGATTATTGGACTTTGACAAGGTTTCATCCAGCTGCTGCTGAGTTGCCTTTCTTGCATTGTCAGTATTGATTACTTCATTGAGAATTTCTTTTGAATTTTTTATTCCTCGTTTCAATAGCCCAGAAACGTACAGATCAAAGCTTTCGCGGATACCTACAACAGATAACATAATTGAGATTTCTTTTGCCGCAAAGAAAGGAGTTGTATTTAAATAAACGAAGCAGAGGAACAAATGAATAAGATATCGTATCATTAATTTGTGAATAACATGCTATTCTCCTATTATTGTGCGTCTATTCTAGACCAGCGGGGATAATTCATAGGACCTGCATCCCACAATCATATACAAATACCCACGAGTAACACTTTTATGTACACATTAGACGACCTCAGTGTCAGATTACTATCCGAATTGAGAGAGATTGCGGAAGAGCTTGGAGTCAAAAACGCAAAGAAAGCAGCAAAAAAAGATCTTATTTATAGTATTTTGGATCATCAGAGCACCATGCCTGATAGTGAGCTGCAAAAGGTAGCAGCCTCAAAAGAGGCAAAAGAACCGAAAGGTGAAGTTGTAGATAAGCCTGCAAAGGAGGAGAGACAGCCAAAGCCGAAAAAGAGAAAGAATGTAGCGAAGGATAGCGGGAAAGCTAAATCGGATGATTTATTGGAGAGTCTTGACATTGAACTTCAAGGGACAGATAAACCAAGTACCCCGCAAAGCGACAAGCCAAGTGGTAAGCCTCAAGAAGCTAAGGATAGAAAGCCTGACAATAGACCTGAAAAACCAGAGAGAAAGGAAAAGCGAGAGAAGCGTGAGGGAGATAGCAAGGAACGTGATGAAAAAGCTGAAGCCAGAGAGCAAGCAAGGGCAAAGCGTGCTGAGCATCAAAAGAATATTAAGGAATTTGAAGGAATCATCGAGAACGAAGGTGTTCTAGAGATAATGCAGGATGGATATGGGTTTTTAAGATCCAGCGATTACAACTATCTCGCGTCTCCAGATGATATTTACGTATCACCTTCACAAATAAAGTTATTTGGTCTAAAGACTGGAGATACAGTAAATGGACAGATAAGACCTCCAAAAGATGGAGAGAAATATTTTGCGTTGTTGAAGGTTGAAAGTGTCAATGGTAAAACGACTGAAGAAATTAGAGATCGAGTTGCTTTTGAATACCTAACACCACTTTTTCCGAACGAAAGGTTAAAGTTGAGTACAAAACCTGACAACTATTCTACGCGAATATTGGACATGTTTGCTCCAATTGGTAAGGGACAAAGGGGAATGATCGTAGCTCAGCCAAAGACAGGAAAAACTGTCTTACTAAAGAATGTTGCAAATGCAATTGCAACTAATCATCCTGAAGTTTATTTGATGATTTTGCTCATTGATGAACGTCCGGAAGAAGTTACTGATATGGCTAGATCGGTTCGAGCAGAAGTTGTTGCTTCAACATTTGACGAGCAGGCAGAAAAGCATGTTAAGGTTGCGAACATCGTGCTTGAAAAAGCCAAGCGTATGGTGGAGTGTGGCCATGACGTGGTTATTTTGTTAGACTCTATTACAAGGTTAGCGAGAGCGCACAATACTGTAGTTCCTTCGTCTGGCAAGATTTTATCAGGAGGTGTAGATGCGAATGCACTTCACAAACCAAAGCGATTTTTCGGTGCTGCAAGAAATGTAGAGAATGGAGGTTCACTTACCATTATCGCCACAGCTTTGATTGAAACTGGATCTAAAATGGATGAAGTAATCTTTGAAGAATTCAAAGGAACGGGGAACATGGAACTTCAGTTGGATCGAAAACTTTCTAATAAGCGCGTGTACCCTGCAATAGATGTGCCTGCCTCAGGAACCAGACGAGAAGATCTATTGATGGAGAAAGAGATGCTTAGTCGAGTGTGGATTCTTAGAAAATTCATGTCTGACATGAACAGCAATGAGGCCATGGACTTTTTGCTTAACAAGATGAAAGGAACCCGAAATAACGAAGAATTTTTGGTATCTATGAACGGATAGTTCTAGCGCTGTTAATCGATTTAAATAAAATTAGGAATAGGGTAACTTTCGGGTTACCCTTTTTCGTTTAGTGTTGTATTATGAAAAATATATTCTCTATTTTATCCTTGATAGTTGCTATTGTAGCACATGGTCAGTCGACTCGTTCATTTGAAGTTGAGGACTTCAAATCTCTCAAAATAAGTGGTCCTTTTGAGGTTGTCCTTTTGAAAGGAAGCAGCAACAGTGTGGAGCTATCTGGCGATCAAAAAGTAATTGATGGTACAACGATTAAAATAGAAAGAAACCGATTGGTCGTCGAATTTGAACGAAATTCATGGAAAGGAAGCGTTGATCGAACTAAAGTTCGAATAACATTTGACCAATTGGAGGAATTGATAGTTGGGGGTGCCTGCGAGTTAGAATCTGATGATAAGCTGGTCAGTAGTAATCTATCGTTAGGCGTTAATGGAGCGTCTAAGGTAAATCTTGAGGTGCAGTCCCAGGAACTTGTGGCAGAGATTTCAGGAGCATCATCGATTCGAATTTCAGGTAGGGTGGAAAACCAAAGCATTGAAATCAGTGGAGCTTCCTCATATAGGGCAAGTGAGCTTGATTCAAATCAAGCAATCATCAAAGGCAGTGGAGCCAGCAACGCCACAATCTCTGTCAAGGAAGCGTTAAGGGCTGATTTGAGCGGGGCAACTTCTGTCTATTATTATGGAAATCCGAATGTCATGGATGCGAATACATCAGGTGCCAGTTCGGTAAAGAGAAGAAATTAGTCTTTCACAAAATCTTCGAGGTATTTGTACCTCTTTGTAAGGAGACCATTTTCAGCTATTGTGGCATTTTGGATAATACCATCAGCGTCTTCGCCAACTAGCGAAGGCAATACATTGTCAATCATTTGACGGCCGAAACTATCAGATGCATCTCTAGGAAGTTCACAAGGTAAATTGTCAACCGACATGACTGTTACATTTGCTTCATCAGAAAGTGCAGGCTGTTCAGTGCCAGTTTCCGCATCATAGTCATATAAAGGCTTATCTATAGTAGTTGCTCTGATTGTACTTGGAATAGATCCTTCAATGTCGCAGGTTATGTCAGCGATTACAGAAACTCCAAATTCACCATTTGTCATATGCTTTCGATTAAAAAGGATAGGCGCATTTGGGTCCCAATATGCACTGGCAATCAAAATATCTGCTGGTTTGGTATATTTTACAAAATCGCCATGAAATCTCTCCGGATTAGCAAAGAATTCCTTTTTTTGGAAAGCATCTCCATCAGCATGATAGTGATAATCTCTAGAATTCAGCTGAACAAAAACTGGATGAGTATATTCTTGACTTAAGAAAGCCGCTGGCGTTACTTTTTTAAGATTTAGGGCATAAAGCACTTCCATCGCACCTTTAGCCACTCTACCACCTCCGGTAACCACAATTTTTAACGGGGGTAGTTGAATGTCGCTCAATTCGGCTTTGAGGTCCTTTAAATCAAAACATTCATGAGCTCGGCGAATATTGAATAGTTGATAGCGCATACCAAAGGCCCAAATGGCGTTATATGCACCCACAATCCCTGCCCATCTTCCGAAGGCAATTACACGTCCATTCTTGTCGGCCAAAGTTTCGTAATCAATGAGTCTGATATTCTTTCTCAGTATTTCTTGAAGTAGCCTTTTATTGTATTCCTGCTTTTTAATGGTGTGAGAAAAAAAGAAATAAGTCTTATCTGGGATTAGATTATCAATTGGTACTTCTTTAACACCTAGCAATACATCACATGTATCACAGTTGTCAACAACTGCTACTCCAGCATCTGCATAGTCTTGATCTGAGAAGCATCGAATTTCACTTTTTTGCACCTCGATAGATACTTCTGGAAATGTGTCAATAATTTCTTTGGCCTGGGTTGGGGTAAGCGGGGTTCTTCTATCAACAGGTATTTTTCCTTCTTTAATTATTCCTATTTTCATTTTTGGGGCTTCAAGATGAGCGACAAAAGTAAATATTCAGTATCTACTTTTCTTCATTATTTTCATCTCGAATGACATTCAAATCTTTACGATCCTTAAGTTTTTTATCAACTACAGACTTATTGAGGAACTCGTTGATTTTTTCTATTTTCATCGAAGACTTGATTTCACCAAATGCATCTACTGAAATTTCGAGACCATCCAATTGCTCATGTACTTTAGGTTTTTTCTTGCTCATTTTGACTCTTTTGCTAGAGTAGATAACGTATTGATCGACTCAAAGATTCGGTTAGCAGCTTTTTTAGGACCCATTAAGGCTATGATCCCCATCAGATCGGGCCCTCCACCAGCGCCGGTAATGGCAAGGCGCAATACTTGCATGATTTTTCCTGGATTGATCCCTTCTTGCTCAAGTTTGTTTGTCAATAGTTCTCTTGCATCATCGGAGTTAATTCTATCTTCTGACTTCAGAGCATCAGCAAAGAGGGCAAGTGCTTTTTCACTTTCTTCATTCCATTTCTTACGAATCACCTTTTGATCAAATATAAGTGGGCTTTTGAACAAATAAAGGGCGTTTTGAGCAAGTTCATGAGGAAATGTAACTCGTTCTTTTAAAAGCTCAACGATTCCTAAACAAGTATTGGAATCCGCCTCGATATTGTGCTCCTGCGAAAGCTCTTGCATAACTATCGAGGCAAGTGACTCATCAGACTCTTTCTTCAGGTACTGTTGGTTGAACCATTTGGCTTTTTCTATATCGAATTTTGTGCCTGATTTACCAATACGTTCAAGAGAAAAGGAATCTATAAGTTCATCAATTGAAAATAGCTCCTGCTCGGTTCCAGGGTTCCAGCCCAGCAATGACAAGAAATTCACCAGAGCTTTTGGTAGATAACCAGCTTCCATAAAACCAGCTGAGATTTCCTTAGTTTCCGGATTTTCCCATTTCATTGGAAAGATTGGTATTCCAGCCTTATCTGCAGCACGCTTGCTTAATTTTCCATTGCCATCAGGTTTTAAGATCAATGGGAGATGTGCAAATTGGGGCATTGAATCTTCCCAACCCAGGTATCTGTAAAGTAGAACATGAAGAGGTGCAGAAGGAAGCCATTCCTCTCCTCGAATAACATGTGTAATTTCCATCAAATGGTCATCAACTACATTTGCAAGGTGGTAAGTTGGTAGACCATCGGACTTTAAAATTACCTTGTCATCCATCGTTGATGAATGAACAACCACCCAATCTCTGATTGAATCCTGAAACCTAATGTCTTCCTTAACTGGTACATTGACTCGGACCACATAAGAATCACCATTATTTATACGTCTTTCCACTTCCTCTTTTGAAAGCGTCAAAGAGTTTTTCATGGTCATTCTACTTGCGGCGTTGTAGTTGAGATTCACCATTCCTGATGCCTTCAATTTTTCTCTCAACTCATCTATTTCCTCAGGGGTATCAAAAGCGTAATATGCCTTACCCTCATCAATTAGCTGTTGTGCGTATTCTCTATAGATGTTTTTGCGTTCAGATTGACGGTAGGGTTGATGAGGCCCCCCTATTTCTGGGCTTTCATCAGGTGTAATTCCACACCATTTCAAAGCGTTCGTTATGTATGTTTCCGCACCTTCAACAAATCTGGACTGATCTGTATCCTCTATTCTGAGGATAAAATCTCCTTTGTTCTTTTTAGCGAACAAATAATTGAATAATGCTGTTCGAAGGCCTCCAATATGTAGTCCACCTGTAGGACTGGGAGCAAACCTGACTCTTACTTTTGACATGTAGGGGAATTTATCTAATTCATTTTGCTATAGGGCTGCAATGCAGGAAATTTCCACATTCACATTTTTTGGGAGTTGACTCACCTCAACAGTTTCACGTGCAGGAGGATTCTGGTCGAAGAATTCACCATACTTTGAATTAATTAGAGCAAAATCATCCATATTCTTAATAAATATGGAACATTTTACAACATTAGCGTACTTATATCCTGCCTGATTTAAGATAAAACCAATGTTCTTCATCACCTGTGCTGTCTCTTCAGTGATCGATCCTGTCTTCAACTCATTGTTGTTTTCACGATCAATGGCAATTTGTCCTGAGACAAACAGGAGACCATTGATTTCGGTTGCCTGGCTATAGGGGCCAATAGGTTCAGGCGCCTGTGTTGATTCAATTATTTTCATCTATTCTACGGTTACTGATTTTGCAAGATTTCTCGGTTGGTCAACATTACAACCTCTTAATACAGCGATGTGATATGATAAAAGCTGAAGTGGGATGACGGAAACAAGCGGCATCAAGACCTCATCCGTTTCCGGCACTTCAATTGTATAGTCAGCCATTTTCGGGATCAGCACGTCACCTTCTGTAACAATGGCTATTACTTTGCCTTTTCTGGCTTTTATTTCTTGAATATTAGAAACTATTTTGTCGTAAGAACTATCCCTGGTAGCTATGAATATGGCTGGCATATTGTCATCAATAAGCGCGATAGGCCCATGTTTCATCTCTGCTGCAGGATATCCTTCAGCGTGTATGTAACTTATTTCCTTAAGCTTCAAAGCCCCTTCAAGCGCAACAGGAAAATTATATCCTCTACCCAAATACAAGAAATTAGGTGAGTCCTTGAACATTTCCGAAATGTCGACAATTTTATCATTTGATCGAAGGGCTTCTTTCACCTTGCTTGGGATTAATTGAAGTTCATTCAATAGATCCCGAAACCTGGTTTCGGTGATTGTCTTTTTCTTTCGAGCCAGTTTGAGTGCAATCATGGTCAGTACAGTTACTTGACCAGTAAAGGCTTTAGTAGATGCAACGCCAATTTCAGGGCCAGCATGAAGATATGCCCCTGCATCTGTTATTCTAGCTATTGATGATCCAACCGCATTTACGATACCAAATATTTTGGCGCCTTTTTCTTTTGCTAATTCCAATGCAGCTAAAGTATCAGCTGTTTCTCCAGATTGTGAGATCGCAAATACTATGTCACCTGAGTTTATGACTGGATTTCTATATCTGAACTCTGAGGCATACTCTACCTCGACTGGAATTCGACAGAGATCTTCAAATATGTATTCTGCAACAATACCCGCATGCCAGCTTGTTCCACAAGCAACAATGATAATGCGATTGGCATTTTCTAAGGACTCAAGATGATCCAATATGCCGCCCAGTACGAGCTTGTTTGCCTTAGAATCAACCCGCCCTCTCATGCAATTAGCTATAGAAGTTGGCTGTTCGAATATTTCTTTGAGCATGAAATGCTCATAACCACCTTTTTCAATTGCTTCTAGTTCAAGATCAAGGGTATGTATATAAGGAGACTGATGGACATTTGCCAAATCGGTAATGGTGTAGCCGTCTTTTGTAATTACGGCCATTTCCTCATCGTTCAAATAGATTACAGAATTGGTGTATTCGACTATTGGTGTAGCGTCAGATGCGACGAAATACTCTCCATCACCAAGGCCAATTACTAATGGGCTTCCTTTTCTGGCTGCAATAAGTTGGCCTGGATTGTCTTTCGACATGATAACCAGGGCATAGGCTCCTATTACCTTACTCAATGCCATTCTCACAGCTTCAACTAACGAGACATCATTGTTTTTCTGAACGTCCTCGATAAAGGTGACCATGACTTCTGTGTCAGTGTCACTTTTGAAGGTATATCCTTTGTTGATCAGATCAGTTTTGATGGACTCATAATTTTCTATGATCCCATTGTGGATAATAGCCAGTTCGCTATTTGCTGACTGATGTGGATGGGCATTTTTATCATTAGGCTCACCATGGGTCGCCCATCTTGTGTGACCAATGCCAATTTTTCCAATCAGTTTTTGCTTACTAACATACTTTTCAAGATCTGCTACTTTACCAGCCTTTTTGTTGATGTTCAATCCGTTGGTTTCATAGGTGCAAACACCAGCACTATCGTATCCTCTATATTCTAATCGTTGAAGACCACTTATCAATATTGGATAGGCTTCTCTTTCTCCGAGGTAAGCAACAATTCCGCACATGAGCAAAAAAAGATAAAAGTTGTTAATCTAATTGGTCGACGTATAAAAAACTTTGACCTTGGTTCCGGTAGGGTTAAAAACTGTTTGATTCAGATTAAGATCCTTATTGCTAATGATCACGACATCATCTGCTGCAAATTTATTTTCCTGGGTATAGGTTAGGTAATAGTCTTCAAAAAATAATGAAATATCACTCCTGTAGCTTAGATCTTGCAAAGTGGAAATAAGAAGATCAAGATTGCCTTCAACAAATCCCTTATTAGAAATAATACCTGCTTCTCTTCTATCTCTGAAAATGGCGTCTCCTAAAATGCCATGTGTTTCATCGCCAAAGAAGTATTCTATATTTTGAATCGGTGCAACATTAGAAGGTTGCGCATTCAATTCTAATTCTGCTTTGTTAATGACGATTTTCGGATTTTCTTGAATGAACTCCTTCAAAGGGTCTAAATCAAACTTTGCATTTACTCCGTAAAGTGGGTGCAAGATGACTTGTGAATCTGGCAGTTCAAATTCCTCTGAATTCTCAAGAGACTCAAGTTGTGAGCCACTACGGTTTCGATCAATATAAGTGTGATGAAGATTGTTTAAAGACAATCTACTCATATACACGTTGAGACTATCATCCGAAGTGTACAAGCTCAAAGTTGAATTGCCTCTGTTGATATTGAATGACACTAGTGCTTCATTGAGGTCAGTTGGTATAATTCCTATTTGCGTACTATAACCACTAACCTCTGAGGACGATAAGCCTTTCATTTCAGCGAAAATAGATTTCCCCCACAGATCTTCTTTGGAAGTCAGTAAGGTGTCCTCTGAACTCATTACTTGAGAAATGGTCGTTTTTGCGACCCTATTAGTAATCGACAGTTGCCTCGACGACAAATAAACCGCAGTTGGCACAAGTTCATCTTCGAGAGGGATCACAGCAAATTCCAGCAACATCCCTTCACCACCCACAATATCATCAATCGTGAAATTGAGAATAAGTGAATCAAATCGTGCTGTATCCGAGATCACTGAACCAGAGTCAAATTGAAACTCAGCATATGATTCTGCATATAATGACCCGAAGAGCTCATGTTCGCTATTTCCAATAACAATTGAACTACCATGATCCGTACGTAAGCTGTCAATGAGCACATTTGTCATAGGAAGCTCAAGCTCGACATACTTGACCGCTGTATTATTGGCGATTTCTACCTCCAATCCAGAAGTAGTATCCTCGCAACTCATCAACAAACTCAGGGCCCATACCAATATGAGCCCGGAAATTGTTTTATCCAATAAGTTCATTGTAGAGATTGAAGTAGGACTCTTCAAAATTTTCGTCCTTAGAGAAGTTGTCCACCCTTTTGTTTTTGTCCATCTCCTCGATAAGCTTGGTAAGGCTTTCGCTTGTTTCTTCTCCTGCATAATTGATCGCATCCGCGTATTCCATTCCGATTTTAATGAATCCTTCGTAATCTGCGGACTTCAGCGGATTGAGCATATTATCGTCAATGTCAATCATTTTCACCTTGTCCAACAAATCTTCCCCAAACTTATGGCTGAATTTGTTATTGTGAATAGAAAATACAGTTTTTGACTCCTTAAAAATCGGATCGTTTTTATATGTTGATTTTACATAAAGAGGAATCAAGCTTGTCATCCAATCGTTGCAATGGATTACGTCAGGCGCCCAACCCAATTTCTTTACTGTTTCTAAAACGCCTTTACAAAAGAAAATTGCTCTTTCATCATTGTCTTCGTAGAAATTATCTTCCTTATCGAAGAAAACAGACTTTCTATGAAAGTAGTCTTCATTGTCTATAAAGTAAACTTGAAGTTTGGCGTTCGGAATTGAAGCCACTTTGATTACTAGAGGTTTTTCTTCGTCACCAACAGCTATATTAATGCCTGAAAGTCTCACAACTTCATGAAGTCGATTTTTTCTTTCATTGATCAATCCAAACCTAGGTACTAAAATCCTAATCTCCATTCCCTTCTCCTGCATTGCCTGAGGCAAGCTTCTCACGAAATCTGCCACTTCTGATGTTTTCAAAAAGGGATTAATTTCACTTGCTACGTAAAGGATTCTGTAATTTGACATATATATTGTTATTTATGAGGCATATCCAAAAAGCGGGACAAAATTACCATATTTTTGCGTGATTTTCAACTATTTATCTGTAAGCCAACGATTTAATCACCTCATAGCAACATGCTGAGAGTCAGTAATCCTAAAAAACTCAGAGAGATTTTAAGGCCTCACCTGCGAGAAAATAGCGTAATTGGTCTTGTTCCAACGATGGGTGCTTTGCATCAGGGACATCTTGAATTGATAAGATCTGCCAGAGAGTCATGTGATTATATCGTTGTAAGCTTATTTGTAAATCCTCTCCAGTTCAACAGCAAGGGTGATTTGGATCAATATCCACGAGAGTTGAATGAGGACGCTGAAAAACTGATGTCCTCTGGTGTAGATGTTTTATTCTGTCCTACCGAAGAAGAAATGTATCAAACTATTCCTAAAACAAACATGAGTTTTGGGAGTTTGGAATCAGTCATGGAAGGATCGTTTAGACCGGGACATTTTTCAGGAGTTGGGATCATTGTTTCCAAGCTTTTTAACATTGTCAAGCCCAAAAAAGCTTTTTTCGGCTTGAAGGACTTACAGCAATTCATGATTATCAAGTCTTTGATAAGGGATCTATCGTATGACATAGAACTCGTTGGTATACCGACAGTACGTGAGGAGAATGGTCTTGCCATGTCCAGCAGAAATGGGCGATTGAGCGCCGAAGGGATTCAGATTGCAAGTAATATTTATCGGACAATTAATAAGGCCGTTAAGCCCATTCGTGCATTTAACAATCCAGAGAGTATTACACTTAATGTGAAGGAGGACTTTGAAAGAATAGAGGGGCTTGAATTGGAATACTGTGAGTTGGTCAATCCAGAAACAATGTGCGCAATTGAAACTTATGAAGGGTTAGATTACGTTGCTATATGTGTCGCAGCTCATGTAGAGGGAATTAGATTAATTGATAATTTATATTTGCGGCTTAATTAGGAAAGGGAGATGTTGATAGAGGTTCTTAAATCTAAAATTCACCGAGTAAAAATCACGCAAGCAGAGTTACACTACGTGGGTAGTATTACCATTGATGAAGATTTGATGGAAGCAGCTGACATAGTTGAGAATGAGAAGGTGCAAATCGTCAATATCAACAATGGAGAGCGCTTGGAAACCTATGTAATAAAAGGAGAAAGAGGGACTGGTGAGATTTGTTTGAATGGACCGGCAGCCAGGAAAGCTCAGGTAGGAGACATTATTATTATCATTTCATATTGCAGCATTGACAAAGATGTCGCTACAACTCATCAACCCATCGTCATCTTCCCGGATGAATCTAATAGGGTGATCGTATGAGAAAGTATCTCATTGCTATCTTGAGGTACTTAATCCCCCTAGGACTAGCAGGTTTACTGCTGTATTTTGCTTTCAGAAATATTGAATTTAAGGAGTTTATTGGCAAACTAGATGAGTTGAATTATTCCTGGGTAATCTATTCCATTGTTTTATCTATCGGGGTGTATGCCGCAAGGGGATATAGATGGACTCTTTTATTGGCGCCAGCTGGTCATAAGGTCAATACTTATCGGACAACTTTGGCAGTTTTTATTGGCTACTTGGCTAATGTGGCGTTCCCAAGGTTGGGAGAAGTAACCAGGTGTGCAGCATTGAAGAAGTCTAACAACATTCCAATTCCAACATCTCTGGGAACTGTGATTGTTGAAAGAATTGTTGACAGTTTATGCCTCCTGATTCTGATTGGCGTTTCTTTCGCTATTGAATATGAATTGGTGTTAAAGTTTATACAGGAAATCTCAACCTCCTATGATATTGATTTTTCAAAATTCATTAAACTAGGCATCTTACTCACCGTAATTACCTCTATTGTTTTGATTGTGGTGATAAAGGCAGGCGAAAACAAACTAGCACGTAAAATAAAGGAGATCCTTCAGGAAGTCATGATTGGTGTAATGACGATTCGCAAATTGAAGAATCCAACGGGTTTCATTCTATCAACTTTGGCACTTTGGGCAGGGTATTATTTGATGTCTTACATCATAGTGTTCAGCCTTGACGAAACCTCTTTTCTAGATGTTCAGGCAGGATTTATGTTGTTGGTTGTGGGAGGTGTGGCTGTCGCTTTACCGGTTCAGGGTGGAATAGGCACCTATCATGCAATGGTCGGATACATGCTGTTCCTTTATGGGATTGAATTGACAACAGGTATTTTTCTTGCCACAGTACTTCATACATCACAACTTATAACAGTATTGCTGTTTGGTGGCGTATCTTTTCTATTAGCAATGCTCCTTCCTAAACAACCAGATCATGAGCAGGAACAAGATCAAGGCTAGTGCCGAAGCTAAAAAAGTTGTAGCAGAATGGAAAAGTGTTGGCAATCGTATCGTCTTCACGAATGGTTGCTTCGATATTGTCCACTTAGGACATGTGGACTATCTGGAACGAGCCAGAGAGTATGGGGATAAACTGATTGTAGGAATCAATTCAGACACCTCAATTAAAATATTGAAGGGGTTAAATCGACCAATAAATAACTTACTATCGAGAAGTAGAGTGTTGGCGTCATTTTCGTTTGTAGATTTGATTATTCCATTTGAAGATGAAACACCCGAAGCACTGATTTCGTTGATTTCTCCGGATGTTTTAATAAAGGGAGGTGACTATGATAAGACACAAATTGCCGGAGCGGATCACGTGATAAAAATGGGAGGAAATGTAGAAACTATTCAACTTATTGAGGGGTTTTCTACATCAGGAATAATTGATAAAATTTTAAACCAGAAATAAAAAATGCTATTTGTAATCATCATCTTTTTTATGATCCTGAGCTGGGTCGTAAGCAGAAGGTTAAAGAATAAGTTCAAAAAATACTCGCAGATACCTTTATCAACGGGCCTTACGGGTCGTGAGATTGCTGAATTGATGTTGCGTGATAATGGGATTCACGATGTATCTGTTACATCTGTTGAGGGGCAATTAACGGATCATTACAACCCATCAACCAAAACTGTGAATCTTAGTCCTGATGTCTATCATGGTAGATCTGCAGCGGCAGCAGCTGTAGCAGCCCATGAATGTGGACATGCGGTTCAGCATGCTACTGCCTATAGCTTTCTGGAATTTAGATCAGCTATGGTGCCAGTACAAAACATTAGCTCTCGCATTATCAATTTCATTTTCATGGCCATGTTATTGGGCGGGTTTTTGTTACCATCAATCATCCCCTTTAATCTTGCGATTTTGGTCATAATTGGTTGCTACACAGTATTCACCGTGTTCTCATTTGTGACGTTACCAGTAGAATATGATGCCAGCAACAGAGCAATTGCATGGATTGATAATCGAAATATCGTGAATGCTGAAGAATTAGGAATGGCGAAAGATGCACTTAACACAGCCGCATTGAGCTATGTAGTTGTAGCACTGAGTTCGCTATCCACTCTGCTTTATTATGTAATGATTTATTTAGGTGGCAGTGACGATTAGTCACTGCTGTCTGTCAACTTTAGTAGTTGTTTGTCCGAATAGAAATAACACCATTACCACCTCTGCTACCATAGATAGCTGCATCAGCATCTCTTAATAAGGTGATCTTCACAATTTTAGTAGGATCTACAAGGGCCATGACGGTTCTATAATCTTGCCCAATGAAGTTACCATTAACAACATAAGCTGGCGCAGTGCTGGTCATGAACGAATGGACACCATTTACACGTACTCGTCCATTTGTTGTAGAAATGCCTGGCACTCGTTGAAGCATTTGCAAAAGTGTTTCTCGTGCCGCCTGATTAGGCTGCATGGCAAGATTCGCAGCATTCGATAAATCTCCTTTTTGGAGTGCATATCCACTGTCATCAATATCTAATGCACCGCCCGGAACTGTCTGAGTTATTCTGGAAGAAGAGCAGCCTGCCAAAACAATGATTGAAATGGTGGTTACAATTAGATTTAAGGACTTCATGGTTTTACGATTTGAGTAATCCAATTTAGTCAATTTTCACATTAAACAGACGCACTTTGTTGTTGATTTACGCGTTGATCTCGGGAGTCAGGTAAATGGAAATTTTGAGGCCATTATCATTTTTAAGGACCAGATCGCCTTCAATATTATGGACTCTACTTCTAATGCTACCCATTCCAATGCCTTCCTTAATCATGGTTGGGTCTTTTGGCAACCCTTTTCCGTTATCGTGAATAGTTAATTTAATGGAATTTTCCTCCAGTCGGATCAATTGTATGCGTACCTGAGAGGCTCTGGCATGCTTTAGCGCATTGTTAGTTGCTTCTCTGAATATGTTATATAAGTTGGATTCTATGCTAAAATCGAATCGCTCACTCGTAAGATTAGTTTCAAATAGACATGAGATTTTGCCTGATGCGTTCAAGCGATTTACATCAGCTCTGATTGAGGCAATTAACCCAAAATCGACAAGTGATGTTGGCATGAGGTTATGCGAGATCTCCCGCGTTTCGGTTTTTGCTTTCTCAATCATTTCACAAATTAACTTGTGCAATTCCTGAATATTTGAATCTTCGCTCAGCCCTTGCTTCAACCCCCCCATACTCATAGAAGCCACCGACAATGTTTGACCAAGACTGTCGTGCAGTTCTTTTGAAATTCTTTTTCGTTCATTGTCTTGCCCTTTTATTTGTGCATCGGCAAGTCTTTTTTCTTCATTTTTCTTCTGGTTGATGTTGGTAATAATGCCGATGACTTTCACAATATCACCCTTGTCATTGGTGTAAACACGTCCCATAGCTCTCACCCACCGATACACATTTGAGTGGCCCTTAAACCTGTATTCCATGTCATAAAAGCCCTCACCAAGCTGACCAGAAAATCTGCTTTCGATATCTCTTAGATCATAGGGATGAAGATTACGCATTAATTGATCAACAGTCGTCATGCTGCCCGGAGCTATGCCCAAAACCTGCTCTGTAGGACCAGAAAAAGATAATTGATCATTAGGAAAATCGATGGTAAGTAAAACTGCTTGAAGGGAAGATATCAACAGATGGTTAAATTCATTTAGCTCTTCCCGTTCTTGCTCTATCTGAGAAGTATGGACCCAATGGCCGATTTCATTGGCAATTCGGTTGAGAAAGTAAACGCGTTCAGTTTCGAATTGATCACGGGAACCACTGTATATATTCAGGGTACCATAGAGCATGTCATTGTGTAAGATTGGCAATGAGCAGTAGGCAGAGAACCCGTTGTTAAGCGCATGCTTCACCCATTCAGTGTGCTCATTGTGTGCTGCGATGGATTTAATAATGAATGGCTCTTTGGTTTGTACTACTTTGTTGAATGGGCCGTTTTCTTCAAATTTCTCTTTGTCAAAAATATTCGATACGACTTTGGAAGGTGTTGAATCCCGAATATCAGCAAATCCAATCCAAATCCAATCATATCTCAATTCATCCATTAGGATTTTACTGATCGCAGCAGACAGTGTCCATTTATTCTCTGAACGACTAATGACTTTCTGTGTCTCGTAGAATGTTTTGAGGTAAGCATTGTTCTTGAGCAGGGTCAATTCAAGTTTCTTGTTGCCTGTGATTTCCTGAACGGACCCGTAAATGATCTGCTCATGTGAATCCGTCATCCACTGTCCCTTTATGCGAATGCAAATAGGAGGATTGAAATCTAACCAAATGTCCTCGTCAAAAGCGTCATGATGTGCTTTACACTGATCTGTTGCAGCGTCAAATGTCGAACGATCCACCGGTCTGATCAATTCACTAAAGGTGGCCCAAGATGTGCAATCTGTAATGGGTCGTATAGTGGAGGAAGCCTTTCCTGACCAGGAGAGGGTCTCACTTTCAAGATCATAGCCCCATCCGATAACCTCGGATACCTCGCTGGTTCGAATATGTTTTTGTAAGGCTATTTTCCGATTCTCCAATTTTTTCTGAGAAAAGATGGAGAATCCCAGATAGCCAATGAATCCAAAGAATAAGAGGCTCATTGCGTAAAATTGAAACTCGAAATACCATAGCGAGATAGACGCAATAGCAATCAAGATGGCAATGAGATAATGAAAGTATTTTAGAATACGAGCAGTCATAGATTAACTCAGTCAACTCATTGAGTCAACCCTTAACCAGTTTTTGGATCAGCGCTGTTAAATATTTGTAGTCTATAGGTTTCTGAACAAATTCCTGAACCAGTCCAGTTTTTATTTCTTTGGCCACTTCTGTCGTCATTGAAAATCCTGTCACTACTATAATTTTCAAATCAGGGAGTATTTTTTTTGCCTGTTGGATGAGCTCAGCTCCACCCATGACAGGCATGCGTATATCAGTGATGAGACAATCGATACGTTCTTTTTCTTGGCGAAGGATTTCAAGTGCTGCTTGTCCGTTGAGCGCGGTAATGACCTCAAAATGACGGTTCAGCAATCGCTCACCAGTCAATATATTTCCTTTTTCATCATCAACCAGGATGATTCGAATGTCAAAATTGGAATCCGTCATGATACCAATTTACATCGAAGCTTTAAATCAATGCCGTTTGATCAATTTTTTTTCGTACGAAAGTTTAACAAGTTCCGCTGAATTAGAGGCATTCAGTTTGGACATAATGTTTCTTCGATGTGCATCAACAGTTCGCACGCTAATAAAGAGTTTGTTGGCAATTTCTTTATTTGTCAAGCCATCCACGATTTGTTCGAGCACTTCCAGTTCTCTTTCTGTCAACTGTTCTTGTGCGCCAATCGGGCTTCTGTTGTTTATTGTGGCCATGGTAATGATCTTACTGACAGCTTCTGTATAGAAAACCTGGCCAGAAACGATGGTTTCTATGGCTTTATTGAGTTGATCAACAGAGGAATCTTTCGGTAAGTAGCCTGAGGCACCTGCAGCGAAAGACTCTAAAATATACTCTTCCTCATTGTGTGTTGATAGCATCAGTACTTTGGTCTTGGGGAAATTTTTAACAACTTCTCTGGCCACCTCTATCCCAGACATATCCGGCATACTAATATCGGTAATTAGTAGATCAGGAGCCAAGGTCTTTACCAGTTCAAGCGCTTCAATTCCACCTGCTGCCTCCCCAACAATGTTGATGTTTTTGTAAATACTGAGGTTTAATTGAATTCCTTGTCTTACGATGGCGTGATCATCCGCAATTAGAACATTAGTCATGAGTAACAGAATTGTACGATAAATATATAGGTAAAATCACCTAGAAGAAATGCTTGCCTGCATGATTTGAAAAATATTGTTGGATAATGAGCACACCATATGACCGGGAACAGGACCGACATGACTCGGGAATACTTTGATTGATCCGGCATCTACCTATCCAGGGCGTGTTTCAGTCTATGGAAATAGAAAGGGGTGTATAGCTACAATAAGGCCAAAAACTGCTTAAAAATCACCTATTACAATTTACTGGATTCACTCGATTGTGCAGGGTATTCTATTGATTCAATTTTGTGGGGACAATTAGAAATGCAAGAAACAAAAACCATATCATCATCAAATAGGATCGCGACTCAGCGGAAGCATGTGGTGGTAATCGCACAAGCTGGACTCATTACCGATTATCATGTCATAGCGACTGCATATAATGTACAGTTTACAGAAAGTAGAGAGGAAGCTTCCTCCTTATTAGCTGCAATTGATGAGAAAGTTTCATTGATCATAATTGATCATGGAATGAATTTAGAATATGATTTAGCAAGGGACATTCGAAGCATCGAACAGTACAAGTATGTGCCTATCCTAATAGTCGGGGATGAAATTACACTGAAGGATAAAATTCAAACCAAAAAGAACGGAGTAACCGGATGGTTGCAACGTCATGAAATTCAAACTGCGTTAATCAATGTTGTTGATGAAATCACGAAATAATCAAATGAAAAATATTAATCACAAACCTATTACAATCATGAAAACAGTAATTAGCCTCATCACTTTATTGACATTGATTGTCACAGAGGCACAGGAAATTTCCAATAATCGATTTGGAAAGGGCGTTCAGGTAATGGCGAAAGACTCGTCTTTTTTCGTAAAGGGATCTTTTCGTTTTCAGACTTTATATGACGGGCAAACTACCCTAGGTTCTGGCGAATGGTCGGACAAAATGATGATTAGAAGATCAAGGGTTAAAATGGAAGGATACGTATATGATCCTAGATTTTCATTCAAAGCAGAATTAGCGGTGAGTAACCGAGACAATGGTAAGGTTGCCAATGAGACCAACAGAGCTGCCAATATCGTGCTGGATGCAGTAATGAAGTACAAGTTTGACAGAAACAATATGGAATTGTGGATTGGACAGACCAAACTTCCTGGCAACAGAGAGCGGGTAATTTCATCTCAGAAGTTACAATTCGTAGATAGAAGTCAGTTGAACTCGAAGTTTACCATTGATCGAGGAACGGGCGTACAATTCAGAAATAAAAGCAAGACTGCTTTTGGTGTCATAAAGCAACAGGCTGCCATCTCCCTGGGAGAAGGAAGAAATGTGACCGCCAGCAACGTTGGTGGATATGAGTACACCGGAAGATTAGAGTATCTACCATTCGGAGAGTTTGCCAGCAAAGGAGACTACTTTGGATCTGACCTGAAGCGTGAACCCAAGCCGAAACTTGCCATTGGTTTTACCTGGGATGAGAATATCGGTGCATCAAAGGAGCAGGGTTTCAAAGGAGACTATATTCAGGAGCTTCAAAATCTTCAAACTATCTACATAGATGCCATGTTTAAGTTCAAAGGATTCTCAAGCATGTTGGAGCTGGCGGAACGTAAGGTGATTAATGGCAATCCTGTTGGGACAGATGAAGTTGGAAATCCAATAGCATTCATAACGGGAACAGCCGGAAATCTTCAGGCAGGTTACTTATTCAAAAACAACTATGAAATTGCCGCTCGTTTCACGGGTATACGTCCAGAAAACAACAACTGGAGCGACGATTATAACGTAATGACACTTGGCTTTTCCAAGTACATAGTTGGTCATAATCTCAAATTTCAAAGTGACGTCTCTTTGATCAACAATGATCAATCAGATGATCAATTTAGATTCAGATTTCAGGCTGAATTGGCCTTTTAAGTAAGAAACACTTACCAAATACAAATACCATGAAATTAACAATTAGATTAAAACTAACACTCTATGCTGCCGGTATGCTAATCATACTGGTAGGCATAGGAGGGTACTCCCTCAAAATGTACTCGAGAATCCAGGATGTTGGATTGTTGACTGAAGACCTAAAGGAAACTTGGGTAAATACACTGCAACTGAGAAGAGCAGAGAAGGATTTTATGTTGAGAGAATTTACAAATCCTGATTTTTTCGAGACAGGAAACAGTAAGTACCTGGACAAATTTGCTACTACTTTGGAAGCCAACAAGGCTTTGCTTGAGCAGATCAGAACTAATGCACTTATTGAGGATTACGATCTCAAAACTCAGGTTTCAGGCGTACCTCCTCTCTTTGATCAATACAGTGCTAAGTTTATAAAATTCACAATTTCTGGAAAAGAACGTGGCTTTAAAGATTATGGATTGATAGGTAATATGAGGAATGCCATTTATGACGTACAGACATATGTAACTGATGCAAGTTTGAAGGCGGACGTATTGACATTACGTAAGCATGAAAAGGATTACTTACTGAGACAGGATCTTCAGTATCAAACAAAACTTGCTAACACCGCAGCAGCGTTAAAAGACAAGTTGAGTAATGAGGAGGCGAAACAAAGCTTGGATCGCTACGTGGCTACCTTCAATTCCATTGTAGATAAAGATTATCAAATCGGTGTGGATGAGAAGTCTGGCCTTTATGGAGAATTGAGAGCAGCAGTGCATGCAGTAGAGCCGGCAGTTGAAGAAATCATTGCGAATGTGAAAGCTAAAACACAAGAAGATCTTGAGACGGCTTACTATTCTATTTCCATTGTCATTTTGTTGGGTATTTTATTTTCAATTTTCGTTGCATATTTCGTAGTAAAATCAATCAATGCTTCGGTTAGTAAAATGCATCAAGCGATCTTGAATGTGGCTTCAGGAGATCTTACTACTGAAATTGAAGTATCGTCGAATGATGAAATAGGCGAAGTGCTAGTCAACCTGAAAGGGATGGTAGCTAAGTTGAGAGACATAGTAGGTGTGATTGTGAACAGTGGAGAGAATATTAGCAGCGCAAGTAACGAATTGAATCATTCGTCTCAACTCATGTCTGATGGCGCCAGTGAGCAGGCCAGTTCAGCAGAGGAGGTTTCTTCATCAATGGAAGAAATGGCAGCCAATATTCAGCAAAATGCGACAAATGCTGCGTCTACAGAGGCTATTGCGACAGAGGGAGCCGCTAGCATAATTAGAAGTAATGAGGCTGTTTCAGAGACTGTAAGGTCCATGAAGACCATCACAGATAAAGTGGGCATCATTGGAGAGATATCGCGTCAGACAAATTTACTAGCACTGAATGCCGCGGTTGAGGCTGCAAGAGCTGGTGAACATGGAAAAGGATTTGCGGTAGTTGCTGCAGAGATTAGAAGATTGGCAGAAAGAAGCCAGGAAGCGACGATTGAGATCGACAATGTATCGATCAAGAGCATGGAAATTGCTGAAGAGTCTGGTGAGCTTTTGAATCAGGTTGTTCCGGAAATTCAGAAAACTGCAGAACTTGTTAAGGAAATCTCAACTTCAAGTGTTGAGCAGAATAGTGGATCAGATCAGATCAATAGTGCCATTCAAAATCTAAATACAATTATCCAGCAGAATGCTTCTGTAGCCGAGGAAATGGCAGCAAACTCTGAAGAGTTAAGTGCACAGGCCGAACAAATGAAGGAGGCCATTTCTTTCTTCAAAGTTGAAAAGGGAAGCATGCAAACGCAAGGATTTGGTAAAACCACAGCTGGAACTAGCCCAATCATCAAAGATAAGCCTGCAAAAAGCAGCGCGGAGATCAACGGAACAGATGACGCAAAAGTGAAAGAACCTGAAGTCAAAGGGATCGATCTAAATCTAGACGATTTGGACTCAGAATTTGAGAAGTATTAAATAAGTAAGTGTTAATCATGGTAAAGGGGTAATCCGAATGGATTATCCCTTTTTTTGTTTTTGTGCATTTCGTCCCATGAATATATTATGCATGCATAACAAATTAATATATTTGCGTATTAAACATACCCCATATGATGACATTCACCCTTACTGAAGAACAGATTGCTGTACGAGATGCTGCTCGTGACTTTGCCCAAAAAGAGTTATTACCAGGCGTAATTGACCGTGATAATGAGCAGAGATTCCCAAAAGAACAAATTGCCATGATGGGAGAGCTGGGCTTCATGGGCATGATGGTAGACCCCAATTATGGAGGTGGAGGAATGGACACCATCAGCTATGCCCTGGCAATGGAAGAAATCTCAAAAATTGACGCATCAGCTTCTGTCTGCATGTCTGTCAATAATTCACTGGTCTGCTGGGGGCTAGAGAAATATGGAACTGAAGAACAGAAGCAACAGTATCTGACGCAGCTGGCATCAGGCAAGACGATTGGTGCATTTTGCTTGTCAGAACCTGAGGCGGGATCAGATGCCACCAGCCAGCGAACAATTGCGGAAGACAAGGGAGATTATTATTTGCTCAATGGAACCAAAAACTGGATCACCAATGGCAATAGCGCTGGTATTTACATTATCATGGCGCAAACAGATGTTGATAAAAAGCACAAGGGCATCAACGCTCTGATTGTAGAGAAGGGACAGGATGGATTCGTTGTTGGTAAAAAAGAAGACAAACTAGGCATTAGGGGATCAGATACTCATTCTTTAATGTTTACTGATGTCAAGGTGCCTAAAGCCAATAGGATAGGAGAAGATGGGTTTGGTTTTTCCTATGCCATGAAATCATTGGATGGTGGAAGGATAGGCATTGCTTCGCAGGCCCTGGGTATTGCCTCTGGTGCGATGGAGTTGTCCATCAAATACGCGAAGGAGCGAAAAGCTTTCGGAGTAGAAATTGCCAAACATCAGGCAATACAGTTTAAAATCGCTGAAATGGCTACCAAAATAGAGGCTTCACGCAATTTGATCTTCAAAGCCGCAGCGCTTAAGGATGCGGGTGAAGATTACAGTCAAGCAGCAGCCATGGCGAAATTATTTGCGTCTGAAACCGCTATGTGGACAGCAGTTGAGGCTGTTCAGATTCATGGTGGATATGGATATGTCAAGGAATTTCATGTTGAGCGACTCATGCGAGATGCCAAGATCACGCAGATTTATGAAGGTACCAGTGAGATTCAAAAAATAGTAATTGCACGCAGTTTATTGAAATAATCTAATCTTTCATCCCAAGATTAACTGTTTGGTCACTTTGGAATCTTAGAATATAATATTAGATTCGTACAATTAAAGTATGCCCTACTGACCATTTTGCCTATTAATGGTTATATTTCTATTCAATGGAAGACTACAACAGAATCATAGAATCACTTTCTGTTAGCTTTATCAAGGCTAGAAATATTAATATTTTGCATTCTGTCACCATTGAGAATAACTACGATGTAGAGAACTCTCTGTTGCTTGTCAACGAAGGTGAAATAAGATTTGGCAAGGATCGGGAAGTGGTAAAAAAAGGTGAAATGCTCTTTGTTCCAGGAGGCAAACAACTGTCCATTACCTATGGTTCAGGAGAGGCAGTTAGCCTGACCAAGGACAATTTTCTGAACAATCGGGATAAGTATTTTGAATCTACCTCCAAGAGCGAAAGCACTGGAAATAGCTATGCCTATGTTTCATTTGATTCAAAGGTGTTTGATTCGGTTAACTTCTTTGCTTCTCTCGATATACCTGCATTTATTGTAAAACCTGATGCGAAATTGGCTGGACTGATTATGGAGGTCAATCATGAGATGGAAGCCAATGAAGCTGGCAAGGACAGAATCGTGAAGGTTCTGACTGAACAGCTCGTAGTTGAGCTGATTCGCCACATCATCAGGGCGCGGTTGTTTGTTGAAGAGTTTGCCACTAATAGTACTTATTTCAAGGACCCCAGACTGATAGATATCTTCGGATATATCAAGAATAATCTCAACAATGATCTGTCCAACAAAGTATTGGCTAATGTTGCCAATGTGTCAGAAGACTATGTGGGTCAGTACTTCAAAATGCTGACTGGAATCAATCCACAGGATTACATAGAATATCAGCGAATGGAGATGGCAGTGAACATGCTGAGAACCTCCAAGAAAAGTATTCGTGAGATTGGCAAAGAAGTGGGCTATAAGGACACAGCTTACTTTTGCCGGAGGTTCAAAATGATGTTTGGGATTCCAGCGGGTAAAATGCGCCGGAGAGAGTCGGTTATGAATCTTTAGATTTCCCTTCGTTTCTAAAATTTTCAGTAAAGCTTTTGATCAGGTTGGTAGCCACAGACTCAGCTACCCTTTTAGCGAGTATCATGCCTAGAGATTTTGCCTCTGCAACAATCGGTGAGTCGGCAACAACTTTTTCCTTTTTCTTTCTTTTTTTGGATTTTTCTGAAGACCCGGATGCGAGTTTATATGCTGTGTAGCCAATACCAATGGCAAGTAGTACGCCCGCGGCAATCTTTGCACCCTGAATCAATTGCTTTTCAGCCAGATCTGCATCTTGATCAATTTGATTTTTTATGGATACCTCTTTACTCCGAAGTTTTTCCTTTAGGGTCATATATGATCCACTATGCTTACTCATCTGACTCGCCTGTTTGGATGATCATTGACTCGAGCCACTTTTGCATTTTACCTGACCTGAGTAGGAATAGGGAGATAATTAGCTTGATTAATATGATGCCGCTTACGATCAAATAGCCAAGGAACTGACTATCGAGCAGTTGATTGAGGTATACGGCCAGCGTCAATGCCAGAAAGAAAATAAGGAAGAAAGCAATCAGGGATACAACACTAATCACAATGGTGAAAGCCAGTACTCTGGCCAGATAGCTCATTGCCTCTAATTTGAGCTGCTCACCTTTAAGTTTTATTAACTCAGTGAGTCTGTCTATTAGCGAGTTGATCAATAAGAATTTGGCCATGATTGTATCTAGGTGTCACAGGTATGTAAATTAGAATTCAGTCGCTTATCATCCAAACCTGTTGTTGTTTTTAGCAAAGTCAATTTTGAAAGTCCAAAGCACCCTGGCTTAAAGGCCTTTCGCTTGAAAATCGAGTTATAAAATGTCTACATTGTGTACGTAACTGTTAACAAACTGTTGTACCGATCAAAAATGGAATACTTTGAGTCTTATTCTTTATGAAACTCTCTTTCTTTCTCTCCGGAAATTGACTCAGTCACATTGATGATATGATCACCCAGTTTTTCGATCAAGTGAATCAAGTCTTTGTAAAGACCGTCGGTCTTAGGATCATAATCTCCTTTCTCCATCTTCACTGACAATTCTTTTCTGAATTTGTCTCTTGACTTGTTGATTTCTGCTTCTTTTTCGAAAGCAGAATCAAGTGTAACCTGATTTTCTGAGGAATTGAGATTTTGAACCATGATACTCAGGGCGTCATCAATCAAGTCCACCATTGAGATTAGTTTTGTAGTTTGCTTTTTGCTGAAGACCACTTCTCCTTCTATTTTTCTTTCAATATCTTTTGACATCTGAAAGAAGATATCTCCAATTCGCTCCAACTCATTAATTACACCGAGCAAACTGGCAACCTTATTGGTAGCATCCTCGCTTAGGTTACCGCTACCCGATACCTGCAAAAGGTATTTTGAGATCTCCTCTTCGAGTCGGTCAGTATTCTCTTCAAATTGCCGAATTTTCGATAAAAATTTCTTTTGTTTTTTTGGTTTCTCAGCATCAAACAGTTTTCTGAATTGCTTGCTCATTTTCTGAGTTAATTCTCCAAACAGAATGGTCTCCTTGTGGGCCTCTTCCAATGACAGTTCAGCAGTATTCATTAAACCTGTTGAAATGAATTCTAATCTAAATTCCTCATCACCAGTTGATTTGATCACTTTCGTGACTATTTCAGCGATAAATTTGGCAAAGCCTACCAGCAACAAGGTGTTAATGATATTGAATGAGGTATGAAAAAGTGACAAGGCGATTGGAATAGCGACAGCAGATTCATAAGGTGATGCACCTCCAGTTGATATCAAGTAGGTATTGATGAGTGACAGGGCCGGATAAATTAATATCAATATCCAAATCACACCAAAAACATTGAAGATGAAGTGTGCAAAAGCAGCTCTCTTGGCGGAGACATTACCCACCAGGGCCGCCAGATTTGCGGTAATGGTGGTGCCAATGTTTTCACCTAAAACCATTGCAGCTGCCAATTCAAAAGGAACCCATCCATTGTTGGCCATTACCAGGGTCAAAGCCATTGCAGCACTGGAAGATTGAACGATCACTGTAAGTAGCGTGCCAATTGCTACGAAAATAATAATTGATAAATAGCCTAAATCAGTGTAAGCAGAAAGGAATTCAAGAATTTCAGGGTTTGACTTAAGGTCTGGTACCGATCCTTTTAGAAAAGAGAGCCCCATGAATAGCAGCGCAAAGCCAATTAGCACTTCTCCCCAGGACTTTACTTTTTCCTTATTGAAAAACATCAATGGGAAACCTATCGCAATGATTGGCAGTGCGTAACTCGCAATTTTGACCTTGAAGCCAATAATGGATATGAGCCAGGCGGTTATTGTGGTGCCAATGTTAGCTCCCATGATTACGCCAATGGATTCTAAAAGCGATAATAGTCCAGCATTCACAAAGCTTACTACCAGTACAGTGGTCGCCGATGACGATTGAACAAGACTGGTAATTAAAAACCCCGTAAAAACTCCTTTGACTCTGTTGGAGGTCATGGAGCTCAGGATATTCCTCATTTTGGAACCGGCAACCTTTTGAATGCCTTCGCTCATTACCTTCATCCCATAAATAAAGAAACCAAGGGAACCAATAAGACTTAGTAAATCTACAAAACCGTAATTCATGCCATAGTATTAAGAATTGCAAAAGTAACAATTAGTAAATCTACAGGTAACAATTCGGTAATATTAACACGAAAAAGAGTCCCAAAAACTTAGGATCAAAAAACAGAAATAAGAAAAGTCGAGGAGTAATGTTAAACCAGGAAGATTAGCAACGCAGGAATCAGGAAGAATATACTGAGGATATAGATGAAGCCTACCAATCGATTTTTGAATGTAAAAAAGCCTAAACGTTCAGCCAGAAAGATTGGTAAGCGTTCGGCCAAAGGTGTGATTAGAAAAATTGCAACACCTACTACATTGAAAATGCAATGAACCAATGCAAGGCTTAATGCGGCTTCAGATTGAAACAACGCACCAATAAGTGCGGTAACTGTGGTGCCCAAATTAGCACCAAGGATAAAATGAAATGCTTCTCTTAGTTTCATTTTTCCTCCCACTACTACAGGCACCATCAAGGAAGTGAGCAAAGAACTCGATTGTATTAAGGATGTTGATAGCAGGCCAAAGCCAAATGTTTTGAATTTGTTCCCGAAAAAGAGACTGCCTAGCCGATTGCTGCCTGAAAATATGCGCTTGTACAGCACTTTAGCAAAGAGTTTGATCGCCAGGAGGAGTAGAAAAAAGCCAAGTACAATGATGGCAATTGGGTTGAGAAAAGCGGCAAGAAAATCAATGACAGGTTGGCTCAGGGAAGTGATGCCGCTATATGATGAATTGTTTGAATAGGACAAATTCAGTTGCGCTGTAAGCGCTTTGCTGAGTTTGCTCAACAGGCCGTATTTTAATTCCAGAGGAAGTGTGATCGACACGATTATGATGTTGAAAAAGTCATGAACACTAGCGGCAGCTATTGCCTTTCGGAATTCATCCGGACGTGTCATATAGCTCAGGCTAACAATTGTCGAGGTAATGGTGGTTCCGATATTTGCTCCCATGACCATTGGGATGGCATAATTCAATGTGAGTGAGTTGGACGCCACCAGCGCAACTATGAGCGTGGTGGTGGTTGAGCTACTTTGCAATATGACTGTTGTGAGTATGCCCAGGAACATGGCCATGAACGGATTTGAGGCAAAACTCAGAATCGAAAGGGCTGTGTCTTTACCCAGAATGGAAGCTCCGGTACTGATTAGATTTATAGAGAGAAAGAAAATAAGAATAGCAAAGACTCCAAACACATAGTCAATGTTTGAAGTGCTTAAATCTTCTCTATTTTTCAATTTTAAAGTCAAGTTCAAGGCAGGCCGGTCATTTCACTCAGAATGAGATTGGGGGTGGTTGTGTTGCGATTTCAATTAGCAAAGTTAAATGGCCCGTGTTAAGTCAATGTTAACTAATCAGTATCATTCGGCAATGAATATGCACCATACGATTGATTAGTTCATCTTTTTCTTGTGCTTCATTCTTTTCGCATCAATATGGAAGATGATATCTTCAGTAACGTTTTTGATGTGGTCTCCAATTCTTTCGAGTTTACGGATCGATGAAAATAAGAAAAGATAATCTGAGGTGTGTTCTGTATCAGCCTTGATCAAATTTTCAATTTGTGTTGACGCTTCAATGTTGATTTTATTGATTTTTCTATCCTGTTTATAGACTTTTCTAGCCAGCTTGGTATCCTCGTTTTCGTATGCCGTAAGTACATCATTCATCATTTGGATACTCACATCAAACATTTCCTCAATTTCCGTTTTCGAAATGGAGTCCTTAGGAATACTTCGTTTCATATCCAAGACATAGGAAGCGACTCCACATGCGAGATCACCAATGCGCTCCAGATCAGAGTTGATCTTAAGCATGGAGATTACAAAGCGAAAATCTGTGGCCAAAGGTTGGTAAAGCGCGATCAAACTCTCACAAGTTCTATCGATACTGATCTCCATGGCATTCACTCTTTTTTCTATATGAATGACCTCTTCAGCTAGCTCACTGTCAAACTTTATGAAAGCTTCTTTAGCTTTTTCAAGTTGACTTGTAGTGAGGTTTATCATGTCTATTACCTCAACCTTTAATTGGTTAAGTTCTTCTTCGAGATGTGTCATATGATCATCTAAATTAGCCAAATCGTCCGGTAATATAACTTTCCGTTTGTTCGTTTTTGGGCTTTGTGAATATTTGCTTTGTTGCACCTTCTTCAATCAATTCCCCCATGTAAAAGAATGCTGTACGGTCACTGATTCGACCCGCTTGTTGCATATTGTGTGTAACTATGATGATCGTATAGTCATTCTTAAGGCTGAACAGCAGTTCTTCAATCCGGGAGGTTGAAATGGGATCAAGTGCTGATGTGGGTTCATCCATTAAGATTACTTTAGGCTCCACAGCTAGCGTTCTGGCAATACACACTCTTTGTTGTTGTCCACCGGATAAGGCGAGTGCTGATTTTTTCAAATCATCCTTCACTTCCTTCCACAAATCCGCCTGCTCCAATGCCTTCTGTACTCGATCCTCAATGAAGGCTTTGTCTTTGATGCCTTGGATGCGTAAACCATACGCCACATTTTCATAAATTGATTTTGGAAATGGGTTCGGTTTTTGGAATACCATTCCAACATCCTTTCGCAACTCCTCGACGTTTACCTTCTTCTTGTATATGTTTTTACCATCCAGGCGGATTTTTCCTTGCATGGTAAATTCATCGATGTAATCGTTCATGCGATTGAACATTCGGAGGAAAGTAGATTTTCCACATCCAGAAGGTCCAATAAATGCCGTAACAGTATTCGCATGAATATCCATATTGATGTTTTTCAGTGCATGAAAATCACCATAAAAAGCATCAACTGATTTGGCTTGGAGTTTTAAGCTCTCCTTTGATTCTTTTGTCTCTATGACTTGCGCCTGTTCGCTCTCCATTTTTATGTCGTGGTTTGGCTGGTTAAATGATTACCACTTAATCTTTTTTTGCCATTTATTTCTCAAGTAAATAGCAATTCCATTCATCGTAAAGGTAATGAGAAGTAGCATGATGATGGCTGCTGCTGCATTGATTATAAACCCGTGTTGGGGTCTGCTGATCCAGTTAAATATCTGTATGGGTAACACGGAAAATTCATCCAATGGTGTCGCTGGGGCAAAAGGAACATAAGCTAGTGCACCAATGACGATCAATGGAGCCGTTTCACCCACAGCTCGTGAAAGCGCCAGAATTACACCCGTCAATATTCCACCAAAAGACGATGGCAATACCTGGTGCCATATTGTTTGCCATTTGGTTGCCCCCAGTGCAAATGACGCTTCTCTTATCGTCTTAGGCACAGCTTTTATTGCTTCCCGTGTCGAAACAATAATGATAGGCAAAATAAGTAGCGATAACGTCAAACTGCCTGCGAGCACTGATGCGCCAAGGTTCATTATACGCACAAAAACCTCCAAGCCCAACAACCCATATATAATGGATGGGACCCCAGCCAGATTTGAAATATTTATTTCCAGAATGTTGGCCATTCTTGTTTTCTTACCATATTCTTCGAGGTATGTGCCAGCAGCTACTCCTAGTGGAAATGCAATAAGAGCTGTTAGCCCCAGAATCCACACGGATCCCATCATGGCAGTGTAAATACCTGCTTTTTCTGGTTTCCGCGATGGAAGAGAGGTGAGAAAACTCCAGTCTATTCGCCCTAGCCCATCGATTAAGATATTGCCAATGAATATGACCAGTGCAATTAACCCAACAGATGTGCAGGCAATACCCCAGATTTCGAATGCCTTGTCCTTGATCTGATTTTTTCTCAGGCTATTCATATTGCTGTCTGTATTTTTTCCTCACCCAGAAACTAATATTGTTGAGTGCAAACGTGAAAATGAAAAGCGTTATGCCTGCGGCAAAGATGGTGCGATATTCAAGTGACCCGTGTGGTACGTCTCCAAGACTGACCTGGACGATATATGCCGTTATTGTTTCAATTGGCACAGTTGGATCAAAGGTCAATCTAGGTTGCTGGCCTGCGGCTATAGCAACAATCATGGTCTCACCAACAGCACGTGATACAGCCAGTATGATTGAAACCACAATGCCCGAAGATGCAGCAGGAACTGCAACTCTCAGGGCCGTTTGCAATCGGGTTGACCCCATTCCATAAGCTGCTTCTCTGAGTGACTTTGGAACTGAATGAAGAGCATCCTCACTTAACGATGAGACAAACGGAATAATCATGATGCCCATTACAATTCCTGAAGACAAAGCGTTGAATCCTGCAAGATTTGGGATAAACGATTGTAGAAACGGCGTGACCACCATCAAGGCAAAAAAACCGTAAACAACAGTTGGGACTGCTGCTAGTTGCTCAAGCAATGGTTTTATCGTGTTGCGAAGACTCTTTGACGCATATTCACTGAGGTATATGGCAATCGACAAACCAATCGGAAAGGCCACAAGAATGGCGATAAAGGTGATCAGGAGCGTTCCGGAAAGCAATGGCATAATGCCAAAGTGTTTCTGCGTAAACAGTGGCGTCCACTCAGTGTCGGTCAGAAACTCAACAATTGAGACCTCTTTAAAAAAGTTGAAGGATTCAATCGCCAAAACGGCAATGATTCCGACTGTTGTCAATATGGTAATGAGCGCACTGAGCTGCAATAACCTTTCAATGACGAGTTCCTTGATTTTCATGACTTTAAACGAATAAAACCGAATTGTTGTGAATTCGGTTTTATTGATAATTTTTCAGGCATTTTAGTAAAGTTAATCCTTTGCAATAAAAGCATTGAACTCTGCCTTTTCAGCCGCATAGTCAGCTGCTGGCATTGGAATATATCCTACATCTATTGAAAGCTCGTCAGCATTGTCAAGATAGAAATTGACAAATTCGACTACTTCGGGTTTCTGAGCTGCTTTGCTATTGATATAGATAAATAAGGGTCTTGATAGTGGTGCATAGCTACCATCTTTGACGGTTTCAAGACTTGGAGCAACAGGCCCATTTCCACCATCAACTGCAATTAATTTTAATTTGTCAGCATTTTCTTTGAAGTAGGCTAAACCAAAGAAACCTAACCCAAACTTGTCGCTGGCAACTCCCTGGACTAGCACATTGTCATCCTCGCTAGCTGTAAAATCACCGCGTGAAGCACCACTTTCGCCTACTATAGCTTCAGTGAAATAGTCATAAGTGCCAGATGCTGTTCCAGGACCAAACAAATGTATTTCCTCGTCCGGCCATTCAGCTCTTATCTGGTTCCATTTCATGATAGTGCCCTGAGCGGCAGGTTCCCAAATCTTTCGCAATTCTTCAACAGTGAAGTGATCCACCCAGCTGTTTTCAGGATTGACAATGACAGCCAGCCCATCGAATGCCACGCTTAACTCCACATAATTGATGCCTTGTGCTTCACAAGCTTTGATTTCTTTATCTTTTATTGGTCTTGATGCATCAGAAATATCGGTTTCATTTCTGGCAAATTTTTTGAATCCTCCACCAGTACCTGAAACTCCAATTGTCACCTGTACATCTGGTTGTTCAATTCGAAATTCCTCAGCGACGGCCTCCGTAATAGGATAAACTGTACTTGAACCATCGATGGCTATTGTGCCTTCTAGTATTGAATTATCTGATTCGGAGGTCTTTGTACCACCACATGCTGCAAGCACAAAAACAGCTACTATTAGTCTAAATTTCATGGTGCAAAATTAGACTTCCTATGTTAAGCGAATGTTAAGAAAATAAAATGCCAGCATCATGATTTAATGTGAATATCTGAACACTATATCATTTGACTTCATATGTTTCTAACATCGCGGTGTATATGAAAGAATTATTATAAAATGATTAATCTAAAAAGAACAAAGATGATGGTCCTGACCGTCCTGGTCATGGCTTTGCATCACTCATCGAATTCACAACAAACCATAGATGGTCAATTTGGTAAAGGAGTATTCCTAGCAGCCAAAGACGACTCATTTACTATGAAGTTTGCATTTCGTTTTCAGACACTGTATGATGGAAAATATGACCTGGATAATGATTCGTATTCAGAAAAGTTGATGATTCGTCGAAGCAGATTGAAGTTTGACGGTTATGCATTTACGCCTAAGTTGAAATACAAATTGGAGCTTGCACTTTCCAATAGAGACACACAATCCGGAATTATCGCTGAAAGTGGGTTCACTTCAAACTATGTACTCGACGCGGCTTTGAAATACAACTTCGCTCCAGGATGGGAGCTATGGGCTGGTCAAACGAAGCTTCCAGGTAACAGAGAACGTGTTATTTCATCGGCAAACCTCCAGTTTGTTGATCGAAGTTTGGTGAACTCCCGATTTAACATAGATCGTGATATTGGTATTCAGATCAGACACAAGTCAAAAGTTGGTTCTGCAGTTATCAATCAAGCTGTGGCTATCTCGACAGGAGAGGGCCGAAATATCATCGCAACCAACTTCGATAATGGGCGACAGTACACAGGACGAATAGAGTTTTTACCAATGGGTGACTTTACGTCAAAGGGTGATTATATCGGCTCTGATTTGAGTCGTGAAGAAACGCCAAAATTATCTATCGGTATTACAGGAGACTTCAATAACAAAACAGTGAGAAGCAGGGGTAACCTTGGTAGTTTTCAAGTAGATGACATCACTGGAGAATATATAGCTACCGATTTGACTACTCTCTTTGTGGATGCGATGTTCAAGGTAAAAGGTTATTCCTTCGCCTCAGAATACGCCTATCGGTCTTCATCTGTGGAAGCTGGATTTGGACATGGTAATGGGTTTGTCGGTCAGACGGGCTACCTTTTTGACAACAACATAGAACTCTCTGCCAGGTATACACAGATCAATGCAGGATCTGATTTGAGTTCAATCAATGATCAGGATGAATACACGCTTGGATTTTCTAAATACTTCAAGGGACACAAACTGAAGATTCAAAGTGATGCTTCCTATCAAACTGTTAACAGCACAAGAAACTATATGCTTTTCAGAGTGCAATGCGAATTGCATTTATAACGAAGTTATCAACCTAAGCACAATCGAGGGCAGAAGTAATTCTGCCTTTTTTTTGGACTAAAAAATCTTCTATTGATTGAGCTCATTGATCGCCAACCAGGCCATCAATCCCATTCCTGTTTTCAGGGCGTTTTCGTCAATATCAAAGGTTGGTGTGTGAACACCTGAGTTGATGCCTTTGGCTTCATTTCGAATACCCAGTCTATAGAAGCAGGCATCCGTATGATGGGAATAGAAGGCAAAGTCCTCAGCCGCCATCCACAGGTCAAGTTCCACTACATTTTCCTCTCCCATATAAGCTTTTGCCGCCTCAATATTTCTGGCAGTATATCCTTCATTGTTCGCAAGGAATGGATAGCCCTTCACAATATTCATTTCGCAAACTGCCCCCATAGATTTGGCTATTCCACAGGACATCTCTTCTACAAGATTTAGCGCCTCTTCTCTCCATTTTTCGTCAAATGTCCTGAAGGTGCCTTTTACCTTGACTTCACTTGGAATGACGTTGGTGGCTCCATGACCTTCAATGTGTCCAAAGGATAAAACTGAAGGCATTTTTGGACTAGACTTTCGACTCACAATTTGCTGTAAGGCAATGAGAATGTGCGATGTAATAATGACAGGATCAACGCACAACTCTGGCATGGCTGCATGCCCACCCTTTCCTTTTACTGTAAAATGAATCTCATCCGCACTCGCCATGTATTTTCCGGGTCTAAATCCAACTTTACCTTCATCTACCAGCGGCATTACGTGCTGTCCCAGTATGTTGGTGGGTTTTGGGTTTTCCAAAATACCTTCTTTGATTAATAATGAAGCACCACCTGGGGCAACTTCCTCTCCGGGTTGAAAGATGAATTTTATTTCGCCAGCGATATGAGCTTTAAGTTGTGCCAGTATTTTGATCGCACCTAGCATTGAGGCAGTATGTACATCATGACCACAAGCGTGCATTATGCCTTCATTCTTCGATTTGTAGGGGACAGAGTTTTGCTCCGTAATAGGTAGTGCATCCAGATCTGCTCTCAGCGCAATCGTCTTACCAGGTTTATTTCCCTTTAGTACAAATGTGACCCCTGTATCGGCAATTCTTTGAAAATCAGTGATACCAAATTCTGCAAGCTTTTTTTCAACAAACGCAGCTGTGTTGTGTTCCTGAAATGAAAGTTCTGGATTCGCATGTATATGATGTCGAATGGACTGGATTTCAGTAAAATAGTCTTCTGAAAGTTGCTTTATTTCAGTTATTAGATGATCATTCATCATCATTTAGATTGAGTTCTATTTTATCCTGAAGCATAATGGCTTTAGGAAAAAGCCTTTTCATCTCTGTATATGCACGAGTGGCTTCTAATCTGTCAGTGAATTGACCAACCTTTACGCGATAGCTGGGTTGATAGTAGCTCATTTTTGGTTTCAAGTCACCATACTCTTTTTGCGCAAGACTTAGCGCACGCTCAGCATCCTGCCTTTTGACACCACTATACACCTGAACCGTGTAGCCATTCCAGAATTTGCGTGATCTGTTTTGTTCGATCAACAGTGTATTGATGCTATCCAGTTCATCATTGATATGCCCCTTCAATACAACTTGCTCGGACAATTCAGCAGGTCGATCGCTTGTATTTTCCTGCTCCTCATTTTCTATTGGAGGACGTAGGTCACTCAGGTTTTCACTATAGGGCTCAACAGTTTTCACTACTGTTGCAGCCTTACATCCGATGATCAATATGCTTAAACTTAAGAGTCTATTAATACGCATTTGCCGCTTTTAATGTCTTCTTCTACTGTTTTATACTTGACGTCTTTTTTGACCTCACCATCTGTGTATTGTACTGAAACCCGTTGGTTTCTACTCGCAATTTTGACAGATTTGGCAGGCGCAGCTTTTTCGGCCGGAGGTCTGTTTCCATCGCCACCATAGGCCAGCGCTGATTTGCTTTCTTCTTTAGATTCCCGATAGTTTCTTTGTGTCCTGGCCTGTCTGGCTTCTTCCATTTCGGTTTCTGTCTGCACCGGAATTTCCGACTTCATTAGAAACGACATGGTGTCTTCATTGACTTTGGCAATAAACTCTTTGAACATTTCAAAAGCTTCGAACTTGTAGATCATCAAGGGATCTTTTTGTTCATACACGGCATTTTGAACAGACTGCTTGAGGTCATCCATTTCTCTCAAGTGTTCCTTCCAAGCCTGATCTATGATGGCAAGTGTGATCATTTTTTCCATTGTGATCAAAACTTCCTTGCCCTCCGTCTCAATTGCCTTTACAAGATTTACACCAACCCCAATTTGTTTTTTACTATCAGTGAATGGTATGAGGACATTCTGAATGGTTGCGCCCCTGTTTTTGTGCAAATCTTTTAGAATTGGAAGTGCTTTATCCAAGATCGCCTGATTCTTGCGCTGATACGAGGCATATGCTTCATCGTAAATTTTTTCAGCCAGCACCATTTGATCAATTTTGGACAGCTCTTCCTTAGTGATTTGATAGTCAATTCCCAGAACGCCAATTGTGTTGAGTTTGAGGCTATCGATATTGTCATCAATTTTGGCCCCAACTGCAATATCTTCGGCTATATCGTAAAGCATGTTCATGAGATCGAGCTGTAATCGCTCACCAAATAATGCGTTTTTACGACGCTTATAGATCACCTCTCTTTGCGAGTTCATAACATCATCATATTCCAGGAGTCTCTTTCTGATGGCGAAGTTGTTTTCCTCTACCTTCTTTTGAGCACGCTCAATGGATTTTGTGATCATGCTATGTTCAATCACTTCACCCTCTTTCAAGCCCAGGCGGTCCATGATTTTCGCCATGCGATCCGAGAAGAACATACGCATTAGGTTGTCTTCCAGCGATACGAAGAATTGAGATGACCCAACATCTCCCTGACGTCCTGACCTACCACGCAACTGACGATCAACACGTCTTGATTCATGTCTTTCGGTACCAATGATGGCCAAACCACCAGCCGCCTTAGCTTCTGGTGTAAGTTTGATGTCTGTTCCACGACCCGCCATGTTAGTCGCAATGGTAACCGTACCTGGTTTACCTGCTTCAGCGACCACATCTGCTTCTTTGGCATGTTGTTTGGCGTTGAGTACCTGATGCTTGATGTTTCTCATTCCCAGCATTCTACTGAGTACTTCAGATATTTCAACCGAGGTTGTTCCAACCAGTACCGGACGCCCTTTGCTTGTAAGCTCATTGATTTCGTCCGCTACAGCATTGAACTTTTCACGCATGGTTTTATAAACCTTGTCGTTCATGTCCTTCCTGACAATTGGACGGTTAGTTGGAATAACAATCACATCTAGCTCATAGATATCCCAAAACTCTTGCGCTTCGGTCTCTGCAGTACCTGTCATACCTGCAAGCTTGTGATACATTCGGAAATAGTTTTGCAAGGTGACCGTCGCATAGGTCTGCGTAGCATCTTCTACTTTGACATTTTCCTTGGCTTCTATTGACTGGTGTAGTCCATCTGAATATCGACGACCTTCCATCACACGTCCAGTCTGCTCGTCAACAATTTTCACTTTGCTGTCAACAACAATGTATTCAGTATCCTTTTCGTATAAACAGTATGCTCTCAACAGTTGGTTGACAGAGTGAATACGCTGAGACTTGATGTTATAATCTTTGATAAGCTCGTCCTTGGCCTTCAGCTTTTCACCATCTGACAAGCTAGCATCTGCTTCCAATTTGTTGATCTCATCTGCAATGTCAGGCATGATGAAGAAGTTAGGATCTTCACCTTCACCTGTGATCAGGTCAATTCCTTTCTCTGTCAGTTCAATTGAATTATTCTTTTCTTCAATCGTGAAGTATAATGGATCATCAGCTTCGGGCATCATTTTTTGATTGTCCTGAAGGTAGAAGTTCTCAGTTTTTTGAAGCGCCTGACGTACACCAGTTTCGCTTAAGAATTTTATTAATGGCTTGAGCTTTGGTAAGCCTCTGAACGCTCTAAATAGCGGTAGTCCTGCATCTTTCTCATTGCCGTTTTTAAATTCGCGCTTTGCTGTATTGAGAAAGTCGGTAACCAGTTTTCGCTGGGCATCTACCAGTCTTTGAATTCTTGGCTTTAGTTCGTAAAACTCATGTTCGTCACCTTTAGGAATTGGCCCAGATATGATCAATGGAGTTCTGGCATCATCAATGAGGACGGAATCTACCTCATCCACCATTGCGAAATGGTGTTTACCCTGCACCAACTCTTCAGTGGTTCGAGACATGTTGTCTCTCAGGTAGTCAAATCCAAATTCATTATTGGTGCCATAGATGATGTCCTTTTGATATGCTTCTCTACGTTCGGGGGAGTTTGCCTGATATTTATCAATACAGTCAATTTTCAACCCATGAAACTCAAATAAGGGGGCATTCCATTCAGAATCTCGCTTTGCCAGGTAGTCATTCACGGTTACAACATGCACACCTCGACCTGAAAGTGCATTGAGGTAGGCAGGAAGCGTCGCTACGAGGGTTTTCCCTTCACCAGTTGCCATTTCAGAAATTTTTCCCTGATGGAGGACCATTCCGCCAATGAGTTGGACATCATAGTGAATCATGTTCCACTCTACTTCCGTACCAGCCGCAGACCATTTGTTTTTCCAAATGGCCGTGTTGCCCTGAATTTCTACATTGTCTTTTTCAGCAGCTATTTGCTTGTCCCAAAGAGTTGCCTCGACTTCCAGTTGCTTGTTTTCAGAAAGCCTTCTGGCCGTTTCTTTAACAACAGCAAAACCGGCAGGAAGAATTTCTAGCAGGATCTTCTCAAGATCTTTGTCCCTATCTTCTTCCAGGGCATCAATTTGCTTGAAAATTTCCTCCTTTTCATCAATAGCCAAATCCTGGTCATCTGCTACCTTTTGATGTAATGCTTCAAGCTGATCATCAATGGGTTTCAGCCGATCCGATATGACACCTTTTAGCTCATTGGTCCTGCCTCTGAGTTGGTCATCACTAATGGATTCAAGGGCTTTAAATTCCTCGTTGATCTGCTTGACAATTGGTAGTAGCTGTTTTAGATCTCTCTCCGATTTCGTCCCAAATATTTTTGCAAAGCTTTTTGCAAATGAATCTAACATATTGTCTTTCGATTTTCCGCTTAAAAAAGAGCGCTAAAGTTAATCTGTTTTCACTGGTCTTGCACTAGAATTCAACATCGATTTCTCCGTCAAAAACTTTAGTTGCTGGTCCAGCTAAAAAGATCTTTGTGAATTGATTTTCAGATGTTTTGATGAAACTAACGGAAAGTTCTCCTCCCAAGGTTTGAATATTGATTGGGCTTTGCTTTCCAAGGGCATTAGCTGCCAACGCAGCAGCTGTCACGCCTGTTCCACATGAAAGAGTTTCGTCTTCCACTCCTCGTTCGAATGTACGAACTTTAATACCATTATCAGTCAGTTCCATGAAATTCACATTGGTCCCCTCAGGTGCATACAACGCACTATTTCGAATGCGTGATCCATTCTCAAACACGTTATAATTAGTGACATCTGACACGATCTCGACATGATGGGGGGATCCTGTGTTCACGAAAGTGTGTTTTTTAAATGGGCCTACATTCGCTACATCGTGAAGTTGAAAATGAACCAAGTTGTCTTTGATAAATGCTTCATGTACGCCATCAGTGGTCTCAAATGTAGTCGTCTCATCTATCATGCCGAGTGAATGAGCAAAATGGATGGCACATCGACTGCCATTACCACAAAGGCTTTGAGATCCATCCGCATTGTAATAGGTCATTAAGAAATCAAGGTCATGCTGTTCGTGCCCTTCCACTAGCATCAAGCCATCAGCTCCTATTCCGAATTTCCGATCGGTAAGCCGCTGGATCAACTTGATGTTTTCTTTTGGGAAACGGCCAGTTCTATTGTCAATTAGAATGAAGTCGTTTCCGGTACCCTGATATTTTGTGAATAATATTTTCATTTTGTGAAGGCAAAAAAAAAGCCAACTTAAAAGTCGGCTTTTCAAATATTTTTAGAAACTTCTTACAGCTTTTCTTTGATTCTCGCCGCTTTTCCTTTTCTTCCTCTTAGATAGTAAAGTTTTGCTCTTCTAACCTTACCTTTTCTCATTACTTCGACCTTCTCAATATTAGGTGTAAGTGCCGGGAAAATACGCTCAACAGCGATTCCTCCAGAAACCTTACGTACTGTGAAAGTCTCACCTGAGCTATTCCTGTTTTTAATTTGCATGACAGTTCCTTGAAACTGCTGAATACGCTCTTTATTTCCTTCTTTGATCTTATAGTGAACGTTCACTGTATCTCCAGGAGCAAAAGTTGGGACATTATCGCCTCGTTTTGCTTTGCTCTCGTTCTCGACAAATTCTAATAGTTCGCTCATGATATTACCTCGTTTGAGTACTTCCCTTCCGAAAAAGGAGTGCAAATATAGAAATAATTTGATTCTTGATCACCAATGCATTAAAAATTCCTAAGATTTATTTCAATCTCTATTTTCACTGTCGAAAAGCGATGAATGCTGATCTTCCCGCCATTGTCAATTGACCATCAGCTTCTTCGAGACCATTTAACGCTATTTGGTGGTTATTGGCAGTCACCGTCCAATTGCCTTCAGGCAGATCAATCGTAGCTGAATCTTTACTTCCATTGAAGTAAACAATGATGTCTTTCCAGGAATCGCCATTGGCGTTATCAGAGAGTTGAAAACCAACGAGAAGGTCAGAGGACGTGTCAATGAATCGAAGATGGTGCTGAATATCCACCGTGCTCGACATCCTAAAGGCCGGATGCTGTTTCCTAAGTCTAATGAGTTCCTGATAATATCGAAAAACATCTTTATTAACCGTTTTTTGATCCCACTTGATGCTATTGATTTCATCAGGGCTTTCAAATGAATTATGATCTCCATTTTTAGATCTCAGAAAGTCAACACCTCCATGAAGAAAAGGTACACCCTGAGAGGTCATGACCATTGTATTAGCCAGCTTGTGCATTTTGACTAGTTCAGCATCCGGTTCATCTGGATTAGAGACTTTCAGTTTATCCCAAAGTGTGAGGTCGTCATGGCAACTCACGTATGACATATGCTGCCAGGGTTCACGTGCCCATGGAGCGTCTGCATAATTAACTTTGGTATAATCCACCTGCTGGTGTTTGGTAGATGCCACTATTCCGAACTTGATACTCTCTTTAAGTCCTTCTTTGCCTGAGACAAAGCCTTTGTCGGTTTTTTCTGCCCAATGCCCTTTGACTCCATCTCTGAATTCGTCACTGAAGGCTGCAATGTTATCCAGCAGTTGGGTGTTGGACTTGATTGCTCGAAGTGAGTCCGGTAATGGACTGCTGCTGGCTGTCCAGCCTTCACCATAGACAAAAATGTCCTTATAAACTGCTTTGAGTGCTTCAGTAATAAGGTTCATGGTTTCAATGTCATGAATGCCCATGAGGTCAACTCGAAAACCATCCAGGTGATATTCTTCAGCCCAGTATACCATAGACTCGATCATGAATTTGCGCATCATTTTCTTTTCAGAGGCTGTTTCATTGCCACAGGCAGATGCATTACTGAATGACCCATCTTCATTGAGTCGGTAGTAGTAGTTCGGTACAAGCTGATTGAACAGCGATGTTTCAGTGAATCCTGTGTGATTGTAGACCACATCTAAAATAACACCAATACCATTTGCGTGAAGTGATTGAACGAGTTGTTTAAATTCCTGCACCCTGGACATAGGATCGAAAGGATCTGTGCTAAAGGATCCTTCAGGGACATTGTAGTTCTGCGGATCATAACCCCAATTGAATTTGTTTTCGTAAAGCTTCGTTTCGTCGATTGATCGAAAATCAAAAGAAGGAAGTAGGTGAACGTGCGTGATACCGAGTTCTTTCAAATGATCCAGTCCAGTTGCATCACCACTATTGTTTTTTGTGCCCTGCTCAGTGAACCCAAGGAATTTCCCCTTGTTGTCAATGTTCGATGATGCATCCATAGAAAGATCCCTGACATTCAATTCATATATAACCCAATCTGTTGGCGCTTCAAAAATGGGTCTTTTGTCGAGTTGCCAGTCAGATGGATTGGCAACTGACGGTAACCCCACATATCCTCGATGACCATTTACACCAACCAATTTGACATAGGGATCAACTACTTCCTGCATCCATTGACCATCAATTTTGGCTTGAAATGCATAAAATTGATTTTCTACTTGTTTCAGTTTGATGGACCATACGTCATCTATTTTGGTCATGTCATGTTGAGCAATCATTTCCCCGTTCACTCCTGTCGCATAAAATTTCAATCTCATTTGCTCTGCAACTGGAGACCAAACTCTAAATTCCCAACCACTTGGCGTTTGCGACAGTCCGAGTTTGTTTTCAGATAGATCGCTTACATCGCTTTGTTTGTTCATTTGCTCTTTAGTTGGGGTACATGCCACAAATAGAAATGTAATAATTATTCCCATTTGCCGGCATATTTTCCCGTTCAACCAAAATTCATTATTCATAACTCAGTTAACTTAAATCATACTATGTAGGCAGTAATTAAAACACTACTTTTGGATAATCATTAAGAATCGGCTGGTTTATTTTCAACCTATTAAAGAGCGAACAAGATGGCTAATCAAAAACCAGAAGAGATGTGGGAACCGATCCCCGGTTTCAAGAATTATCAGATTTCTAACAGAGGTAAGATTCGAAGTGTTACACGAAAGGTTTGGCACAAAGGGAGTAAGACCAATATGACGCTAAAAGGGAAATTGATGCGTCAAAGATGGAATAAAGCGTGTAAATGCTATTTCCTGGATTTGATTGATGATGAAGGCAAGAGAAGAACAGTTTATCCACATAAGGAAGTGGCTAAAGCGTTTGTGCCGAATGACAGCCCCGAAGATCAGGTGATGATCATTCATACAGATAACAATCCGAGAAATAACAGCGCTGATAATTTGCAGTGGATGTCGAGATCTTCTCACATGAAATGGCAGTTTGAAGTGGGTAATAAGAACAACTTCAAAGTGTGGAAGACTAGGAAAAAGCTTTACAAAAATGGATTTAAGGAAACGACCGTTTTACCAGGCAGACCTAGGAAAAACAAAACACCCGAAAATGCATAATAGCATTTAATTCACCTTTTGAGAAAGCCGGATTTATCCGGCTTTTTTGTTGAAGGAGAATTGGAAACAAAAAAAGCGCAGTTTACTGCGCTTTTATATTTTTTGGAAGTCCATCTGGATTACTCTCCAGTGACCGGATCAATGTGAACGAATGATCTGTTCTGTCTTCCTTTTTGGAATCTTACCACACCATCGGATAGTGCAAACAAAGTATGATCTTTTCCAAGACCTACATTGTTTCCAGGATGATGTTTTGTGCCTCGCTGACGAACGATGATGTTTCCAGCAATAGCTGATTGTCCTCCGTAGATTTTCACTCCAAGTCGTTTACTTTCCGATTCACGACCGTTTTTAGAACTACCTACACCTTTCTTATGTGCCATCGATCTTAATTATTTAATGTCTTCAATTAAAATTTTAGTGAATTGCTGTCTGTGACCGTTCTTCACCTGGTATCCTTTTCTTCTTTTCTTTTTGAAAACGATCACTTTGTCGCCTTTCACATGTCCAAGAACCTTTCCAGATACTTTGGCTCCTTTTACTTTAGGAGTACCCACTTTGACTTTGCCGTCATTATCAACCAATAATACTTGGTCGAAATCGACTGCAGACCCTTCTTCCAACTCCATTTTAGGAGCATAGATGAATTTGTCTTTCTCTACTTTAAATTGCTTACCTGCAATATCTACTATAGCGTACATTGTAATTTCGTTCTCTTTTCAAAAAAGGACTGCAAAGATAGAATGATTAGTTGAATAATCAAATGAAGACAGCAGAATAAGATGTCTAATTGTGTGGATAAATAATTTAAAGTTTTTTTTCACCAATCTGAAGGGCCTAAATCTTCGTTTTTTCAATAAAGTTGAATGATCAAAAACTACTATAAATATCTGTAATATAGATATTTATGAAGTTATCCACACAGTGTGAATAACTCGTGTGCACCGTGATGATTACGCTTGACATTTCTAGGTCTTTTTAACACTTTTGTAGACACAGCCGAGGAAAAATAAACCACTTCCAAGTAGGGCTGGTTTCCTAAAAACCAACAGCATATAACGCATTTGTAAGGCCGATGCGTTATGAATTTGGAGTGTCACATCTGATTCTCAGTGTTTTATGAGTTTCGAAAGTGGGACGTAGGGAGCTTTTTTGTTTTATGTTAATGAGTTAAAACTAAAATGAGCCAAGTAGAAGAACCGATATTAAAGGAGAACAGAGATAGGTTCGTACTTTTTCCAATTGTGCACAGTGACATTTGGGAGTTCTACAAAAAAGCTGAAGCCAGCTTCTGGACAGCTGAGGAAATCGACCTAAGTCAAGATATAAAGGATTGGAAAGAACTAGGTGAAGGTGAGCAACACTTTATAAAGCATGTGTTGGCCTTTTTTGCGGCTAGTGACGGAATCGTAAATGAAAACCTTGCAGAGAATTTCGTATCAGAGGTCCAGTATACCGAAGCGAAGTTTTTCTATGGATTCCAAATTGCGATTGAAAATATTCATTCTGAGACTTATTCATTATTAATAGATACCTACGTCAAGGATCCAAAGGAGAAAGACGGTTTGTTCCACGCAATAGACACGCTTGATTGCGTTAACAAAAAGGCTGAGTGGGCGCTACGGTGGATCGACAAAGGATCATTTCAGGAAAGACTGATTGCATTTGCAGCGGTTGAAGGTATTTTCTTCTCAGGAAGTTTCTGTTCGATTTTCTGGTTAAAAAAGAGAGGATTGATGCCAGGACTTAGTTTTAGTAATGAGTTAATCTCAAGAGACGAAGGATTACATTGTGATTTTGCATGCCTTTTATATAATAATCACATTGAGAACAAACTGCCGATCGAGACGATTCAGGACATCATCAAAGATGCTGTGGAAATTGAGAAAGAATTTGTGACAGATGCATTGCCTGTGAAATTGATCGGAATGAATGCTGATCTGATGTGTCAGTACATTGAATTTGTGGCCGATCGACTGCTGATGGAGCTTGAGTGCCCTAAAGTATATGGTGCAAGCAATCCATTTGATTTCATGGAAATGATTTCGTTACAAGGAAAGACCAACTTCTTCGAAAAGAGAGTTGGAGAATATCAAAAAGCAGGAGTATTGAACACCGAAGACAATGACAAGTCAAAATTTAGTTTAGACGAAGACTTTTAATCTATACCAATCCCAAAATATCGCTAAAAGAAAATGCTAGTAATTAAAAGAGATGGACGCAGAGAGTCCGTGAAGTTTGACAAAATCACCGCCAGGATTGAAAAATTATGTGAAGGATTGAATCAGGATTTTGTTAAGCCAGTTGAGATTGCCAAAAAAGTGATCGATGGTCTTTACGACGGTGTGACGACTATAGAATTGGATAACCTGGCCGCAGAGACTGCCGCAACGATGACAACACGTCATCCGGATTTTGCCATTCTGGCTGCTAGAATTTCCATATCGAATTTACATAAGGTTACCTCTGAGTCTTTCTCAAATACGATGAAAAGACTTTACACTTATGTGAACCCAAAAACGGATGAGAATGCGGCTTTGATCTCCACAGAGACCTATGGAGTGGTTAAGAACAATGCCAAACGATTAGATGAAGCGATAGATTACAAGAGGGATTACAATTACGATTTTTTTGGATACAAGACTTTAGAGCGTTCATATCTGTTAAAGGCAGATGGAAAGATTGTGGAGAGACCACAGCACATGTTGATGCGTGTGTCAGTAGGTATCCATGGTGATGATATAGATTCTGCGATACAGACATATAATTTGATGTCAGAAAAGTGGTTCACGCATGCCACTCCAACATTATTCAATGCCGGGACACCTAAGCCTCAGTTGTCATCTTGTTTCTTATTGTCCATGCAGGATGATAGCATCGATGGTATTTACGACACCTTGAAGCAATGTGCTAAAATCTCACAATCTGCAGGAGGTATTGGTTTGAGCATTCACAATGTCCGTGCTACCGGAGCATACATTAAGGGAACAAATGGCACCTCAAATGGTATCATTCCGATGCTTCGAAACTTTGATATGACTGCACGCTATGTCGATCAGGGTGGAGGAAAGAGAAAGGGAAGTTTTGCTATTTATCTGGAGCCATGGCATGCCGATATCTATGATTTTTTACAGATGAAAAAGAATCATGGAAAAGAAGAGCTAAGAGCAAGGGATCTCTTTTATGCACTTTGGATTCCTGATTTGTTCATGAAGCGGGTTGAGGAAAATGGTCAGTGGTCATTGTTTAGTCCTGATGAAGCAAAAGGTCTTTTTGATTCATACGGTGATGAATTTGAAAAGCTTTACGAGAAGTATGAGCAGGAAGGAAAGGCCAGAAAAACAGTACAGGCACAAGAGCTTTGGTTTGAAATACTTGAATCTCAAATAGAGACTGGAACTCCTTATATTTTGTATAAGGATCACGCGAATAGAAAATCTAATCAGAAGAATCTCGGCACCATTCGTTCAAGCAACTTGTGTACTGAGATCATGGAGTATACTTCTAAAGATGAAGTAGCGGTATGTAACCTGGCGTCTCTTGCATTATCAAAGTTTGTGAAGCAGGATGGAACCTATGATCATCAGAAACTTTATGAAATATCGAAAGTAGTTACACGTAACCTGAACAAGGTGATCGATGTGAACTATTATCCTGTAAAAGAGGCTAAGACCTCCAACATGAGACACAGGCCTATTGGTATAGGCGTGCAAGGTCTGGCGGACACATTTGCCATGTTGAAGATTCCATTTGATTCTGATGAGGCCAGACTACTGAACAAAGAAATATTTGAGACCATCTACTATGCAGCTATGGAGACTTCCATGGAATTGGCAATCGAAGAAGGTCCATATGAAACCTATAAGGGATCACCCGTATCAAAAGGAATTTTCCAGTTTGATATGTGGGGTGTGACACCAGATTCAGGACGATGGGATTGGTATGAATTGAAACAAAAGGTAAGAAAGCATGGGGTAAGAAACTCATTGCTACTTGCACCAATGCCAACAGCCTCGACTTCTCAAATACTTGGAAACAATGAGTGCTTTGAGCCATTCACTTCCAATTTGTATGTAAGAAGAGTTCTTTCTGGGGAATTCATTGTGGCGAATAAGTACATGATGAGAGACCTAATAGCATTAGGGCTTTGGGATGAGCGAATGATGAATAAGATCAAGTCCGAAAATGGGTCTATTCAGAATATTCCTGAGATACCACAAAACATCAAAGATCTATATAAAACGGTTTGGGAAGTTTCTCAGAAGAGGGTGATTGATATGTCAGCTGACAGAGGAGCATTTATTTGCCAGAGTCAGAGTTTGAACATTCACCTACAGGATGCCAACTTTGGAAAAATGACCTCTATGCATTTCTATGCCTGGAAAAAAGGTTTGAAGACAGGTATGTACTACTTGAGAACCAAAGCAGCAACCGACGCTATCAAGTTTACAGTTGAAAAGGACAGGAAAGAGTTGCCCAAAACGGAAACGGCAACTATAGAAGATCAGAAGGTGCAGAATCAGGCGGCCGTACAATGTTCACTGGATGATCCGGAAGGATGCGAAATGTGTAGCGGTTAAATAAGAACTTTAGTTTTGTTTGATATAAAAGCCCTGATCAACATGTTGATCAGGGTTTTTTTTGGATTAATGAGGAAGGTTGAATAAGTTAAGGAGTGCTTCGATTTGTTCGACTTTTGATCTTTGGTGTTTTTGCATGGGAATGCTCATCATGCAGTGAAAACGGCTTTGATGAAATACAAAAAGCGGAAGGTCCAAATTTTATTATCATCATTACTGATGACCAGCGATACGATGCGCTTGGAGTTGTCCAGCAGGAATTGGGAGATGGAAGATTTCCCTGGTTTGAAACTCCCAATTTAGATGCCTTGGCTAATCGAGGTGTAAGATTTCGAAATGCCTTTGTGGTCAACTCGCTGTGCTCACCAAGCAGAGCATCGATCCTTACAGGCAATTATCCGCACATGAGTGGTAATATAGATAATAATCGACCTTTTGAGGATGAATCATTTGTCTCCAGACTTCAAGAGGCGGGTTACCATACTGCCCATTTTGGTAAGTGGCACATGGGTGCTCAGGTAGAAAGGCCAGGGTTTGATCATGCTTATTCCTTCGTTGGTCAGGGTAAATATGTTGACGCAGTGTTTTATGAGAATGGAGAGCCGACCGAAACCTCTGGTTGGGTTGATAATGTTTCTACAGATTATGTATTGGACTATATAGCAGATTACACAGCAGAAAATCCGTTTTGCTTCTTATTGGGATATAAGACACCTCATGGCCCTTGGAATCATTTACCTCAAAACCCGGAACTTGACAATTTTAGCAATCAATATATTCGTTCAACACCCAACCTCTTCATAAAGCCGTCATACAGAGACGAGTACTTGACAAAAGAAACTTACAATTTTGATCATGGTTGGAAGGACAAACGTGCATTAACCTATTTGACTGAGATCGATCGTAACATTGGCAAACTTGTACGTGGATTGGAAAAAAATGAAATGCTGGATAATACGGTAATCATTTTTATGAGCGATAATGGTTTTTACTTTGGAGAGCATGGATTGCGAGACAAAAGATCCGCATACGAGGAGAGTATGCGTATACCCTTGATAATAGCGGGACCACAGGTACCTGAGGGTGTGGTGTCCAATGAGCTGGTGCTGAACATCGATGTGGCACCAACTGTGGCGAGTATGACAAATACTACAACAGAAGCGATGCAAGGAAAAGACTTGACAAAGCTTTTTGGATCGGAGAATATAAGGACTCAATCAGGCACATTAAACGCTGCGTGGCGAAAATCTTTTTTCTATTCATATCATCAGGAACTAATTGGACCACCGGTAGACATTTATGCAGTGAGGACTCATGATCATAAGTTAATTAAGTATAAAGGTCGCCCAGACTGGACAGAACTTTTTGATCTAAGAGGGGATCCGTTCGAAACTAAGAACGTATTTGATGACGCCTCTTATCAGGAAGTACGGGAAGAATTGCTCAGAGAATTTGATAGGCTATCGAATGAAGTTCAGTTGACTAGCACTGATTGAGTAGTTTTGCGGAACTATGAAATTATTGGTGAAAACACTCCATGGCCTGGAGGGCGTATTAGCAGAGGAAATTAAGGCGCTCGGTGGAGATAGCATTGAGACTGGCAAACGATCTGTTGCTTGTGAGGGAAATCTCGAGCTCTTGTACAAGCTCAATTATCAATTGAGAACAGGATTGAAGGTACTAGTGCCCATACATTCCTTCGCTGCAAAAAGTGAGGATCAGCTCTACAAGCAAGTGAAAGATTATCGTTGGGAAGATGTAATGGGTCCTGAGAATACATTCGCTATTGATCATACCATTTTTTCAGAATACTTCAAGCATTCCAAATTTGCATCCTTACGAGCCAAAGATGGACTTGTTGATCGGTTCAGAGAAAAAGTAGGACGCAGGCCTTCAGTTGATGCTGAGCAACCGGATTTTTTAATCAATCTGCATGCATTCAAGGAACATTTCACAATTTCACTGGATAGTACAGGGGAGTCTCTCAATCAAAGAGGGTATAGGTCTTTAGGTCATGAGGCACCTATGAATGAGGTATTGGCCGCTGGCTTGATACAACTGTCAGGTTGGGACAAAGAAACTCCGCTGGTTGATCCTATGTGTGGATCAGGCACATTGCTTGTTGAAGCAGCGATGCTAGCAAATAATTATCCAGCCCAAATGCTGAGGAAGAGTTTCGCTTTTACAAACTGGAGGGAATTTCAGCCAGCGTTATGGAGCAGGGTGAAAACATCAGCAAATGCAGCGAGTAGAAAGTCTGTACTGTATTTGCAAGGGAGTGATATTGACCCCAAATCAATCAAGTGGACAAAGGAGTCCTTTAAGAAATTGGGCTTGAAGGATTCGGTGAAATTACGTGAAGGCAGTTTTGATCAACTCAACAGGGTACATTCTGCTGGTACTATTATCACGAATCCTCCCTATGGCGAACGTATTGGCGATGATGTATTGGAATTGTATGATCGATTAGGTGATACCTTGAAAAATACCTATGTCGGTTATGATGCCTGGATATTCAGTAGCAATCTCAAAGCACTGAAACAATTGAAGCTAAAGCCAAGCGTAAAAACACCGCTTTACAATGGATCTCTGGAATGTCAATATTGCAAATATGAGCTTTATGAAGGAAGCAAAGATTTGGTGAATTAGCAAGGTGATTCACAAAGATTTTGCACTTTTGCTGCTTCATTTTTAAATATTCTGAATTTTTTAAATCATGAGACGCAGACTGCTGAGAGAAGGAGCCAATGAATTATCCTACGAGATACGTGGAATTGTACGGAAGGCTGAGCAGTTAGTAGCATTGGGGTATCGGGTTTATTGGGAAAATATTGGTGATCCAATACAGAAACATCGAAAGCTGCCGAAATGGATGAAAGACATCTTGTCTGACCTGATCTATGAAGATGCAACTTTTGGCTACAGTCATAGCAAGGGCTTACTTGAAACCAGAGAATATCTAGCTGATAAAAACAACAAACGAGGAGGCGCGCAAATAGCTCCTATTGATATTACCTTTTTCAATGGCTTAGGGGATGCTATTGCCAAAATATATCAATATCTGATGCCAACAGCTCGGGTAATTGGTCCATCACCTGCTTACTCAACACATTCATCAGGAGAGGCTGCACACGCAAATGATCATCCGATAACCTATACACTGGATCCTACGCGACAGTGGTTCCCAGATATGAATGACCTGCGGCAAAAGGTAAAATACAACTCAAACATTGTCGGGATTTTGGTCATTAATCCGGACAACCCTACAGGGATGGTATATCCCAGGGAGGTTTTATTGGAAATGGTAGAGATTGCCAGGGAGTTTGGTTTGTTCCTGGTTTTTGATGAAATCTATTGCAATATCAAATACAATGGAGCTGAATCAGCTTTGATGTCGGACGTGATTGGAGAAGTTCCGGGCATTAGTCTTAAAGGGATTAGTAAGGAAATTCCATGGCCGGGATCCAGATGTGGATGGGCGGAGTATTACAATCGTGACAAGGATGAGGAGTTTGACAAGCTGTGCCAAACCATCGATAATGCCAAAATGATTGAGGTGAGCTCGACCACATTGCCACAGCGGGCAATACCCAGGATTATGGAAGATGAAAGATATGAGCAATATCTTCAGGAGAATAATGAGACCATTGGTGCCAGAAGCAAGCACCTGACAGAAGTGTTTTCTGACATTCCTTTTATTGAATTCAATCTTACCAATGGAGCTTTTTACAATACGATCATTTTTAAGAAAGGGGTATTGAATAAGCAGCAGTCACTTCAAATAGAAGATGATTCTTTGAGTGGGCTGATCGACGAATGGATGGAAGACGACATGGCCCTGGACAAACGATTTGTTTATTATTTGTTGGCAGCCAAACAAGTCTGTGTGGTGCCTATTTCTGCTTTTTCGTCAGATCTCCTTGGTTTTAGAATCACTTTGCTAGAAGAGGATGAAGAAGAAAGAACCGAAATATTTAAGCGAATCAGAGAAGGTGTGATGGAGTACTGCCAGTCTTGAAATTGTAAGGTTAAGCGAATCGTTCATCAATCAAAAACTACGGTTTTATTGCCATAGACCAACACCTTGCGTTGTAGATGATTCCAAATAGCACGAGACAAGACTATTTTTTCCAAATCTTTTCCCTTTCGAACCAGGTCGCTCACTGAGTCTTTATGCGTGACACGGACAATGTCTTGCTCAATGATGGGACCTGCATCCAGATCCGCTGTTACATAGTGGCTGGTGGCACCAATTATTTTAACCCCTCTTTCATGCGCCCGATGATAAGGTTTTGCTCCAGCAAAGGCGGGCAGGAATGAATGATGGATGTTAATGACTCTATTAGGATAGTGAGCGATAAAATCATCGCTCAGGATTTGCATGTACCGTGCTAATACAAGGAAATCAGTTTGGGTTGCAGCCAGATCAGCGAGTTGTTGTTTTTCAATTTCTACTTTGTTGGCTTGATTGATTGAGTAATGAAAAAACGGAAGATTGTAACGTTCGGCCACCTGCTCATGCATGGTATGATTGGAGAAAATACCTGATATTTCAATATTCCATTCTCCTGAATAGTACCTGGAAAGTATATCGTAAAGGCAATGTGAATCGCGAGATACAAAAATGGCCATGCGCGGTTTTTTGTCCAGGAAATGGAGTTGCCAGCTCATATCATACTGACCTGCTACCTCTTTTTCAAAGACCTCTGCAATTTCCTCTTTTTGGATATTGAAACTTTCCAGCTCCCATTGGGCTCGCATTAGAAAGGTGCCATCTTCTTTTTCCACGTGTTCGTCCAGGTCAACAATATTCCCCTGATGTTCGGACAGAAAACTTGTGACAGCAGAAAGAATTCCTTTTTTATCCCTACAATGAACCAATAAAACAGCGTGTGAGTCAGCCATGATTAAAAATTTGCGCTAAGCTAATTGCACAAGATCAATTCAAAGCTGAAAATTTAGGTGAAATGATTAGTCTGAAGCAGTTTTTATAAAGGCAGTATTCCTTTTCAAGCCCTTAAATTTTGTTCTTTTTACAGCGGATTTCTTAAAGACCTTTCTGAATACTTCTTCAGTCATTTCATTCCAGTCAGATTGGGTAAAACCCTCCCAACCCTGAGGTTGAAAGGCAGGTTCGCTGTGTGGTCTGCTAAACCGATTCCAGGGACAAACATCCTGGCAGATATCACAACCAAACACCCAGTTTTCCATTTTTCCTTTAAACTCAGAGGGAATTTGATCCTTGAGTTCAATGGTCAAATACGAAATACACTTACTACCATCCACTTCATAAGGTTTGGGAATAGCATCAGTCGGGCAGGCATCCATGCAGGCATTGCAAGTGCCGCAGTAATCTTTGATCGGTCCATCAGGTTCCAGCTCCAGGTCAATGATCAATTCAGCTAAAAAGAAGAAACTTCCCATTTCTCGGTTGATGAGGAGCGAGTTTTTACCGACCCATCCTAAACCGGACTTGGCTGCCCATGCTCGTTCATGAACAGGTGCCGAATCAACAAATACCCGACCATCAACACTTCCAATTTGCTCATGTATTTCATGCATGAATGCCTTCAGCTTATCCTTGATAACAAAATGATAGTCTTGTCCATAGGCATACTTTGCTATCTTCAAATTGTTATTTTCCTGATGTGTTTGATCTGGATAATAATTGTAAACCAAAGACACGACTGATTTGGCTCCAGGCACCAGGAGAGTGGGGTCTAATCGTTTTTCAAAGTGGTTTTCCAGGTATTGCATTTTTCCCTGGTAACCCTTGTTGAGCCATTCTTCAAGGCGACTTTCCTCTTCCGTGAGTTTTTCGGCTTTAGAGATGCCACAAAAGTCAAAACCCAATTGGGTCGCAATACGCTTGATCTGCTGGGTGTGATTAGCCCTACTCAAATCAGGCTATTGTAGATCGAACAATGTCCCCATCTGTTGAGGAGGAATAATGCCTAAATGTTCATACGCCAGCTGGGTGGCTTGCCTGCCTCTGGCTGTCCGTTTGATAAAACCTTCCATTATCAAAAATGGTTCGTATACCTCTTCGATTGTTTCTGCTTCTTCTCCGCAAGCTGTCGCAACTGTTGAGAGTCCAACAGGTCCTCCCTTGAACTTTTCAATGATGGTAGATAAAATGCGATTGTCCATTTCGTCAAGACCATGTGAATCTACATTTAGTGCCGTGAGTGCCATCTGAGTTATGTTCAGGGTAATGGATCCATCACCTTTGATTTGAGCAAAGTCTCTTGTTCGTCTCAGTAAATTATTGGCAATCCTTGGGGTTCCCCTGCTGCGTCTTGCCAATTCAAAAGCAGCTTCTTCATCAATCGGGCACTTCAAAATGTCGCATGACCGGCCTATGATTTGTGAAAGGAGCTTTGCATCATAATACTGTAGTCGGGCATTGATACCAAATCGTGCCCTAAGTGGGGCAGTGAGTAATCCAGATCTGGTTGTTGCACCGATTAAGGTAAATGGATTCAGACCGATTTGAACACTTCTTGCATTTGGCCCTGAATCCAGCATGATGTCAATCTTGTAATCCTCCATGGCAGAGTACAGATATTCTTCAACGACAGGATTGAGCCGGTGTATTTCATCGATGAAGAGGACGTCATGATCTTCTAAATTGGTCAACAACCCAGCTAGCTCAGAGGGTTTATCCAGAACTGGACCAGAGGTTACCTTGATATTGGAATCCAGCTCATTGGCGATGATATGTGAAAGCGTGGTTTTGCCAAGTCCCGGAGGACCATGTAAGAGGACATGATCAAGTGGCTCGGTTCTGAGTTGGGCTGCCTCAACAAAAATGCGAAGGTTTTCGACTACTTTTTCCTGACCAGCAAAATCTTCAAAACTTAAAGGCCGTAGCGCTTTTTCAAACTCTTTTTCATTGGAATCAAACCCCTCTGATTCACCTGTCAGATAATCTTCTCTCATGGATTGCAATTATGCGAAACAAATATAATGGATTGAGTAGGCATTGCTATTTCTAGAGGTCACGTAAAAGTTCTTTTTTGTCATATTGGCAATATGATGACCGTAGTTCCTTTGTACCGCCACTTTTATGTTCGATTCACTTCGTATTGTCGACAGACGAGATCATAATTTGCTCCTTCTTGCACTATTATTGCAGAAATATTTTACCGAGTGAATCCAGAAACGCGTAAACAGCTCCAGCGAGTCATATTTTTCTTTGCGATTGTGTTGCTGATGGTCAAGGTGATCAGGGATCAGGATAAGGCAGTTGTACTTAACCAGGTGGCTGGGCAAACAATGGGTACTATTGTGTACAATGTGAAATTTATGGCCGAAGAAGAAGTTGAGTACAAATCAGCAATTGATTCGGTGTTGAAGGCACTCAATCAATCACTATCGACTTATATCCCTAATTCTGAGATTTCCAGGTTTAACCGTGCGGATACGATTGTTTTTGATAGTGAACTATTCTATCCAATGTTGGCGAATAGTCAATCTATTTTTGAACGAACAGAAGAGGCGTTTGATCCTACCATTGGACCGTTGGTGAACGCGTGGGGTTTTGGACCTGGCGGACCCATTGCAAACTTTGATTCTTCAGGAGTTGATTCTTTGCTTCAATACGTTGGCTATTCACAAATTGGTTTTGATCAGTATTATGCCACTAAGCCATCAGGTGTTTATTTGGATTTTAGTGCCATTGCCAAAGGGTACGGCGTTGATCTCGTAGGGGAATTTCTAGAAAAAAAGGGAATCGAAAACTACATGGTTGAGATTGGTGGGGAGGTACGGACGCGAGGAATGAACGATAAGAAGAAAGTATGGTCCATTGGAATCGAAGACCCTTTGGTAGCCCGAGATGAACAAAAACTTTTGGCAATTGCGAGATTGGATAATCGGTCTGTTGCTACGTCTGGAAATTACCGGAATTATTACGAAAAGAATGGTGTTACCCATGCACACATAGTTGATCCTCGAACCGGATATAGCAATCAGAATAATATTTTGAGTGCTTCGGTATTTGCTTCCGACTGTATGACAGCCGATGCTTACGCCACGGCTTTTATGGTGCTAGGTGTGGAAAAGTCAATGGAAATAGTGAATGCAGACCCTAACCTTGAAGCATTGTTAGTTTATCGTGGTGAGGAGAAGTCTGAGGTTGTGATTTCCGAGGGTATCAAAGAGTCAATAACCATTATCGAACCGACGGAATGATTATTTCCATCATCGTTTTATTGCTAGCCACTGTGTTGGGTGGGTTGGCAGCCAATTTTGTAGGCTATAATCCAAAGACAATCAAGTTGCCGCTCGTCTTCGGAGGTTCATTTTTGTTTGCTGTCACCATTATTCATATTCTTCCCGAGCTTTTCACTTTAGCCAGTGATCCATTTGCTGTTGGTATTTATGTGCTGATCGGATTTTTTATACAGCAGTTGCTCGAATATCTGACTTCTGGAATTGAGCACGGACATGTCCACCATCACCATGATATCAATAAATTCAGCTTGCTTGCTGGACTAATCATTCATTCACTGATGGAAGGAGCATTACTCAATCACGACTCTCCTTTACATGGCCAGCATGAGGCCTATACCCTGCTTTTAGGAATCATTTTGCATAAAGCACCTGCTGCTTTCGCATTGATGTCGGTATTTAAAAATGGAAAACGAATATCTCAGAATCAATTATTGATACTACTTATTTTCGCTGTAGCCTCTCCAATTGGCCTGCTTTCAAGTGCCTACATAGATTTTTCCAGCGAGACCTTTTTGATATTGTTTGCCTTGGTGAGTGGAGCATTTCTGCACATATCTACGACCATTTTTATTGAAACCAGTCCTGAGCATAAACCGGGAGGTATCAGAATGTTAATTATTACATTAGGTGTTATTTTGGGCATTCTTGCTGAATATTTCCTATAATTAAGGTCACACCCTCAATCTTACTATTACATTTTTTAATTTATGGATGAGAAAGGAATGTCTTCTTATTGGAAACGTAACCTCAAATACTTAGCTATTTTGCTCAGCATTTGGTTTGTAGTTTCATTTGGTGCCGGGGTGTTATTTGTTGATTTCCTCAATGAGATCAGATTTTTTGGGTTTAAGCTGGGCTTCTGGTTTGCTCAGCAAGGCTCCATCTATGTTTTTGTGGTATTGATCTTTGTCTATGTTCGACTGATGAACAAGTTGGATAAAGAATTTGATCTAAACGAGGAATAGCATGGACGTACAAACCTGGACTTTTATTATCGTTGGGATCACATTTGCTATTTACATCGGTATTGCAATATGGTCGCGTGCGGGCTCTACCGGAGAATTTTATGTAGCCGGAGGAGGAGTGCCTCCATTAGCCAATGGTATGGCTACAGCCGCAGACTGGATGTCAGCTGCATCTTTCATTTCGATGGCAGGATTGATTTCCTTTATGGGGTATGATGGTGGTGTTTACCTCATGGGCTGGACTGGGGGATATGTATTGTTGGCATTGTTGCTGGCACCATATCTGAGAAAATTTGGGAAGTTTACCGTACCCGATTTTATTGGTGATAGATACTATTCTAATGTTGCCAGGACAGTTGCAGTCATTTGTGCCCTTATTGTCTCATTCACCTATGTAGCAGGACAAATGCGAGGAGTTGGAGTGGTGTTCGCCAGGTTCCTTGAAGTACCAATTGATATTGGTGTTTACATCGGCATGGCACTGGTGTTTTTTTATGCTGTATTGGGGGGTATGAAAGGAATTACCTATACACAGGTAGCGCAGTATTGCGTTTTGATTTTTGCCTACATGGTCCCGGCCATTTTCATATCAATTCAGCTGACAGGACATGTAATTCCTCAATTTGGATTCGGAAGTACGCTAAATGACGGCACGTACTTGCTTGATAAGTTGGACCAATTGCATGTGGAGCTCGGGTTTGCTGAGTACACTTCTGGCTCCAAGAGCATGATCGATGTATTTGCCATAACATTTGCTTTGATGGTTGGTACAGCAGGGTTGCCACATGTGATTGTTAGATTTTTCACCGTACCTAAGGTAAAAGATGCCCGAATTTCTGCTGGCTGGGCCCTTCTTTTTATTGCTATTCTTTACACTACAGCACCTGCAATTGGAGCATTTGCAAGGACTAATCTGATCAACACGGTCTCTGGAACTAGTTATGCTGACGTTCCTGAGTGGTTTACGAATTGGGAGAAAACAGGTCTGATCGCCTTCGAGGATAAAAATGAGGATGGCAAAATCAGCTACGTGGGAGATCCCAAAACCAATGAACTATCAATTGATAGGGACATTATGGTGTTGGCTAATCCGGAAATTGCCAAGCTACCTAATTGGGTGATTGCACTTGTTGCGGCAGGAGGGCTCGCTGCGGCACTTTCTACAGCAGCTGGATTGCTACTTGTCATATCTACAAGTGTTTCTCACGATTTAATCAAAAAACAGATAAAACCTTCTATTTCTGAGAAGTGGGAATTGAGATGGGCAAGAATTGGCGCGGCACTTGCCGTGATAGTGGCAGGTTATTTTGGCGTCAATCCTCCGGGATTCGTTGCAGCAACTGTTGCACTTGCTTTTGGATTAGCAGCCGCTTCATTTTTCCCTGCAATTGTCATGGGTATTTTCGACAAGCGGATGAATAAGGAAGGCGCTGTAGCTGGCATGGTGGTGGGTATAACCACTATGTTTTTGTACATGGCGCATTACAAGCTTGGATGGATTACCGGTGTAGTCCCTGATAGTTCGAAATGGTGGTTAGGAATTTCTCCCGAAGGATTCGGAACTGTAGCAATGGTCATCAACATTATAGTTTCTTTTTCTATCTCAAGGATGACAAATGTTCCACCCAAAGAGATCCGGGAATTGACCGAAAGCATCAGATACCCTCGTGGTGCTGGAGAAGCCACCCACCATTGATGGTTGTTTGAAACAGAATTTCGTCATTCATACCAGGTCAAACCGATAATTTTCCGGTTAGGAATAATTAATTTTTGAGGCTAAATCGAAAACTGAGATGAGTAATAAAATACAAACCCTTAGTGGGTACATACATGAATACCAAAAGAGTGTATTACAACCTGAAGAGTTTTGGGGTCGTATAGGTGAGTCTTTTTATTGGCAAAAGCCATGGGACAAGGTGTTGGATTGGGATTTTACAGGGCCGGATATCAAGTGGTATGTCAATGGTCAACTCAACATCACTGAGAACATATTCGAGCGTCATCTGTATACAATGGGTGATAAACCAGCTATTATTTGGGAGCCGAATAATCCTGATGAGGCTGGAGTAACCTTGACCTATAAAGAGCTCTACGAGAAAACTTGTCAGTTTGCAAACGCCATGAAATCCAATGGAGTTAGTAAAGGGGACAGAGTGATTATTTACATGCCCATGGTGCCTGAAGCTGCCATAGCCATGTTGGCATGTGCTCGCATTGGGGCAATTCATTCGGTGGTTTTTGCTGGATTTTCAAGCACTTCGTTATCAGACCGGATCAATGACTGTCAGGCCAAAGTGGTCTTGACGAGTGATGGTAATTTCCGAGGAGCAAAGAATATTGCGGTGAAGGCAGTTGTGGATGAAGCGCTTCAATCCTCTGACTGTGTAAAGAAAGTCATCGTGCTGGAGCGAACGAAAACTCCTGTGACGATGGAGCCGGGTCGTGATATCTGGTGGCATGACGCAATAGCCAGTGAGTCTATCGAGAACAAAGCAGAAGTGATGGATGCAGAGGACATGTTGTTTATCCTCTATACTTCTGGCTCTACAGGCAAACCTAAAGGTGTAGTTCATACGTGTGGGGGATACATGGTGTATACGCAGTACTCATTTGAAAATGTATTTCAATACACCAAAGGAGACACCTACTGGTGCACTGCCGATGTAGGCTGGATCACTGGCCACTCATACATTGTGTATGGACCATTGTTAGCCGGTGCAACAACCTTGATGTTTGAAGGAGTTCCTACTTTTCCTCATGCAGGAAGATTTTGGGAAATAGTAGACAAATACCAGGTGAATCAGTTTTACACAGCACCTACAGCCATAAGAGCGTTACAAGCCTATGGATTAGAGCCATTGGAGCCTTACAAGCTTGATTCTCTCAAGGTAATCGGAAGTGTGGGTGAACCGATCAACGAAGAGGCGTGGCACTGGTATCATAGCCATGTTGGTAAAGGCAATTGTCCATTGGTTGATACCTGGTGGCAGACTGAGACAGGGGGAATTATGATTTCTGCCCTGGCAGGCGTGACTCCCAATAAACCTGCTCATGCATCTTTACCGCTTCCGGGGATTCAGCCAATCATCGTAGATGCAGAAGGCAATGAACTCACGGGTAATAATGTGGAGGGAAATTTATGTATCAAGTTCCCTTGGCCATCAATTCTGAGAACCACGTATGGAGATCATGAGCGATGTAAACAAACCTATTTCTCGACATACCCTGGTTTGTATTTCACAGGAGATGGGGCCAAAAGAGACCATGACGGATACCTTAGGATACTAGGTAGAGTGGATGATGTGATCAATGTTTCCGGGCACAGAATGGGCACTGCGGAAGTTGAGAATGCCATCAACGAACATCCGAAAGTTGTGGAATCGGCAGTAGTCGGATATCCACATGATGTCAAGGGACAGGGAATCTTTGCCTATGCGATATGCGACTTGGAAGGAAGAACCAAACAGAATTTGTCCAATGAAATCAGGGAGACCGTTAGCAAGATTATAGGGCCTATTGCGAAACCGGATAAGGTGTTGATAGTGCCGGGATTGCCAAAGACACGATCCGGTAAGATTATGAGAAGAATCCTCAGAAAAGTAGCTTCAGGAGAGTTTGAGAATCTGGGTGATACTTCAACCTTATTGAATCCTGAGATTGTAGATCAAATCATTGAGGAGAGTAAGAGTTTGTAGGAGGCATTAACCCACCTCACCCCTTAGTCCCCTCCCAGGAGGGGAAATTTTGATTCTAAAATTTTCTTGAGCAATTGAAGGTCTTTGTTGTTGGCTTTTTTCATCATTTTGGACATGAAGGGCGCCATGATTTTGGAAAAACCTGAAGGCTGACCGGAATTTCTTAGCGTCATTTTGGTTTGGTCGCTGGCTATACTTTCCCAGGTATAGGTGGTTGTCATAGGAAAAGGACCTTGTTGGGTGCTCATGACCATTTTTTGGTTGGGAACAAGCTCCATAATCTCATAGGTGTAGATCAGCTTTCGACCCATAAAATGGGCTTCAAAATCAATCAATGAACCCAATTCGATAGGCTCGTCCTTTTGTTTTTTGGCAAGCATAATGTTGACATACCAGTCGGTTGCATTTTCAGGATTGGACACATATTCAGCCACCACATTGATTGGGCAGGCAATTGTGATTTCGGTTAGCACATCAACCATAGTCAGACATTTATGATCAATTTAATGATTATCACTTATTATTGAATTATGGAGATTAGAAAGGGAAAAAAGGAAGACTTACCACAGGTGATGGATTTGGTGATGGAGCTGGCAATTTATGAAAAGTGTCCGGATCAGGTGGTGAATACTGTAGCGCAAATGGAAAAGGATGGGTTCGGGGAGAACCCGGTCTATGGTTTGCTAGTGGCTGATGATGGAGGTCAGATTGTTGGAATTTCAATATACTATTATCGATACAGCACCTGGAAGGGGAAGCGAATTTGGCTGGAAGACCTGATTGTTACTGAGTCAAAAAGAGGATCAGGAATAGGCAAACAATTATTTGATGCCACCATTGAGATAGGCAAACAAACAGCTTGTACCGGCATGATGTGGCAGGTGTTAGATTGGAATGAGCCGGCCATCAATTTCTACAAGAAATACTTCAATGCATCAATGGAGACAGAATGGAATAACTGTCATATTGATTTTTGATTGATAAAGATAACAGCTATGGTTACCGCCTGCTGTGTAGATACTCGGCTGGAGTAAGTGCTGGTAAGCTAGCATGCTTGAAACCTTTTTCATTCAGAGTAATCAGAATGTTACAATTGACCTTCAAAGCACAGTGGTATTGCAACGCATCTTCAAAATCTTGGAACGGAGACAATAGAGCTTTTTCGATAATTTGATCCGACAAATCTGCTGTTTGAGCAAGGACTTTAAATTTCTTCATTTTGTCTTTTACAAGGCCTTTTTTCTCATACTTGGAAAGAATAAAAAATACAGTCGGGTAAGAAAGTGCTGAAACCGTAATTTTAATCTCTGACTGATCTGAAAGTGTAGCTATTTGTGCTGCATGTTTGTAAAATGGCAGCCTTTCACCAAGAAGATCGAGTACAACATTAGTGTCCAGAAAGAGGTTGTTCATTACTTGTATTTCTCTTCCAACCAATTTCACGTTCATTTTTGTAATTTAAATCGGAGGGTAACTCGACTCCAGTTTTCAGGCTTTTAACAAATGAGCTAATTTCAATTTCAGGTTGTTCTTCTTTGTTATCAACCAATGCCTTTAGATATGATTCAATCAAACCAGACAAGCTTTTTTGGTGAGCGCTGGCATATAATTTGGCCTTCTCGATAAATTTTAAAATGAAAGGTTTCACACCTCCTCCAAAAACGTCCTAAACGCAACAAACTTATTGGGGAAGGCTTGTAGGCTTTCTTGTTGAAGTCTTGGAGCTTCTTTCTCAAGGTACTCTTCCAGCTTTCCGATATCAGCCGCTGTGTACTGTATGGCATACGTTGTACCCGTTGCGTCTGGCTGTTCATTGAGCAGTCTGAGCATGCGATTGTTGAGGAAAAATCCAGTCTCCATGACACGTGGAATGTGTTCAGTCTTCATCCAGATCAACCAATCCTGTTCCACTGCTGGTTCTATATTGATAGTGACATTATAGACGATCATATTGTAGTGATAGATGTAGGTCAAAGATAGTTTAAGCCAGAATAGATTGTGAATGATTTATTAAGGGGTTAGATATCAGGGACATTCTCAATTGATTATTTTAGCAGGATTCAAAACAAAAAGATCATCTGCGGGTTTATCCTGAGAAAGATTGAAGCGATGAGTAAATTTTCCATTAAGGATTTGGAGCATTTGAGTGGGATTAAGGCCCACACAATCAGAATATGGGAGCAGCGTTATGAGTTGTTGCACCCGGAGAGAACTGATACTAATATCCGATATTATGGAGATCAGGATCTAAAGTTGGTTTTGAATGTGGCCTTGTTGAAAGACCATGGGCACAAAATCAGCAAGATTGCCAATATGAGTCTTCAGGATATGCAGGAAGAAGTGGTCCGTATTACCCAGACTAACCTTGGGTTTGAAGATCAGATTCATGCGCTTACCCTTTGTACAGTAGAGATGGACGAAGCTGGTTTTGATAAACTACTGTCAACCAGTATTGTGAAAATGGGATTTGAAAAGACCGTAATTAATGTAATCTTTCCATTTCTAAGACAAGTTGGTATTCTTTGGCAGACTGGAGCGATTATACCCGCACAGGAACATTTCATATCTAATCTGATTCGCCAAAAACTAATCATTGCCATTGAGAATCAACACGTTCACCCAGAGCGGAACGCGAAGAAATATATTTTGTATTTGCCTGAAGGCGAGCTGCATGAATTGAGCTTGCTGTTTACTGACTATGTGGTGAGGTCAAGAAATAATAAATCGATATACCTGGGACAAGGACTTCCACTTCCTGATCTGGAAAGTGCTTATGAAATCTACAAGCCCGATTATCTTTTTACCGTCATCACTTGCTTCCCCTCATCCACGGATGTTCAAACCTATGTTAATCAGATCGCAGCGCGATTTCCAGATGTAACGATCATCCTGACGGGGATGCAAATAGTAGGACAAGCAATAGACATTCCGTCTAATGTGGTGGTGATGAATTCCGTGCCGGACATGATATCATTCGTTGAGTCCAATAGCGAGCCAGCAGGCTCCCAAATCTTTCTGAACTAGCAGTTCGTATTTCCAAATTAACATTCCATTTTTGACGACAAGGCAGGCTAGCTAGTGTCTCAATAGTTTGCTCAAACTCCTTCTGAATTTCCTGTTCGATCATGTCGTCTCAATTGTAATTCCAATGAGGATCAGACATTCTTTTCTATATACTTCTTCTATTATGTTTATTATATATTAAAAAATAATAAACAAAAAGGAAATCAGTACTCGCCTTTCATATCTCCTGACAATCAATCACTTACGGCTGAATATGCACTCGATAGATAGCTATTCGCGCGCTATGTGTTTAAATAAATGATAAATAAGTTAAACAAAATCCTTGCATTTCGTTTAATGATTATGAACATTTGTTAAACAAACTAAACAGAAATAGCATGACGGCCCTTGAATTCTCCTATCATATTGATCAGCTTCAGTTTTCGCTGAAGCCATATGCCTATAAGCTGACGAAGGATGACGATGATGCAAAAGACTTGCTTCAAGAAACCATGTTTAAGGCATTTAAAAATCGATCTCGATTTGAGAGCGGTACCAATCTTAAGGCGTGGTTGTATACGATTATGAAGAACACCTTCATTACGAACTATCAGCGGATGGTCCGCAGAAATACTTTCATTGACGCCACTGATAATCTTCATTACATCAATAGCTCAGATACAGCTGTCAATCAGGGAGAGACTTCATTCAAAATGGAGGACATCACCACTGCCATCAATGATCTCACTGAAAATGCACGAATGCCTTTCCTGATGCACTACAAAGGATTTAAGTATCAGGAAATCGCTGAGAAGCTTAACCTTCCTATCGGAACAGTAAAGAATCGGATTCATATGGCGCGCAAAGAGTTGCAGTCCAAGTTGTACATCTACGCTTCTGTCAATTGATCATGGGGCGAGCAGTAGTTATCGGAAGTGGGTTTGCAGGTCTATCAGCTGCATGCTTCATGGCCAGGGAAGGCTGGGATGTTACGGTTATTGAAAAGAACGATCAACCAGGTGGTCGGGCGAGAAAACTTGAACTTGAGGGATACACCTTCGATATGGGCCCGTCATGGTATTGGATGCCCGACGTTTTCGATCGCTTTTTTGAGCAGTTCGGTAAGCGAACAAGTGACTATTACAGTCTCAAAAGATTAGACCCATCCTATGGCGTAAAGTTCTCTGATTCCACCATAGACATTCCTGCCGATATGCAGGAGTTGGAGCAATTGTTTGAGTCCATTGAGCAGGGAAGCGCTGAGCAATTGAGAAAATTTCTAAAGCAGGCAGCCTTTAAGTATGAGGTTGGAATTAAACGACTCGTACACAAGCCTGGTAGATCTCTTACTGAATTTCTAGAACCGGAATTGATCAAGGGCATTGTGCAAATGGATGTTTTCAATAGCATGAAAACCCATGTGTCTAAGTTTTTCAAGGATGAACGTCTTCGTTCGATAATGGAATTTCCAGTGTTGTTCCTTGGCGCCAAGCCGGAGAATACGCCAGCCTTGTACAGTCTCATGAATCATGCAGACCTCACCTTAGGGACATGGTACCCGGAGAGAGGCATGTATAGCGTTGTAGAAGCCATGTTTGCTTTGGCCCTTGAGTTGGGTGTACGGTTTGAGTTCAACCAAGAAGTGAAAAGCTTCCGATATGACGATCGACGCATCACGAAAGTGGTAGGAGATAACAAGGAGTGGGATTGTGAGGTGGTCATAGGAGGAGCAGACTATCATCACCTGGAGCAACGTGTGCTTTCCCCTCAATATCGTCAGTATAGCCCTCGCTATTGGAATAAAAGAACGCTCGCTCCTTCTTCTCTGCTCTTCTACATAGGAGTTGAAAAGAAGCTCCCTAACCTACATCATCATACTTTGTTTTTTGATGAAGATTTTGATCATCATGCCATTGAAATATATGATGATCCTCAATGGCCATCAAAACCTTTATTGTATGTATCGGCCACTTCTAAGACAGATGAATTTGTTGCACCTCAGGGTTGCGAAAATCTGGTTGTGTTGATTCCTGTTGCACCAGATCTGGACGATACTGATGCAATCAGGGGAAAATATTTTGATCAGGTTATCGATCGATTAGAAGCACATACAGGTGTTTCTATCAGGGACAGCATTGTGGTCAAACGCAGTTTTGCACACAGAGATTTTGTTGCTGATTATCATTCATTCAAAGGCAATGCGTACGGATTGGCGAATACACTCCGTCAAACTGCCGTATTAAAGCCGTCCCTCAAAAACAAACATTTGGATAATCTCTACTTCACAGGACAGCTGACTGTTCCCGGACCAGGAGTACCCCCATCCCTGATTTCAGGCGAAGTAGTAGCCAAAGAAATCCTCAAAGAAAACCAACATCACCATGAGTATTCAACTGTTTAACAAGACCGCATTCAAGAACAGCGAATTGATCACCAAGAGTTACAGCACCTCTTTTTCACTTGGTATTCGCACACTCGACAAGAGTTTGCATGAACCCATTTATGCGATTTATGGATTGGTGAGATATGCCGATGAGATTGTCGACACATTTCACCAGCATGATAAGGAGGCGTTGTTGGATGCATTTAAAAAGGATACTTTTCAAGCCATTGAAGCGGGTATCAGCCTCAATCCGGTGCTGCAGTCTTTTCAGTTGACGGTAAATGAGTTTGATATCGATCATGATCTGATCAACGCCTTCTTCAGAAGTATGGCAATGGATTTGGACAACTCATCCTATGATCAGGGTACCTATGAGGAATATATCTATGGTTCTGCTGAAGTAGTGGGTTTGATGTGCCTCAAGGTTTTTTGTGATGGCGATCAGGTAGAATATGACCGGTTGAAATTCTCAGCAAAAAAACTTGGAGCGGCTTTTCAGAAGGTCAACTTCTTAAGAGATCTGCAGAGTGATTTTGAGGATCGAGGGCGTATTTATTTCCCGGGAGTTGACTTTCAGAACTTTAGCAAGGCGGACAAAATTAAGATTGAGCAAGACATTCAGGAGGATTTTAATGAAGCCTTAAAAGGGATAAAGCAGTTACCGATCAAGGCTCGATCCGGTGTTTACCTGGCCTATGTGTATTACCTCGGATTGTTCAGGAAAATAAGACGCCTGCAACCCAACAATATTATGGAAAGCAGAACAAGAATCCCGGACTTGAAAAAGCTCATGATTCTGATTGGGGTCTATTTCAGAACACAATTAAGCCTCATTTAGGATGCCAGTTTATTTAATGCTTCATATCGGAACTGTTGCATTTCCATTGTTGTGGTCATGGGATCGACGAGTTTCCTATCATCAAAAATGGTTTGCGCTGTTTCCAGCGTTAATAGTTACCGCCATTTTATTTCTCGTCTGGGACGCCATCTTCACATCACTAGGTGTATGGGGTTTTAATCACGATTACACAGTGGGTGTTTTCATGCTTGGGATGCCAATTGAGGAATGGCTTTTCTTCATCAACATGCCATTTGCAACACTCTTTATTTATGAATGTGTCAGGTATTATTTCCCCAATGCAGAAATCCCTCGTATCGGGCAGTCAGTGTTGGTGTTTGGCGTGATGTTGATTGGTGTAGGTGTTTTGTCCTTCGGCAAGCTTTACACTTCTGTGACTTTTTTATTGACAGGTGTGGCCGTGTTGTTCATCGCCATTCAACAACCAAGATGGCTTGCGCATTTCTCAATCGCCTACCTGTTTCATTTAGTTCCTTTCTTCTTAGTCAATGGAGTACTGACGGGATCGCTGCTGGATGATCCCATTGTTTGGTACGACAATGCTGAAAACTTAGGAATTCGCGTCGGTACTATTCCAATCGAGGATTCGATCTATTCTATGCTATTGATGCTATTGAATGTGATCATTTATGAAAAGTTGCTGTCTCGTCAGCAAACAATTGTTAAACAAAAAGGTTAAGAAGTCATGTTAAGTCTAAGCGTAGAAATAGATCAAAACAGTGGATTCTGCTTCGGGGTAGTATATGCTATTGAAATGGCAGAAAGTATCCTTCATGAACATGGTCGACTTTATTGCCTGGGAGATATTGTGCACAATGATGAGGAGGTGAAGCGGCTTGAGTCATTAGGTCTGGTGATCATCGATCATGTGGAGTTGAAGTCTTTGAAAGGAGAAAAAGTCCTGATCAGAGCACATGGCGAACCACCTTCAACCTATCGCATTGCATTAGAAAATGATTTGGAGCTGGTGGATGCTTCTTGCCCGGTTGTGCTCAAACTGCAGAACAGAATTCGAAATGCTCATGATAAAGAGGAAAATGTTTATATCTATGGAAAGCATGGCCATGCAGAGGTCGTGGGACTGATGGGGCAGACAAACAATGAAGCAGTTGTTTTCAGTGACGTAGCTGAATTAGATTTCAATGAATTACCTGAATCAATTTCACTTTATAGTCAAACCACAAAGAGTACCGATTCATTCTATCAGATTATTGATCAATTGAAAGAGGCGGGTGTAGATGTGAATGCAAATGATACTATTTGCAGGCAGGTAAGTAACCGTGACGGTGAATTAAGAAACTTTAGTCGGAAATATGATGTAATTGTCTTTGTATCCGGCACAAAATCATCAAACGGGAAAGTGCTTTACAACATTTGCAAAGAGAACAATCCCAAAACTCATTTTATCAGTAATGCTGATCAGCTGAACGACTCTTGGTTTGAATTTGGACAGTCAGTAGGCATATGTGGTGCAACCAGCACACCTATGTGGCTGATGGAGGAAGTACAACAACAGTTAATGAATTATTAAACTAATAACCTAGATCCCCTCCTTGGAGGGGTAAGGGGTGGGTTTTATGGAAATCTTAATCAATACATTGCTAATAATAGGCGCTTTCTTCGGCATGGAGTGGGTGGCCTGGGCCTCACATAAGTACATCATGCATGGATTTTTGTGGAGTTGGCATAAATCCCATCATACGGTACACGATCATACTTTTGAGAAAAACGATTTGTTTGCTGTGGTGTTCAGCATTCCATCCATCATTTGCATTGTCCTTGGATTTGCAATTCCATCAGTTGGATTCCTGAAATTCATTGGCTTTGGCATCATGGGGTATGGAGCATTTTATATGATCTTTCATGATATCATCGTCCACCGAAGGATCAAGCTGCCATTTAATTTTAACCACCCTTACATGAAGCGAATCATGAATGCACACTACACACATCACAAGGTGCATGACAAAGAAGGAGGAGAAGCATTTGGGTTTCTATATGCCCCGAAAAAATATAGGATAAAAGGGAAGTAGATTGAAAATGGAAATGGAGTACAAGGTATCAAGTATTAAGACCCCCTATTATTTATACCTTGTACTTAATACCTAATACTTTGTACCTGATTCTAGATGCTTTGTACTTTGTACTAGATTACCAGATACTTTATACTAAATACTTAGTACCTAATACTAGATACTTAATACCTTGTACTAGACACCAGATACTCTGTACTTAACTCATGTCCATCATTCTCTCATCGATGTTTGCGGGAGGGCTGCTTTTGCTCGCTTTTTTGGTTGGAATCAATTCCAGTAAGGTCAATGTTGAAGCAAATCGCTGGCTAGGTATGTTTTTCGGATGTGCTTTTTTGATTGTTCTTGGCAGCTTGCTCAATGCGCAAGGACTATATCAGAGATTCCCGCACCTCATTGAAATTGACGACCTGGCAGGCTTCTTTGCTCCTCCGGCTTTTTATCTGGCCATTTTGGCATTCACTAATCCTTCTGATAAATCATGGAAGCAGGTTGGGTATTTTTCGCTTTTTGTAATTGCACTGATGCTGCTAATGCCTGTATTGATTCAATCTGGTGAAGCAAAAAAAGCCCTGATTGATTTGCCAAAACACGAAGTGATAGGGAGCAAGTGGTTATTGAATTTATTGACAGCATTGTTTCATCTCCAATTCCTCCTATTCTGGATACTCTCAATTATTAGAGTCAGAAAACATCAACGTGACCTCAATCTAATTGTCTCCAACAAGGAGTCGATAGACTTGAAATGGCTTGAGCATTTTTTATACGGTTTGTTGCCTATTATTGTTTTAGCTGCATTGCAGCTCTACTTTCCAAAGGACTGGGTTTTGGCTACAGGGAGAATTGTTGAATTGACGGGTGTAATTTGGATAGGACATTTTGCAGTTAGACAACAGGAGATTTATGCCTTTAGCGAGGAATCCAAAAGAGAAATAGGAGAGTTGATTAGCCATCAATCGGAACAGCAACTTCTGTCTCAGGAAGATATAAAAACATATCAGTCTAAGCTGGAAGAATTGATGATCGAACATAAACTCTTCAAAGACCCATCTTTGAGTTTACCAGCGTTGGCAAAACAGCTGAGCGTGTCTACTCATCAAACCTCTTTTTTGCTAAATAAAGGATTTGGAAAAAGTTTTTTCGAGTACATCAATAAATATCGAGTGGAAGAAGCCAAACGATTGCTTAAAAATGAAGAGAACAATCGTTTCAGTTTGGTGGGGATCGGTTATGAAGCTGGTTTCAACTCAAAATCCGCCTTTAATGCCACATTCAAAAAAGCAGTTGGCCAAACACCGGGTGAATATAAACGGTTGGGTAGAGATGACACTTAACACGCGTTAATATGATATCGTCATGCCGGAAAATAGTGTGGTATATTTTTAATCATACTATTTATCCGGTATCTGATATCATTACTGAATCGGTCCTAATGGATCAATCTGGACATTTGAAACGGACGCTTTCTGCAGCTTTGTTTCATGAAAAATGTATGTTTATTAGCCATTCTATGGATTTGTGCTTGCAGTCATGAGCAACCTGAGTTAGATGATTTACGGACCATAGATTTTGAGGATACGGTTACGCAAATTGACGAGTTGGGATCATACTCAAGAGCAGATGCCGTTCAATTTCTAAATCTCATCAATCCAATATCGTCCATTTCTACGACCTGTGGTTTTACCTTATTTCGAATACACTATTGGACCCATGATCATGCTGACAAGCGTGTGCTTGTTTCCGGTCTGATGGCTATTCCCGATGCGGATCAAATAAAAGGAGTAGTTAGTTATCAGCACGGGACCATGACCTATCGGGGGAATTCAATTTCTAATCCATCACCAGGAGAAGGGATAGGAATTGCCTCCTTGTTTGCTGCTAATGCCTATTTGTTGGTTGCACCAGATTACATAGGATTAGGTATATCCGAGGAGATTCATCCGTATTACCATGTCCCATCCACAGTCAATGCGATAGTTGATTTAATAAGGGTTGGAGCCAGAGTCTCACATTATTATGAAGGAAGACCCAATCTTTTTTTGACAGGTTTTTCCCAAGGGGGCGGTGCATCCCTTGCCGCACATCGCTATTTGCAGGGTAATAACGAAACAGGACTAAGCATTACAGCCTGTGCACCAATTGCTGGTGCTTACAATTTGAGTGAAATCAGCCTTCCGTATGGTATTGAACAGCACAGTTCCAATATGCTGGTTTATCTATCCTACCTCTCCCTTGCTTATAGTGAGATATATCAAGTCGAGCTTTCTGAATTCATTCAACCACCATTTAATACAGAACTACCGATTTGGCTGGATGGGAATCACCAACCCGATTTTTTGAAGGATCATCTTCCTAAACAAACAACCGACCTGTTTAAACCAGAATTTGTGGCAATGATACGCTCCGGAGAAGACTTTTGGTTTACTCAGATGCTCGAAGAGAATGAAATGTATCGGTGGGTACCTGAGCGACCTGTAAGATTATTCTATGGAGAAAATGATATCGATGTAATTCCTGCTGAATCAGAGTCAGCATATGAGTACATGTACCAAAATGGTGGAAATGTAGAGTTGGCCAATCTGGGGCCATATGATCATGAGGAATCCATCCTCCTGGCATTGCCACTTATTCAGCAATGGTTTGACACATTTTAATCGTAATCAAATGAGAGTTTTCATAATCGGAATTATACTGCTAGGCTGTAATGAACTTGTGGCTCAAGAAAGAATTTTTGAAAGTAGGTCTTTGAACATCGGATATGTAAGTGACAGATATTCAAAGGGTTTTTTGTTGGGCATTGAACGAGGAGGATTTGGTGTGGGAAGTTTGGTGCCTTTTGCCGGACTTGAAGTGAGGGGCGCTATGAATAAACAAACATCGAATGTGGGTTTGTCGCTCTATTTGGGTCAAAAATGGCTGACCAAAACGGGTATTTTCATTGAGCATCAGATCGGCTTGGGACTTCAGCTGAACAGGTATGTCAACGGTTCTTTGATAATAGACAGTAACAGGTCTGTAGAACAGCCTTCCTGGAGACTTGCCTTTAGGCCACATGCAGGTTTGGGTATTGGATATGACTTCTCTGCTAAGAACAGGGCACCATTAGCGCTGTATGTCAGACCTGGTATTAATCTGGTGGTGCCTGATCAGAATTTGGTTTTTAAGACCAGTGGGTTTTTACAGATGGGAGTTTTGATGAATATATCAAATTGAAAAGTTGTTAAGATTGTAATTCCATCCATACATTTCACACTAACCCATCAATGAAGTGGATTGAATCAATTATTATCGCCGAATGAATCCAGAGACATTTTTTGAAGAACAAAGGAGAAAGGCGATTACTCAAAGTCAACAGTTCGGTCAAAAATCAACCCAGTTTGGATGGTTCAGAACTGCGTTTTTTCTGATATGGGTATATGGGTTGTATTGGGCATTAACCTCACAGACGATTGCTGTTTTAGGTGGGATTTTCCTGGTAGGAGTTCTTGTGTTTTCACTGCTGATCAGTGCGCATAATCGCATCAACTATCAACGTGATTTCTTTAAGGGAATTCAAGATCTGAACAAAGACGAAATCAGAATGTCAAAGGGAAATTTTGATGATAAGGAAGATGGAGTCCGATTTCTAGTAAAGGATCACTCTTTTGCGCTGGACCTGGATATTTTCGGAAAGAGCTCCTTATACCAACGAGTTGATAGAACCTCATTGATCCCATCAAAGGAGAAACTGGCTACTTGGTTAACAAATCTTGCATCTAAAAAAGAAGCAATTAGGAGACAAACAGCTATCCAGTATTTGCAGCAGCACATGACTTGGGTGCAATCATTTTTGATAACGATTCAACTCGGACTAGGAAAGAAACAACAGGACACTAAGCACGAAATTGAGTTTATGAAAGTCTCCAACGCTCAGCGCGCTTGGTCGTATGTATTGGCATGTTTCCCATTGCCGTTATTCGTTTTATGGATCATGGGAGGCATCTCAGGCAGCTACCTCTTGTTAGCGATGATCATCAACTCTGTTTTCCTTGGCGTATTCCAAAAGCGACTGTTTAAAACGGGTCTCGATATTTCCAATTCAGTAAGACTAATTGGCACTTACGCTAAAGGTCTTCAGGAGATAAAAATGATGGCTCAACAAAACCCAGAATGGGAAAGGGAACATGAGTTAACCAATAGCGCATTGAAAGAAGTAAATAAGCTATCTCGACTTTCACATTATCTGGACGCTCGGAGTAATATGTTTTATTGGATGTTTAATGCGATGTTTTTATTGGACGTACATCTGCTTTCCCGGGTAGGTAGATGGTATCACCAGAATAGTGAGTCATTACCAGAGTGGTTGGATTTAGTTCATGAAATGGAAGTGCTTTGCAGCATGACCTCTTTTACCTTTCAAAATCCGAATTATACCTTTCCTGAATTGGAGGAAGGTTCTGATAAGATAAAAGCATCAAGTCTTGGTCATCCTTTGATGAGTGGAGATGAATGTGAAGTAAATGATTTTGAGAAAGGTGTAGAGCAGGTGGTTTTGATCACAGGATCCAACATGGCAGGGAAGAGCACGTTTCTCAGAACTGTAGGTATCAACGTAGTGATGGCCTGGGTGGGATTGCCAGTTTGTGCTGATCAAATGAAAGTAGGACAATTTAATTTGTGGACCTGCATGCGTACGACAGATGATCTTTCAGAAAGCAAAAGCTCTTTTTATGCCGAACTGTTCAGGCTACAAGGTTTATTGAAGAAGATTGATGAAAGCAGTTTGCCAGTCTTGTACTTTTTAGACGAGATACTGAAGGGCACCAATTCACAAGACCGACATGATGGAGCCAAAGGATTGATAGCCAAGTTGATCCCGACAGCTTCCTATGGTTTTATTTCCACACATGATCTTGAGTTGTCTGATTTTTATGAGCAGGATCCAAAAATCCGAAACGCAAGCTTCAATAGCGACTTGGTAGGAGATGATTTGCAGTTTGATTACCGATTGACAGCAGGAAAATGCCGAAGCACCAATGCGAGTGTACTGATGAAGAAGATGGGGTTGAATTAGGATTATGTAATAAGTACTAAGAAAAAAGTATTAAGTACTAAGAACAAAGTATTAGGTATCAAGTACAAAGTACAAAGACGGGTACGCTAGATGCTTCCTTCTTTATTCTTAGTACTTCCTACTTAGTACTTCCTTCTTTATTCTTAGTATTTCCTACTTAAGCAAATCCGGCCTTCGATCTTCTGTTCTCTTTACAGACTGCTCGTGTCTCCAATCATTGATTTTTCCCTCATGTCCTGATTGTAGAATTTCAGGAACTTCCCAGCCATTGTATACTGCTGGTCGTGTGTAAACTGGAGGGGCCAGTAACCCATCCTGGAAAGAATCTGTGAGCGCAGAGGTTTCGTCATTCAGGACTCCAGGTATTAATCTTATCACAGCATCTGCCAAAACCATAGCCGCCAATTCGCCACCAGAAAGCACATAATCGCCTATGCTGATTTCACGAGTGATAAGATGTTGTCGAACGCGCTCATCTACTCCTTTGTAGTGCCCACATAGCAAAATAAGGTTTTTTTTAAGCGAAAGTTCGTTGGCTATACCCTGGGTAAGTGTTTTGCCATCCGGGGTGAGGTAAATGATCTCTTCGTAGGAATGTTTTGATTTAAGATCAGAGATGCAACGATCAATTGGCTCAATCATGAGCACCATGCCAGCACCCCCACCATAGGCATAGTCATCCACTGCTTTATGATTGTTTGTGCTATAGGCTCTCAGGTCGTGTACTTGTAGGTCGACTATACCTTTTTGTTGTGAACGTTTGACAATACTTTGATTCATCGGACCCTCAAAAAGCTCTGGTAGACATGTGATGATATCAATCCTCATCATCCGTCGATTTATCTTCGAGGTACAACTCCAACAAACCTTCTGGTAGTGTGACTTGAATGGTCTTGTTTTCCTTGTCTATCGACGTGAAGATCTCATCGGTGATGGGAATCAGTACCTCGATCTCCTGGTGCATGACGCTGGCCAGGTATTGAGATGATGGTTGATAGATTTGAGTAATCTCACCAATGTGCACTTCCTCTTCATAGAGGCTGAAACCCACTAATTCATGATAGTAGTATTCGTCCTGATCCAATGTAGGTAAAACGTCCAGCGGAAGGTATAATTTACTCCCCTTGAGGGCGTTCGCATCAGCAAGCGTATCAATGTCTTCAAACTTCACTTTTGCCTTCGTTCCCGAAAGGGAAAGGTCAGAAATGAAAAATGGAATCAGATTACTCTGTTGCAAGAGCAATACCGATTCCATTTCCTGGTATTCTTCAGGGTTGTCCACATCCAACTGGATGGTGACATCTCCCTTTAGTCCATGCGTTTTGACGACATACCCAAGTTGGTAACAATCATCTAATCGCATGACTGAGGATTATTCAGCTTTTTCTTTGCTATCAGCAGCTGGAGCCTCTTCGGCTGGTGCTTCAGCTTTAGGAGCTTCTTCCTCTTTTGGAGCTTCCTCAGCCTTAGGTGCTTCCTCTTTAGGAGCTTCTTCAGCTTTAGGTGCCTCCTCAACAGGAGCTTCCTCTGCCTTAGGAGCCTCTTCAGCAGGAGCTTCTTCGGCTTTAGGAGCTTCCTCAGCAGGTGCTGTTTCTGCAACTGCTTCAGCGCCTTCTGCTTCTAGTGCTACTTCTGCTTCGTCAGCATTAGCTTCAGCTACTTCAGCTGCAAGTGCTGCTTCCTCTTCTTGTTTTTTCTGCAATTGTGCATCCAAACGTGCTTTGCTGACTTTGGCTTCAGCATCCAGCTTCGCTTTTCTAGCATCTGCTGCATCCTTAGACAACTTGTCAACTTTTCCCTGGATCTTAGCATCCTTATCAGCCAACCATGCATCAAATTTCTTATCTGCATCTTCCTGAGTAAGGGCCCCCTTGTTCACACCTACTTGAAGGTGCTTCTTGTACATCAAGCCTCTGTAAGCCAAGATTGCTCTTGCCGTGTCAGTAGGCTGTGCTCCTTTCATTAACCAATCAAAAGCTTTGTCGCTGTTTAAATTGATAGTGGCAGGATCTGTGTTAGGGTTGTAAGTTCCCAGTTTTTCAATAAAGCGACCATCTCGTGGTGCTCTGTGATCAGCCGCGACGATATCGTACATGGCTCTCTTTTTGCGTCCGCGACGCGCAAGTCTGATTTTTACTGGCATAAATTTGTTTTAGGTGTGGATCACGTCCACGTCAAACAGTAATTTTAAATAAGTCCGCAAAGATACATCATATTATAATATCAAACCAAGGTCATTAAAATATTGGCTGGAGCTGATTGAAATTACCGAGATAACGTGTACCCGCATATACGGTTTTTAATAAATATACTTTGTACTTACCTTTGATCTGGTTTTACAAAAAATCCAACAGAGATGGATAGTTATTCATATGTCGGTAATGCCGACGTGAGCATGATTGATGATCTTTATCAATGCTATAAAGAGAATCCGGAGAGTGTAGATGAATCCTGGAAGAAGTTTTTCCAGGGTTATGAGTTTTCATTGAGCAAGTATGGTGAAAACGGAGATACCACTGCATCAGATGAGATCAGTAGTGACGAGATAAAGGTGAGGAATTACATTTATGCGCACCGCTCTCGTGCCCATTTGAAGTCAGATACCAATCCGGTTCGTGAGAGAAGACAACACGTGGTGCGACTTGAGCTTGAAAACTTTGGCTTGGGAGATGCTGATTTGGATAAGGAATTCAATGTTGGAAGTGAAATTGGACTTGGTAGAGCTACCCTTCGAGAAATAAAAGAACGGTTAGCAGACGTCTATTTGGATCATATAGGATACGAATACAATCATATTCGGAATTCAGACATTTTCGAGTGGATGAAGAAAAAGGTCGAGTCTGAGGGTGTCAATATTGAGCCAAAATCTACCGATACTAAAAAGAGAATCCTTCAGAAGCTGAATGAGGCTGTCGTATTTGAAAACTTTCTTCACACCAAATTTTTAGGGCAGAAGCGATTTTCACTTGAAGGCGGAGAAAACACCATTCCAGCTCTAGATACGATCATCAACCAGGCGGCTGCCCATGATGTAGAGGAAGTAGTCATTGGTATGGCGCATAGAGGGAGACTCAATGTGCTAGCCAATATAATGGGTAAAACCTATGAGGAAATTTTCTCTGAATTTGAAGGAAATGCGGAAGTGGACCTGACGATGGGAGATGGTGATGTGAAATATCACCTTGGGTATTCCAGTTATATCGAAAGCGAGTCGGGAAAGAAAATATATGTAAAACTGGCACCTAATCCATCTCACCTGGAGGCGGTGAATCCTGTTGTGTTGGGGTATACCAGAGCACAGATTGATGATGAATATAGGGGGGATTACAAAAAAGCAATTCCGGTCTTAATACACGGAGATGCAGCTGTCGCAGGTCAGGGAATCATTTATGAGATTACTCAAATGGCCAAGTTGGATGGATATACCACTGGAGGTACTATTCACTTTATCATCAATAATCAGGTTGGATTCACCACTGATTACGATGACGCCCGTTCCAGCATCTACTGTACCGATATTGCCAAGATCATTGATGCGCCTGTTTTGCATGTCAATGGTGATGATGCAGAGGCCATATCCTTTGCCTCAAAAATGGCGGTGGAGTATCGTCAAAATTTTAACAAGGATTTCTTCATTGATTTACTGTGCTATAGAAGACACGGACATAACGAAAGTGATGAGCCAAAGTTTACCCAACCTAAACTGTACAACATCATAGCAAAGCATCCCAACCCAAGAGAAATTTATGTTAAGAAATTAATTAAGCGTGGTGATATCAGCTCAGAAAGAGCAGATGCACTCAATGCTGAATTTAAAACACAGTTGCAGGAGCGACTTGATGAGGTCAGGCAGCAACCTCTGGCGTATAAACCTCAGAAAATAGAAGAAGAATGGCATCATTTACGCCATTCAAAACCAGGAGATTTTGATCAGTCGCCAGACACATCGATTTCGCAAGCGGTTGTTGACAAAGTCGCCAAAGCGCTCACTTCACTTCCAAAGGGCTTCAAGCCTATTCGTCAGATTGAAAAGTTGATGAAAGATCGCAAAACAGCCTTTTTTGATAAGAAAGAGCTGGGTTGGGCAGAAGGCGAATTGCTAGCTTATGGTTCACTCTTGGCAGAGGGCAAAATTGTGAGAATGTCTGGACAGGATGTAAAGCGAGGAACTTTCTCTCACAGGCATTCATTTGTGTTTGACTCCAATACCAATGAGCCGTACTCCAATCTGGATCATGTAGCTGCTCAACAGGAGCCATTCCGCATTTACAATTCCCTGCTTTCAGAGTTTGGAGTATTGGGATTTGAGTATGGCTATGCGATGGCTACTCCAAATGCATTGGTAATTTGGGAAGCACAGTTTGGTGATTTTGCAAATGGAGCACAAGTGATGATAGATCAGTTTATCTCCAGTGCCGAAACCAAATGGCAAAGACTTAATGGATTGGTCATGTTGTTGCCACATGGATATGAAGGTCAAGGACCAGAACATTCCAGTGCACGTATGGAGCGATTCCTTCAATTGTGTGCACAGGACAACATGGTGGTTGCTAACCTCACAACATCCGCCAATATTTTCCATTTGATGAGAAGACAGGTAACCTGGGAGTTTAGAAAGCCATGTGTTGTTTTTTCACCAAAGTCGCTTTTAAGGCATCCAAAAGTCGCTTCTCCAGTAGCGGGCTTTACAAAAGGGAGTTTTCAGGAAGTAATCGATGATGGATATGTGACCAAGAAGTCTGTTAAACGTGTACTGCTATGTAGCGGTAAGGTTTACTTCGACTTGTTAGATGAACAGCAGAAACAAAAAGTAAAGAATATTGCAATTATACGATTAGAACAATTGCATCCATTCCCACAAAAGCAGCTAGACGCTGTTTTGAAGAAGTATAATAACCCTGAACTGCTTTGGATTCAGGAAGAATCAGAGAATATGGGAGCCTGGACATTTGTCCGTAGGGTAACTACTTATGATTTGTCCTTTATTGCAAGGAAAGCAAGTTCCTCACCAGCAACAGGTTTTGCGAAGGTGCATAAGCAGGAGCAGGAAGAATTAGTGAAAAGAGCATTTAAATTATAAATTAGAATATCATGAGCCTTGAAATCAAAGTTCCTACCGTAGGTGAGTCTATCGCAGAGGTAACCATCTCGCAGTGGACAAAGAGTGATGGCGATTATGTAGAAATGGATGAGGTCATTTGTGAGCTGGAATCTGACAAAGCGACATTCGAAGTTACCGCTGAAGCTGCGGGTATCTTGCACATTTCTGCACAAGAGGGAGATACTTTAGAAATTGGTGGACTGCTATGTTCGATAGATACAGATAAAGCCAATGAAGCCCTTACTCCAGCAGCCCCTGCTGAAAAAGAGCCAGTTTCCAAAACCGGTGAAGTATTGGAGATGAAGGTACCAACAGTTGGTGAGTCAATCGTTGAAGTTACCATTTCAAGCTGGGCCAAGGCAGATGGAGACACAGTTGCACTCGACGAGGTGATCGCAGAAATAGAATCTGATAAGGCGACTTTTGAGCTTACGGCCGAGGCGCCTGGAATTTTAAGGATAGTTGTTCAGGAGGGAGAAACGGTAGATATTGGAACCTTGATTTGCAAGATTGAAGTTGCAGAAGGAGGGACTCCAGCGGCAAGCGCATCGACCTCACAGCCTACAGAATCACAGGGTGTATCAACTTCATCAGGTTCACAAACCTATGCAACAGGCCATGCATCACCTGCTGCTGCAAAAATATTAAGTGAGAAAGGCATTGATCCTGCGTCAATAAATGGTACAGGTAAGGATGGTCGAGTAACAAAAGAGGATGCTGAGAAAGCTCAGAAGTCAGCAGCGCCTGCTTCAAGTAAGGAGGAGAAAAAAGCTGCACCTTCTGCTTCAGCTCCAGTGATTGGTGGAGGAATTAGTCGGGAGCAGACCCGAAAGAAAATGACGCCACTTCGAAAAACGGTTTCGAAAAGATTGGTTTCAGTGAAGAATGAGACAGCAATGCTCACCACGTTCAACGAGGTGAATATGCAGCCTATCATGGATATTCGTAAGAAATACAAGGAGGGTTTTAAAGAAAAGCACGAGGTTGGCCTTGGTTTTATGTCATTCTTCACAAAAGCATGTTGCATGGCCCTACAAGAGTGGCCAGCTGTGAATGCTTACATAGATGGAGAAGAACTTGTCTATAATGATTTCTGTGATGTATCAATTGCCGTTTCGGCCCCTAAGGGATTAGTAGTGCCTGTAATCAGGAATGCTGAATCCTTAAGTTTTGATCAGGTGGAGAAGGAGGTAGTTCGACTAGCTACCAAAGCAAGAGATAATAAACTCAGTATTGAAGAGATGACAGGCGGAACATTTACGATTACGAATGGTGGTGTGTTTGGGTCAATGCTCAGTACTCCTATCATTAATGCTCCCCAGTCAGCGATTTTGGGCATGCATAATATTGTACAGCGCCCAGTTGCAGAGGATGGACAGGTAGTAATCAGGCCAATCATGTACGTCGCACTTTCTTACGATCATAGAATTATTGACGGACGAGAATCTGTGAGCTTCCTGGTAAGAGTTAAACAATTGCTGGAGGATCCGACTAGGTTGTTGTTGGGGGTATAGAAAGTACAAAGTATTAAGATTGAGGTACGAAGCACAAAGTACTGATGCATAGATACAAGGAATTAGATGTGTGGAAAAGATCAATGGCACTAGCCAAATCGATTTATGATCTTACATCAGAGTTTCCAGATGAAGAAAAGTTTGGAATAATCTCTCAGATGAGAAGATCCTCTGTATCTGTTCCATCCAACATTGCAGAAGGTGCTGGAAGAAATGGTAATAAAGAATTTGCTAACTTTCTTGGAATTGCAATGGGCTCACTTTTCGAACTGGAAACACAAGTTTTATTAAGCAAAGAAATTGGACTTGCCAAGGTTGAAGTAGGTGATTTAGTTGACGAAATCCAGTCAATTTCAAATATGATTTACAAACTAAGAAATAACTTGAATTGAGTCTCTGTACTTTGTACTTAATACTCAAGACTAAATACTAGATACTTTATGGATTATCAAGTAACAGTAATCGGCTCAGGACCTGGAGGATATGTGGCAGCAATCAGATGCGCACAACTAGGTTTGAAAACAGCGATCATTGAAAAATATGACACCTTGGGTGGCACATGCCTAAATGTAGGCTGCATCCCATCAAAAGCTTTGCTGGACTCTTCAGAACACTATCACAATGCAGAGCATACCTTCAAGGAGCATGGCATTGATATTAACAAACCGAAGGTTAACATCAAGCAAATGATTGGCCGAAAGGATGATGTGGTCAAACAAAATGTTGACGGTATTCAATACCTGATGAAGAAAAACAAGATAGACGTGTACAATGGTCTTGGTTCTTTTGTTGATAAAAACTCAATCAAAGTAACTGGAAAAGATGGTGAAAGGACAATCACCAGTGATAAGGTAATTATCGCAACTGGCTCTAAACCATCTTCATTGCCGTTTATTAAATTGGATAAGAAGCGAGTGATCACCAGTACCGAAGCATTGGAGCTAAAGGAAGTACCGAAACACATGATTGTAATCGGTGGAGGTGTAATTGGTTTGGAACTTGGTTCTGTCTATGCTCGATTGGGAGCGAAGGTGTCGGTGGTGGAATTCCTGGACGGTATTATCCCAACCATGGACAAGGCCCTGGGCAAAGAACTTCAAAAGAGCTTGAAGGGATTAGGATTTGATTTCTACCTGTCTCATAAAGTTACTGGTGTGAGTGCCAAGGGAAAGGAAGTGACAGTTGTAGCAGATAATCCTAAAGGAGAAAAATTGGAGTTAAAAGGAGATTATTGCCTGGTATCAATAGGTCGTCGACCGTATACCGAAGGACTCGGATTGGAGAATGCTGGAGTAAAGATGGATGATAGAGGACGCATAGACGTTGACGATCACTTGAAAACCAGCGTTGACAATATTTGGGCGATAGGAGATGTGGTGAAAGGTGCTATGCTGGCTCATAAGGCTGAAGAAGAGGGCGTTTTTGTGGCAGAACAAATGATGGGACAGAAGCCTCACATTAATTACAATCTGATTCCGGGTGTGGTTTACACCTGGCCGGAAGTAGCAAGTGTAGGTCAGACCGAAGAACAATTAAAGGCAGAAGGGCGAGCATTCAAGTCTGGTAAATTCCCCTACAAGGCATTAGGTCGCGCACGTGCATCCATGGACACGGATGGATTTGTAAAAGTTTTGGCGGATAAGACCACCGACGAAATACTGGGCGTTCATATCATTGGTGCGAGAGCAGCTGATATGATTGCCGCAGCAGTAACAGCTATGGAGTATAGAGCATCTGCAGAAGATGTTAGTCGTATGTCACATGCACATCCAACGTATATGGAAGCAGTGAAAGAAGCTTGTCTGGCCGCTACCGAAAACAGACCGATTCATATGTGATTGTGAGTAATAGGTATCAAGTACAAAGTACAAAGACGAACTATCTCTGATCTTAATACTTTGTACTTAATACCTTGTACTTAATACTTTGTTCTCGATACCTTGTACTTAATACTTTGTTCTCGATACCTTGTACTTAATACCTAATACCTCTCCTATTTTCCTTTCACGAATTTCATCACCCCGTAGATCGCAATCACAGCGCCAATAGCAAGGCTGATATAATAACTTGTTTCACTCATAGTGTAGGAACCTGAGAGCTCATTACCAACAATTTTTCCAATGCCGGCCTTTGGTGAATGACTATATGCCCAGTAGATGCAGAAGGCTCCAACAAGTGTCAGTAATAGTCCGATTTGCTTCGATTTGTTCATAATTGTTTGAGTTGATTATTGATTTTTTGTACAAAATATTATCCTGTACTTGACTCGGTTAATACACTGAAATTGGTTTGTGTTTTCTAAAGTATTAACATCTGCATGGAAAGTTTGTGTTTCATGGAATTTTCTTTGGCCGTGGGCCTGATTCGCTCAGCTAATTATCAGTGAAAAATGCGATCATGAGTGATCGGTTTTCGTTCGATAAAACGTACCTAATCACTTCTAAACATCATGCAAGCATTAAATATTCCTGATATTGATTTGCCAAGAGTTATCATTATAGGTGGGGGTTTTGCCGGATTGAGATTGGCCCGCAAACTAGATCCTAATCACTTTCAAACCGTCTTGATTGACTCCAATAATTATCACACTTTTCAGCCACTGATGTATCAGGTCGCAACCGCCGGTTTGGAACCGGATTCAATTGCCTATCCACTGCGAAAGGTATTGAAAAACAAGAAACGTACACACATCAGGATGGCGACTGTTCAAGAAGTGGTTGCCACGGAAAATATCATCAAAACGGACCTTGGGGATATTCGATATGATTACCTGGTCGTGGCAACCGGAGCGAAGACCAATTACTTCGGGAACAAAAACATCGAGCAACATGCCATTCCGATGAAGAACCTCACCGAGTCATTGGATTTGAGAAGTGCGATCCTCCAATCTTTTGAGGCGGCATTGAATGAGGACGATCTCAACAAAAGGGATAGTCTGATGAATTTTGTGATTGTAGGAGGTGGACCTACCGGTGTTGAATTGGCAGGTGCATTGGCCGAGCTGAGAAAACATGTCCTACCCAAAGACTTTCCTGATCTGGATCTGAGGAGGATGCAGATCAACCTGATTGAAGCAGGACCGAAAGTGTTGGCAGCCATGAGTGGCAAAGCTTCTGAAAATGGCTTTGATTATCTGAAGGAAATGGACATCAACGTGTTTACCAATACCATGGTCAATGATTATGATGGCGAAACTGTCATTACACCAAAGCATGTGATCAAATCAAATAATCTGATCTGGGCAGCAGGTGTTAAAGGCAACATCCCGAATGGACTTGAAGAAAAGCATTTGAAAGGTGGAAGAATAGCAGTAGATGGATACGGATTTGTCAATGAACTTGACAAGGTAATGGCGGTAGGAGATGTAGCGATTATGAAGGATGAGCGCTATGATGGAGGATTACCGATGCTGGCTTCTGTCGCTCAGCAGCAAGGTGATTATTTGGCAAAGCATCTCAAAAATCTTATGACTAACAAAACCACAAAGCCTTTCAAATATGTCGACAAGGGCACCATGGCAACAGTCGGAAGAAACCGTGCGGTGGTTGATCTCGGCAAGGTCAGGTTTGGTGGCTTTTTTGCCTGGATGACCTGGTTATTTGTTCACCTGATGCTGCTAGTAGACTTTCGTAATCGGATCATGGTATTCGCCAATTGGGTGTGGAGTTATGTGAATTTTGATCGGGGGACAAGACTGATTGTCAGGAAATATGAGAAGGAGAAAAAGGAGAGTGTGAAGCGTGAGTCACAGTTAATTCATTAACGACATGTAATTTAATTGCAATCAAGATTCATTTTTAAATTGCACTAATTCAAATCCGTTATGTTAAATTGGATTAAATTGAAGCGAGTTCCGTTAAGCCAAAGTTGAAATACACAGACTTTGGATGAATGAAAAAACTAATAATGCCTATCCTACTGAGTATGACAATCACGTGGATTTCGTGTCATAATGATTGTCCAGAGTCTTACACATTGGATCATAATATTGTAAATGAGTCTGGCGTCCCAGTGGAAATATTTGTTTACTCTGAAGGACAAATCGATACTCAATTCGTATTAGGAAATGATGAGAGTCACAACACCACAGCGTCATGCTGGGTTCAGAACTATTGTGATATTCGTTGTGAGAATGATTGGGAGAATTACGTGGACTCGGTTTTGTTAGTGTTCAATTCGGAGAAAAGAAGTCTGCACTGTAATCAGCGATTTGATTGTTTTAGCTCGATTCCAAATATTGTCCATTCTCCAGATGCACATAACTATGAGTTGGAGATTGACGGAGAAATTCACACAATGACTTACTTTATTACATAAGAAGACTATCAAAACGCAACGACAATAGATTAGTCGTCACGTTATTAAACCTTGCAGGTTATCCATTTTGAATAGCCTGCAAGGTTATTCTATCAATTCACTGAGTACCGAATAATCGTTCTCAATTTATCCTCTGCTGCTCGCCTGGGATCACTGAGATAAACTTCTTTGTGGTAACCAGTGATTTGCATACCGTTTTCCCAGATGAAGTTGTGGAGTGTGTTGATTGTTTCTTCTTCTGCTTCATAAGAACCGATGTGCAGGATCTGAGCACATTTCCCTTCATTGATCAATTCAAATTTTACCTGATCTAATTGACTGGATTTGTTCTTTTCTTTGGCCTGAGCCACAGCTCTGAAAAAATGATCTGACTCCACAAAGTCCGGCATACGAACTAATATTTTCCAACACCATTTGTCCCTTGGCGTGTTTTTAAATTCACCTTGTGATTTAGCTCCCCCTTTCACAAACCAATAGGCTTCCATTTTAGGAACGGTGAAGTCTTTCCCCTCAGCCTTCAAATCAAATTTGATGCCATAGGCAATCGGATAGATCGCTCCTATCGCATCCATAAATTGAGGGTCCTCCGGGGCAGATTGCCCTTCAATGGTGAGATAATAGTAGGCGTCAAGGTCTACGACTTGAGGTTTTTTAGTCGCCTTATAATAAGTTTTATCTGCTTTGGACAGGTCGAGTTTTTCCATTGTACTTTTCATGATATTAAATTTAAATTCCCCTCCTTGGAGGGGTTAGGGGTGGGTTTAGTTAGTAAAATGATCAGCGAATTTCATTTGATCCAGAGCGTCCATCAACTTGGAGTATTCAGGATGTTTTTCAAATTCTGATTGCGCTTTCTTAGCATTTTCAAGAGAGTCCCACTCGAGCCAATCCATTAGTACTGACGAGTCAGAAGTCGATTGAAAACTTTCAATTGATTTAAAGCCAGGAAATCCTTCTACACACCTTTTGACAATTGCCTGTACCTCCTCGATTCTTGATTGAAAATCTGGTTTGATCGTGTAAACCACTAGTTCCTTTACATTTCTTGATTCCATTGTATGATTTGTTTTTGTTTGTTTCTACAAAGAAATCTGCTAGAGTGACAGCCCTATGTCACTCCTTTTTAGGACTAGCGATTAATTGATGATGATCTACCAATTTCTGAATATTTTGTTGAAGTGCGTGCTTCAATTCAAAGGGAGCAATCACATTGACCATTTCAGTAAAAGACATGAGCCATCGACTGAATGAGTCGTAGGAAGGTGTATAGAATTTCATTTCTACCCATTCTCCTACTCGCTTCTCTTCAGCCAGCCCGTAGTGAAATTTTTGATCATCAATAAACCGGGCAACTTTGGAATGAAACTGAACAATTGCTTCATTTCTTTCAATTCCGCTTAGGGACTCTTTTAAGAAATCAAGATAATCGGGATGAGTTTTAGGATCGAATACTTCAGCATGAAGTTGGGGTTTTTGAACACGATCTGCACGAAAATCTCTAAGTGCTTTGCGCATGCGACAGTACGCAATCACATGCCATCGATTGGCATAGAATACCAATCCAAGAGGCTCGATTTGCCGACTGGTGGTGGCGTCATTGTAGCTCGCATAATATTGAATTTCCAGCACATGATTGGTTGAAATGGCTTGCTGGATCACACCAAGATGACTTTTTGGAAATCCTTCCTTTTCAATATTCGGAGGTTGAAGGATGGTGATTTTCTGCTCCAGTTTATCCAAATACTCTTTGTCACTGTATCTCAATACTGCCTTTACTTTCACCAGTGCCTGTTCTATGGACTTAGCTGTTTCCATGTCGGCATTTTGAGGTACGAGCTTCGCACCCACCAATATTGCGGCAGCCTCTTCCTTATTGAACACTACAGGCGGAAGATGATACCCTTCTACGATAAAGTAACCTTCACCAGCATCTCCTCCGATCGGCACGCCAGCATCTATCAAGGACCGAATGTCTCGAAAAATGGTCCGCCTGCTGAGCTCATATTTATCCTCCAGTTCGTCAACAGTGGTTCTCGGTTTGCTTTGTAGGTGGATTAGTATAGCGTTGAGGCGATCGATTCGGTTCATAATTTTGCAGTAATACGGGTAGCTGATCTAATTGCTGCAATTTTACCTAAAAAAGCAGAACAAAATTTTCAACAGATGGAGCAATTGAATTTTCAGTATCCAATCACACATTTAGGGAGTTATCAGTATAAAATTTGTTGAAATGAAATTCTTTGAAATCAATCTTCGTTTCGATTGTTTGGAGCGCAAATCTATCTCCTTGCATGGATGCGATTTCATCATTTATATTCGCGATCCCAATGATGATCAGACAAATGAAATCTTTGATTAAATATTTATGGACCATTGTTTTGTTTGGCATTTTGTCATGCCAGACCAATGATAATCCGCTTGAACAGGTAATTGCCGAAGATTCTGATTTGTCAATTATTGCCAATGACCCACAATTTGAAGTACAGATACTTTACACCCAGGTAGATCGGGATGAGTCGCAGAATCCAAAATTCACTACCTATTCGTTTGGCGTAGACTCCAATCGTTATTTCTATCCGGCTTCTACTGTCAAGTTTCCAGCATCACTATTGGCGCTTGAGAAAATCAATGAACTGGGAGTTGAAAACCTTGATAAATGGACCCGCATGATTACGGATAGTGCCTATTCACGACAGTCAAGGGTGCTTAATGATTCTACATCTCCTGATGCTTCACCTTCTATCGGGCACTATATTAGAAAGATTTTAATCACCTCAGACAATGATGCCTTCAATCGATTATATGAGTTTTTGGGTCAGGATGATCTAAATGGTTCATTGCGATCCAAGGCATATGATGATGCACGGATCATACATAGATTGAGTATTGGTCGCACTCCAGACGAAAATTTGCATACTAATCCAATTCGTTTCTACCAGGGAGACAGTCTTGTGTACCAGCAGCAATTGGTGAAATCTTCAGGTAATTACCTGATTGAAGATCAAATCCTGAAGGGTGTAGGCTTTATGTCAGGAGGAGAATTGGTCAATGCACCCATGGACTTTACCAATAAGAATTTCTTCCCATTGGACGAACAGCACAGGATGATGAAGTCAGTAATGTTTCCCGAATACTTTGATGAATCAGTATTTGATTTAACCGCTAAGGATTATGAGTTCCTTTATCGGAATATGGCCCTGCTGCCAACCGAATCAGGGATAGATGCTTATGAAAATGATCCAGAGCACTTTTATGAGGCCTATTGCAAATTCCTGATGTTCGGTTCGGACCCGGGCGAAGATATCCCCGATCACATAAGAATATTTGATAAGATTGGTCTTGCCTACGGATATTGCATTGACAATGCGTACATCGTAGATTTCGAAAATAATATTGAATTTTTTCTGTCAGCTGTTATTCACACCAATGCCAACCAGGTTTTCAATGATGGTCAATATGAATATGATGCTATCGCCTTTCCCTTTATGAAAAAATTAGGTTGGGCGGTGCACCAATTAGAACTCGATAGACAAAGACAAAATCAACCAGATTTAACAACACTCAAAAAATTATTTGAATAATGGATCAACCACACATTTCAGGATCAGCAGTAATCATCACGGGTGGTTTACTGTCATCAATTAAGGCTAAAACCGCGCATGGACTTATTCGAGGGTCCAACCGGTTTGATATTGTGGGAGTGATTGACGAAGAGCATGATGGCAAAGATGCAGGAGAGGTAATTGAGAGAAAACATGCAAATGTGCCTGTTTGCAGAGATATAGATACTTTTCTGGCGAAGTATGAAAAACCGAAATATGCGATCATTGGGATGGCTACCAAAGGAGGTGTACTTCCCAAGCCACTTTATCCTTCAATTAAAAAGATCTTGGGGCATGGGATTCATGTGGTCAACGGGCTTCATGAACCTATGTCTGAAATTGAGGAGTTTAGGGAGGTAGCCTACGAGTTTGGAGACATTATTTATGATATCCGAAAATCAAAACCATTCAAGGAGTTGCATTTCTGGTCTGGGAAAATCAAAGAAGTACCGACCACAAAAATTGCTGTGCTTGGAACAGATTGTGCAACGGGGAAGCGCACTACGTCACGATTATTGGAAGAAGCACTCACCGTATCTGGTTATAAGTCTGAGATGATTTATACAGGACAGACAGGCTGGATGCAAGGAGCCAACTATGGTCTGTTGTTTGATGCCACTGCTAATGACTTTATTCCTGGTGAGCTTGAGCATGCAATTCACGAATGTTGGAAAAATGAAAACCCAGATGTAATGATCATTGAGGGGCAGTCAGGATTGAGAAATCCAAGTGGGCCATGTGGGTCAGAGTTTATTGTTTCGGGACGCATGGATGGAGTTGTCTTACAGCATCCCGCAATGCGCAAGAAATTCAACGGATTGAATGATTACCCGGCAGATCTTCCTGATATTCAGGATGAAATTGAATTGATTGAGAAATTTGGCACCAAGGTGATTGGTATTACGATCAATAGTACCGATATGACCAAAAGTGATATCGATGAATATCGCAAGACCTGGAAATCCAAAAGTGATATCCCTATGGTATTTCCATTTGAAGAATCGCTAGAGCCAATTGTAGAAGCAGTCATAGCACTAAAGGGATGAGAATAAAAGAAGTACGGACTTACTCAAAGGATCTTGGGACCAAGCGGCCCTATACTATCGCCTATAAGACTGTCGATGAGGTCATCAATGCTTTCGTCGAAATCGAACTTGACAATGGAATGATTGGGATTGGAGCAGCCAACCCCAGCCCAAAAGTAGTGGGTGAGTCAGTGGATGATACGATCAAGACCCTTGCAGGTGCTGATTTTTCATATCTCAAAGGAAGAAATATAGGCGAGATCGAATCTCTACTGAGAGATACCCAAACCAAGTATGGTTCCAAGCCGGGAGTCAATGTAGCATTGGATGTAGCGCTTCATGATGCATTTGCACAATTTTTGGGAATCCCGCTGTGCCAATACTTTGGACAGAAACAACAGTCACTCCCTACATCTGTCACCATCGGTATCAAGAATGTAGCCGAGACTGTAGCTGAAGCCGACGAGTATCACGGAATGGGTTTCAGAGTGCTCAAGGTTAAAACTGGTTTGAATCCTGAAGAGGACGCTGAGCGAGTGGTCAAAATAGCCGAGAAGAGACCTGATATGGTCATCAGGGTAGATGCCAATCAAGGCTATACTGTGGAAGACCTCAATCGCTTTGTCAAACTTTCCAGCAAGGTAAATCTCGAGTTTATCGAGCAGCCGTTTAGTGTAGATGCATTTGCATCTGGGGTTAAGCAGCTGGACGCTGAGGTCCTTGATTTGGTGGTTGCAGATGAATCATTGAAAAATACAGATGATGCCTTGTGCCTTGTGAGGGATGCGCCTGGTTGCCGCATCTTTAACATCAAATTGATGAAAACTGGCGGACTTAAGACGGCTAGTGAAATTGCAACGATTGCAAAATATTCAGGTGTTGACCTTATGTGGGGGTGCAATGATGAAAGCATTGTTTCAATAGCTGCTGCGTTACACCTGGCTCTATCTTATTCGCACACACGATTTCTGGATTTGGATGGCAGTTTGGACAACATCAGGGATGTGGTTTCAGGAGGATTTTTGATTGACAATGGTATTATGAGCATTTCTGGAAAACCAGGATTGGGAGTTAGCATTATACAGTAATTGTAAAAGGTTGCCATTCATCATGTTAGAGGTGTTGTGATGTTGGAATTGTATTTATCTTGGCAGATCAATACATAACTGGATCATGAAATCAATACTCGGCGCACTTCTTCTCTCTTGTTTAATCTGTTTACTGGGATGCGAGCCATCTAAGCCAAAGGAGCAACCGGTGGCTGTTAAAGAACAGCTTGAAGGTCTTGAGGAGAGAAGAAAATCAATTATTGAAAGTACTTCCATCACATTGGCGGATGGTTTTAAAATTGACCTGTGGGCAACTGATTCATTAGCCCCTGATCCAATCGCTATGTCAATTGACGATGAAGGGGCTGTCTATCTCACACGAACCAATAGACAAAAGAACTCAGAGTTTGACATTCGTGGATATCGTCATTGGATGACATCTTCAATTTCATGGCAAAGCATCGAAGATCGGCGCGCGTTTCTAAAGGAAACGTTTGCTCCCGAGAAAAGCGAAGAAAATGATTGGCTTGAAGATTTAAATGAAGATGGAATTCATGACTGGAATGACCTGGCTGTGGAGCAAGACGAGGTATGGAAAATTACAGATGAGAATGGTGATGGTATTGCTGACATTTCAACACGTATTTTAAGTGATTTCAATACGGAAATCACAGATGTAGCAGGCGCACTTTTAGTGCGTGATGAAGATGTTTTTATTGGTGTTGGACCTGACATGTGGAGGTTGGTAGACTCCAATGATGACGGTGTGTTAGATGAAAAAACTTCGATCAGCAATGGTTATGCTGTTCACATTGGATTTAGTGGTCACGGAATGTCAGGTGTAGTGGAAGGGCCTGATGGAAAAATATATTGGGGAATTGGAGATATTGGAGCAAACATAACTGCGCCTGATGGTACAGTTCACAAGTACCCAAACCAGGGAGTACTGGTGCGATCTAATCCAGATGGCTCTGATTTCGAAGTGTTTGCTCGTGGATTGAGAAATGTACATGAGTTTGTGTTTGACAAGTATGGTAACATAATAGGCGCAGATAATGATGGAGATCATCGTGGAGAAAGCGAAAGACTTGTCCATATAGTCGAAGGAATGGATGCCGGTTGGCGAGCCAATTGGCAATACGGTAAATACACGGATCCATTGAACAACGGATATAATGTATGGATGGATGAAAAAATGTACGTTCCAAGATGGGAAGGACAAGCAGAATACATCATTCCTCCTTTGGCTAATTATCACAATGGCCCAACTGGTATGGTCATGAATCCGGGTACTGCCCTGGGAACCAAATGGAACGATCATTTCTTCCTTGTTGAGTTTGCCGGAAACCCTGCGCGATCTAATATATGGGCATTTACACTTGATCCTAAAGGCGCAAGTTTTGAGTTGAAAGATGAAGTAAGTGTGGTAAATGGCATTTTACCTACGGGCATCAGATTTGGACCTGATGGCGCACTTTATGCCGCTGACTGGATCAATGGATGGGGTACCAAAAATTATGGAAGAGTTTGGAAATTGGATGTTGATGGTAACTCAAACGATCAGCAGGATATCAGATCGGAAGTCAAAACTTTGATGACGATTGATTATGAGGATCAATCAAGCGAGCGCTTGTACGAGTTATTAGGTCATGCAGATATGCGCATACGCCTGAAAGCCCAATTTGGTTTGGTAACACAGGAGGATTTGGAAACATTACAGCGAGCAACAGATACAGACAATGATCAGCTGGTTAGAGTTCATGGTATATGGGGGTTAGGTCAACTGGGAGCTGTTGAGTTGAGCAACGCGAGGCGGTTGGCTGCATTGCTGACTGATGAGGACCCGGAGATTGTTGCCCAATCTGCTAAAGTTTTGGGAGACCTTGAATTTATTCAAGCAGAAGTGCCATTGATAGAATTGACCAAACACGAGAATGACAGAGTCAAGTTTTTTGCGACCCAGGCGCTAGGAAGGATTAAGGATAAATCCAGCACAGCGGCAATTATTGAAATGATCATAGATAACAATGATGAGGATCTTTATCTCAAACATGCTGGAGTGGTGGCACTATCACGTATTGGAGATGAAGCAGTGCTTGCTGATCTCGCGACCCATGAAGAAAGAGCTGCGCGTATTGCAGGTTTATTGGCTCTTAGGAGAATGGGAAGTACTAAAGTGTCTCAATTCCTTGCCGATCCAGATGAAATCATTGTAGCGGAGGCTGCCAGAGCCATTAATGATGACTGGTCCATACCTTCCGAATTTCCAAAGTTGGCTAGCCTGTTGAGTGAAGAAAGATTTACCTCCGAACCCTTGATCAGACGAGCCATAAACGCTTGTTTGAGAACAGGTAATGACGAGAAACTCGATCTATTGATTGCGTATGCAGGTAACGAACGCGCTCCTGAAAGATTAAGAAAAGAAGCAATTGCTACGATTGGATCTTGGGCCAATCCTTCGCTAATGGACAGAGTCGACGGAAGGTATCGCGGAAAAATTGAAACCAACCAGACCAACCTGGTCGCGAAAGTTGAGGTGGCATTTTCTCAGTTATTTGAAGATGAATCAACTGAAATTGTTTTAGGGGCAATTGAAGCAATTGGGCAATTGGGTATTGAGAGTTTTGGTGATGAATTGGTTGATTTTGTAAGAAAGCATGAGATTGCCTCTGTCAGAGCAAAATCTCTTGAATCTCTTGAAAAGGTTGGTGCTGGATTGCTGAAAGATGCTGCAAGGAATGCGTTAATGGATGAGGATGGGGCAGTTCGTTCCGTTGCTATCGCAATGTTCGATAAGCTTGGATTTGCGGCGAATGAAATCCCGGATTTAGTAAATGTAATACTGAGCAAGGGGTCTGTAAATGAACAACAAAGTTTGATTGGTGCCATTGCAGGATTGGAACCAGCGTCTTCGACTTCTGTATTTTCGTTTTTAATTGATCAATTTGAGCGAGGGAAGCTACATCCTGCTTTGGAACTGGATTTAGCAGAAGCCATTGCAGAAACAAAATCTGAGGAATTGAAAGGGCGCTTTGCAGCAATACAATCAAGCAAAGGAGACGAGTATGCGGCAGTTTTGGAAGGTGGGGATGCTCGCAAGGGTGCCCAATATTTCTATCGCAATCCAACAGGTCAGTGTACCAGATGCCATGCTGTTGGAGAGTACGGAGGTGATGTAGGACCCAACCTACAGGGAATTGCAGATCGACTTTCTAAAAATGAATTATTAGCAGCTTTAGTCAATCCGAGCGAACGAATCGCACCTGGTTATGGTTCGGTTTCGTTGATCTTGGACAATGGACAAGAGGTGAGTGGTGTATTGATGGAGGAAACTGATAAGGAATTGATTTTGAAAACCTCAAATGCTGAACCTCTAGAAGTAGCTATTGCCAGAATTGAGAAAAGAACAAATATGCCTTCAAGCATGCCTCCGATGGGCACAATTATGTCCAAGAGAGAGCTTCGCGATTTGCTGGCCTTTCTGACCAGACAAACCGAAGAAGACAACTAGTCACATGCAGATGCTTATTGCTCGAGGAATGATGTGATTAAGTTCGATAGAAAATCTGTATCCGGATCCTTGTGCATGCTCTCATGTGCCACTTTTCGTACTTTTTCAGGGATTCGATCTTTTCTGGACTCAAATACTGCTTGATTGTAGGCCTTGGTAAATTCAGGATGTCCCTGGATGCCCAGCATGTTATTACCTAACTGGAACATGCCATTTGGACACGATTGACTGGTAGCGAGGACTGAAGCATCTGTAGGTAGTTTTGTCACTTGATCCTGGCAAAGCATCAGTACATTGAACTCGACAAAAGAGTCCATAGCTTGCGTCAATGTGAAGGAATGCACTCCAATGAGCCATCCAGCTGTTGCTTTTTCTACCTTTCCTCCCAATGCCTGAGCGAGTGCCTGGTGTCCAAAACAGATGCCGACAAACATTTTTTGAGAAGTATTTACCTCTCTGATATACGAAAGGAGTTTGACAATCCATGGTTCATTGTCGTAGACAGATTTTCGCGAACCCGTACAAATGAATGCATCATAATCTTCACTAGCAGGAAATTGATGATTGAAAACCTCAAACTCATCCATTGGGATTTTGAGTAGTCGCTGGAACATCTCAGAATAGGTGCCATGGCCAGAAACGAATTCGGGATTGACTTCATCGCAAAGTAGCAGGGCGGTTTTCATTGCACTCCCCACTTTGTGTTGGGCTGATCTCCATTTGTAAATACGAGCTTTCCGCCTTTGGTCAACGTCCTGTGTTCGATTGCCGCTTTTTGCAAACCTTCACCGTTCCAGGTAGCATATTGAATAAAGCGATTTGCACCCGCATCGCTTTGAGTGATGATTTCAATTTTGTCACCCTGGTAATAGTCCTGATTGAGGTGAATGGTAATGCTGTCAAATATTGGGCTGCTAAGATCCACTTCGGGTACTTGTCCTGCTCCGGAAGTCATTTCGAAAAGACCCATTTTCATTAGCACTGCCAATGCGCTCATTAAACCCTGATCCTCATCTCCACTATAACCAAACTGAGGTTCTAAATCCATAAATACCTTCTCAACCACTTCCCTTGACCAATGCTGAGTTAACCATGGTTTGTTCAGGTGATTGAAGACATAAGCAGTCTGAATAGAAGGTTGATTGCCATAGTTGATTGGAATTCTTCGGTTACGCTCATTTTCCTCTTCATCATGTGATTTTCCTGCCGTGAAATTCTGTTGCGAGGCTGTCTCAAAGTATTCATTGAGTAAGTCCGATGCTATATCCTTACTGCCCATGAGATTCGCAAGTTGAGCAAGGTCATGCGGAACATACCAGGTCATTTGTGCTGCATTGGATTCGACGAACCCATTGCGATATTCGAACGGATCAAATGGTGTTTTCCATTGACCTGCCCGATTCTTTGGTCGAATGGATAGCGTAGTTGAATCAAATAGGTGTTGCCAGTTGGTAGAGCGTCTGATGAATGTCTCATGGTCATCTTCTTTATTGAGCTCCCGCGCCAATTGCGCAAGGCACCAATCCTGGAATGCATATTCTAATGTTTGACCAGCTCCGTCTTGATGAAATCCCCACCTCACGCTATCGAGTGGATAGGGGACAAAACCATTTTCGATGTAGAATTCCAAACCACCACCTTTTGCAGTTTGATGTTCGTATCCAGCTTTGGCCATTGTTCCCCCGGGAAGATGGTTTTTAAGAAGACCTTCATAAGCTAGCTGAATGTCATAATCGCGAATCCCCTTCATATAAGCTCCCACAATAAATGGTGTAGAAGACGCACCAGTCATTACGTGCGTATAATTTCCCCCGGAAGGCCCCCTGGGAATCCATCCACCATCTTGATACATCAACAGCATTGAATTGATGAATTCCGAAGCAATTTCCGGATAGACAAGTTGCCAAAGTGTTGTGATGGTCCATTGTGCACCCCAAAATGAGTCGGAGTTGTAATGATTGAATTCAGGGAGTCCATTTTTATCCAGAGGAATCTGGCGAGTTACAGGTTGATCGCCGGTCATATCAGTGTATTGTCCATCTGCATCACTGATGATTCTTCTGCCTTGCAGCGTTTTCCAGAGGTCAGTGTAAAATCGGCGAATTTGTTGGTTGGTATTTCCTTTGACCTCAATTCTTCCCAACATTTCATTCCAATGATCGCGTGATTCATCAACCACTTTTTCAAATTCCCAATGTGGGAGTTCCATTTCAATGTTTTTTCTTGCTTGAGCCTCACTTGTATATGAAATTCCAACTTTCATCAAAACCTTTTCGTCAGTGCTACGGTCAAGTTGAAGACTGATACCGCCTCCTGCACCGTCAAAGGCATCTACATTTTCGAAAACCTCTCCATTTTGCCAGTAATCCATTTGAACAAAAGGTTGATTCAACTGAATTACAAAATAGACATTGGTGGGTTTTGGCCGCCTGATGGTTTTATCCATGATGGCATATCCCTCAATCTCAGTGTTTGATATTTTTTTAACCGATCCATACTTGGTGTCGGATGGTCCTAGAACTGTTCCCAAGTCGAGTAAGATATTTCGTTTTTTGTCAGTTGGATAGGAATATCTGTGAAAGCCAACACGAGTAGTGGATGTAAGCTCTACATTGATCTGATAATCATCTAAAAAAACCTGATGGTACCCTGGAATTACTTTCTCGTTTTGATGACTAAATTTTGACTGATAGTGCCCCGGCCCCAAATGTCCTTTGAACGCGCCAGTAGTTGGCATTACCGGAACACCAGAGAGTTGCCAGGCATGGATGTGACTAAAGAATTTAATGCTGTCTTCCTCATAGCGATAGCCGGAATTCCATGCTCCGTCGATAACCATATCAGGGCTAAGGTTGACCATGCCAAATGGCCTGCTGGCAGATGAAAAGAAAAACCAGCGTGAGTTGGATGTATCGAGAAACGGATAAACCAAATCGACAGGTTGGGGTTCATCATTCAATTGTTCTTTACATCCAAATCCAATAATTGTTAAAACAATCAGAGAATACCAAATGCAGAGGCGCATGTTCATATCAACTAGATATTTTTCAAATGAAAACTTTTAGGTCGGGTGAGACTGTCGTACCCCAATGATGAGAGCGTGCACCCATTCCCTGAGTTTTTAATACCAGTCCAGGCCAGAGAAGGGTCCAGATAGTCACATCGATTCATAAACCAGGTTCCCGTGTTGACACGATTACCAACAGATATGGCCCGCTCCTGATCACTTGTCCAGATGGAAGCGGTAAGCCCATACTGACTATCATTCATCAGGTTGATTGCTTCGTTCTCATTATCAACCTGCATAATGCCAACGACAGGTCCGAACGTTTCTTCCTGCATCACTGACATGGAGTGATCGACATCAATAAGGATTTGTGGGGCTAGATAAGGATGTTCAAAGATTCCGAAGTGAGTAGGGTCGATGACATCCTTAGCACCAGCTTTTACAGCTGCGGCTATTTGGTTTTGAACATTTTGCGCATTACGCTTTCGAACTAATGGTCCAAGCGTTACATTCGGTTCTGTTGGATTGCCTACGAGATACTGTTTGGTCAGTTCGACAAAGCCATCCACAAACTCATCATAAACTTCCTTTTGCACGTAGATGCGCTCGATTCCACAACAAGATTGGCCAGCATTGAAGTATGAGCCATCCACCAGATTTTCAATGGTTTGATTCAAATTAGCATCACCACAAACATAGGCCGGATCTTTTCCTCCAAGCTCGAGACCAGTTGAGATGAACCTATCACCAACTGCTTGCTGGATAGCTTTACCTCCTTCGACACTTCCGGTGAAGGCCACATAATCAATGCGACTATCGGCAATGATATTTGCAATTTGATTGTGCGAGGCATGAACAAATTGAAACACACCATCTGGTAAACCTGCTGCCTTAAATGCTTCTGCATATCTTTCTGCACAGAGCGCAGTTTGTTCCGCATGTTTGAGTATCACTGTGTTGCCCGCCATTAAAGCCGGTATGATCACATTCACAGAGGTTAGATAGGGGTAATTCCATGGTGCCAAGACCAACACCGATCCGAGGGGTTCTCGCTTGACATACTTCCTGAAATCAAATTCATTCATCAGGTCTGAGCGACTCAAAGACATCTCAGCGATATCAATCATATATTCGGCGCGTTCAACAAATCCATTTTGTATTTCAAATGGCGTATGTTGGGCGGGCCTTCCCATCAGCCAGGTCAACTCAAGACTTAATTCAAGTTGATTCTTTTTAAACCAATCGACAGCTTTTGTGCATATCCTTGCTCGTTCTTCAATGGAAGTTGATCGCCAGTTTTCCTGAGCCATTTTGGCCTTGGCTAGCACCCCATCAATATCCTTATTACTGGCATGTTCCCGATGAGCATATGTACTACCATCGACAGGTGTAATAATATCAAATCCCATTTATTCCGGCGTGACATAAGCAGAGGTAATGCCTCCGTCTACTAAAAAATCAGTTCCTGTTATATAAGAAGATTCATCAGAAGCTAAAAATAAAGCAGATTTTGCCATTTCCTCAGCTTCGCCGAAACGGCCCATTGGGACATGTATAAGTCTTCTTTGTTTCTTTTCCTCAGTATCCAGAAACTTCATCAGTAACTCAGTTTTAAGCGGACCCGGACATAGAGCATTGACTCGAATACCTTCCTTTGCATGGATGATGGCCAATTCCCTGGTAAGTGCCAATACAGCTCCTTTACTCGCTGTATAGGCAATTTGTGGGGTTGCTGCCCCAAGCTTTGCGACAAATGAAGCCGTATTGATGATGGACCCCCCACCGGCTCTTTTAATGGCTGGAATGCCGTATTTGCATCCCAGGAAAACGCCTTTTGCATTGATATTCATAGTCAAGTCCCAGATGCTCTCGTCAGTTGTCTCACTGTTGCCGTCATCAGCATGCATCACTCCTGCATTGTTGAACAGTATATTCAATCGGCTGTATTTGCTTTCTGCAAATTCAATCATCTTTTCGCAATCATCAGGATTGCAGACATCTGCATAAATAAAAGAGGCTTCATTGCCTGATTTCTGAATTTCTTCGACGACCTCTTTCGCTTCACTGTCATCTATATCGGCGATGACGACACTCGCACCTTCACGTGCAAATTCAATGGCGGAAGCTTTTCCAATACCGCTGCTTCCTCCTGTGATCAATGCCACCTTGTCTAGTAATCTCATGGTGATTTATTTAGATTCTTTCGAAATATCTTTTTCGTTCCCAGTCACTGACTGCAGCCTCGTGTGCATCGATTTCGGTCTGATAAAAGTGAGCATAATGCTTCACAACTTTTTCACCAAACGCCTCATTTGCAAATTGGCTGAGTCTGAAATTGGTCAATGCATGGTTAAGTGTTTTGGGAACATGTTCCAAATGACTAGCTCCATAAACATCTCCTTCGAAGCATGCGGGAGGATTCATCTTTTCTTTTATTCCCTTGAGCCCACTTGCGATGGCTGCCGCAAATGCCAGATAAGGATTGCAATCGGCTCCTGGAATTCTGCACTCAATTCTCAATGCTTCACCACTTCCAACCACCCTAAAGCCGGCTGTTCGATTATCCCGGCTCCAGGCCAATCGAGTTGGTGCCCAGGAACCATCAACATATCTTTTATATGAATTGATGGTCGGGGCATAAAACACCATGACCTCTGGTGCATATTTGATCCATCCGGCAAGGAATTGACCAAAAGTATCGCTAGCCTTGACAGGACCATATTCCTTATCTCCGATAAATGCATTTTTGCCATCTTTCCAGAGACTAATGTGAATATGACAGCTCGATCCAGCGCGCTCCTCATGGTATTTGGCCATGAAAGTCACAGAAAGACCCATTTGATCGGCCAATTCTTTAAGACATTGTTTATAAACTACATGTCGATCCCCCATTTCTACACTTTCAGCATACCTGACATTCAACTCGTGTTGACCAAGTCCCCACTCACCTTTGGAGTTTTCAACCGGTACTCCTGAGTTTTTTAAGTGCCTTCGTGCAGCTGAGGTGAATGATTCAGTCCTGCTTCCCTGGAGAATGTGGTAATCCTCCAGGTACCAGCCCGCAGGTTTGAGATTGTGGTAATTGACGCTATTGGCTTCTTGATAACTATTTTCAAAAACGTAATACTCAAGCTCGGATGCAGTAAATGACTCAAACCCATTGGCCTTTAATGCTGCTACCTGATTGATCAGCATATTTCTAGGAGATTCTACTGTCAGATCATGCGTCTTTTCATTTACAATTTGACAAATGACCAAAGCTGTTTTTTCCAACCAATCAGCCCTTCTCATCGATGCTAAATCTGGAACTAAATGAAAATCACCATAGCCAAGTTCCCAATTTGCAAAATCGTATCCTGAAACGGGCTCCATTTCCATGTCTGTGGTGAGCAAGTAATCACAGGCGTGAGTGCCGGCATCAGCTACTGATTCCAGAAAAAACTCAGCGTCGTACCGCTTACCCATCAGACGTCCATAGTGATCCGTAAAAGCCGTAATCACAGTTTCAATTTCCTGATTTTGAACAAGCGCTTTGAGTTCGTCGATCGTAAGCATTCCCTTTATTGACATGCTGCTAAGGTTTTGCAATGAGTTTAAACCAAATATACCCAGTAATGAGAATGCCAAAGTAAATCAATGCCAAAATCGGGTTGTAAATAGTGACGGCAATTAGCGCGACGATGGCAATGATCAATGCAATTAATGGAGAAGCGGGGTAGAGCGGCACTTTAAAGGGTCTTTCCATTTCTGGAAATTTTTTTCTCAATTGCATGCATGAAATCATCGATATGATGTAGAGGCTCAAAGCTCCAAAACAGGCAATCGTAATGATCTCAGCTGTACGTCCCGTGAACAGTGCGATTATGCCAATGACAGTATTCACTAGTAGCGCATTCATTGGGGTTTTAAATTTTGAGTGAATCTTTCCTGTGATAGCAGGACCATAGTTTACTTTTCCGAACTCATAAGTAGATCTTCCAGCAGCGAGAATGATTCCGTGAAAAGAGGCGATCAATCCGGCCAGACCTATGAAGCTGATCACTTTGAAAATAGCACTATTGTTTCCTAGCAAATGTCCAAGCACAAGAGGAAGGGGCGAATCTGAGGGTTGACCTGATTCATCAAAAATGGCTGTTTCCCAACCATTTACACCTATAGAAAATGAAAAGGTAAGTAGGCATAGCACAATCAATGTCAGTATTGCAGAGCCAAACCCGATCAAAATATTCCTTTGTGGGTTAATTGTTTCTTCTGCAACATTAGCAACTCCTTCGATGGCCAGAAAAAACCAAATAGCAAATGGTATTGCCGCGAACACGCCTTTCCATCCATTGGGTAGAGGATTGGATTGGAGATTGTCAAATGAAAAGGTTGGCGCTGTTACAATGAAAAAGAGCAGTAGACCAATGACCGCCAGAATAGTGATCACTAATTCGAAAGTGGCTGCTGCTTGAACACCGTAAATGTTCAAAGCAGTGAATATCAGATAGGCGCAAATAGCAATGGTGAGAATTGGTACTGAAGGAATAAAAATATTAAGGTATGCACCTATGGCAAATGCAATAGCAGGAGGTGCAAAAATGAATTCAATATTCTGTGCCATGCCAGCAAAGTATCCCCAATCTTTTCCCAGTGCTTTGATCGTGTAATCGAAAGCTCCTCCGGCTTTAGGAATAGCGCAAGCCATTTCTGTATAACTAAAAGTAAAAGTGAGGTACATGATGATTACAAACCCTGTTGCAATGGCGAGTCCGAGTGTACCGCCTTCAGCCAGACCAAGATTCCATCCAAAATACATCCCCGATATAACATAACCAACACCCAATCCCCAGAGCATGATAGGTCCAAGTTTGCGTTCAAGATGCGGTGCTTCATTGTTTGATCCCATATTACCAAGATAGAAACAATCAGTAAAATGCTCTGCCATAAACGAATATGATCTTGGCATTTCTCACTTAACACTAAAATACCTTATTGAGTCAGGGGATATGCTCACTATGTCATTTTTGATAACTGTCTTATGATCAATATTTTAGATTTGAATGATAGATTAAAAACACGCGAGAATCATGACCACCTATTGGTAATTAAGTTTACTGATATTTTCGATAGACAAACCCCGGATCAATCTGGGGTTTGTTATTTTAGGGATGGTTTATGGTCATACGCTTTCAAAAGTTTTCCATTTTAATAGTCGCTATTAGCTTACTCTCCTGTAGTCGCGATGATGAGGCTGTCATAGGATATGAGCCTATCGAAATAAAAAACACATGGGAGGAGGTGACTCCAGAGGAAGTAGGGGTTGATGGATTACAGCTGAATGAAATCTTAACTGAGGCAGAGCTAATTGAGAGATTGAGAAGCGTCTTAATTGTGAGGAATAGCCACCTCGTTTTGGAAAGATATTTTCATGGTGCGACCAGTGAAGACCTGTTTGATGTACGATCGATCACCAAAAGCATCATCGCCACGCTCATCATGATCGCTTACGAAAACGGCAGACTTGAAAGCCTGGATCAGACCATTGATTTGGGGCCGGGGTATGAATTGAGCGACTTGCAAAGTCAGATTACCTTCTATCACTTGTTGTCCATGTCATCTGGTATTCAATGGGATGAATGGGAGAGCACATCATACAACGATTGGATCCTGGCTCAGGACAAAATCCAACATGTTTTGGATTTGCCTTTTGTGGCCAATCCGGGAGAAAAATTTACCTACAACTCAGGTGCAGTTCATTTACTGGGGCGAGCACTTGAAGTCGTGCTTGAAGAACCTTTGGAAGATTTTGCGGATGAAGTATTATTTAATCCATTGGGGATTGAGAAGGTTCAATGGGAAATGCTGTCAGGCATCCCCAACGGAGGAGCTGGTATCGATCTTCGCGCCAGAGACTTGGCAAGACTTGGTCAGCTATATCTTCAGAACGGGCAAAGTGGTAAACAATCAATTGTAGGAGCTGATCGAATTAATCAACTTGTAACACCAAATTATCAGATGAGTTGGAGCTATCCTGCTGTTCCGTCCTTCTCCTATGGATTATTGTGGTGGTCTATTGATGCTCCGGTGGAGGCATATCTTGCTTGGGGATATGGAGGGCAGTTTATTGTAGTAATCCCTTCATATCACACGGTGGTTGTTACGACCACCAATTGGAGACAGCTGAGTTTAGAGGGTGGACCCAACCACCTCACCTCAAAAGTGCTTGATATCGTTTTCGATGAAATAGTACCAATAATTGTTGCAGGAGAGTCAGATTAGCGCAATTTCAATCATTCAATTTTCGATCATTCATTAACAGTTACTGCTTGATTTTTTCATCAACATGACAAATTGTTGCAGTAATTAAAATTTATTCTGTCTCCTATGTCATCAATCTGATATCCGGCGGTTAAATTTGCGCCAATTTGTGCGTATATAAACCACCATACACTTATGCCTAAAGACAATAGTATCAAATCCATTCTCATCATTGGTAGTGGTCCGATCATCATAGGTCAGGCTTGTGAGTTCGATTATTCTGGATCACAAGCTGCTCGCTCACTTCGTGAAGAAGGAATAGAAGTTACCTTGATCAATTCCAATCCCGCGACCATTATGACGGATCCGGTGACAGCAGATAATGTCTATTTGAAGCCATTAACCAAGCAATCGATCCGTGAAATATTGGAGAAACATGATATTGATGCAGTTCTCCCTACTATGGGTGGACAAACAGCACTCAACCTTGCGATCGAATGTGAACAGGCTGGCATTTGGAGCAAGTACGACGTGAGAATGATAGGTGTAGATATCGGGGCGATCGAGACTACTGAAGATCGAGAGAAGTTCCGACTCAAAATGCAAGAGATAGGTGTAGGCGTTTGCAAAGGAGAGACAGCTACTTCCTTTTTAAAAGGCAAGGAAATCGCACAAGAAATAGGCTTCCCATTGGTAATTCGTCCATCTTATACGCTTGGGGGATATGGTGGTGGATTTGTGAATACTGCAGATGAGTTTGACTATGCTTTAAATGCGGGACTTCAGGCATCTCCTATTCATGAGGTATTGGTCGAGCAAAGTATCCTGGGGTGGAAGGAGTATGAGTTAGAATTGTTGCGTGATAATATTGGCAACATCATCATCATTTGTTCAATTGAGAACTTTGATCCGATGGGCGTGCATACAGGTGATAGTATCACCGTAGCTCCAGCCATGACATTATCGGATACTGTCTATCAGGAAATGCGAGACCTGGCCATCAGAATGATGAATGCCATTGGTCAATTTGCTGGTGGATGTAATGTTCAGTTCTCAGTGCATCCCGAGACGGATGAAATTATCGGTATAGAAATAAATCCTCGTGTATCAAGGTCATCAGCGTTAGCTTCAAAAGCTACTGGTTATCCAATAGCAAAGATTGCGGCCAAGTTAGCTATCGGATATAATCTGGATGAGCTGAAGAATCAAATTACAAAGACGACATCTGCGTTTTTCGAGCCAGCAATTGACTATGTAATAGTAAAAGTGCCAAGATGGAACTTTGATAAGTTCAAAGGTTCAGATCGTAAACTCGGGCTCCAGATGAAGTCTGTTGGTGAGGCAATGGGCATTGGTCGCAATTTTCAGGAGGCATTGCAAAAGGCTTGTCAGTCGTTGGAGATCAAGAGAAATGGACTAGGTGCAGATGGAAGAGAGCTGACAGATCAAGACCAAATTCTTGAAAGCCTCGAACATCCAAGTTGGAATAGATTATTCCATATTTATGATGCCTTCAAACTAGGCATTCCATTTAAGAAGATTAATAAACTGTCCAAGATTGATCCTTGGTTCCTGAATCAAATCGAAGAGCTAGTACTTCTGGAAAAAGAGATTGAGAAGTACAACATTGAAGATCTGCCTGTTCATCTCATGCGTGAAGCAAAGGAAAAAGGGTACGCTGATAGACAAATTGCACATTTGCTCAAATGTCTTGAAAGTGAAGTTTATAAAAAGCGAAATGATCAAGGTATCAAGCGAGTGTATAAACTCGTGGATACCTGCGCGGCTGAGTTTGAAGCCAAAACACCCTATTACTACTCCACATTTGATCAAGAAAACGAATCAACTGTTTCTGATAAAAAGAAAATATTGGTGCTTGGATCAGGTCCAAACAGGATTGGTCAGGGCATTGAGTTTGATTACAGTTGCGTCCATGGCGTATTGGCAGCCAAAGAGTGCGGTTATGAAACCATCATGATCAATTGTAATCCTGAAACCGTTTCTACGGATTTTGATATTGCAGACAAGCTCTATTTTGAACCGGTTTTTTGGGAACATATTTACGATATCATCCAATTAGAAAAGCCTGAGGGGGTTATTGTTCAGTTAGGCGGTCAGACAGCATTAAAGCTCGCGGATAAAATGAGTAGATACGGTATCAAAATTCTGGGGACCAGTTTTGATGCCTTGGATTTGGCTGAGGATAGAGGTCGTTTTTCCGACCTGCTGAAAGAGCTAGACATTCCATATCCGGAGTATGGAACTATCGAGGATGCAGAAGAAGCTGTGGAGCTTTCAAAGGACATAGGATTTCCGTTGTTGGTACGTCCATCTTATGTTTTAGGTGGTCAAAGCATGAAAATTGTGATCAACGAGGAGGAACTTGAGCATCATGTTATTGATATACTTAAGGACAAACCAGATGGCGTGATCTTATTGGATCATTTCCTTGAAGGGGCCATTGAAGCCGAAGCAGATGCGATTTGTGATGGTGAAAATGTGCATATCATTGGTATCATGCAGCATATTGAGCCCGCGGGTATTCACTCAGGAGACTCCTATGCGGTGCTTCCTCCATACAACCTTGGGGATTTTGTAATTCGTCAGATTGAGAAATACACGCATAAGATTGCGGTTGCGTTAGAGACTGTGGGTCTGATTAATATCCAATTTGCCGTCAAGGACGATCGAGTGTACATCATTGAAGCCAACCCTCGTGCATCCAGAACCGTACCATTTATTTGTAAGGCTTATCAGGAACCGTATGTCAACTATGCCACGAAAGTGATGCTAGGAGAGAAAAAGGTTACGGATTTTGATTTCAAACCGGTTAAGAAGGGTTATGCGATCAAAGAACCTGTTTTCTCATTCCACAAGTTTCCGAATGTGAATAAGGAGCTGGGACCAGAAATGAAGTCTACCGGTGAATCCATTTACTTTATTGATGATTTGATGGATGATTATTTCCTTGAAATCTATGGAGAACGAAATCGTTTTCTAAGCAGATAGATTTAAATTCGATATATGCTGAAGTTTTTACTCATACTCTTTGTCCTCGGCTGGCTTATTTATAAAGTCTTTGGGTTTCTTTTTAAGATATTTTTTATCGGAGCGTCTGCAGCCCAGCATCAAAAAAGGACTCAACAGTCAAGACAATCACATGCCAGAAAAGCACCGGATAGTAATTTGAACATAGATTATGTCCCAGGTTCTGAGAAGAAAAAGGGGGATAAAGGGTTTGATGGTGGAGACTATGTGGATTACGAAGAATTAAAATAAGGCGGGTCCGTAATCAAATCTTTGCTGGGAGAAGTGAGGATTTTGATTGCGGAAGTTGATATGCACATGGAAGCAAATTGATCTAATATCTCTCTTTGGACATCTTAATCTAATATCTAATAGCTAGTTTTGTCACACCCAATATTTTATAATGCATGGCTTGGTTTAATAGGAAGGATAAAGGAATACAAACACCGACTAAGGATAAAAAAGAAGCACCTGATGGACTTTGGTATAAGTCTCCCAGTGGCAATATTATCCACATGCGGGAGTTGCAGAATAATGCTTATGTATGTCCCGACGATGATTATCATGTGAGAATTGGTTCGAAAGAGTATTTTGAGATACTGTTCGACCATAATAAGTTCACCGAACTGGATGCAGACATGGTGTCTGCTGATCCTTTGGAATTTAAGGACTCAAAAAAATACCCGGATAGAATTGCAGCAGCCCAAAAGAAAACGGGGTTAAAAGATGCTGTCCGATCAGCTCATGGCAAAATGAATGGTCGTGATGTCGTCATTGCTTGCATGGATTTTAGTTTCATTGGGGGTTCCATGGGTTCGGTAGTTGGTGAGAAAATAGCCAGGGCTTGCGATCATTCCTTAAAAACTGGTTTCCCTCTGATCGTGATTTCTAAATCCGGTGGAGCAAGAATGATGGAGGCAGGGCTGTCTTTGATGCAATTGGCCAAGATATCTGGAAAATTGAATCTGCTAGATCAGAAGAAAATCCCATACTTATCTATATTAACTGATCCGACAACCGGGGGTGTGACTGCCAGCTATGCAATGCTTGGTGATTTCAATATTGCAGAGCCAGGTGCATTGATTGGTTTTGCAGGTCCCAGAGTGATTCGTGAAACCATCGGGAAGGATCTTCCTAAAGGATTTCAGAGTGCTGAATTTGTGAGAGATCATGGATTTCTGGATTTCATTGTTGATAGACGACAGATGAAAAAGAAGCTCACAACCCTGTTAAATTTACTTGAGAAGTAGACGGTCGCCGACCCGTTGATTGTCTTGAAATGACCATTCAGGAATTATTCCGGTTAAACATCTCTTTTTAGGGCTATTTGTTTAGGCACGTTGACCTAATGGTCTATATTTGTGCTCGATTTTCAAATTACGGTTTCGACCTATGACTTCAATTGTAATTACTTCAATTATTGCTTTTACAGCGGTAATACTTCTGTTGGTTTTTGTGCTCCTGTTTGCACAATCCAAACTTGTTCAGTCAGGCCCTGTGAACATTACTGTAAATGGTGATACCGCTAATCCGGTCGTAACCAGTGCTGGCTCTACTTTATTAAGTACACTTTCTGGACAGAAAATATTTTTACCATCTGCTTGTGGTGGTGGTGGTACTTGTGCAATGTGTAAGTGTCAGGTGATCGAAGGAGGGGGAGACGTTCTGCCTACTGAGGTTGGTCATTTGTCCAGATCAGAGCAGAAGGAAAATGTTCGTCTGGCTTGTCAGGTTAAAGTCAAGAATGACATGAACATCCACATTCCAGAGGAAGTGTTTGGTATTAAAAAATGGGAAGCGACTGTTGTTAGAAATTTCAACGTGGCATCATTCATTAAGGAGTTTGTGGTGGAGATACCTGAGGATATGGACTACCAGGCTGGTGGTTATATTCAAATTGAAATTCCAGAATGTGAAATTGAGTTTAAAGACATGGAGATCACAGCTCACCCTGAAGAGCATGATGATCCTAATAAATTCCAGCTGGAATGGGATAAGTTCGGTCTTTGGGATTTGAAAATGAAAAATGAGGAGTCTGTTGAACGTGCTTACTCAATGGCTTCATATCCTGCTGAAGGACGTGAAATTATGCTGAACGTTCGTATTGCGACTCCACCATGGGATAGATCAAAGAATACCTGGATGGCTGTGAATCCGGGAATTGCGTCCTCGTATATTTTCTCAAGAAAGCCAGGTGATAAAGTGACCATATCTGGTCCCTACGGAGAATTCTTCATTAATCCATCAGAGGCTGAAATGCTTTATGTTGGTGGTGGAGCAGGAATGGCGCCAATGCGATCACACCTTTATCACTTGTTCAAGACATTGAAGACAGGTCGAAAAGTGACATACTGGTATGGCGGACGATCAAAAAGAGAATTGTTTTACCTGGACCATTTTTACGAATTAGAAAAGCATTTTCCTAATTTCAGTTTCTTCATTGTATTATCCGAGCCGCTTGAAGAGGATAATTGGACTGTTAAGAAAGATGTACATGACAAAGAAGGTGATGGCTTCCTCGGGTTTGTTCATCAGGCCGTAATTGATGAGTATCTGAACAAGCATGATGCGCCTGAAGATATTGAGCTTTATTTCTGCGGTCCTCCACTTATGAACGTCGCAGTGCAGAAAATGGGCGAAGATTTTGGTATTCCGGATGAGAATATTCGATTTGACGATTTCGGAGGATAGCAAAATCAATAAGAAAAGATGAAGGGGAAATGAGAATTTCCCCTTTTTTTGTGCAAAACAATTCTACATGGATCTCAAACTCTTTTTGGACCCGGTTTCTGATGAATACATCGATGACTCACTGAGTGCATCCAGTTTTCAAAAATCAATCTTTGTCAATCACACGGTCATGTATGATCTCGACGGTATTGATATCGTGATACTCGGGATAGATGAAGGAAGAGGTCTCAAAAGACCATCACACATCGCCGGCTCTGCCAACGAGGTGAGACGCGAGCTTTATAAGCTATCCAAGCCATTTGGCAGTTGTCGTGTGCTTGATCTCGGCAATCTGAGGAATGGACCGACGGAAGATGAAAGTGCTCGCAGGTTAGCAGAGGTAATTGTTCATTTATTGAACAAGAATGTTTTACCCATCATTTTGGGAGGATCCAATGACATGGCCTTTGGTCAATATGCAGGATACGAATCAGAGGATCGTTTGGTGAGCCTACTCAATATTGATGCGCGATTTGATTTGGATGATAGAAATGACCCAGCACGGTCCTTTTTGTCTAAGATTTTCAAATATGAGCCCAACTTTTTATTCAATTATATCCACATGGGCTACCAATCTTATTTTGTGGACGAGAAGGCATTGTCCATGATGGAGCGCTTGTATTTTGAAACTTATAGGTTGGGCGAAGTAAAAGAAAAGTTTAAGGAATATGAACCTGTTATCAGAGATGCTGACCTAGTGACCTTCGATATTTCTTCGATAAAGTCAGCATACTGCCCAGAGGCTGTTGATCCCAATGTGTTCGGGTTTTCCGGAGAGGAGGCTTGTCAGTTGACCTGGTACGCTGGTCTCAATGATAAGCTGAGTTCGATTGGATTTTATAACCTAAATATTGATCCCAACAATTCGGATAACAAGACGGCCAGTGTAGTGGCAACAATGATCTGGTATTTTATTGAGGGGTATTATCATCGAAAAGGAGACAGAAACTTCATGTCAAGTGACTACCTGGTTTATGAGGTTTCACTAGGAATAGAGCCAGAGTCAATACGATTCTATAAAAGTAAACTTTCAGAAAAGTGGTGGATGGAAGTGCCAGATGAAAACTCAGATAGTATCTTTTTGAGGAATAAAATGGTCCCTTGTAATTATGCAGATTATGAAATTGCGCTGAAAGGTGAAGTGCCTCAGCGATGGATCAACGCCCTTTCTAAGATGAGTTAATACTTTGGTGGCATGACCACCCATAGAATAATGTAAACCAAAACCCCTGGGAAAGCAGCACTCAGTAATGATACGAGTAAGTAAGCAACCCGAACCAAGGTTGGATCCAGTTCGAAGTATTCGGCCAAACCAGCACAAACACCTCCGAGAAGTCTATCGTTTGATCTTGTAAGTCTATTAGTAATTGTTCTCATTACGACAAAGTTTTAGCAAAGATGGAACTGGCGCTTGCAACCAGATCGATCCAATTATCAATGTTAAACAATGTGTTTGTTGGATCTGCATTAGGTCTTATGGACGTATTTACTGCCAACAAAGTTTCAGATTGAAACGTGAGGAATGCAGCTAGTACCACCCCAATGATAATTAGGATAGTTCGTAGCAATTTGCTCCTCGAAGTGTTCAATTCTGTTGCCATACGTAATGATTAAACAATAGTTGTGCCAAAACTCAAAAAACCTGTAATTTCTGGCTAAAACAGTGGTTTGGGGTTGTCAATGAGAATGAATAATGTTCATATTCGTACGCGTGGCTGTTGCAAAAGTGTTCACAATCGATAAGAATGCAACTTTTGTTACCCGCTTGTTTAAATTAATATATTCACTTTGTGACATGAAATTATTAACGAACATTAGAACTCCTTTAATCGTGAGTCTAACGCTGGGGTTGGCACCTTTTACTCCAGAGCCTCATATAGTCGGTAAGCTTCGCTGGATTGCAGGAGGGGCCAATGGAATGCAAATGATGGATTGGTTTGACACCTTGTTTCATGGTCTACCATGGGTTTGGCTTTTGCTCACGATCGGCGTGTTACTCGGGAAAAGATTCAGGGGTCAGTCTTAATCATACAATTTTCATAACCAAATTCGCTTTTAGGCGTTAGTTTCGCCTATATGAAAAAGATTTTATCCTTCCTTTTATTGTTAGTTGCTGTTGCAGGATTTGCTCAGGAAATGGATTTCGAGTCGTACAACCCAAAATCGACGCTTGTTGTTCCAGAAAATATCATTACTCAGGCCAAATATCCATTCGTAGATGTTCATAGTCATCAATGGAATTTGACCAAGGATAAAATAGCTCGCCTCGTGGAAGAGATGGACTCGTTGAACATGCAGGTCATGGTCAACTTAAGTGGTAGGGGATTCAGCAGGGAAACCAGAGATATTGGGACACAGGAATATCTCAATGGGATGATCAGGAGAACTCAGGGAGAAGCACCTGGACGCTTTATCATATTCACCAATGTTTCCTTTAAAAATGTAGGAGCAGCTGGATGGGCCGAAGAAGCAGTCAAACAGCTGGAAGAGGACGTCAAAAATGGTGCTAGCGGGTTAAAAATATACAAAAGCTTAGGGTTGAGCTACAATGATGTAGATGGTAATCGTATTGCGGTAGACGATGAAAGATTGGATCCGGTTTGGGCAAAGTGCGGTGAGCTAGGAATTCCCGTTCTGATTCACTCTGCAGATCCAGCCTCTTTTTGGGATCCACATGATGCAGACAATGAGAGATGGCTTGAGTTGAAGTTACGTCCGGGAAGAAAACGTTCTGCGACCGATCCTGCGCCATTTGAGCAAATCATTGGAGAACAGCATAACATCTTCAAAAAGCATCGTAAAACTACCTTTATCAATGCGCACATGGGCTGGATGGCCAATGACCTTGATAAATTAGGAAAGCACCTGGATGCTAATCCAAATGTTTACGTAGGAATCGGAGCGGTAATTGCAGAATTGGGCAGACAGCCAAAACAAGCGAATGCGTTCTTCGAAAAGTATCAGGATCGGGTATTGTTTGCAAAGGACGCGTATAATCAGGAAGAGTTCTATACCTACTTTCGTGTACTTGAGACGGAAGATGAATACTTTCCATATTACAAAAAGTATCACGCTTTCTGGAGCATGTACGGTCTTGGTCTTTCAGACGAAGTGCTGAAGAAGCTCTATTACAAGAACGCCCTGAAAATTATTCCCAATATCGATAAATCAGGTTTTCCTGATTAATAGTAGATACTTTGGAGTTTTTCTGGATCAAGATTCAATTTCTTGATCTCTTCGATAATAGAGATCGCCTGATCTGGATCCAGATCTTTGACCAAATATCGATAAACCGATGGGAACGAGTTTTCCTGCAGATACAATTTTTTTGCTGAGTGCAGGTAATAAGAATAATTACTCTGTGCAGTATTCATGATGGTGGCTAGTTTGTTAGCTTAACGTCGACCCATCACGAAATGTTACTTTCGATTTGAGGCGAGCGGTAAACTAGTGGTAAAGATGGCATTATTTTCTTATGAGAACAATACCCCCAACAGGGTAATTTGAGAAATGTACTTTTAGAAATTTTGCAACTAGCGCCATCTTTTGTGGACCCGCATTTTAATTTCTCCAGTTCAATATTTTTACAAATAGGGTGAAGTGATAAAAAAAGGCCCATCGACGTTAGTCAATGAGCCTTATAGTGAACCCGGCAGGATTCAAACCCATTCATTTCAGTGATTTTTGATTCTTCCAAAATGCCTTAAAAATGCCAATAGAGGTGTTTTATTTGATTTCTTTCATTTACCTTCACCTTAATTCTAGTCAATTCACTCGACAAAAACTCGACAAAATGACCACTAAGATTATTGTAAAGAATGATAAGGAAGGTCTACCCAGGAAGAATAGGGAGGGAAAGACAATACTGTACATCCAGTATCAACATGATCAGAAGAGCACACTTTTTTCTGCAATTAAGATTGAGCCAGATAAAATTGAATACGCAGAAAGAAATGGAAAACTGATTCCAGTGGATCCATACATTCGAAATAACATCAAGGGTAAGTCTGCAATGCACAAGCAGTTGATGGATCAACGAAGACATATTGAGGACATTGCCAGGGAACTTGTGACTGAAAACATTGATCCAGCAATTGACTTGGTTAGGCAGAGGTATAATGAAAGGAGAAAAGGAAATGCCGATGAAGTTAGACCCACAAATGAGTCACTTCAAGAAATTTTTGAAAAATTCAAGGATTCATGTAGAGGGTTGGATTGGAAAGCAGAAGGAACCGAAAGACAATACAATTCAATGATGAAGGCATTGAATGATTACGAAGAGGAGTTGAATGTGTCATTGAGTATTGGCTCTTTTAACATAAAGTTCTATGATAGCTTTCTGGAAGTATCTTCACGTTTGGGAAGATCTAAGTCAACAATAGGTAATCACATCAAAAGCTTGAAAAAATTTCTTGGATGGGCCGAGGAACGAGATTACAAAGTTCATAATGATTATAAAAAATCGGCATTCAAGAAAATACAAAGGAGTAATGAAATCATATACTTGACTAAAGTTGAGCTTCAAAAGCTCATTGATCATGACTTTACTCAAAACCAGCGGCTAGATAGGGTGAGAGATCTTTTTGTATTCAATTCACACGTTGGGTTAAGGGTTGGAGATTTAATGAGATTCAGTAAAACAGATATTCAAGAAGAAACCTCAGATGGTCTAATTAGAAGAAGCATTCGGTTAAGGCAGGGGAAGACAGAAAAATACAATTACATTCCATTGGCAAGCAAGGTTGCCTATAGGATTCTGGAAAAATATGACTTTGAGTTGCCCAGAATATCTCCTGAGAAGTACAATAAGTACATCAAAGATGCTTGTTCAGAAGCGGAGATCAACGCATCGAAATTTGGGGCAAAACATGAACTTATATCCTCTCATACAGCGATAAAAACATTTATTTCTCATTGTGCTGCATCTGGAGTCCATCCAAAAAGCATAGCTGATATTACTGGTAAATCAGTGCAGGTTATTCTTGATCACTATATGGGGACTGATCCTGAAACAGTATGGAATGACATGGAAAGGGCTTTTGGAGATGAATGAGTCAATTACGCTTTCTATAGACGTTAATGAGTTAAAAAAGTACTTTGGCCGGAATTGGGGATTTCGAATTCCTGATATCCTAGAAAATGAAAACTTCATTTTTCCATCAAGACATGTTAAAGAGATTGACGATATCATGGAGAAATATGATCTCCAAAACTGTGAAAAGCGAAATGAATTAATTTGGGCAATTCATAACATCAAGGTAAATGAAAAGAGAGGGGAGATAACCTTGTATAAGCAATGGTATGAAACCATCGGAGAAAACAAAAATGATCAAATCAATCAATCGGGGGAATTGCTTAGCAAGAAGGAGTTCTACCAGAGTGTAAAACCAGAATGGGACTCAGACAAACTAAAAAAGATTACAGTTGAGGTCAATGGTAAAAAAATGGTTGTCAATGCACAAGGTGTTCTTAAGAAATCAGTCAATAGATTTTTTGACATGTTATTTCAAGATTTATATTTCGAGCTGGACCAGGCCGGATTAAATCCACTAGATGAGACACCAGAAAATGAGAATGAATTAATAAGACTTTCAAAACAGAAACCATTGAAGGAGTTAGGTTCTTATCGAGAAATTAGAGATCACTTGATCGTAACCTTATATGCTTATTTGACAGAACAGATAGGTGTTGAAAGGGCGACTACAATTAGATTCATCGCACATGCACTGATCTGGTGCAATATTGAAATAGGAAAGAAAAAAACTCAAACCAATTTGAACGCTCTTGACAAGAATGGTAATGTACCAAGAGAAGCATATGATGTAGTTTATCGATTGATTAAAGAAGCATTGCCGAGGAAATAGAAGGACTTCCTGTTTTTTGCTCGGCACTTCATCTGCATTCTTTGCCAGCATATTTAAAACACATGAATATGCAGGCAGTCATTATAGACCAACAGAATTTTGATGAATTAGTCAGAAAAATAGACTCCATCTCTGAATTAATTGTTTCTCAAAAAAGCGATAGCAATGAGGAGCAAAACCTCACACCCGATCAAACAGCTCAAAAACTCAATCTAACCACCCGCACCCTGGCAAAATGGAGAAGGGAACCCAACCCAAGAATCCCATTTAGCATGATTGGAAGAAGGGTCCTGTATCGCAGCTCTGATATCCAGGAATTCATTTTGAAGAATCAGAAGGCCTAAGAGTCTTGATTGACTTTGGGAAGCTTAGATTCACTGGATATAATGAGATCCTACGCAGGAAATCGGCAAATCCAGTATACTCCAAATTGGATCCTAGAACTGGAGAGATTAAGTCGAGAACATCTACTGGGAAAGCGTATACACCACGTGAAGAAATTGAAGATACTATAGGATTGACGTTGTTTGAATCTGGTAGTTGCATTGCCAAGGGGAGTTTCCATAAGTTGAAAAACAATGGTGCACATAACTATGATGATTTTTCGGAATGGGAAGCTAAGAATCAAGTTATCACCTATTTGGATAGTATTGGAGTAGATCCTGCTGATGTGACTATCCCAAGATTAGAATATGGGTTAAACATTCAACTTCCGTTTTGCCCAAATAAGCTAATTGATAATGTGTTCTTGCACCAAACAGAAAGATTTGATCATGAGGGTACCTGGACCGAGGGTAGATATCATCAAGCAAGGCATGGTGAGTATTACAGGTTCAAGATTTATAATAAATCCCTACAGTTTAAGAAATATAATGTGCCTCAGAATCTCCTTCGAATAGAATTGAATTGTAGTGGTAACTATCTAAGAAGAAATCACGGATTTAAGACTTGTATGGAGTTGATCGAATATGATTGGCGATTTTTCGTGAAAGACCTCATTGCGAAGTGGGAGCAGGTTTTGTTTTACGATTGGCGCTTGAATGGAAACTCACCACGGTTGGATAAATATAAGAATAGAAATTATTGGTTAGAGTTGGTTGAAGACGGACGCATGCCTGCATTTGAAAAGCATCGTAGGAAATTGAGAACAATGATCAAGGACTCTTATGAATGCCAATTGTTTTCAGTAAGAGATCAATTAAAATCAAAAGGAGAAGAATTGAGTATGGGGGGTATGGAATTTCAGGATATACTCAAGATGGAAAATTCCATACCTTGTAGAAATCCAAAACAGTGTAAAGTCACTGGTCTTGGAATCTCCATGCAGCGCTGTGATAGTGAGGTCATCTCACATACAGGAATCAATTATTACAGAACCACCAACTACAACATCTACAAAGAGCTAGAGCGAAAATATCTTACTCCAAACTGGAAGGATGATGATCAGCTTACTAAGACAAGAGAAATCGCCCATGTGATCCGTGGAAGACTCACAACCAGAAAGCGAAATATTATTCCAAATCAGCTGGCTCTATTCAATCCCACCCCAGTCCACTCACCAGCTGTCTAAATGCTGACTCAGACTTTTTGATTACCTCAGTTTCGTATTGCCAAAGCAAGGTCTTGTCCTTTGGAGCGAAGTAATGGATGTAGTTGTAGATCCAGATGTCCTGCCATCTCAATGGATTGTCTTTGAGCTGTTCGATATCTACAAATTTTCTGATAGTCTTTATAAAGGATCCTTCATGTACCTTCTTAGATTTATGCGCTCCAATGGTCCGCTTGAAGTATTCATTGGTCTCATCATCCATGTATCCATTGAGGCAATAGTAGATGACATACTGAGGCGAGTATTTGGGTCTTCGTCTTCTCATAAGGCTTTGAATGATTCTGATGTGTCATTTGATATGGAGATATCGGTCTTGATAACTCCTTTCATTTTTGGCTCTTTTTCCAATCCTGCCAACCCGGCACCCCCTCTGTTATACTGCCAGTCAGCACCGGGATAGTAAGTGAAGTGATAGGTACATTGCTTGTCTCCATCTTGAAGCACAATCTTCAATGCGTGATAAGAGTCCAGGTTCAGGTCCATGTCAAATGCCTTACCTGAGTTGAGTGCTTCTAGAATGATGTCTATTCTGTTTGCGTCATAACTGCTGAGCCTCGGAGGTAGAACTTCTCCATAAATGGTGATATTCTTTTTGCGTTCACGCAATTGCCAGTAACTGCCCGTTTCAGTGCTTACGTCATTGCACGTACAGAGCTTGATATGATTCGATGGTGTGCACATTTTGATTAGTCGTTTGATGGTAAATTGTGACATACTCATTTGAGTATAACTTGGCAACTTAATCAAAATGCAATTCATTTGCCTTCACACAACACAAAAGTCTTGTCTCCAATATGTTCGAACAAACCTTCAAAAATATAGATGATGTCCTCTGGAAAGATGCAGGGGCGAGCACAGAGCTGGATTACATAGAGCAAACGTCCTGGGTGATGTTCTTGCGCTACCTCGATGAGCTGGAAAAGGACAAGGCTGATGAAGCTGAACTAAAGGGTAAGGAATACCAATTCATCCTCGAAGAAAATTACCAATGGGCCAACTGGGCAATGCCTTTAGGAGAGGATGGTAAACTTGATCACCATATCGCCATGACTGGAGAAGATCTTATTCAGTTTGTGGATGGAGAGTTGTTCCCCTATCTGGCAGGATTCAAGTACCGAACTGAAAATGCACAGACAATAGAGTACAAGATTGGTGAAATCTTTTCTGAGATTAAAAATCGGGTACAAAGTGGATATGTACTGCGTGAAATTCTTGAGTATGCAGATGAACTAAAGTTTCGTTCTTCAGCAGATCAACATGAGCTGAGCCACCTCTACGAGACCAAGATTAAAAACATGGGTAATGCCGGACGTAATGGTGGTGAGTACTACACGCCCCGGCCACTGATCCGTGCGATGATCAAGGTGATAGATCCGCAAATGGGTGAGAAGATCTATGACGGTGCATGTGGCAGTGCGGGCTTTCTCTGTGAGGCATTTGAGTACATGCAAGAGCGCATGGAGAAGACCACTGACAATCTCAAGACCTTGCAGGAATCTACCTTTTACGGTAAGGAAAAGAAGAGCCTGGCCTATGTGATAGGCATTATGAACATGATCTTGCACGGCATAGAAGCCCCCAACATCATTCATACCAATACCCTTGGGGAGAACATCCGTGACATCCAGGAGAAAAACCGTTACCACGTCATCCTAGCCAATCCACCTTTCGGAGGGAAAGAACGAAAAGAGATTCAGCAAAACTTTGATATCAAAACCGGGGAGACAGCTTTCCTGTTTATGCAGCATTTTATCAAGAGTCTCAAGACCGGAGGCCGGGCTGCCATTGTGATCAAAAACACTGTGCTCAGCAATACAGATAATGCATCTATTGCTCTTCGTAAGCAACTGCTTGAAAGCTGTAATCTTCATGCCATTCTTGATATGCCCGGTGGTACGTTCCTGGGTGCCGGAGTTAAAACGGTAACACTGTTTTTCGAGAAAGGTGAGCCTACTAAAAAGATCTGGTATTACCAACTAGATCCGGGCAGGAACATGGGTAAAACCAATCCCCTTAACGACAAGGACATGGAGGACTTTATCACACTTAGTAAGTCAAAAGGAGAAACTGAAAAATCCTGGAATCTGAGGGTAGCGGATATAAACGAAACTACTTTCGATCTGAGTGTAAAAAACCCCAATACCCCCGAAGAAGCCCCGCTTCGTGCTCCCGCTGAAATTTTAAAAGAGATGGAAGAACTGGACGCTGAAACCAATTCTATTCTTCAATCTATTAGGGAGTTGATATGATTGTTAAGGACATAATTCTAAGTCACAAGCAGGGTTTCTATAAACCAGGTAAACAAAAACCAGGCAATGTGCATTTTGTCAGAATTTCCGATATCAACAACAATAGTTATTTGAACAAGGAAACAACTCCGATGATTGAAGCTGAAAACAGTGAAATAGAAAAGTTTGATATTAAGAAAGGAGATTTTCTTTTTGCAAGAACTGGTGGCGCTGGCAGGTTTTGTCTAATTCAAGATGATATTTATGGAGTATTTGCGTCTTACTTAATAAGGTTCAGATTTAACGATCAAAACGATAAAGATTTCCTTAGGTACTTTTTCATGTCTGATGCGTTTCAAAACGAACTAAAATCAAAAATACATGGTGGAGTAAATCAAAATGTCCATGCAGAAAACATAAAGGATTGCACTGTTCCAGAAGTACCTTTCCCCGAACAAAGACAAATCGTAGCGATTTTAGACCAGGCATTTGCAGCGATAGACCAGGCCAAAGCCAACATAGAAAAAAACATTCAAAACGCTAAGGATCTTTTTCAATCCAAACTCAATGAAATCTTTAGTCAAAAAGGTGATGGTTGGGAGGAGAAGACTCTCAAGGAAATTACATCTAAAATAGGAAGTGGCGCAACACCAAGAGGTGGTCAAGCATCCTACAAGGAATATGGCATTTCACTGATCAGAAGTATGAATGTTCATGACGATGGTTTTAGAGAAGAAAAACTGGCTTTCATTGATGAGGAACAAGCAGGAAAGCTTAATAATGTGACAATTCAAGAAAAGGATGTATTGCTAAACATTACAGGTGCATCTGTCGCTCGTTGCTGTGTTGTAGACAGTAAGTTTCTTCCCGCCAGAGTCAATCAGCATGTTTCAATAATTCGAATAAAAGACGACATTTTGAATGAACAATTCCTGCACTTCGCCTTAACTTCTAAAACGACTAAAGATTTACTTTTAGGAATAGGTGAACAAGGAGCAACAAGACAAGCAATAACCAAAGCTCAAATTGAAAGTTTCAAGATTGCTTTTCCAAAAGCGCCACAGGAACAAAACAGATTAGTTATCTCACTAAATCATATTAAAAAGGAGTCTGAAAGTTTACAGAAAACATATCAAGAAAAAGTACAAGCTCTTGCCGAACTCAAAAAATCCATTCTCCAAAAGGCTTTTGCGGGGGAACTCACCAAAAAAATGTAGCTGAGTGTTAATCTCAAATGATCATATTAAAGCGCTTTGTTTGGCTGCACGAAAAACTGGATTTCAAGTCTCGAAAGAACAGCTTATCTTAGAAATATGGAAAAAGGGGGATGGGAGTCATATCCCTAAGAAGATGCCAGAGGGTTATGCAGCAGTTTATATATTTCGTCATGATGAGCATGATGTTTACTTAAAGGTGGGACAGGCAGGAGTAAAATCAGGGCTGAGGTATCTATCGCATCACTACCATACCACCGCTCCCAGTACATTGTCTAAATCGCTTCTCAAGGATGCTGAGTATTCATTGCTGATGGATGAAAACTCTACTAAGGAATGGTTGATTAGAAATACGACCAGATTTAATATCTTGATCCCTGCAGTGCTAGGCAAACACTTTGTGAATTTTACAGAGGCGTTTTTCATTCTTATGGTCAGTCCTAAATTCGAACGGTAATGCAAACGGAACAACTATGAAGACCAAAGACAATCTCATCGACTGGAATCAGGCCAAGCAGCGTTTAGAAGATAACATTCAGCGTGATTTCGATCTGACGTCACGTACTACCTATAAAATTGTTGTCGCCACTCCTCCCTACAAATGCAAGAATTATGAAAATGCCATTGGGTACCGCATCCAGGTAGGGAAGGTCTCTTTTATTAATATTCCATTTGAGATGTTAGAAAAGCTGTTCCTGAGCGCTCTGTCAAATAATGGAATTTATGAAAATGCAATATTTAAACAACTCTACCCAAAACAATTGAGTCAAAAGCCCTGCCATGTGCATAGTATCGGTTTACTATTTGAAAAGGCAGGCGTTATGACCAAGAGGGATAGTAGGAAGTATTCGATCAATGAGATTTAGATGAACGAAGCTCAAACAAAACACGACTTGATCGAACCTGCACTCCATGCTGCTGGCTGGGGTACTGTGGACGGTAGTCGTTTGCGTTTGGAGTTTCCTATCTCCAAGGGGCGTTTGATCGGACAAGGTCGTAGAGCCACCCCACTTTTTGCTGACTATGTTTTGGAGTACAGAAACAGAAGAATTGGCATTGTAGAGGCTAAGAAGAGAGACTTATACTATACTGATGGAGTTGGCCAAGCTAAGGACTATGCTGAGCGCCTAAACATACGCTTTACCTATGCGACCAATGGGCTTCAGATTTATGGGGTAGATATAGAGGAAGGTACAGAGGGAGATGTCAGTAGGTTTCCCACACCGGACGAACTATGGGAGATGACCTTTCCTACTCCGAAAGAAGATTACAAAATTGAGATTGCAGATTGGAAGGAGCGATTGTTTGCTGTTCCGTTTGAAGATAAAGGAGGCAAGTGGTCCCCACGTTATTACCAGGAGAATGCCATTACTAAAGTACTGGAGACGGTTGCGGATAAGACTGACCGTATTCTATTGACATTGGCAACCGGTACAGGTAAGACTGCCATTGCATTTCAGATTGCCTGGAAGCTCTTTCACGCAAAGTGGAACTTGAAAAGAGATGGACTCAGAAGCCCTAGAATCCTGTTCCTGGCAGATCGTAACATTTTGGCCGATCAGGCATTTAACTCGTTCGGAGCATTTGAGGAAGATGCTTTGGTTCGGATACGTCCATCTGAGATCAAAAAGAAAGGTCGTATCCCAAAGAATGGTAACATCTTCTTTACCATCTTTCAGTCTTTCATGAGTGGGCCGAATGATTCGCCCTACTTTGGAGAATACCCACAAGACTTCTTTGACTTCATCATCATAGATGAGTGTCACAGAGGAGGAGCAAATGATGAAAGCTCGTGGAGAGCAATCATGGAGTACTTTTCTCCTGCCGTACAATTGGGACTCACTGCAACACCGAGACGGGATGTGAATGGGGATACGTATGAATATTTTGGAGATCCGGTTTATACCTACAAGCTGAGAGATGGGATCAATGATGGTTTCCTAACTCCCTTTAAGGTGAAAGAGATTAAGACAACTCTCGATTCATATGTGTATACTGCTGATGACAAAGTGGAAGGTGAAATTGAGGAAGGAAGAGAATACAAGGAAAGTGACTTCAACAGGATCATAGAGATCAAGCAGCGTGAAGAGTACCGTGTAAAACTCTTTATGGACCAGATCAATCAAAAGCAGAAAACTCTGGTGTTTTGTGCCACACAGGTACATGCAGCAGCCATTCGGGATTTGATCAATCAATATGCAGATAGTAAGAATGTCAACTACTGCCACAGAGTCACAGCAGATGATGGAAGTATTGGAGAACAATACCTGAGAGATTTCCAGGACAATGAAAAAAGCATCCCAACTGTCCTGACCACATCACAAAAGCTGAGTACCGGCGTAGATGCTCCTGAGATTAGGAATATTGTGCTGATGCGACCGGTCAATTCCATGGTTGAGTTCAAGCAGATAGTTGGTCGAGGTACCAGGTTGTTTGATACGAAGGATCATTTTACCGTTTTTGATTTTGTAAATGCACATCATCATTTCAAGGATCCTGAATGGGATGGGGAACCTTTGCCTCCGGAAGATCCCAGACTCCCGGGAGGAGAAAGAAAACCCTGTAGTAAGTGTGGGCAGAGTCCTTGTATTTGTATTGAAGAGCCTGAGCCTGTTTGTTATGTCTGTGGAAACGATCCATGCGTATGTGATGAACCTCCTAAGCAATTGATCAAGGTGACACTTGGTGATGGGAAGGTGAGAGAATTGGATAGTATGGTCAAAACAACTTTTTGGAGCCCAAATGGGACACCAATTTCAGCTCAGGAGTTTGTCAAGGAGTTATATGGTGATTTGCCATCTTTCTTTAGTGATGAGGAAGAATTAAGGAAAATTTGGAGTTTTCCGGACACCCGAAGAAAGCTGATGGAGGAGTTGGCTGAGAAGGGATATACCAATGAACAGCTTGAAGACCTGAAGAAACTTGTTCATGGCGAGGAAAGTGATCTGTTTGATGTGCTCAATTATGTTGCCTATCATTCCAAGTTAGTGCCACGACAGCACAGAGCTGAGAAGGCCAAAATCCATTTTGATAGTTACAATCCACAGCAACAGGAGTTCTTGAATTTTGTACTCGAGCAATATGTGAATGAAGGAGTGGATGAATTGGATGATGCAAAGTTGCCGGAACTGCTAGAGCTGAAGTACCACGCCATTGCAGATGCCAAACAACACCTGGGCGAAATAAAACTAATCCGGGAGACCTTTATTGGTTTTCAGGAGTATTTGTATAGGAAAGAGGTGGGGTGATGAATAATTGGCATCACTCAAGCTAGCTGAATTGATTACTTGTCTGGTTGGTTTAATTTGGAGTTTTGTCCTGATGGGAATGACAATACAGACTTCCATTCACAACTTCCTCAATGCACTGAACTCCATTGTTCATAGCATTGCATATTTTGGGTCCTGATAATTTCGTCTGTTCAATTAACATTATTTTATGGGCATAGTTTGCTTTTTCAAATTCAATTTTTGCGTCATTCATAACACTATTGAAAGTTGCATTGATTGGTCTTATCAATTTTCGGAATCGACGATATTTCAATTGATAGAATAATGTGTATAGAACAATTATTAATACAGGTGATATCATCATTGAATACAACGAATTGATTGAATCAAAGATGATCAAATATTTAAATAGAAAATTATCGAATCCACAATCTACTAATGTGATGATAAAGAATAGTGAGAAAAAGAAGGCAAGTTTTAAATGGGATAGACGGATCAATAATATTTCTTCAATAATATTTCTAACCTTTGGCACTGAGAAATATGCACCAACAAAATCCAAGGCAGAAAAGAGAATAAGGATTATAACAAAAAACAAACTGAAAACAGATAATGAGACACCTAATTGAGCATATGCTGAATCACCCAAAGGGTATGCTGAAATTGAAAGAATAAACAGGCAATAGAATCCACAGATAAATGAAATTCTACTAAAAAAATAGGTTGAAGGAATCTCTAGTGAGTCGATTTGTGATTTATAGTCGTTGAGAAATTTGTTCAAATCGGACAAGGATTTTCGAACTCCGTTCTTGATTGAATCTTTAATTGCATTATTCTCGGTAAAAACCCGCATTGATTCCGTGACATTCTTATAATCTTCAAGTCTTTTCTTGACAAGTATATCCCACCATTTAAAGAATTCGAAAATTTGAAGGACTCTGTTTTTGAACCCATCGAAAGAAAATGCAAAAAAGAATACAGTTAAGATTTCAAATAGCGGAGTTAAGTTCTGGATAAGATCTTTCATGTTGTTAGGTCAACAGATCAAAAAAATATGGGAGTGTTCTAAAAAATAATTTCCTCAGTAACCTGGTCGTTATCAAAAGCGGAGTTGAAAAGAATATTTAGGCTAGTAACCATTTCTGAATCGTTAAAAGAGGCAGTGGCACGATAATCGCTACTATGCTCCTCGAATCTGTAGATATCACCATCTCCTATTACAAAGTGAATATTGTCTTGATCTAGAGAAAACCTATGACCCGAAATGAATTTCTTAAGTTGAATGATTCCTAAGTTTTTGTTTGCTCTTATGATTTCCAAAAAAGGAGAAACATTTGAATCTGTGTATTCATCCAAAATAATTTTAAGACTCTGACCTCTGCCTATAAACGAATTCAAAGCATTTAAATAGCTGAATGAATTCTTAATGTCGCCATCGATTCCTGAGCACACTATCTTAATTTCAGTATTTGCTAAATTTAGTATCGTTGATAGTACTGCTATGCCTTTTTCAACTCCCGAATGATTTATAAGCATTTCGCTTCTCTGTAAAGCCAACCGCTCAATTCTTTCATTGAAATCATCGGATTTTTTTTCCCTTAATTTTTCTCTAACACGACTATAAGGATCTGACGAATATTTTTTGTACTCGGAAATTTCCTCCCCGATGTAATCATCAATTACTGGCATGTTCTTACTGTTTGGCGTGAAATCACGGATGTCCGATAGACAAGAATAAATATTGGTTTTATTAGCTTAACGTATAAGTTAATATGTTAATATAAGGTTTTATTTGATAGGTGCAAAGTGTTTCGTACTGGACTGGCTCTTTTGATCACTGAAACGGGCAATTTTTCCCATTATTATTTAGGAATCAAATGTTTTGGTCTGAATTTTAAAAAAAAGATGTATTTAAGCTGAATCTGGCTATGTTTTATATATGTCAAAGAATGAAATTGATGTGAAATTATACCAATTTCAAGTAAAATAATCTAATTCAAATTTAGCCATGAAAACCTCAACTGTTAAAAAATACTTACGCCTTAACAATCGGGTAGATGCTTTTATTAGGGAGAATGAGCTAACAAAATCTGGATTGGAAATTCTGGTACATTTGGATCAAAATCCACATTCGCTGGCTCAAGAATTGGTGAATATGATCGGTATTCAGCGATGTTGGGCATATGAGTTGCTGAGTGACCTGAAGGCAAGAAATCTAGTTATAAGAACGGGAAACAAGTATTCTTTAACAATGGAAGGAATGTTAATGATCGCAAGCTTGGATTGGAAGTTGAAGTACGTCGAGGGGAAAACAAAGAAAAGACCAAAGGGCAGACTTGTCTTTGAGGATACTGAATATTAAAGGTTGTTTGTATAGAGACTAGGACAATGAATTACTCCGTTGTAAAAGCAATGGGGTGTTTGAGTTTAGGTAAACCTTCCATTAGCACCAGCTGTATTAATAGAGCAGGTGATCGTTGCATAGTAGTAATCCACTACACACAGTGGAGGAGCAAGGAGCATTATTGCTAAAGGATCGGAAGTACGCTGATTTTAGAAGAAAAACCATGTTTTTGTTCTGATTCAGTTAAATTGTTCTATAAACCAAATCACTAAATCTTTATACAATTCAAATGGGACTTTTCAAAAATATTGCATTCACTAAGCTGGGTATTACTATTTCAAAATTGGAGGATGACATAATAAAACTATATCCTCAAGTTGTAGCTGAACGACAGGGTTATGGTGAAGTCACACAGCTTACAATTGATAAGGTTGAACAAGTCGAAGAAAAGGTAATGACAAAAGTAGTGGGGATAATAAATAAGTATGGCTGGCCGTTGAACACACCGTACCGAATTGCCAACGGTTCACTAGGGACAACAACAACTACAATTGGAGCACTTGTTGAAACACTTAGGTTAAAAGTCACTGAATTGCACAATGTCACCCATGATCCAGATTATTTAATTGAATAATGGATGTTCGGGGTACCTGATGATCATCCCCCCCTTACTTTTTTGAAAGCAAAACTGATTTAAAAAAGGGGGTGGGGTACGAATAATTTAGTTGTAAGTTGATTTTAAATAATGGCATTTTGACCCCTAATATTCTATGCAATCGTATTCCTCTCCCTGTATCTCAATCATGGCTTCCCTAAATTCTTCATCAATTAATTTCCACTGATTAAGCGCAGCAGTTACAAATATGATTGGCAAGTCGGTGTGCGCCCACATGTTGCACAAATCTACATATGACTTAATATCCCTGAGTGTTGATGTAAATCCAACCCAATCAACTAAATCTATTTCATAGAAATTTTCTTTTGAAATTACCCATGACATCCTTGCAATAACTTTTGGCAGATTCAATTCGAGGAAGTCTTCTTCCATACATTCATTAAAGAATTCTAGATCGAAAAACGTCATTTCATAACCATTATCAACGATGCTCTGAAGTTCTGAAAGCAATATACCTGGAGCGAATACCATTAATCTATGAGTAGAAATATGAGAGGGTGAGGCTGACAGGATTTCACCATATTCCTCTTCAAATCCCTTAAGATCAAAATAGGGCCAAACATTACTTATTATTTTATCGTATCCATCTCGTGTTACTTTTTGTACATGTTTCCGGACCTTTTTTTGGTCAAATCCTTTATCTAAAAGGTTCTTAATAAGTCCTTCGAGAGTGCGTAGGACATTATTTGATTCGTCAAGAGAGTCCAGTCTGATTCCAATGCTAAAGGAATACTGATCTTTGTCTGTAACTCTACAATAGGTGGTTTTATTTGCTTTTGTATTGTAAAATGACAATTTCATAATATAAATATTATTTGTTACATCAAATATAATAGTATAAATATTATAAATTCCATCATTCATAATATTATTCCTCAAGACTATCATTTGATTTGACTAGATTGATTGAGCCTTGTTGTCTTAATTTAATAACACGATTAATGGTGAGAGATAACCAAGGCAGTCTACTTCATCATTTCAATCAAACCAAAAGGGGGAGTCATTTATAATCAAATGCAAGGACTAATGAAATAAGGAATCATCAAGGTCTAGGTCATCATAGGTTGGTTAGAGTTAGTTCCCTAGTTTAACTTTTCTGTGAAAGATCAATGAAATAATTCACACAATAATCAAACGTGGCTTTACAACAAGTTTCTATAAGTCACTCGACAATAACTCGACAAGACAATAAAAAAGCCCCTCAATTTACATTGAGAGGCCATTATAGTGAACCCGGCAGGATTCAAACCTGCAATCTCCAGAGCCGTAATCTGGTGCATTATTCAGTTGTGCTACGGGTCCTTTTATGTACTTCCCTTTTCCTGAATTTGTTAATTCAGGTTAAAAAGGAGTGCAAAAGTAATAATATTGTTAAATAAATTTCTGTTAATCTGACAGTTTTAAAATTGCATCTATCTTTGCTCGAAATTTTTACACTATGAAGCAATTTGTTGGGTTATTCATCTGCATGATCGCGATGTTAACGGTAGTGGGCCAGGGAAAGGATCGGCCAGTACAACCAGACGTACCTGGAGACATTTCTATTGATTTTGGCTTCAATTTATTGATGGGAGATAAGGGTGATTTGGAAACCAATTTTTGGCATTCTAAGTCAGTTAGTCTTTACTACATGTATACCCACAAATTGAGTGATCTGTTCACTGTCAATCCTCAACTTGGATTTTCAATTGAGAAGATTGGGTTTGGAAATGAGATGAATTATGTCCAGAACAGTGACCGTACGTTCACTTTTGATTCCATTCAGGGAGTAACTGTAAATAGTTCTAAACTGGCTATGAATTATGTTGAACTGCCAATTGAGTTCCGATACTATCCGCTTAAGACGATTGATGGAGAAGGATTCTTCATAGGGGTTGGACCCATAATTGGGGCTAAAATTGAATCTTATACTAAGGTGAGATATGAAACTAGATCAGAATCACCAAAAACAGATAAACAACAAGGTGTTTTTGGTCTGAGTGATGTTCGATATGGTTTGGTAGGCAGGTTTGGGTTTAAGGGAGTAAATGCCTTTGCCAAATATTACATTTCAGATATTTGGAGAAATGGTCCAAATGGAGCAAGCCCGAATCTATTTACAGTTGGCATCAACTTTACTGGCTTCTAGCCGAACAATAAAACCCCAAGGAAACAGATACTGAATCCAAGAGCGGCTCCAGACCAGATTTGACGGGGAGAGTGCAGGGATTGTGACAATCTAGCGGTTGAAACCAATCCAGCCATTATAAAGCCCGTACAAATAGGATACATTAAATCACCTATTCCGAGAACTTCCAAAGCGACTAACATACCGGTAGCACCCCATATGCCTGCCGAATGAATGCTAATTTTCTTCTTAATGGTTATGATGAGTAAAATCAATATGAGCAAGGTCACGGCAGCCATCATGACATTTACAACAGGGATAGGCAAGATCGTAATAAAAAAATACGAAGAAGTAGCATAGTAAATGAGAATGGTCGTGAAAGGAAATAGGCGTTCCTTTCGATCAGCAATATCCAGACTTGTAATTCTGGAAGTCAATCTCAAAAGGACTATGCTTCCAGCTGGCACCAATGCTGTAGTAAAAAAGGTGATTAACAAAACCGTGGAAATTTCAGATTCTGGAATTTGAATAAAGACTTCCGGAGCGAAGTTTTGCAAAACAATAAAAACGTAGCTCGCCATCAGTAATGGATGGAACAGGTAAGAAACTATTCTCATCATAGCTCCTTTCTCAATCGTGCAACAGGAATATTCAATTGCTCACGATACTTGGCCACCGTTCTTCTGGCAATATTATAACCCTCAGCTTTCAGAAGTTTTTCGAGTTTGTCATCGGAGAGTGGCTTCTTCTTATCCTCACCACCAATAATTTCTTTCAATTTGTTTTTCACTTCCCTACTACTTACATCCTCACCACTATCAGTGGCAATTCCTTCTGAGAAGAAATATTTCAATGGAAAAATGCCAAATTCTGTTTGAATGGATTTACTGTTAGCTACTCTTGATACGGTAGAAATGTCCATATTGATTTGATCTGCAATATCCTTTAGGATCATTGGTCTCAGTTTGCTCTCATCACCTTCCTGGAAATAGTCGAATTGATAATTAATAATCGACTGCATGGTATTCAACAGGGTCTGTTGGCGCTGCTTGATGGCATCAATGAACCATTTTGCCGAATCCAATTTTTGCTTGATGAATGAAACAGTTTCCTTTAGCTTTTTGTCTTTTTTGTCACTCTTGTCATAAGCCTGAAGCATGTTTGAATACGAAGAACTCACCCTTAACTCTGGGGCATTTCGCGAGTTGAGCGTTAGTTCAAGTTTGCCGTTATTATTGCTAAGCAAAAAATCTGGAACCAGATATTGTGCTTTCGAAGCATCCTCTCCCTGACCGCCAGGCTTGGGATTCAATTTTATGATCATGTTGATGGCATCCTTCAATACCTCATCATCTACGTGAAGTTTCTTGGCGATTTTATCGTAATGTTTCTTTGAAAACTCCGGAAAACATTGATCGACAATGTCATAGGACAGTTGATTTACTTCCTCTGTCGGATCTTTTCTTTCAAGTTGGAGTAATAAGCATTCCTGCAATGTCCTTGCCCCAATCCCTGCCGGATCAAAACCCTGAATTTTGAAGAGCAGTGTCTCTAGCTCTTCCTCATCAGTTTCCAACCCCACCGTAAATGCAAGATCATTGACAATGGCAGATAGTTCACGCCGTAAATAGCCATCAGAGTCAATACTGCCTATTAATTGCTTAGCAAGGATAGTCTGACGCTCATCTAATTTGTGATAGCCAAGTTGAGTAGTCAGGTATTCATGAAGGCTGGCACCCATAGCAATGGGCACCTCGCGTGTTTCCTCATCTGGGTTAGGCCCATCCCCTTGCATTTTGTACCCACCGTAATCTTCATGTAGATATTCCTCCAGATCAGGTTCAGAGGTGTCAGTCGAATCATCATAATCCTCCGATTCAAAATCTGTTTCTTCCTCTTCTTTTCCCTCCTCTAAAGCGGGATTATCCTCCAGTTCTTCCTCAACCCTTGTATCCAGTTCAGCGGTGGGCACTTGAAGCAACTTGATAAACTGTATCTGTTGAGGTGACAGCTTTTGCTGAAGCGATTGAGATAGTGTGAGTTTTTGCATCGGTTGATGTATTGAAATCAAAAATATCCTAAAATCCGCTATTCTTTGATTGTCCGATTAAATTATCGTTTTTTTGCCGTGATTTTAAATCGATAGATCGTGGAAAAGCAGAAAAGAATCAAGGTTAAACAACTATTGGGCCAAACAGAGACAGGTGCCATTGTAACAGCCAAAGGATGGGTTAGGACCAAACGAGAAAGTAAGAACGCTATTTTCATCGCTTTGAATGATGGCTCCACGATTAACAACATTCAAATAGTTGCGGATCCTGCCCAATATGAGGAAGAGCTTATTCGAAATATCACAACCGGTGCTAGCATCTCAGTAATTGGAGAATTGGTGGAATCCCAAGGTGCCGGCCAAAGTAAGGAGATACAAGCACAAACAATTGAGGTATTAGGCGCAGCAGACCCTGAAAAATATCCATTGCAACCCAAGCGGCATACGATGGAATTTCTCAGAGAGATTGCTCATTTACGCCCACGGACTAACACATTTGGTGCGGTATTTAGGGTTAGACATGCAATGGCATTTGCCGTGCATCAATTCTTCAATGAAAAGGGATTTTTGTATATCAATACACCTATTCTTACAGCATCGGATGCGGAAGGAGCTGGTGAAACATTCAAGGTGACCACACTCGACTTAGAAAATCTACCGAAAAACGATGAAGGGAGTGTAGACTATCAGCAAGATTTCTTTGAAAAGGAGACTAATCTTACTGTATCCGGTCAACTGGAGGGTGAGCTAGCAGCGCTGGCCGTTTCAGAGATTTATACGTTTGGACCGACTTTTAGAGCTGAGAATTCCAATACTACCCGGCATCTTGCTGAGTTTTGGATGATCGAGCCAGAGATGGCTTTTTACGACATTGTCGACAACATGGATTTGGCAGAGGAGATGCTCAAATACATTGTAAAATATGCTTTGGATAACTGTCAGGAAGATTTGGCATTCTTAAACAAACGCGAGCAGGATGAGGAGAAAAATAAGCCACAAAATGAACGAAATGAGTTGAGTTTATTGGAGCGACTTCAATTGATCGTTGACAATGACTTTGTGAGACTCACCTACACAGAAGCAGTTGATATACTTAAGAATTCTAAACCAAATAAGAAGAAAAAATTTCAGTTTGTCATTGATGGATGGGGAGCGGATCTGCAGTCAGAACACGAGCGTTTTCTGGTCGAAAAGCACTTCAAAAAGCCAGTTATTCTATTCAATTATCCCAAAAACATAAAGGCATTTTACATGCGACAAAATGATGATGATAAAACTGTCGCAGCAATGGATGTGCTATTTCCAGGTATTGGCGAAATAGTAGGTGGATCTCAACGAGAAGAGCGATTGGATAAACTCACAAAGCGCATGGGCGAAATGAACATTCCGGAAGAAGAGTTATCATGGTTCTTAGAAACAAGAAAATATGGAACCGTCGAGCATAGCGGATTTGGGTTGGGTTTTGAACGCATGATTCAGTTTGTAACTGGTATGACTAACATTCGAGATGTCATTCCATTTCCACGGACTCCAGGTAACTGTGAATTTTAAAATGGGAATAACTTGTTAATCTCTATTGGGTTGTAATCTTTCATCAAAGTTGGTACGGCTTATTTCCTCTATTTTGATGCAGTTTGGGAAGTCCTGGTGAAGTGGGTTAAGCACATAATTATACTCACCAGGAACAACAACAGAAGGGACCCTTATTCCCATCCATTTTTCACGAAAGAGTAGATCGCTTATTTCCTGAACTTCTGAATGATACATTAGCGTTTTCCAGGTGTCCGGCAATTGATCATCGTTTAAATGCCTAATGGCATTCTCATTTGCTATGCTTATTGTTGCGATTTCCAGATCGACGGGCCATATATCTCGATCATATTGATGCACTAAATATTCTAAGTACGCAAGAGAGCGATTATTCGATAGATATAAGGCTTTGGTGCCTACTGGATTCCACCTGCCACCATAAAGAAACGCCCCTTGTCCACTTAGATCTCTTATGAACTTGCTTTGAGCTATTCTGTAGGCAAGTGTCATCAGGCCATTACTCCATGCTGTGCTCTCCCAAGCTCCTGAATAACAACCTGACAACCAGTAGAAGTATTGAGATAATTACGCGGCTCATCTCCGATGATAGGATTGTATTTTTTAAGCCAGTTTTTGAATTTGCTTATGTCTTGAAATACCTTCTCGCCCATACTAAAAACTTTTATGATGTTGAGGATGCGCTCCCCTGTCGCTTCGTCAAGAATTTTTTTCCTACTAAAGGTCTTGAGTGAACTAGGAAGCAATTCTTCAAATTCGGCTTTTGAGCTGTTAATGGCTTTCAGGAAATCCCAGAACATTTTGGTCTGTACTCCCTTGCGCGCTTCACTCACGATTTCCAGATCAGAATGTAACAAACTGGTAGTGATTCCATAGCTTATAAGCGGCTCTTCGACGATATTCGCTACCTGTTCGTTCTTTATTGTTGAATATTCCTTTTTCTTCATTGCGGACAAATTTCATATAAGTATACGGAAATATGTCCAATTTGTTAAATATTTGAGCATTTTGTTCCTAAAATGTATCTTGCAAAATCAATCAGCAACAACATTACCATGGAAGAATTTGTAGATTTTTTCGAGAACATTACCATCATGCAAAAGTTAATCTGGATTGGAGCCTGTTTGCTTTTCGTATGGGTGCTGGAAGCCATCATCCCTCTTTTCAAACACAATTATCAAAAGCTAAAGCATGATGGCATTAACCTGGTGTTTTTCTCCTTCACCATGGTCATCAATTTCCTGGTTGGGTTGGCTAGTGTTGGGATATTTCTGTGGATCACAGAGCAAGGTTTTGGACTCTTAAACTGGATCACATTACCAACTTGGGTTGAACTACTAATCGCCATAGTATTCCTTGATTTGGTAGCGCAATATGTCGTTCACTATTTGTTGCACAGGGTGAGTTGGATGTGGAGATTGCATATGGTTCATCACAGCGATACAAAGGTTGATGCTACGACTGGAACGCGACATCACCCAGGAGATTACTTCTTGAGAGAAGTATTCGGAATGATCACAGTAGTGTTGGTCGGCATTCCTGTGGGCTTTTATGCTTTCTATAAGTTGACTACCGTCTTTTTCACGTATGTGACACATGCCAACATCCAGTTACCCTTGTGGTTGGATAAGTCGTTGAGTCTTGTGTTCATTACGCCCAATGTCCATAAGTTTCATCATCACTTCGAGAGACCCTGGACAGATACTAACTTCGGAAATATATTTTCGATTTGGGATCGGATCTTTGGGACTTTTGTCTACGACGACCCAAAGCAGATAGAATTTGGATTGGATGTAGCCGACGGACAAAGAGATGAAGACATTGGCTATCAGCTCAAGATTCCTGTTGATAAATCGATTAAGACTGACTATTAATTGAAATAGGTCATTCCCTGTTTGGCAATTTGAAATCCAGAGGCACGTACTTTTTGACGAATTGGCTCATCCCAAAGTATCGGATTGGTATGATTGAAATGGATGAAATGAATCTTTGATTTTAAGTCATCTTTCTCTTCCTCAAAAAGAGCCATCGTTTCACTAACAAATGGATGCGGTACTTCATTGATACTTCTATTGGGGAGTTCACCATCTGCAAAGAATGTAGCATCCAAAAAAGCTATGTCCACTGATTTGACTTTCTCGACAATACTTTTATCCCATTTGGACCATTTGTCAATGTCCGGAATGAACATCGCACGTTTGCCGAAGACATTAAAAGTCAATCCAGCAGTTTCAGAAAATTCATCTCGATGTGGAACAATGAAGGCATTTACTGATACCTTTTCACTAATCGCTACATCGGTATTCTCATCGATGGTTTGAAGTTTGATATTTGAGAGCTTTACTAATTGACTCCAGGGACCGTTTGATTTAAGGTATTCCACCAATCTCGGCAAGGCATAAACAGGAACATCAGAAGCACCTAGCGCCTCTCTTCCCAGGTGGATTAATCCTGTATAATGCCCCATATGGGCATGGGTTAACAATATACCAGCAGGTAAATAATCGAAATAATTATCCGTGAGACTTCTGAATAACTCTAATTGCTCCTTAAAATCTGGTGTGGCTTCTACTAACCACCATTTCCGCGCTAGCGAATCCATGATTGCAAGTGATACAACATGCTGTTTTAGTAATGGATTCTCCCATGCTAATCGGCATTCCTTTTGACATCCAATATGGGGATAACCACCATCCTGAGCTGTTCCGAGCACAATGATCGATTGAGCATTTGCAGACATTAGTGTGCATGCAACAATCAGAATCAAGAAAAATTTAGACATAGGATATCTGTTAATCACCTAAATATACCTCATGTCAATTTGAGATTTAGTTGAATCGATGTTTTGTTAAATTGGTTTGAAAGTTGAGAGATCATGCGAAAAATGAAAAGGAGAGCATTTGTGAAAACATCAGCCTTGGGTGTATCAGGACTTGCAGCTACCAAATGTGCAGAGGCTCAATCTCAGGGAGCAAAACCATTGATGATTTCCACATGGGATCATGGGCATCCGGCCAATGAAATCGGATGGGAAATATTACAAAATGGAGGTGCGGCCATCGACGCAGTTGAGCAGGGTGTGAAGGTGGTAGAAGCTGACCCCAACTCCCGAACTGTGGGTATTGGAGGACTGCCTGATAGAGAAGGAAAGGTTACACTGGATGCATGTATCATGAAAGGGAATGGTGATTGTGGTGCTGTTGCATTTCTTCAGGACATCAAGCATCCAATAGCGGTTGCCCGGAAAGTGATGGAGGAAACACCTCATATCATGCTTGTTGGACGGGGGGCTAAGAAATTTGCTATTGATCAGGGGTTTCAGGAAGAAAATCTATTGACCCAAGACTCTGAAAGGGACTGGAAAGAATGGCTGAAAGAATCCAAATATCAGTTTGAGGCAAATATTGAAAATCACGATACAATCGGATCACTCAGCCTCGATGGCAATGGTCTTATTGCAGGAGCATGTACCACGAGTGGAGCTGCCTACAAGATGCATGGTCGAGTGGGAGATTCTCCAATCATTGGGGCAGGATTGTTTGTAGATGGGGAAGTGGGAGCAGCTTGTGCAACTGGTACAGGAGAGGCCGTCATCCGAACGGCAGGATCAGCGATGGTTGTCGAGCAGATGAGGATGGGTAAGAGCCCAAGGGACGCTTGCACCGAAGTAATCAAGCGAATTGCACGTATTCACCAATCAAGCAAAGGATTGCAAGTAGGTTTTTTGGCAATCAATAAGGAAGGTGAGTACGTAGGAATCGCATTGCTGAAGGGATTTACTTACGCCATTGCTACCAAAGAAGGCAATAAGATAATGGAAGCTGAAGTGATTGGGTGATTTTAAGTGTTATCTCTAAATTCTTTTGGTGTAAGTCCAACCTTCTTTTTGAAAAGCCTGCTAAAGTGCTGAGGGTATTTGAATCCCAACTCAAACGCAACTTCCTTTACTGATTTTGACTGGTCAAATATCTTGTCTTTGGCGATTTCAATCAGCTTGGTTTGTATATGATCATGGGCCGAAATACCGGTTTCTTTCTTAATCAAGTCACCAAAATAGTTGGAAGATAGGTTCAATTGATCCGCAAAATAGCCGACTGAAGGCAATCCCAATGTATAGGGTTTTTCAGAATTCAGGTAACCAACCAATTCTTCTTCAAATCGCTGCAGAATACCAGTGTTTACGTGTTCCCGTGTGATGAATTGACGGTCATAGTAGCGTTCGCAATACTCCAAAAGCAAAGCAATGTTGGAGGTGATGAGTTTTTTGCTGTGTTTGTCAATTGGCAACCTCAGTTCTTCATCAATTTTGCTGAACAGGTCACTTATCGTTTGTTCTTCATGGTTTGATAGATGCAATGCCTCATTGAGATGATAGGAGAAAAAGCCATACTCATCAATCAGCTTGGCTAGTCGTGTTCCGATTAAGAGATCCGGGTGGAAGAATAAAGCTTTTCCATAGGGCTGATAGACTTCAGTTTTATTGGATACATCTACGATTTGTCCAGGCCCGATAAACATCAAAGTGCCTTCCTGGTAGTCATAAGTATTTTTACCATACATGAGATCGCCACATTGAACTTGTTTTAAAAGCACCGCATAAATATCAAAGGTCATCTTATGACCATGACGTGGGTTGGCTTTTGAGAAGTCCGTTATGGCAACCAAAGGATGCAAAGTTGGATGATTGTTAAAATCATTTGAGGCTTTGATCGAATCAAAAATGACAGAATCACTCATTTCTATTTGTTGTGTTTACCATCTCTAAACTACCTCAAAGACCTGACATAATACAGACATCAGTAAAAGTGGTAGCGAAATCAGTAATCCATATACTAATGCTCTGGTAATGAAGACGTAAGATTGTATAACTTGAATTGATTAACATACTACTTGAAATATGAATAGAACGATTATTACACTTTTTGCCATGATCATGGTGGCTCAATTTTCCTTTGCACAAACTACAACGGAACAAGAACTTATCGATCTATCCAAACAGAAATGGCAATGGATGGCAGATAAAAATGTCGACGAGCTTGCAACGCTTTTCCATGATGAATCAAAGTTTGTGCACATGAGTGGGTCTTGGAAAAAGGATCGGGAATTGGAAATTATCGAAAGTGGAAGTATCTGGTACAAAAACACCATTGTACATGACACTGATGCTGAAATTGTTGGGAACACTGCAGTAGTCTGGACCAGACTCACATTAGAAGCGCATGTGCGTGGTAATGATGTGGCCAATGAATTTACCGCAACTGAGGTTTTTGTAAAAATGGATGACAACTGGAAACTATTGGATCTGACATTTAGTAGTGTGCGGGATACCCATAAAATCTCAAAGTAGGTTGATCAATTATTCTTGCTGAAACGAACTCTATTCAAATAATCATGAAACATCTTAGCCTCTTTTGCGTCATGCTAGCGTGCTTTTCACCGCTCTTAGCTCAACAACCCATTGTCCAGATATCAGACGGCAAGATTCAAGGTATTTCTGAAGATGATGTTTCCGTCTTTAAAGGAATCCCATACGCAGCACCACCAGTGGGTGAATTTCGATGGCGCCCTCCACAACCTGTATTGTCATGGGACGGTATTCGTGATGCCAATGCATTTGGTCCGAACTGTGCTCAGGCAGGCTGGGGTGCAGCACCTGGAACCATTTCGGAAAGTTCTTCTGAGGATTGTCTTTGTTTAAATGTTTGGGCGCCTGCATCGGAATCAGATCAAAAACGACCGGTAATGGTATGGATACATGGAGGTTCATTTGTAGGAGGAAGTGGGTCTGGACCTGGTACTTTTGGGGCCGAGTTTGCAAAACAGGGAATAGTGCTCGTCACGATCAATTACCGATTGGGACGTCTTGGGCATTTTGCTTTCCCGGCGCTAAGTGAAGAGTTTCCAGACGAACCCAAAGGCAGCTATGCCTACATGGATCAAATTGCAGCACTCAAGTGGATTCAGGAAAACATAGGGAAATTCGGCGGTGATCCGGAAAATGTCACCATATTCGGATTTTCAGCAGGGGGAGTTTCAGTGCATTCGCTAATGACAATCCCGTCTGCGAAAGGACTTTTTCATAAAGCAATTAGTCACTCTGGCGGAGGTAGGGATGGAGTATTAACTGGGCGACCCATCGTTCAGGATAATTCAGACTCTTTCTATCCTGTTTCGGCTGAGACGATCGGAATCAACTTCGCTCGCAAGCTTGGAATTGAAGGTACAAATGCCGCAGCACTGACAAAACTTCGAGCTCTTAGTGTTGAAGAGATTGTAGATGGTGGACAGGAGTCCGATGGTCGTGGTGGTCCGCGAACATATTCCGGGCCAATCGTAGATGGCAAACTGGTTGTGGAAACAGCAGAGAGTGCCTACAAGGCAGGTCGACAGCTTAGCGTTCCGCTGATGATCGGAAATAACAGTGCCGAAATTGGAGGTGGATTTGTCAATTCCAGCAGTTCAAAAGAAGAGTTGTTTGCGCTGTTTGGTGATTTACAAGAAGAAGCTAAAACCGCCTACGATCCTGATGGGAATAAAGAATTCCCAGAGGTTCAGGCTAGATTTAACACCGACTGGGTCTGGGGAGAACCGGCACGGTTTTCAGCCAGATCTCTTAATGCAGTAGATCAATCAACCTATATTTTTCTTTTTTCATATGTCGCTCCTCACATGAAGGAACGAATGAAGTACGGTCCAGGGCATGGAACTGATATTGCTTATGCATTCAATAACTTGGGAATAGGCGGATGGGGGCCACCACCTCCTCCTCCAACACCTGAGGAAAAAGAAGTTGCCAGGTTGATGAATAGTTACTGGGTCAATTTCGCTAAAACAGGTAATCCCAATGGAAAGGGACTGCCAAAATGGAAAGCCTATGACCAGAAAAAAGAAACGATCCTGGATATTCAGCCCAACGGAGAGGCTGTGAGTAAAACAGACCCAAGAAAAGCTCGGTTCGATTTAATCGAAAAGGCACTTAAAATAAGAACCAAGATTCAGTCACGAGGTGGGATTTAAAGTGAAGTGAGTTTAGTAGGCGCTGTTATCGCTTGCTAAGTGACCTTTTTAGTTGTAACTTAATTTTAACAGATTCTAAATAACCCTTATCAACAATGGCCATATTCAATTTAAACATTAACGGCGAACAAAAACAGGTAGATGTTGCCCCGGACACACCGATTCTGTGGGTACTCAGAGATCACCTCAACCTCCCTGGAACCAAATACGGGTGCGGCATTGCTCAATGCGGATCCTGTACCATTCATGTTAATGGTGTGGCCACACGATCCTGTCAGCTGACAGTGTCTGCGGTAGGAGGAAACGAAATTACCACGATCGAAGGGTTGTCCAAAAATGCGAATCACCCAGTGCAAAAAGCATGGTTAGAACATGATGTACCCCAGTGCGGGTATTGCCAATCGGGCCAGATCATGTCAGCAGCAGCCTTGTTGGACTCAACACCGAAACCTACAGATGATCAAATAGAAGGAGCCATGAGTGGTAATATATGTCGCTGTGGAACCTATGTACGTATCAAAGCAGCAATCAAAACAGCCTCAAACCTTAATCCCTGATTATGACACTCATTAAAACAAAAGTTGGAAGACGATCTTTTCTCAAAACGTCAGCTGCTGCCGGTGGAGGTTTGATGATCAGCTTTAGTTGGTTAGCAGGATGTACCCCAAATGAACAACAGGCGGATGTATTGACCATGCCTAAGGAATGGTTTGACTTGAACGCTTATCTAAAGATTGGCGAGAATGGGGTGGTGACGATTATGGCACCAAATCCTGAATTTGGTCAAAATGTGAAAACCTCAATGCCCATGATCATTGCTGAAGAGCTGGATGTGGATTGGAAGAAGGTGATGGTCGAGCAGGCCCCCTTTCATGTAGAGTATTACGGGCGTCAATTTACCGGAGGAAGTCAAGGGATCAGAAGAGGTTGGCAAGGTTTGAGAATGGCTGGAGCAGGTGCCAGGCACATGTTGAGAAGTGCCGCTGCAGAACTGTGGCAAGTTCCGTTGGAGGAAGTCACTACTTCAGCAGGCAAACTGATACATGCTAAAACTGAAAAATCGGCGACCTATGGCGAACTGGCGAGCGCTGCTGGTGGAGTTGAGGTTCCGGAAGAACTAGAATTGAAAGCAGTTAAGGATTTTGGAATCATTGGCGTATCAAAGAAGAATGTTGATGCGAAGAAAATTGTATCTGGAGATCCAATGTATACACTGGATCTGCAGCAAGAAGGGATGCTAACAGCCATGATTGTTCATCCTCCTGCGTTTGGAATGAAACTAAAGTCTGTGGATACAGAAAGGATCAAAGGAATGCCAGGCATTCATGATGTATTCACCATCAAGACGTTTGAAGATGATTATGGCCGAAATTTCTTTGATACCAACACTTTTCCGGAATTGGCAGTGGTAGTAGGCAATAGTACATGGGAAGTAATGAATGCCAAAAAATCACTTCAGGCCGAATGGGAAGCTTTTTCATCTGGGAACTTCCAAATGAGCTTCAGAGGCAATAAACAAGAAGTTACTGTCCCTGGCGGGTTGGAAAGTACGACAGACCATCTGTCCAAAATGAGAGAAATGTCTGGTAAACCAGGTACAGTTCTACGGAAGGATGGAGATCCGGAACAAGCATTTGCGCAAGCTGCTAAGGTGATCGAAAGAACTTATTCAGCTCCGTTTCTGGCACATAACATGATGGAGCCCATTAGTTGTTTCGCTGATGTGACGGACGAAAAAGCCAATCTAATTGCACCTATCCAGGCACCAGAAATAATCCTTGGAACATTGTCCGAGCGATTGGGGATGGATAGAGAGAACATAAACATTCAATTGGCTCGAATGGGAGGAGGTTTTGGCCGAAGAGCATACGGGCATTATATGGTGGAAGCAGCATTGATTTCACGACAAGTTAAAAGACCTGTGAAGCTCATGTACACACGGGAAGATGACATGACTTTTGGTGTCTATCGGCCTGCCTATACAGCAACTTATCGGGCAGCTTTGGATGAGGATGGTAACATGATTGCTTTTCATGTGAAGGCAGGTGGTATCCCTGAAAGTCCATTAGGACGAGGAGCTGCCAATAGATTCCCGGCAGGAACCGTTGACAATTACTTAGCAGAAGAATGGTCGATTGAATCGAATATCACAATAGGGGCATTCCGGGCACCACGATCCAATTTTCTTGCAGGGGCCGAACAATCCTTCCTTGATGAGGTTGCTGAAGCGGCAGGTAAAGATCCATTTGACTTTAGATTGAGTCTGTTGGATCGGGCCAAGTCCGATCCTGTAGGTGAAAACAATGCCTATGATATTGATCGCTATGCAGGAGTACTAAAATTAGTTAGGGATAAGTCCAACTGGGGGCAGGAAACTCCTGGTGTGCATCGTGGTGTGGCAGCCTATTTCTGTCATAACAGTTATGCGGCCCACGTTTTGGATATCAAGATGGAGAATGGTACACCCAGGGTCAATAATGTCACTTGCGCCATGGACTGTGGCGTGGTGGTAAATCCCGATGCGGCAACCAACATGGCGGAAGGTGCCATAGTGGATGGTATAGGAAATGCATTTTTTGGAGCGATGACCTTTAGAGAAGGTCGCCCTGAAAAGAGCAATTTTGATGACTATCGCATGATTCGTATAGGAGAGGCACCCAGAAAGATAGATGTTCATTTTGTAAAGAATGACATTGATCCGACTGGAATGGGAGAGCCGCCGTTCCCACCGATTTTTGGAGCACTTGCCAATGCGCTCTATAAATCGACGGGTAAGCGTTATTACAATCAGCCATTCCTGGGTAAAGAGTTTTCGTTGGGATAGTATTTGACCAATTAGCATGACCAACATTAAAACCAAAATTGGGAGAAGGTCCTTTCTGAAAGCATCAGCTACTGCTGGAGGGGGATTGATGATTAGCTTTAGTTGGTTAGCAGGATGTACCCCTAATGACCAACAGGCGGATTTGCTGACAATGCCGAAGGAATGGTTCGAATTAAATGCTTATCTCAAAATTGGTGAAAATGGGTTGGTAACCATCATGTCTCCCAATCCTGAAGGAGGACAGAATATAAAGACTTCTATGCCAATGATTGTGGCTGAGGAGCTGGATGTTGATTGGGAAAGTGTGATTGTGGAGCAAGCTCCTTTAAATACAGAAGCTTTCAGGCGGCAATTCATTGGAGGTAGTCAAGCCATTCGGCAAGGATGGAACTCACTCAGAATGGCTGGAGCTTCGGCAAGATATATGCTGAAAGCAGCTGCCGCTGAGCGATGGTCATTACCTATAGAGGAAATTACAACGAAGAATGGGCGAATTATTCATGAGGGTAGTGGAAAATCTGCGGGTTATGGAGAAATGGCCTCTGCCGCTGTGAGGATTGTTGTACCCGAAGAAGTGCTTCTGAAGGGGATTAAAGATTTCAAGATCATTGGAACTTCTCGAAAGAACGTTGATTGTGAAAAGATCATAACCGGTCAGTCATTATTTGGCAGTGATATCAGGGAGGAAGGAATGTTAATCGCCATGATTGAGCACCCTCCAGCATTTGGAATGAAATTCAAATCAATGGATGCTACTCAGGTGAAAAATATGCCAGGTATAAAGGATGTATTCACCATCAAAGTACTAAATGATGATTTTGAAAGACAACATTTTGATACCTGCACTTTTTTGGAGGTGGTAGCCATTGTAGGTGACAGCACATGGCAGGTGATGAAAGCGAAGAAGGCACTAAACGTAGAATGGGAGCCTTTTGAAACTTATACAGAAGAAAGAACCTATTACGGAGGATCAAAACAAACAGTTAGCATTCCTGCCGGACTTGAAAGTACGTCAGTTCATATGGACAAGATGACTCAAATGGCATCCGAAGAGGCAAAAGTTCAGCGTAAAGATGGTGACCCTGGGAAGGCGTTTGCGGAAGCTGATATAGTAGTCGAACGTACCTATAGAGCTCCATTTCTTGCACATAATTGTATGGAACCCATGAACTTCTTTGCGGATGTAAGAGGTGGAAAGGCAAGATTAGCAGGGCCGCTACAGAAAGCCGAATTGACGGAACAGGCACTGTCAGCTAGATTGGGTATAGCAGTTGAAGATATTGACATTGAGCTGACTAGGCTTGGAGGTGGTTATGGTAGAAGATCTTATGCCCATTGGTTGATTGAGTCAGCCTTGATCTCCCAGCGAATGAAAGCTCCGGTGAAATTGATTTACTCCAGAGAAGACGATATGACCGGAGGTATTTATCGCCCTGCTTATCAGGCTACCTACAGAGTTGCGATCGATGCTGAAGGCAACTTGACTGCCTTTCATGTTAATGCCGGAGGAGTTCCAGAAAGCCCTCTCTATGCCAATAGGTTTCCGGCAGGAGCTGTGGACAATTATCTGGCAGAAAGCTGGGCAGTTGAGTCGAATATTACAATAGGTTCATTCAGGGCTCCTCGATCCAATTTTATTGCCGGAGCAGAACAGGCATTTCTGGATGAAGTGGCTGAGGTGCTCGAAAAGGATCCGGTCGATTTTAGGTTGGAACTTCTAGAGAAGGCTCAGAACAATCCTGTGGGAGAGCGAAATGACTATGATGCCTCTAGATACGCTGGCGTACTCAAATTGGCTAAAGAAAAAGCCAATTGGGCAGAGAAAAGGGAAGGTGCTTACAGGGGAGTATCAGCATATTTCTGTCACAATAGTTATGCTGCAAATGTCTTAGATCTTGTTGTTGTTGATGGCAAACCAAGGGTTCAAAAAGTTACCTGTGCTGTTGATTGTGGCATTGTGGTGAATCCTGATGCTGCTACAAACCTCGCCCAAGGAGCTGTGGTGGATGCTATTGGCAATGCACTTTATGGAGCTATGACCTTTAAGGAAGGAGTTCCTCAGAAGAATAACTTCAATAGTTATCGCATGATTCGGCATAACGAAGCACCGAAGGAAATTGAAGTGCATTTTGTTGAAAACGAAATTGATCCTACTGGGATGGGAGAACCTACTTTTCCGCCGGTTTTTGGGGCATTCGCTAATGCACTATATCGGGCAACTGGCCAACGATATTATGATCAACCATTTATGAGTTAAGTAGTCCCGGCAAGAATCGAACTTGCATCTAAAGTTTAGGAAACTTCTATTCTATCCATTGAACTACGGGACTATATTTTGTGTCAGTCTTTCATGGAATAGCATAAACCTTCACCTGAAGCTTAGAAAGCTTCGTGGACGGGCAGTCTATTCTATCCATTGAACTACGAATCCAAGGATTGCAAAAATATGAAATCCATTCATTTTGAAAAGCTTGATGGGTAATCAATTATTTCGATGAGGTAGTCATCGAGTGATAGATGCTCTAGACCTTGGTTAATAAGTCTGTGGTGCCAGATAATTAGGATATATTTTTTGGTGAACTTTTAGTGCTTCCTGATAAATCAATTCTCTAAAATCATCAATGTTCTCTTGGGTTTTGGCGGAGATGAAAATAGTATCACCGTTTAAGGCTTCAGCAATTTGAGGTTTATTTTCTTCATCCAGCAAATCTGATTTATTAAACACTTTGATGGAGCGAATATCAGCAGCACCAATTTCTTCCAATGTTTTCTCCACTACCTCAATATGTTGTTCATAGGCCGGGTTTGATGCATCAACGACATGCAATAGTACGTCTGCTTCTTTGACCTCTGCCAATGTTGATTTAAACGATTCTATTAAGTCATGTGGTAGCTTTCGGATAAATCCAACTGTATCTGATAGCAGAAAGGGTACCTGATTCAGAACCACTTTACGTACAGTAGAGTCGACCGTAGCAAATAGCTCATCCTTGGCATATACCTTTTCCTTGCTGATCAACCTCATGATAGTCGACTTACCTGCATTGGTGTAACCTACTAATGCAACACGAACAATTCCATCTCGGGATTTTCTTCTGGTGGCAGCCTGTTTTTCTACTTTGGAGAGTTGCTCTTTTAGAAGACTGATTCTGTTACGAATCATACGTCTATCCGTTTCTATTTCTTTTTCACCAGCACCGCCTCTGGTGCCCGTGCCACCCCTTTGCCTTTCAAGGTGAGTCCACATCCTGGTTAGACGTGGGAGCAAGTATTGAAACCTGGCTAATTCCACTTGTGTTTTTGCTTGAGCTGTCTTGGCACGCTTCAAGAAAATATCCAGGATGAGTAAACTACGATCATAGATTTTAACCTTGAGTTCTTTTTCAAGGTTTCTTAATTGTGAAGGGGACAGATCATCATCAAAAATGATAAGGTCAATCTCTTCCATTTTTACAAAGGTTTCAATTTCCTCAAGTTTACCCTTGCCGACATAGGTGCGACGGTCCGGATGTTCCAGTTTCTGGACAAAACTTTTCTCTGTCTTGATATCCAAAGTCGCCGCGAGGAATTCAAGCTCGCCCAGGTGCTCAGCTATGATCGCATCCGATTCCTGTTTAGCCGTTACTGCAACCAGGATGCCTCGTTCAGCCTCTTTTCTCGTTTCGTAATAATTACCCATTCACTGCAAAATTCATGATTTAAAACAATTAATACTAGTTAATGCGCTTTACTCTAGCTGGAATGTGGCTATTTTCGGGTCAAATCTGTTGATGTGAGAGTAGGTATAACAATCAATACCACCTGGAATATTTACAATTTTAGAAGGGGACTTATTAAAACCCTGATAGATGAAGGGCATGATGTCTATGCTTTTTCACCTGTGGATGAATATGTCCAAAAGTTAACATCGCTTGGCTGCAAATACGTATGTGTAGAAATGAGCGCTTCTGGAATCAATCCATTGAAGGAGTCAGGTATTATTCACAGATATCGACAGGTCCTAAAAACGCATAAAATTGACATCCTGCTTTCATATACTATTAAACCCAATATATATGGAACACTGGCCGCCCGATCACTGAATATTCCAGTTTTGGCAAATGTTAGCGGGTTAGGCACAGTATTTCTTTGGAAAGGGTGGGTCAGTGCATTTGCTCGTAGGTTTTATCATTTTGCACTCAAGCAATCGGCACATATTTTTTTTCAGAATCAGCAGGATTTGCTGGACTTCACTGAGTTAATGCCAATTTCAAAAGAGAAGATGAGTGTAATTCCGGGTTCAGGAATCAATTTGGATGAATATTCGCCGGCACCTTACGACCCTGGGGATTACACTGTATTCCTGATGACCGCTCGACTGCTGATTGAAAAAGGTGTGCAGGAATATGTACTCGCGGCAGAGAAAATGAAAAGGAAATATGCCAATGTTCAATTTAAACTTATTGGGGGACGGGATGAAAATCATAGAAGAGCAATCAGCCATGAAGCATTACAAGCATGGATTGAGGCAGGTATAATTGAATACACGGAGCATAGTGATGATATCCCAACGCATGTTGCAAAAGCAGATGCAGTTGTATTGCCCTCGTACCGAGAAGGAACTAGTCGAACTTTGCTAGAGGGAGGAGCCCTGGGAAGGACACTGATTGCGACACGAGTGCCTGGATGTGATTATACAGTTGAAGATGGCTTGTCTGGATTTTTATGTGACCCAAAAAGCTCAGATGCTTTGTTTGTAGCAATGGAAACGTTCCATAATCTTTCTGCTCAGGATAAAAGGAAGATGGCTCAAAGAAGCAGACAACACATTGAGAATAAGTTTGATGAGCGTATTGTTATCAACAATTACTTAAGGAAAATTCAGGATCATACATTGAATGAATAATTATCCTGTTTTTTTGAATTAAATTGGCCATGTGAACCATTTTAACTTGTTACTTACCTAGTGATCAATCGGATAATTTACTCAGCACTAATAGTTGGATTCTTAATTTCCTGCAAGACCTACCAGCAGGACATTATGTTCAGGATAGACGAAACGACGGAATTGCAACAGTCTATTCAACTAGCAGAACGAAATTATCACATAACCGCCGGGGATAGGTTGAGACTTGTGGTAAGTACGAATAAAGGGGAACAAATAATTGATCCTAATTTTGAATTTCAGCAGGTCAATCGGCAACAAAACGTTCAGAGCCCGTATCGCAACATTGAATATTTGGTACAAGTAGATGGAAGCGTTAAACTTCCTATGGTTGGGGACGTTCTATTATCAGGATTGACCATTGATGAAGCTGAACGAAAGCTGCAGGGTCTATTCGATGAGTTTTACAAGGAGTCTTTTGTGCGCTTGTCATTTTTAAACAAACGAGTTACGGTACTTGGAGCTGTTAGCAATGTAGTGACTTTGTCTGATCAAAATGCATCTTTGTTAGAGGTGTTGGCACTCTCAGGAGCCATTCAGGAAGGAGCCATAGCAAATAATGTACGGGTGATAAGAGGGAATCTGAATCAACCAGAAGTATTTGTCGTAAACCTTTCTACCATCAGTACTATGCAAGCAACAATGGTAGATATTGCTCCAGGTGACATTATTTATGTTGAACCGTTCAGGAGGCCTGTTATGCAAATTGTGCGAGACGTCAATCCATTTCTTGGATTGTTCTCCAGTATTTCTTCACTGGCAGTATTGATCATATCGCTCAACCTATGACAGATAGACAGGTACTTCAAATGAATTCACCGAATCATCAATCTGGGATTGAGTCTATTGACTTTAATAAACTTTTATCTCTGACCATTAAAAGCCTGCCCTGGCTGGTCGCGTTTTTTATAGTCGGCATCACAACCGCATATCTTACTGTCAGATATACAAAACCTCTTTTTCAGTCGGAAGCCATTATCAAACTAAACTTTGAGAATGAAGCCAGCACACTAGGCTTGGTGAACAATCGAGGAATCGATCAGGATCTCAACGATATTTCTGGAGAAATAGAATTGATGTTATCCAAGCTCTTTTTGACCAGAGTCATTGATCGACTACAGTACAATGTTTCCTACTATAAGTATGGAACTTATTTGGTTGATGAGCGATATCATAATTCACCTTTTTTGGTTTCGTTTAAAATACTTAACGAGTCATTTTTCGATCGGCCAATTGATATCAATATACTTGATAATCAGTCTTTTAAATTATCGTTTAAGGACCGTGATGTCGATTTAGGAACTTACAATTTTGGGCGAGATATTCAACTTGAGGGGATGAACCTCCTTGTTGAACGAACATCAACATTTGATCAGTCTGTACTTGGTAACTATTTCTTCGTAATCAATTCAGTTGATGGTTTGCTAGATTATTTCGAGCAGAATCTTGTTATCCAGCCTGAAAACTTTGGGGCCAAAACAATCAAGATCGCGCTTCAGGATCACCATGTTAATAAGGCTCGAGATTTCGTGGATGAGATTGCCAAATACTACTTGACCTATACAAGAGAAACCAAAAATGCGGCATTAAAGCAAAAGATAGCATTCCTGGATGATCAAATTGTCTTAACTCAATCCAAATTATCTGAACTAGAATCCTACTTTGAGAATTTTATCATCGAAAATAGGACAACAAGTTTGGAGCAGGATATGTCTAAGATTATCGGGGTATTGAATAGCCTTGATACGCAACAATATAGTCTAAGAAACCACTACTTGAGTGTCGTTGATGTTCAAAAACAATTGGCAGGAAGTGAAAAACTATTGATTAATCCATTTCTGTCTGAACAGCTACCGGATTTTATTTCAAATCCATTGCAAGATTATCAGAGAGTTCTACAAGAGCGAGATAACAAGCTGAATTCTTATAATGAAAATACTGTGGTAATTAGGCGTATGAATGATGAGCTAGATAATCTGAGGCCCCAACTATTGGACCTAGTTGATAAGTATGCGGCTGATATAAGTAGTAGAATCAATGAGCTTAAAAATAGGCGTAAATCTTTGGAAAGTAATTTTGTGGAACTACCATCTATGGGAACCGAATATGAAAAGAATAGAAGCTCCCATGAATTATATCAGAATTTTATGCTCTCATTGAGACAGTCTAAAATGGACCTGGAAATAACAAGGGCTGGTACAGTGGACGAATCCGTTATTTTATCTTCTGCCAGTATTCCAACAGCCCCCATAAAACCAGAAAAATTGCTGATCTATGGGATTGGTGCTGTCATAGCAATGATTCTTTCAATATTTTTTGTTCTGATAAGGTACCTGGTACATAATAAAATCACTTCGGTCAGCGAACTTGAAAAACTTGTTTCTGTGTCAATAGTGGGGTCAGTGCCTATTTATAAAAAAGAAAAGTTGGCAATTACCAAACTGATTATTGACGCCAATTCAAAGACGGCAATCAGTGAGTCGTTGAGGGCAATCAGAACAAATTTAGAGTTCATTAAGCCAACTCAAGACACCAAACTAATTACGATTACATCAACAATAAGTGGAGAGGGTAAAACATTTATTGCTGTTAATTTGGGTGCGATCATATCCTCTGTTGGTCAACGGGTATGTATAGTTGATATGGACATGAGAAAGCCCAAGGTTCACCTTGCATTGGGGTTTGAGCAGAGCACAAAAGGTATTTCTACCATATTGAGTGGCAAAAGCACTTTGGAGGAGTCACTGAGTGAAACAGAGATCCAAAACATGAGTTTTCTGCCTGCAGGCCCAACACCACCAAATCCTTCGGAGTTGATGATGTCTAAAACATTCAATACACTATTAGAAGATTTGAAGGCAAAATTCGATTTGGTCATCATGGATACACCACCTGTAGGCTTGGTGACAGACGGTGTTTTGGTAATGAGAAAATCAGACCTTCAGCTTTATGTACTCAAGGCAGATTACAGCCGTAGAGGTTTTGCCAAGTCTATAGAGGACCTGCAGCGGATCAATAACTTTGACAATATGACTTTAATCCTCAATGGGGTAAAACCCGAAGATCGTGGATATGGTAAATATGGCATTGGATATGGTTATGGTTACTATGATGAGGAAAGTTCGAGTAAAGGTTTGTTTCGTTCATAAATGTTCTGGTTTCAGCGATCCTCGTTCGATCTGAAAACAGATGTTCACTCTCATCTCATTCCGGGAGTTGATGATGGGGTAAAATCTACAGGGGAAAGCATTAAGATTCTTAGGTTTTTGAATGCTTTAGGATACCAAAGAATCATTACCACGCCACATATTTATCCAGAAGCCTATCCAAATACGGAAGAAGAGCTTACATCTAGGTTTCATGAGCTTGGCCAATTGGCAGCCACGGAATTGCCTGAGTTAAAAATTGAACTGGCAGCAGAATACTTCGTTCATGAAGAGCTTCTTGAAAAGGTAAAATCTGGGAAAAAGCTGTTATGTTTTGGTGGAAACTATGTCTTGATAGAAACAGCTTTTCATGTAAAACCAATGATTTGGGACGAGCTCATCTTTGAAATGCAAGTAGCAGGATACAAACCAGTATTGGCTCATCCAGAGCGATATGAGTATCTTATTGGTAAAGCGGACTACCTTAAGCATTTAAAGCAGAGAGGGGTCTTGTTACAGGTTTCACTTCCATCACTGATCAAGGCTTATGGGATACATTCGTATAAATTGAGTAGGTATTTGGTAAAAAACGGAATGATTGACTTTTTAGGAAGTGATATTCACAATTTAAATCAACTAAAAGCGCTTGAGCGATCACTTAAATCAAAGCTTTTAAAAAAGATTTCCACAGGATCGTTAATAAATGATAAGTTTTGAGCGTTTATTTTGTGGAAAACTTTCAAGGCTAAGATGAAAATGTGAGAATCATTTTCAACTAAATTAGGAAAAGCCATTTAAAACAAGAATGCAGGAAGACCACAAAAGAAAAGAGGAGAGGGAGTTGATTAGAAAGTTTGAGGCCTATATCAAGGACATTGAAAATCACTATTTCGAAGAGGAGAGTTTTCTGGATATTATTTCATATTACTATGAGCGCGAGAAGTATTCAAAAGCTTTAAAAGCATGTGATTTAGCGCTGAAACAATATCCGTTTTCAACAGATCTGATAGCCGAAAAGGCCGAAATGCTCACTAAACTCAATCGACCGCTCGAGGCAATTTCTATTATTGATGAAGCGCTTAGGTATTCCCCAAATGATCCCGACTTGATGATCCAGAAGGGAACACTCTTCACACTTCTTTCAGACTACCAATCTGCTATAAAGTGCTACGAATCGGTTATTGATTTTGTAGAAGAAAAGGATGAATTGCTCTACAGTATTGGTTTGGCTTATCAGGGAATGGGTAATTACAACGACGCAATCTCTTCATACAAAGAGGCGATGGCGTTTAACGTAAACAATGAAAATGTGCTATACGAGTTGGCATATTGTCTGGATATCAATGGAGAGTTGGAGAGTAGTGTTGAATACTATCAAAAATTCATCGACCAGGATCCATATTCAGAATACGCATGGTACAATATTGGAATTGTTTATAACAAACTAGGCAAGTTTGAAAAAGCGATAGATGCGTATGAATTTGCTGTAGCGATTGAGGACGGCTTTAGTAGTGCGCATTTCAATATGGGAAATGCCTATATGAGCCTGGAGCAGTTTCCAAAGGCCCTTGACGCTTATCAGAAAACTTTTGAGATTGAGGGTGCCTCAGCTGAGACGTTTTGTCACATGGGAGCGGCGTACGAAAAATTACAACAATTTGATATTGGGATCAAATATTATCAAAAGGCGGCCAAGATCGATAATTTATACCATGAAGCGTGGTTTGGTGTTGGTGTGTGCCTTTCTCTGCTAGAAAGATGGCATGAAGCTGCTCATTTTTTCCATAAGGCGGTAAAGTTGGAGTACAATGCAACCTACATCAAGGCTTTGGCAGAAGCGGAGTATCAAACTGGCAATATAGTGTCGGCATTGGATGCTTATATAGAGGCTAGCGGTGTTGATGCGGAGGATGAGGATATCTGGTTGGACTGGTCATTCATTTATCACGAACAAGGCGATAATGAAAATGCAATTAATGTCATCCAAACAGGTTTAGATGAAATGCCGGATAACGCAAATCTTCTTTATCGAAGTGTAGTTTATCAAATATCTTCGGGTAAGTACAAAGCTGCTTTTAACACCTTGGAGTTGGCTTTGAACGTAGACTTTGACGCGCATGTGCAGCTTTTTGACTTTTTCCCCAACATCAATACACAAAAGGCACTTTTCAAAATCGTAGCACAATACAAGAAAAAAACGCAATAATTGAGATCATTCTCCTAGGAATTCATCTATTTTGCGCCCGATTACAGGATCGTAAAAAAAGATCTATTCAAATTAGTTATTTGCAATGAATTATCATCTAAATAATCTCCCCGAAAGAACCACCAAGCCCAGAAATACAGGATTCACTATGGTGATGGACAAAGGATTGAGCTTGAGACAAGTTGAAGATTTGATCGAAACTTCTGAGTCGCTAATCGATATTGTCAAATTGGGATGGGCAACTTCTTTTGTCACCGGAAAACTTGCAGAGAAAATTGAATTGTACCGTGAAGCTGGAATTCCAGTTTACCTTGGGGGTACTTTATTCGAAGCATTTATTGTGAGAGATCAGCTGGATGATTATCGAAAGGTATTGGACAAGTATAAATTAGAGTATTGTGAGGTAAGTGATGGATCTATCGAGATGAGTCACGATGTGAAGTGTGAGTACATCAAAACCCTTTCCCAGCAGGTAACTGTTTTGAGTGAAGTTGGATCAAAGGATGCAGCTAAAATTATCCCTCCATATAAGTGGATTGAGCAAATGCAAACGGAACTGGATGCAGGAGCCTGGAAGGTTATCGGTGAAGCAAGGGAGAGTGGAAATGTTGGTCTTTTCAGAGATTCAGGAGAAGTTCGACAAGGACTGGTAGAGGAAATTCTGACTCAAATACCAGAAGATAAAATCATCTGGGAAGCTCCACAGAAGGCACAACAAGTGTGGTTCATCAAACTTTGTGGATCAAATGTCAACCTTGGCAATATTGCTCCGCATGAGGTTATTCCACTTGAAACCATAAGACTAGGATTGAGAGGAGATACCTTCAATCACTTTTTAGACCAAAAGTGAAAGCGTATTTCGGCTGGTTTTTGAAGGGTGCAGCCATGGGAGCAGCAAACGTGATTCCTGGTGTATCAGGGGGAACCATAGCTTTTATTACTGGCATCTATGAAAGGTTGATTAAAGCTTTAAAGAACTGTGATTTAACTGCCATACAACTTCTAGTAAAGGGAAAATTCAAGGAATTCTCAGTACACGTCGATCTTGTCTTTTTGATTTTCATATTTGGAGGTATTGGTGTCAGCATACTCAGTCTTGCTAAGATCCTGGAAATCGCCTTTACGGATTTTGAAACCCTAACGCTTTCATTCTTTTTTGGGTTGATTATCGCGTCCATTTTTGGGGTAGGTAAGCAAATTACGACGCTGAATACTCCTGTGATAGTAAGCTTTCTCGTTGGTCTGGCAATAGCTGTCTCCATAGCATTTTTGCCTCCTGCTTCTGCAAATGAAGGGGTGCTTTATGTTTTTCTATGTGGTGCGGTGGCCATTAGCAGCATGATATTACCGGGATTATCTGGATCATATGTGTTGCTACTAATGGGTAATTATATATTGGTGCTACAATCCATCAGCGGATTGCGATTCATGATTCTCATTCCATTTGGCATTGGATGTGCTGTTGGATTGGTCACGTTTTCGCGTTTGCTAAGTTTTTTATTTGATAGGTGTAAGAATGCCACCATTAGCTTGCTGACAGGGTTTGTGGCAGGATCATTGATGATCATCTGGCCATGGAAACACGCGGAGTACAAGATGATAGAAGGAAAGGAGAAGGCAATTGGCTATGAATGGTTAGTGCCCGGTTTGGATACTTCATTGTTAATGGCACTAGCACTTATGGCTATTGGATTTTTGACCGTTTGGTTGATAGATAGAGCCGGTAGTAGTAAACCAGTTGAATAATTACCATCCTTTACAAAATTATTCAAGAATTCGCCTTATTTTAGTGAAACAGGCGCTCGTTTGAGTCATTAGTTTTGAACCAAAGAGAAGCCCAGCAGACAAAAAGGTTGGAGGAGGTAATCCGCTCTGATCCGGGTAGCTAGATTAGCCAAACAACACACAAATGAAAAGATACGGACTCGTCGGACATCCGTTAGGACACTCGTTTTCGAAAGCTTATTTTGAGAAAAAATTCGAAAAGCTAGGATTAACCTCTACACACAGATATGATCTCTATGAATTAGAATATCTTAAGGATTTTAACGCAATATGGGATCGTGTGCCAGACTTGGAAGGAGTAAACGTCACTATTCCACACAAGGTGAATATCATTCGGTTCTTGGATCAATTGGATCCCAGTGTACACAAAGTTGAGGCTGTGAATGTTGTCAGAAGAAAGAATGGTATGCTAATTGGTTACAACTCTGACTATTACGGATTCAAAATTTCTCTGGAAAAATGGCTGCCCAATAAAGACATGGGAGCGCTGGTTTTCGGATCTGGAGGTGCAAGTCTGGCCGTTCAGGCAGCTTTGCTTGATTTGGACATTGATTTTGAAGTAGTGTCACGTCGTGCAGATAAAGGAGACATGCTTTACACCAAGTTGATAAAGGATGAATCAATTATGGCTGACAATAAGCTACTGATCAACACTACACCTCTTGGTCAACATCCTGATGTCAATGATGGACCCCCCATTCCATATGAACTCATCACAGGTGACCATTTTTTATATGATTTGGTTTACAATCCCAAGGAAACGTTTTTCATGAAGCAGGGGCTCAAAGTTGGTGCCCAAGCGAAAAATGGATTGGATATGCTGAAGCTTCAGGCTGAAAAATCCTGGCAAATCTGGAACTCCTGATCATTCAGGCGGGTTGGTAAATAATGGAATTCCGATTAGTATCTGACTTTGAACCAACTGGTGATCAACCTCAAGCAATTGCTCAACTAGTAGAGGGTATCAATACTGGTGAACCTGCTCAAACACTCTTGGGCGTCACCGGGTCTGGTAAAACATTTACGGTTGCAAATCTGATTAAGGAGGTCAGTAAACCAACTCTTGTCTTAAGTCACAATAAAACGCTGGCAGCTCAGCTATACAGTGAATTCAAAAGCTTCTTTCCTGATAACGCAGTTGAATACTTCATTTCGTATTACGACTACTACCAGCCTGAAGCCTATTTACCCACCACCAATCTTTATATTGAAAAGGACCTATCCATTAATGATGAAATCGAAAAACTGAGACTTTCAGCAACCTCTGCCTTACTTTCTGGAAGAAGAGATGTCATTGTGGTGGCATCAGTTTCGTGCATTTATGGTATAGGAAATCCTGAAGAGTTTAGTAAGAGTGTTATTCGATTGCAGGTGGGCGATGAAATTCCGCGAAATAGATTTTTGTTTGATCTGGTCGATATCCTCTATTCAAGAACTGAAGTTGAATTCAATCGGGGCAATTTTCGAGTCAAAGGTGATACGGTAGATATCTTCGTAGCATATGCTGATTTCGCATATAGATTGATTTTTTGGGGAGACACGATTGAAAGTATTCAACGCATTGACCCAATCAGTGGTGAGAAACTGTCTGATGAGCAGATGGTGAGCATATTCCCGGCAAACCTTTTTGTGTCAGGCAAAGATGCACAGCAAGTAGCGATACGGGAGATACAAGATGACATGGTCGAGCAAGTGCAGTTTTTTGAGGATGAGCGACGCTTCATGGAAGCCAAACGGTTGAAAGAAAGAACCGAGTTTGACCTGGAAATGATTCGAGAGATTGGGTACTGTTCTGGGGTTGAGAATTACTCCAGGTATTTCGATAGACGTGAACCAGGCTCACGACCCTTTTGTCTGTTAGATTATTTTCCAGATGACTTTCTCATGGTAATTGATGAGAGCCACGTTACAATCCCTCAAGTACGGGCAATGTGGGGTGGAGATAGAAGCAGGAAAGTAAATCTGGTGGACTATGGCTTTAGATTATCTGCGGCTTTGGACAACAGACCGTTAACTTTCAACGAGTTTGAGTCATTACTAAATCAAGTTGTATACATCAGTGCAACGCCTCAGGATTATGAACTGAACAAATCAGAAGGGGTCATAGTGGAACAACTGATCAGGCCTACCGGACTTTTAGACCCTGAAATAGAAGTTAGACCCAGCATGCACCAGATTGATGACCTGATGGAAGAAATCCAGCAGCGCATCGAAATGGATGACCGAATATTGGTCACTACACTCACAAAGCGGATGGCCGAAGAGCTGTCAAAGTATTTGATCAATGCTGGTGTCAAAACATCTTATATCCATAGCGAGGTGGACACATTAGATCGGGTTGAGATTCTGCGCGATCTGAGATTGGGTAAATACAATGTTTTGGTTGGGGTTAACCTTTTAAGAGAAGGCCTTGACTTGCCTGAAGTTTCCCTGGTGGCTATCATAGATGCTGATAAGGAAGGTTTTTTAAGAAATGAACGTTCATTAGTTCAAACCATAGGACGTGCCGCGAGGAATGACCGGGGTAAAGTGATCATGTATGCTGATAAGGTTACTGACTCGATGCAGAGGGCAATAGATGAAACAAACCGCAGAAGATCGATTCAGCAGGATTACAATGAGGAGCATGGGATTACCCCGAAAACTGTCAAGAAAGATCGTGAGACCATTCTTTCCCAAACTGGTGTTGCCGATAAAAAGAAAGGTGCTAAGAAATATTACATTGAAGAGGAACAGTCCATAGCCGCTGATCCGGTTGTGCAGTATATGTCGAAGGATCAATTGCAAAAACTTGTGAATGAAACTAAACGTAAAATGGAGAAAGCAGCTAAAGATCTTGATTTTATGGAAGCGGCAAGATTGAGGGATGAGATGTTGGAATTAGAAAAAATGGTTAGGAAATCCTGACCAGCCGTAAATAATACTGGTTTATCTTAATTATATCCAATTTGGTCGATTGATATGCGATTATTTAACTGATATAGATTTACTTTGTTGGGTTAAAGTGTATATACCACGTCACCGGATCAACATGAAAAAGTTTAAGGTCATATTCTTAATTGCCATAATCCAGCTAACTGGCACTGAGCTTTTAGCTCAGGCTTGTGCTTTCGGCAATGATGTGACTGGGAATACAACTGTAACCTCCAGCTGCACAGTAACTGGAGACCTAGCCATTACGGGAGGAACATTAACAATCAATTCAGGAGTTATTGTAACCGTAACAGGAAATTTAACTAATGGAGTGAATAAGGATGTAACTATTCTTGGAACACTTGATGTGGATGGAACTTATACGAATTCAGGCAATGGCGATGTAACGGTGAATGGAGGTACATTGGCGGTTGGTGACAGTGCTGGGGTTGGTGGGTTTAGCAATGAATCCAATGGAATCATTACAGTGACGGGGGATGGTAGCTTATATACATCAGGTGACTTTTACAATGGCGGAAATGGGACCACAAATTTCCTGAGTGGTACAATAAAAATTGAAGGGAACTTCACAAATGATGGTAATGGAACAATTTCGGCGGATGGTACTGTTCAGGTAGGTGGAGATTTCACAGTAAACGGAAATGGGTCTTTAGATGTTGAAGGAGGTTTGTTGGTCGATGGAGATCTTACTTCTTCAGGGAATGGCGGCATTAGTGTGGGAGATGGGGGTGTGCTTGTTGCAGATTCAATTGGTAGTAATGGAGATATTGATGTTGCCAATGGAGGAACACTTTACGCACCAAGTGGTGTGGATTCCAATGGAACAATAACAGTTGATCCAGGAAATGGAGACACAGATTGCACGAATAACTGTTGCGGTTCGCTTTGCGGTGATTCAGGCGCAGGAACTGGTGACACGTTAGGATCAGAAGGTTATGAAACATTACCAGTATTGTTAGCTACTTTCAATGCCTGGGTGGAGCAAAGTAATATTGTGGTGAGTTGGGTCACTTCTGCTGAAATCAACTTTAAAGAATTTGAATTATACAAAAATGTTAACGGTGAGCAACAATTGGTTTCCATTATTCCAAGTTATGGTAACTCGAATGGAGGAGCCTATACATGGATAGATGAGAGTCCCGTACTAGGCAATAACATTTATCAAATCAAGTCGGTTGATTATGATGGTTATACAGAGTGGTTTCCGGCCGTGTTGGCGCAATACAAACCGGATGGTGTCTCGTTTGATTTTTATCCAAATCCGTCCAATTATGCTTCTATCAAGACAGACATTTACGATGATTTTCAACTGGAGGTCTTATCTCTAGACGGACGAAGAATACTTGTAACAACAGTTGAGAACAGAGATTTAAGTCACCTTGGTCAATTGGTGAACGGAATCTACTTATTCAGAATCAATGTGAATGGGCTGATTCAAACTCAAAGAGTAGTTATTTCAAATTAGCCTACGCTATTCGTAGTAGGGATCGACTAATTGCCTGAGTTCTTCAGGCATTCTTACTGGCCTTCCTGTTTCCAGATTAATAAACAGCAATGTGGTCATTCCAGTGTTTAGAAGCTTTTCAGCCTCATTGAATATCTCATAATGATAGGCGATGCGTGCTCTTGGTTGCTCAGGTATTTTCACTACAATTCTTAGCAAATCATCGTAGATCGCTGGTGCGTGATACTTGGTTTGCATGTCCATTACAGGCATGCCAATGCCCATGTCTTCCAGGCGTTTGTAGCTGAAGCCAATGGCCCTGAAAGCTTCAACTCTAGCAATCTCATAGTAGCGGGCATAGTTGCCATAATACACATATCCCATTTGGTCTGTATCTGCATACCTTACTCTTACTTGCACTTCGTGTTGAAACATATTAATCTCCTGATTTGATGCCATAATTATGATAATTTAAAAGCCTTCTTTTCCAGATCGAATCAGAAATGGTATTGGCCATATTATCATCATGAACTAACTCCACCCACAATCTTTTCTTTGGAGAGGTGACCTTTACCCGGTGCTTCCAGGTAGTGTGATCTCTCGAATACACGGTTTCATTTAGTGATTGTATTGATGCAATCAAACTTATGAAGTGGTTTGATCGAGCTGTGTGTTTATATACCAAATTGTTCTTTAAGTTCATTTGAAACCCATTTGGAAAATCAATTGCAATTTGATGTTCAGGACGGAATTGCTTTTGTATTTGATCAATGAAATTTTTATGAACTAAATCGTCATTATCAATGCGAGTGGTAATGACAAACCCTGATTCAGTTTTAGACTGAATATAATCAAGAAATGAAGGTTCTATTTCTTTAAAATCCGAAACCCATAATATATGGATGAATTCCCAATTGCATAGGGATATAATCTCCTCTTTATATGCATCAAGAGTGTTGACATCAGCAAAAATTATCCATTCGAAATTTTTGTTTGATTGATTCAGTACAGAGGGAAGGCAGTAATTCTTGAATAATTCAATTCTATTTTTCAACCAGATTTCATCAATAGATTTTCCATCTCTGGTTTTGGTCCATTCACTATTTGGCACATTAAACCTGGTTCCCAGGTAGTGACTGAATTCAACGGACCTTTCTGTCATGATAGTTTACCTGTAAATCCTTTCTCTGTTCAAGGCACGATGAAGCGCTCGAGCATTCTTGTTGTGATCTATCAGGTTAGTGGCAAAGGCGTGGTACCCTGAAAAATCGGCTTTGGCACACATGTAGAGATATTTATGATCCTTGTAATTCAAAACAGCATCTATGTTTTGAATGGTCGGTTGTGAGATCGGGCCAGGGGGTAGTCCAAGATTTTTGTAGGTATTGTAAGGTGAGTCTATCTCCTTGTGGATATTGAGGACACGCCTGATTGTGAAATCATTGGCAGCAAATACCAGTGTAGGATCAGCTTGCAGGGGAATGCTGCTCTTTATTCTGTTTAGATACAATCCAGCAATGATGGGTGCCTCCTCTTGTTTACTGACCTCTCCCTGCACAATAGAAGCGAGTGTGCTTACCTCATTGGGATCCAGGCCGATTTCAGTGGCTTTTTGTTTTCTTTCGGCATTCCAGAAGCGATCGTACTCCTTTTTCATCCTGTCAAGAATTTGGTCGGGAGACTCGGTCCAATATACTTCGTAGGAATTTGGGATGAACATAGAAATGAAATTGAGCGAATCAAACCCATATTTAGCTGCCTTACCTGTTTGTGTTAGCGTTTCCTTCATTTGAAGCGAATCAAATGCCATTGTTGCCGCCATTTTACCAGCCAGGTGCTCAAGTTTCCTTGCGTTATTGAAGGTTAGGGTTACCGGTGTTTGCGCTCCGGATCTCAGCAGGTTGATAGCTGCTGTATTACTCATATCAGCTGTCAATGTGTAATACCCTGGCTTTACATTTTTATGATACTTCTTCAGCTTAGATAAGAAACTAAACGAAACCAGGTCAGTCACATACCCTTGATCATAAAGTGTATTCTGAACATATTTGAAATCGGATCCGGGAGGTATTAAGAAAGGCTGATCTTGTTTTTCGACCAGAATATTTGGTGTGTAGACCACCTGCCAGAAATAGAATGCAAAGGAGGAAAGCATGACAGTAAATACGATCATGAATCCGACGAACAACTTTCTCTTTTTCATTGCCCGCAAAAATAGATATTTGGAATTAGACCTTAATCGATTAAGTAGGTTTCCTCAAAAACAACTCCCGTTTGTCCGTCATCTCCGGATTCCCAACGATAATCTATGGTCTTGTAACCCTGAAAAAACTCATAGCGTACCTCCCAGTGTTTATCACTTGATTTTTGCACAAAGGACGATCCTCCATTGAGTAAGGTGATTTTAACAGTATCTTTTTGGTCAGTTAGATAGGCATCCAGGTTTATTTCCAGCTCTAATTCCGGGTTACCTTCTACTGTTTTAGAGTCATAAACAGGTTGGCTGTTAACATAGATAATGGCTTGATTGTCAATTTTTTCGAGCAAGAAAGCAAAGCCGTTTTGATTGGGGCCAAGAAAAAACAACTTGGAAATGATGGTGATGAATAGAATAATAGTGTTCATTTTTGATCGTTTATTTGAGATTAAAACAAAACTACCCCGAAAACTTATCGAGGACAATGAATAAATCAACAAACAATTTTTGTACCATAGTCAGTCAAGGTTATATTTCATATGCAAAAGTTTTGTTGGAATCTATTCAGAATAATGGTTCGCAGGCACATCTTCATGTACTTGTAGTGGACGCAAAGGTGAATATGGATGAGAGTCAAATTAGCTTTTACTCCTTTGGTGACTTAAGATCTTTTTCCAAAGCAAAACTCATAGAGGATAAATATCACAACCAGCCTGGTGAATTAAGATGGTCATTAAAGCCAGTCTTTATGTCATATCTGTTGCTGGGTGGTATAGACGACCTTGTATACTTGGATGCAGATATGTTTTTCTTTGGGGATTATCAGTTCATATTTGAGGAATTGGGTAGGTCGAATGTATTGCTGACGCCACATTGGAGACCGCCTGATCCGAGGGTCAATTCCAAGGATTTCCATTTACTATTAACCGAAGGTATTTATAATGCCGGATTTGTTGGAGTAAATAGTCAAGCGATAGAAATGTTAAAGTGGTGGGAAGAAGTTTGCCTTTATGATTGCAGGAAAGAGCCATCAATAGGATTGTTTTATGATCAGAAGTACCTGGATTTAGTTCCAATATACTTTGAAAAGGTTAAGACCCTTAAACATTTAGGGTTGAATGTTGCGAATTGGAACCTGCGAGTAGCACAAAGAAAAAAGGAAAAGAATGAAGTAAAGATCAATGGGGAGTTTCCTGTGATATTCATTCATTTTACAAAGAGAACAATTGATCAAATTGATTTAGGAAAAGATAAAACCTTAAGGCCCTTTCTCAAGGAATATAGATCAAGCTGCAAAAAACATGGGATAACGATTCATAAAAAAAATAGACTATGGTGACTATACTTTTGATGAACTATCAAAGAAGGAAAAACATTGATTTGATTTTAGATTTTCTTCGATCTCAGAATATCAGTTTGGAAATTTTTTTATGGAACAATGCGGACGAATCATTCAGCGATGATAGAGTGGATTGGGTGATCAATTCAAGTAATAATACTCGATGTTGGTCTAGATGGTTTATTGCTCAATATGCAACAAATGATTTTATAATGACATTGGATGATGATCTGATGTTTGAAGGAAATGATAGCATTGATCTGTTATTACATTCGGCTAAAGTGAATTACGAGAAGGGTAGAATTACGGGTCTTTTCGGAGTTCAATATAATGGGGCAAAAAATTACTGGGCAGGCCCAAAGGAGCGAAAATCTGCGGCTAAAAATAACCAGTTATTAAATGTGCATGTTGATTTACCTGACACAACGATGAACGTAGATATGGTTAAAGGGCGCTGTATGGTTTTTAATAAAGCAGATCTCAACCTATTGCCAATGGCGCCAAAGTTTATTGACTTTGGAGACGATCTTATTGCGAGTTATTACATGGGTGCAGGTCATATCAGGCACCATCGTATTACCAATGTCTTGAGTAATAGAATAGTCAATCTGAAAGAGGAAAAGGGAGAAATGGCTCTTTCATCAACAGGAAACTGGAATGATATAAGGTCAGAGATTATGAATCATTATTGGAAGTCAAATTAACCTTCCGTCTCTCATTATATAGAGCTGATCAGCAATATCAAAGTATTGGTCATCATGCGTGATCAAAACAATTGTTTTGCCCATGGATTTCAGGTTAGGAATTAGTTTGTAGTAAAAGGCTTTTTTGAATTCAGGATCCTGGTTGGCCGCCCATTCATCAAAAACATAAATTTCTTTGTCTTCCAGAATTGAAATGATGAGCGCGAGTCTTTTTTGCTGTCCAGTTGATAACCCGGATTCTTGAAAATGACCGTCAACAAATGATACTTTTTTGTTCAAGTGGAATATTTCAAGCAATTCATTTGCCCTTGAAATGTCCGCATTCAACATTTCTCTGTTCTTGAACAAATGATTGTCTGTAAATACAGCTGATATTTTATCACGATATGCTTGTACACTTTCGGTATTGATGGATTTATCACCATAACTGATTACCCCATTAGTGGGCGTATATAATCCTGTTATTACCTTGGCCAAGGTCGTTTTTCCACTTCCGTTGCTCCCACAGATCAACGTAGTTTTATTGAATGGAATAGTAATGTCTAGAGCTCCCAGCTTAAAGTTCGCATCACCGTCTGGATAATGGTATTCAATTGACTTGAGTTGAAGAATTTGTTTGGTTGACAGTCCAGTGCTCTCTACCTGATTCTCATCTGACTCTTTCAAATCAAGACCAACTTGTGCAATGTGATCAGTAATTGCCTTCAATTGCAGAAAATCTTTTCCGAAACCCGCCAGGCTCGTCAGGGGTGCCAGAACAAACAGTGAAATGGTAATGAACTGAGCAAACACAGCAATACTGATCAGGTCGAATTGCTGCATAGCTGCAATGGCACCACCAATTCCTATGAGTAACAGTGTTTCTGAAGATCTATTTGTGACATTGCCATGAACCCGTTGAGCAATTTTCTTATCACGTTCATTCATTGCTGCTTTAAACAGATATCGTTCAATAAATGAAGTTTTTAACGAACTGGACAGAGTAAGTTCTTTAATACCATAAATGATGTCATGTATACTATGATAAACACCGTCCCACCCTCTTCGAGATGCGAGTAATAGGTTATAGGCTTTTTTGTTTCTTAATCGGATGATTGCATACATTAGGAAGATAAGTGCTATTAGGAATAAGCACAAAACCCAGGAAATGGAAATCAGGTACAAGGTTCCTCCGATTGATATAACAGTGTTTTTAACCACCATTGGAATCCTGTCAATAATTCTTGACAATGCATTGACATCAGTCACAGTCACTGTGAATAGCTCCTTCTTTCTTCCTTCAATTTTTTCATAATCGGTTTTGAAAACTTTTCGGAGCAAATCCATCCTCATTTCGAGTACGATGCGATTTGAAATAATTGATAACATTTTTTCAGCATATATACCTATGACCACATAGGCAAATAGACCTCCAATAAATGAGAGCCAAAATATTAATGGATCAGGAATTCCATCGGTAACGGCTTTGTGGAGAGTACGTATAATCAGGATTAGTCCTAAGCCGGATGCAACACTGAGAATCGTTGAAGAAAGAAGGTTTCGGTAGTATACCTTTAGGTATTTCCAGACAAATAACATTATTCTTTTGGCTTGTAAAAATCTGTTTGATCAATATTGACAACACTATCTCTGGTTTGATAAATTTTGCCAATTTTTATACGCCTTTCTATTTCCAATGGTTTATCACTTTTATTATTCCATGTTGAATCGTCTGATCCAATGGTCTCAATGAGTCCGGGGATGCAAAGATTCACCTTTTTTTGTTTCAAAGTGCTGGTCGGTGAATCTCGCCATTGCCATAAATCAAACCCACTTCCAATGGGTCCAGGGTTGCCGCGAACCCTATTTTTATGGTCTCTCCAACTCAATTTTCCAATTGACTCAAACAATTCCGGAGGCCCAATCATGTTTTTCCCATCCAAGGAATCGCTCTCGATTAAAGTCAGTTCTTCAGTTCGGATGATGTTAAAACCAGGGTGAATGGGTGAGTAAAAACCAGTGATAAACCCGAGTGGTAGTTTGTTTTTATATGCTTGATGGGTACGAATGATTAAATCAAAGAATGAATTTGGATATTGGATAATAGCGTCATCCTGTAAATAGCAAATTAGTAGTGGAGGCTTTTCAGTTCTTCCTATTAAATTTTGGCTGTAGTCCAAAATTTGGTTGAACATAAAGGGTAGACCTAATTGTTCATTTGTACTGATGACACTAATTCTATTTTTATATATTGATAATACTTTGTGAGTTTCATCATCGGTTTGGTCAGACAACACCATAATTCTGAATTCGAATGCACTCGCATTCACCGCTTTTATTAAAGCCTCCAGGCATTGTTCCAGTAAACTCGATCTTTGATGCGTGGTTATGTATACATCTATTATTTCAACCTCCTGGTGTTCGACTTTCTTATTAAACCATTTCACTTATTTGTCCATTTTAGTAGGTCCAATATCCTTTGAAATGCTCATATAATCTGTCATTATTATGATTATCGAGGTTTTCGTTTAGGTGCAGTGCTCCTTTTATTTTGTTGAAAGAATGCAATCTGATATGCTTATCATTTGTCGGGATGACCAAACGTTCAACACCATTTTTTGCTAAAAGACCGTTAATCCAAATGTCATCTGCAAAATATGCAAATTCCGGTTTCCTAACTTCATCCCATAACTCTTCAGAAAAATGAGACGGCTTTACAAGGTAGCTTGATGAGCCTTGTAAAACATCAACTTGCTGTGGGGAATTAATATTTTTCTTTGCGAGAAACCTAGTCCCACCAGCTTTTAGAAAGTGTTTATCTCGATGGCGATTACTTTTGGGAACTCGCCAGCCTGCATAGCCAAGTGCTGCTTCTGGATGCTTGCTGCTTTGTTGAATAAAATTGGAAATCAAATGTCTTGGATAGACTTGATCATCATCAATTATCACAATATTGATATCATCGTTTGCAAAACGTTTTGCAGTTGGAATTAATTTAGTCCCGGGACCAAGATCTTTTTCTATGTAATTGATTTGAATCAAGTCAACATGATTGAGGAATTTTGGAATATTGTAAACTTCTTGTTTTCTGAATTTTTCAGGAATGTTCAAAATAATGCTTTCCGGTAGCGAAGCACCTAACAGAATTGAGTTAATTGTCGGGCCAATTGAGCTAATCCTTTTCGGGGTAGTTGTAAAAGAAACAATAAGTTTGGATCGTCTTGATTTATGACGAACCATAATCCAAGTGAATTTTAATGGAAGTATTAAGCACACAATGAATCTTAGTGCTTCGACTAATGAACGGAACATTGATTGAATTAGTAATAGCAAAATTGGTATGAATTTATGTTTTTTGTTGTCGATGGGTTATTAAAATTTAGATGAACGAACCAGACTTGTTTAAAAGAGCAACAAATTTTTTCTTGAAACTAAGGGGGTATCGGCCGATTAGGAATGATGAAGAGGACCCGTCGTTGTTCTATCCATCAACATTAACGAAACTCCAAAATGTGCAGGTATCATTTTGCACTACCCATAAAAATCGTGAGGCACACCTGAAAAAAGCCTTACCAATCAATCTCAGAGACAATAGATCTATTCCTCATGTAGACATTGTGGTTGTTGATTTCGACGAAGATTATGTCATCGGGCCATGGATTAAGGAGCATTTGCTCGAACATATTCAATCGGGTTATCTAAAATACTTTAGAGCACCACTAAAGAATTGGTCAGCACCAATCGCAAAGAATACGGCGCATTACTTAGCTCAGGGAGATATTTTGGCTAACCTGGATTGTGATAATTATACAGGATATGAAGGAGGTCAATTTGTAATTGATCAGTTTGTTCAAACAAAAGAGGAGAGTCTGCTTTGGCAGTTTTCCAGGTGGAGAAGAGATGGAACCTTTGGGAGAATAGCCATGTCCAAAAAATCGTTCGACAGGTTGGGTGGATACGATGAAAACCTCGTTGAAATGGGCTTTCAGGATAATGATCTAATGAATAGAGCTATGGCAATGGGATTGAAAAGGTTGCAAGTGCCACACAAAGAATATAGCAGGGCTATCAAACACGAAAAGTATCTGCCTGAAGGTGTGACATTCAAAAAGCTTAACCAAAGAAATGCTAAGTTGTCAAAAGAAAATGTGGCAAAAGGAGTGCTTCAGGCAAATGATGGAGTTTATGGCATTCGGACTGGCATCCAAAAAATGGATGATACAGGCGGCATGCAGGATTATTTGATATGATCCGTCCAATAACTAAGATTCAATGCATCAAGCGGTTTGGCGAGAAGTTCCTTCCAGGAAGCATCCAATAATTCTTGAGATAAATCCGACCATTTTTCCAGAATTAGAACAGGTAATTCCTCATAAATAACATCAAGAGAAGAGCTTCTGACAATTGGTATACAACCCAACGCAATCGCTTCATATGTCCTGTGGCAATCCAGCCCATTCCCATGAGGGGAAACAATGTATCTGTACTGACTGCAAATTTTCCAGGTACGAGATCGCACCATTCTGGATGGAGCATAATCATTGAAGGTACATTGATTTAGGTGATCTATTGCATGCTGGCGATCGTTATCATGCCGATCAAACATGTTGAAGTGGAAAAAGGAATAGGTTCTGTTTTTCCTTTGGACAAAGGGTAGTGCGCTATTTTTAATCGCAAGAAGCTCTTTTTCCTGTTCAGTAGGACTTGTCTGAGTTCCCCACCAATAGGATTTCTTCCTTAATGTGTGATAGTCAAGCCCTAGTGGAATAGGTTTAATGTCACTTGTTTGTATGGCATCCAGGTTTTGTGAAAACCAGCGTTGAATTGATCGACTTTTTGCAAGCAGTTCGTTGTAATCAATGCCGTGCTGATTGGTTATTTCATGAGGAACACCTCTGACACTAGCACCTGTTACAAGGGTAATTTGGATTTGTTTTTGCTCGAGATTAGGTAAAATGTTTTCGGTAAACTTTTTCAGTGATTTAGAAACGACATAAACAGTATCTCCATGTTTTATTTGCCTGTAGGCATCAATGTTAATTGACTTTTCATCAGAGATTAGTGGGTCTGGGTAGACATCACACGACTGTGCAATGCCTCTGGAACTGACCCATTCACAATTTCGTTCTGTATCAGTAGTTGCCTTTGTAAACATTGAGTTTACAAAGCCAGATACGTAATTAGCTGCGACTTGTACGGATAAAAGGACTAATTCGCCAATTTTTCGAAACACCATCAGAAATAAAGTACTGCCAAAAATAGCTTGTTATGGTCGGTCGCAGTGCACCTGGACAATGAATTACAAAGGGTATGTTCCTGTCAACCTCGAATTGGCCATCTCCTCTTCTTGCAACTGACCTGAAATTGAACATATAAATTCTGGTAAACAGGTGCATGAATCGATACTTACCAGTCAATTTCAACGAATTAAGTATTTCTGGATGATCAGTCAACATCATACGAATAGACGCTTGCTCTCTCCTCCCAGCTTTTACATATTGAAGACAGTTGCGATAGAAATTCAAAACATCATTTTTGTGTCCACCAACTATTCCTGATTGAAAATAGCAACCCCTCCCATTTACATGAATATAATTGTGAAGTTTCTTGCTGAAATAGTTAGGGAACAAAGGATATAGCCACCTGAACCACTCATAGTGTTTGAGGTCATTTTCAAATAAGATTTTACCTTTATTTTCAACAAAATAGGCTGCAACCGTCTCAGGGTTTGTATTGACAAATGAATCGTACGTATCACTTATTAAAACGTATTCAGTTTCTTCTGGTAACTGCTCAATTGCTTCTACCAGGTATTTGATTTTTGTACCATGACTTGCCCAATCGTAGTGTCCACTTGATCCTGTCAATACAACATTCCATGCATGTTTTTTTGCCTGGGTCATCCAGAACTCGGACTTTTTTTCGGAGGTAGCAACACCAATAAGGGCTATTTTTTTCATTTAATCTTTAGCCTTTTTTTTAGCTCAAACTTCATGTCCTTTGCACTTAAATTTAGCAAGTTGCCAATCCGACTAATTCTTCCCCGAAAATCAGTTTCTCCAGTTTTAAGCCATTGTGCATAATAGCTGTAATCTCTTGCTTGACAGGTAATGGGTGTTGTCGCATTGTTAACAAATATTCTGAGATCCATTTGACGCAGGCTTTTATTAAAAATTAGATGTTCACATCCTCTTTTATCAGAAAGATATGTCAATGATGAATTTTCAAAATGCAGCCTTTTACAAATAAATATTCCGGCAAACGCAGATTGAACTTCTACTAGTAGCGATGAATCATTGTTGTGAACATAACGCTTCCATATTGTTTTTAGGGAATTTTCGCTTGGTTTCATATAGACACCATCGTTATCCACTAAGGCAAAGGTGTCATGATACAGCCCAATTTTATTGATAGTGAAGGGCGTGATACAATCTATTTGCTTTTCTTCAAAGGATTTAAAGAGCCTTTTGATCATCTGACCGTTAAACAGTATCTCTGTATCGATTAATATGACATAATCAGCGGAGGATGCTCTGATATCCGATAACTGCATTTCCCTGTATTGAGCTAATCGTATCACTCTGGGAATGGACAAATGCGCATCATCGAAGTGCTCAACTCTCACCTTTACATTATCCAGTGAGGTTTGTGTTTGAAGTAGTTCAGCTGTTCTGTCGGAATTATTGTTTGTGAGGAACAAATATTCAAAAGTGAACATGGGAAGGCTTTCCTCCATTGATTGACAACACTGGAGATAGTAGGGAATATAGGCTTCATTATCTCTGAAAAGCGTTGCGACTACAACTGATGATTTACCCGGATTGAAGCTCATGATGTAAACAGTTGGTGGTGTCGATCAACCATTTGCTCCCATGAATAACCCGACTCCCTAAGATGTTGTGAAAATCGGGATTTCATTTCGATTCTTCTATCGGGATTATCCAATAGTTCCTGAATGTTTTTTACCCACACTTCAGCATTTCCTACTTCAATAAGAAGGCCATTTTGATCATTTTGGATAGCGGAAGGTATCCCATCTACCTCAGCCGCCAGACAAAGCGCACCCTTTACTACTGCCTCCTGTGCCACCAGGCCAAATCCTTCGAAATCACCTGGGATTTTTAGGTTTGGCATTACGAACAAGTCACAATGCATCAATAGCTGATCGAGCCATTTTTGTTCCAATTTCCCCAATAATATCAGTCGATCATCCTTTCTCGCTAGTTCTTGCAATTCGAAGAAATCAGTAGGAATACCTGCGAATTGACAGAATAACCAGAACATTCTTTTCGGTAACATGCGTTTTAGAAAAGTGAGTGTCTTGGAAGTTTGCGTTTCTGGACCTACGATTAGGTACAAAACGTTATCGCGAAGCTGAGGAAGCACATGCCTGGCAAACCATGAAAACCCTTTTCTCACCACAGGTCGTCCAATGGAAACCAGTAGGTGATAATTCCCCAGGTCCTTGTTGAGCTTTGAACTGATCCAGTCAGGGAATTGCTTATCAAGTTCTTGTGGATCATTAAAGTCACAAGCATTGGCGATAAAAGTTACCCTATCAGCTGGAATTCCTGCATCCATACAAAGCGATCTGGTTTCCTTGCTGACCGCAATAATATGCCAAAATTTGCGAAGTAAATTTCTAAACCACCATTGATATGGGGCGACTTGAAAAACGGCATCCAGCCCGTGTATTGTAGTGCTCAAGCGTATTCTGGGCCATAGAAGAAAGGGTGTCAAAAATAAAGCGACAAGGCCTTCATTGGCATGAATCGTTTTGATGTTCGGATTCAGTATTAACGTGATTGCAATCCAGGGAATTAAAGCAATAAAAAACAGAGGTGTAGGATACTCTGATTTGTAGGCAATCACCTTACATCCAAATTTGCGTTTATAGATACTGATGAGCTCATAACTCTGCTTTTGCATGCCTCCAACTGATGGGGGATATTTGTGAGTTACAAACAGTACTTGATCAGATTGTTTCAGTTTGGATGATGTTTTAAACTTGCAAATGTAGTTTTCGAGGGTAAATTTGTTTTTTTTCTACCTATTGGACTAACAAAAGTTCTTGAAGTTTACATACTCCGTCTGCCAGCTCGCCACTCCCAACATAGATTCTTTTGCGAAGTTTAGTCTTGCATCCGTCCTGTCGTATTGCCGTGAGCATGGATATCACTACGCGGTTCAGCGATCATTGCTCGATAATCAAATGCATGTGAACTGGACAAAAATAATCTTGCTACAAGAGCTTTTGAAGACATGTCAAACAGATTATGTAGTATTACTTGATGCGGATGCGCTGCTGATCAATCAGCAATTGGATTTGGATTATTTTGTACGATTGGGAGGTGAGGATAAGCATATCTTGATGCCTGAGGACACCACGCTTTTTCGTAAATCCAGGCCCAATGCCGGATTCATTATCGTGAAAAATAGCGAGATAGGGAGGGCAATAGTTGATCTTTGGATTGATGCAGCTAGAGGAGAAGGAGCGCATCTTGCTGACACTCACCCAAGGAACCAAATGATTTATTGGAATTACGTTCAACCTCAATTTGATGAATATCAGCATATCATTCCACTTAAATTTGCGGTTAAATACTTTTGGTACACCAACTTGAAGAAAAAGGAACGGTTTTTGGTTCATCTCACTAATTCAGGAACCGAAAAAAGATCAAAAGCTATGGGACGTCTTTATCATCAGTGCATAAATGACCTTGAGGCGCTCAAATTAATTAGCGGTCATCTGGCGGTAAATGAGGGATTAATCAATATACCTTCTTGATGAAAAAATTGGTCTATGCGGTAATGGGTGAAGGAAGGGGTCACGTTTCCAGGCTCATGACCATCTTACCCAAACTCAACACTGACGCATTAATTATCGCAGGTGGGGATGCATATGATTTTTTGCAGCGGAGTGAGCTCACCAAGCATCATGAAATCATTAAGGTACCGACATTGAGGTTTAGGTACAAGAATGGAAAAGTGGACAATTGGAATACATTCCTTGGTAATGGGAAAAACTTCATTGATTTTAAGTGGGGTTTGTTAACTGATACCATCAGTCATCTTGAAAAAAGAATCGCCAGCTACTCCCCAGACTTAATTGTGTCTGATGGTGAACCTTTTTCGCAACATATGAAAAGTGATGTTCCATTGATCAGTTTTGACCGATTCGGAAAAGTGGCATTTTGCGAGAACAAGTTTAAGAATTCCTTGAAAATAGGTGCTCAGCGGGCCATGACCGTATGGATTTACAAGCAATTGTTAGGACGAACGGATCGAATGGTCACTACTTCATTTTATCACGCTGCTCCAAAATCTTCATATAAAAATAAGGTCATCTCATTGGGACCAATCTTAAGGGATGAAGTCAAATTACTTGAAGCCGAACAACAAGATCATGTGGTTGTCTATGCGACCAATAAATATGTTTACAATAAGCAGCTCATTGAGCTCCTAAAAGGCCTGAAACGCGAGGTTCGTGTTTATTCATCCGGGCGGAACGATAGCTCGCATAATATTAAGTTCTTTCACATCGAGCCAAAGCGATTTATTGAGGATGTGGCCACTTGTGCCTATGCCATTACAACGCCAGGTAATATGCTTATTTCAGAGCTAAATTATCTGGGGAAGAACGCCTTGTTCTTTTGGACCAAACCATATGAACAACGAGAGAATGTATATCATGCGGACAACATGGGAATAGGTAAGCGCCTGGATGCCACAGGATATGATCCTATCCAGGTAGAGTCCACTATTTCAAAGCTTAAAAGAGGAAAAAAGGTTGAGGAAGGAACGAATAAAATAATTGACTTGATCAACGAGTATCTCTGATTGAGGTAATTTAGCATACATGTCAGCTCAACTCATTAAGCTATACGAGGAAAATCCCGAGCCAAGGAAAATTGAAGCCATCGTTAAAGTCATTCGGCAAGGAGGCCTTGTGATATATCCTACAGACACTATCTATGGATTGGGGTGTGATATTTTCAATAGTAAGGCACTGGACCGAATTAAGTTGATCAAAGGCGACAAGGCAAAAAAGCTGAATTTCTCATTTATTTGCTACGACCTCAGTCATTTGTCTGAATATACCCGAAACGTGCCAACTCCAGTTTTTAAGGCAATGAAAAAGGCCCTTCCCGGACCCTTTACATTCATTCTTAATTCTTCATCAAAAGTTCCCAAGATTCTTAATGCAAAAAAGAAAACGGTGGGAATTAGGGTGCCGGATAACAATATTCCCAGGGAAATTGTGAGGCTGCTTGGTAATCCGATGCTCACAACCTCAATCAAGGAAGATGATGATATCGTTGAATATCATACCGATCCCGAATTGATTTTTGAAAAATATGAGAATCTGGTCGATGTGGTCATTGATGCAGGTTATGGAGACAATGAACCAAGTACCATTGTTGATTGTACAGGAAATTATCCAGAGGTCATTCGTGAAGGGAAGGGTGACGTTGATTTAGTGCTGTGAGTGAAAACACACTGATCATAGAGCCACATTATTTTGGTTCAATTGAATATTTTGTAATGCTCACCAGCTATGACAAAGTCATTTTTGAAGTCAAAGAACATTATAGAAAACAGACTTATCGAAATCGAACGAAGATTCTTACCGCTTCGGGTGTTTTACCATTGAGTGTTCCGGTACAGTTTTCTAATCGAACTGCATATGAAGACGTGACCATTGATTACAATCAAAAGTGGATAAAAGATCACCGCAAGGCAATTGTATCAGCGTATGCGAAAACACCATATTTTGATTTTTTGATGGATGATCTGATAACCTGCTGGGAGAGAAAATATAAATATTTGATTGAGTTGAACGCAGAATTACTGACAATATGTCTGAGATGGTTACAGATTGACATGAAGTACGAATACTCAACCGAATATAAGAAGTCCTATTCAAAAAATTATTTTGATGCCAGAAACAGGCTCAAGGCTAAAATTTCTACCGATCGAAGAAGTATTTCCCCTGTTCATCCCTATGTACAAAACTTTGGCAAAACTTTTGTCCCAAATTTATCCATCGTCGATGCAATCATGAGTACTGGTACTCAGGTATCAGAAATAATTGAGAAGTCAAAATAGCTTAATGAACAATTCTGAGAACCTCGACGTTAATAGTAAGCATCATGGGGAATTTGATGAATTAAACATTAATTTTACTGAGTACCCCAATCACTAGCAAAAACTGCTTTTATGGAAGCTAAATTTTCGAATAGAGTTAAAGAAGTAATATCCCTGAGTCGCGAGGAAGCACTTCGCCTAGGGCATGATTATATAGGCACGGAACATTTGCTGCTTGGTATGATAAGAGAAGGGGAAGGTGTTGCAGTTGGATTGTTGAAAAAACTTGGGGTTTCGCTGGATGAGTTGAGAACGGCAGTTGAGCAAGCGACTAAGGGGACCGCAACAACTAATGTGAAGAATCTAGCCAATATTCCGCTGACAAGACAGTCTGAAAAAGTGCTTAAAATCACCTATCTAGAGGCCAAGATTTTTAAAAGCCAGCTTATTGGAACGGAACATTTGTTGCTCTCGATTCTTCGAGATGAGGATAATCTGGCCACACAGATATTGGATAAATTTGATGTTGGATATGACGTTGTGAAAGAGATGTTAGAATACCAGACAGACAATCCAATGGCTCAATCTGAAACTGATGAGCCGGATGATGATTCAGGAAGAATTTTTGGAGGTAGTGGAAGTGGATCAGGCGGAGGAAGCGGAAGAGAATCAGGAAAGGGTGAAAAGTCGAGAACTCCGGTTTTGGACAACTTCGGCCGTGATCTAACCAAATATGCCGAAGAAGATAAGTTAGATCCGATTGTGGGTCGTGAGAAAGAAATTGAAAGAGTTGCTCAGGTACTGAGTAGACGGAAAAAGAATAATCCTATTCTAATTGGAGAGCCAGGTGTAGGTAAGACGGCAATAGCCGAAGGATTGGCTTTACGTATCGTTCAAAAGAAAGTATCAAGAGTACTTTTTGGCAAGCGTGTCGTAACACTGGATTTGGCATCTTTGGTTGCAGGGACTAAATATCGCGGGCAGTTTGAAGAAAGAATGAAAGCTGTCATGAATGAAATCGAAAAATCTCCGGATGTGATTTTGTTCATCGATGAGCTTCATACAATAGTTGGTGCAGGTGGTGCATCTGGAAGTCTTGATGCCTCTAATATGTTTAAACCAGCACTAGCCAGGGGTGAGATTCAGTGCATTGGAGCTACAACGCTGGATGAATACAGACAATACATTGAAAAGGATGGTGCGTTAGCCAGACGTTTTCAAATGGTAATGGTTGATGCTACCACTCCGGAGGAAACCAAACAGATTCTTGATAATATTAAGGATAAGTATGAAGATCACCATCATGTAAATTATTCCCCTGAGGCGATTGATGCTTGTGTGACTTTATCGGATAGGTACATTTCAGATCGATTTTTACCAGATAAAGCAATTGATGTAATGGACGAAGCAGGAGCGCGGGTTCACATCAATAATATTAACGTACCTGAACAGATCGTTACCCTTGAAGAGCAGATCGAGGACGTGAAAAAAGAGAAAAACAGGGTTGTCAAAAGTCAAAAGTATGAGGAGGCAGCTCAGTTGCGCGATAAGGAGAAAAAGCTGATCGCTCAACTAGAGACTGAAAAGAAGCAGTGGGAAGAGGAGACACGTACAAAGCGATATCTGGTTGATGAAGAAAATGTAGCGGATGTGATCGGTATGATTACAGGAATACCGACTAAGCGAATTGCTCAAAACGAGAGTCAAAAATTGCTCTCCATGAAGGATGAGCTGACTGAGAAGGTTGTAGGGCAAGAGGAAGCTACTGTAAAGCTTACTAAAGCCATTCAGCGTACACGTGTTGGCTTGAAAGATCCAAAGAAACCAATTGGATCATTTGTGTTCCTTGGGCCAACAGGCGTAGGAAAAACAGAAATGGCTAAAGTATTGGCCAACTATTTGTTTGACAAGGACGATTCTCTTATTAGAATTGACATGAGTGAGTACATGGAGAAGTTCTCTGTGAGCAGGTTAGTAGGAGCGCCTCCAGGATATGTAGGTTATGAAGAAGGTGGACAGCTGACCGAAAAAGTAAGAAGGAAACCATACAGCGTAGTGCTGTTGGATGAAATAGAGAAAGCGCATCCGGATGTTTTCAATATCCTATTGCAAGTGCTGGATGATGGCATATTGACAGATGGGTTAGGAAGAAGGGTCGACTTTAGGAATACCATTATCATTATGACCTCCAATATTGGGGTGAGAGATTTGAAAGACTTTGGAGCAGGCATTGGTTTTGCCACGCAGGCTCGTAAAGAGAGTCAGGATGAGATCATGAAATCAACGATTCAGAATGCCTTGAAAAAAGCATTCAGTCCTGAATTCCTGAATAGATTGGATGATGTGATTGTGTTTAACTCACTAGAGAGACAGCATATTCACAAAATCATCGACATCTCATTATCAAGTTTATTGAAGCGAGTTATTGATTTGGGATACAATGTCAAGCTGACGGATAAAGCGAAAGATTTCATTGTTGAGAAGGGTTATGATCCGCAGTTTGGAGCTCGCCCGTTGAACAGAGCAATTGTGAAATATCTTGAAGATCCTGTAGCGGAGGAAATTCTCAGAGGCGAGATTCAGGAAGGTGATACCATTGAAGCTACCTGGGATGGCAAATCAGATGATTTAAAGATCAAACTGAAAAAGAAGAAGGTAAAAGAAGAAGACAAAGAGTCTTAGATATTACCTCATAAAACTATATGAAATAAAAAAGGCGGCATTTGCTGCCTTTTTTCATTTTTACGCAACCTTTTTCGTTTAATCACATCTTATAGTAGTATATCAAACTATTACTTAGCAATGACTAGAATTAGCTTAATGATTACAGCCTGTCTGATCACAGGTATCGTGTTCGCTCAGGGTAGCGAAAGAAGAAATCATAATGGATTTACAGGGGTATCCGTTGGTGGAGGAATTGACCTTATCCTTTCCCAGAGTAATGATTTCTCTGTGGAGGTAGAAACTAATGGCGACCTGGAAGACATTGAAACCACGGTCTCTCAAGGTGTTCTGAAGATTAGACAGAAGTCAAATTCCTGGCTGGATTTTGATAATGAAACCCGTGTTTATGTATCTCTCCCCGAATTGGAATATATAAGTTCGTCAGGAGGAACAGACGTATCGAACAAAGGAACCTTGAGGGGTGAATATTTAGAAATCAAATCTTCTGGTGGTAGTGACTTAGAGCTTGAACTGGTTTATGAAACAGTCAGGATCAATTGTTCTGGAGGAAGTGATGTTGAGTTAACGGGGGAATCCGCCGAACTGGATCTTAGTACGAGCGGGGGAAGTGATTTTGATGGGTTTGATTTTGAGGTCGCTGACGCCACTATCAATACCAGTGGAGGGTCAGATGCAAATGTGTTAGTTAAAAACAGAATCTCAGCGAGAGCCTCAGGGGCCAGCGATATTACCTACAGAGGCAACCCTAAGTACGTGGATGTAAATTCAAGCGGCGGGTCTGATATAAACGGGCAATAGTATTTATGAGGTTGTCGGGAGACAACCTCAACTTTTTCATCAATAGCTGCCCCAAAATTTTCTCAGGAACCATTCTGCAGAGAAAATAAGCGCAATGAGCAAAAGCAATATTCTTTCTCGAATTAAAGGAGAAATATTCTCATGAGACTCGATTTGAGAGGTAAGATTCAATTGCTCAAGGTCTGATTGGAAATCGCTATAGTCACTAAAATGATAGTACTGGCCTCCTGTGTTTTCAGATATTTTGGATAGCAGGTCATGGTCAGCGGTCAAATTAATCGATTCTAACTGTTCAGCCATGACGAGAAATTCACCATTGACCGAGTAGCTGCTTGATCCTATTCTTGCAGATGCACGATATCGGTATGTTCCATCTTCAAGTTGAGAAATTCCCGATAATGCTCTTATCTCGTGGCTATAAAGTGTGTACGGGTTGGAGTTTCCGCTCACATCCGTAACGTTCAATGACACCTCGACATCCCCGATTCGTTCGTAGATGTCGTTATAGGTTTCCAGATTGAACTGAACGGGTTCTCCTTCATCAAAGAGGCGCTTTACAGGCTGAAATATGAATTTTCGTTTGTCACTTTTGACACTGAGGTATTGAATGGTCTTTGTGATCAATTCATCAAAATTGTCAGATGATTCGTGCAAGGCATTTTCCAAAATGCGCCATTGCCAAATGCCACTTCCCAATAGTATGCTGGCTCTTTTCGTGCCATCGTCATAGTAGCTTAGAAGAGGTCTACCTGTGTTGATACTTCCGATTTGCTGAAAGAGGAGATGGTCTATCGGACCTCTTCCACTGTACTCTCCGAATGGAACATTCAATGGAGGATAGTCTCTAAACACATTTAAGTTTTCAGCGGTCAATTGAAATTTGCTGAAGTCAACATTGTAGGCAGGTTTAACAACATCGGCTTTTGCGTTTCCATTTTGGATATTTATACCAAACTGAGGTAGCTGGTTAATATTAGATTTATCATTCAATATGTAAAACATATTTGGTTTTCCCTTTATGTTGGGAATAGACGTGTTTGAGGCAAATGCGCCATGAACAATGACAACATCATAGGACTTACTTAAGTCAGCTTCCTTCATTGATGGGATATGGAGTGTAACTTCATAATTGTGTGAAGCTTCCAGCGCCATTCTGATGGCCCTGATATCTGGATGTGGTCCTGGTGAAACGATGAGGATGTTTTCTTTGCCTTCTACAATATCCACGTACGTGCTTTGCCTGTTGTTAATCAATGTGGCTTCAGCGTCCATTGGAGCTACCTCGATCACATAATTTTGCAGTCCGGCTTCATCTGCATCCACAAGAAACTCAACTTCGTTATATCGTTTTAAAACCAGATTTTTTTGATCGATAACACGACCTCTATTCATCAACTGAACGGTTGTGGATTCATCCAAATATGATCTTCCGTCAATTTCCACAACGATTGGAAATTTATTGTTTTGATAAGCGATTTTATTGGCACTCACTTTCATGATCGAGAGATCCTTGGGAGGAATAGTGTCGCCAAGCCCAATTGTAAAAACCGGGAATGGGTAATTTTTCAAGGCAGGTGTTGCACCTCGATTGTAAATACCATCCGAAATCAGCACGATTGCACCAAGATTTTTTTCGCGGAGTTGTTCTATTGGGTTGCTGAGTGCCCCGTGGATATTAGTTTGATACTCATCAAATATCAATGAGTCTTCATCCGTGATATTGGAGGATAATGAAAATAATTCATTGCTATAGCCCAGACCGGAAACAGCCTCTTTTAGATCGGTTGATATACTCCGCAGTATTAGAGAATCAGCAGTTTGGAGAGTGGAAGTCGAGTTGTCATGTATAATTGCGATTTTTGGACTGATGGTTTCATTTCGAATCAAATTGGTCATTGGATTCAGAATGAGTAAGGCAATCAGCATGATACCCACGAATCGTAATGTAGCCAGCAACCAATTTTGAGGTGTGGTCCACGGGGGATCCTTTTTTGAATAAGACAGATATGCAATGCCCAGAGAGAGGAGAATGCAAACCAACAACCACCAGGGTGAATGCTCGAAAATGATTTTGGACATATGGTAAGAGTTGCTCAGAGCCGTTGAATCAATTTCAACGGCTCGTAATTTTTTTTGTTAGGTTAGAAGTCCACCATCTACCTGTATTACCTGACCTGTAATGTACCCAGACATTTCAGAACCAAGAAATACACAAGCATTGGCTACATCCACAGGGTCTCCACCTTTCTTGAGAGGGATGGCATCTCGCCACGATTGAACAACTTTTTCGTCCAGTACCTCAGTCATCTCAGTTTCAATGAAACCTGGAGCGATTACATTGCATCTTACTCCTCTCGATCCAAACTCCTGGGCTATGGATTTTGAAAAACCAATAATCCCTGCTTTTGAAGCTGCATAATTGGCTTGTCCTGGATTACCCTTTACACCCACAACAGAAGACATATTGATGATGGACCCAGAGCGTTGCTTTAAGAATGTTCTGGTTGCCGCTTTGACGGTATTGAAACATGATTTCAGATTTACATTCATGATTTCATCCCATGATTCTTCACTCATGCGCATCATAAGGTTATCCCTGGTAATGCCAGCATTGTTGATGAGTACATCCAAAGAGCCAAACGCCTCAACTACTCCATCGATAAGTTCCTGAGCGGCTTCAAAATTGGAAGCATCTGACCTAAAACCTTTAGCCTTTACGCCTTTAGCCTCAAGCTCAGCCACTAGAGCTTCTCCCTTTTCTACGCTTGATAAATATGTAAATGCAACATTCGCACCATGATCCGCAAATGTGTTGGCAATGGCTCTGCCGATTCCTTTGGACGCACCTGTTATAAGAGCGGTCTTCCCTTCAAGTAGTTTCATTGTTTAGCTATTAACCACGTTCAAAATGAACGTGTTGTTTGAAAGATCCACTAAAAAATGGATCAAAGTTGATTTTGATTGCTAAAATAAAGACTTCATGATTATTTATGCGTTTCCTGCAGCTTCGTCTTTTTAATTCTTTACCTATAAATTTGCGCCTCGAATATATTAGATATCAAATCAATAATCATATAAAGATATTATGGCTTCAACATACGATTTAATTGTCATAGGTAGTGGTCCTGGTGGATATGTAGCTGCGATACGCGCATCTCAATTGGGGATGAAAGTAGCGGTTGTCGAGCGTGCGGAGATAGGCGGCATTTGTCTCAACTGGGGATGTATTCCTACCAAGGCTCTTTTAAAAAGTGCTCAGGTTTTCGAATACATCAATCACGCTGGCGATTATGGTATCGATGTTAAAGGCGCTAAAGCTGATTTTGCTGGAATGGTGAAGAGGAGCCGTGAAGTTGCTGATAGCAATAGCAAAGGCATTCAGTTTTTGTTCAAAAAGAATAAAATCGATCTTATTCAGGGAATTGCCAAGCTCAATCGAGGTAAGCAAGTGGAAGTGACTGATAAAGACGGGAAAGTAACCGCATACACGGGTACAAAAGGAGTGATTCTTGCAACAGGAGGAAGATCTAGAGAGCTTCCTGCAATGCCTATTGATGGTAAAAAGATCATTGGGTATAGAGAAGCAATGACATTGCCTAAGCAACCAAAGAAAATGGTCGTTGTGGGTTCTGGGGCTATTGGGGTGGAGTTTGCATATTTCTATCATAGCATTGGGACAGAGGTGACAATTGTAGAATACTTACCTGAAATCGTGCCTTTGGAAGATGAAGAAGTGAGCAAAACACTTGGTCGTAATTTCAAAAAGAATGGAATTAAGATCATGACCAATTCTGAAGTGACTAAAGTCGATACAGGAGGAAAAGGGTGCAAGGTTACTGTGAAGACAAAGAAGGGAGAGGAGCAATTGGATTGTGACGTTGTACTTTCTGCTGTAGGGGTTACTACAAATATTGAGAACCTTGGACTTGAGTCTTTGGGAGTTAAAACCGAAAAAGGAAAAGTAGTTGTAGATGATTATTATAAAACTTCTGTAAATGGTGTTTTTGCCATTGGAGACATTGTCCAGGGTCAGGCCCTGGCACACGTTGCTTCTGCAGAAGGCATTATTTGCGTTGAAAAGATAGCAGGTCATCATCCGCAACCTTTGAATTACAATAATATCCCAGGTTGTACCTATTGTTCTCCTGAAGTAGCTTCTGTTGGCTATACAGAAAAAGGAGCGAAAGAGGCTGGTTACGATATCAAAGTTGGGAAATTCCCATTCTCAGCGTCTGGGAAGGCTAAGGCTGCCGGAGCTACAGATGGTTTTGTAAAGGTGATTTTCGATGCGAAGTACGGCGAGTGGCTAGGTTGTCACATGGTAGGAGCTAATGTGACAGAAATGATCGCTGAGGCGGTTGTCGCTCGAAACCTTGAAACCACCGGAATGGAGATCATCAAATCAGTTCATCCACACCCAACTATGTCTGAAGCGGTAATGGAAGCCGCAGCAGAAGCATACGGTGAAGTAATTCATCTTTAAAAAGAGACTAGGAGAAGAGAAAGTTGGTAGCGTTTTACCGACTTTCTCTTTTTTATTGCCTAAGAGATTTTAATAGAGTAGATCGTCAGAGGATTGGTACCTCGACCTTACTCAAGTAATTATAACTAAATCCTGATAGCAGGAGATTAAGATCGCTCAACACTGCCGATCCAGTAGGATGGCTGCCCGCACCTTTGCCTACATAGGTTTGAATCCCGGATAGATTGCCGTTGACCGAAATAGCATTGTATTCGTAATCAACAGCATATAGTGCATCGCTTTCCGACACAAGTTCCGGTTTAACACTAGCTGATAATTGATCGTTGTGAAGATCAATGGAACAAACCAGTTTTAGCTTGTGATTTTCTTTTCGACTATCCAATATTTGATTGGCTGTAAGCTTATCAATCCCCTCCTTTTCAATAGATGCGGGATCAACAAACTGCCCAAAAGCGTGGAAGCCTAAGATAGCTGTTTTATAAGCTGCATCTGTTCCTTCAACATCCAATGCAGGATCTGATTCTGCGAAACCGAGTGCTTGCGCCTCATCCAATGCATCTTCGTAACCTATTTCATTCAATTTCATTTTGGTCAAAATGTAATTGGTTGATCCGTTTAGAATACCCCGGATAGCAGAAATGGACTGGGTGCTGAAAAATTGGTCTAGATTATAAAGAATCGGAATCGAGCCCGCTACTGCGCCTTCATATAGAAATGGCGTTTGTGTTTCTTGTTGTAGCTGGACAAGCTCTCTTAAGTTTTCTGCAATCATTTTCTTGTTGGCAGAAATCACCGGAATGCCAGCTTTAAGTCCTTCAACAACAATGCGCTTTGCAGCTTTAGCATCATCGATCAACTCAACCAATATGTCAACCTGAGATGCGATGATATCTGCTGCCTCGGTAGTGAAAAGATCGCTTGGAGCTAATCTTTCTTTATCTGGATTTTTGACACATATTCTAACAATCTCAGCGTCAATCTCGGGGTTTTGCTGTAGTCCTGCATAGAAGCCCTGAGCGACACACCCAAAACCAAAAAGTCCTATTCGTTTCTTCATGAATCTCCTAAAAAATCCTTAATTAGCTTGTTAAGTTTCGCTGATTCCACCAAAAATCCGTCATGTCCGTAGTGACTTTCAATCACTTTGAAATCAGCCTTTGGGATGTGTTTTGCAATCAATTCTTGTTCTTTCAGTGGAAATAGAATGTCCGTATCTATTCCTACAACCAACGTATTTGAGTTGACCCTGTTCAAGGCGTCCTTGATCGAAACAAAGTGACGCCCAACATTATGACTATCCATCGCTTTGGACAGGTAATAGTAGGTTTCACTAGTAAAACGCTTGCGTAATTTTTCACCTTGATACTGCTGGTAAGAAGAGGCACTAAAGTCATCCCATCTCTGGTCCTCATCCTTTTGAGTTTTCTCAAATGTCTCGTAATGTCGATATGAAAGCATGGCGATTGCTCTCGCTGCTTCCAATCCCTTTCCTTTGTCGATATTGGACAGTGCCATTCGTTGGGCCTCATTGAAGGCTATACCCCATGGTGAGTGCTGTGCATTTGTAGCAATGGCCGCAATATTTTCAAAAATGTCTGGTTCCTGTACAGCCCATTCAAGCAGCTGTTGGCCGCCCAATGATCCTCCAATTCCAAGCTTTACCTTTTTAATCCCCAGCTCATCTCTCAGTAGTTGATGACCTTTCACAATGTCCCGAACCGTAATCATTGGAAAGTTATGATCCTGAGGACCCGTAGTGCCATAACAAGAGCCGAGCACATTGGCACAAATGATAAAATCATGTTCAGCATTGAGCGCACCATTCTCTTCAGTAAGCCCAGGCCACCATTCTGTCGGATTGGCATTGCCCGTCAAGGCATGAAACACCCATACGACATTGGATAAGTCACTGTTTGGTTCACCCATGGTCGTATACGTAATTTGGGCATGAGTCAATTGTTCGCCACATTCGAGGACAAGGGGGCGATCAATTTTCAATATTTTGGTATCTGGCTGTATCAGGGTTGTTGGCATTTTTATTTTCTATTTCAGGGATATTGATAGGATAGACAGTCTTGGTTAGCCATGCATTCGCATGAATTGCTCAAGAAAATGCCTAATACCAAATGAATTCAGCAGTGCCTGAAGTAGATGCGTAGAGTAGAATGTAATTGTTTTCATATTGTCAATTTATCATTCAGGAATTAGCACCTTTCCACCAGATGGAGGAGGTTGCTAGCGCGTCTTAGAGCCTGTCTCTCGGCGCTTCTCAATAAATCGATCCTTTCGATTTGCTGCGCAAACCTAAGCATGGACCGCCAGTTTGCAAATAAAATGTTGGGAATATTTCAATGAACGAAGCTAGATTGAGACAATATTCTAAATATTTGATGCGCAATTCTTCAGGCATTTGATTTATTGCAACATCCCTGTTTCTTTGCGCCATGCAGACGGCCAATCGGTTAAAAACAGTTCAGGAATATTATTTCTCTAAAAAATTGAGAGAAATCAGAGAGCTGGAAGCAGAAGGAAAGGAAATTATCAATTTGGGCATTGGGAGTCCTGATTTGCCTCCTTCTCCCTCAGTGATCAACGCCTTAAGAAACTACCCCGAGCAAACTGGAATGCACCAATACCAGTCTTATCAAGGGATCCCTGATCTAAGACGAGCCATTGCTGACTTTTACCAACAAAAATTCGACGTTGAGCTAGATGAGATGTCCGGCGTGCTACCGTTAATGGGTTCAAAAGAAGGCATTAATCATATTTCAATGGCCTATCTAAATCCTGGAGATCAGGTATTGGTTCCGTCTCTTGGGTATCCCACCTACACTTCTGTGACCAGAATGGCTGAGGCAGAGCCGATTTATTATCCGCTTGACCCTCACAACAATTGGGAGCCAGATTGGGATTTTTTTAAGACGGTTGATTTTAGTCGTATCAAGATCATTTGGATCAACTACCCGCACATGCCAACAGGCACCAAAGGCAATTTAGATGTACTTCAGCAATTCGTGACGATGGCGCTTGAAAACGACATATTATTGGTCAATGACAACCCATACAGTTTTATACTCAACGATGAGCCAGTTTCGGTTTTGTCTGTTGAAGGCGCTGGAAAGGTAGCGTTAGAGCTGAATTCCATGTCAAAGACCTTTAATATGGCTGGATGGCGCATTGGATGGGTTTGTGGAGATCAGCAATTACTTGATCCGGTCCTAAGGATCAAAAGCAATATGGATTCGGGCATGTTCAAACCATTGCAATTGGCGGCTATTGAAGCACTAAAGTCTGGTGACGACTGGTATCGCCAGCTCAATTCAGTCTATAAAGAGAGGCGAAAAGTTGCTCAACAGCTGTTGAAGTCGTTGAATTGCACAATCGCCGCTGAACAGGTGGGCATGTTTGTCTGGGCCAGGTGTTCATCTGGGACTGCTGATGAATTAGTGGATCGAGTCTTGTACGATCATGGTGTATTCATTACGCCAGGTCACATTTTCGGAAAACAGGGTAAAAGCTTCGTGAGAGTCTCACTCTGTAGCCCTGTCGAAGTGTTCGAACGCGCCAGGCAGCGTATTTCCTGATCAAATAAGTAGTAAACTTGCGGGATGAAAATTTCAATCATTGGAGTTGGTTTGATTGGAGGCTCCTTCGCACTCGCGTTGAAAAGGCGACTGGAGGATATTGAAGTTTTTGGGTGGGATGCCAGTAGTAAGAACCTCTCAAAGGCAAAGGAATTAGGATTGATCGATCATATATGTGATACGGTAGAAGCTGCCGTTGAATCGTCCGATTGGATTTTAGTAGCAGTTCCAGTGCAGCATATAGAATCATTGATCCCTCAACTACTTGATTATGCAGGAGCAGAAAAAGTGATAGTTGATTTCGGGTCAACCAAGGGGCAGATTTGCCAGCAAGTCAGACAACACAAAAAGCGGAAACAATTCATTGCCGCACACCCCATTGCAGGAACGGAGTATAGCGGTCCGCAAGCAGCATTTGACACATTGTTTGAAGACAAAGTGATGATTGTTTGCGAACAGGAATTGTCGGAATCAACTTCGGTAGAAGAGTTCCGTAAAATGTGCAAGTTGATTGGGATGAAGACAGTCTACTTGCCGGCTGATGAGCATGACATGCATCTCGCTTATGTTTCACATCTCAGTCATGTGATTGCGTTTGGGTTGAGCAATACCGTCCTGGAAAAAGAGAAAACAGCTTCCACAATTTTGGAACTTGCTGGGTCTGGATTTGACAGCACCGTGAGACTTGCCAAGAGTTCTCCGGATATGTGGACACCTATATTTAAAAAGAACAAGAAATTCATCCTGGAAGGATTGGACACTTACATAGCGTATCTCAATACTTTTAGAAAGCACCTCGACGATGGAAATGAGGAGGCAATAAACGCATATCTGTCAAAAGGACGGGAAATCAGAAAAATCCTGAAATAACCAATGAACTATCTATCAGTCGAAAACCTTTCTAAGAGTTATGATGAAAAGCTACTTTTCGAGGGCATTACATTTGGATTGGATCAAGGACAGAAAGTTGCTTTGGTTGGTGTCAATGGTTGTGGTAAATCCACCTTGCTGAAGGTCATTGGAGGCTTTGAAACCCAGGACAAGGGAGAGGTATCATTCAGAAACGGATTGAAGGTTTCATTTCTTTCCCAACGTCCTGATTTTGATGATGATGCTACCGTTGGAGAAGCTGTTTTTTCGGATGATAAAAAGGAACTTAATCTCATTCGTCAGTATGAGGATGCCCTGACACAGGCAAGTTTAAATCCAGAAACCGCCCCGGATATGTCCGATCTTATCGAAGAAATGGATCGTCTGAATGTCTGGGAATACGAGCAGCAGGTCAAACAACTTCTGGGTAAACTGGGTATCCATGATTTTTCTGCGAAAATGAGTACGCTTTCCGGAGGTCAACGAAAACGCGTCGCACTTGCTCAGGCATTGGTGGTTAAGCCTGATTTTTTGATTTTGGATGAACCAACCAACCATTTGGATCTCGAAGTTATTGAGTGGCTTGAAAACTTCCTTGCTTCCCAAAACCTGACATTGTTGATGGTTACGCACGACCGGTATTTTTTGGACAGGGTAACGACGGAGATCATGGAGATCGATCGTGGCGAAATCTTTAGATACAAGGGAAATTACAGCGCCTTCCTTGAAAAGAAGGCCGAAAGACAGTCACAGGACGCTTCAACAGTTGGGAAGGCGCGCAACTTGATGAAAAAGGAGTTGGATTGGATGAGGAGACAGCCAAAAGCTCGGGGAACCAAATCCAAGTATCGCATTGAGGCATTTCATGATCTCAAAAAGACCGCTAACAAAAACCTTCAGGAGCAGGAAATGAAAGTCCAGTTGAAAGGTGATAGGCAAGGCAAAAAGATCATTGAACTACAAGAGGTTTCTAAGTCATTTGGCGACTTAAAAATCATGAAGAACTTCTCCTATGTATTTCGAAAAGGGGAGAAAGTGGGGATCATTGGTCCGAATGGAGTGGGAAAATCGACTTTTCTTCAAGTGATTACTCAGTCAATGCGTGCGGATGAGGGGAAATTGGATGTTGGGCAGACGACTAAATTTGGCTACTACACGCAGGATGAAACAGTATTTGACCCGAACAAGAAAGTCATTGAGATCGTCCAGGAGGTGGCAGAGTATGTGACGTTGGGAGACGGTAGTCAAATCACGGCTTCACAATTGCTTAATCAGTTCTTATTTCCACCTAAGATGCAGCACAACTTTGTTGGAAAGTTGAGTGGCGGGGAAAAACGACGATTACAACTGATGCGGGTATTGATGGCCAATCCAAACTTTCTGATTTTAGATGAACCTACAAACGATTTGGACATCATGACCCTCAATGTTTTGGAAGATTATCTGGATAATTTTCCAGGATGCTTGATGGTGGTCTCGCACGATCGATATTTTATGGACCGATTAGTAGATCACTTATTTGTTTTTGAGGGGAATGGTAAGATCAAAGATTTTCCAGGCAACTACACGGATTACAGGGACAAGGAAGGCGTGCCGTTAGCAGATGTTTCAGAGACCAAATCAAAAAGTAAACAGAAAGAGGAAATTAAATCGAAGGAAGCACCTGGTAATAAATTGAGCTATAATGAGCAGCGTGAATTCAGTCAAATTGAATCTATGCTTCCGAAATTGCAATCTGAAAAAAAAGAACTGGAGCTATTGCTCAATCAAGAGGGCGATTACGAAAAATTGATTGAAATGAGTAAACGCATCGAGGACATTAATCAGGAAATTGACGAAAAGGAGATGCGCTGGCTCGAATTAAGTGAGCGTACTTAATTGGACATTGCGCTAACACGATATACTTCAAATAGATCTATTTCAAATTCCTCGCGATCACTCAATAGGTCGCCAAAGATCAGATTAAGCACAGGTCGTCTACGGCGCAGATACTTGAAGGCTACAAATTGATTATTTCTGTTAATGCAAGGAACCGAGTAATGATATCTTTTCGGTCTCATATTCAAATGGTGGTTTAGCTTTATGAGGTCTCCTTGTCAAGAGTTGGTATACGAAAGTAGCAATTTTTAATCAGGAATTCAATTCAATGAATTGCTTAGTAAGGATAGTTTGAATATATTTATATGTATAAACATATATGTGATAACATTTAAAAATTGAACATGAAGATTTTCATTTGGGTTTTACAAGTATTGGTAGTGCTGGCATTTCTTGCTGCGGGTTTTGGGAAGCTAACCATGTCTGTTGATGATATGCTCACTCAAATGCCCTGGACTGAGGATTTTGTCGAATGGCAGATTAGATTAATAGGAGGGTTAGAGTTACTAGGAGCAATTGGGGTCATCGTACCAATGTTCGTTAAACAATTCGGTAAACTAGTTCCAATAGCATCGATTTGTCTGGGCGTGACAATGATTGGTGCAGCCATTACACATTTTGGTCGTGAAGAGTCCATCATTGTTCCAGCGATACTTGGCCTGATTTCGTTTGGAGTAGCCTTTTTGCGCCGGGATATGCTCAAGTAGCCTTTAGACAATTTTTTTTCCATGATATTCATTCACGCCTATCATAGCAACATGAGCTGCTAAATTGTCAGCGGTTATCTTACCAGCAGCTATAATAGTAAAGTGATTTTTACTGATCAGGAGCATATTGCGAATAGTCTCTGCACCCTCATTTGCTGTGGCTTTTCCGCCTGACGTCAATATATGTGATATACCATTGATGTTCATCAAATCCTGGATCGCTACAATGAGATCAGGGGATTCATCAATGGCTTTGTGAAAGGTGACAGGTAACGGGCGACAAGCCATGACCAAGGATGTCGTGGTGGCAATGTCTATTGAACAATTCTCAGTTAATGCCCCCAATACAAATCCATCAGGTTTCAAGGGTTTCAACTGATCAATTTGTCTGATCATCTCCTTTATTTCCAGGGTATTGTAGTTAAAATTCCCCGCTCTGGTTCGGATCATTAATCTCACAGGAATATCAACTGAGCTTATAACGGATTTTGCCAGTGTAAATTCGGGTGTTAACCCATCCTGGTCAAGATTGCTGCATAACTCAATTCTTTCTACACCCTTTGTGGCAGCTGTTAGCGCATCATTTAACGTATCAACACAAGCTTCCCGAATAATCTTAGACATTATCAGTAAAATGTTGTTGGTCTTTTTCCTGACCAAATTTATTGGCATTATAGGCATCTGATTGACCTCTGGGAATCGATAGGCTTTCCCAGTCCGACCCCTTCATCATTTTACCAATGAACACAATTTGACCAATGTGATAGGGATAGTGCGATAATTGTCTTTGGATAGCATCCATTATGGTATGGCCTTCATTTCTTATATAAATAATGTCCTCGAGCTGGTCGCTGCTCAAAGACTCAAGTGCTTCAATGAAACATGTCCATCCTTCATTCCACTTAGACTTGATCTCATCACCGGATGTAATGTCGTTGACGAATTCGGCTTCCCGATTTCTCCAGCCTTTTTCCCCGTCCTCTGTCAAAAAATTGGTCCACCTGGAGAGCATATTGCCCCAGAGGTGTTTCACGATCGTTGCAATGCTATTGTTATCTTCACCTGGACTCCAGAACATGTCCTCATCCGACAATTGTTCAAAGGTTCGTTCTCCTAGTCCTTTGTAATACCTAGCTAGTTTGATGGTATTTTCCAGATAGTTCATTAGTTCAATTTAAGGTCCTTTGACCAATACTGACATTATTCATACGGGTTATGTCGTTTTGAGGCCAGTATTTCCCTACCATTTGGCCATATTAGCAGTCTAATTATGGAGTGAAGAAATTGTCGCCCCCATTCCTGACCAAAATCTTCTGTATATGAAACCTGGATTACAATTGAAACTCGGGAGATACGCTATGCTTGGTTTGACAATGGTGCTATTTGCCTGCGATAACCAAAAAGAAACGTCAAGACCTCAAACGCCACAGGCCGAACCTTATACGGCCCCATCCGATGCGCTCTTTTCACTGCTGGATACTGGTAGGACCGGAGTTGGATTCATCAATGAAGTCATGGATGGGAAGGAGTTCAATGTCATCAATTATCGCAACTATTACAATGGCGGTGGTGTGGCCATTGGTGATATTAACGCTGACGGTCTGCCGGATGTCTATCTAACGGCCAATATGGGCCAGAACAAGCTTTACCTGAATAAAGGCGACATGAAGTTTGAGGATATTACCGTTGCAGCTGGTGTTGGAGGAGAGAGAGGATGGAGTACTGGTGTTGTCATGTCGGATGTTAATGGAGACGGATTGTTGGACATATACGTCTGTAATTCGGGGGATGTTGAAGGTGACGATAGAGAGAATGAACTTTTTATCAATCAAGGGAACCTGACCTTTGAAGAGCGTGCGGCAGATTTTGGATTGGCTGATAAGGGATATTCTACACATGCAGCATTTTTTGATTATGATCTTGATGGGGACTTGGACTGTTATATTCTCAACAATAGTTTTCATGATCCTAGCAAAATCAGAATCTACAAGGACATCAGGTATACGAGTGACAGCCTGGGCGGAGATAAGCTGATGAGAAATGATGGTGAGCGATTTACAGCTGTGACCAAAGAAGCTGGCATATTGAATAGTCAAATAGGTTTTGGACTTGGTGTTGCTGTAGGGGACATCAACAAGGATATGCTTCCTGACATTTTTGTTAGCAACGATTTTTGGGAAAGAGACTATCTCTATGTAAATCAGGGAGATGGCACATACAGTGAAGAACTTTCGACTCGAATGGGTTTGATCTCTGCATCAAGCATGGGTGCGGACATTGCTGATATCAATAATGATGGGGAGCAGGATTTGTTTACCACTGATATGCTTCCAGCGGATAATTATCGATTGAAATCTATGACCATTTTTGATCCGTTTCATATTGGTGAATTAAAAGTCAGAGAGGATTATCATCATCAATTTGTGCAAAACGCATTACAACTGAATGACGGTGATGGCCAGTTTTCAGAAATAGCTTCTCTAGTGGGAGTAGCCGCCACGGATTGGAGTTGGGGCGCACTCATTTTTGATTTTCAAAATGATGGTAATAAGGACATTTTCGTTAGCAATGGCATCTATCATGATATCACATATCTTGATTTTGTAGATTTTCTTGCTGATCGGGAAAACATTGACGCTTTTATTAAGCAAAAGGGACGTGCTGATTTCAGGGATTTCCTGGAATTGTTGCCTATCACACCAATGAAAAATTATGCTTTCTCTAATAAAGGAGATTTAAAGTTTACCAATGAGGCAGATGAGTTGGGATTGGGGCATCCGGGTTTTAGTAATGGGTCTGCCTACGGTGACCTGGACCTTGACGGAGATTTAGATCTTGTTGTCAACAATGTCAATATGCCTGTCTCAATCTATCAGGCCAACACTAACAATGCTTACCTGAAAGTCAAATTTGAAGGTCCTGAGGGGAACAAGTTAGGAATTGGCGCAGTAGTGAATGCTGAGACAAGTGATGGCCTCCAGAGTATGCAAAACTTCAATACACGAGGATTTCAAAGCAGCATAGAACCAGTATTGGTTTTTGGATTAGGACAAAATGATGCAGTTGACAAAGTAACGGTTACATGGCCGGGCGGTACCCAGCAGCAACTATTGAATGTTGCAGCGAACCAGACCATAACTGTTCGGTTTGCCGAAGCAACGACCGTACCTAATCTTCACGAAAGCAAAGAACCTACCTTATTCAAGGAACGAAAAGAGCTAATTGAGAATCTGGTCGCTCACAAGGAAGATGACTATGATGATTTTGACCATCAGAGGTTACTTCTTCGTATGAAATCAACTGAGGGACCGAAACTAGTCGTAGGAGATATCAACGGAGATCAATTGGAAGATTTCATTCAGCTGGGAGCGACCAATGATGATGACAAGGTGTATGTGCAGCAGCGCAATGGAAGATTTAGACGTATTCCAGGCATCTTCAATGCGGATAAGCAATATGAGAGTACAGGCGGAGTATTGCTGGACTGGGACGATGATGGAGACAATGACCTGATCATTGTTTCTGGAGGTAATGATCACAGGCGACCAAGCCCACCAGTTAGGTTTTATGAAAACAATGGTGTTGGCATGTTTGAAAAATCGTCTGACGCTGTGCAGCTATCAGGAAACTTTGGTGCTGTATGCGCGAGCGTTGAAGAAGGCGTAACAAAAGTATTTATAGGTGGCCGACTGGTTCAGGGGAGATATGGAGAGCTACCCAAAAATTACCTATATCAAGTTGCAAATGGTAGTTGGACAGATATCACGCCCTCTACTTTCGCAGATTTGGGCATGGTAACTGATGCCAAATGGGTAGATCTGAATGCAGATGGCAAGCGAGAGCTAGTTGTTGCAGGAGATTGGATGTCAATAACTATTGTAAATCAGGAAGGCGGCATGAATAAAATAGAAGGTACTTCAGGATGGTGGAATACATTAGAAGTAGCTGACCTGGACGGAGATGGCCGAGAGGATTTTGTAGTGGGAAATTGGGGAGATAATTCAAAATTGAAGGCGTCCAAAGACAGGCCTTTGACCATGCATGTCAAGGATTTTGATGAAAATGGTCAAACCGATCAGGTGTATAGTTGGTTTCCTCCTTTGGACGATCGGGCCTATCCATTTGCCATGAAATCTGAATTGACCAGGCAACTACCGCATCTTAAGAAAAAGATCCTTAAGCATCATGATTATGCAGGAATGCAATTTGAAGATCTGTTTTCAGAGCAAGAACGAAATGGGGCCATTAAGCATACTGTGAATAACCTCCAAAGCGGCATTATTTGGAACAATGAAGACGGCTATGCGTTTCAGCCGCTTCCAATCATTGCGCAAAAATCGCCCGTTTATGCCATTGTAGTTGAGGATTTCAACAATGATGGACAAAAGGATCTCTGGTTAGGAGGGAATTTGCACAAACTGGTCCCTCAACTGGGGTACTTAGGAGCTAGCAAGGGAGTTTTGCTCGAAGGTCAGGGGAGAAGGCGATTTGAAGTGGCGAAAGGTCCTGATGCAGCTGGAGAGGTACGTGATGCCTCAATTTTTTCAACAGAGTCAGGAAAAGTATTGCTAATTTCGATTAATAACCAATCACCCAGAGTTTTTCAGTATTAAATAGATAGCAGATTGAGGTATTTCATTGGTTTAATACTTACTGTAGTATTTGGTCTCACTCACGGTGCTTCAGATACCAAATTTGAATTTCAAAAAGTTAGAGATGGATTTCCAATTCGACCTGTCAATGATTTTTGCCAGGACTATCGTGGTTATTTGTGGTTTAGCACATCTGGCTCAGGGCTATATGCATTTGATGGTGTCGATTATCTGGAATTCTCATTTGATCCGTCTGATCGTAATTCCCTTCCTAGCAATTTTGTTAATACGATTTACGAGGATTCTGACAAAAACCTGTGGGTAACAACTGAGCAGGGGCTTTGCCGGTACAACAGATGCAATAACAATTTTGAACGCATTCAATTTGAAATGCCGGTTGGCAACAACAGGCAAAACCTGAGTGTATCAACAGTTGTGGAGGATGGAGATCACCTGTGGATAGGAGTTCAGGGGTTTGGTCTTTTTGCCCTTGAGCGAAATCAGCGGATCGCCAAACCCGTACTAGTGGGCGATCACAGTTTTTTAGACATCATCCATCTTGATGATCGATACATGTGGTGTATTTCAGAAACCAGTATTTACACCTATGATAAATTCAATAACAAGCTACGCGAAATTGATATTGAGAATGGTAGAGACTATTGGGGAGGGAAGCAGGAGACCATTGAAAGTGTCGAAAGGCTTGAGAATGGAGACTTACTTTTAGGCACCACCCAGGCAGGACTGGTCGTGATTACCTGGCAGGGCAATCAGAATGTTACGTTAAGACAACATCCAGTAGCCAACAAAAGAATATTGGGAACCTTACAACTTCCTGATGGGAAAATGCTGTGTAGTGTAGAAAATCAAGCTGTATTGGTATTAGATGAGCACTTTAAACTCATTGAAAAATTAACGCATAGACAGGAAAATCCTAAAGGGTTGCCGTCAAATTCAATCTGGACCATGTTCTTAGATCGAAGTAATCGAATATGGATCGGTTCATACAATTCAGGAATTGCTGTATTGGATGAGTACTACAACAAATTCCAGAGCATTACCAGCTCGGTGTACGAAGAAAATGCCCTTGCCAGCAACTTTGTTACGTCTCTGAATGCAGAAGGAAACGATATTTGGATTGGCATGGATGGAGGAGGTCTCGATAAGTATGACCTCAAAACCGGTCGTATCCTTCACATCAATGAGGAAAACGGCTTTAGTGGACTGAACAACAACTCTATTCAGCATTCGCATGTTGATGCCAAGGGGAATTTATGGGTAGCTAGCTGGGCTGGAGGACTTTATATGTTACCGAAGGGAAGTAGAAAATTTCGTCAGTTTATACCTGAAAATACCAATTATGGCATAAAGTCTGATAAACTGCTGCATGTTTTCGAAGACAATCACGGTATCATTTGGTTTGGTGCTTTTCGTACAGACCTGCAATCTTATAACCCTCAAACCGGAGAGTTTGCTGTTCATAATTTTGAGGACCCGGATGCCGAGCCGATTGCCGATTGGGTGAGAATGATGCTCATCGATCGGAACAACCGAATGTGGATTGGAACAATCAACGGTCTGTTTTATGTGGATAGAAAGGAAAAGGAGATTGGACGTATACTACCGTTTGATTCAGCAATGCGGGCGTCTGATCCACTGAAGTCTGACCGCTTTAGAATTTATTCCTTGTTTGAAGACTCCAAGGGGTATCTATGGATAGGAATGGATGGAACAGGATTGTGTAGATATGGATTGGAAGATGGGAGTTTCAAGTGGTACAATGAAAAAAATGAATTTTATCAAAAAAGCGTTTGCTCCATAGTTGAAGATGACCAGCAAAATATCTGGATGAGTGGAAAGTCGGGAATTTCCCGAATTGATGCTACAACTGAGGAGATTACCCATTATACCCAGAAGGATGGTTTGTTATCGAACAATTTCACGCGGGATGCCGTTTTCAAGGATTTCAATGGATACCTGTACTTCGGGAGCGAAAAGGGTATTAACTTTTTTGATCCCTTAAACTTGCCCACCAATCAGATCAGACCAGAAGTCTATTTGACTGGGTTTAAAATATTCAATGAGGATGTGGATTTCAATCAGCCCGAATCACCCTTGTCCTGCGCCATATCCGAAACAGAAGAAATTACCCTGACAAATGACCAATCGGTATTCACCATTGATTATGCTGGAATTAATTTCACTCGCCCTGAACAGACTCAATTCGGCTATTATTTGGATGGACTCGAATCCACCTGGAATTATGTAGGCTATTCGAGGAGTGCGACTTATACATCATTGAATCCGGGTAAGTATGAGTTCAGGGTTAAAGCCGCTAACAGTGATGGACTGTGGAATGATGAATTTGCATCACTAAGAATAGTAGTGCTACCGCCTTGGTGGAAATCAGGCATTGCATTTGCGCTCTATATTGGATTATTCTTATTAGGACTGTCGCTGTTGATTTATTTGATGAATTTAAGAATACGCTCTGACCATCAGCTAACACTAGAGCGAAGTATGCGTGAGCAGGACCAATTCCAGAATCAACGTAAACTTCAGTTCTTCACGAACATATCTCATGAATTTCGCACGCCTTTGACTTTAATTATCAATCCACTCAAGGATATTTTGTCTAGGGAGTCGATAAACCCGGAGATAAAGGCAAAATTGGATGTGGTGTTCAAAAATGCTCAACGATTGATGCGCTTGATTGACGAACTGATGGATTTCAGAAAGTTGAATTCCGGAAAACTCAAGGTCAGGGTACAGGAAGTGGAGGTACAATCATTTTTGGAAAATATTCTGTCTCATTTTCAGCAGGAGGCCATGGACCAGCGGATAGATCTACAGCTGTTTTCGGCTGGCAAAACAGAAGCGAGTCTGGATCCTGGACTCATAGAAAAGGTGTTGTTCAACCTATTGTCTAACGCATTTAAGTTGACCCCCGAGGGCGGAAGCATCAGCTTGAGCCTGAGCACAGAAGATCACAGATTTGAAGTTAGTGATATTAGGGAATGCCTGAAAATTACAGTGAAAGATACAGGACCGGGCATGCCAGATGATCAGCTGGATCAGATTTTCGAGCGATTTTATCAGGTCGAAGAAATGAATAAATGGTTTTATGGCGGCACAGGTATAGGACTTGAAGTAGTCAAAAACTTCATTGAGCTTCATAATGGGGAGATTATAGTAGAGAGCACCCCTGGCAATGGGACGACCTTTATCATTTTCCTCCCATTGATTCAGGGTGAGAGTTTTGCAGCATATGAGGATGAGGATGAAGTCGTTGAGAAGGTAAGCACTGAAAGGTCTTTGACTCCTCTGTCACAACAAAAAGAGCTTCGCAGGCTTTTGATTATTGAAGATAATAGTGAGTTGCGCAATTATCTGAAAACAGAGTTGTCAGGTTTGTACAAGGTGACCATCGCCAAAAATGGCGAAGAAGGATGGGATGTGATTCAAAAGATCAATCCTGATATTGTCGTATCGGACATTGTAATGCCAAAACTTGATGGGTTTGAGTTGTGTAGACTTGTTAAGACAGACGCTCGCACTAGTCACATACCTGTGATGTTGCTAACAGCAAAAGGCACAGATGTTGATAAGATCAAAGGAGTAGAGATAGGGGCAGATGCTTACCTAAGCAAGCCATTTGACATGAAGCTTTTGAAAGCCACACTGAATCAACTCGTAGAAAGTCGTCAAATCATTTTCAATAAGTATTTCAACAGTATCAGTGAGCATAACCTGGAAGATGTACAGGCGTCCTCTTTGGACAAGGATTTTCTTCAGAAGCTTTTGCATCACGTCCATCAGAATATCAGTGATGTTAATTTGAACGTGGGTTCACTCTCTGTTGAACTCGGTCTGAGCAGGAGTCAACTTTACCGCAAGGTCAAAAGCCTAAGCGGACTGCCGGCGAATGAGTTCATTAGAAAGGTGAGATTAGAAGAGGCGAGAAAACTAATTGAAAAGGGAAACAACAATATAGGGGAGGTGAGTTATAAAGTTGGTTTTGCAACCCCATCCTATTTCACGAAATGTTTCAAAGAGTACTTTGACATACTACCGACGCAAGTCAAAGGCGAAAATTCAGAAAAGTAAAATTTGCTGTCGCACACGATTGCGGTATTTTGTTTCAAATTTTGAAAAAATTGCATTTTTCGAATGTTGGAGCGCCGTTTTTACAATAAATGCTTTGTATTTTTATCAATTAGCACTTAATACGGTTTATTATTTTGAAATTATTTACTTATTCAAAATAAAAGATTGTTTAAAAAGACTGAAAACCTTTGCATGTTTGTTTTTTGGCTTCAATATGAGTGACTAATTGGCTGAAAATTTGTTAAAACTTATAGAACAAATGATGCAACATTTGAAATAAATGCTGCAAAAGGGACATATTTTAATTATTTTGACACAAATGGTGTAAGAATTGACACAAACGAGATATTCTTGCAAACTGGATTTTTCTTTTATTGTAAGCTGAATCGAAACCGGATACATGTTAACAATGCGTTTATGAGTCCAGAACTAAGAACAAGAAATGATTAAGAAGCGCTTGCGTGCAGCTATGATCATCGAAATTATCTTGGTTACGTTGCTGGTTTTATTGTTGACATTAATCGTTATGGCGATTTAGCATAGAGAGAGAAGCTCTCTATTAAGTATTGAAATTCAATGTAATTCTTCATACCATACATTCATTGAATTGTGGGGAGTCTAGTACTCCCCATTAATTCTAAACCGAATGAATAAGGGGTATGAGGAACAAAATGGTATGAAGTAAATTAAGTTGAACGAATAAAAAGTATGAAGAACTGTTATGAAGAAGAAACAAAATCAATCATGTCTCACACCAAAGGAGGCATAAGTTTTAAGAAGAAAATTTTTTATTGAGCGTATGCTCACAACACTCCCATGAGTCCATGGAGGGTGCTAATTGCTTTTATATAACCAAAAATCAATAATCTATGCTGAAGTTTTACAATCGTGTAGGCAGGATTGCCTGCATAGTCGCATTGATGATGGCTGCTTTACCAGGTATGTCCCAGGACAGAACCGTTTCGGGAAAAGTGGCTACTCCGGATGGGGAGACCCTTCCGGGCGTGACCGTCCTTGTTAAAGGGACTGGTAGCGGTACTGTGACTGATCTGGATGGAAATTTTTCCATCGGTGTTGGCGATGACGCCACTCTAGTTTTTTCATTCGTGGGTTTCCAGGCCCAGGAAGTAGCTGTAGGTGCAAGGGCCGTCGTAGATGTAGTCCTTGAATATGACGTACAATCACTATCAGAGGTAGTGGTAACAGGATATACTTCTCAGAGAGCAGAAGATATCACTGGAGCGGTTTCTATTGTTGAAACAGGAGAGATGAACAAAATCACGGACGCTAACTTCCTAGGGAAATTAGACGGACGTTCTTCTGGTTTGAACGTTGCTACAAACGGATCTCCGGGTTCACGATCTACAGTGCGTATTCGTGGTGTATCGTCATTCGGTAACAATGATCCATTGTACATTGTGGATGGAGTACCTATGCAGGACTCTTACATGAACTGGTTGAACTCAAATGATATTGAGTCTATCCAGGTACTGAAGGATGCATCTTCTGCGTCTATCTACGGAGCACGTGCCAACAATGGAGTAATCATTGTAACAACTAAGAAAGGTAAAGCTGGAAAAGCTAAAATCACTGTTGATGCTAAATTGGGCGTTGCAACACCTGTTGCAGGATTCGATGATTTCTTGATCCAGGACCCTTTCGATTACCATGAAATCGTAAAAAGATCACATGACAATGCTGGATTGGCTACTCCTCAGAATATCTATGGAGATCCTAACAATCCATCAATACCTAATTATTTATGGCCTAATGATGGTGTGAATCAGACACAAACTGTGGATGAGAGTACTTATTCGAATCCTGATAATCTGATCATGCCTGCAAGCCAGGGAACAAACTGGTGGGATGAAGTATTCAGCCCTGCGTTGGTTCAGGACTATAACCTGAACATGTCTGGTGGTACTGAAAACGGTGTTTATAACATCTCTTTCAACTACTATGATCAGGATGGTACTATGCTGAACAACTGGTGGAAAAGAGGTTCAATCAGGGCCAATAGCCAGTTCACAGCAGGAAGATTTACTGTAGGAGAAAGCATCGCCGTTTCCATTGAGCAAAACTCAGGTGGAATGGGTGGCGGTGGCGGTGGTGAAAACACCGGTATCGGCCAGTTGATCAAAATGCAGCCAATCATTCCAGTTTATGACATCACTGGAGAGTACTGGGCTGGTGCAAAAGCTAATACACTAGGTAATGGCAGTAACCCTGTTGCTCAACTTGAAAAAGGAAAAGACAACAAATGGGCTGGCCAGCGAGTAGTAGGTAGTGTATTTGGTGAAGCTGAAATCATTGATGGATTGAAGTTCAAAACTACTTTTGGATTTAACTTCGGAAATGGCCTTTACAAAGGGTTCAACTTCCCAACACCTGAAAACTCTGAGCCTAACTTAGGTACGTCATTGAATGAAAATTACAATGTCAACATCGGTTGGAACTGGACAAATACTTTGAACTACTCTAAGTCATTTGACGATCACAACATTGGTGTTTTGGCAGGATATGAGTCAGTATTCAACAATAACAACTGGATGAATGGTAGCATGGCGGGTTATATCACCACGGTTACCGATGCTTGGTACATTGCGGATGCACTTGGTGATCCTGCTACTAAGAACGTAAACTCTGGTGGTGGATTCAACTCTCTTGTTTCTTTGTTCACAAAGATTGACTATAACTATGCCAGCAAGTATTATATCAGTGGAACAGTCAGAAGAGATGGTTCATCAAGATTTGGACCAAACAACAGATGGGGTACTTTCCCAGCATTCAGCGCAGGTTGGAGATTGTCTGAGGAGTCTTTCATGTCAAGTGCGAGCTTCCTTGATGACTTCAAACTAAGACTTGGATGGGGTATCACTGGTAATCAGGAAATTGATGGAGGACGAGTGTTCAACCAATTTGGTGGTGGAACAGGTAACACATTCTACGATATCGGTGGAACTAACACATCACTTGCAGCTGGTTTCAGATTAACCAGAATTGGTAACCCTGATTTGAAGTGGGAGGAAAACATCTCTCAGAACATTGGTTTTGATGCAGCGTTCATTGGTGGTAAGTTGAATGTAGTGTTTGACTTGTACAAGCGTGAAGTGAATGACCTATTGTTTGCACCTGCTATCCCAGCTACACAAGGTAATGCATCTCCTCCAATCGTAAACATTGGTAGCATGGAGAACAAAGGTTTTGATTTCTCTGTTGGATACAACACTGATATTAGCAGTGATATGAACTTTGACATCAGCGTAACTGGTGGACATTACCGAAACAAGATTGTTAGCATTGATGGTAACCAGGAAGAATTCTTTGGTGCCACAATTAGTGGACGTGGTGGCCGTACAGCTATCAACCGTATAGACAACCCTATTGGTGCATTCTACGGATATGTTGCAGATGGTATCTTCCAGAATGATTCTGAGGTGTCTGCTCATGCAGATCAAGCTGGCGCGGCTCCTGGTCGAATCAGATTTGAAGATGTGAATGGAGATGGTCAGATCAACGGTGATGACAGAACAATCATCGGATCTTATCACCCTGATTTCACAGGTGGAATGAATCTTGCGTTGACTTACAAAAACTTCGATGTTAGTGCTTTCCTTTTCACTTCAATTGGTAACGACATCTTCGACATTACTAAGGAGTTCACTGTATTCCGTCTATTCAGCACGAACGTTAGAGCTGATAGATTGACTGACTCCTGGGAGTCTGAAGGTGATGATGCTAAGTATCCAAGATTGGATCAGAATGATAACTTCTCAAGTGCATTCTCTAGTTTCTATGTAGAAGATGCTTCTTACTTGAGATTGAGAAACCTTCAGGTAGGTTATAACATGCCACAGACTGGCAGCTTGAATGCGAGAGTGTTTGTTCAGGCTCAGAACTTGTTTACTATCACAGGTTATTCTAACATCGACCCGGCTGTTGCGTCATTTAACAATAGTGATCAGGGCATGGGTGTTGATAGAGGTAACTACCCTAACAACAAGATGTTTACTTTGGGTGTAACTGCTAACTTTTAATTAAGGATCAGAAATGAAAATGTTTAATAAAATAATCGCAGCAATCGTCCTAGTATCAGCAATTGGTTTTGCTTGTAGTGACGAATTTTTGGACGCTCCGGCACAAGGGGTATTGGATTCCAATACTCTTGCTAATGCGTATGGAGTAGAAGGTAACTTGATTGCTACCTACTCAATGTTAGATGGTTGGGCTCAGTTTGGTGGCTGGGGCGGAGCAGGTAGTAACTGGATCTTTGGTGCAGTTGCTTCTGATAATGCTTACAAAGGATCAGAGCCTGGTGATCAGCAGCCTACTGAAGATGTAGAGTTGATGAACTGGACAACTGGTGGAGCCGATGGCTACTTGAATGACAAGTGGGCAAACCTTTACGAGGGAATCAGCCGTGCAAATGCTACACTCACCCTTTTAAAGAGTGATGGTATTACAGACTTGTCTGATGCGGACAGAAGCCGAATCGAAGGTGAGGCTAAGTTTTTGAGAGCGCATTACCACTTTGATGCTTGGAGATTCTGGGAAAATATTCCGTATTACACGGAGGATGACGTAGACTTCAAAAAGTCAAATATGGGTACTGATGCTATTCCATTAATCATTGCAGATTTGGATGCGGCGATTGGACTGCTTCCTACTTCTCAAGGTGACGTTGGACGTGCTACTCAGTGGACAGCAAGGGCTTATAAAGGACGTGTTCAGGTTTATAGTGGAGATTATAGTGGTGGTTTGGCTACATTGAGAGATGTTGTAGACAATGGACCATATGCGTTGGAAGATTGTTTCCACCATCCATTCTCTACAATGCAGGAGAATGGTCCTGAGACTATTTTAGCTTATCAGGCATCTACCAATGATGGCATGCCGCAGGGTGAGAATGGTAACAGAAATGACCGTTTGAACTTCCCACACGGTGGTAGCCCATTCGGATGTTGTGGATTCTTCCAGCCTTCTCAGAATCTGGTAAATGCATTTAAAGTTGATGCTTCAGGTCTTCCTGTAGCTGACTTTAATAGCGCAGATCTTGATCCAACTGCTGATGCAGTGGATCCAAGACTAGACTGGACAGTGGGTCGAGATGATGTACCTTTCATCGATTGGGGACTTCACGCGCCAGGTTGGATTCGCGACAGAGCTTATGCTGGTCCTTATAGCAACAAGAAGAGTATCTATGAGCGCAGCAGTGGCTCAGGTCAAGCTGCAGGTAGTGGATGGGCTGATTATCAGCTTCATAGCTTGAATCAGCACCTTTTCAGATATGCAGATGCTATGTTGTTGTTGGCTGAAGCTGAAGTAGAAGCTGGGTCTTTGGAGAACGCAAGAGCTATTGTTAACGAAATCAGAACAAGAGCTGGTGCATGTGCACAAGGTCCTGATGGAGTAGCAGTTGAAGTGCCAATAGATGACGCGGGTATTACCTGGGCTAACTATAGTGTTGGTACTTACGATGCTGCATGGACTGATCAAGGTGCTGCAAGAGATGCTGTAAGAAAAGAGAGAAGACTAGAGTTGGCCATGGAAGGTCATAGATTCTTCGATCTTAGAAGATGGGGAATTGCTGAGCAGGTAATCAACGATTATGTAGCTGTTGAAGGTACTAAGCGTGCTTACATGTCTGCTTCTTCTCCTTACACAGGAAGACATGACCGATACCCTATCCCTACTGCTCAAATTGAAGTGAGCCGTGTGGATGGTGTTGATATGCTAGAGCAAAATCCTGGTTGGTAAGATCAGATTTGTTAAAGAATAAAGAAAAGGCCCGGAGCATTGCTTCGGGCCTTTTTCGTTACTATCCGTTCGTGTTAATCAAATTCTTCAATTAGCGTTCCCATTTTCCCCATCTGGTAGTCACGCATTGCTTCCATTATCTCAATGGTGCTATTCATGACAAAGGGTCCGTGATTGACCATTGGTTCTTCAAGCGGTTTTCCAGACAACAACAAGCATACCGCTTTATCATCAACTGCAATCGTTATTGATGAACCTTGAGGTGAGAACATGGCAAGATTGTGATGATCCAACAGCCCATATCCAGTGACGTTGACAGTGCCTTTCAAAACATAGATCATCGAATGTTCTCCTTCGGGAATATTGAATGTGTGTTGCATTTTCGAGATCCCCTCACATGTAACTGCGGTCAATGAGAATGGACTCTCGATAGGTCCTGTTTGATCGTTTAGATTTCCACAGGCTAATCGAATAAGACCCTTTCCAGTATCTGGTTTTATCAAAGGTTGATCTTCTTTATTAATCGCTTTGTAATAGGGTTGATCCATTTTATGAGCTTGTGGAGTATTTACCCAAAGCTGTATGATTTCCTGATAACCACCCAATGCGGCAAATGCCTTACTGGGTCGCTCACTGTGAATGATTCCCAAACCGGCACTCATCCATTGCACGCCTCCTTCACTCACTATCCCACTGTTGCCTCTGGAATCTCTGTGGTGTACCTCACCCTCAAAGACAAAAGTAACGGGAGAAAAGCCTCGATGGGGATGTGGACCAACACCTGCGGATTTGTAGTCAGTTCCTGGCTTTATTTTACCTCTGTGGTGGTGCAATAATAAAAATGGATCGACTTGACCAATTTTGGCTGTCGGTAAAGGTTGACGGACAGGGAAGCCTCCCATGTCAACCAGTTCCGCATATGATGTGCGTACGACTTGTTTCATGTAAACTTTACATGAAAGGTTGTCAAATAGTTCAGTCCATTTGAACTGTTAGCTGCACATCATTGCTTTGTTGTGTATTGTTGCTTGAAGATTTAATAATAAACAGTGCGGCGATGATGACTACCGCAAATGCAAGTCGAATGAGGCGAATCATATTCATAACTTTTGATTTTTGGTCAGATACTGAATTGTAACGGAGGTAAAATGAAATAGTTATAAATAATATTAAATAATTACAATAAACTTAATTTTTCATTGATTTCGTCTGAAGTAAACTTCTTGACAAATGCTCTTTCAAACTGACTATTGACAAAAGTGCTACCAGTCACGAATAGATCGTTATTTTCACTCACTATGAGATCGGAAAAGGTGAAAGGGTTGGCATAGCCTATATACTCTACATGCTCCACGATTCCAGATGATGCATCGATGAAGTAAAGTACCGCCTGGCGTTTCTCTGTTTCAGCCGCTATGAGGATATAGGACGTTCCTGCGTTTGTATAATTCAGTATTTTGGATGGAGATTTAGACTTGATTTCATGTTGTCTATTATTGAAATAGGAAATGCTGCTTGTTACACTAGACGTGTTGATTGCTGGCTGCAATTCCCAAAATATGTCCTGGTATTGAAAACCCACCAACGCAGATCCACCGGGCTCAATCGCACTAACTCCTCCACTAAAGGCTTGCCCCTGAATGATACCCTGTGGATTTGCGGACATATCACTGAAAACAAGTGATAATGTATAGTTATAGATCCCGTTAAAATAATATGCTCCGGAACTATGCTGACCGGTAAAAAAGGGTAGACGTTTATCTTTCTCAAAATAGTGATCAAGGATGCGCTGTTGAGCGTCAGTTCCCGCTCCAATAGAATATGCAGCTAAATTAGCAAGTGAACCATCTAGATTAATGAGACTAAGAATAGAGTTTTGATTTTGTGCATCATAACTCAGTAGCAACATTTGGTCTCCCACCTTAGATGCAGCCAATGGAAAAGAAAGACTCGGAATTGAAATAGGACTGGCAACTGCACCATTCTCATCGACACTTATCAACAAGCATTCATAAGTGTTAATGTCAAGTGTGAAAAAGTAGTAAGCATCAGCGAATTTCATGAGATCTCCAATCGGGACACCAAGTCCATCTGTTAAAGTGGCTTGACTTAGTATACTACCTTCATCGTCTGTTACAATGATATTACCTGTTGAGAATTCACTATTCTCCACGGTTTGTTCACTCAATATCATCAATCCTCCTGTAGAGGTTTCAGCCATTGAGACTGGTGTAAACTCAATATCAAGATTGGAATGATCGTAGATGCGTAGAAAGCCATTGACAGGAATTTCTTCTTGCTGACAACCAATGATGAAAGTGGAAATGAGTACAATTATGACAACTTTTTTCATGTTCTATCTGGTGGAAGTAAACTGGCTACTGATAAACCTAAGTGGGAATAATACACTTATCGTCAAATTGATATTATTGAGAGCTAAATCGTCCATGGTATCACCAATGCCGGCATGCTCATTGAATTCAAATCGATTCTCCGTTTGTATGATATTCCCGATGGCCTGTCTATACGATGCTTCTAACACTGTTCTAATATTCCCTTTGTCAATACTGAGGCCAATGCCACCAATCAGGATTGGTAATGACTTGAAATTATCCTTGTTTCCTAAGGTAGTGCTGCCGCTCTCTAGGGGTATAATTGGAGTACTACCAGTATTGGACGATTCGGTTAAGACTGTTTTGGATGCTCTTAGGACCAGCGCATATGATGCGCCTAGCATTGCATATGGCCTTACTGCGGAACGGATGATATCATATTTTACATATACTGGAAATTCTATCAGGTCGATTTTCTGATCGACTGAATAGTCAGTTTGATAAGCACTATTAGTTCCTGTCCAGACGAATTCATTAGAGTAGCCATATCGATGAACCCGATAATTGGGCTGAAATCCAATAGAAAATCCTCGATGGTAGTAGGTCACATCGAGACCGGCCTGACCTCCAAACAATTGATATTGACTGTATTCCTTATCTAACAATGCAGGATCATAGTCCATTGGACTAAACCCATTATAAGACTGCAATACATTGATGCCGGAAAGGTTACCGCCAAATTTCAGGCCCAGCCACCACTGGGTATCCAGAAATTCTTCTGCAACAGAGTAGGGTTGGGCAGGATTGGGTCCTTTAAATCGTTGGGCTGATATACCCAATGATACGAACAGGCAGGTAATGATGATGAGTGCTCTCATTGCTTGATAATGAGTTTTTTAGTTTGATCAAGTTTGTTGGACTTGACTTGTACAAAGTATGTCGCTGGTTTAAGATTGTTGAGTAGTAATTCGAGTGAATTGAGGCCTGGCTGAATGATTCTTTCTTCTTCTCGAATGAGTCTGCCCTGAATATCTCGAATTGCGATTTTCACTGTTTGAGTGTCATTGACCATCACCTTGAGTGTGGTCATTTCTTTGGCAGGATTTGGATACATCCGCTTGAAATTATACCGATCACTGTAAAAAGTGTTGCCCAACACTGTCTTCTCTGTGTTGGCAATTTTCAGCCGATCTGGATCTGTTGAATTGACATGGCTTCCAAAGAAAATGTCATTGTTGATTACCTCTTCGCTAACACCCATCCAGTCATAAAGCAGTGAGCCGTACAATTCACGATAGTCGTATTCCATACCGACATTGCTGGACGATGTATCAGGGTTATTGCCAAATATTCCGGGATTCACGTATTTTCCAAATGCCATAACCGGTCCACCAACACCGTGATCTGTGCCAAAGCTACCATTAGAGAAAATTCTTCGCCCAAACTCTGACATGGTTACGGTCATTACACGGTCATCTATTCCTCTGGCCTTAAGATCGCTCTGGAATGCCCTCATAGCGCTCGTGATATGGTGCAATAGCGCGGCATGCCCACCAAGTGTAGGGTTGTAATCCTCGACCTGTTGTGCATGTGTATCAAAACCACCAATTTTTACCAAAAACACTTTTGTTTTAACTCCACCTTCAAGTAATCGCGCCACTAGCTGTAGCTGACGGCTCAATGGATTGGTGCTATCTCCATACGGATACTTCTCCGGATAAGTAATAGATGATTCATTAGCAGCTTGATAGAGCTGTTGTAATCTTTTGATGTATATCTCAGATTTGTCTTCCAATCCAAGTATCCAATCCATTTCTTTCCCATATGGGCTGCCTGACATAAACTCGGGCGGAAGACCTCTTGGATCAACACCTTCATCAGAAAACCCCTCTAGTTGTTCGATAAGATTGGCGAGACTTTCGGGACTACTTCCTAACGAAATGGACAGTGGTATACCCGCATCCTGATGAAAAAGTAGCGAAACATCGTTCCCCATTTCCAACGCCAATGGGTCTGGCATGTCGTCATTGGGAAAATGCTCTGGGTATGTAAGAGGCTGATATAGGTTAGTCAGGTACCTGCCAATCCAACCAGAGGGATAATAATCCTCTGAGCTACCACCCATGAACCATATATCTCTTCCCCTAAAATGAGAGCCATTATTATTTTGATAGGATACACCTTGTACAACAGCTGCACTCCCCTGATCATACATTTCTTTAAAGTCTCGCATGTCCGGGTGCACGCCAATAAACTTTTCAGACGCTACTGTGCTGTCCAGCGGAATGACAGTTCGGCTTCCACTTCTATATGGTATCGCAATATTGGCTCGTCGACTATAATACTCGTCATATCTGTCAAGTGGAATAAAGGTATTCAAGCCATCATTACCTCCATGCATTTGAAGAATGATCAGTACCCTGTCGTTATCAGCATTGGCTGCCAGTTGATGCAATGGCATTGATTTGCTAACGAGTTTGATTGGTATTCCCTGAAAGGAAAATGCTGCTCCACCAGCTGTGATGTTCTTGATAAAGTTTCTTCTTCTCATGATTACATCAATTGAAATTCTGGTGTTTGTAAAATAGCGTTAAATAGAAAGGATAATCTTTCTCCGGCTATTGCATTATTAAAATTAGCATCGTCCCAAAGGTCGTTCCAGGCTTGGGCACCTGTTGCGCCCAATCCTTCCTGCTCCAAAAATTGTTGACGAAAGTAGTTGAGTCTGGAGTTAGTTAACTCACCATTGTCAGTTTCCGTAAAATCTGCTTCATCATAAACTGGAAGTAAATAGGTGATAACTTCCAAAATGAATTGTTCTGAGTTTCGAATCGTACTCACCTCCCAGTTATTGCGAACAAAAGTTACCAAATCAACCTTTCCTTCGGTACTTGTGATGCCGTCTTCAAGTAGATTTCTAACATAATTGTACCTGTTGGTGAGATAGTTTGTGTTGATCCAATTGCGGTTAAATCCAGGAAACTGATGATATGCAGCATAGCCAGCCACCTCAAACGGTTCATACAAATCTAATCCCATGCTATTGGCACTGCTTCGAATGCGTCGGCAATGTTCATAAAATGATTCAGTTTCAGTAAGCATGTCAGGGACTGCAATTTCCAGTGAACGGTTGAGCCCGACAACAAGGTCAATCGGCGACTTGATTACTGATCCGAATTTATTGTCATCAACACCATCAGCCCCTTCATAGAATTCCTGGCTTGAAAAAAGAGCTTCAAGAACGGGTTGGAGCTTAAAATTGTTCTCCAAAAACAGATCAGTGAGGTCTTCAATTATTCCATTCTGTGTAGCCTCGTCAATTTCGTGATAAACGTAAAACCGATATATTTTTCGCATGATATGTCTGGCCGTTTCTCTTTGGCTGTAGATCATATCGACGAGTTGACTTATTTCATCCAAGACACTTGCTTCCGTTGGGCTGCTTCCTGATAGTAATGTAGCATCGGGTGAGATTGTATGATTGTTAAATCTCACGCTGAATGTTTTAGCATCATTGTCATGTGAGCTGGCAATCGTGCCACCTCTAACTATACCTCTTGGTAAATTGGTGTCTTCATCAATGTTGCTAAAGGTATTATCTGTCGTGAAACCAGATAATACACGGGCAGCTTGTTGGACATCTTCCTCAGTGTAGTTGAAGTAATCCCCGTCAAATTCCGGACTGGGGAGACTACCTTCCAATCCACGACCAATGGAATATAATTCCAGAAGTTCTCGACCATAGTTCTCGTTTGGACTTCCTTTAACATTGAGACGACCGTCAAGGAACTGAAGCATCGCATTGTCTACGCTCACTTTTTTTGTGAGTTCTGCAAGGTTGAGTGCCACGTTACGGTCAGGAAAGTCAATTTGATTGTCAGGATCACCCGGAATGAGATGATCTTCTTTGTCAAAGGCAAAAAATCTAAACAATGCCAGCTGATAATACAAATTCCTACTACTACCCGCACTGGATGATTTCGTGGTAATCAGGGTATGAAGGAAAAAGACCAATCTTTCACGACATGCAAACGACAAGCTTTGGGCTTCATTGATACCAGCACTCATAAAATTACCAATCCACCAATCCATTAGAAATCCACCCAGAGCGAAATCTTCACTGTTAGCATCGGTGGTGCCCGATGTGATCCATTCGGAACCAGTAAGGGGGTCGATCGGTAGGGCCGGATCTGGAATATCATTGTCAAACAACCGCTCATTGGCTTCAATGGCGGTCATACTGCTAAATTCATCAATCTGAGACTTGGTCGCTCCAAAGCACGCACGGCGCAATAGATGTGCGGCTCTTTTTCGACCTAGCCTTTCTACAAGCGGAGTAAGTGGCATAAGTGATACTGGATCGTTGAACAAATTAACGACAGTCAAAGAAAAATAATATTAAATCTTACAATATTTTCATCCGAAAAACTTACTTACTAATAAGTAAGTTGACATATTTGCCCTATGAATGCTTCATCATCATCTAAAATCTTAGACCTGGCCGAGGACTTGTTTCTCAGGCTTGGGTATGGAGGATTTAGCTACTCACATATATCAGAGCAGTTGGGGGTTAAAAATGCAGCCATTCATTATCACTTTGCTTCGAAAGGAGAATTGGTGAAGACCATCATCCATCGCATCCATCGTCGATTTGAAAATTGGGTCAGCGAACTACCAACGGATTTGTCTGCACAAGAGAAATTGGAAAGGACATGGAGTGTGATTTTTGAAAAGCACCTAAAGGGAGCTATGAATGTTTGTGTGGTAGGAAATTCAGCAGTGTCATTCAATCTAATGCCACAACTGGCTCAAAAGGAAGTTCGGCATATGACCGAAGGGGTGTTAGATTGGATTGAGTCATTATTGAGTCAGGGGCGGAAGGCCGGTGAATTTGGTTTTGAGGGTTCAGCAAAGGATAAGGCGATGGAAATAGTAAGCGCTACTACTGGCTCTTTATTGCTTAGTAGAATCAGTGGACAAAATAATCTTGAAAAAGTAAAGAATCAGTTACTCAAAGAAATAATCATCAATTAAAGTATGAATCAACGAAGAGTGGTGGTAACAGGGCTTGGAGCACTCACCCCTATTGGGAATAATGTGTCCGATTTTTGGAAATCACTTAAAAATGGAGTGTCAGGAGCAGGTCCTATTACCCGGTTTGACACTGAGCAATTCAAAACCAAGTTCGCTTGCGAGCTAAAGAATTTTGATGTGAAAGATCATCTGGATCGAAAGGAAATTAGAATTAACGATCCATACGTTCAATATGCACTGGTTGCAACTGATGAGGCATTGAAAGATGCTGAATTGAATTTTGATGCCATAGACAGGTTTAGAACCGGGGTGATTTGGGGTACTGGAAATGGTGGTATCCAGGCATTTCATGAGGGAGTTGCAGAATATGCTACCGGAGATGGATTGCCAAGGTATAACCCATATTTTATTCCTAAGATCATTCCGAACATTGCGGCTGGGGTAATCTCCATCAAATATGGCATTAAAGGGATTACTTTTTGTCCTGTTACAGCTTGTGCAACTTCAAATACAGCAATCATTGAGGCATATAATCATATCAAATGGGGGAATGCGGATGTCATCATTTCCGGAGGATCGGATGCTGCGATCAATCCATCAGGTATAGGAGGTTTCAATGCTTGCAAGGCGCTTTCTACCAACAATGAAGAAGCATTAACCGCATCAAGACCTTTCGATCCAAACAGAGATGGATTTGTCATGGGAGAAGGTGCAGGTGCTCTGGTGATTGAGGAATTGGACCATGCACTAAATCGAGGAGCAAAGATTTATGCAGAAGTAGGAGGAGGAGCAATGACATCTGACGCCTATCACCTCACTGCGACACATCCGGAAGGTGAAGGCGCGATCAGGGGAATGAAAATGGCTATTGAGCAGTCTGGTTTAACCATTGCAGATGTGGATTATGTAAATTGTCATGCCACCTCTACGCCGCTTGGTGATATCAGTGAATTGACTGCCATCCAGTCTGTATTTGAAGGACACACACCGAAAGTCAGTGCCACCAAATCAATGACAGGACATTTGTTGGGTGCCGCAGGAGCTGCTGAAGCCATTGCGTCCATTAAGGCTATTGAACATCAGTTGGTTCCTCCTACAATTAACACAAAGGAACTTGACCCTCAAGTACCAGCAGGTGTAGATGTCGTGATCGGAGCTGCCCAATCAGCAGAGATTAAGGCTGCCATCAGCAATACTTTTGGATTTGGTGGACACAATGCGATTGTGTTGTTTAAACAGTTCGAGAACTAACGAATCGGGAAATTGAAATATGTATCGGGGAATGGTTCGTCTTTCAGCGTAAAGTGCCACCATTCCTCTTTCAATGGCTTGAAGTCATGTTTTATCATCACTGCTTGCAGGAGCATTCTATTCTGTCGTTGAGTCTTACTGACTGCATCACTTGAGGGCCAGGAATCGGGGCTAAAATAGTCCCACGAGGTTCCCATGTCCATTTCTTGTCCTTTGTTTTCACCCTTCAAATAAATAATGGTGAGATCTACCGTACTGCCTCTTGTATGTCCGGATTTAGATGCGATATATCCCTTTTCGAATAGTTGCGATTTAGGCACGAAAGGATAGTAGGTCGACTTCATCGAGGTATCATTTAAATCTTTTGCCCATCGAACAAAGTGATCAACTGACTGCTGGGGTCTGTAGGCATCAAAGACTTTGAGACCATATCCACTTTGATTCAGCTCTTGCTGAACTTGTGACAATGCGTTTGCGGCTTCCCGACTGATGAAGCATTTATTGGATAGATATCCATCGACTTTTTGTCCAACAAAGTTGTCTGAGGTGAAATAGCGTAACTCGATCTCAATGGTAGGGATTGCTTCCTCAAGGTTCACGAACCCATCTTGACCCTTAGATTGTGAAATTGTCCCCAACAAGAATATTGCGAGAGTGGTGATTTTACAAAACGGAATAATAAAGGGTTTCCAAATATTTTCTGGAAAGACCATTTTCATCTTTTTTCGTGTTTAAAGTTTTCAGCACACCCGCACAACGGATCTTTTGATGAGGTAGTTTTTTGGAAGATCGCGTATGTGCCAATAAGAATTCATCTCCAGTGTCTTGATCATGGAGCTCGTACACATCGTATTGGTCAAAAATTGGAATCATCATCATGGTTGTAGTCTTGCCAGTGACGATTGGAACAAAAATGAATCCTTGAAATTCGGTTTTGGCATCAATAAACTTTGGAATCCCAGTGGTGATCAGGTTTTTCCCAGGATCGCCTTTCAGATTAGCTTCAGTTGGAGATAGATATTGGGGAAAGTATTTTTGATAAGCTTTCTGCAGCTTGGGAGATAAGGACTTGACGATTGACTTTTTAGATGTATCATCTAAATTAATGGTTGCCATTTCCAGATAAAGGAGCATTTGCTGAACATCGCTAAACACTCCTGCAACTTTTGCCAGTTCTGCACTGGAGATATTTCCATCATTGGCCTTTGTCAGCAGATTATAAAATCTACCTCCATTGTCCATGGCTTTTAGCGCACCAGACTTTGTTTCATAGGGAGTGACTTGCTGCACTAAATGCTTATTTGCTAAGCAGCTTCACTATCCATAGAATCAGGTAAACCCCTAATCCTACTCCAAATGCCAATACTGAAACAACAAAACCAACTCGAATAACTGTTGCATCCCAGCCTAGTTTTTTACTCATCCAATCAGATACTCCTAGAATCATAACTTTAATGTTTATCCTAAGATACGAAAGCTGTAAATCATGGTTGATCTTATCAGGCAAAAAACCAAAAATCTTTTACGGCCACTTTTTTCCAGGATGCTAGCTGATTTCTGATATCAATCTTAGCATTGGGGGATGACACAACAATCATTATTTGAGGATTGTCAAGGAATCGAATCGTATCAAAATGCTCCATGCGAACCCCATAGACATCTTTCCCTATTTTCTTCTCATTGTCACATACCCAATGAAATGTATCCTGATAAGACTGAAGTAGTTTAGCCATGTATTTACCATTCCTACCCGCTCCCCAGAGTACCAGTGGACGTGACTTGTCACGATCCAGTTCGTAGAAATAACGGAGTTTCAATTCAAAGTACCTGTTGTCTTTGTATTCTTCCCATGTCCGTGAGATACGATTAGATCGATCTCGCCAGTAATGGAAAATTTTATCCAGACCTATGACCTTAAGACCCTGTCGGTAAAACCGAAAGCATAAATCATAGTCTTCAGGATAAACGATAGGATCAAAAGCACCTACAGCGTCAAAGTCATCTTTGTGGATCAACCAGCAATGTGAGGGAATCACACATTCCTGATAAATTTCCTGATAATGTGTCTGATTGCGGGCTACCACGTTGAGCCATTCTTCATACCTTCTAAATCCATCACCAACCTCACCTTCATCCACGAAATGCTCAGTTCCTCCGGCAACAATTGTGTGCTTGCCATGCTTCACCCATTCGGTAACCATCGTTTCCAATTTGTATATAGGCATTTTATCATCAGAGTCCATCCGATTAATCAATTCCCCTCTCACCTGGGCATATCCTACCTGGAGCGTTGGAATAAGTCTTGGACGATCACTATGGAATACCCTAATCCTTGAGTCCTTGGCAGCATAATCCTTCAGTATGGTTGGTGTCTCATCCGTAGAATGATCATTCACAGCTATGAGCTCCCAGTTTTGGTAGGTCTGAGCAAGGATGGAATTGAGACAGTCAGGAAGGTATGGAGCGGTATCCTTCACAGCCATTATGATGGAGACTAGTGGTGTTTTTGTCATGAATTGATTTTGATTTTTCGAATATACCAAGAGCACAATCGGATCGTTGAATTGTCGATGGTAAAATTTATTCGCTTGCTCTTATTGGTATTGAGAGAACACGCTGCATATAATTTTATTTTTACTGGTTTGGGCTTGAAAATAATCTTACTTGATCCTATAGGGGGTTTAGGTTATGCGATTTGGACAAAATTGATCGGATATTTATTCACCGCTATAGTCTATTACTGGTTCAGGAGGGACAATCTGCTCTTTTTTCATAATCTGGGCATATCTACAAGCACCTTGGTCATTACATCTCATGTCCTGGACATGGTAGTGTTGCTGGTCACTTTCATTCCCGCTTATTTGATCAGATGAGCAAGCTTGAGGTAGACAGTGTTCAGCTGATTTTTGGGGAAAGACTGGTGCTTGGTGATGTTTATCTATCAGTAGAGACTGGTAGGTCCGTAGGACTTTTGGGGCGTAACGGTACAGGTAAGTCATGTCTGCTAAAAATAATTTTTGGAGTGCTAAAAGGACAGCAACAATCGGTTAGGATCGATGGTCACTATTACGCCAATCCATTTCAATCGGGGAAGGTTGTGTTGTTGCCACAACAAGGGTATTTGTTGAAGTATTTGTCAATCAGTCAGACTATGAAATATTACAATGTGTCCTTCGACGAGATTGGGGAATTGATGGGCATTAAGTTGTCCCCTAACCAAAAAATTGGCGAATTGTCACAAGGCAACAGAAAGATGTTTGAATTATGCCTTCTGATTAAACAACAAGCCAGCTTCATGTTATTGGACGAACCGTTCTCTTCTTTATCTCCGGTTATGATCGATCGGATGATCGAAATACTGGAACAAAATAAAGAGAACAAAGGCATCATTTTGACGGACCACCAATACGGGAACGTAATAAAAGCAACAGATGAGCAATACCTTATCAGTGATCAAACATTAAGACCTATTACCTCGATTCAGGACTTGATTGATCGGGGGTACTTGAAATCAAGTTAAGGATCTCTTCCTACTCCACAATATCGATATCACCGATTACCCTTTTGGCAATTGATTTTCCCGTTTTGGTTGCAGCCAGACCTCCCAGGGCAGTTTCCTTGTACCTGCTTTCCATGCTATGGCCTACCTCAGCCATTGCGTCCACACATTCATCGACGGGGATAACACTGCTTACATCTGATAATGCAATTTGAGCAGATGAATTTGCGATAGCTGCAGCACTGGCGTTTCTTACTACACATGGCACTTCAACCAATCCAGCTACCGGATCACAAACAAGACCGAGCATGCATTGTATGGTGATGGCTACAGCATTGAATACCTGGTCAACTGTGCCGCCAAGACAATGCACGATTGCAGCTGCAGCCATTGCGGCTGCACTTCCAGTTTCTGCCTGACATCCGCCAACAGCACCCGCCAATGAAGCTCTTTTCTCAAGAACCAGGGCTACCCCGGCTGCAACCAGTAAACCTTCAACAACCTCATCCTTCGATAGATTGTGCAATTCCTTTAAAGTAACAAGAGTGCCAGGCAGAATGCCGGATGCTCCCGCTGTGGGTGCTGCTACCACTCTTCCCATACATGAGTTTACTTCTTTGGCACCTAAAGCCCTCGAAATCAATTGTTGAAATTCTTTTGAGAGCACAACCTTTTCGCATTGAGCAACCTTTTTGGCTCCATTGTCAATCATGCCCGAGTATGATTTCATTTCTTCTGTTAAACCTGAGTTTACAGCTTGTTCCATCACATCAAAGGCATTGCCCAACCCTTCCAGGACGGTTTCCTTGTTACGCTCTTTTTGTTCTGCTTCGTAAATCAGTACGGGTTCGTAGAGTGAAAGCTTATTTGATTGTGTGTATGCTTTCCATTGCTCGAAACTTTCGAATAAAAGACTCATGATTCATCATTTTTGGGGTAATACAAAATTAGAGATAATTGTTGAGGCATGCATTCATCAAGAATGTTGGACTTTTTTGTTACGATGATTCAATGTCGCTTTCATAAAATAACTCTGACACTATCTTTGCGCGATGCAATTGAAAAATGATCTACTCCTCCGAGCCGCTCGAGGTGAAAAAACAGAGAGAACACCCGTCTGGCTAATGAGACAGGCTGGAAGAATTTTACCTGAATATCGTGCGGTTAGGGCCAATTTGAGTGGTTTTAAGGAGTTGGTGGAAACGCCTGAGCGTGCAGCTGAAGTTACCATTCAGCCGGTCGATATTTTGGGTGTAGATGCAGCGATCATCTTTTCAGACATTCTGGTCATTCCGGAAGCTATGGGTTTGACTTATGAAATGGTAGAAAAGCGAGGACCTCATTTTCCGAAAACCGTGCAAAAAGCATCGGATGTTGATAATCTGATCACAATCCATGGGGATGAGCTCGACTATGTGTATGAGGCCATCAAGCTTACCAAAAATGAATTGAATGGAAGAGTACCGCTGATTGGATTTGCGGGTGCACCATGGACCATTTTTGCCTACATGATTGAAGGAGGGGGGAGTAAAACTTTCTCAATGGCCCGAAGGATGCTTTATACCGATCCGGAGCTTTCTCATCGATTATTAGATCTTATTGCAACAAATACCATCACCTATCTGAAGCGACAAGTAGCTGCTGGTGCCGACATTATTCAACTCTTTGATTCATGGGCAGGTGTGCTTACACCCGAAATGTACAGTCAGTTCAGCCTGCCGTACATGGAGAAGATTGCGAAAGAGATCACTGAGGTTCCGGTGACTTTTTTTGGTAAAGACGCATGGTTTGCGCTTGAAGAAATGGCCGATACTTCAGCAAGGACAATCGGTCTCGACTGGACAGTGAACCCTGAGTATGCCCGTAGCGTACTACCCAACAAGACTTTACAGGGCAATTTGGATCCTTGCGCGCTATATGGTGACGATCAAACCATCAGAAAGCAAACATTCAATATGTTGGAGAAGTTTTCCGGGCACCCACATATTGCCAACTTAGGCCATGGTGTATATCCTGACATCAATCCCGATAAGGTCAAAGTATTTATCGACGCAGTGAAAAATTACGAGGCTAAATCCTGATGCATACGGGCATTGGTATTCACAATAAGTTGAATGCTATGAATACCAAGAAAGACAATTTGAAAAATGTAGGTCATTAGTTTTTGTCTTTCGAGTATTAGTGAATATTCAAGAGCCAGAAAGGCAAATACTGTAAATGCAATAACGCCACTCAGAATGCCATATATGGATCCAGGTTGCTTGTTGATAAATGCTGAAATGTATATGGTAAATCCATAGAACATAAACACTGCACACATCATAAAAAAGTAAAGATTCAGACGTGAGTAAATCGCAACTGGAAATATTGGTACGCACAGCGTAAACGCTACACAGAGAATATAAAGCACCCTCAATATTTTCTTATTTGATTCGGCTGGATACATTTCCTGAAGATGTATGCCCAGAAAAAGAGGCGAAATATACAAGCTAATATACTCTATTGAGATAACAGCTTCCCAGGGTATTCCGGGTAAATATTCCAATAGAAAGTACATATCAGACCCAAGTATTCTGTAGCTATATGTTATGCAAAAGAGGGAAAAAAAGAGTGAGGATAAATCCAGCGTGATAAATCCAAATCTTATAAAGAAGAATATGGCCATGGCCATGAACAAAGCAGTGAGACTAATGTCAAGTACCTTGTTGGTGTTGAAGAAACTTGAAATCCCTTGGGAAGTTCCTAGTAAGATACTTCTATTAGCGCCTCCCTTGCTATGATCAAAATTGGCAATGTGAAGCGTTAACTCCAGCGTACCAGTTAACTCATGTATATCAATCACCTGAGGTCTCCATTCGGGGGTATATTGTTCCCGAGTATGACTCACAATTCCATTGGCAGCAACAGGTCGTCCATTGATGAATAACTGATATGCACAATACATGTCATCGATAAACATAGAATAGTGTGTGGGCTGATCGGGTAGTATCACGCGCAATTTGTAGGTGGCATATCCGATAGGTTTAGTAGTGTCCTTACCCACCACTTGGCCATTCCACAATCCAGGGAACTCAAGGAATTTTTTATTGTAAAACGATTGGTTAGGAGTGAGCAGCTTACTCCAGTAGAACTCCCATTCACCATTTAGTTCAATAGGTTCGTTGAAGTTGTAAAGCGACAAATCCATTACACCCTGTTTGGCATCAGCACTTACCGTGTAGGTAGTGCCTAAAAAAATAAATATGAAGATTAGTCTTCGCAATTGATTTGTATTAGCCCATATGGGCAGTCAAGCTAACAGTATTGTTTGCCTCTATCTCCAACCGCTGCTTGGGTATAGGGACAACTCCAGGGTATTCACAAACTATTCCTCCTCCCAAATTAGCTAACTCCGCTGTAATTTCAATGGGAAGTTCTAACGCTAATCCCAAAGCTGCGATGCTGATAACCGTGTCTCCAGCTCCGGAAACATCTGATACCTTGCGCAGATGTGCATTTTGCTTCACCCCTTTCTTCTTTGTAAAATAATAAACTCCCAGCTCTGATAGGGTCATCAATATCCAATCGAAGGACATCTTGCTTTTAAGCGCCATAGCGGCTGAATCTAAATCGTTCAGCATTGTAGGGTTAATTGTCATATTCAAACCTCTTTTCATCTCAATGAGATTGGGCTTAAATAGTGTACAATTGATGTAAGCATGAAAATTGCGAACTTTTGGGTCTGCTGCAGTTGGAATGCCCAATGCTTTCGCTTGTTCTATCGTAGATTGGATAATGTCCTCGTTAATGCAGGATTTGTCGTAATCTTCAAAAATGATCACGTCACAATCTTTTACTAGTCGCTGAATATTAGCTTTTAGCTGTTGATGATCAATTTCGTTTAAAGGATCGGTTACTTCTTCGTCAAAACGCAGCAATTGGTGCCCTTTAGAAATTATCCTGTTTTTGACGGTAGTAGATCGATTTGGACTTTTGATTATCCCCTGAGAGTCGATATTGTTGCGGCTTAACTGCTCTATCATTTCTGAACCAGCATCATCATCACCGATGACTGAGCACAAAACAGGCGTTGCTCCGAGCGCCGCAATATTCAGGGCTACATTAGCTGCACCGCCTAATCGGTCCTCCCGGCTATTTACATCGACAATGGGTACAGGTGCTTCTGGAGAAATCCGGCTGACGGTTCCATTGATATATCTGTCGATCATGACATCACCAATGATCAAAACCCTCAGCCGGTTAAATGCATTAAATATTTTGGTAATGGAGTTAAATTCCATTTAACAGTTTACCCAAGCTTTGCCAGCGCATCCTTAACGCGTGAGATAGCAGTTCGTAGTTCTTCCTCTGATGCTGCATATGACAATCTGATACAGTCAGGATCACCAAAGGCCTCACCTGTCACCAAAGAAACATGCGCTTCCTCCAGCAGATATATGCATAAGTCAGAGGCATTTTTAATCCCTCCCTTACCGAAGTAGCTGCTCACATCTGGAAAGAAATAAAATGCTCCCTGTGGCATGTTTACTTTTACACCTGGCAAGTCACTCAACAGATCATAGACCAATGCCCTTCTCCTTAAATACTCTTTGGCCATTTCATACGATGGCTCTTTTGAGGAAGAAAGTGCAGTTAATGATGCTCTTTGCGCAATCGAACAGTTAGCAGAAGTAATCTGACCCTGGATTTTATTGGCTGCTTTAGCCAACCATAGTGGGGCACCTATGTAGCCCACTCTCCATCCAGTCATAGCAAATCCTTTCGCAAATCCATTAACGGTAACTGTCCGATCCTCCATTCCATCGATTGCACCGATAGACGCATGCTTACCAGTGTAGTTAATCAATTCGTAGATTTCATCAGAAATCACGGTTATTGCAGGATAATCTTTCAGGACCGCCGCAATTTTCTCCAATTCTTCCTTTGTGAAAACAGATCCTGTTGGGTTACAAGGTGAAGAAAAAATAATGGCTTTCGTCTTGTCTGTGATGGCATTTTTCAGCTGCTCAGCTGTTGCTTTAAAATCATTTTCGATGGATCCATTTACAAATACACATTTTCCTTCAGCTAGCTCTACTAGCGCAGAATAGCTTACCCAGAAGGGTGAAAAAACGATTACTTCATCGCCTGGATCAAGCAACGCCAAAAAAACGTTAGCAATTGATTGCTTTGCTCCATTTGATACTACAATCTGATCAGGTGTATAATTGAGGTTGTTGTCTTCTTTGAATTTCTTACTTATCGCTTCCCTTAGATCAAGGTAACCATTTACCGGAGGGTAAGAAAAATACTTACCTTCATCGATAGCTGCTTTCGCTCCATCAAGGATATGCGTCGGGGTTTTAAAGTCAGGTTCTCCAAGGCTTAGACTGATAACGTCTACTCCTTTTTGCTTCATTTCTCTGGCCTTGGCTGCCATGGCCAACGTGGCGGATTCCGCCATGTTTTTGATTCTTTCCGATCGTAAATCCATTGCTCTATTCAAAAAATTCGAGCAAAATTACATCATAGGACTTAAGCGATCACGCCTTTGACGTGTAGTTTTCTGATTATGAGAAGATTTTTTGCTTTCACAAATTGAATAATTGCATAATCTCTCCTAACCATTGTTTAAAAACATAGAGACAAAAAAAACCGACTACTTGGGCCGGTCATTTTTTTGGGTTGAAAAGATCTACTGATTAATGCTACCAAGCTGATTCTCCAGAGTAGTCATCATTTTAGAAATGTGGCCAGCTTGCCTTGTTGATTGCTGCTGCTCCTTTCTCTTGTCCAGGTGCGCAAGAATCTGACGAGTCAATGATTTGAGTCTTTTAGTTTCGGCTTCATTTAAGTCGTCAAATACGGGATTGTTGGGGCTAGCTTTCATTTTCTTATTGCTGTTCAATAAACTGATGACACGAAATTGGTGTTTTTAGTGTCAAATGCACATTAATTGAAGGTCAATGGGAATAATTCAACACTGATCCATGGATTTTAAGCATGTAACGAGAATAGGCTCAAATTGTTACGGAGGCACATATTCTCGATTTGCGTTTGCTAGACCTACCTTTGCACAATGGCTGTGAAACGACCTATTACTGATTGGATGCCAATTACGCGCAAAGAGATTGAGCTGAGAGGGTGGGATGAAGTGGATATTATCATTGTTTCGGGAGATGCGTATGTAGACCACCCGGCATTTGGTAGTGCCGTCATTGGTAGGATTGCAGAACATGAAGGGTTTAGAGTGGCGATTATCCCACAGCCCAACTGGCAGGATGATTTGCGTGACTTTAAAAAGTTTGGTAAACCACGCTTGTTCTTTGGTGTGACATCAGGATGTATGGACAGCATGGTGAATCACTATACAGCAAATAGGCGTAAACGATCCAACGATGCATACACACCAGGGGGCGAGTCGGGATTTAGACCGGATTATGCGACAGTGGTTTATACTCAGATTCTAAAGCAGATATATCCTGAAGTTCCAGTTGTAATAGGAGGTGTAGAAGCAAGTCTCAGAAGAGTAACCCATTATGATTATTGGTCAGACGAATTGAAGCCGTCCATTTTATTGGATAGCGGAGCAGATTTGTTGGTGTATGGCATGGGAGAACAGCCATTGAGAGAGTTGTTGGGCTTGCTGAAAAAAGGAGTACCATTCTCTCAAATCACCAATATTCCCCAGACCAGTTATCTGGCACCAAGGAAAGAGGAAGTTGAGGAGGATAAAAGATGGAAGACCATAAATCTGCATTCTCATGAAAAGTGTCTGCGTGATAAAAAGGCCTACGCCGGCAATTTCAAGCATGTCGAACAGGAGTCGAACAAGCTCCAGGCAGACCGAATAGTTCAGGCAGCTGCCGATTATAATGTGGTGATAAATCCGCCATATTATACCATGACTGAGCAGGAAATTGATCAGTCATTTGACCTTCCTTACGTCAGATTGCCACATCCAAAGTATGAGAAACGTGGAAGTATTCCCGCTTTTGAGATGATCAAGTTTTCGATTAACATGCATAGAGGCTGTTTTGGTGGTTGTAGCTTTTGCACCATATCTGCGCATCAGGGTAAGTTCATTGCCAGCAGGAGCCAGGAGTCAATCATGAAAGAGGTGGATCAAGTTGTTAGCATGCCTGATTTCAAAGGGTATATTTCAGATCTTGGAGGACCGTCAGCAAACATGTATGGACTCAAGGGAAAAGTGCAGGAGATATGTGATCGCTGTGTCAGTCCGTCATGTATTCATCCGGTGATTTGCAGTAACCTGGATACGGACCATAGCTCAATGACTGAGCTTTATAGAAAAGTAGATGCTCATCCAAAAGTGAAGAAGGCATTTGTTGGAAGTGGTATTCGCTATGACTTGTTGGTAAAGGATTATAACAAAGACGCCAATGATAGCATTGATGAATATATGGAACAGGTCATCACTAGACACGTATCGGGGAGGCTCAAAGTTGCACCGGAACATACCTCTGACGAAACCCTGAAAGTGATGCGAAAACCATCATTTAAGCATTTTCATCAATTCAAGAGGCAGTTTGATAAAATCAATAAGGATAAAGGATTGAATCAGCAATTGATTCCTTATTTCATATCCAGTCATCCGGGATGTAAGGAAGAGGATATGGCCAATCTTGCTGCAGAAACCAAAGAAATGGGCTTCAAGCTGGAGCAGGTACAGGATTTCACCCCAACGCCAATGACAGTTGCCACAGTTATTTATTATTCAGGGTATCATCCTTACACATTGAAACGGATGTTCACGGCGAAATCAGAAAAGGAAAAACGAAATCAACACATGTTCTTCTTTTGGCATAAACGTGAAAATCAGGTCCGGATCAAAGACAAGCTTGTAAATCTTGGTAGAAAGGATTTGGCAGATAGGCTTCTCGCAAGTAACAAACCTCCAGAACGAACTTTTGATGCTAAGAAAAAATCAAAGTCTTTTAGATCAAAAAAGCGCAGAAAGTAATCGTTCAGGTTCACTGTGAAAAGTAATAGATTTGTCTGCACCTCATATTGATTCCATGACAACATTAATTGGACCTTTCGAGCAGGCGATCACCTTCAAATCAGCACCCATTAGCGGCCCCCTTCAACAGACTGATCTTGGTTTGATTGAACATGCGGGAATTCTGTGTGCAGATGGAAAGATCCTGAAGGTTGGAAGTTTTGATGATCTTCAAGACGAAGGAGATGAGCATATAGAAACTAAAGGAAAGCAAGTCGTAGTTCCTGGTTTTGTTGATTGTCACACACATATGCTGTGGGGGGGTACTAGAGCGGGAGATTTTGAACGGCGCAACAGTGGGTACTCTTATCAGCAAATTTTAGATGAAGGGGGTGGTATTCACGATTCAGTTTCAAAAACCCGATCAGCGACTGATGATGAATTAATAGATGGGTTGTCCAGGCGACTGCTTCGGCATTTAGCCGATGGTGTTACTACGGTCGAAGTAAAAACGGGGTATGGCCTGTCTCCCGAGCATGAATTACGGTTTTTGCGACTGATACAAGAGGTCGGATTGTATTGTAAGCCTGATGTGATCAGTACATTTTTGGGTGCTCATGTTTGCCCTGCTGAATATGAGAAAAAGGCCTATTTGGATCATTTGATAGATGGCGTGTTTCCGGTCATTAAAGCTGATAACTTAACAAAACGAGTCGATGCGTTTGTAGAAGAAGAGGCTTTTCCTGTTGAAATTATTAAACAGTATTTACAGCGGGCCCAAAAGGATGGGTTTGATCTTACCTTGCACGCGGGCCAGTTTAGTCCAGGGGGCGTTAGTCTTGCGGTGGCACTAGGGGCAAAGAGTGCTGATCATCTCGAATCAATTGGGAATCATGAGGTTGAATTATTGGCAAAAAGTAAAACGGTGGCAGTCGCATTACCTGGAGCATCAATTGGACTGGGTATGGCTTTTACTCCTGCCAGACAATTATTAGATGCAGGTGCATCGTTAGCCATTGCAACGGACTGGAATCCCGGTTCAGCACCAATGGGCGATTTGTTGGTACAAGCATCGGTATTGGCTACTTATGAAAAGCTCTCTGGAGCTGAAGTGCTAGGAGGAATTACTTTTCGAGCCGCCAATGCGCTTGGGTTATCAGATAGAGGTCGATTGAGTTCAGGCCAACTGGCGGATTTGGCCATATTTGATACAGCTGATTATCGTGAAATTCTCTATCATCAGGGGAGGTTAAAACCTGCACAAGTGTATAAAAGAGGTAAACATGTATCAAATTCCTAAAAAGGAAATATGGAAAGGCCGAGTCAATCCTGATCCAGGAGATAAACAGTGGCATCAGGTCATTGAAATGCTCGACATGACCAATGATATCTGGCAGCCTGCAGCCGACAGGGCGATAGCGCTTATTGGCTTTTGCAGTGATGAGGGGGTTAGACGCAACTTCGGGCGAGTGGGTGCCAAGGATGGTCCGGATGCAATTAGAAGTGATCTTGCGAGACTGGCTGTTCATCATGACCCAAATCAACTCGCCATTGTGGATGCTGGCAATGTGCTCTGTAGTGGCAAACATCTAGAAAAAGCCTTCCAACTCCTGGCGGGGAAGATCTTGGACCTGCTTAATGCCGGCTATTTCCCCATGGTATTGGGTGGTGGCCATGAGACTGCTTATCCTCATTTTTGCGCCATAGATCATCACTTTGATCATCAAAATGATATTGGCATTATCAATTTTGATGCGCACTTCGATATGCGTACTTATGCAACTGGCCCTCATAGTGGAAGCCCATTTCGAAATGTGTTAAATGATCTCAAGAAAGCAGATCGGAATCTGCATTACTTGCCAATTGGAATTGATCCATCGGTCAATGTTAAATCACTGTTTGATGTGATGGATGAGCACGACCAAGGATTCATATTGCAGGATGATGTAAATGGATTGCCATATGCGGATTTAAACCACATCGTCAACAAGTTCATTGATAAAGTGGACCATGTCTATGTGACCATAGATATGGATTGCTTTCCTGTTGCATATGCTCCCGGCGTAAGTGCGACTAACCCGATTGGTATTTTGCCTCAAACTGTCAAACGATTGCTAGCGGATATACTTTCTAGCGGGAAAGTCGTTTCACTGGATGTGGTGGAGGTCAATCCTAAATTTGACGATGGGCGTACCTCCAAATTGGCCGCTTCCTTGATAAATGAAGCAGCCGTCTATTTAGCCTAGAGGATTAAGGTTATTCATATACCAATGCATAGTAGCCAAGCCATAAAAGGAAGGGCACCACATATGAAAGTGCTACAATCAGCACGGATATATCCCATCTCTTATTTCCGAGATATAGCACTCCGATGCACAGTGTAAACCAATAGATAGGTTCAAAAATGTTGAGTGCCTTTAGGGGGTAATGCCATCGATGATCTACTGAGGTATAATCAACAAGATTGATCAGTGATAGTGGGTAGAAAGCAACAATGTCTTCGTAAACAGGGTCATTTGCTGCCCCCAGGTACCAGGCGAATTTGAGAAATTCCGGTATCAAAAATATGAGTTCGCTGAACATGACCCATCTCCATAATTCCCGATAGAATATTTTGTAACCAAACATGAAGCAACCAACCCAGATCAAAAAAGCAGTGATCGTAAACTTCCAGGCCAGGAAAAACGGAACGGATAAATATTGCAACCCGAAGAACAAGTCGTAGACCCACATTTCCCCTCTTTCCTGCAGGATCTCAAAGGCAGCAATCTCATCAATGATGAATACCCGTTTCAACATGAACATGGCGAAATAGAGTAGGCATAAGATGATAAAAAATAATTTCGAGTCAAACTGATACCAGTTTTCGAAGAAATTTTCTCTATGTTTTAACAGCAGCTTCATTGGGGCTCGGCTAACTTAGTGAAGATTAATTTAGAGATGACTTCAAGTGGAACGATAATTGGTAAAAGAGGTTGATGCGTTGGATTAAAATCTTTGTGACCTTTCTAAGTATTGGGGTAAGCACCTCGATAAATGCTCAGTGGTCCGGGCAGTTGGATACGACCTCCAATATTCTGCTTCAGAATCGCTATGTTGAGATTGAAGCAACCATGGCCATGTTCAACATGTACAACATGGAGTTTGACAAAGCAGAAAGTCACTTCAACTATTTGATCAAGCAGTACGGCTGGCATCCATTACCATATTTTTTGATGGGACTGAGTCATTGGTGGAGGTTGATGCCATATGGAGAAATGGAGACAAAGTGGGATGACCGATTTCTCAATTATATGGATACCGCAGAAAGGTTATCAAAACGGCTCTATGAACAAGTACATGAGCTGGAAGGAGCATTTTTCCTGTCAGCAGTCTATGCTTTTAGAGGTAGATTTTATGGAGATCGAGGTGATTATATTAAGGCTTCATTCGAGGGAAAGGGAGCATTAAAGTATCTTGAAATTTGTAGAGGAAATGAGGATTTCAGTCCTGAACTCCTTTTTGGGGATGCATTGTTTAATTACTATGCAGAATGGATACCTGAGCATTATCCCATGTTGAAACCACTCCTGGCATTCTTTCCGGATGGAGACAAAAAATTGGGGTTGGATCAATTAGAGCAGACAGCACGGAATGCATTCTATGCCAGGACAGAAGCACAGTACTATCTGATGCGGATTCTTTATGCAGAAGAGAATGATGTGAAAAGTTCGTTTCAGCTGGCAGATTACCTACACAAACAATATCCAAACAACGCCTATTTCCATCGTTTCTATGCACGTCTCCTGTATCAAATGGGTAAAAACGACGAGGCGATAAAGGAGAGTAAATTGATCATTGAGCGGATTGATTTACAAATGGATGGTTATGAATATAATTCAGGGAGATATGCAGCTTTCTTTTTGGGGCACATCAATGAACGCCTGAGAAATTATGAAGAGAGTAAGAAATATTTCAAGTATGCAATGGAGTATGGAGAACTTTCTGAAAGCACTGATAAGGGATATTATTTCTTCGCCATTCTGCATTTAGGGAGAATTGCGGAAATTGAAGAAGACTATGCCTCAGCTATTGATTACTATCAACAGGTAAAGCGGGTAACAAAAAGAAAGCAGGGAGCCAATAAGGAAGCCAGACGCAAAATTTCTGAACTCAAGAAAAAATCATGAAAGTTCCCTATGTTGATTTGAAGGTTCAATACGAAAATCTTCGACCTGAATTAGAAGCTGCTCATCAGGAGGTCATCGAACAAGGACAATTTATAGGAGGTGTGGCTGTAAATCGATTTGAGCAAGACTTTGCCAATTATCACAAGACCAAACATTGTATAGGAGTAGGAAGTGGATCTGATGCCTTGTTTTTGGCTTTAAAAATGTTGGGCATAGGCGAGGGTGATGAAGTGATCACAACAGCATTTTCTTATGTGGCTACTGCTAATGCGATTTTAAGAACTGGAGCCCATCCTGTTTTTGTAGATGTCGACAAGCATACATTCAATATCAATCTCTCCCAGATACTTTCAAAAATTAGCAACAGAACTAAGGCGATCGTACCGGTTCACCTATATGGCTTAATGGTGGATATGTACATGATCAAGGCAATTGCGGAACAACATGATTTACTAGTTGTTGAAGACGCAGCTCAGGCTCATGGTGCTTTGTGGAATGGACATTCACCTGGGTTTTTAAGTGATGCTGCGTGCTTTAGTTTTTACCCGACCAAACAGCTGGGAGCTTTTGGAGATGGAGGCGCGATTGTGACGAATAATGGTGAGCTTGCATCCAGATGTAGGCTGTTGGCCAATAATCATAGTGTCCTATCCGGTGATCAGAAGGTTCCTGGTATCAATAGCAGACTTGATCCGATTCAGGCTGGATATCTCAACGTTAAACTAGGTCATTTGAACAAATGGCAGGTAAGAAGGCAAGAGCTTGCAAATCGATATAAAGTGGAATTGATTGATTTGCCTATTGAGTTTCAAAATCAAGCTGCTGAGGCAACTCATGCCTGGTATAATTTCCCAGTGTTGGTGGAGCGAAGAGACGAATTTGTTGATTTTATGAATTCAGAAGGTGTAGCGGTAGTCAAGAACTATGATTATATCTTGCCTCGAGTAGAAGATGGATTGACACAATTCCCAATTGCTGATTATCTTTCCAAGCAGGTAGTTAGTTTGCCGATTTTTTCGGAAATGACAGATTCACAGATTGTATGGGTAAAGCGATGTGTTAAGAGCTATTTTGGCAAAAAAAAGCTGAAAAACATAACTAAACAGGAATTAAATCCTGAAAAGTTATAACTAAACAGGAATTAAACATTCTTTTGGAGAACCAAGCAACAGCAGGAGGTTGATTATATTGAGGATGAAGGAGGTCGACTAAGTGCATTTGAGATTAAATGGAACCCCCAAAAAAATGACCATTTCAAAGACTTTTTCAAGAAATTATCAAGCGAAGCTCCAGGTTATTAATAGATCTAATTTCAGAGAATTCTTGAAGATTGAATAGCCATGTGTGGTATTGTAGGCATATACGGATTTCAAGGCTTGGAGGGTGTATCCTCTGCATCACTTGATTGTGCAACTGACAAACTGCAAAGAAGAGGTCCGGATGCACGAGGTACATACATCGATCACCGAGTGGGGTTTGGTCATCGTCGGTTGTCAATTATTGATTTGGATGCGCGCGGAACACAGCCTATGTGGGATGCTACAGGGAGGTATTGTATCGTTTTCAATGGTGAAGTTTATAATTATCAATCACTGAAAAGTGAATTGTCCGAATTCCAATTCAAAAGCAGTACAGATACTGAGGTAATACTTAATGCTTATGTCAAGTGGGGTGTGGATTGCCTCGAAAGATTCAATGGCTTTTTCGCATTAGCGATCTACGACAAAGAAGAGGCCAGTGTTTTTGTTGCACGTGACAGGTTTGGGATTAAACCACTGGTCTATGCCCAAAATGAGAACCATTTCGCATTTGGATCTGAGATTAAGGCACTTAAGGAATTGCATCCATGCAATGAACTTAATCATGTTGCGCTGAACTTGTATTTCCAGCTGACATATATTCCAGCTCCATATTCAATTTATAAGGATGTACACAAACTAGAAGCTGGTCATTATTTAATGATAAGGGACCGATCGGTCGTTAAGAAAAAGTACTATGAATTAACCATTGCGGAACACCATATCAATGACTATGGAGAGGCAAAGAGCCAGATTCGAGAGTTAATGATAGATTCTGTTAGCAGTCGTTTGGTAGCAGATGTACCTGTCGGGACTTTTCTGAGTGGAGGTATAGATTCATCGATAATTACCGCACTGGCGGCAAAAGAGAAAAAGGGTTTATCAAGTTTTTCTATTGGCTTCAAGGACAATCCATTTTTTGATGAGACTAAATATGCTGAGACCCTTGCGCGTGCATTTGATACCAATCATCATACGTTTACCCTGAGTAATGATGACTTGTATGAGCAGCTTCATCATGTAGTAGATTATTTCGATGAGCCATTTGCTGATTCTTCAGCACTACCTGTTCAAATCTTATCCAGACTTACAAGAGCACATGTGACGGTGGCTTTATCCGGGGATGGTGCAGATGAAGTTTTTTCAGGGTACAACAAGCATGCGGCTTGGGTGAACAGTAGAGATAATAAGTTTACCAATGCCATCATTGTTTTGCTTGGAGAAGTAATCAAGCTATTACCACAGTCACGAAATGGTAAGTTGAGCAATATGGCCAGGCAGATGGTCAAGTATCACGATATTTTGTTGATGAATCCGGAAGATCGTTATTGGAGGTTGGCGACATTCATCAGGGAGCACCATGTAGAACGTTTGTTGAAGCACCCGGCAGGACTACATGAATTCAAGAAGAGGTTGGAGATGTACTCCATGACAATTGACGATGTGTTACTCAAAGATATTGAGCTGGTGTTGCAAGGAGATATGCTCACTAAAGTGGATTGGATGTCCATGAGCAACAGTTTGGAAGTAAGAGTGCCCTTTTTGGATCATCGTTTGGTAGAGGCAGCATTTTCATTACCAGAGCACTTTAAAATTGCCGGAGGTGTAAGGAAGAAAATTCTTAGAGAGGCATTTGAAGAAGAGCTGCCAGACGGTTTGCAACAAAGAAAGAAACATGGCTTTGAGGTGCCGTTGCTGGATTGGTTCAGAGGAGAACTTAAAGGTGAATTGGATCAAGTGGTCTTCAATAGAGAATTGATAGCATCAACGAATCTTTTCAATTGGGAATCTGTTGATATGATCAGAAAACGGTTGCATTCTGGTAATCCGGGCGATGCACATATACAGGTCTGGCAATTGTATGTTTTCATGAAGTGGTGGGGGAGGTTTTGATGTCATACTTCGACAGGCTAAGTATGACCCTTAGAACCTGAGAATTACTAAGAATGTTGTCTATTATATCTCAGAGCTTGTTAACGGACTGTCCCTCTTAGAGTTTTAGAAGAGATAGTCAAGCTGAGCTAGTTTAAAGATTATGTCACTTTGAGCTTGTTAATAAGAGTTAGTCACTTTGAGTTGTAAGAGTATGTTCCTATGAATTTGAAAGAAGAGGACGTCCCTCTGAGCCTGTCGAAGAGTGGTCCTCTCCATCCGTGTAGGACTTACTCAATTCAGGCAATTTGTCCCATTCATCATTGATCAAAGCTTCTTTTTTGGCCCTTCGCCACCCTTTCACTTGTTTTTCAAAATCAATGGCCTCCTTGATATGATTGAAATTTTCTTGAAATACCAGCTGAACGGGACGTTTGTTAGCTGTAAAAGCTCCTTCATTTATTCCAGCCTGATGTTCATGCATTCTTCTATCAATGTCATTGGTGACTCCTGTGTGATATTGACCATTTGCGCAAAGAGGAATATAAACAGTGTAGGTTCGATGCATATTCGAAACTAATAAATTGAGTGGATTCATTCAGCGGGTCATACTTCGACAAGCTCAGTATGACCATAGGGCGCTGTTCATTGAAACAGTATAGGGTTTGAAGTTAAACAAGTCAGTGTAGTCACACATGAGTGGGTCGCTTCGACAGGCTCAGTATGACCCCAGGACGTGCATATCTGGGTAAGGATGTCGCTTTGAGCTTTTTAGAAGAGGATGCCACTCTGAGCTTGTTGGAAGAGGCTGTCACTCTGAATTAGTAAGAAGAGGCTGTCACGCTGAACTTGTTGGAAGAGGCTGCCACTCTGAATTAGTAAGAAGAGTATGTCACGCTGAGCTAGTTTAAAGAGTATGTCTCTTTGAGATTGTTAGAAGAGGTTGTCACTCTGAGCCTGTCGAAGAGTGATTAATCAATGCATTAAACGCTTCCAAATAAAGAGACTTATTTGCTTCGACCGAATACTGTTTTACGACCGTTTCACGACCTTTTTGTCCTAATTGCTGCCTGAGCTCTGCCGATTCAATGAGTTTGGAAAGTTTTTCTACCCATTCTTCACTTTCACTAGCTAAAAAGCCATTTTCACCATCTTGGATAATTTCGGTATTGACTCCTACAGGGGACATAATGGTTGGGATTTTCAATGCCATATATTGTAACCCTTTCAGGCCACATTTACCTTTTGACCATTCATCATCAGGCAAAGGCATGATGCCAATATCTATCTCGGAAAGATCCTCGATTTCAGATTGTTTGGACCAGGGAAGTCCCTTAATGGCCAATTTGTCATTGACGTAATTACCATCACCAATTACTTTAAAGTAAACTCGACCTTTATATTGCTCTTTTATCCTTATCAGTGCAGGAATGATAGTTTCAAAATGCTTTATCGTCGAAAAACTACCACTCCAACCGATACAGATTCCATCCTGATTCTTTTCGGTTGTAACCCTTTGGTATTCTTCAGTATCAATGGTCGTAGGGATGATTTTAACATTAGAGTTAAACTGTTTGCTATAATCGGCTAGGTACTGGTTGCCAGCGAAAATCAAATCTGCGCATCCAATAATCCTGGACGTTTTGGAAGCGTCTTTCAATTTGTTGAGAATGCCTTGTTTTGGATTGATATCATGCAGCCAGATTGAGTCATCGAAATCGAAAATAAGCCTGGATTTTTTTGAAAACTGCTTTTCAAAAAAGGTAGACCCTGTCATCAAGGCTTCTCTTTGCACAAAAACAATGTCGACATTTCTGGATTTGATTAAGTCTTTAAGTCTGAATACGACAGATTTAGCAAATACAAATGCTTTTGAAACTATTCTACCACTTTGATACAAAACTTTATCTGAGTGCTCATCAATGATGTAGGAGAATTCAACCTCCCAATCGTTTTGACCTAAAAATTCAAAGTATTGTTCAAATCTAAATCGCTGTGAAGGGGATCGGTTAGGACGATGAGCAGCAATGAAAAGAATTTTTGGCATTTACTTGGTCCAGATTGGCGGTAATTTTTCGGTGATTTCGATGTTCTCGAAATCAGTACTCGATTTAATACCAGTTTTCTTGGCCCAATTGGCCATTTTTTTCAAGCCATCCGCTAAAGAGGTGGTGGCATAATTACCAAATAAGTTATTGGCTTTCGAGTGATCTGCATAGGCGTGAACGACCTCATTGCGTGCTTCAACATGATTCAACTCACCCTGGATGTCCATTGCATTCATTACCTCAGTGGCCAGTTCCTTGATCGTATAGTTTTGATCTGCTCCTACATTGAATACCTGTCCATACGCCTTAGAATTACTGGCAGAATTGACAATAACTGGAGCCATATCTCCTACATAGCTAAAAGCTCGGGTTTGTAGCCCATCTCCAAACACTGTAAGCTGCTTTCCTTGCATTAGCAGGTTCATAAAGATGCCAACGACATTTCGATATTTATCACCCAGGTTTTGATATTCACCATAAACATTATGTGGTCTGAATATGACATAGTCCAATCCAAACATTTCATGACTCACCCGTAGTTCTTGTTCCACTGCAAGTTTTGCGATCCCATATGGATCTTCGGGAATGGGTGTCATTTCTTCCGTCATTGGAGGCTCAAGCCCTCCATATACTGCTATAGACGAGGTGAAGACAAAGCACTTGATTTTATGTTTGATCGATTCATTGATCAGGTTGACACTGCCAATGAGATTGTTGGTGTAGTTGAATCGTTTAATAAAGTGGCTTAATCCTTCAGCTGCATAGGCAGCCAAATGATAGACATATTCTATGCTATGGCCTTCAAAGATTTTGGTGAGCAGTTTATGATCGGTAATAGATCCTTGAATAAAAATGACTTCTTTGGGTATATTTTCGATGAAACCCCCACTCAAATCATCAAGAACAATTACCTTTCTTTTTTGCTTGAGTAGCTCCTGAACGACGTGAGTGCCAATAAAACCAGCACCACCGGTGACTAATGAATAGGTCATATGCAAATAAGATGAACTTCAACAAAGTAAACCGATTGTAGGAATAAAATGACCTTAAAGGATTTCTTTATTGCGCTAAGTTTCGTTAAGTCAGAAGGGAATTGATATTAGATTATTTTCAAACTGGAGTAATAAAATGACATCTTCCTCAAAGCATTTACCAAATCTTGATGCCTTAAGAACACTGTCTTTCTTGTCTGTTTTCTTTTATCACTCATTCCATACTGAATACAAATGGATTAAGGAAAATTATGTGTATCAGGCCTTTGTGTGGATTTTCAGAAATGGGGATTTAGGAGTAATATTTTTCTTCGTATTGTCTGGTTATTTGATAACATTTCTATTGTTGAAGGAAGAGGATGATAATCAAAGGATTAGTGTTTCTCATTTTTATATTAGAAGGGTTTTAAGAATATGGCCACTTTATATGTTAACTGTTGTATTTGGGTTCACGGTTTTCCCCGTTTTGAAAAGTGCATTTGGACAAGTACCTATGGAGTCAGCTGATATTGTACTGTTTATCACCTTTTTGAGTAATTTTAATAACATATGGAATGGTTTACCAGACGCGTCAATACTTGGGGTACTATGGTCAGTTTCAATTGAAGAACAGTTTTACTTGGTTTGGCCATTAATCATTGTAGCGTTCAAACGAAGAAGGATTTTAGCATTTACCATACTTATTGCGCTTAGTATTTCTTTCAGATTAGCTTTCTTTAATAACAGCGCTGTGCTCTATTTTCACACGATGAGTGTACTTTCATCCTTGGCGATTGGAGGCCTTTTCGGTTTTATCGGGTATAATAAATTGAGTAACTTCAAGTTTCTGATAGATCTAAAAAAATCCTTTCAACTCACATTATATTTAATCACTGTTGTGGTTGTTTTATTTCGTCAAGAAATTTTCATAGGTCAAGTGCTTAACTCTCTTGAGATAACATGTTTTTCTATTTTGTTTGCTATCATAATACTGACACAGTCAATTGGTGGGCGCAGAGTGATAGAATTTGGTAGTTTTGGGTATTTAAGTAGATGGGGCAAGTACACCTATGGAATGTATTGTCTTCATTTTATTGGCATATTAATAGCTACCAACACAACCAAGCTTTATGGTTTCAATGAAAGCCTTATTGTGGTGATAGTGATTGAAACACTATTTGCACTTTTAGTCACTCATGGATTAGCATGGATTAGCTACGTGATTTTTGAAAAAAGATTCTTGAAAATCAAGGAAAAAAGGTTTTCAACGTAATGCTACAATATTTGTTAGTTGATGGGATGACTATTAAGGACTTGGCAATTACACCAATTTTCATTGTATTACTCACTTTTCTTGCCTACAAAGTTCGACCCTATGTTACCACGGAAAAAACCCGTAAGTATTTTCTGCCAGCATTGTGGATTCGATTTGCAGGTGCAATAGCACTGGGTTTAGTCTATCAATTTTGGTATGGTGGTGGTGATACTTTTAATTACTTCACTCATGGGAGTAGATGGATTTGGGAAGCTTTCATGAATGATTCCATATTGGGGTTCAAACTATTATTTGAAGAAGGAGGAACAAGAGTAGGCGAAACTTTTAAGTATAGTCAACACATTTGGTACTATAGAGATCCTCATTCTTTTTTTATTGTCCGGATAGTTGCTCTTATTGATCTGATGACATTTCATACCTATAGCGCTACGGCCTTGTTTTTTGCCACTTTTAGTTTCAGTGGATTGTGGGCGTTTTATTTAGGAGTTTCTCAAAAGTATGCTCGTAGCGAAAAGTGGTTGGCAATAGCTATTCTATTTGTGCCTTCCGTCGTTTTCTGGGGTTCGGGAATTTTAAAGGATACAATCACATTGGGTGCACTTGGTTGGTTGACTTTTGCCATGATTAACTTGATAGACCTAAGGAACAGGCGATTAATTAATTGGGGAATTGCAATCGTTTCAATTTGGGTGATATACCAAATCAAAATTTACATTTTGATTTGTTATATCCCTACCCTGTTCGTTTGGATATATTGGCGAAATATCATTGGTGTTGGAAATTATATTTTGAGGGCAATCATGATACCCATATTATTGTCACTGTTTGGCGCTTTGGGGTATGCTGCCTTAGTTCAAGTTTCTTCATCGTCAGACAAGTATGCTTTAGATGAAATTGCAGAAAGAGCGGCAATTACGGCATATGATATTAGATATGGATGGGGCGCTCGAACTGGAGGTGATGGAGGTTATGATTTAGGCAAGATTGATGGTACCTGGCAAGGAATGATTCGTTTGATGCCAGCTGCGATTAATGTGAGTTTATTTCGACCGTACTTGTGGGAGGTGAAAAATCCTTTGATGTTACTCAGCGCAGTTGAGTCATTGTTTTTCACACTCTTGACTTTTTGCGTGATGTTTAGCAAGCGGGGAGAAATATGGTTGTTCAAAGAACCGTTTTTGGTTTTTTGCTTTGTTTTTGCTCTACTTTTTGCTTTTGCGATAGGCGTTAGCACTTTTAATTTTGGGACCTTGATGAGATATAAAGTGCCTCTTTTACCTTTTTATTTAATGACATTAGTCTTGATCAGGAAATAATTTTGAGTAAAATTCAAGCACTTTTTTCCGAATTATTCAGCACTATATTTTCCAAGGAGACCTTTGTTAATAATATCATGATCCTGTTTTCGGGAAAAGTGTTAATTATATCATTTGGTTTTCTTGCAACTCCGCTGATATCAAGATTGTTTACTCCAGATCAATATGGATCTTTCGCACTATTTAATTCAATTATTGTAAGTCTGGCTTTGCTAATTTCTCTACGCTTAAGTGCTGTATTCATCATTGTTGATGAAGAGGATGAGTTCAAAAAGGTAGCAAGAGCTTTATCTAGCTTAATAATATTTGGCAGTCTAGTAATCACAATTATCATCTTCTTATTTGGAACATGGATTTTTTCATTTTTCGAAAGTCAAAACTTGGATGGCCTGTGGTATGCATTTGGCATTAGTATTTATTTGCATGCAATGAGGGACTACATGGGGAATTGGAATATTAGAAGCAAACAGTTCAAACATGCTTCCACCATGTCTGTAGTGGAAACAATAGGTATTAAAGGAACAACTGTAGCAATAGGAGTAAGCGATTGGGTTGTAGTGAACGGACTAATTTTAGGTGAGATACTAGGCAAGTTTTTACATATAGTTTTTCAACTAAAACTGTTCGTGCGCGAACGAATAAACTACCTCATTCCCTTGTTTTCATTAAGCGATATTTGGAAGATTATTAAGAGGTATAAGGAGTATCCTTTATTTGTATTGCCGTCGACATTTTTAGTGCAATTTTCAACTTCATTAATTATTTTTTATTTATCGATTCAGTATGAATCCCTATTTGTTGGATCATATAGCATGGCTGTAAGCCTGCTTACGATTCCAACCATATTAATTGCCTATACGGCTCAACCTCTACTTACACAGAAAGTTTTTGAGTATAGTTTAGAGAAAAAAAGTATTGACTCAATACTTAATAAGTTTCTAGGAGTACTTATTGTGATTGGGACATGCAGTGTATTTTTCTTAATGCTTTTTAGCAGCCCGATAATCATATTCTTGTTAGGAAAAAATTGGATTGTTACTTCCTATTTAATTCCTTGGATGGCGCCAATATTACTGTTTGATATTATATATATACCACTTAATGGCGTCTTGTTAGGACAGAAGAAAAACAAAGAGATTTTCCTTATAAGCAGCATGCGTTTAACGGGTATTTTTGGTACTCTATTTCTTATGTCATATTATGGTTTTGATTTCAAATCGGGTATCAAAATATTTATAATAGGTGTTTTAATTATGAATATAATTGTAACAGTTACCACTGTTAAACAAATTAAATTGAACTTAAGCTGGTACTTTAAGGTAGGGATAATTAGTTATTTAGGTATTGTACTACTAGTTTATTGGCAAATTGGTTTTTTTGGATTATCTATCGATTAATATGTTCAATTAGATTGGTGAAAACTATGGGCAGAGTTTCTGAGTTTTATGATGAGTTTACCAGGCTTCAGTTGAAATCTGGGATAAATCATCGACACCTGAGTATTCAACGACACCTCGAAAAAATTGGATTAATGCCCAATTCAAAAGTTCTAGAAGTAGGTTGTGGGATTGGCACAGTTTCGGAACTTATTCTAAGATTCCTGTCGAAGGAAGGTGCATTAACGGCCACAGATATAAGTCCAAAGAGCTTGGAAATAGCCCGGAAAAAACTTGCGAAGTACGCCAATGTCATCATTAGGGAGATTGATCTTACGACCCAAGAAATAGATGGTGATTTTGATCTAATAGTGTTGCCCGATGTGATAGAACACATTCCTATTGATAAGCATAAATCCTTATTTGCAAAATTATCAATTCGCTTAAAATTTGGAGGTTGTGTTTTCATTCATATTCCTGATCCGAATCACTTGGAATGGACAATTAAGCATAATCCTACTGAACTTCAAATTATTGATCAACCAATACATACTCATATCTTGTCTGCCAACTTGCTGGATACTGGATTGTATATTCATCATCTAGAGTCTTATAGTATCTACAATAATGCCCCAGATTACCAAGCGATAGTCCTTAAACATATACCAAAGAAGTCTGATTACAGCACGAGAAATAGGTTTTTACATGACTCAATGATTAGGCGCTTAAAAAGAAAAGTCAAATACGTTATTAGAGGAAATAAATAGGCTAAATGAAAGTTCTATTCTTTTCTGAAGAATTTGGTTCTACAAGTTTTATTACCAGCCAGGTCGTACAGATTAGTAGATGTCATCAAGTTCTATACATCTGCAATCATCGACGCAATTACATGATTAGTGCTTTTGAAATAAGTGAAATCCCATTTCGATATTCTGTAATTGCAACAAAATTCAGAGATAGATTAGAAATGCATCAAATCTATTTGACCTTTTTTAATCCAACTTTTGGCCAACGATTAAAAAGAGAAGTATTAGAGTTTGATCCTGATATAATTCATTTGCAATTCGGATATGAAGCACTTCGGTTCATTGATAATTTTCCAAACCCAGAGAAAGTTCCAATAATCATCCATTTCAGGGGCTATGACGCTTCTCAAAAACTTAGCAATAAGGCTTATGTAAGAAGAATTGAAAGGTTGCTTGACAGCTCCACGATTTATGCAATATCTGTCTCTGATCATCTGTTGAGCAATATCAAGAAGAAGGGCATTATGTTTAGAAATGCTCCATGGAAACTTCATTCTAACACAGATTTAAGTTTCTTTAGTAGGTCAAATTACCAAATTGATAATAGTATATTTCGACTGATTCAAATTTCTTCTTTTAGGGAAAAGAAAGGGCATGAATATACACTGAAAGCACTAAGAAGGTACATAGATTATAGTGGAGACTCTTTAATTACTTTAACATTCACTGGAGAGACTGAGGGAATTCATTATAAGCGAATTCAAACAATTGTCAAAGATTTAGGGCTTGAGTCCTTCGTTAATTTTGTTGGGTTTGCTAGTAGAAATCAAGTAAGGGATTTATTGGAGAATTCACACTGTGCTGTTTTGCATTCAATAACTCCATCGGATGGAGATCAAGAGGGAATACCAAATGCTTTGATGGAAGCTATGGCAATGGAAATGCCGGTTATATCCACCTATCACTCCGGTATTCCTGAGTTGATTGTTGAAAATGAATGTTCCATCCTAGTAAATGAAAAAGATATTAAGTCTTATGCAAATGCAATTGCAACAATTCGTAATAATTGGAAATGGATACCAGAAAACAGGAAAATTGTTGAACAGCACTTTTCTGATGTAGGATTCATTAAGAAATTAAATTCCATTTACGATCATATTACTGCTAACACAATAATTTGAATATAAATGTGTGGAATAGCAGGGATCATAAGAAAGGAGCAAAGAGTTGATAAGGATGAAGTGGTTCGTATGTGTTCATTTCTTCAAGAGCGAGGACCAGATAATACAGGTTTTTTTTTAAAGGATAATATTGGATTTGGCCATACCCGACTAAGTATAATTGATCCTTCAGAGGATTCGAATCAACCGATGTTAACTGATGATGAAAGGATTGTAATATCGTTTAATGGAGAAATTTACAATTTTGGATCACTGAAAAGTGAATTGAAAGACTTAGGGTGTTCTTTTAAAACTAAAGGTGATACAGAAGTTCTAATCAACGGATATCAAGCCTGGGGAATGGATATTTTGTTGAAGAAATTAGATGGGATGTTTGCTTTTTCTTTGATAGACTTTAACATTAACAAAGTTTTCTTTGCTAGAGATCCATTTGGTAAAAAGCCTCTCTATTTACTGTTGAATTCAAGTGAATGGCTCTTTTCCTCAAGTATTAATAGTATTTGGGAGCTGAAAAAGTCTGAGCTTTCTTTAAACCTTGAAACAGTAGATTATTTCTTAACAGAAGTATCAAGCCCTCAACCAAGTACAGTTTGGCGAGAGATTGAGCAGCTTAGGCCTGCTTGTTTTCTTGAGCTGGATCTTACTTCTTGGAAGTTTAAGGAAAAATCCTATTGGAAGCTTCAACCACTACATTACAACTATTCGGAGAATGAAGCATTAGAGGTTATTGAAGAACATCTCATTAAGGCAATTTCGAAGCGCAGAGTGTCTGATGTGGCTATTGGGTGCTTTTTGAGTGGAGGAATTGACTCTGGCCTAATAACTTCCATTTTAGCCACCATTTCTACTGACAAGATAAAGACATTTTCAGTTGGCTTTGGAGATCCAAGTCTGGATGAACTTGAAGATGCACGAATAGTAGCCAGGCGATATGATACAGATCATCATGAGATTATAATTGATTCTGAGGGAATAGATATACTCCCTAGTTTGATTGAATATATAGGTGAGCCATTTGCTGATATGAGCATGATACCGACCTACTATATTTCAAATTATGTTGGACGTAACGTAAAAGTTGTTCTTTCAGGTGATGGTGGAGACGAGTTATTTGGAGGGTATAATGACTATTTATTATCGGCAGAAGCTGAATTCTTTGATAAAAAGTATAAGTCAAGTTTTCCAAAGTCTTTAGCAATTATTAAAGACAAAATTGAGAGTAGATTTCAGCACGGGCGTAGAAATTTAGGATCACTTAATGAATATAATTTGAGAAAGCCTTACCAAAGATTATACAGAGGCATTGGGTTTTCTATTGAAGAAAAATACAAAATTCTTAATCAAGGGATGGCTTTTACTAAAGACTTTTTAAATATGAAATGGAATAGTACTAGGGGCGCATCTAGTGAAACAGAGCATTTAATGTTAACTTCTTTAGAAACAAGACTACTTAATTCTTACTTGGTTAAGGTAGACAGAATGTCTATGATCAATTCTTTGGAAGTGAGGAGCCCCTTTCTTGACAAAGAACTTGCAAAAGTGGCTTATTCCTTGCCGACATCCTTAAAATTTAAAAATGGAATTAGTAAGTATTTTTTGAAAAGATTAGGAGAGAAATATATGGATCCAAAAATTCAAAAAAGACCTAAGAAGGGATTTTCAGTTCCCATGTATGACTGGTTCTTATCTAATAGGAAATGGGCATCTGAAATTGTCCTATCAAACAAAATGAATGATCTTGGACTTTTCAATAGAGCAAATTTAGAAAAATTGATGACGAATGTTGAAGTTGGGAATGTATCTAAAGTATGGTCCTTGGTGTGTTTAGGATTGTGGTTGGATAGGTTTAAATAGGATAGTTGAAAGCTATTTAGAAATAAATAAATAAAAAAAGGAAAATGGCACTTGAAAAGACTTTTAGAATAAGAAGGTCACTCAGGCTTAATTGTTTAACGTTGATGAGGTTGGTAAAGAGAATTTTGAGTTCATTCAATTCTTTATAAGAGCTAAAGGTGGAATTGACAAATAAGAACATTCTGCTAGTTTCTCCGGAACCATGGACTCATTTGCACGTATCTAAGCATCATTATGCTCGTTATCTAGCTCAAAGAGGAAATAATGTGTGGTTCTTGAATCCTCCCAGTAAAAAAGTTGAGCAAGCACCCACGGAAAATGCATCATTGAATATTTTGAACTATACGGGCTTCCCGAGAGGTATAAGGTTTTATCCTGCCTTTATCAGACGATTGTTTACCAGGCGAGTATTTTGGCAGTTGGAGAGTCTGGTGTATACCTCTTTTGATGTTATTTGGTCGTTCGACAATTCTGTCTTCTTTCAAATGGATGCTCTTCCATCAAATGTCCTTAAGATTTCGCATATCGTGGATTTGAACCAGGATTTTGAAATGGAGCTTGCAGCGCAGACTGCTGATTTTGCATTTTGCACAAGTCAAGCTATCAAAGCTCGACTTGAGCGGTATGCACCAAACAAAACATATTGGATCAATCACGGATTATCTGTTAACGAAACCAATTGGAACGGAAGCCTGGGAGAATTACCTGGTAAAAATGAAATTAAGGCTGTCTATGCCGGAAATTTGAGCATGATGTATCTAGATTGGTATATTTTATTTGAGACTGCTCGCATTAACCATCATGTAGATTTCATTTTTTTTGGAAGTAATTGGGAGAATTATGACTTGAGTGTAAATGCAATGCATTCATGGAAGAAGCAAATGTTTGAGCTGGATAACGTTCACAGTCCAGGTAAAGTAAGGACAGAAGATCTTCAGTGCATTTTTGAATCGGCAGATGTCCTGTTAATAGCATATCAGCAGGCATATCATGTTGATCAATCCAATCCACACAAGACGCTTGAGTACCTTTACAGTGGCAAGCCCATTGTCGCTACCAATACTGCCGAATATGCAGAGAAAAAACTGTTGAATATGTGTGAAAATAACGCGGAATGGCCTAAACTATTTTCTAATGTTACAAAGAATATTGAACTTTATTCGACTCCTGAGTTGGCAACCGAACGCCGTTCCTTTGCATTAGAAAATACTTATGAAAAACAAATCGAACGAATTGAAAAGGTTCTTTCTGATAATGGTTATTAAAATGTTTTTGAGTCAAAAGTATTTGGTATGCTAAAAACAAGTAGATACATAGCCATTACAATGTTGATATGAAATCCAATAAACAAAAGGTTATTATCTTCTTATACAACAGGTTATTTGATCCCCTGATTCAATCCAACTTTTGGTTGTACATAGAAGACTATTTGAATGATTCTAACCGTAAATTTGATTTTTACCTGATTACTTATGAGGATCCTAAATTTCCATTAACACCTGAGCAATTAGCATTGGTGTCAAAATGGACTATGCAAGGCCTCAAATGGAAAAAGCTAGATTGGAACCCTGGAATCGGACTGAAAGCCAAAATTGTCGACATCATTCAAGGTTTTTTTGCTGTGATGACATTGCGGCTTAAAGGGCACGGTTACGTAGTTTCATTAGCATCAGTTGCCGGTACATTTGTTTATTTATATTCCTTGATTCTTAGGTTAAAGTTTTTTCTTTATCAGTTTGAACCACACAGCGAATATGCACTGGACAATGGTATGTGGCCAGAAGGAGGCTTCCAATACAAAATCTCGCATTACTTGGAGCGAAAGGCGGCTTTTTCAGCAACGGTGATTGCCTCTGGTACACGATTTATGGAAGAACGCTTGAAACATGATTGGAAGGTGCAGGCGACTTTTGTAAAAATTCCAACAGTGGCCAATGATAAGAAATTTCTGTTTGACCCGGTGCTGCGTGCACAAAAACGAAAGGAACTTGGCTATACGGATGAAATGCAGATTCTTTTTTACCCGGGTAAGTTTGGTGACCTCTATTATAGAGAGGAAACGGCCTGGATGTTTCGCTGGCTAAAAGAGGAGCTTCCAATGCTTCATTTCTTGATTGTCACACCTCATACAGATCAGGAGGTTGAAACACTTTTTGAGAAGGCAAATGTCCCAAGAGATTGGTATACAATTGCGCATTCAGGTTATGAAACCATTCATCACTTCCACTGCGCTGCTGATTTTGCTGTGATCGCTGTTCCGCCAGGCCCTTCCAAGAAATTCATATCTAATATTAAGGTTGGGGAGTATTTATGCGCTGGTTTACCCTTTTTGATTACTAAAGGTGTTTCAGAAGATTATTTATATGCTACTGAACAAAATGTGGGCGTGGTTGTTCAGGATTTCAAGAAAGATGATGTAAAAGCAGTTGTGCTTGAAGTCAAAGATTTCCTTGAAGATAATCGTCAAGAATTAAGGAAGCATTGTCGAGAAGTTGGGTTGGATTACCGGGGATTTGATAACTTGAATAAACAATTTAAACGTGCCATGCAGGCTTTATGCGCATGATTTTGAAAGGGAAGAATGTACTAATTACCGGAGGAACAGGTTCTTTTGGCCAGGCTTATGCAACACATCTATTGGAATCACAGCAGCCGAACCGACTTATCATCTTCTCTAGAGACGAGCAAAAGCATTTTGACATGCAACGTTCTTTTGCTGCTTATCGAGATGTTGTTGAATTTATAATAGGAGATATTCGTGACAAAGAAAAGATTCAGGAAGCAATAAAGGGTATGGATTATGTTATCCATACTGCAGCAATGAAGCATATGCCGATGGCGGAGGACCACCCACTTGAGGCCATAAAAACCAATTTATTGGGGACTCAAAACGTAATAGATGCGTGCATTGCCCAAGGAGTTAAAAAAGTAGTGGCTCTATCCACTGACAAAGCAGCATTGCCAATTAATTCGTACGGTGCAACTAAATTATTGCTTGAACGATTGTTTCAATCAGCAGATGGAAAGAAATCTAATCCAAATACACGCTTCTCCTTGGTCAGGTATGCCAATGTTTTTGGTTCAAAAGGTTCTGTTGTTCCTGTCTTTCAATCGTTGAAAGCAACAGGAAAACTACCAATTACTGATACGGAGATGTCGCGTTTTAGCATCCGGATGGATGAGGCAATTGCACTGGTAAACTTTGCAATGCATAATGGAATTGGAGGCGAAATCATCGTACCCATCGCACCATCCTATACTGTAGGCGATATGGCTGAGGCAATCTGTCCCGAATGCACAAAGGAGATTGTCGGTCATCGACAAGGTGAAAAAATGCACGAGACATTGATAACACCTTTTGAAGTGGCGAGGACGTTGAAAAAAGACAAATATTATATCATCACACCAGAAGGTGGAAGTCATAGTTTGGAAGAGTACAAGAACCATTACAATGGACAACTAGTGTCAGGATTGGATGAATATAGTTCAGGGAACAACACATTAGTTTTGACACCCAATCAGATACGCGAACAGCTCGTGAATTTTTGATGAGTCCGTTAGTATCGGTTATAATGCCTGCGTTCAACTCTGAGAAGTATATTGCGGAGGCGATTCAGTCTGTGCTGGATCAGGATTATGAAAATTTTGAACTACTTATAATTAATGATGGAAGTGTTGACAATACTGAAAACGAAATAAGAAGGTTCACTGACTCGAGAATCAGATACTTCAAGCAAGAGAATCGCGGTGTTAGTGTTGCAAGAAACGTTGGGCTAGAAAACATGGACGGTGATTTTTTTTGTTTTCTAGATTCTGATGATAAGCTCCCTCCTAATAGCCTGAATTCGCGTTTGTTGATATTTGAGAAAAATGACAATATTGAGTTTGTGGATGGTGTGGTTGAATTATGGGACTGTACATTTCATGACTTAATTGAGACAAAAAAATTAAACTTCTCGGGTAATCCATTTTATGCACTCTGTCAAATTGATAATTCATGTTTTTTTGGACCTACATGGATGATTAAAAGGATTGCAAAAAAAGAATATAAGTTTAAAGAAGGGCTTAGTCATGGTGAAGATTTACTTTTCTATTTGACGATTTCAAAAAATGGAGAACTATATGAGGCATCTGGTGATGTTGTCTATCAATATAGAACTGGGAACGAATCGGCAATGAAGGATTTGGATGGACTCTGGAATGGATATAAATCAGTTTACTTAGAGTTGAAGAACTGTTACCCCCAGAATAGAGCAATAAATAACATTTTTAAAAGAAAAATAACTTCAATAATGATAAAATCCTTTTTAACGAAAGGACAGATATTTCGCTCCCTTAAGGTCCTCTATGATTTTGCTTCTCTATAAGAAAGCATTAACCTGAGGATCATCAAAAAGGAATAGCAGAACTGTGAGGTATGGAATTTCATCTAAAAAATCCATCCTCAATAGTGTGTAGTCGACTCTGAGTTTGGTGATGAAGGAGAATCAGCAGTAATTAATTGTATTTTTGCACTATCTTTTTATAAGATATTGATATTGTGTTCAAGGAGATTTCAAAAGCCATTTTAACATTTTCATTGTTGGTTCCATTGACAGAACTGAATGCTCAGCTAACTGCTGCAATCGAATTAGAA
>JAGDZR010000019.1:0-611 GCA_049115695.1 Cyclobacteriaceae bacterium | reverse complement strand
CTATCTGTTGTGGGCGTAAGAAGTTTGAGTAGATCTGACCTTAGTACGAGAGGACCGGGTTGGACTAACCGCTGGTGTACCAGTTGTCTCGCCAGGGGCATTGCTGGGTAGCTATGTTGGGAAGGGATAAGCGCTGAAAGCATCTAAGTGCGAAACCCACTACAAGATGAGACTTCTTTTAAGGGATGTTATAGACGATGACGTTGATAGGCTACAGGTGTAAAGGCAGTAATGTCATAGCTGAGTAGTACTAATTACCCGTAAACTTTTTTGAAGAGGAGCGATATGCTCGGTATTTATTCTTAATGAATCTTTCTTACAACATTGTTAAATGAGTACAAAGTAAAAATTTACTAGGTACAAAGAAATTATGGCTACTATGAAGTAGTGATCCTGCCTGTATATGGTAGGAGATTCCGAAACAAGTTCGGGACTAAGGTTTTATGGTGATTATTGCGATGGGGTCCACCTCTTTCCATTCCGAACAGAGAAGTTAAGCCCATCAGCGCTGATGGTACTGCGATAAAACGTGGGAGAGTAAGTCATTGCCAGTTTATTTTTAATGCCGTAAGGCACAATAAGGGAAGTTGAATAGTCAACTTCCCTTTTTT
>JAGDZR010000018.1:0-208622 GCA_049115695.1 Cyclobacteriaceae bacterium | reverse complement strand
TTGGTTCGAGCCCAAGAGGAGGAGCTTGATTACCAGCCACTTACGACTAAAATCGTGAGTGGCTTTTTTATTTGCACAACAATTTGCACAACAGGTTTTTTGAGGTTTTTACTCTAAAAAAGTTTTCCACAATTATCATTTTAACATGGCGCTGACGTGAAGATCTCTTGTTTTGGATAATATGTCTTCAGGTATTCATTTTTAACATCTACATACTTGCTTGCAGCTGCTTTAATCCATTTGCCATATTACTGTATCTATTATCATACATCCAGCCATAGGTTTTAAACCTTTCAAAAAAGTACTGTCTCTTTAAAATTGGACCAAAAGAATTGTTACCCTTGGAATTCCATCAGTTCTCCTGTTTCAACTTTCTGAAGAAGATTTTATCCGTGTCAACTATAGTGGGAGGTGTGGTTGAACTGCTGAGAACAACAAGCTTCAAGTCGTTTTTAATGAAGTTAAATCCAGAGACAATCATATGTTGAGTATTTAATTCTATGAAGTATTATTGTTGACGGTCCGCATAAACAGTTGTTTTAATGCTATTTGTACCTTGTTGTGCTTTCGTGTTTAATTTGACTAATCAATTTTTCAAAATTCTTTGTAATTAAATCATTTACTTCAGAAACTCCGCAGTTAAACATAGTTGACAGATGAGTTAAAACTGTTTCTATATCCCTTGGTTTTACAGGTTGGTTATTTATATCTATAAATGGCCCATCACTTTCAGTTAAAATGAATTCCTTTGGTATTCTTTGTATTATTTTTTTTCCAGATTCTGAACGAATCATTGCAGGATTAACAGATAAAAAGTAACCTGAATCAACAATTTGATCTATAAGTTTTAACCCACCAGAATACCAATGAAATATTGCATTTCGAATTTGATAATCCTTCAATAACTGAAGCACTTCTTTTTCAGCCCTTCTGGAATGAATACTCAAAATTTTGGGCTTGTTTCCCACTGCTTCAAGAATCTTTTTAAAACTATTTACTTGTTGATTTTTCGTTTCAATTCCTTCTCTGGAAAAATCCAAACCCACTTCTCCAATGTATGAAGTCCTGTTAAAACACTCATAAAATAAAGGAAACTCTTCACGATGATTTTCAGCCATCAAAGGATGCATACCTAAAGCCAACCTAGTTCTTTTATAACCTTTTAAATGCATGTGTCCCATTTTAAAATGGCTAGGAAGATTAGTCATCCCAATTGTTATAATTCCTAGGTTTTCGGATTCGTTGACAATCTCCATGGGATTTGGATAAAGGTCAATATGACAGTGAGTATCAATCATGGAATTCCTGCACTATTTTTAACAGTCCTACTTCCCATGTTAACTATCAAATTTTTCAATTCATCTCTGGTCCGCTCTACTAAATCCACGTATCTATCAATTTTGGTTAAATCCCTAACCCCATTGACCATTAGCTCTTGTTTAATTTCGAGAGGAGTCAAAGGAACCTTAATAAAATTTAAACAAGCCCCTATATCCTGACTCTTTTTGCTCTTAAAAGGAGGTAGCCCATTAATATCACAACCATATGATGTTGAATCTCCAGCATTGACTAGGGAAGCTCTTCTGTAAACACATGGCATGCAGACACCACAGTGGGTTGCATTTCTATCTAGATCCCAATGCGCAACATGTCCACGCTTTCCGCAAGAATTAGATTTCTCGACTGCATCGGATAAAACTGAAGGGTCAGCGCAATTATCAACCATTTCCCCTTTCGTTGAGAATTCGTATGGATTCTCTATTGTAGTCAGAACGCCTAGCTCTCTCCAAATACTTTGAATTTGATTAAGTACAACAGGATGCGTTGTCCTTGTGCTACACGCACTCCTTCTGGAAGAACTTAGAGGGTAATTCAACGATACGGATCCATTTTCAGGGACGACAATCAGTGGTATGGATTTGCCGTCAGCTATTAGTAACGCTAAACCAACAAATAAGATAGAACGACTTCTGAATGTCGATTCCCTCGAAATTGTAGAATCAGTGAGTGAGACCTTAATTGATGGTATTTGCAAAAATCGATTTGGATAATTAGCAGTTAGCACTGGTAACAAATCAATTTGGTCTTTTTTTACACCCCTCATATGAGGGTCGTATTGGGAAGCAAAAAGAACACTTTCATTTGGTCTTGACTTTAAAAAATCAATTGCACCTATCAGCGAATCCAATCCCCCTGATAACAAACTTACCTGTGAAAAATCACCATTATATTCATTTGTTAACGGTTCGGCAGGCAATTCAAGACTAGACTGATAAAATTCAACTGTCCAATAATCACCAGTCAAAAATGAAAGAAGTGAATTGAATTCTATAGCAATAGCATTCCACTCATTTGGATTTTGAACTGGAAACTCCACTTCAAACTCTCTTGACCAGCCGTCAACCGAATTTCTCCTTCGTTGGACAAATCGATCAATACCGTAAATAGCTGCTGAAAAGATGAAGAAATCTGTAACGTTTTCGTTTGCTATGTTAATGAATGGCAACAGTGGCTTAAGGTTGATTTCCAAGGTTGCCCTTTCGTTAGTTTGGGTGGTTAAGACAATCGTACCTTTACCACTATCTGAGTCATACACAAGAGGCTGAGCCTTAATTTTAGTGGTCATCACAAATTATATTGATTATTGATTCGAAAATTGATTCTATTTGGTTTTCACCCTCAGTTCCTTGCCAATTAATATTAGCCACGGCCCTACGCTCGTTTAAAACTTCAACTTGGCCTATGATGTCATCCCTTATGATTTGAAATGTTTCTTGACTAACCTCTTCTCCTTTCGTCTGCCTGATTTTCTCTTGAAAACGCTGAGATAAATGTTCAAAAATGTAAACGCCCCAAAAGAGGCAAAGTAAATCCGCCAAGCCCTTCCCATCAGCATAGTCCTTCAGTAATTCTTCAAACTTCGAAAGATTATTATCTGCGCGCTCCGCCAGTTCATTTAAAACGTCTAATGTTGCCTTGTTTGCTGCCGTATCATCCATTCCAGCACTTGACTCAGATGAATAATCCAGCAATAGATCAATTACATCACTGAACGATTTTCCCGTTAAGTCACCGAGACCAACAGCTTTTAGTTGATCTTCGAGTCCATTGCTTGCAGCCCCGGTTACAAACCCAACTAATCGTGAAGCAGATTTACGACCGGCCTTTCCAAATGAACGCGACCTTCCTTTTTTAACGCTTTCACGTCCTCCACTAGCTTTAACGAGGTTGTCAAACGCAGCTTTAAGATGCTTATTCCGCCTGTTCTTTAGCTTTTCTATTACTCTAGGGTACTCTTTAGATTCTTGCTCGGCAGGGAGTTCAGCGCCCTCTGGATCACCTTCTTCGTTCTCAGCATCTAACTCTTTCTCCTTTTCAACGGTTTTTGCGATGTGAGTAATTGACCGACTTAGCTCTCCCCAATTTGGTTCTCCTGTTACCCCAGGTACAATTCGTTGCGTAGTTCCCATTTACTTTTTTGGATTAAGTCCTTTATGTATTTCTGTACCTGATTCAAATTTTAGATACACCTGGCTAATATCTGGATTTACTTTTTCTGCAAGTTGGAAGCTGTTCCTTAGGCTAAAAGGTATCTTATTATTGTCAATATGCTTCAATAACCTAATATAAGAATCGACAGACTCGGGAATGTAGTTTGACATCAACTCGATATAAATCTGGTGTAGTTCCTTATCATTCGGTGCCTTTTCTAGTTCCTTATTCAACATTGAATAGAGTGTATTCAAATCTTCCTCTTGTAGTTTGTCTTTTACCTCTGTTTCTACCGTTGTCTTGAGAATGCTGGCGGAACCACTTTCCCTCATTTTTTTAAATATTAAACGGACGTGCATTGGGATTAGAGAGGAGCCGCTCATCGAGTCTGTTAATCGGTCCCGTGAAATCCAATAATAATCTCGAAGGTCTAAACCATTTAAAGCTGGTTCTGTATTTAGCCAAGTGATGATTTTTTCTGATGCCCAACCATCGCTAAACTTTTCTTTGAGTTCTGCTATGTCTTTTTCGTTGGCAAATAATTCCAAGTCTTTTAATTCAGCGGCATAGCCACTTTGCATTGACTGCCATGAGTACAGAGTATTAAATAGACTTGGCTCTGAGTATTCCAATACCATTAGCTTCGCCAAGACCTCAATTTTGAAATCAGGAATTTTTGCAATCTCTACCAGTCGATTTCTAAGCATAAATGTATTTAGAAAACGTTTTATTTGTCTTGGATTTCCATTCAATCCCTTGGTAATGATGGGAGATAACGAGGCAATTAGCGAAACTTTTTCAGCCACTCTTTGCAAGTCGCTTTGTTCAATTATACCTTCGAGATTACCGAACCCAAATGTTCCATACCTATCTGCATCTCTAAATTTTTGATAAGTATCTAAAACCTTCGAGAATTCACCACCAAGTTCTTTCTTGCAAAACAAAAGAGTGATGTAGGTCTCAACTTCATTGCTGGATAGACGAGGAAGATTATAAGGTACTTGAATTAGTTTCTCAAGATAATCACTTACTATCCGTTTATTCCGACTATTTGGGTCATCTGCGTTTTGTATCTGATCAGTTTTATATCTGAATTCAATCGCATGCCTCACTATCCGAGGATCCGCACCAATGATAAACGCGGTTTTTTCAACATTTAAAAAGAGCTTTATCGCTTCCAAGTTTTCAATAATTCTATCAGGAGTACACCTATCCAAATCATCTACAACAACAACCAGTTTCTTAATCTTTGATTCCTCTATTAATTCAGCAAACCCATCTCGAAATTCCCTTACAAGCATAGATTTATCTTCAGTCTCCGTATCCTTTAAAAGTGATTTCAGAAACTCTTCGGATTTTTCACCTTGAAGTTTTTCCGCAATATCTTCAGTTTTCAAGCTTCCAAATTGTTCGGCTAAATAAGGGATCAATGAAACTCCTCCTGTTAAATATGCACTAGCAGCTGGAAGAGCTACTTTCTTAAACCCTAACCCTAAAACCCTCATCCAATTAACAGACTTCAGTAAGTTCTTTGCTTTTCCTTTTACATTAGTTCCAAACGTTTGATTCTTCTCAAACTCCTTTATTATTGATTCTAATAATGCCGCTTTTGCATCATCATAACCTTCAAACAACCACCCATTGAAATACAATACAAAAGTGCCATCATCTAATTCACCTAACTGTTCACTAGCAATTTTTAGAATACTCGATTTCCCACTTCCCCAATCTCCAAAGACACCAATTGTAATTGGTAACAGTGCATCATCTTTTACTACTTCAGTAATTAAGTCAGCATGGATTTTGAATCCGAGTAAATCTTCCGTTGTTTCGTTATCTGACCACATTTAGTTTTGTTTTATTCATGAAGTACAACGCCAACATAAACCTCGTTTCGCTGCTCTATCCAACCCCTAAGTCAGTTTACGCCAGCAAATAAAATAGTTAACTGACCTAAAGCTAAATGAAAGTTTATAAAGTGTTATCACGACTAGCACCGTTTTATATAAACCCTGCTATAGAAGTCGACTCTAACAATCTTGCGAAACTTGGAGGCGCGATTAATTGTGTTGCTTGAGAAGAACAGTAATTCTAGTCAAAATGACACAAAAGGGCTTAGTTTATGTTTCTCCTCATCTACATTAACTCAACATCACACAAATCCTCTCCTTCCCCAACAAATTCGGCAATAGAAGCAATCGTATACTTTCCTTTGCTCCGGTGTTTCCACTTTTCTTCATAACCAACATCCGGAATTAAAATGGTGTTTGATGGATCAAGGTGTTTAATCAAATCGGTGTTTAGTCCATACACTCCAGGTGTACCAATCCAAACATATTGTGGGTTCTCCAAAGCCATCCAAATGGCCGTTTTCGCCCCTTCAACAACACAAACACCCTTCTTTGAGTGTTTGGTGTTTAATAAGTGCACACCATAAGCACACTGCCTTAAATTAAATTTTTCGACAAGTCCCCTTTTCTTTAGTGTGGAGTGTATCCAGTTAGGGGCAGTGTTTCTGTCCCTCTTTCCTTTGCAATCGTATGAAATCAATTCGGCAGTGCGATAGTTTCCTAGTTTATCAATCTGCCAAAAGGCTGTTTGTTTAGTATTGAACGGATTAGATCCCATTCCATAGGTCATCGCAATATGTCGTACTTCATCTTCACTGTATCTGCTCAAAAGAAACTGAAAAAGTGGATTGCTTTCTTGATGCCTCATTGATGCCTCAAAGAATTTAGTTGGGACAAGGTCAAATGTCTCAAGTGATCGGTTCCCAGTGTTTAACCTTGGTGTTTGTGAGAGTGGGGACAACCCCTCCTTTGGTGTTCGAAAGTAGCTGCATGACACTTCTCTATCACACCTCCCAAACACCTCTTCTGCATACATTGATTGCTTATTGTCCCAAAACCTTACAAATCTTTGCTTACCACAGTTTGGGCATTTGAATTTTTTTGAGCTTTTATCTAATGTGAATCGATACATAGCATTAAGCATTAAGTATAGCCTATAACATACCCCCCCTCTTACTAATGATTTTCTTGTTGCTTGATGCTGAAAGTTGTGGAGCCATTGGATGACTTGTTCTCATAATTTAAGTCAAATACCGTCGCATACTTTTTTAATTGCATCGAGAATGACCGCTGTGAAAGTTCAGAGCTATCCCATCCAGTTGCCAGTAGAAATTCTTGATACTTTTCTTTTGAGTCATACACCACATTCAGATCCAGATCATTAACAAATACACAAAACTCTACAGACGTCTCGGACTGGAGGTTGATCCACTTAATGGACTCGTCATCAATGGATGAAACACCTTTCTTCATGTAAAGAAATAAGGAGTCAATCATGTAAGCATCAAACATCTGCCAATCTCGATCTGTCCAGTCTTCTGAGAAAAACCTATGTCCATGCACATGCACAATAGGCTCAGAAACCCCAGACCTAGTCAACCTGGAATAATGATTCCCTATTAACACAAACACTTGTCTTCTTTTCCTTGTTGTCCCTCCTGACTTGACACCAGCATTCGAGGTAACAATAATTTTCGGTGACTTTTCCTTTGGGAACTTCACAGGGTCCTTGCCTTTTTGTTCAGACACAAGACCTGCAGACAAAACTGCATTTAGGGTATCAGGATCAAAATTTGGCTTCACATCATCCAAATGAATGATTTGAGTAGATAATTCCACCTGCTGAAATAGGAACCTATTATTGCCATTGAACCTTTTCCCATCTAAGTCTACAACAACCCTAATCTGTCCAATACCATTCGCAAGAATTCCCTTACCTGCACCGCCTTGCGGGTCTTCTGAACCTAATGCCTCTTCATCCATTAAATAAATCGCAAAGGTCTTGGTTAAAGAATTATGGGAGTGCAGTAAATAACCAATCGCAGATCGAATTTGGTTTACCCTCTGTTGGTCTTGATTACCAATGTTTGTGATAAAGGAAGCGAAGGAAGAAGCATTGTAATCAATATTCTCAGAGAAATTCCTTTTAATGACTTGATGCTTCCAAACGACCTGCCCTGATATCTCTGAGTAATCAAGTAAACTGACCCCATTACTAGTAACTTCCACAACACCATTCTGAAAGGGAATATAGGAAGCATCATTTGTGTCATCGAGTATTGACTCATCCAGATCTGAAAGAAAATCAATCAGACTATTCTTAGATCCAAATGGAGAGTTCTGCTGTCTTAAAAATATCTCTCTTAGTTCTTCCACTCTAATCACACCCGAGTATTCTTCGAATGTGATTTCCTGATCGAATTGATCAACAACTGCAAGTACATGCTTCTTAATTTTAATGACATCAACCTCTTCGATGATGCCATCATAAGATCTAATGACCTGCCCAGTCTCTTTCATTCTTCTATATCCTAATACATGCAACATTCGCATCAAATTATCATGATACAACCCTACTGCTGCAACCTCATTGGATTTGTCAGAAACTTTAAAAGTCCACAGATAATATCCGAACTTTCTTTCATTGAACGGCACGACTGACTTCATCGATGAAAGCTTAGCTAAATCCAAGTGTTGGTCAAGATGACTTGTGATTTTAAGATTGCTCATGACTTCATCTTTTTATAAGATCTAGGCTGGCATAGCCAATCCAGCAAATCGGACTTTCGTACATTTATTCTTTTGCCTCCACCATAGTTAGCAATCTCGCCATCGGAGATCCGTTTGTAAAAGGTGGGTAATGCGTCTCCAATGAAAGCTGCCGCTTCCTTGGCCGATAAAAACTCCTCTCTAGGGTCCTTTGGTTGTGTGTAGTACTTAAGTGCTCTGCGCACTGAGTTATGGATGATCTCATCCAGTTGTTCTTGTGTGATGTTTGTAATCATCGCTTTTTATTATTTATTGATGTGCGATGTTACGTGAAGCATTCCCACTTGGATAAAAACAGGTAGGACAGGTAGGCACTAAAAGAAAAATAGGTAGGATGGTTCGGCTATAAACCTATTTTTTCCTTTAAAGAAGTTGTTTGTTTAGATGCATTTGTATTTTCAATGAAGGTCTGATCCACTTTACCATTAAATACACTGAAATTTTCCAAAACTCGGATATACTCCCCCTTAACCTTGCTCCTCACATCATCTGATATTATATATAAATCGTAAAAATGACGTCTAACCAGAGCCGCATGTACATTCTTAATATTCAGCAATGGATCACATCTCCTCAATGAAACAATAGCCTCTACCAACTTTACAGAATCTTCTTGGGATAATATTGGTTCGGGCAACTTCTTTGAGGTATGATTTAGCAAGTCAATGTGATTGATCATAGCATCTACCGAGAGCTGGTTGAATCGATTTTCAACATTTCTTATTGACACATATGGATCCTTCTTTCGAAACGGATTCGCGCAAAATTCCTCGACCGTATATTTGAGTTGATCATAATTATCCAAAGCTCTTCTAAGTCCAATCAAAGCTGCACCCCTAACCACAATTGGATGTAAATAGTCAATATTGGGATTTTGAAGCTGATCCGAATCCTCATACTCTCCTCTGTTGTTACCTATTTGATTGAATTTTCTTAAATGTTGCTGCCTTATCTCTTCCAGTGTCTGAAAGCCACCTTGCCCTTCCTTTTCAATGAAAAAATCGCCCCAGAAGGAAGAGGGAACCACCTCAATCCAATCTTGAAAGGCATTTATCAAATGCTCGGTAAATCGTTTATAGTAAACTATTGCTACACCATGAGCATTCCTGTCTCCTCTGCGCTCATAAAGCTTCTCTTTTTCAAGGTTGAGCCATATGCTTGCCTGATACCATCTGTCTTCCTCCCTGGCAACATACTTCAGAGAACGAACGTACGATTCCAACTCTTTAGTGATTGCCTTTGAACACTGTTCAATGTCCGATTTGAGGTTCATTTTGAGTTTGATTTATGGATTCTGAGAATTTGCCTAACTCAAATCTACCTTTTGAGAATGTTTCCTGATATTTTATGAACAGACAAAAAACGCCCGAGAACGGTTCAGCCTGAAGTTAACTACAAAAACGGCTCAACTATATTTGATATAATTTAAAACAACGAATCAAACTTTGGTTGATAAGCCATCCTCATACTCGTATATAGATTCCAATTGTTCAAGGCTTTTCACATAATGAATGAACCTTATGAGTAAACGAGCGTTAAATGCCATTCAGAAAAATATCGAACGAAATTCCTATTTATCTATTCTTTTTTCCAATAACTCGAACCTGGATTTAAGATCATCCAATTCTTCTTCCTTTTGAATTAGATGCAGTGTGAGTTCCTCGATTTTCTGAAGGAGTAAGATGTTGAATTCAGCAACCGACAACCCTTCTTTGGTCATGCTTGCTGCTGAAGGCACTTCTGGTAAATGATGATGCTCATTAATAAACGCTTGGAGATCGATCAAACTCATTAACTGATAGTCTTCTTCAAATACAAAATCTGCTCCCCCATTCACATCCTTTACCTTAAGCTCCTCAGCTAGAATAGTCCCATCAACTTCAAGCTTTGCGTCAGAAGGATTAACTACTCCAATCCCTACATTACCAAGTGTGTAGTACAAAGAGTTAATGCCCGGTTGCCAATAGGAAGAAGCTTCAGGTGTTGATATGTTACTAGTGGACCATACTGAAAACAAAACTCCATTAGTACTACGCATCCTATAATAATAAGTTTGGGACTCATCCAATTCGAAATCGGTATAGGCGGTTTCGTTGGGATCAATTTCAGCAATTTGAGCAAAATTTAGATTATCCTCAGATCTTTCAAGAATGTAATTGGTAGCACCAGAAACAACTTCCCATTGGATATCCACTTGATAGCTTGACATAGCTATCGCTGTAAAATTTCCTGGAGCTTCAATCACATTTGCTTGAGTCATATTATATAGTGCATTGACATCAGCAATCGAGAGAGCCCGATCGTAATATCTCAGATCGTCAATTGCTCCGGCGAACCACGCTCCATTTCCACGAAGCGATCCGATTTGTATCTTGTCTAAAGTATTAAAAGAACTACCTCCCCATTCTCCATCATCACTTCCCAAATTAAAATAAGGTGAATATGATACATTGTCAATATAAATCTGATAAGCACTCCCAGTACTAATAAAAACAAGATGATGCCAACCACCATCCCAAACATCGGGATCCCCGGACCCATTTTGTTGAATGCCTCCTTGATGAGATGCTGTAGTGGAATTAAGCCCTCTTTGCAGCGTTACTACCTCCTTGATCAGATTCTGGGTATGATGTCCAATATTCAACCATAAATACTTGTAATTATCTGTGCTTGAGGATATACAAAAAACGGTACTTCCATTATCAATTGTACCATCCATTTTGATCCAAACGGAAATGGAAATGGGTGCTGTTTCGATGGTAGGAACAAAATCTGAAACACCATTCGAAATTTCAATGTATTGATCTACACCATTGAATGAATAGGCACCATCAGCATCTCCCCACTTTCCAGTTACATTAACTGCTGAATTGAACGAAGCATTATGACCATTACCTGTTACATCATCTACACTCCCATCATCGAACGGCCAGTAACCAATCAGTCCACTATTAACGTCTTGACCTTTGGTGGTAAAGAATCCGATCATCAATATGGTTAAAGTCAAAAAAGTCTTGATTGAATAATTTTTTGTTAGCATTTTATTTATTGTTTATTTATCACTTCACCCGATACCCAATCCTTGTCACAAAGGGTAGCTTGTGAAGCTCGTTGTTTTTATGATTAAAATCGTAAAGTATGGTAATGGTCAGGTTGACCCGATTAAACAAACTGATCTCGCGTCCAATACCTGCATATACTGCCGTCTGCCAGTCATATCCTTCTCCCTCCTCGGTCTCCTGTCTCACCCCCATGCGCTGATACTCTGCATGTGCATACAATTGCCAAACCAGATCATGGTTTGTGAAAGCGCTGTAGCCCCAGGCATCTCCATCTACTTCTTCAAAGAAATTCTTAAATCGTATTCGTTCTTGTGCCACTCCTCCAATACCAATTACCCATTTCTTGTTCAGCTGATAGCCTAGCTGTAGGTCTACCTGGATCACGGTGCTATCTCCCACCTGACCAGATACATTGCCGCCATAGTAGAGACGCTTGGCAAAAGGATAACCCTCCATGGAGCTGCGCTTAATTGGCTCACCGGGCTGGTTAAGTCCTGGAAAACTCACATACTTCCGCTTCAACCCCTGCATCTCTTTCATCACCTGCCCAAGCTGTGGTGCAGGTACATATTTTTGAAAGGCCACCATAGCATCCTTAGCGGAAAGCTGCTTCCACTGCTGCTCCCGGACCATTTGCTGTCCCTGGTCAACATACCCTTGACCTTGCTCAATATAGGACTCCCCTTGTGCCTGGTAGCCCTGCCCCTGAGCAATGTAAGATTCTCCCTTGCCCTTTGCAGCCAGAAATTCGCCGTGACCAGGAACCTCCTGATTCATGGCGTTGAGAAGTTGTACATCTTCCACATTGTCCATCACCCATTGCTGGGCGGTGGTTTCCCCTCGCTGCACAGCCTCTTGCTTTAAGGCTTCCCGCCACATGGAGTCAGCACGCACACGATTGACCCAAGACTGATACTCACCCGCCGGGGCATAACGCAGCAGAGTTTGTGTGATCCACTCAATGCTGTCTTCCCGAGACTGAAAGCCACTATCCGGGATATCTGGCACAGGTTGTCCGGTATAGGTCTGTGCTAATGCATTGACAGAATCTGAGGCGATTTTCTTTCCCTGAGCCTTTCGACGCTGTTTTTCTTCTTCTTTTGCTTGTTTTCGTGCTTCCTTGTCCTGGTACTTTCGATAGCGCTTCAGTCTTTCCCTGGCCGTCTTAGCCTTGCCTACCTTAGCCTGATATTTGGGCGACAAAGAAACGTTAGTTGTGATTTGGGCTAAAACATTGTTGCCAGCTAACAGGGCTACAACTAATAATATGATGAAACATCTATTCACCTAGTTACATGTAGTCAAACATACCAACTCCATCACGAAAGTATCTGCCGTGAGCACTGTCCCACAAGGGTAGGTAACAGTAAGATCAATGTTCCAGTTGCCGCTATTAGATGATCCACACTGCCCCATGCTCTCAGGCAGGAAAAGGGTACCACCTGTTAGTTCGTATTTATTTAAGGGGTTTGATTGCTGCTCAACCACCCAGTTGTAGACAGGACTACCTGCAGGCGAGCAGGTGGCCCCAGCTGATACGTTGGCAATCAATGCACCGTTCAAATTGATAGGAACTCCTCCACACATATCAAACTGATTAGTTCCCTCAACAAAATTGAAACTATCCGTTCCTATACTAGCTGTTGCTGTTTCGTCAGAAACTACCACTCCTGTAGCTGTTGGAACTTGAACAGAACCTGTGTACTCAGGGTTTAGGATCGTCACGGTAGGTATATAAGTACCAGCCTCCGAGTAAGTATGCGTTGCTATTGGCAGGTCGGTTTCCACAGTAGTGCCATCATCAAAATCCCAGATATATCGTGAAGGACCATAATAAGCAGCCGAATTATTAGAAGTAAAGGTAAGTTCACTGCCCAATAACTCACCCCCTGTTACTTGTAGGTTTGCACCCAGGTCTGTGGCCTCTGCATGGGTATGATAGCGCTTCCTGGATATAATCTCATTATCATGATTTCTTGTCAATGTTTGACGATTGAAATGATCGTATTCAAAATGGCTATTGCGCCCATTAGGTGAAGTGCTTTGCGTAACACCAATCAACGGAATACTTTGAGTTGTACTAACTCTTTCATTTACTGAAATACTGCTTACAACATCATTCGTATATCCATATGCAGTTGTGATTCCGTCAATACCAGTACTGGTAAGGAGCTTGCCATCTGTATCATAGGTCATATCAGAAGTCTTACGCAAGTTTGCATCCATAATAAACCCACTCGCATCTGATGAAAGCTGCGTATACGTGGAAGTAGGAAATTGAACCTCTCTAGCATAGGTCTCATTCAAAGTGAATGGACCATACTCATCGGAGAATATAGATATGGCACTACCTACGTAACTATAATCACCCGAGCTCGCCAATCTTTGTTCAGATATGGTTTCAACCACAGGTCCCATGACCATTAATACCCGCAGCATTCTATCCTGCATTCTCCACATGGCTTCAACCTCTGGTGTAGTTCCAGACAAATCTATATCAGCTAAAAAACGCAATGTGGTACGAGAGAATACGTCGTTGGTATATGAGGTTGTTTGCGAAACTGTAGCAGGAAAATCATTGTGAAATGTATATTCCACAGTGTTTGCAATTTCTTGTCCGTTTTTATACGCCCGTGTCGTAGTATATTGAGGCCTTATAGGTTTTGAAACTATTGAGTATTCACCTGAATTGAATCGATAACCATCGATTTCTGAAAGCCCACCGACAGCAGTAATAAATGTAGATGCAACATATCCAGGCACCTCAGTCTCTGTTCCATCTACATCTATTTTTACATCGGAAATCACATAATTTTCAAACTCATATTGAACCGGCGTTTGGGTTAAATAATTTGTTTCACTTAAAGACTGTAAAACACCGCCTGCATCATAAACCCTCGTTTCCTTTTCCGCTCCTTTATCTAGATAAACGATATCCCTGGAAACATAGGGTTCCTCATCATTCCCGATCAGATTTTTGTTGAAAACATTGCCACTGACCGTATAGTCGCATTCAAATTTCTCGGCCAAATCCTCTGCTCTTTCAGAAAAATTAACAAAGTCGTGTTCAATTCTTCCTGATCCATCAAACGGTGTTTCAGTAACAGTAGTATACCCAATGTTAGCACCTCCAAAATCAAATAGATTGTTTTTGGCTTGTGATCCAACAGTAATTATCGGTACATCATGAGGATTGAAATTGCAAATTCTGCTTTCTACAGCAGTTTGAAAATGGTACCTGGGATAATCCATGTACTGTTGTGTTCCGGCATACGAATAAGTATTTCCACCAACTTGAACACCATGTTCATCATAGATGGCCGTAGCAGCTATTCTGGCTCCTCCTCCTAGCGAATGATGTTCATATTCAAGTGTTGAATAACCACCAGTAGGCAGTGTTACTTTATTCAACATTCCAGCTTTAACTGCCCCACTGCTTGATTTATCCATCCCAGGGACACCAAGTTCAGGAATGTCCTCATGTGCAATATGAGTATTACCTTGATGAGTCCCTCCATTGTAATATCCCCAGTGATCCGTGTAATAACTATCCCGAGGTGGTAAAGCAAAAGGATCCCAATCTCCACCTACAAGTGTTTGACCCGTAGTGTACTCAAATGATCGATGTAGTAGGTTACCACCCTTAGTAATATTATAGACAGAAGTTAGTACCAATCTCTTGCATAATTCCGGGTCGTAACATGGACCATATGAGGTGCCTTGCAGATAAGAAGTATTGCTATCAAAATAAGTGTAATTGAGTTGATAAGTAGCTACTTCATTATCCAACTTATTGAGCACCTGAATCCTATCAAGACTTAATCCATTTTCCAAGTCTTGTCGGGTGGTTTGGTTGTAGTGAAAATAAATATCCCCTAAAGGAAAATCTATGTGACTCAAGTATTTGGGTGCACCGATGATCGTCTTTGATTTTACAGTAATGACTCCAGATTGAGTAAGTAATGTGTTATCGCAGTTTTCATCTAGCCCAAGTTCGTACTTTGTCTTGTACGAAAACGATTCTACCTCAGTTGGAGCACCAGTGTTGTATGTGAAACTGACGTTCTTTGCATAAGAGACATTCGGATATCTGATTTCTTTAAGAAACCATGTTGAAACGTAAGTCATTTCATTAGCTGATTCGTATGTGGCTGTTTCTGTAACATTAAATACAGATTCTTCTTCAGTATCTGCTGAGCCTCCAAAATAGTATTCTACTCCGCCTTCATCAACCAACGTGAACCCGCCAGAGGTATAAATTATCGTAATATCCTGCCATGGAATGGGTTTACCAACAGGTGTTGTCAATAACCCAGTTTCATCCTCCTGTACTTGTAATACAAATGCTCCTGATCTCCCCGGAATACTGAAATAATACATGTCCTTTTCTCCATCCTTACTCCCCTCAATCAAGCTTCTGTAAACTTCCTGGTCGGTGAGTGAAGGATCAAACTCTTCATATCCCGTATCCGGTCTTCCTCGCACTATTCTTGTAACTGCACCACCAGCTTGAAGATTCCAACCAAGGCCAACGGATGAAGCAACCTGATCTACTCTAATACCTGAGGCAGTATAGCCCAATCCTATTGGAATAGTTGCTCCATTTCCAACAGGAGCACTATATAAAGGCACACTAACTGCAGCAACCCCATTGAATAGGTTGACAGGGGTCTGACATTTTATTTCACAACAGAAAAAAATGACATAGCATAACCAACTTAGCAAGAGTGTTTTATTTAAATTCATAAATCTAAATCTTTAAAGATGTCAGCAATAATGCTCGTTGAACCTTCTTGAAATATTTTTTTCCACAATTGGTAGGCATTAGTTAATTCATATATTCCAACCTGCTTTGATTTAATTTGATGACACGTATTGAAAACTACTTCCAATACAGCACATTTGTTTGTGTGATCATTAACTGCTCTAATCAAAGGCTGATTAACAAACATATCACTTGGGGGGGATGATATAAAAGCCCATTCCAAATCTTCTGTTACATTATTAATCAATCGCTCAGCAAATAACACCGCTGTTTCAAAAATAAATTCTCTATATGAATTAGAATTCCTGTTATCTACTATCCATGCAGAAATATCAGTGAAGTTTTCGGAACTAGAATTTACTTCAAACCCAACCTTTCTTGAAAGAGAAGTGATGAAAGTATCTCTATTCCCAACCAACCACTCAAGGTAGTCCTGAGCCTCTTTAATTGAAAGATTATCAAAGGGCTTTGATCTCGGCTCCTCATCAAAAAACTTCTGTAGATTCATTGTTTAATTGTGAATGAAAATGAAAATTCCATTTTGTGATAGTTGTTTCAATAATGGCAAAGAAGGACCAATTTTACCTGTTCTTGGAGATCTATAAAAATGCCATTCAACACGTTGGACCTGTTTTGTTCTTAATAAATATAAATCCTTTGCACCTTGTGTTCGTATGAATTTTGTATTTGACGCATAGCCAGTTTTTGATTCAGCAATAACAACTCCGAACTCAGGATCAATCTTATATCCGTCAGCATCTCTTCTACCCAAGCCTGTATTTTCCAAGTCGAAAGACCGCTTCACAAACCCTTGTTTTTTTAATTCATTCTCACCTATTCTACCAATCTCGTTCGGAGTTAAACTTCCATTTTTGTTAGAAGGTACTGGAATCAAGTCTCTCCCAATTCTCTGACCATTCCATGGGTTTATTCCAATAACTTTGGAATACGCATATGCAGAAACCCCACCTGTTAAAGCTCCTGTAAAGGCACCTTGAATTGCTCCATTACCTGCACCTTCCCAAAACGAACCTCCATTAATCGCACTTGAAGCACCGCCGAATAAACCTCCTGTTACCGCACCTCCAATTGCTCCCCCAGAAATACCTTGAAGCACAGGGCTCGCAATTTTATCAGTCAGTCCTGAAATAAATGGACCAATTGCCTGTCCAATAGTTCCACCAACTAATCCCGTTAAAGCACCTGTTCCTGCTCCAGCAGCTATTTCGGCTGGTGATGTTGCGCCTCCAAGCCAGGCATTGGTTCCTCCCAAAATTGCACCTCCTGCCAACCATCCAGCTGGTCCATAAAGTGATAATGTTCCCGATGCACCACCCGCAGCAAACGCAGCTAAACCTTTTCCAATTCCTGTTGTAAGGCCTTGACCAGAAAGATTACCTTGTAATGCATTTGAAACTAGATTCGCAGTTCCTCCAATAATAAAGGCTAAACCGTCATCAACACCAAACCATTCTCCGTTCGGATCTACACCAAGATGAGGCAAATTCCCCATTCCCATGTAGGGCGATCCAAACTGATTGGCCGGATCTACTGCCATAAACTGTCCTAATACAGGATCATACTTTCTACTCTTGAAATCATAATATCCTGTATAAAAGTCGAAGTTGGCAAAGTTTCCCTGATACAGATCTCCCGGATCATCATACCCCGGATCACGCCAGCTGGTGGCCATCAGCATCCCGAAGGGATAGTACTCATTGAGTTGGGTAACGCGGTAGCTGGCTGTGCCACTCTTGTGGTCTATCTCCAGGTCGTCGAAATAGACAGGCTCATTACTATTGCTTTCGTTAGATGTAAATATGTATAAATAACCGTCTTCATCGGTTGAAAATGAGAGGGACTTCAGCCCCCAATTATTCTCCTCCAAATCCGTAACTGCATCAAAACCAAGCATACCAGATTCGACCTCAAAATTGTCATTAAAAAAGATGTAGCCAAGAGATGCGCTTGGCTCGTCATCCAAGGCATTCCCACCTGGAAGACCTGTAATACTACCACCCAAAGTAGTGGATATACCTGTCTGAGCTTCTGTGGGTATACCAGTAGCAGCGCTTGCGAGTCCTGATGATAATGCTGATAATAGTTGGCCCACACTTTCTGTACCAAATGATGTGTTCAGATTGTAAAATGCCCAAGCTGACATATCCACCTGATCACCCGAATTATATCGAATTACCTTAGCAGGCCCTAATACATTGCTTGTCCCTGTTAATTTCGCACTGTTAAAGCCACCAGGAGTATGATTCTGATCAGAAGACCTTGTAGCAGCGTTAATCACAAAGTCGTTTTCTTCCTGATCAGCAGCATACACTTCCATTGTCGCACTGTAGATATTACGCTCCGGTAAGATGCCAAACGCTGCGCGTGTATTGCCCTGATGGTCGGTGATATAGTACTCATGATGGTACTCCTGGCCAGCTATGTCCTGCCTGATGGCACGCCCCTGCTCGGTATAGATGTAGTGGATAACGCCATTGCGATACACAATTGGTCCTACATAGTCTTCGGAGTAGATGATGTTGCCATCTCCATCTGAAATGGTCTTATTGAGTCTATTGCCGGCCATGTCGTAGATGTAGGTTACAGCGCTTCCGTCAAAGAATTCAATGCGTTTTGGCAGATTTAGGAACTTGTTATACGTGATTGAAACAATCTCTTTGTTTTCATCTGCCGCTAGATCTCCGTTAGCATTGTAGTCATACTCTTTGGTCATGGTGACTCCCTGGTTCTTAAATCCCTTTTCATCACCCGAGGCATCTTCTACCTGATCCAGCCGGTTACTTCCTGGTTTATAAGTGTAGGTCAGATTGTCGATCTCGGTACCGGCCTCATTTCGAATCATGGTTTGGATATTGCCATTTTCGTCATAGGTGGTGCTGGTATTGTAATCACCTGCATTGCTTGTCCAAGTAGATCCATCACCCGTAGCATAGTCCATTCCCTCTAGCTGGTTCTCCTCGTTGTAGGTATAAGTCTGTAGTGTACGTTGTGGAGAGCCTTCTGCCAGTTGATTGTCTCCATTCCACTCTATGGCGGCTATGCTACCATCCGTCCGGGCCTCTGATGGGGCATCTTCGTAATAATACTTCGCTCCGAATACGTCATCTCCTGTAAGCGCCGGATCATTGATGGTCTTCAACCAGCCTTGAATGGTATAGCTATAGTCCAGGGTTTGCAGTGGGGTCCCACCTGCTATACTGTGCAACTCTTTGGAGATTACCTCTCCCAGCTCATTGTAGTCATAGGCCGCTGTTTGGACTTTTGGTTCGGTATTTATCTGAAGATAACTGGCTAGCAATCGGCCCTGTGTGTCGTACTCATATTCATTGAGCAGCTTCACATCTTCAGGACCATCATGCTCAAGTAGAGTTGCCGTCACTTCTCCATCCCATTCCAGTTGCGTGGTAAGCTTATCAGTCCCACCCAGATGATTCTCTGTAATAGTTTGTATGGCTCGATAGCGATCGTCATAGTATACCACGCTGCGCAACCAGATATTATCGGTGGTTTTCACCATGCTGCCTGTTGTGAGATCAAGTACGTTAGTGTTGGCAACAGATGGCACAGTCAGCTCGGAAGGCGAAGTGTAGTCGAGAGCTGTTGCCCAGCCCAGGTCGGACTTGCAGTCGTAGCTGTCATAGAAATAGACGGCTTTGACTTTGTCAATCTCTACGTCTGTTGGAAAAGTGGTGGTATGTGTGTATCCGATTTCCGGTGTATTATCATCCACCCACGATTCAAAACGATCAGTCTCCGCCATGGCGGCTGTTCGGATAGTCGAAAGATCATCATTGCTACTATAGTTACCTGTGAAAATCAATCGATTGAAATTGTCGTATTTATAGAAGCGGTACTTGTTTTGGGTACCTAGCTCAGGGTCCTGCTCCAGTACTAGCCTGTCCCACTGATCATAGACATAATAGTTCCAGTAAGTCTCATTGAGCGTCCCATCTACATTGAGAGATAACTGGCCTGGCTTGTGCTCTGCGATCAGTCTCCCTCGATGATCATATTGATACATAAACGCTAACTCGGCTAAATGCAGATCTGTTATACCAGCTCCATTGAAATTGGGCGGCAGCACAAATCGCAGACGCCCCATGTCGTCATAGACGTTGTAGGTGGTCACCCAGTTGGTACCATCCCAGATGCGATTGGCGATGTTAAGTCCTCGCAGGTCAGTTATGGATTGAGACTTTACGGTGATGCTAGCAGATGCTTCGTTTTGCACTTCGCTAATGGTCAGCTGTGCCAGCCCATAATTATCGGCTTCTTTGATCAGACTATTCCCTGATATTTTGTATTTAATGATGTTGGCATTTATTCCAGAAACACCATGTACATCCGGATCGAAGATCATGTAATCGTATTCGCTGGTCACATCACTGTACGCTGCTCCCAGTCCGGTAGTACTGGTCACTCTACTTACGGGTGAGTTTTCATAATCCGTTTCAGCGAAGGGGCGTGCATCTTTAGCTATGTTTGGTATAGTTGATGTTGTTGCATAAAAGGCGTTCTGATCTGTAATCGGATCAGCTCTTAATTCTCCAGGGTTGGTGACTTCTCCATCAGTATAGGGCAAAAAGGATCTATCTACTCTACCGGTAGTCAGGTTATACTCGTGTGGTTGAATGACATCATTCCCTCCCGGGCTCACTTCTACTCCGATCGATTGTGTAGGTCTGCCCAGTCCATCGCTGTAGTCAAATGTGGTGATCACCGACTCACTACCTCTTCCAGCAAAGTCGAGCTCATCAGTGATGGGCTCCATAGCGGTCTCTGTGCGCAGAAAGTTTTGACTAAATGTAGGAGGTACATTTGGATTGGTCTGCGGGATCAGCTCTACTGTCCATTCCCCATTGGTCGCCGCACTGATGGTGATCTCCCCTTCAGGAGGCGCCTGCAGTGTATAGGAGTTGACCACCTTGATATTGTGCTCAGGAGTTGCTTCCTCAATGGCATCTAAAACGATGGTCTCACCTGCGATCGTCTGCGCACTGAGATCTAACTGAATAATCAGGAGCAGTGCTCCGAGAAGTGAAAAGGATTTCAATTTCTTATTCATTTAGTGATTTGGTTTTTAAGGTTGATCTGGCTATCAAGATTGGTTTGAGCAACACGGGTCCCTTATCCATTGGGACCAATGAATTCTGAAATCAAAAAGAAATGCCGGTCGAATAACCTGTGGTAGAGATCAATAGCGGTATATTTTAGTTCTTAAAAATTGAGTTACTTAAATCTTAGGGAGCATAGTTAAGAACTATAAATCAAAAAACCAAAACGGGTCCCGTTAAGCATTATTAATGAATTGGTAGTTTTTTAATCTGGTGTTTTGTGGTGTTTCCTTCCGGTCAAGTCTTTAGTTATTAGAAAAGGCAATCTGACCAATAAATGATGTATTGTGCCAATAAGTCAATTTCCTTCAGTGTTTGATTAAATTATCCAAAAATGGTCCAACAGGTCTAATTCAAAGAAGAATCTATTTCAACGATAGCAAACCGAAAAATAATAATGCGATCTGAATCCCCAGATGTATTGCACATTTCTTTAAGGTCTTCAGATCGCATAACATAGTTTATTCAAATAAACCTTTGTTCATGTCTCTTAATGCATCATCATCAAAACTATCGAAATATATCTGTGTAGTCTTGATAGATGTATGCCCCATTGCATCACTAATCATCATAATATTTGTTCCCTTTTGTTTATGTAGTGTTGCAAACGTATGTCTCGCATAGTTGGTACTTATTTTGGGGTCAATATCAAGCTCTGCAGCAATTTTTTTCATTGCCTTATTTGTGTTTTGTATAAACTGCTGCCTTACTTCTCTTTGACGCTTTGCATCATCACGGTCATCCAAAATTGGAAACAGATATATTCCGTCATCAGCCTTTAGATTATTGATAATTGCTTTTATTTCATCAACTACTGCAACTCGAATTTGCTTTTTTGTACTAGAGGTTGTTTTTGTTTTCCTTCGATAGAATGTTATCCATTCTCCGTTATAGTCCGTTTTCTTTAACTCTGCAATGTCACCGAAGTTCATTCCATTGCAATACATTGATAAAAGGAAATATTGATGTGCATACCATCGGCTAGAGTGTTTCGGAAGTTTTAGTTTAATCAACTTAATTGCATCAGCTTTAGGAAGGGCTTTTTTTCGAGCTGCTTGCCTGGGAATCATATATCGACCTCTACCAAATGGGTAATAGTTTCGATCAAGGATGGACATATTTATCGCTCTATTGACCATCGCCCGTAAAGTTCTCATGTACGAACTCACTGAGATATAACTCAATCCTCGAGAATTGATAAGGAAATGCTCAAAAGCCTTGAGAAACTTCACATTCACTTCTCTTGGATGGAGATTATCAATATCTAAGAAGTCCTGAAGGCTATGTTTCACAGTTGCATAGGTACTTGCATTGCCATACCTTTCTTCATTTACGTTCTCATCAATAATTAAATCAAATATTCCTGCGATTGAATGGTACTTGACTCTTCGGTTGGTCAATTGATCATATTTATAAAATTCGAAAGGTGGATTATTTTGGACAATTCGCTGAACCGTCTCATCAGCTTTTTCAATATTGCTGAATATAACTTTTCTGACCGCTCTCAGATCTGTTGATAGTCGTGTTCCATTTCTTATTTTATCAAAGGAGGATGGATCAAGCGAGACGCTTTGGTCGTGTTCGTCAACGACACTAAACATTCGAGACTTTCGCAAGTATGTCATACGGAGTTTAACTGGGTGTGTGCCATTTTCAAGGGTCCTTCTCTTATCTAACACGAAGGTTGTTGTAATATTATTCATGGTATATATGATGTTTGGTTATAAATAATTTGCATAACAATTTGAGTAACAAACCTATTCTAACTACTCATATTTGCAAATATTTGTTTCATCTATATTGCTGATATACAAATACTTATGATCATATATAAACACCTATTACATATACTGTTGAGACTGTTAATCAGAGGGTCCTTGGNNTCGAGCCCAAGAGGAGGAGCATTTTTTACCTCATCAAGCGATTGGTGAGGTTTTTTTATGCCCTCAGTTTCAACTGTACAACTCATGCATAAGCGCCTGGCAATTTGTTTCCAAATGCGTTGAAAAGGGTTCTCATTAGCAATTGTTGGCCCTTCCCGATCAAAACGAGATCTACTTTTCGTGCTGCCAGCAATACGACTCACTTGCGCCAATGATTCTTGAACACCTTTTGCCTGCGCTAGTGATCCCTTGACACTGAACACCTGTTTGTTCTTTGGCAGGAGCAGCCAAGTTTTGCCTGGTCATTGTAGCGCTATTCCATGCAAAGGAGTCCAATTCGAAACTTCCTTCTATTTGCGTCTGCTGCGCATCGTCAAGTTGAGCAAAAAAGTCTATTCCTGTTAATTCCTCTATTTCATCAATGGAAACCGCAAAAGATTGTATGGGTTCGGAACTGGCTTCATTCTTAAGAACAAATCCAATTCCCTTCATTTTTTCCAAATCAACATATATTTTGTAATATGAGCACGGAACAGTGACACCATGGCCAATACTTCCACAAGTCTCCGTTAATATTCCTCCTGTCACAACCAAATCTTTATCATTTGCCAAACTCCAATTCCTAATCAGAGCTTCGAGGTTTTTCCATATGCCACGATTGAATGAAGGTGCCTGTGGGCTCATATTTGACATGAAAAAAGACTCGGTCATTGACTGGACATTTCGCTTCATATCTGCTGCAGGGCATAAATGCCCGCGATCATAGCCACTTCCCTTATAATCATCAAGTGTAGCAGAACCGGAAGAAATATCTGGGTCTGGTTTAAAGCGATCAATTCGAGTTTGATTTCCAACAGGATCAGCAAAATAAATGACCCAATTGGGCTGCTCATGCGCTTCATTATAATCAAGGTGATAATAAGTGTGCCTGATCAGCTCGCCTTCTACACTCGGATAATAAGCAGACAAATCCTGGCAAAAAACAGCCTCAATTGACAAGAAGGCAAAAAACCACATCAAAATCTTCAAGTACATACGCAGAATAGATTATTCAAAATTTCATCAAAATCATTGGGTACATACGTGTAATTAATCTACGCAATTTACGTACAAACAACAGGTAGTACCACGAATTAGATAGCTCACATATTCATAGCAACTTTACAAAATAGAAACAAACTAATTCAATCAATCAAAACTAAAACCACAACACTATGAAAACTGCCCTTGTTGTCGACGATTCCACTTATATGAGATTAATGATCAAAAAAGTTTTGATCAAAAGAGGATATGAGATTATTGGTGAATGCAATAATGGCATGAATGCTATTGACATGGCCATAGAGTTGCAACCTGATCTAATCACCTTAGATAATATTCTTCCTGATATGATGGGAATTGATATCCTTGAAACAATCAGGGCAGAGGTTTCCTCAAAAATATTGATGATCAGCGCAGTGGGTAATCAGGCTATGCTGCAAAAAGCCGATGATCTCGGTGCAGAAGATTATGTAGTGAAGCCCTTCAATGAAGACCAGCTGGTCTCCTCCATTCAGCGCATTGAACTTAGCACCAAAAGGCAACCAGTAGCGGCATAGTGCTGAGGAATGCCTCCTCTCTTCTTTCAAGTCTATTTTTAATTTTTTAGCAGCGCATCATTAAATGTGAAGTACTGACTCTTCTTGATTCTGTATTTTGCAGGGTATGAGGAAATTTAGATTAGGTCCTGGCATGTTGATTACCGCAGCATTCATAGGGCCTGGCACGGTTGTCACGTGCGCAATGGCTGGCATTCAATTCGGCTACTCCATACTTTGGGCCTTGATTTTTGGAATAGCATCCACTATTATTTTGCAAGAGATGAGTGGAAGGCTTGGGCTGGCCACTAAAAAAGGGTTGGCTGAAAACCTTCGGTATATCATCACGGACAGATATGCACGACTTGCCGTTTTTTCACTTATCGTTCTAGCCATATGGTTTGGCAATAGCGCTTATCAATCCGGGAATTTGATGGGTGCAACCTTAGGCCTTCAAGGGATTTCCAGCACATTGCAATGGGATATTGACATTAAAGTTTTACTACTTGCCAATAGCGGCTTGGTATTTACGCTTCTATTTTGGGGAGGATACAAATTCCTGGAAAAGGCATTGGTGTTCGTAGTAGCTCTCATGGGCTTGGTTTTTGTCATTACGTTAGTTCAAGTCCCTATTGACTTTCAACTTTTGTGGGCATCATTTCTACCTCCATCTAGTCCCGATAACAGCACATACATGATCATGGCGCTATTAGGTACGACCATAGTTCCCTACAATTTATTCTTGCATTCCAGCTCGGTGGCCAAAAATTGGATTGAAAGTAGCAGGGCTTCATTTCTTTTGGACTTGATTATTTCCATTTGTATTGGTGGGGTCATATCGATGAGCATTTTAATCACATTTGGAACCGTAATGCTGGGCAATGAAAGTATCTCAGGACTTGCTGATCTCGCTCCTGCATTGGCCTCTTCGACAGGTAGTCAATCAAAATTACTTTTGTCTATTGGCATCTTTGGCGCTGGAATCACCTCTTCACTCACAGCTCCGCTTGCTGCTTCTTATGCACTCACAGGCATTCTCGGACAGCAACCTCTATTTAATAACACATTGTTTCGCATTACCTGGATCAGTGTACTTCTCGCTGGTGTGGGTATCGGACTTAGCGGATATAAGCCATTGATTATTATTCAAACAGCACAGTTCGCAAACGGTCTTTTGTTACCCATTATTGGGGGAATACTATTATGGATGATGAATTCGCAGTTGTTAGATCAATCAAATAGAAACGGGTCAATCAGCAATCTCCTAGGCGCAACCGTTCTCATCATAATCAGTATATTAGGCATTAGAACCATCTACCTATTGTTTTGACAAAAAATATAGACCTTAACTGCGATTTGGGTGAAGGATTTGGTCGGTATAAGGTAGCCGATGATCGTGAATTGATGTCACGAATTAGTAGCTGCAATATTGCCTGTGGTTTTCATGCTGGTGATCCAACGATTATCATGCAAACGATCAATCTTGCAGCATCGCTAAATGTTGCCATTGGAGCTCATCCCTCATATCCCGATCTACAAGGGTTTGGTCGGCGAAGCATGCAACTTCCCGAAATGGAATTCTCAGCACTATTAAAGTATCAAATCAGTGCGCTTAAGGGCATGTCAGAAAGTATTGGAGTGCAACTTCATCATGTTAAACCTCATGGAGCGCTTTATCACGACACAGCTTTAAAAGGGAACTTATCAGAGATATTATGCGAGGTAATCGCTGATATTGATTTGGGCATAAAATTATATGGTCTTGCAGGCTCTCAACATCAAATTCAGGCGGAGAAATATGGTATAAAATTCATCTCTGAAGCTTTTGGTGATCGGAAATACACGGCCGATGGAAAACTCGCTCCCAGATCCATAGATGGGTCAGTTATTGACTCAGTTGAAGGGGTGACATCACAGGTATTGTCGATCATTAATCAAAATGAGGCTAAGACAGTAGAAGGAGACAAAATTGCCATTGAGGCAGAAACAATATGCATACATGGCGATAGTCCAAACGCGACCAATATGCTTGTTTCGTTAAACCAGGTATTGAAGTCTCACAACATTGCCGTAGTAGCGCCTTGAGTAATCAAATAAAACAACTTGGTGATATTGGCTTTGAAGTTCAAAACGTCAAAACTCCCTATCTCCTACAACAATTGTTGAAATCTGCTTTCCCAGATATTGAAATAATATCAGGAGAAGACTGTGTCACACTATATGCTCCAAATCAAACAATCAATATTGCTGATATGCAGGAGATCGTTTCTAAAATTGATGACGTTGAAGCTCAACCTGTAAGCACGCAAGAAATTGTCATCCCATGCTGCTACGACCCTACTTTAGGCTTTGATATTAATGCTGCCGCACGAGCCCTCTCCATAACACCACAGGAGTTAATCCATCACCACACATCAAATCAGTTTCAAGTTCAAATGATGGGTTTTATACCTGGATTCGGATATCTCAGTGGGCTTCCTGATCAACTCAAACTTGATCGGAAAACCACTCCACTCCCAAAAGTTCCAAAAGGATCAGTCGCAATCTCCAGAAACTACACATGCATTTATCCCCAGGAAGCGCCCGGTGGATGGCATATCATTGGTCGAACTCCCATCAGCATATTTAAGCCCATGGATCAAAATTCATTTTTGTTCTCTCCTGGTACAGTTGTAAGTTTCCGACCCATTTCTATTGATGAGTTCAACCTATTTGCTGATGATTGAAATCATTAACCCCGGAGCACTTTCGACAGTTCAGGATATTGGTCGAGTCGGATATCGAGATCAGGGAGTACCGACAAGCGGATGGATGGATCCATCTGCAGCAATTCTGGCAAATGAATGGGTCGGTAATTCGGATTCATCCAGCAACATCGAATGCTTTCTTGGAGAATTTGAATTCAAAGTACTAAAGGACATCTACTTCAGTGTTGCAGGCGCATACAGCCAAATAAGCATCAACAAACAGCCGGTTCCAATTCACCATTTCTATCAGTTAAGCCAAGGTGATAACATCAAAATAATCAATCGTACGAGTGGACAAATAGCCTATGTCGCCTTTGCCGGTAAGTTGGAAATACCCATCGCATTGGATTCATTTTCCACATGCCTCCCTGGGAAATTTGGTGGTTATGACGGAAGACCTCTAAGAAAAGGAGATATTGTTAAAATTGAGTCAACATCAATGCCGCCAAAGCAAATTGAACGGGTATCATTGCCGAAATACACCAAAACGCAAGTACTCCGGTTTATCCCCGGGCCTGAATTTGGTCAACTTTCAAATCCAGAACAGCAAAAACTGTTTAATACCTCTTTTGCGATTGGTACACAATCCAATCGAATCGGTTACCGCCTTGAGGAAGTTGTATTAGGGAAACACGCCCTCTCGATTCCTTCAAGGCCTGTGTTTCTTGGTACGATGCAACTACCTCCTAACGGACTCCCAATCATACTCATGGCGGACGCACAAACCACAGGTGGATACCCAAGGATCGGTCAAATTGTGCGAGCCGACATTGGTCGGCTCGCACAATGTAAGCCTGGCAATCGCGTGCGCTTTAGACTATCAAATCATTAAGTTTCCGAAATCAATCAATTGTATTTTCTGTCACGATCCTTTGAGATGAACTGTGTAGCTTTTTCAATTCAAACAGTTGTCTGGTTACAGCTTTTCTGGATATCGACCCGATTATTAAACCCATGTTAGTCCATCCTAATCTAACTCAATCATTGAAGACAATCGACAAGAAGTTTTGGCATCAACATCAGGAGACAAGATTAATGCTTGTGGAGCATGGCTTACTGCCCTTGAAATAAAAAAGGATCAACTTTCGTCAATCCTTTTTTTACTCGTTTTAACGAATTGCTACTCTTTCTTCTTTTTACCTTTTCCTGAGATAGATTCTCTCATACTTGTATCAGCTTCTATATTTTGAAACTTGTAATAGTCCATGATACCAAGGTTTCCTGTCCTAAAGGCTTCAGCCATGGCTTTTGGAACTTCAGCTTCAGCCAAAATCACCTTCGCCCGTGCTTCTTGTGCCTTAGCAACCATTTCCTGTTCTTCAGCAACCGCCATGGCTCTACGCTCTTCAGCTTTTGCTTCAGCTACTTTCAAATCAGCAGATGCTTGATCTGTTTGCAGTTTCGCACCAATGTTGGCGCCCACATCTACATCCGCTATATCAATGGACAGTATTTCAAAAGCTGTTCCTGCATCCAATCCTCGTTGCAACACCAACTTGGAAATCTTATCAGGGTTTTCGAGTACTGCCTTGTGAGTTGCTGCTGATCCAATGGAAGTTACAATTCCTTCACCCACTCTGGCCAAAATGGTATCCTCACCCGCACCCCCAACTAATTGCTGGATGTTTGCACGAACTGTCACACGCGCCTTAGCTACCAATTGAATACCATCTGCTGCCACTGCAGCAACCGATGGCGTGTTAATCACTTTGGGGTTTACACTGATCTGTACCGCTTCAAAAACATCCCTTCCTGCCAAATCAATAGCAGTCGCCTGTTTAAAAGAGAGTGTAATATTGGCCTTATCTGCCGAAATCAATGCTTTAATTACCTGAGGAACATTCCCTCCAGCCAGATAGTGAGTTTCGAGATCAGATGCCTTTAGTTTTCTTCTCGATTCAACCTCATTGTCATCGACAATGGTTAGGCCTGCCTTTGTTGCAGTGATCAAAGAATTAACCACAATTGAAGGTGGTACCTTACGAATTCTCATGAACACCAACTCCAATAGCCCAACTCTCACTCCTGAGAAGATAGCGGTGATCCAGAGATTGATGGGTACGAAATAGAGGAATATAAAAATTCCAATTATCGCAGCGAAAATGATAAGGATAAATGAAAGATTACCCATTAGGTTTGATTTATTGGTTCAACAAAAATTTTATGATGTTCTATTCTAATGATTTTGACTGGTTGCTTTTCTCTGAGATATCCTCCCAAAGAACTAACTTCAACCTCTTGATCATTGAAAATTGCTTTTCCGACTGGCTTGAGAGATGAGACAGATTCACCCTGATCTCCCACTTTCAGTTCCATTTGAAACTCCTCGTTATTTCTACTATCGATTGTTTGTTTCAGCGAAAACTTCTCCCATGACCGTGTCTTAAAAGAGTAAACAAGAAATCCAACACAAACAATTGCGGTGATACTAGTGACGATAAATCCGGTTTGGTAGCCATACGTATCAAAACAGACAAAAAGTCCATAGCCAGTAATGATGAATCCCGCGATTCCAACAAAAGTTGTTCCTGGCACGAACACCACCTCAATAATGATCAAAATGATCCCAAAAACGACAAATCCTGAAATTAATAACCAGTCCATTCTAGTAGGCTCTGGCAAATAACACTTTCTGTATCGATGGCTTACCTGTCAGTATGCACTTACCTTCTTCTTGCTTATTATCAAGTGGAATACAACGTATGGTTGCCTTCGTTTCCTCTTTGATTTGTTCTTCTGTTTCGACAGTACCATCCCAATGAGCATAAACAAATCCTCCATGTTCGTCGAGGATATTTTTAAACTCATCATAGCTATTTGCTTCGCGAGTATTTTCTTTTCTGAAAGATATAGCTTTTTCGTAGATATTGGCTTGAATATCCTCGAGCAATTGACTTATTGAATCCGTAGCGCCTTCCAGCTCCATGGTCTGCTTTTCTTTCGTGTCTCTTCGTGCTACCTCAATGGTGCCATTTTCAAGATCTCTCGGTCCGATGGCAACTCTAACTGGCACTCCCTTCAATTCATATTCCGCAAATTTCCATCCCGGCTTATGTGTATCTCGGTTGTCAAACTTCACGCTAATGCCTTTTCGCAATAGTTCAGCTTTCAACCCACTTATCTTGTCTGAAATGGCATTGAGTTGTTCCTCTCCCTTGTAGATAGGGACGATTGCAACCTGAATAGGCGCCAACATGGGAGGTAATACCAATCCATCATCGTCACTGTGAGCCATGATCAATGCACCCATCAATCGAGTGCTCACCCCCCAGCTTGTGCCCCATACAAATTCTTCTTTCCCTTCTTTATTGGCAAACTTCACGTCAAATGCCTTAGCGAAATTTTGACCCAGGAAGTGAGATGTACCTGCCTGCAATGCCTTCCCATCCTGCATCAGCGCCTCAATACAATACGTATTTTCCGCTCCAGCAAATCTTTCACTCTCAGTTTTAACACCTCGGACCACCGGTAGCGCCATGAATTGTTCTACAAAATCAGCGTAGACACCCAGCATTTGTTCAGTTTCTGCAATCGCTTCCCTCTTTGTGGCATGAGCAGTATGGCCTTCTTGCCACAGGAACTCGGCTGTTCTCAAAAACAAACGAGTTCTCATTTCCCATCTTACCACATTGGCCCATTGATTGATCAATAATGGCAAATCTCTATATGACTGAATCCAGTTTTTATAGCTGTCCCATATGACAGTTTCAGACGTTGGCCTAACAATCAGCTCTTCCTCTAAACGTGCATCGGGATCGACAACAACACCTCCGTTCTCAGGGTCATTTTTTAGCCTGTAATGTGTTACTACAGCACACTCTTTGGCAAAACCCTCAACATGATCAGCCTCCTTACTTAAATACGACTTGGGAATGAATAATGGAAAATAGGCGTTCTCATGACCAGTTGCTTTAAACATGTCATCTAGCTGCCGCTGCATCTTTTCCCATATTGCATACCCATACGGTTTGATTACCATACACCCACGTACAGGTGAATTCTCTGCCAGACCGGCTTTTTTTACCAATTCATTGTACCAAAGTGAATAATCTTCTGATCTACTTGGGATCGCTTTTGCCATTTTTATTGTTTTATTGGTATGGTAATTGCTTTTATTTCGCTGGATGCGAAAATGGGCTCAAATATAGGCTGAGAACACCTAACATCTGAGTGGCATTTATTAAATTTAAAAGTTGTAATTATGAAACGATATCCTACAATCCTCCGGCTTCAATTCATAGTCGTCAGTCTGGTCGTCTCCATTATAGTAAACGCTCAGGAGTTTGATGACATGTACTTCTCTAAAAAAGATCGGAAACAAGTTGCTTACGATCTTAAGCCTCAAAAGGAAATTGCAGCTGAAGTTGCGGCTGACCTGGAGAGTAACGGATATTCAGAAGAATATTCCAACAGGAATGTCAACCCTGATTATCTGGCAAGATATCAGGCACAAGACTTTTCTCAATTGAATGGACAGGTATCTCGCGAACAGCAGGATACGATTGAATATTTCGCTGAGGAGGAAAGTGAGCCAGTCATCGTCAATAATTACAACTACTACAGCAGTCCCTGGATTCCTAGAGGAGGATTTTATCAACCCAGCGTCAATATCAGATACGATCCATTCTGGGGATGGGATGCAGGTTTTTACAATTCATGGAACAACTTCTATGATCCATGGTATGGCTATGGGTCACGATGGAATGCAGGCTGGTATGATCCATATTGGGGGCCTTCATCATGGGCTTATTACGATCCATTCTGGGGTCCATCGTACTATGATCCTTTTTGGGGTCCCAGAAGAGGTAGAGGTTTTTATGGTTCAAACTTTTATTGCCCACGAGGATATGCGTCCTATTACTACGGCAACACGGGATTTACTCAGATCTATGTCGCCAGTAGAGAGGTTAGACGAACAAGAGTCGTTGGAGCCAGGGTTTCAGGACGTAGCACAGCTTTAACCTACAGTGCAAGAAATACTCGATCAAGTAACAACAATCGATATGTGCGCGATGTGAGAAATAACACAGGCAGATCTGTTTCAACCAATGGTCGTTCGTCAACAGAACATCGAAGATCGCAAAATGAATATTACAGCCGATCTTCCAGAGGCTCATCTGCCAATCAGGCTTATACCCGCACAAATTTGAGTGCGGCTAATCGTAGCACAGGCTCAGCAACATCAAGAAACACAACTTATTCCCGACCAGCCACTACAAGCAGAAGCAGTTCGTCCGCTTCATATGGATCAAGAAGCACTACGTCAGGATCAAATGCCAGAGTAAGCACCGGAACGAGAAGCTCATCTTCAGGAACATCCAGCCGTACTTACCAATCAGGTACAAGCAGCCAATCGTCCAGAAGTTATACGCCTTCTAACGCTCGGGTCAATAGCAGTTCTAGCACTAATTCAAGATCTGGCAATCAAAGCAGAAGCTACACACCAAGCTCTTCTACAAGATCCAGCTCTGGAACTTCAAGAAGATATAATTCTTCTTCATCTCGTTCAAGTAGCAACAATAACTCAAGCTACAACTCCAGAAGTAGTAGCTCCAGTAGATCCTCTAGTTCTTACAGAACACCTTCGTCCAGTTCTTCGCGAAGCAGTAGCTATAAATCAAGTAGCCCTTCAAGAAGCTCTAGTTCGAGTAGGTCATATTCGTCCGGATCAAGTTCCAGCAGGTCTTCTGGGTCAAGTTCAAGAAGCAGCTCGGGCAGCTCAAGCAGATCAAGTAGCAGTAGTTCAAGCAGATCAAGAGGCAACAACTAAAAACCAATAAAATGAAAGGAATTAAACAGCTATTGATGGGTAGCCTGGTGGTGCTGTGCGCATTACCCGGACTTGCCCAATATGGATATTATCATGACGTGCTGACTTTCGGTCAAACTCAAATTGGCGGTACAGCCAGAATGCGATCATTTGGTGGGGCACAAACCGCACTTGGAGGAGATTTAAGTAACGCCGGAGGCAATCCAGCCGGGTTAGGGTTTTTCAACCGAAGCACTTTTGCTTTTTCACCTGTTTTCAACTTCAATACCGTACAGTCAGATTATTTAGGTAGTAAAAGACAAGGTTTCGAGAGCGCACTGAAAGTTGGTCATATGGGTGCGGTGTTTTTTTATGGTAAAGATGAAGCAACAGCCGGAAAGTGGAGAGGTGGATCTCTGGGCATCTCTATCAACAGAATAAAAAACTTCAATCATCAGGCTGAGATGGATGGATACAATAATATGAGCTCAATCATCAACTCTTTTGTTGAGAATCCTGAAGGTGCTTATGCAGATGCCGCATATGATCACTTTATCATCAATCCTCACGAATACAACTATCAATTTGATGAAGGATTTGGCGAAATTCTAGGGTACGACACAACTGACTTCATAGGGTATTCAAGTCCATATGAGACCAGCGTACCGAGACAGCAGATGAGTGTCAAAACCAATGGCGGACAATACGCCATCAATTTGGGATATGGGGGCAACTACGATGATAAAATATACATGGGAGCTAATCTTGGGATACAAACCATTGATTATACCCGACGAACTATATATACCGAAAGCGAATATTTTGTGGTAGAAGAACGTAATGGCGATGAGGTTTTGGGATATGGCGATGATGCACTTGACCACTTGAGAATTGAAGACAATATCTACATTTCTGGAGCGGGTGTCAATCTAAGCATGGGAGTCATCGTTCGCCCATTAAACTTTCTTACCGTTGGCGCGACTTTCCAAACACCAACAGCTCTAGCCCTTAGTGAAGAGAGCAGTTACGATTTCACAACCAGCTACTATGATAAATTTGATTACACGTTGGTTGAATTCGATACTTATGATGCTGACAATGACCCATCAACTCAGTACTTGTACACTACATATGACCTCCAAAACCTGGACAACAACCCGTATCTGAGTGATATTTACTCCTCCAATTATTACATCACGACACCCGGTAGGATTAACCTCGGAGCTGCAGTCTTCCTGGGTAAGAGAGGATTTTTAACTGCAGATGCAGAACTAGTAGATTATGGTTCCTCCCGAGTTGGGTCTGAAGATTTTGTTGCTACGGAAGACAATGACGTCATCAAAGACATTTATAAGGCAGCCATGAACTATCGACTTGGTGGTGAACTTCGGTTAGACAAGTTTAGGTTCAGGGGAGGATTTGCTTTTGAAGGAGACCCTTTTGCTGAAAGCAATGTAGACAGGACAAGAATGGAAGCAACAACAGGTTTTGGTTATCGAAATAAAGATTTCTACCTGGACGTAATGGCGGGACACAAATGGTACAACACTTTTATAACACCATATGAAGTGTCATTTGATGCGCCTGAAGCTAAGATTTCAACAGCCCAGGAAACACTCAACATTACGTTTGGGCTGAATTTCTAGATGGCCTGAAATAACTAAGGAACCAGTAATCGGAGATCCTTTAGAGGATCTCCGTCATTTTTTATAATGTGATCAGCCTGTTGATAGTACTGAATTCGTTCAGCATACAATTGATTTAATCGTAGTTTCTGATCTCCATTTGCAAGAAGCGGCCTACCTGTATCGTTTGTTAGACGTTTGACAATCTCCTCAATCGAGACATCCAGGAATATCACCTGTCCCGCTGACTTCATCAATTTCAAATTGTCATGAAAGCAAGGGGCACCCCCACCGCAAGACACAATCATGTCCTGCTCATTTTTTATCACAGTCCGCAAAGCTTCCGTTTCCCTTTCCCTGAAATATTCCTCTCCGAATTGCTCAAAAGTTTCAGAAATTTCCTGCCTGGTGATTTTAACTATTTCATCATCGAGATCCACAAAGTCAACTCCCAATGAATTGGCTAATTTGCGTCCTGCTGTTGACTTACCACAACCAGGCAATCCAATTAAAAATAATTTCATTAGTTGATCAATCCTTGTAGCTGGTAAGCCTCAGGTGTATCATTGTGATGCCACTTGCCCACGACCGTTCCATCTTTCATCAGGATAATCCCTGGACTGGATCGTACCATTGTTTTTAACACGGTCGCGTCAGCAAAATAATAGGGTAAATCCCACTGGGCTCGCAATGCAAATGCTTCATACTCCTCTGATGAAGAAGACGTAAGTACCCATTGTTCAATATTGGAGTCTTTAAGGAGTGCTGATATTTCTTCAACATTGGCATCACTGGTCTTATTTATTCCTTGAACAATGATCAACAATTTAGTCCCAGCTAAAAGTGATTCAGTATAATCACCCTCATCATTCCAAACTGCCAGGTCTGTAATCTTTGGCATAACCTCAGGGTTCAATACCTCACTCGAGATGAACTTGTAACCCGGTTCGGTCGGGTAGTTCTCAAAAGAAAGCTCTTCTCCATCCTTTTCCACGACATATTCATACTTAAGTTCTCCTGACGGTTGCATCAATGTTGGGAGGTGATTCCCAATGGCATATGACCTGAAATCAATAAATGGCAGATGGCGTATTGCCAGAATGCATATGGTTACTAATACAACAGTAGATGCTGACATGATGATTGTGGAAATTTTCGTTTCCAGAAGCGGCTGATATGAATCTTTGAATACAAAAATCACAGCTATAAACACAACCAGTATCACATCTTTTGTGAAGGACTCCCAAGGGGTCAGTTTTATAGCATCTCCAAAACAACCACAATCGGTCACTTTGTTGAAATAGGCAGAATAGAAGGTCAAAAAGGTAAAAAACACAATCAGCAGCAACAAAGCCCATGCGGTCTCTCTCATCCTCCAGCCAATGATAAGCGCAATGCCAAGTACAACCTCAAGTACACTCAAAAACACTGACAAAAACAGTGCTGCCGGAATGAACCACTCAAAAATTGGTGCAAAATCATAGGCAAATACCTCAAAATATTCTTCCAGCTTGATGGCTGTACCCACCGGGTCGTTCACTTTGATAATGCCACTGAAAATGAACAGTCCGCCTACTAAATATCTACTTAACTCCTTTAATAATTTCATTGCTGTTTATTTCAATTTTTGTTGAGCTGTTTCATTCATCTTAATCATACAAAACACAGCGTAATTAATCATATCCTGATAATTGGCTCTGATTCCTTCCGAAACGATCGTCTCTCCCTCATTGTCCTCAATTTGCTTGACTCGATACAATTTCATTAAAATAATATCAGTGATCGATGGAATCCGCATATCTCTCCACGCTTCTCCATAATCATGATTTTTATCCTGCTGAAGGTCAAAAGTCTCCTTGACCACTCCATCATATTTCGGCTCCAAAACATCCCAATGAATTTCTAATTCTTCATCCGCTGGCAAATCCAGTTGCATCATGGCGATCAAACAATAATTGATGATACCAATAAACTCATCTCTTATATTGTCAGCTATTTTTTGAGTTCCCTTTTCCTGAATTGATCGTATGCGCTGAGCTTTTATAAAAATCTGATCGGTAATTGATGGCACTCTTAATATTCGCCAGGCTGTTCCATAATCCCGAGTCTTTTTCCCAAATAGGTCTTTACACTCACTGATTACCTCCTGATATTGTGCTGCTGTATCCTGTTTCAATGTTAAACGTAAGAGAAGTTTTAAATGCGACTAAAAATAGCCAATTTCGGGAGCAAATCTAGTACAATTGAACAGACCAAAATCAATCAATATTTCAGGAGGGCTGATCACCCTTGATAAACCACAGGTGATGGGCATTCTAAACACTACACCGGACTCTTTTTATCAGGAAAGCAGACTCACTTCCGTTGAGGACACACTCATCAAAGCTGACCAAATGATCAATGAAGGAGCTACTTTTCTGGACGTGGGTGGATACTCCTCAAGACCAGATGCTGAGGATATTTCAATTAACGAAGAATTAAGACGGACCATCCCCTATATCGAGGCGTTGCATCGAGTATTCCCTGGTGTCCCCATATCAATTGACACATTTCGGAGAGAGGTGGCAGAGCAAGCTGTAAAAGCGGGGGCCACTATGGTGAATGACATTTCAGGAGGAAGTCTTGACAAGACCATGCTTGACTTTATTGCTGAAAGCAAGACTCCTTACATAGCGATGCATATGAAGGGCACACCTCAAACCATGCAGCACAAAGCCAACTATGATGACATCAACCTTGCAGTAATCTCCTACTTCTCGAAACTTATTGACAAATGCTCCAAACTAGGCATACATGATCTAGTCATCGATCCGGGATTTGGATTTGCGAAAACCTTAGATCAATGTTATAAGTTATTATCAAAAATGGAGTTGCTAACCGCGCTAAACAAGCCCATACTTATTGGACTTTCGCGTAAATCCATGATCTACAAATTCCTGGAAATAACACCACAAAACGCCTTGAATGGTACAACTACATTAAATACAGTAGCTTTGCTCAAAGGAGCAAACATACTCCGGGTACATGACGTAAAACCCGCTATGGAGAGCATTGCTTTGATAGAAAAACTGACGAATTGTTAGCTGAAATAACCATAGGATTCTTAGAAGTAGAGTTGGTCGATATCATTGATGTTGTCATTTTGGCAATATTATTGAGCCAGGTCTACAAACTGATGCAGGGTAGTATCGCTATCAAAGTGTTGGTTGGTTATGTGTTTTTGTACCTTATCTATGTCTTGGTAAGGGCTGTAAACATGGAACTCATGGCCACTTTGCTAGGTGAGTTCATGGGAATTGGGATACTTGCTTTAGTTATTCTTTTCCAGCAAGAAATACGAAAATTCTTATTGGTACTCGGTCGGACACCCAATATTGGTGAAAAAGGCATGTTTCGGTTTTTGTCAGCCAACGGAGCTTTCAAAAGAAGTGAAATCAGTCCTATCGTAGATGCAGCCAAGGCGCTTGCAGTATCCAATACTGGAGCACTTATGGTCGTTTCAAAAAACTCAGAACTTAAGTTCTATGCAGAATCAGGAGATAGAATGGATAGTCTCGTTTCAAAACGATTGCTCATTTCCATCTTCAACAAGTTCAGCCCCCTTCATGATGGTGCAGTGATTCTGCACGCCAATCGAATTGTTTCTGCCCGGTGCATTTTACCTGTCACAGAACAGGAAAACGTTTCTGCCAGTCTGGGGCTAAGACACAGAGCGGCTATTGGCATGTCGGAAACTACCGATGCGCTTGTCGTTATTGTGTCAGAAGAAACAGGTCAAATCGCTGTTTCATTGAACGGAGGAATTAGTCGAAACCTCTCATCCACTGAACTTCGCCTGGTACTCAACAACTACCTTAGAGAACAGGATGAAGAAGACACTTCATATTTTGATAAAATCAAACAAGAGGAGAGCACTCCCCCGGCTGAAGAAAACCTGGAAAAATCTAACTAATTACTCCCAGGGATTTTCCGACTTCTGTAAAGGCCTTGATTGCTTTATCCAAATGATTGAGTTCATGCACGGCAGACAGCTGTACTCTTATTCTCGCTTGTCCTTTTGGTACAACCGGAAAATAGAACCCAATGACATAAATGCCCTTTTCTAATAAAGCGGCAGCCATTTTTTGCGATAGCACAGCATCATACAACATGATAGGCACTATAGGATGGTCTCCTGGCTTGATATCAAATCCAGCTTGGGTCATTTGCTCTCTGAAATACTTTGTATTCCGTTCGAGTTTGTCTCTCAACTCGGTCGTTTCACTCAGCATATCCAACACCGCGATGCTTGCTCCCGCAATTGAAGGAGCCAATGTATTGGAAAACAAATAAGGCCTGGACCTTTGCCTGAGAATTTCTATGATTTCTTTTTTACCAGATGTAAATCCACCGGACGCTCCGCCCAATGCTTTACCCAGCGTTCCCGTGATGATATCTACTCTGTCCATTACATTTCGATACTCATGAACACCCCGCCCTGTTTTACCCAAGAATCCGGTCGAATGACACTCATCGGTCATCACTACTGCATCATACTGATCTGCCAGATCGCATATCTTGTCCAGCTGCGCGATGGTGCCATCCATCGAAAAAGCTCCGTCGGTTACAATCAGTTTGACTTTACAACCAGCTGCAGCCTTTAACTGTGCTTCCAGATCAGCCATGTCATTGTGCTGATATCTAAATCGCTGTGCCTTGCATAGCCTTACACCATCAATGATAGACGCATGATTCAGCGCGTCTGAGATGATGGCATCTTCCGGCCCCAAAAGTGGCTCAAATACTCCCCCGTTTGCATCAAAAGCTGCAGCATATAGGATTGTATCTTCCATCCCGAGGAAATCTGAAATCTTTGTTTCAAGTGTTTTGTGAATATCCTGTGTTCCACAAATAAACCGGACTGATGACATCCCATAACCATGGGTATCTATTGCCTCCTTTGAAGCCTCAATCACTTTTGGGTGTGAGGATAATCCAAGATAATTATTTGCACAAAAGTTGATGACTTCACTACCATCTTCCAGTTTGATTTGAGCACCTTGAGGTGATGCAATCACTCTTTCTGATTTATAAAGACCAGCTTCCTTGATATCAGCTATTTCCTGCGTTAGTTTATTCTTAAGGGTGTTATACATTGTTTATTTTTTAATTCTGGGTGCAATTTTCGGTTTAACTTTTGGCTTGACCTTTTGATCTATAACTGACTCCTCCTCATAAGGATTTCTTAACCGTATGTTATTAATCAAAAACAATTTCTGAGCGGTAAAGCTATCAGGGTGCATTTGGTCAAATATTCGAGCAAATGATTCATATTGATCTGACTCATTCTTCTTGAATGATGTTGGGTTAATTTTCTTTCCAATCAGATATTCATCAAATTCGCTCATGTCGACAAAGGTAAAATGACAAATGGTATTAACTATCCAATGATGTATCAGTAATTTTACTGCAGCAACATTATTCAACCCTACCCCAATGGAAAAAATACTGGTGATCGGCGCAAACGGTCAGCTTGGTACAGAACTGGTAACAGCTCTCAGAAATAAATTTGGCGATACGTCAGTCATAGCATCTGATATTCGAAAGAAAGAGGAAATCAATGCAGTGGAGCCGTATGTTCAGCTCGATGCTATGGATCGCGAAGCGATGAAAGCCATCATTGAAGCAAATAGCATCACACAAGTCTACCATCTGGCCGCAATACTTTCTGCCGTTGGTGAGTCCAAACCGGTGATGGCCTGGGATCTGAATATGACCAGTCTCCTCAATGTATTAGAATTAGCAAAAGATGGATTAATCAACCGAGTCTTTTGGCCCAGTTCGATTGCGGTTTTTGGTCCTGATTCACCCAAATCGAACACTCCTCAATTCACTGTCATGAATCCCAATACGGTTTATGGCATTAGCAAACTGGCAGGGGAAAGATGGTGTGAGTACTATCATCAAAAGTATGGTGTGGATGTACGAAGTGTCAGATATCCCGGATTGATTGGCTATAAATCTTTACCTGGAGGCGGCACGACGGATTATGCAGTGGACATTTTCTGGAAAGCACTTAAAAACGAAAAATTTGAATGCTTTTTATCTGCCGATACCATGCTCCCTATGATGTACATGGAAGATGCAGTGAAGGCGACAATCGATCTTATGGATGCTGCTGAGGCAAATCTTACTGTTAGATCTAGTTACAATATAGCTGGCATCAGCTTTACGCCCGCCATGATTTATGAATCAATTGCTCGTGCTATTCCCTCTTTTGAAATTGATTATCAACCAGACTACAGGCAAAAAATTGCCGATAGTTGGCCCTTCAGCATTGACGACACTTGTGCCAGGCATGATTGGCAATGGCAACCCAAATTCGATTTAGAGAAAATAGTAGATTTAATTCTTACCAGATTGCCGGAAAGGCTTAATGCCTATCAACCTGAATCTGCGGATTGATTTATTCAGTATCATCAGATTATTCTGGTGAATTCGTGGTAATTTTCATCTTGAAATATCCATTGACTGCATGTCTAATTTTCGGAACCTACAATTGAGCGAATCTGATGGGCTTTTGACTATCACGATCAATCGCGAAAAAAAATTAAATGCCCTTAGTCTTGACACTTTGCAAGAACTCAAGCTTGCTTTTGAAACATCGTATGATCGGAACGATATTTCAGGCGTTTTATTAACTGGAGCAGGAGAAAAAGCCTTCGTGGCAGGAGCTGATATCACAGAATTCCAGGAATTGAATGAAGTCAACGCAAGGAAATTTTCGGAAGAAGGTCAGGAAATATTTCAACTGATTGAAGATGCTCAAAAACCGGTTATCGCGGTAGTATCCGGATATGCATTAGGAGGAGGTTGTGAGCTTGCCATGGCCTGCCACATGAGGATAGCAACCACTTCCGCCAAATTTGGTCAACCTGAAGTTAACCTGGGTATACTCCCCGGTTATGGAGGAACGCAGCGATTGACACGATTGATTGGCAAGGGCAGATCAATGGAGTACAGCATGACCGGGGACATGATTGATGCTGAAACTGCTTTGTCATGGGGGCTTGTCAATCACGTTTGTCAGGACAAGCAATCAGCAATAGATAAAGCAACCGAAATCCTTCGGAAAATAGCTACAAAAGCGCCAGTAGCCATCAGCTTTGTAATCGACTCCATCAATGCTGTTGATCAAACTGGTGTTAATGGTTTTCAGGTAGAAGCCAATGGTTTTGCGGCTTGTTGCGGTACCAAAGATTTTAAGGAAGGCGCCCAAGCTTTCATCGAAAAACGAGCTCCAAAGTTCACCGGCGAATAACTATTTGAACGCATTAAAGAAACTTATTGGGCATACGGCCATTTATGGCCTAAGTAGCATTTTAGGCCGAATGCTTAATTATGCATTGGTGCCATTTCACACCTATATTTTCGGCACTCACGATTACGGAATTCTCACAGAAATCTACGCCTACATAGCGTTTTTTAATGTTCTTTTTACATTCGGAATGGAAACCACCTTTTTTCGGTTTGCATCTCGAGATCCACAGAGTAGTTCCAGTTTTTTTAGCACTTGCTTTTGGATTATTGCCATCATCATTGTTGGCATTGGAATCCCCTTATTTCTTGGAGCCGATCAAATCGCTGTAAGCCTAGGTTACCCGAATGATGGTCACATTATCAGGTGGGTCCTTGGCATCATCAGTATTGATGCTTTAGTAGCCCTGCCTTTTGCAAAACTCAGATTACAGAACAGGGGATTAAGGTTTGCAACGCTAAAGGTCGTGAATATCATGATCAATGTAAGTCTCAACGTCTTCTTTCTCTGGCTACTACCAACGGTCAATCAGGCATTGTACAATCCGGAGCTTGGTGTTGGCTATGTATTCCTCGCCAACCTTCTTGCCAACGGACTCTATATATTATTCTTTGTCAAGGATTTCACAAGCGTCACGCTCCAACTCAGTAAAAGCCGCTTCGTCAAAATATTGAAATACGCGGGACCGTTGGTGATTTTAGGGTTTGCCGGAATAACCAATGAAATGTTTTCCAGACTTGCATTGAAGCATATTCTACCCGAGACCTTCTACCCTGATCATTCAAACGATGAGATATTAGGGATTTTTGGCGCTTGCTACAAACTCACGATTTTCATGACGCTGGCCATTCAGGCATTCAAATATGCTTTTGAACCTTTCTTTTTCAATCAAGCCGAGAATAAAAATTCCAAAGAAGCCCTGGCACTGGTCATGAATGGTTTCATTATAATCGGTGGCATGGCATGGATCGGCATCACAATGATGGTCCCCGAACTTGCCAACTTCTTCTTACAGCAGAAGGCATATCATGAAGGATTAGAAATTGTACCCATTTTGCTTGGCAGTGGTTTAATGATGGGCATTTTCTATAATCTATCAGCCTGGTATAAGTTGACAGACAATACTAAATATGGTGCCGCCATTAGTATTGTTGGAGCCATATTCACGGTAGTCCTAAACTTCCAATTGATCCCTCACTTGGGATATTCAGGAAGTGCCTGGGCCAGTTTTATCACATTTTCATTGATGGTGATAATGAGTGCAGTATGGGGCCGCAAACACTATCCTATCCCCTATTATTGGATTTCTGCAATCTTTTATCTGCTGTTATCAGGTGCGTCAACCCTACTGATCAACTATCAGGAAACCATGCTCTTCCGTTATCTAACCGGAAGTATTTGTATCATCTCTTTCCTAACTATTGCCTTCTTTATTGAGAAACGGCATATCGCAAGTCAAAAAATATAAATTAGTTTTGTCGTCTTTATTAATCGGATTTTGATCCAACACATCTGTCACTTCCACGTTGAAGGAAAAGAGCATTTTAAAAAACCGTTGATGCGCAATCCATCTCCATTTGTATTTTCATTTGTAATCTTTCTGATTGCCATACTTGTTGTTCCAGATGCCACTGCACAGCGGAAAAAGTCAAAAAAGAATGATCCCCCTCAACTTCCACTCACCCGACAAGATGAATTGAAAATTGAAGCTACTTTCATTGAAGCTGAAAAACACATTTTGCTGGAGGACTATGACAAGGCATATGAACTACTGGAAGTTGCTCAAACGCTGAATCCAACCAACCCTACCATCTATTTCAAACTGGCTGAAGTCACAGTTAAAAAAGGTGGGAACGAAATGGGGTTATTTTTTATCGACAAGGCTATTGAGCTCGATAAGAAAAACAAGTATTTCTATTTCTTCAAAGCAGAAATACATAAGGCCATTAATCAACTTGAGGAGGCGGCAGCTACTTTCGAAACACTCCTGGAAGAATTACCAGAAAATCACCATATCTACTACGAGCTTGCAGCTATCTACACCTATCAAGGCAAACTTGACATGGCACTTGATGCATATGAAAAGGCCGAAGCACATTACGGATTGTCACCTGAGATTGTTAGGGAAAAGCAAAAAATATATTTAAGACAAAATGACCTTGAATCACTCATTGCAGATTGGGATAGGATCATTGAAGCCAACCCGGATGAATCTAAATTTCAACTTGAATTTGCAACCATCCTTATTGCCAACAATAAATTCACTGAAGCCACTGAAAGGTTAAATGATGTCAAGCAAGCATTTCCAGATGAATCCAATGTAGAATTGCTCTTAGCGGATATTGCCATAAAGGAAAACAGAATAGCAGATGCCCTGCTGCTTCTAGAAGTGGGTATCAATGCAAGTTCAGTGCCTTTGATATCAAAAATGCAATTGATTAACAGTCTGATGACCAAGGCCAATTCTGATGAAATGAAACAATCGTTGCGCAATGTCGCATTAGCGCTGGCAGTGAACCATCCTGACGAATATCAGGCACAGGCATTTGTGGGTGATGTGCTGAATTTTCTCGAAAAAAAGGAGGAGGCACTGAGCTACTTCAAAAAGGCGGTCACAATTGGTCCTGGTGAATTTGCGGTATGGCAACAAATCGTTGCAATGGAATTTGAAGAATCAAATTATGATAGTGTAATGCACTATTGTGATGAAGCGATGGTGATGTTTCCTAATCAGGCAGTTTTTTACTTCTACTCCGGAGTTTCTCTTTACATCGAAAACGAACATAAAAAGTCAGTTCGAGTGCTTGAGCAAGGAAAAAAGGTGGCAGCTGACCCCTATGTCAAAGGATTGATTTTTGCTCAACTGGGAGATGCCTACAACAGCCTCAAGGATTACGTCAAGTCGGATGAATCATACGAATCTGCACTGGTCAGCGATCCGTCCAATGATCACGTACTAAACAATTATAGCTACTTTTTGTCGCTAAGAGGGGAACGACTAGACCGTGCGCTGAAAATGTCTTCTCAACTAGCTACCAAATATCCAGATAATCCTACCTATCTTGACACGCACGGCTGGGTGCTTTTCAAAATGGGTGAATACGAAAAAGCTAAAAAGTATTTAGAGAAAGCGGCCGACTTAGAGCCTGATGGAACCATAATTGAGCACCTTGGTGACGTATTGTTTAAACTTGATAAAACGGATGAAGCTGTTGAAAAGTGGAAGGAAGCAAAGGAAGTTGGAGGAACTTCTGACCTAATTGATAAAAAAATTGAAGATCGAACCTTTTATGAATAGATCAATTTTGATACTGATTGGAATAGGGCTCATCGCCGTAGGTTGTTCGCGCAAGTTTGGAGGAATGTTCAACAGTGATACGGTCATTGAAGACTTTGATTTCAAATACCTGTCTGCAAGAGCGAAAATCAGATTTGATGATGGAGCAAGAGATCTAGCTGGCACAGCACAGATCCGAGTTGCTCAGGATAGCGCCATCTGGGTTTCGGTTTCACCTGGATTGGGAGTAGAAGTTGCCAGAATCCTTATTACAACAGACTCAGTCTTCTTTCTCGACCGGATCAACAACAAATATTTATTCACGAGCTATCGTGAACTTAGCAACATTTATGACTTTCCAGTCAATTACAAAATCATTGAATCATTGATTGTTGGCAATCTGGCCTACCCATTTAAAAGGAGTGAATTGATAGAAGATGGAGATGGGGTCAGATTCAGTCAAATTCAAGAAAATTTCGAAGTGACAAATTTTATAGGGGGCGAGTCTAAAAAGCTCGAACACCTGGATGTATCTGATGTAGCATCAAAAAATTCGATTTCAGTAAATTACAGCAATTTTAAGAAGCTGAATGAGGAGGAGGGCATACTGCCTCATACCATCAGTGCGATCGTAGAATACGTTGAAAAAGATAAGCAAACTACCCAAATCAGTATCGGATACAATAAAGCACAATTACTTGACGAGCAGCCTAAGCTACCTTTCAATGTTCCTGAGAAGTATAAATCTTACTAGATTTTTCTTACTGGTACTGCTACTATCTTGTGGCGTTTTGGCTCATGGTCAGAAAACCAAAGAACAATTAGAGGCTGAGAAAAGGGAGAACCTCAGAAAAATTGCAGAAGCGGAGAAAATATTATCCGAAACTAAATCGGAAAAAAAAGTAACTGTCGGGCAATTAACAGCCCTCAATCAACAAATTTTTGCGCGTGAATCTCTTATCTCCTCCATCAATGAACAGATCGTTTTGCTCAATGGAGAAATCAATGATCTATCCATAGTCTCCAATGCCCTGGAGGCTGACCTCCTGACACTGAAAGAAGAATATGCCAGTATGATCTACCAGTCATATAAAGCCAATCATGGATTCAGCATGCTCACCTATCTCTTCTCAGCAAAAACGTTCAATCAACTTTTCATGCGACTCAAGTACCTCGAACAATACACTGAGGCCCGGAAGCTTCAAGCCGACCAAATCGTTGAAGTAACCAAGCAGTTGAATCTGCAAAGAAGCGATGTAGAAATCAAGCGAGAGGAACAAAAGACGCTTCTTACTCAGCAATTGAGAGAGAATAAGAAATTACTGGCGCTCAAGAAGGAAAAAGATAGAGTCATCCTAGCGCTCGGCAAAAAGGAGAAAGAAATACGAACCGAAATGGCCAATCGGAAAAAATCCATTGAAAGATTGGATAGGTTGATTGCCGATCTAATCAAAGCAGAAATGGAGAAAAACAAGTCCATGTCCTCTTTGGCCTTGGAAGATGCCGCCATCCTGACTGAACGTTTTGAAGCCAAAAAAGACAATCTACAATGGCCGGTAACTACTGGCTTTATCACCACAAAATTTGGCCGGCAATCGCATCCTGTACTTAAAAACATATTCATTGAAAGCAATGGCATTGACATACAAACCAATGAAAATCAAGATGTTCACTCTGTATTTGATGGAGAGGTCAAAATCAAAGCATTTTTACCAGGATACAACAATGTCGTTATAGTTAAACACGGTAATTACTTAACCGTATACTCCAAACTAAAGGAGGTGAATGTAAAAAAGGGTCAAATTTTGCGATCGTCAGAAGTGATTGGAAAGGTCCACACCAACGCTGACGGCATTTCAGAGGTTCACTTTGAAGTCTGGAAAGACACTCAAAAGCTCGACCCTGAAAAGTGGCTGATCAACTGATCATTTCTAGTTGGTTTATCGCTATCTTTGAATATTAGTTAGGAATTAAGTTAATAAATATGAATACTGTTTTAGCATTTGGATGGCCTGGAGGTATGGAATGGGTGGTAATCGTCCTTTTTGTTGTGATCTTTTTTGGAGCTAAGAAAATTCCAGAAATCGCAAGAGGAATGGGCAAAGGGATCCGTGAGTTTAAGGATGCCACCAAAGAAATCAAACAGGAAATCGAAGAGGGCGGAAAAGCTACAGAGGAGAAACCTACCAATAATTGATTAACTACTCTTCTCATCAGCAGATTAGAGCGGATCTGTCTGAGGGTAAGATTACCTGTGTGGAGCTGGTTCAGTACTATCTGGACCGGATAGAAAAGCTCAACCCAAAACTCAATGCCTTTCTTGAAGTTTTTACCGAAAGCGCTTTAGCCAAGGCTGAAGAAATCGATACCAAGTTGCAAGATGGCAATGCAGGCAGATTAGCGGGCATGGTTGTGGGGATTAAGGATCTCTTCTGCTATCAAGGGCATGGAATGACTGCCAGTAGCAAAATCCTCGAAGGGTTCGAAAGTCAAATCACCGCAACTTCAGTTCAAAGGCTAATAGACGAAGATGCCATTATCATTGGGCGTCAAAACTGTGATGAATTTGCGATGGGTTCATCTAATGAGAACTCGGCATTCGGACCTGCAAGAAATGCGGCTGACACGAATAAGGTCCCGGGAGGATCTTCTGGTGGTAGTGCTGTGGCTGTACAGGCTGACATGTGTCAGATTTCTATTGGCACAGACACTGGCGGCTCAATCAGACAGCCTGCTGCATTTACCGGACTGGTAGGCATCAAGCCCACCTATTCGAGAATTTCCAGATACGGTGTAACAGCCTATGCAAGTTCTTTTGACTGTGTAGGCGTAATCTCAAAAAGCGTATATGATACAGCGCTGGCCATGGAAATAATGTCTGGTCAAGACGAAATGGACAGTACAAGCAGTTATCAACCTGTTGATCAATATACAACTCCGATTGTAGGACAGAAATACCGCATCGCATACTTCGAAGAAATAGCGGAGGCTGAAGGTCTCGATCCAGCTATTAAAAATGCCATGAAGGATATGGCAGACAAACTGGAGGCTGAAGGGCACACCATTGACAAAGTCCATTTTCCATATTTAGATTTTCTACTTCCTACTTACTACATTCTCACCTCTGCTGAAGCAAGTGCGAATTTATCTCGATATGATGGCGTGAGGTATGGCTATCGTTATCCTGAACCAGCTGGCTTGGAAGACATGTACAAGAAGTCCAAAACCATTGGGTTTGGTAATGAGGTGTTGCACCGAATTATTCTTGGCACGTTCGTGCTCTCTGCAAGCTATCATGATGCGTTCTACACGAAGGCACAAAAAGTAAGACGGGTGATTAAGGATTTTACGGAAAACATTTTAAAGGACCATGATTTCATCCTAATGCCGACCGCACCTACTACTGCTTTTGAAATAGGAGCAAAAACAGCTGATCCAATACAAATGTATTTGGCTGATCTTTTCACCGTCCAGGCCTCTGTGGCAGGCGTCACGGCCATTTCATTACCTTTTGGAAAAGATCAATCAGACATGCCTATCGGAATGCAGTTCGTTGCGGGTGCCTTTGAGGAGCACAAATTATTGTCATTTTCAAAGTCTCTTTTATCAGAATAGAATCGGACATGAGCAAGTGGTACACCATAGTCGTTTTCTTTTTGAGTTCAAACCTGTTTGGACAATCAACCTATGACCACATCCCGGATGTCACCTATTACGAAATGGCTGATCGACTGGAGTGCTTGGAAAATGAGGTCGCCTTAAACTTCAACGAAAGAGTAAAAGGTTTTGTCGACTATTTCACAGTTCGCGATCGGGATTACACCCGAAAAGTACTGGGAATGAAGGATTACTATTTCCCAATATTTGAAGCTGCTTTGGCAAAATACAATCTGCCTGATGAACTCAAATACTTATCTGTAGTTGAAAGTGGGTTGCGAACTGACGCCATTTCAAGAGCAAATGCTGTTGGCCTTTGGCAGTTTATCGGTTCGACCGGCAAAATGTATGGCCTCAAATACAACTGGTATGTAGACGACCGAATGGATCCATATAAAGCATCCGATGCGGCAGCAAGACATCTTCGCGATCTATACAGGATGTTTGATGATTGGGAGTTGGCACTTGCCGCGTACAATTGTGGGCCTGGAAATGTTAGAAAAGCGATCAGAAGAAGTGGTTACAAAACAGCATTCTGGGAAATCTACAGATACCTCCCAAGAGAAACGAGATCGTATGTTCCCCAATATGTAGCCATAGTCTATGCTTTTAATCATACAGAAGAGCATAACTTATTTCCAGAACAAATCATGGATTTGCCTGCCTACGACACCTTGAATGTTAATCAGTATTTTCATTTGGAAACGTTTGCCAGCAACGCAGATATCTGCCTGGATGACCTACTAGTGCTTAACCCTTCGATCAAAAGAGGAGCGTTACCCGAGGGAACCAACAATTTCTCACTTCGTGTGCCCGCTGACATGAAGGCCTCTGTGAATGAAAATCGATCATTCCTGTATGACACAGCTGGAAAAGTAGGAAAAGCTCATCTTCAATATTTGGCAAGAAACGAACCTGGAAGCACCTATGGTAGGGTTAAGCAGGTTTACCGCGTAAGAAGCGGTGATGTATTGGGCACTATTGCCAGAAGATACGGCGTTAGAGTTTCTGACCTTAAAAAGTGGAACAACCTCAGTTCTAATCTGATCAGGGTTGGACAGAGGTTAAACATTTGGGTATTACCAGCATACTCAAGTTCTACTAAAGATCTTTATGCCTCTGCCAATACCACTACTCAAAAAGCTCGTTCAGCTCCTCAGGGAGGCAAGGTCTATTATGTGCAATCCGGAGATACTTTGTGGGACATTTCTCGTGCTCAAAATGTGACTATTGAAAAACTGAAGAGTTTAAATAATCTGACGGGCAATACCATTCACTCAGGTCAAGCCTTGATTCTGGGTTCGGAATGACCGTTTAAGTACACGTTGTAGTTCTAATGAACTAATTTTAATCCATCAAGCTATTAAATCCATGAACAGATTTCTGACCCTTCTATTTACGGCTGCTATTATCCTTTCCTGTGGTGAAGCCTCCCAAAATCTGAAAGATGAGTTAATGCCAAATGCAAGGGGCGATATAGGAGAAATCATTCTGGTCATGGATTCGGCTCTCTGGGAAAACCAAGCGGGGAGCGCAATCAGAAAAACACTCCGTGCTCCGATGCAAGGATTGCCACAAGATGAGCCACAGTTTAATGTCAACAAAGTCAATCCATATGGTTTGAATTCTGTTCTGAAATCAGCCAGGAACATGGTCTTTGCTATGACATTATCAGATCGATCAAGAGAAAACAGAGCCATTCAAGGGTATTTCACCAACGAATCGCTCAAGAAAATTCAGTCGGACACATCATTGTACATGACAATCAAACGAGATGAATTTGCCAAAGGACAGGTTATTCTATTCTTGTTTGCCCAAAATGAAAAGAAACTTGCTGAGAAAATTCTAGCCAATCAAAGTCAAATTAGAAATCTCTTTGAAACTATCGAGCGGGATCAAATCAAAAGCCGGCTATTTAAATCAAGGGAAGTAGAGCTTGAAAAGAAGATAGCGGAAGACCACCCGTTTACGATCAACGTACCCTTTGGGTGGGAACTGGCAAAAAACGCGAAAAACTTCTTCTGGTTTAGACATTTAAGAGCTGATCGCGAGCAAAACGTATTCGTCTATTATGAACCCTACACGTCTGCGGAAGTATTTGATGATGTGTTAGCTTTTAGAGACAAGGTCACCGAAACCAACCTGCGGGATGGCGAGAAGGCTGACTTATATATCACGCGTCAATACCGACCAGATATCATCGGAGCAAACATTCGCCAAACCAGCTTCAAGGGAAGCTATGCCAAAGAAATCAGAGGATTATGGAAGGTCAGTGATAACTCTGGTGGTGGTCCTTATATCAGTTACACGCTTGTAGATGAATCTGCTCAAATGATTTATTACATCGAAGGCTATGTATACTCACCTGGCACAAAAAAGAAAAACATGATAAGGGAAGTTGACGCCATACTATCAACTTTCGAGACCAAATCAATCAAATAAATTTCACCGCTAACAAGCCAACCTCATGTGTGCAAAAGTCAGAAAAAAAGAGGCGCTGGATTTCCACTCTTCATCTCCTGCTGGAAAAATTCAGGTATCTCCAACAAAGCCACTTACCAGTCAACATGATTTGGCACTTGCCTATTCACCAGGAGTCGCTGAACCCTGTTTAGAAATTGCAAAAAATAAACAGGATGTATATAAGTACACTGCCAAAGGCAATCTTGTTGGCGTCATCTCCAATGGAACAGCCGTCCTTGGCTTGGGTAATATTGGGCCGGAGGCTTCCAAGCCCGTAATGGAAGGGAAGGGAGTCCTTTTTAAGAAATTCGCCGGCATAGATGTATTTGATATTGAGATCAATGAAACAGATCCTGACAAGTTTATTCAAATTGTAAAATCTCTTGAGCCAACTTTCGGAGGTATCAATCTAGAAGATATCAAGGCACCTGAAAGTTTCAAAATAGAACGAGAGCTAAGAGCACAAATGAATATACCGGTCATGCACGATGACCAGCATGGGACCGCTATTATTTCCAGTGCAGCACTGATCAACGCGCTGAAAATCAATGGCAAAAAAGTCGATGAAATCAAAATAGTGGTAAGTGGCGCTGGTGCGGCCGCTATGGCCTGTACAGATCTTTATGTCCATCTAGGAGCAAAAGCCGAGAATATTGTCATGACTGATTCCAAAGGAGTAATTCGTGCTGATCGGCCTAATCTTGGTCCAGATAAGAGCAAATATGCTACCCATCGCGATCTCCAGGCACTGGATGATGCATTGGTTGGGGCGGATGTATTTTTAGGGTTGTCCATTGCCAATGTCATGACTACTGAAATGCTCAAGTCTATGGCCAGTGATCCGATTGTGTTTGCATTGTCAAATCCCGATCCGGAAATCGCATATGAATTAGCAATGAGCACGCGAGAAGACATCATCATGGCTACAGGACGATCAGATCATCCTAATCAGGTCAACAATGTGCTCGGATTCCCATATATCTTCCGTGGCGCGATGGATGTTCGTGCTACAGAGATTAATGAAGAAATGAAAATGGCTGCAGTAACAGCCATTGCTAATCTGGCTACTGAGCAAGTTCCTGAACTGGTTTTGAAAGCTTATGGTACCAAATCACTTAAATTCAGTAGGGACTATCTGATCCCAAAACCACTTGATCCAAGACTGATCACCGTCATATCGCCATCTGTCGCAAAAGCTGCCATTGCATCTGGAGTGGCGCAAAGAAAAATTGAAGATTGGGAAGCTTATGAAACTGAACTTAATGAGCGTATTGGACTCGATCATCGTCTCATATCCAGGATTGTTTCCAGAGCAAGGCGTAACCCTAAAAGAGTTGTATTTGCAGAAGCAGATGACCCGACCATTCTGAAAGCTGCTCAGCAGGTATATGATGAACAGATCGCTATTCCAATACTATTGGGTAACCCCGCAAAAATTGCCAGCATAGTAAAAGAAAATGAATTGGATTTGGGTAATTGCCAAATCATAGATCCATGGAATGAAGAGGAAAAGCGGCATGAATACGCTGAAATTTTCTTCGAAATGCGTCAACGAAAAGGGATGACGCTCAACCTTGCCCGCAAAGCAATGGTAAGCCGAAATTATTATGGCGCCATGATGGTGCACCTGGGTGAGGCCGATGCGCTCATTTCCGGATTGTCCAATGACTACCCACGAACCATAGTTCCGGCCCTGCAGATTATAGGGGTTGAAGATGGAATCAACCGCGTTGGAGGAATGTACATTGTGAGCAGTCAAAAAGGAAACTACTTTTTTGCAGATACCACTGTCAATATTGACCCGTCAGAGGATGAGTTGGTGGATATTATCGGGCTTACTTCGAGGGCTGTCAGATTCTTTGATGCAGAGCCACGCATCGCGGGATTGTCCTATTCAAATTTCGGCTCTGCAGCTGGATCTGTTCCAAAGAAAATGGCTGGTGCGGTCAAAAAAGCAAAAGTAAAATGGCCTGAGCTCGTCATCGACGGAGATATCCAGGCCAATGTCGCTATCAATCGTGATTTAATCAAAGAAAACTACGCTTTCAGCGAACTTGCTGATGAAGGAGCCAACACACTGATATTTCCTAATCTGGAATCCGGTAATATTGCGTACAAATTGCTAATGGAACTCGGAGGAGCTGAAGGGATCGGCCCGGTTCTAATGGGCACACGAAAATCTGTTCATGTGCTACAGGTAGGTAGCAGCGTTCGTGATGTGTTTAACATGACGGCAATTGCAGTAGTTGATGCACAGGTTACTGAACAAAAAATGACCAAATGATTACCTATCTCGAAGGAAAGCTTGAATTGAAGGAACCAACCCATGTCATTATTGATGTAAATGGCATTGGATACGAAGTGAAAATTTCATTAACGACCTTTAGTGAAGTCAAATCACTGAAAAAAGTGCGTCTGCATACTCATTTCCATGTCAAGGAAGATGCGCAAACACTCTATGGTTTTTACCACGCCTCTGAAAAAAAAAGGTTCCAGGACCTGATCGGAATTAGTGGCGTTGGCCCCAGTACTGCACTCATGATTTTGTCCAGTTTGTCGGCAGAAGAGCTACAAGCTGCCATTGCCCATGAAAACGTAAAGGTAATCCAGGGAGTAAAAGGCATTGGAGCCAAAACAGCTCAGAGGATTGTGCTTGAACTCAAGGACAAAATGAAGAAGGAAGGATTACTTGACAAAGCCATTAAAATCCCTTCATCTCCTAACAATAGATTACGCAGTGAAGCGTTATCCGCATTGATCACCTTAGGAATCGGCAAACCAGCCGCCGAAAAGACTGTAGACGCCCTGCTGAACGAAGATCAGGATCTCACCTTGGAAGAGCTGATAAAACTTGCGTTGAAGAGAGCCTAAAGAAAGACAATTTTTGAAAAGTGGCACTGAAATAAGACTTTGTCTGTTACTGGCTTGTATGGCCTGGAGTATTTCCTATGCCTGGAGTCAAGCGCAAACTGCGCCGGTCAAGTCGGATACTTTGCCATATGAACCATCCAAGTCATCCACTTATGATGAGCCATATCGATTTGGAGATCCATTTTCCCATGATGCTGGCACTAGCCCGCTAAATCTCAAAGATCCCTCTCAACTCGATGTTGAGGTTCATTATGACTCGTCTATTTCCTATTCCATCTACGAGCGCATAGGCGAAACTGATTTCAGGCCGGCCACTTATATGAGCTTCAATGAATACAATCGGCTGCACGATCAGGAAATAATCAGAAACTATTGGAGCGAGGCATCACTTGGCCTGGATGGAGAAAGTGCGGTTTCAGGCCGTAGACTTATTCCTAAACTGTATATCTCACCCGTTTTTGACCGGATTTTTGGGGGCAGCTATGTAGACATCCAGCCAACCGGGTTTGTCAATCTTGATTTTGGGGGTAGATGGCAGTTTACCGATAACCCTCAAATTCCGGAACGTCAGCGACGAACAGGAGGATTTAACTTCAATATGCAGATGAGCACCAATGTAACGGGAAAGATTGGTGAGAAGCTGGCAGTGACTTTCAACTTTGACAACAACAATAGTTTTGACTTTCAGAATGACATGAAAGTCGATTACACCGGCTTTGAAGAAGACATCATCAAAAAAATAGAAATTGGTAATGTGAGTATGCCGATTTCCAATAGCCTGATTGCTGGCGCCCAGGCATTGTTCGGCATTAAAACACAACTTCAGTTTGGAAAACTGTTCGTCACGGGTATTGCCTCCAGGCAAAGGGGTCGTGCAGATGTCATCACCATTGAGAATGGGGTCGATGAGCAACAGTTTGAGCTTCGTGGCTCCATGTATGATGAAAATCGACACTTTTTCCTTGGACACTTTTTCAGAGATCATTATGGAATTGAGCGTGGACAGTGGTTAAGCCTATTGCCGCAGGTTACTTCTGGTGTGAACGTCACACGTGTTGAAGTCTATGTTCTGAACAGGACCCAGAATGCTGCCACTGCAAGAAACTTCATCGCTATGATGGACCTTGGAGAGTCCAAAAGAGTTCATAATCCTATGATCACAAAAACCCCTCAGGCAGGTGGTGCCGCCAGCAACAGTGCTAACAATCTATATACGACCATGCTGGGCGATGCTCGATTGAGAGAAACTGGTGAGGCAAAATCCGCTATGCTGGAAATTGGTTTTGAAGAATCTGTGGATTTCGTCATGCAGACAAGCGCAAGAAAACTTGACCCTACGGAATACCGCATCAATAAGCAGTTGGGGTACATTTCACTGGTTCGAAAACTCAGTAATGATGAAGTATTGGCTGTGGCCTATGAGTACACCTACAACGGACAAAGTTTCAAGGTTGGTGAACTCTCAGAAGATTATCAGGGATTGTCAGATGACAAACTGATCTACCTGAAAATGTTACGTCCAAACAAAATCAATACCCGTGTGCATACATGGGACTTGATGATGAAAAACATCTATAACCTGAATGCTGGACAAATTCAGCAAGATGGCTTTTCTCTCAGAATTCACTATCGCGATGACCGAACAGGAATCGATAACCCGTCGCTCCATGAAGGCAGACTGACTAAAGATCGTCCTTTGATTGAGATTATGGGATTGGATCAACTCAACAGAAATGGTGATCGTCAGCGAGATGGAAACTTTGATTACATAGAAGGTGTCACGGTAAATTCTCGAAATGGAACGATCATTTTTCCAGTCTTGGAGCCGTTTGCATTTCCTCCACCAAAAGGTGGTGAGCCCTGGTTTTCAGATGATGAAACACGTCTCAAGGAGAAATACATTTATGACACCCTCTATCGCACCACCAAGGCAGATGCAGAGCTGATTGCTGCAAAAAACAAGTACTTTTTAGTGGGTAAGTATAGCGGCGGATCAGGATCTGAAATTGTACTGCCGGGTATTAATGTCTCTCAGGGTTCTGTTGTGGTCATGGCCGGAAATACGCCTTTAACCGAAGGATTGGACTACTCGGTTGATTATAATCTGGGTCGCGTAAGAATTCTGAACCAAGGGGTACTTAGTTCGGGTAAAACCATTCAAATATCTTATGAAAAAGCGGACCTTTTCAATTTTCAAACACGCTGGTTGACAGGTGCTAACTTTGATTACATCTTCAATGACAACTTAAGCATGGGCGCAACAATTCTCCATGTGAATGAAAGACCTGGAGGCATCACGCGCTATGCAATAGGAGATGAACCCACACGAAATACCAAGTATGGATTCAATATCAACTATCAACAGGAATCCCGGCTGCTTACTCAAATAGTGGATGCGATACCTTTGATTAATACAAAAGAACAATCTCAGATAACATTCAATGCAGAAGTTGCCCAGCTTGTTCCGGGTACCTCCAACATCGTCGAGGGGAAAGGCACTTCATATATAGATGACTTTGAAGCGGCAGTGACCAATGGTGGAAATCTTCAATCCCGAGATGGATGGAAAATAGCCGCCACACCGCAACATACGCGTGATCGACTTGAAGGTAATGGAAATGAGGAGTCCCCGCTTGTCAACAACTATCGTCGCGCAAAACTTTCATGGTACATTGTCGACAATACAGTCTTCTACGGTGGGTTTGGAAATCGGCGACCCGACAACCTTGATGAAGAGGACCTTGAAAATCATTATGTCCGTGGCATTCGTCCTCAGGAAATCTACCCTCAAAGAGATCAGACACTCCTTACGACCTATGAGCCGGTTTTGGATGTCGCCTATTTCCCTAGTGAAAGAGGCCCATACAACTACAGCCCAAACCTAAACAATGAGGGCCTGCTGGCAAATCCTCGAGATAGTTGGGCAGGCGTTACCAATAACATTGGACGCGAAGTGGATTTTGATAAAAACAATGTGGAATACATTGAGTTCTGGATGATGGATCCATTCATCGAAACTCCTAATGGTAGGGTATTGGATGGAGTATTCAATCAAAACAATACGACGGGTGGACGGTTGGTCTTCAACCTGGGTAATGTTTCAGAAGATGTTATACCAGATGATCGGCATGGTTTTGAAAATGGTCTGCCAACTGACGGGGATTTGAGCACTGCACTGATGTCCGAATGGGGCTATACTCCGTCCGAACAACCCATTAACAATCAGTTTGAGAATAGTGCTTCTATTCGTGTAAATCAAGATGTGGGAATGGATGGTCTGAAAAATGAAGATGAACAAACCTTTTTTGAATCGTACATTAATTCATTAGATGTAAGTCCTCAGGCGCTACAGCAAATAAGCGCTGACCCATCGGCAGATGACTTTTCTTATTTCCTTGGAGATGATTTAGACGCACAGGATGCCAAAATTCTTGAGCGTTATAAAAATTACAATGGTCATGATGGCAATAGTCCTGTCGCCGGAAGAGGTATAACGCAAGCGTACACAGCCATCCCCGAAAACGAAGACCTCAACGATGATTTGACAGTATCCTCACTTGAGGAATATTACGAATATGGCATTGACCTGCAGCCAGGAGAATTGGATGTAGGAAGCAATCATATAGTTGATCGGATTACAGATGCGAGTGGTGAGGCAAACTGGTATTTATTCAGAATTCCTGTAAGAGACCCGGATAGGATCTATGGCAATATTGATGGGTTCAAAACCATCAAATACCTACGCATGTATCTGACAGATTTTGAACAACCTGTTGTGCTGCGATTTGCCGGATTTAGATTCGTGAATAGTTCATGGAGAAAGTTTCAGACCGGCATTGTAGAACCTGGGCTGAATGAAATTCCGGAAATTACCCCATCGGACTTCAAAGTCTCTGTGGTAAGCATTGAAGCGAATAGTACGGGAAGCGAGGGAGCACCACCCTATGCACTACCACCCGGACTGGATCGGGATCGAGACAATACCTCTTTCCTCAACAACCGAGAAGACGAAACCTCACTCCAAATCTGTGTAGAAAACCTGGAAGACAAAGACGGTCGAGCTGTTTATAAAAATACCAATTACGACCTCATCAACTATGGTCGCATCAAAATGTTCTTGCATGCGCATAGTTACAACGGCGATGTAGTAAGAGACGATGAAGTAAGTGCCTTCTTAAGGTTTGGAACAGACTATAATGAAAACTACTACGAAATAGAAGTGCCTTTGAAAATAACGCCAGAAGGACTTAATGGAACAACTGGGGATGAATTGCGGCGGGTGATCTGGCCTTTGGAAAACGAAATAGACCTTGCCGTCTCTGAGCTTCTTGCTTTGAAATCATCCAGAAATAGAAATGACATTGATGTACTGATCCCTTACTCAATTCCTTCCGAAGATGGCAGATACAAACTCACAATAAAGGGTCGGCCGGATATGAGTTCCCTGCTAACTACAATGATTGGTGTGCGAAATGTAGAAAGTACTGATCGACAACCAAAGTCCGTTTGCATTTGGGCGAATGAGTTAAGGGTAACCGATTTTGATAAAAACAAAGGCTGGGCAGCCAATGCAAGACTGAGTACCAAATTAGCAGACCTGGCAACCATCAATGCTTCAACCCGATATCAATCAATAGGATTCGGCTCTATTCAGCAGCGAATCTCCGAGCGGTCAAGAGAAGACATATTGAAATATGATGTAAGTGCCCAGGTAAACGTTGACAAATTTCTTCTACCCCAGAAAACAGGTTTACGGGTGCCCATGTATGTGAGCATCGAAAAGACTAAAGCAACTCCTCAATTTGATCCGCTGGATCCAGATGTTCCGCTCGATGCGGCTATTGAAAGTTTTAGCAATGAAGAGGAAGGACAGAGATACAGAAGAATTGTTGAAGATCGCACCACTCGACGAAGCATCAATTTCACAAACGTCCGTAAGGATAAGGTTAAGAAGGATGCTAAAAGACACGTATATGATGTCGAAAACCTTTCATTCACTTATGCATTTAGTGATCAACTGACGACAAGCATAAGTACAGAAACACTCTATCGCAAAACACAAGGTGGTGGAGTGGCTTATAATTTCTCGCCGAAGGGATTGACGCTAGAGCCGTTCAAGTCGGCAAAAGCCTTTAAGAGTCCATACTTGAAAGTGATCAAAGACCTTAATATCTCACTCCTTCCAAATAGTCTGACTGCTCGTGCCGATCTAAACAGGAACTTTACTCACACTCAATTATTCAATGACCGACTGACAACTGAAGGTATGCTACCCTACTACGAACGATTATTTACATTCAATCGAACGTATGGCTTTCGGTGGAATATTTTCAAAAGTTTAAACCTGGACTACTCGGCTCGGGCCAATGCAGTCATTGATGAATCTGATGAGTTTGTTTTTGGAGATATCGATACGCAAGCGGAGCGAGACTATATTTTAGAACAAATAAAAGGATTGGGCCGGATGAAAAACTTTAATCAAACCGCCTCTGCCAATTACAAATTACCTTTTGACAAGCTCCCGCTTACTGACTGGGTAACTGGAGATGTGAGATACTCCATCGGATACAATTGGCTTGCCGGTTCACTAGGTCAGGAAGATGATGATGGTAACTTCTTCGGTCATACGATCAGCAATAACCGTGATCAGCAAGCGACGGGTAAGATCGATTTTGTGAAGCTATATAATAAAGTTGGGTTCCTAAAAGCGGCAAACACACCTACCAGAAGCAATCGTAGATCAAGTTCCAGTCGTCCATCGCCTAATAGTGGAGATGAGGAAAAAGCGCCTTCAGGTGCGGGAATGAAAGTTGTAAACAGCGCTCTGAGATTTTTAATGGCCGTTCGAAACGTAAATGTGACCTATGGCGTACGTGAAAGTACCGGCCTTTCCGGGTTCTTACCTTCCTCCAGCATGTTTGGCATGGACAGTTCATGGATGGCACCAGGTTGGGAATTTATCGCTGGTAGTCAGGACCCTTCGATTCGTCATGTTGCTGCAGATAATGACTGGTTGACTCGCTCTCCATATTTGACCGCTCCATTTCAGCAAACAGCAGGTAAAGAGCTGAATCTACGAGCATCAGTGGAACCTTGGAGTGATCTGAAAATTCAAGTTGATGCCAAAAGGTCCAATAATGGTTCTTTCCAGGAAATTTTCCGTTATGACACACTTGATCAAACATTCAATTCTCTTACGCCTTCAAGAGGTGGTAGCTACAGTATCTCATTTATGTCAATCAATACGGCATTTGAAAAGCTTGACACCACTCACCAAAGTGCAGTATTTGATCAATTTGTATCTAACATTGATGAAATGCACAGGCGACTTGCATCAGAGCTCAACAGTCAGGGCATCAATGGAAGATACGATACCATTTCTCAGGATGTCATGGTTCCAGCCTTTATTGCTGCTTACCAGGGCGTAAATGTTCGTGATGTAAGTTCACGCCCATTTCCAATAATCCCGTTACCGAATTGGCGGGTGGACTATGCCGGACTTGCCAGAATTCCAGCGCTTAGCGAAATTTTTTCGTCAATCAATATTACGCATGCATATCGTTCTGTTTTTAACATAAGCAACTACACCAACTCATTAAGATATCAGGACAACATCAGCCTGGACAATGATATTGTGAATTATCCTCTGGCTACTCAGACCGATACGATTTCAGGAAATCTAGTACCAGTCTACATCATGAACCAAGTTACTATCGCAGAACAATTTGCTCCTTTCCTGGGTATCAATGTTCGCACAAAAACCAACTTGAATGCACGGATCGATTACAAACGTGACCGCAATCTATCTTTGAATTTATCCAACGCTCAGGTCACAGAAACCCGAAACAGCGACGTGTCATTTGATATTGGATATACAAAAGCTGATTTGAAATTACCATTTAAAATAAAGGGGCAGGTCTATACGATCAAGAATGAAGTCACCTTCAGAATGGCCCTGACGATTCGGGACACCAAGGCAATCCAGCGGAAGATAGATGAAGCACCAAAAGCTACAAACGGTAATAAAAGCTTTCAATTAAGACCTACAATTGCTTACAAGTTCAACGACCAGCTGGATTTGACCATGTACTTTGATCGCAACAACACCAATCCCCTGGTTGGGTCCTTTAATCGACGCACAACAGCTTTCGGATTTCAGCTCCGATTTAATCTCGCACAATAAATTCTGGAAATCGGGTATTTTTGTCGCTTCATCAATTTTAAACTTTAATCCATATGAATTTGCCAGAAGAATTGTTGTACACCAAAGATCACGAATGGGTTCGAATTGAAGGTGAAATTGCCACAGTAGGTGTGACCGATTTTGCCCAGGGTGAGTTGGGAGATATTGTCTATGTAGAAATAGAAACAGAAGGTGATACACTTGACGCAGGAGAAGTATTTGGTACGGTTGAAGCAGTGAAAACTGTATCTGACCTGTTCATGCCAGTTTCTGGTGAAGTCACAGAATGGAATACTGCATTGGAAGATGCTCCTGAAACTGTCAACAATGATCCATATGGAGATGGGTGGATGATCAAGATAAAGGTATCTGATAAAGGTGATGAGTTATTAACATTAGCTGAATACAAAGAACTAATAGCTGAATAAGTGTTCCTGAGAATCCTGACATATTTCTGGTTATTGATGACGCTTGTTCTCTTGTTGAAACCTGGGATAGGAAGAGAGACCAATGTGTTCTTTCCGGGAGAAGACAAAGTGGTTCATCTTGGACTTTTTTGTTCACTAACAATGCTTTGGTATCATCATTTTCTTCAGGAAATTAAAATGACGCGAATTGTCGCGACGTGGGTGATCATCATTTCAGGAATATTGCTTTCCGGTACTACAGAAATAGCTCAGGCCTATATTCCCGGTAGAGGCAGTGATATTGAAGATTTCATATCTAACATCTTGGGTGTTACAATTGGCATCATTGCCTATCTCATAGGAATCAGGCTGTTGCAATTTGACACTAAGTCCAAACCTTTGAGAAGCTAAATTTGGAGGTTTGTCCGAAAACCGGGAGAAAAAATTTTGTTTGCCGCCAAAATCTGAGTAAAGATTATATACTTTTGAAGGATACTTATATAACAATATGTCAGTAATAATTATCGTATTCGTTGTAGCTCTGATTCTTTTGGTCTTGGGTTCGAAGCTAATTTTAGATGCAATTGCAAAGAAAAGTGCTGAGGCAGAGACAGGAGAATACAGCGTATTGGAGAAGAAGCATCACAATGCCAATCTGGAGAAATTCTCAAGATTGTTTACCAATGTGGGGCTTGCATTCACGCTATTTTTCATCATTTGGGCTTTTAATTACAAAACCTATGATGATAACGGCCTGGTTGATCTAGGACAGGTGGAAGATGACTTTGAGGACATCATGGAAATCCCACCTACAGAGCAGCCACCGCCACCGCCACCGAAAGTTCAGCTTCCTGAAATCGTAGAAGTTCCTGATGAAGAGGAAATCGAGGAGGAAATCGAAGTAGAGCTAGATGTGGAGGTAACCGAAGAGACTGTTGTTGAAGAGATCATCTTCGAAGAAGCACCTGAAGAGGAAGAAGTAGATGAAGTTTTTACCATTGTGGAAGATCAACCGCAATTCCCTGGAGGAATGCCAGCGTTCTACGCTTTTGTTGGTAAAAACATGAACTACCCTGCTCAGGCACGAAGGATGGGAATCGAAGGACGAGTATTCGTTCAGTTCGTTGTAGACAAGGACGGTTCTGTTACTGAAGTTAAAGCAGTAAAAGGAATTGGAGCCGGTTGCGATGAGGAAGCTGAGAGAGTATTAAGATCTTCCCCAAAATTCAAAGCTGGTAAGCAAAGAGGTCGAGCGGTTAAAGTACGAATGGTACTACCGATCATCTTTAAGCTTAACAATTAAAAAAAGAAAGAAGACCAATCACATAGTTAAAACCCAATCAAATGATTGGGTTTTTTCGTTTAAAGCCAATACCATCCATGGCTGCCTGCAACTGCTCCAGCCGTAGTTAGCAAACTTAGCTGTAACAATGCCCAATGAACACGGTGCATAATGCGCAATGTTCTAGCCGGATGAGATGTCCCATACCTCTGAACAAGCGATGAAGGACCAATGGCTCCAATACATATAACACCAAAGTAAAGATCAGCCAAACTATTGTCATGGCATGGATCCACCAAAATTGTAAAAGCGTATAGCGATTCCAGGCATCCATCTCATACATCATATAAAAACCCGCAATACCTGCAATCAGAGTAGCCACTTTTGCTTGCAATGCAAAGCGACCTTCTATTTTCTCAAACGTGTCCAGTTGATCCTCATGGTTTTTTATTTTCTTAATCGCTGGAATAAGAACGGTTGTGACCATACTTGATTTGAATCAAAAATGATCGGTTATGAAATGCAAATTTGAGCTCAAAGTCAATCTGAAAACTGATAATCATCAGGAGAACCTAGATAATTAAGGATATTTTTGTCCGATATTAAAGCAGGCATTAATTTCGTCTGACAAAGAAAGTAGTATGTTTTCAAGAGCTTGTGAGTACGCCATTAAAATTATGATTTTTATTGCCAGCAATGAGCAAGGTGGAAAACGTACGGGGCTTAAAGAAATCATTAAGGCCATTGATTCACCCGAAGCGTTTACCGCCAAAATACTTCAACAGCTGGTTAAAGCAGGTTTACTTAAATCATTTAAAGGTCCAAACGGTGGCTTTACACTTTATCCTTCCAAAAAAATAACGCTAAAAAACATTGTTATCGCCATAGATGGTGAAGCGTTGCTGACCAATTGTGTACTGGGACTACCTGAGTGTTCTGGTGATAATCCATGTCCCGTGCACTTTAAATTTGTTGAAGTCAAGGCCATGCTGAATGACATTTTGCTTTCAACAGACTTGAGAAATGAGGCGGTATTGAAAGACACAACATTGAAAATATAAATTAATTAATTCAATAGAAGATATTTTGATCCTTTAATCCTATTAATATGAAAACAATTAACACCTATTCAATTGCAGGGATGATTCTTTTGACGGTAACACTGTTCAACTGCGGTGGGGCAGGCGAAAATACTGATCAAAAACAACCTGAGGTAGTTGTGCCTACTGATCCTTTTGCTGATTGGCAAAAGAATATAGGAGTCGGACCAATCAAATCCATTAATCTAGCAGCTATTGACAATACAATGGCTGCAGAAGGGCAAGTCATATTCGAAGCGAAATGTACAGCGTGTCATAAAACAGAAAAACGCTTCATAGGACCAGCCGTAAAAGGAGTGCTCGATCGTCGCACAGCTGAATGGACCATGAACATGATCCTCAATCCAGATCAGATGGTTCAAAAAGACCCTATGGCCAAGCAACTGCTAATAGACTTTAATGGCTCACCGATGGCTAATCAAAATCTATCTGAAGATGAAGCCAGAGCTGTACTCGAATATTTTAGAACGCTTTAACACCAATAATCTTAAAACCATGAAAACATTATTAAGTGTATTTCTAATTGTGCTGGCGAGTTGGTCGTGTACCACTCCGCAAGCAGAGCAAAAGGCAAGCCAGGAGACGGCTACCTCACACCCGTTAGGTCAGGCATCTGTTGAAGATGAAGACTCGGACAAAAACATTCTCCAGGTCGCCATCGGATCAGAGGCGCATTCGACATTGGTGGCGGCTGTACAAGCAGCCCAAATTGAAAATGTGCTAGTTAATGCAGGCCCGCTAACAGTATTTGCGCCTACTAATGATGCGTTTAATGCATTACCTGCGGGAACAGTTGAAAACCTACTCAAGCCGGAAAACAAGCAAAGTCTTGCAACGATTCTTACACGTCACGCTGCTCCTGGCTCTTACAATCTTGAAGGGTTGAAAAAGGAAGCTCGGAAAGGTCGCAAACTTTACATGGCAACTGGGGATTACCTCGAAGTGGTTGTTGACGGAGACAAAGTAACCGTTGGTGGCGCTGAAGTAGTTGCCACTATCCAAACTTCAAATGGTATCATCAACGTGGTGAACCAGGTAATACTACCCTAACAATTATTGACTCAAATTTTTACATCATGAAAAAACATATGAAAATAATTTCCGCATTGCTGATTGTGACGACTATGACTATTGTCTCCTCGTGCATGCAATCAGGTAACAATGGTGGCGCATTGGACAATAATATTGCTCAGCGCGTCTATGTCCCACCGGGTGAACATGACGAATTCTACGCGTTCGTGTCCGGTGGATTTAGTGGTCAGCTAGCTGTTCACGGTCTCCCATCCGGAAGGCTATTTAAGGTAATTCCGGTATTTTCTGTAGATCCTGAGAAAGCTTATGGATTCAATGAAGAAACAAAACCTCTATTGAACACTTCATTTGGCCAGATTCCATGGGATGATGCTCACCATCCTGATCTGTCTCAAACCAATGGAGAAATAGATGGTAGATGGTGTTTTATCAACGCCAATAACACACCAAGAATAGCCAGGATAAGCCTTTCAACATTTGAAACTGAAGAAATCATTGAATTACCTAATAGTGCAGGTAACCACAGTTCTTCATTTGTCACTGAAAATACAGAATACGTGGTAGCAGGCACAAGATTTTCTGTTCCGTATCCTCAACAGGATATTTCGATTGACGAATACAAGGGTAATTTCAAAGGGGCGATTTCATTTATTAAAATCGATGAGGAAAGTGGTCGAATGAACCTTGATTTTCAAATCATGATGCCTGGTTTCAATTATGATCTGGCACACCCTGGACGTGGTGCTTCACATGGTTGGATGTTTTTCTCCACCTACAATACAGAAGAGGCAAGCACACTATTGGAAGTAAACGCTTCACAAAATGACAAGGATTTTATCGCAGCGATCAACTGGAAAAAAGCGGAAGAACTTATAGCCGCAGGAGAATTCGAAACAGCACCCGCTGAGTATGCTCACAATGTATACGATGAATCTACGCAAATGGCTACATCCACTATTAAAAGGGAAGTAAAAATCATTGATCCTGGTAAACATCCGGGTCTTGTTTACCTACTCCCTACCCCTAAGTCACCACACGGTTGTGATGTAGATCCGTCAGGTAAGTACATAGTTGGAAGTGGTAAACTATCTGCTTCCCTTACAGCTCACTCATTTGATAAAATGCTTGATGCTATTGCAAATGAAAAGTTCGATGGTGATGCATATGGTATTCCAATCCTTAACTATGAGGACATTGTAGGTGGGGTTGTACAAAATGCTGGCTTAGGCCCATTGCATACAGAATTTGATGGTGACGGAAATGCTTATACTACTTTCTTCATATCTTCTGAAGTTGTAAAGTGGAAAGTAGGCACCTGGGAAGTGGTAGACAGACAGCCTACCTATTACTCAGTAGGACACTTGATGATTCCTGGTGGAAACTCACGCAAGCCATTTGGCAAGTACGTACTGGCCTTGAATAAAATCACAAAGGACAGATATCTTCCAACAGGCCCAGAATTGTGTCAGTCTGCACAGCTCTACGACATTTCAGGAGAGAAAATGGAGCTTTTACTTGACTTCCCAACTATTGGCGAGCCACACTACGCCGCTGGAGCTCCAGCTGATCTCATCAAGCCACGACAAGTTAAGTTTTATAGGCTTGAGGATAACAATCACCCTCATGCTGTTAAAAATGAGAAAGAAACTCGCGTGGAGCGAGATGGCAATGAGGTTCACATTTACATGAGTACGATCAGAAGCCACTTCGCGCCAGATAATATTGAAGGTGTGAAAGTGGGTGACAAGGTATACTTCCACGTCACTAATTTGGAACAAGATTATGATGTACCGCATGGTATTAGCATGATTGGAGCGAATACTTCTGAACTATTGATCATGCCGGGTCAAACAGAAACGTTCACCTGGGAACCTAAGCGAGTGGGCGTATGGCCATTCTACTGTACTGATTTCTGCTCCGCACTTCACCAGGAAATGCAGGGATATGTAAGAGTTTCTCCAGCTTCTTCAGACCTTGAGCTGAGTTGGAGTTTGGATGGAGAATAGTTGATGACAATGACTGGTGCTGGCCGAATGGCCAGCACCTTCTTAAATTAAACCTACAAAAATGAAAGTTTCAAATTATCTGATGATCGCTGGCGCTTTATTGCTGCTGAGCCTGTTTGCATTGCCTATGTGGAACATCACGCTGGAAGCACCACAATACCCTGACCCAATTGGTTTGCAAATCCACATCAATAAATTTGAAGACGCCAACGACAATGACATCCAAAACATCAATATCATGAACCATTATGTCGGAATGAAGGAAATCCCACGACAAATCCCAGAGTTTGAAATCTTTCCTTCTGTGATCATTGGAATGGTAGTATTGGGTGTGATATTTGGCATCATAGGGAAAAGATGGCTTTACATCACCTGGCTTGGCCTCATGATCGTTTTAGGATCAATTGCGATGTATGACTTCTATTCCTGGGAGTACGATTACGGCCACAATCTAAAGGAGAATGCCGCTATCAAATTCACTGATGATAAAGGTGAACCAATGGCCTATCAGCCTCCACTAATTGGCAGTAAGATGATCCTTAACTTTAAGGCTATTTCAATGCCTCGTTCCGGAACTTATGTGATGTTAGTTGGTCTGGGTCTTGTTTTTTACGCTTTCAAAAAATCAAAAGCTGAATCTGATGAAAAATCTTTGGCTAATAGCTAGTTCGTTAATCATTGCCAGCTGCGCAATTGAACCTGAACCGATTGTTTACGGCACTGACGCCTGCCATTTCTGTAAAATGACGATTGTCGACAACCAGCATGCCGGGCAACTCGTCACGACAAAGGGAAGGTCATACAAGTATGATGCAATAGAATGCATGATGAACCACCTGTATGAATGGGACAAACCAGAAGTAGCCATGTACCTTGTGGCTGATTACAAAAATCCTGGAAAATTGGTGGATGCCACGAGTGCCAGTTATCTGATCACCGAATCGATACCCAGCCCGATGGGAGAATACTTGACTGCATTTGGCAATAGTCAAAACCGCGATTATACCCAAACCCAACAAGGTGGGCTTAAGCTTGACTGGACTTCATTACAAAATGAATTCAGTAGTAGATAATTACACATAATAGTCCAATTCTAAACTAATTCAAATCAACTTAGATTTGACCAGGACATGAAGCACCTAACCCTTGCGCTCATTTTACTTCCACTTTGCGCCCTGGCGGAGAAGCGTTCAGTTTGCACTGATTGTCAATACGCTTCCCTGGAGCTTGCCATTGCAGCCTCAAATCCACATGACACTATTCTGGTCAAACAAGGAACTTACACGTGCATCAACATTGAAATCACAAAACCCATCTCCATTTTGGGTGAAGCAGGTGTCATATTGGATGGAAAAGGAGAAGGGTATGTACTCATGGTGTTTGCAGATTCGGTACATCTGTCCAACATGAAAATCATTAATGCCGGCCATAGTTACACCAAGGATTATGCAGCTGTATATTTATCAAGGGCATCCCATTTTTTGGTTGAAAATTTGACCATTATAGATCCGTTTTTTGGGATTCTTATCGAAAAATGCAAGAAAGGTGTAATCAGAAAAAACCTAATCAATGGTGTCTCGGTGAAAGAAGCAGATGCCGGCAATGGCATCCATTTGTGGCATTGCGATAGCATTGATGTCGATGAAAATGAAATCTATCAAATGCGGGATGGCGTCTACCTGGAATTTGTCAACAACAGCACCATCAGGTCAAATTATGCGCATGATAATGTGAGGTACGGTTTACACTTTATGTTTTCCAATCATGACCGATATCTCAATAACACTTTCCAAAACAATGGTGCCGGCGTTGCAGTGATGTTCTCCAAATACATCGAAATGAGGGAAAACAATTTTGTGAAAAATTGGGGAACCGCATCGTATGGACTACTACTCAAAGAGATTTATGATGCAGAAGTAATCGACAACCTTTTTGATGCCAATACCATTGGTATTTTCCTGGAAGGTTCGACCCGAATTAATTATATAAACAATACGTTTGATGGAAATGGATGGGCTGTAAAAGTCTCTGGAGGCTGCTACGCCAATATATTTAAAGCCAACAATTTCATTAGCAATTCATTTGATGTAAGCTACAATGCTAAAATGAACGACAATGAATTCACGGGAAACTTCTGGAACACTTACGCCGGCTATGACCTTGACAGAGACGGCATAGGAGATGTGCCCTATCGCCCGGTCAAACTGTTCTCCTACATTGTCAATCGCACACCTGAAACTATCGTTCTCATGAGAAGTCTATTTGTTGACCTGATCAATTTTTCAGAAAAAGTATCACCTGTATTCACACCGGATGAGTTAGTTGACAACAGTCCATTAATGAAAGCTATTAGATGATCGAAGTAAGCCATTTACAAAAGAAATATGGAAAGCTGATAGTGCTGAAAGACGTCAACTTCCAAATCGCAAATGGAGGTATTTTTGCCGTCTTAGGACCAAATGGATCTGGCAAGACGACCATCCTCAAATCCATTCTGGGAATGGTACTTCCCACCAAGGGTCAGATTCAAATCAATGATGAGTCAGTCATCGGCACACATGAGTACCGAAATCAAATCGGATACCTACCGCAGATCGCCCGATTTCCCGATAATCTTACGGTTCTCGAATTGATCGCCATGATCAAAGACTTAAGAAGGCAGTCGGCTAACGAGGACGAGCTTATCGATTTACTGGAACTCACTCCTCATTTAAAAAAGAAATTAGGCGGCTTGTCTGGTGGCACAAGGCAAAAGGTCAATCTGGTTCTCACCTTTATGTTTGATAGCGAAATATTCATTTTGGACGAACCAACAGCGGGATTGGATCCAATATCACTGGTAAAGCTTAAAGAACTGATCAGGAACAAACGAGCAGAAGGTAAGACTATAATTCTCACCACACACATTATGAGTTTGGTGGAAGAGCTCGCAGATGAGATCATCTTTTTGCTTGAGGGTGAAATCCACTATCAGGGTTCCATCACCCAACTTGAGCAACAAACCAAGTCCCCAACGTTGGAGCAGTCCATCGCAACCATGCTGCAAAATGTTTAAAGTATTAAAATATAGTTTCTCAGACCTGGCAAGAAGTAGATGGAGCTATATCTATCTATTATTCTACCTCGCCCTGGGATTTGTGCTGCTCTTTCTCAATACCGATCTGTCGAAAGCAGTGATCACTTTGATGAACGTCATTGTTGTGCTGACACCAATGATCGGCACCCTCTTTGGTATCATGTATCACTACAACTCCCGAGAGTTTACCGATCTCTTATTGGCCCTTCCAATCAAAAGATCCACCATTTTCATGGGACAATACCTAGGTATATCGCTCTCCCTTTCTTTTAGCTTGATCGGCGGATTAGGTATACCATTTGTGATGTACGGCATCTTTTTATCTCCGGGTATCTGGGACTTTGCCATGCTGCTGGTCACTGGTGTTTTTCTGACCTTCATTTTTGTGGCATTGGCACTCAATATTGGTCTATTCAACTCCAATAAAATAGTGGGGTTTGGCTATGCTATATTGATGTGGCTATTTTTCGCCGTGATTTACGACGGAATATTCCTGCTGATGCTGGTATGGTTTGAGGAGTATCCTTTGGACAAGTTTGCGCTTATTGCGAGTATCATCAACCCTATCGACCTGGCAAGAATCACCATTTTACTCAAACTGGACATATCAGCTCTATTGGGTTACACAGGGGCATTGTTCTCCAAGTTTTTTGGTACCGGCTCGGGTATGATTATTTCAATGACTTCTCTTACTACTTGGGCTATTTTGGCCATAACCATCATGGTAAGAAAGTCATCAAAGAAGGATTTTTGATTGATCAAATGATCAAATCGAATCGCTCACCTACATCACTGGCCAGCTCATAGCCAGCATCGTGATGTCGGAATACTCCCATCGCAGGATCATTGTGAAGTACTCTTTTGAGGCATCTCTCAGCGCGATCTGTACCATCTGCCAATACCACCATGCCAGCGTGTTGTGAATAGCCCATGCCAACACCACCTCCATGGTGGAAGCTTACCCAGGTCGCTCCGCCAGCGGTATTGCTCATCAGGTTAAGCAATGGCCAATCCGATACTGCATCAGTTCCATCCTTCATACCCTCCGTTTCACGGTTAGGTGACGCAACCGATCCACAATCCAGGTGATCACGCCCTATCACAATCGGAGCTTTGACTTTTCCGGTTTTCACCAAGTCATTAAATATTAATCCTGCCTTTTCTCTCTCCCCCATTCCCAACCAGCAGATTCTACATGGAATACCTTGAAAAGCTATTTTTTCCTTTGCCTGCTCCAACCAATTGATCAGATGTGCATTTTCCGGAAACGCTTCTATCAATGCTTGATCTGTTGTATAAATATCCTCGGGATCGCCAGAAAGTGCTGCCCACCTAAAGGGCCCTTTTCCCTCACAGAATAATGGCCGAACGTACTCTGGCACAAATCCATTGAAATCAAAAGCATTGGCCTCCCCTCCCTGCCTGGCAAACTCTCTTAGGTTATTGCCATAATCGAAAGTCCTACTACCTTTTTTCTGCATCTCGAGCATAAAACCAACGTGACGCGCCATGCTCTTTAGAGACAGTTGTTTGTATTTCTCTGGATTACTTTTTCTTAACTCATCAGCATCAACTAATGACAGGTCATTTGGTACATAGCCATGAACTGGATCATGGGATGACGTCTGATCGGTCAGCACATCTGGAATAATACCATCAGCTAGTAATCTTTCCAGCATATCCCCCGCGTCACTTACCAGTCCGATCGAAATATTCTTACCCTCTTCTTTTGCTGCTAGTGCCCAATCTCTTGCCTCTTCATAACTGTATGTCATCTTGTCAATGTACCTGGTCTGAAGTCGCTTCTCGATCCTCGATGGATCGACATCCGCACCTAAAAATGTGCCTCCTGCCATAGTCGCTGCTAGAGGCTGAGCACCCCCCATTCCTCCAAGCCCACCAGACACGACGAGCTTACCTTTTAGGCTTCCACCAAAATGCTGTTTCCCACATGCCACGAAAGTCTCGTAGGTGCCTTGCAGTATTCCTTGTGATCCGATATATATCCAGCTTCCAGCCGTCATTTGTCCATACATCATCAGTCCCTTGGCCTTGAGGTCTTCAAAATGCTCCCAATTTGCCCAGGCAGGTACAAGATTGGAATTGGCGATCAATACACGTGGAGCTTCGGGATGTGTTCTAACCTGCCCTACTGGTTTTCCTGACTGCACAAGCAGACTGTGATTTTCATCCAGTTCGAGCAATTGTTCAATGATCTTTTCAAGTGCTGCTCTATTTCTGGCAGCTTGTCCTGTCCCGCCATAGACCACAAGTTCTTCTGGGTTTTCAGCTACTGTTTCATCAAGGTTATTGAGCAGCATGCGCAGGACTGCTTCGGTTTGCCAGCTTTTCGCATGAAGGGTACTGCCAGATGGTGCGATGTATTTGGGGTGTTTCGCGTAGGTCTCAAGAAATTGAGAATGATTCATAATGTTGTCCATTTAGGTTAATGTTGTGACGCTCCGCTGCACGGTAGGATTCTTTTACCAGAATGCCTTCAGCAATCAGTTGTTGGGCAATTTTTATATCATTGGCAAATATTCGATCTTCCTCAGCATGATCAATTCGCTCCCGAACGATCCTGTGACAATGTTCAATTATTGGGCCTGACTTGAGGGGTTTATGATAGTCAAAGGCTTGCGCTGCACAGATCAGCTCTACTGCCAAGATGTTTTCAAGATTGTCAATTACACGGTTTAGTTTACGACTGCTTATCGACCCCATGCTAACATGATCTTCTTGCCCCAGCGAGGTAGGTATGCTGTCGGCACTTGATGGCCAAACCAGGCTTTTATTTTCACTCACTAAAGCTGCCGACGTATACTGAGGAATCATAAAACCGGAATTAATCCCAGTATTCTTCATTAGCAGGCGGGGTAGTCCTCCTGTTTTTCCTTCAAGTAATAGATAGGTCCGACGATCACTGATATTGCCCAATTCAGCTGCTGCTAACGTAGCATAATCCAGCGGTAAGGCTAAAGGCTGACCATGAAAATTACCCCCACTAATGGTTTCATCTTTACTCAGAATGATAGGATTGTCGGTAACCGCATTAAGTTCGATTGCTATCAACTCTCGTAAATGACACCAGGCTGTACGAGAAGCTCCATGCACTTGCGGAATACATCGCACAGAATATGGATCCTGAACACGCCCACAGTTTTCATGAGACTCGATCATCTGAGATCCCTCCAATAGTGTCATCATTCGATGTGCTACATGTATGTTGCCCACGAATGGTCTGATATCATGTAGTTCATGTTGATAAGGGGCTCGAGAGCCTAGAATGCCCTCAAGTGTCATGGCTCCAACTATGTCGGCAAGCTCCAGACAATTATGCATGCGCTCCAATCCTACAACAGCATAGGATAGGATAAATTGAGTTCCATTGATTAGCGCAAGCCCTTCCTTGGGACCAAGTTCTATGGGAGCAAGGCCATGTTTTTCCAGCACAATCGCTGCATCCAATGGCCCTTCCTCTGATAGGATCTCACCTAGGCCAATGAGCGGTAAAAACAGGTGAGCCAAAGGAGCAAGGTCTCCCGATGCTCCAACCGATCCCTTATTGGGTACAATAGGAATAATGTCCAATTCCAACATTACGAGTATTCGCTCGAGCACTTGCATTGAAATACCAGAATACCCTTGTGCCAATGCATGCAACTTTGTGATGAGCATGAGCCTGGCGACTATTGCTGGAACAGCTTCACCAACACCTACACTGTGGCTTCTGAGGATATTCTCCTGAAGTCTGCGCGTATCTTCCTTTGAAATCTTGGTATCACAAAGTGGTCCAAATCCTGTATTGATACCATATACAACAGCGTCGCTTTCAGCGATGGCTAAGGTGTCTTTTCGGGAAGCTTCAATTTTTAGTCGGGCTTCCTCGTCAATAATCCCGGATAGCTGTTTTCTTGCGATCTGGAGGGCATAAGCTGGGGTGAGCCTGTCCTGACCGAAGCGAAACTTCTTCATACATTTTTGGTTTTTAGCCGATCAAAGATTCCAGGAATTATTCAATTCCTTTCTTTTCTGCTCGGCTTCATAATACTGCAGTTCAAAGCTATTAAATTCTTCGGTAGAAATAAGACCATGCAATCTGTACAGAATTTGATCTCCATACTCTGTCAGCCCCATTTCAACTGCTGTGAGGCAGTACTGCTTAATGATGTTCGGAGCATATTTGTTCAGCTCAACCGCTTCAACCAGGGTATTGTATCTTTCTCCTAAATCGACCGAATCATCAGCAGCAAACTTCAAAATTGCATATTCATTAAAAGCATTAGCTTTTGCATCGGTCCGATAGTTGTTTGTTTTGATTTGTAAGTCCTCAAATTGATCCAACCCAAAATACTTTGAATTATCACCGTATATTTTTTCAATCAGCATGCCTTTTTGCGCTACTGGTAGATTATTTAGTCTACCATCAATTTCCTCAGGATTCAAATCTCCATGGCGGTAGTATAGATAAGCGAAACTTTCGTCATCGGTATTTTGAATAATCGAAAACATGCCGTCCAACATTGGCGCCAATGTGCTATCACGGCCAACACTCATCATCCAGGCACCCAAAGCCTGATCCCACATTCTGGCTTCTAAAAATGCGATGGCCATCAAATACTCTGAACCAACGGTATCAAAAGGCACAGCCCTTTCAAAATAATCAAGGGCAAGTCTGGGTGCATCCTGATCGAGAGCAAGCTTTCCAAGCGTTTGATAGACCTTTCCTTTATCCAATGGATTGGCATCAATGGCTATATTTTCCAACAAATCAAATGACTTGTTTACTTTACCGGTTCGGTAGAAATACATGGCTTCTGAAAAATCCAGATTGAAATTGAGCGGATACTGATTAGGAACCTTTTGAAAACGAGCATTGACCGATTGCAAATCTCCATTTCGAGCCGCATAATTGGCATTTACCAGTAAGGTAGACGTCAGCACATTGGGTGTCTGAAAAACAGATGTGTCCAGCTTCAGGTCTGGGTGCGCACCAACTTTTGAATAGACATTCGTTTTCAACGCCAGAGAAGGTTCATTGAAATCAGTCAATTGTGTTTGATCTCCTACAAAACTCCATTTATTCACCAGGTTGGCTTTGTTCCAATCCTCAGTGCTTGATCCATTCTCCAATTTTGACATGGCTTCATTGATACTACCCCTGGCACCCAGATGAAGGGCAAGGTTGTTGGATATCTCTGCATTGCCGGGAAAATCAGCCAGTCCTTCGTTCAGTAAGCGTAATGATGATTTTCCTGCCAACTCACTTACATTTCCAAGATTGACATAGGCATAGGGTGATGGGTTCCGTTTGGTTGCCCGGGTAAATCGATACGCTGCTTCATCATGATCATTTTTCAACAAGGCCCTCTGACCCAACTGATAATTGGAGTAGTGGTTGTCCCAACCATAAACACTTCCCTGTCGGTAGTACTCTTCTCCGAGTCCACTTTCACCTATCCCATCATGATAGTCACCAAGCGCATTGTAATAGCCAGCTGTTATTTTCAGGTATGGCTGTTGTTCAGACAGAAAGTAGAAGGCTATGACGCCAACAAACCCAGCCAATCGAGCTGTTGAATAAGGAAAGTTGTATTCTTTATAAGCGACCTTATACACTTGCATACCCTGCATAAGTGGCTCGATAAAATTGGCAATGATGTAAATGAAGAAAATTGCACCAAATGCGACATGTGCATATATGATCATGTAGCTCACTGCTTCAGTAGCGGGATCATTGCCTCTTACGAACCAATAGCTCATGAACACGAGCCCAGCAGAACCAAATCCCACCAATACCCATCTGACATCAAGCTGGTAATCACATATACCTTCGAAAAGTATTTGCTTATGCTGGAATCCCCAAACTGCTATTACGAAAGAAATGATGAGTAAATAGTACAGATTGACGAACTGTAAATCTGCTGAAATCAAACCTGCCTGCTTAGCATAATAGGCACCAATCAACCCCAAATAAACTAACCCAAATATTAAGAAATGCTTTTCATTGTTGGTGCCACCACGTGATTGCGTAATAATGTATAATATTAAAAATATGATTTCTTCTGCAATGACAAATACGAATAGTGTTGTCAAAATCCCACCGGCTATAAGTGTATTTGCATTAAAGTAATGTACCGCATCCACCCCGTTGACCATTATCACTGCGATGAGCATTAGAGATGAAGGAATCAATATGCCCACTGTTTTAACCAATACAGACAGAGTGGGCTTGAATGCATGGAAATAGTAAGCAGGCCCCAGCGTCAATATCATGAACATACCGGTCAGCCATTTCTGGCCAGGTCTGGACCCAAAGACACCCAGTGAGTCAAGGTCAAGATAATTGATCATCAAAATGGACAGTGCCCCGATGGTCAAAAAGTAAAATCTTTTAAGAAATGTAGCACTAGCGAGGACCAAACAAACTGCTGCCCAAAAAGCAAACATATAGAGCACAGACAGTTGGTCAGTGTGTTGAATATCTCCCCCGACAAAACGCTCGTTGATCACATACCAATCCGCTAACACATCTACCTGAAAAGGTCCCTTCTGAACTTCTAGCACTGGTTGATTCACAGTTTTAGCTGTGCTCAAGACACTCCAATCTATAGTCAGATCTGTCTCGAAATGGTAGCACGCCAAATAACTGAGGCACAATGCCAGGCATACACCCAACAAGATTCTCAAACCTCTATCCTCTGGGAAAAATGATTGCATTACTCAAGTACCTTGGGCACTTTGAAAAATTCCTTGTCTTGTTCAGGCGAATTTTTCAATGCCTGCTCTCGGGTCAGCATATTGTTCGCCTCATCCGGCCGAAAGACATTATGCTCGAACGACATATGGGTGATGGGTTCCACGCCAGTAGTATCCAGCTCCTCCAGCTTCTCAATCCAGGACAGAATTTTTTCCATGTCCTCAATCAAAGCATCCTCCTTATCAGGGTCGATTTCTATTCTGGCAAGATGAGCCAGTTTTTCGATAGTATTTCGATCTATATGCATGGACAATTTTCTTAATGTCGTAAAATTAAGCTCAGTAAGGGATACTTTCTATTTTGATACGGATTTATTCAAATCTTGCTGAATAACATCAAACACTTTTTGTTTTAAAACCTCTATCTCATCATCATTAGTGGATGTAGGTCTTATGGGTTCATGTACTACAATTTTCAGCACACCAGGGCTGAGTAAATACTTACCATCATCTGGTAAAATCTTATAATTGTTGGGCATGCTTACCGGTAAAATGGGCAGCTGTTTCTCCACTGCCAATTTGAATGCACCATCGCGAAATGGCACCATCTTAGGGGGATGAGTGGCACGAACACCTCCCTCAGGGAAAAAAGCCAGATTGAAGCCATTCTCCACTGCCTCTCTGGCACGATTTAAGGAATCAGCACGATCACGGAAACTTGACCTATCTACTGATAAATGTAGCTTTCTAAACATATATCCAAATAATGGAATATTGGCGATAGAACTCTTCCCTATAAACTTAAATGGGGTGGGTAGCCAGACCAATGCTGGAATATCGAAATACGAAAAGTGGTTTGCACAAATGATCAACTTCTCTCTCTTCTCAGGTCGATACCTAAATTCGATTCGCACAGGCATAAAGATCATCGGAAAGTAAAATTTAGCCCAAAACCTATTGGTCTTAAGTCCCAGCACATGCCACTCAGTCTTTCTGGCGGACAACCAGAAAACCGGAAGCTGAAGGATGTAAGTAATTGCAAACAACAGCCCTGCATAAATCGTATAAATCCACTTCACCAAAATCATCCGGCAAAAGTATGTCGCATTTGTCAATCGGAATCTATCAAATGTTTATATGTAATATTTTTATAGATTCGTACACTAATCACTATTAAAGAATATTGCCTTGGAATTACTTAAGATTGAAAACATCAGTAAATCGTACAGTTCACATCAAGCACTTAAGGATGTGAGCATTACGATTCCAAAGGGTAGCATTTTCGGGTTATTGGGTCCCAATGGCGCAGGAAAGACTACTCTGATCAGAATTGTCACAAAGATCATTGATCCGGATGGTGGTCAGATCTTTCTCGAGGGATCAGCTATCAGCGATGATATCATTCGGAAAATCGGATATCTCCCGGAAGAGCGCGGACTCTATAAGAAAATGAAGGTCGGGGAACAATTGATCTACCTGGGTCGCCTCAAGGGGTTGAGCCGGTCAGAAGCCGTTCAAAAGATCAAAACCTGGCTAGAAAAATTAGACCTCAGTCCATGGTGGGACAAAAAAATTGAAGACCTCTCAAAAGGTATGGCACAAAAAGTCCAATTCATTGCAACGGTACTTCATGAACCTTCGCTTATCATTTTGGATGAACCATTTTCAGGATTTGACCCTGTCAATGCTGAGTTAATCAAAGACGAAATTCTCGAGCTTCGAGATAAGGGAGCCACGGTCATTTTCTCAACGCATCGTATGGAATCTGTCGAAGAATTATGTGATCACATTGCCCTGATCAACAAGTCTGAAAAAATTCTGGATGGTAAGAAACTGGACATAAAAAATGAGCATCGGGATGGCTCTTATGTCATAGAATATGTTGGTGATTTGTCGCTAAATGGTAATGTCTCTCAAACAGAAACCCTTGAGGATGGTGCTATGAGGGCAATTGTAAAAGATGCTCAGGGCAGTGGTCCAAATGAGCTTATCAAACAACTGATCCAGGAAGTCGAGATACGTTCCTTTGTGGAGAAAGTACCTACCATTAATGAAATATTCATCTCAAAAGTAACCGCCTGATCCTATGAACCAAGTTTCACTAATTATAGAGCGCGAGTACATCTCGCGCGTAAAGAAAAAATCATTCTTAATTGCCAGCTTACTCGGTCCTCTTCTTTTAGGAGGGGTTATGGCCATGGTCATCTTTTTCTCTACCAGAGGAGGAGACGAAAAAACCATATTGGTCTTAGATGAGAGTAACCTCATTGCTGAATCACTCCAATCTGGTGGTGAGGTTATTTACCAATTTATAGAAGAAGGAAATCTGGAAAATGCCAAGCAGCGATTGTTGACCGAAGAGCTTGATGGTCTCGTTTATATCCCAGACTTTTCGATTGACGACCCAAAAGGGTTTGCCTTTTACTCGGGCAGCAATCCAAGTTTATCAACCGTTGGATCAATCCGAAGCAAAATAGATAGAAAGGTAGAGGATCTTCGCCTTGAAAAATCAGGACTGGATAGAGAGGTGATCGAATCCTTCAAAGTCGATATCCATGTAGAAACTTACAACCTCAATGAATCAGGTGACGCTTCAGAAAGCAGCTCAGGTGCTGCAACGGCAATTGGATACATTGGATCGTTGATCATCTACATGTTTATTTTCATCTATGGCGCCATGTGCATGAGAGGAGTAATAGAGGAAAAAAATACCCGAATTGTAGAAGTAATTGTGGCCTCTGTCCGGCCATTTCAACTCATGATGGGTAAGGTAATTGGCATTGCCCTTGTCGGACTAACTCAGTTTGTCATCTGGATCTTGGTAATATTTGGAAGCTCCACTTTAGCGACCAAGATGTTAATGCCAGAAAATGCCCAAATACCTACTGATGGCTTGAATGGAATGCCTCCACCAGAGGTACAGGATAATATTATTCAGAATGCCATGGGAGCCTTGTCCTCTATCGATTTTGGCATGGTTGCGTTTGCCTTCTTATTCTTTTTCGTTGGAGGCTATTTGCTCTATGGCGCACTCTTTGCTGCTGTCGGATCGGCCTCCGATAGTGATCAAGATGCTCAGCAGTTTATGTTGCCAGTAACAGCACCCCTGATATTATCCATCGTGCTAATATCAGTGGTATTAACCGATCCGCATGGTACAATGGCCTTCTGGCTTTCAATGATCCCATTTACATCACCAGTCACGATGATGGTCAGAGTGCCATTTGGTGTGCCCATTTGGGAGTTACTACTTTCTATGGTCTTCCTGGTGGGTGGATTCATTTTCACCATATGGGTTGCCTCAAGGGTCTATCGTGTGGGTATTTTGATGCATGGCACCAAAGTCAACTGGAAGATATTGGCCAAATGGTTTATGACCCGACAATAATATTTGGACTCGGCTATTTCAGATGCTAGATTGAACATCTAATGGCCAAGTTTTCATTCAAAAAACCAACACTGGATTTATACTCCAACCAGTCATACCTTAAATGGCTGGTTGTTGTTATTTCAGTAGTGATAGGCACTGGCTCTATTCTCTACACCAATATGTTGGTAAAGGAGATCACCAAACGTGAAAAGCGACAGGTAGACTTGTATGCCAAGTCATTAGAGTTTTTGGCCAGAGGAAGTGATGATCTCATTTTTACTCTTGAAGAGATCGTTCAGGCAAATACTTCCATTCCAGTAATCCTGGCAGATGAACAGGGGAATGCTGAAGGCTACAGAAATCTCCCGGAGGCGGACCGAATAGTCAATGTCACTGAACGCAAGCAATTTCTGAAGGAAAGAATATTCGAGATCTCATCCAAGCGACAAGCCATACGTGTCGAACTCAAGGACAATCAGGGTACGGCATATGGGGTGAAGTATATTTTTTATGAGGATTCGGATTTACTGATAAAACTGAAATACTATCCATATATTCAGTTATCGATCATTCTGGTTTTTGTGGTCGTGGTTTTTGCCGTGTTCAACTACTCCAGATTATCAGAACAAAATCGCGTGTGGGTTGGTCTAGCCAAAGAGACGGCACACCAGCTAGGAACTCCTTTGTCTTCTCTGATGGCCTGGATTGAATACCTCAAGGTAAATTATCAGAATGATGAAAATATAGTTGAGCTAGACAAAGACATCAATCGGCTTGAAATGATCACACGTCGATTTAGCAGTATTGGAAGTATTCCTAAGCTTGAAATACTGGAAGTGGCCGATGAGATCAATACGACCACTGAGTATCTTCGTTCAAGGCTGAGTGATAAAATCAGCATTGAGGTAATCGACAAGTCACAGAATGCAAACTCGCTGATCAATCGAGAGTTGTTTTCATGGGTATTTGAAAACCTGTATAAAAATGCCGCTGACGCCATGGAAGGTGAGGGTTACATCCGTGTAAGCCTGTACAATCCTAATCATGAGAAAATCATCATTGACATAACTGATACGGGCAAGGGCATTCCCAAGTCAAAAGTAAGGAGCATATTTAAACCTGGCTTCACAACAAAACAACGAGGTTGGGGTTTGGGATTGGCCCTGGTAAAGCGAATCATTGAAAACTATCACCAGGGCCGTATATTCGTTCGAAAGCAAGAACCTGGACTAGGTGCTACCTTTCGTATCATACTCAATAGAGCTTAGTTACCCCCTACTCCATTCAATGGTGGAGGACCCTCAGGAACCATTCCCTTGTAGACATAATCGCCTTTCCGCTCTTTAAATTCTTCTTTGATTTCCCCTCTTAGCTTTTCATCTTCAAATAAATCCACCATGGTCATTGAAAGCGCCTTAGCTGCATGAATCATCCCTTTATGCCCTATCGACATACCACCACAAGCAACTACCGCCCATGAATGCCAAGGAGTATCTTTTGGTGCGGTTGTCACGCCTAGTCGAATAACAGGTACCACAAAGCTCACATCTCCTACATCTGTGGAACCACCCATTGGGTGTTCCTGTGTTTCTTCCAGTGGGTTGATTTTGGCATTCATTCCCACTTGCTCCTTACCAGTTGCTTCCTGAATTTTCTTGGCAAATTGAGTTTCCTCCTCGGTATAGGAAATATCTCCTAAGTACTCAAGGTTTTGCTGCAGCGTAGCTCCACCTGTTCGATTAACCAACACCTCATGGATACCTGAAACTAAACTGATTTTATAATCAACATTTGCCATCATAGCGGCACCTTCAGCAATTTTCTCCACTCGCTTCCACACTTCCTCCATTCCCTCTCTTCTTGTATCCCTTACTCTCGTCCAAATTTTTGTGTAGTCAGGCACAACATTTACAACATCTCCTCCATGCTGAATGTGATAATGAATCCTGACTGTCGGCTTGATATGCTCTCTGAGATAGTTGATTCCTGTTGTAAATAGCTCTAATCCGTCAGAAGCACTACGCCCATTCCATGGATCTCCTGAAGCATGAGCTGCTTGACCATAGAACTCAACGATGAAATCCACTAAAGCAAGAGAGCTTTGCACATTTGCTTTGGTTTCCGCACTTGGGTGCCAATCCATGCAAACATCCACATCATCGAACAATCCAGCCCTAATCATCCAGAGCTTGCCAAAATACTTTTCTTCAGCTGGAGTCCCGTAAAATCTAACAGTTCCTTTTAATGTACCTGCTTCGATCTGCTCTTTGATAGCTACCGCCGCACCCAAACTTGCCACGCCGAATAAGTTGTGTCCACAACCGTGCCCCGCTCCCCCTTGATTCAAAGGATCTTTGGTTGGTACTGTCTTCTGGGATAAGCCTGGTAGTGCATCAAATTCACCCAAAATACCAATCACAGGCTCTCCTGATCCGTATTCAGCCGTAAAAGCTGTAGGGATACCAGCCACTGCGCGTTTTACTGTGAATCCTTGCGATTCGGCATAGTCTGCCAGCAATTTTGCTGACTGAGTCTCTTCAAATGCTGTTTCTTCGTATGACCATATCAGATCACTCATTTCAGTGAGCTTATCACTGTTTTCTTCTATTTGACTCAGAACAGCCTTTTTGCTAGATGAAATCTTGGGCTTTTTCTGAGCTATTGAGAGATTGGCGATTAAAAAACAAAGCAGAATGATGCTATACTTCTTCATAGAATATGGTTTTATACAATCAATATAAAACCCTCAAAGTTGATGAAGATCCAGTTTTACATCACTGGAATAATGTTGTTCGAAGTGGTTATAAAAGACCCAATTAGCTACCAGCCAACGTGGAATCGGCTAATTGAACTTCAGGATAAATCACTTTGTAATTGTCAAAAGTTGATAAAATGGCTTTTACATATTCGACAGGTTCATTGCCCCGGCAATAACCAAACTCACATACAGGATCATTGTAATAGCTTGACTTTGATTTTTTAGCTAAATAATCGGCTACCTCATCCCAGTTGTCAGGGTTGGCATTGTACTTCTCCGCCAAATTTCGAGCGTCTCTAACATGTCCTCGCCCCACATTATAGGAAGCCAACACAAACTTCGGCAACTCAGCAGAATCAGCAATCTCATCTTTCCACAATGATTGCAACCACAACAAGTGCTCTTTTGCAGCGCGCATGTTCTTCTTTGGATCGGTCAAATTAACTATGTCATATTCTTTAGCTGTTGAGGGCAAAACCTGCATCAATCCGATAGCTCCTGCCCAGCTTTTCGCTTTATGATCAAACTTTGATTCCTGAAAAACTTGTGCTGCCAATAATCGCCAGTCCCAACCTAATTCGGATGCCGTTAGTTTAATCATATCGTCATAAGGAGAAAGTTCTCCTCCTCCGGTAGAAGAATACTTACTGTTCTTTCTTTGCCTTGATGATTTGTTGCTTTTGAAATACTTGTTATAGACTGTATAGTATTCAGGAGTTTTGCGCATGCTCAATATCCAATCATTCAACACCCTTTGCAATGAGTCCGCATTTCGCCTTACCCCCCAGGCTATTTGCTGGGGAAAACTCACAGGTGTCTCAATATCCAGATTATCATAGTAAGTGGCATTTACCATGGCAATGTCTTCTTCCACTACTGTCATATTGATATCACCATTGGCAACTGACTCTATTATTTGCTCAGTGTCCTCATTCGGAAATCCTTCAACGATGAGAATATCTCCTCCAATCTCGTCTGAGAGATGCTTAAGGCGATCCAGATAAGAAGATTGATACCTGACATAAACTTCTTGTCCGATTAGGTCTACCGGATTTCTGATTAGTTGAGCTTCGATCTCATGAAGCTTCATTTCTCGCCAATTATCCGGTTTGCGCTGAATCAACACCTGAGGAACCAGGTTGTGATAATGTGTGAAGGCTATTCTGTCTTTGCGTTCTCGCGTTACGGTAAGATTGTAGGCCATGATATCACCTTCTCCTTTGTCGAGTTTCTCGAATGCCTCTTCAATATTTACGGTAATTTTTATGCGGAGATCAAGACCAACAGAATCACAAAACATTTTAAGTAGGTCATATTCATAGCCCATAGTTTCCCCTCGATAAAGAAAGAGCCCTGTGGAGCTATTGTCCATTAGGGCAACCAAATAACCACGTTCTTTGATTTTATCAATGTCTATATCGACGGGCTCTATCCTGACTTCACGGATTAGCTGAGGGCCTTGGCTCCCTTGGGTTGTGCAACCTGCCCAGACTATCAAAAGAATAATGAGACTTGCGAAATACTTCATATGCTAAATATGAAATATCGTCATTTAGGATCGAATTGCAAACGAGTTTAAACTAATTCGACATTCAGCATTTTAATGGCTGCCTGATACATTCCATCAGGATCATAGCCACACTCCTTATGCAATTCAAGCTGCGTACCGTGTTCTACCAACCGATCTGGCATTCCAAGCCTAACGACTTTTGATGAATATCCTTTATCGACCATGTACTCTAGCACTGCCGATCCAAAGCCTCCCTGCAAGCAACCATCTTCGACAGTAATAACATGAGAATACTTTGAGAAAATATGATCTAAAAGTTTGGTATCCAAAGGCTTTACAAAGCGCATGTCGTAATGTCCGGCATTCACTCCCTCTTTGGTCAATCGTTCAATGGCCTCTGTTGCGTAATTGCCAATGTGGCCCAATGTCAGAAATGCCAGATCCTGACCTTCTTTCAAGGTCCTTCCGGTTCCAACTTCAATTCGCTTCATTTGCGTGCGCCATTCCGGCATTACTCCCTTACCCCTGGGATATCTTATGGAAAATGGCTTGCCATATTCTGAGGCTGTGAACATCAAGTCGCGTAATTCCGCCTCATTCATCGGTGCTGAAACAATCAGATTTGGAATACACCTCATGTAGGCGATATCATACGCTCCATGATGTGTAGGACCATCAGCACCTGCAAATCCTGCGCGATCCATGCAAAGCACTACGTGCAAATCCTGAATACATACATCATGCACAACCTGATCATAGGCTCTTTGCATAAACGTGCTATAAATATTGCAAAAAGGAACTGCTCCCTGCGTTGCTAATCCTGCTGAAAAAGTCACTGCATGCTGTTCGGCAATGCCTACGTCGAACGATCGCTCAGGAAACTCCTTCATCATGATATTCATGGAAGATCCTGATGGCATTGCAGGCGTTATGCCCATGATTTTTTCATTTTGCCTGGCCAGCTCAACCATAGTTTCGCCAAACACGTCCTGATACTTCGGAGGCTCTGGGTTAACCGGCACTTTCTTGTGAATCTCCCCGGTCAACTTGTCAAATGTTCCGGGAGCATGCCATTTGGTCTGATCCTTTTCAGCCGCCTTATATCCTTTCCCCTTTTTCGTAATACAGTGAAGTATCTTCGGTCCAGGTATATCCTTCAGGTCATTCATCACATGAGCCAGGTGGTTCACATCGTGTCCATCGACAGGACCAAAATATCTTAGATTTAAAGATTCGAATAGGTTACTCTGCTTCAAAAGGAAAGACTTAACGCTTCCCTCCATCTTGGCAACTATCTCTTGCGCATTGGGACCAAACTTGCTGATTTTACCCAGCACTTTCCATACTTCATCCCTGAACTTATTGTAGGTATGAGAAGTAGTAATATCCGTCAGATAATCCTTAAGCGCTCCAACATTCGGATCAATCGACATGCAGTTGTCGTTGAGTACGATCAGCAAGTTGCTGTTGGAAACGCCGGCGTGATTCATCGCTTCAAAAGCCATCCCACCTGTCATGGCTCCATCCCCGATCACAGCGATGTGTTGTCTGTCCTTTCCAAGGCGATCATTAGCAATGGACATGCCTAAAGCCGCGGATATAGATGTGGATGAGTGTCCTACACCAAAGGAATCATATTCGCTTTCTTTCCGCTTGGGGAATCCGGAAATACCTCCATATAGCCTATTGGAGTGAAATTTATCTTTTCTCTCTGTTAAAATTTTATGACCATAAGCTTGATGTCCCACATCCCAAACCAACTGATCTTCAGGTGTGTTGAAAACGTAATGTAGCGCAACAGTCAATTCGATTACCCCAAGACTAGCGCCAAAGTGTCCACCATAGACTGAAACATGATCTATGATGTAGTTCCTTAAATCTTCGCAAACTTGTGCAAGCTGGGTTGGATTAAGTTTTTTCAGATCTTCTGGGGAATTGATCTGAGCAAGTAATTCGCCTTCTTTTATTTGCATTGGTCAGTTAATGTGGTTGAAAGTGAAACTAACCAGTGAACAAAATGTTGCCAAAAGTTTCTTTCTTTCAAAAACAATGTCGCAAAAATACGCTTTTTTTGGTTTTCGATAATCTGAACTTCATCATAATAGCAAGGACAAGAATTGACTGAAATTGTAGACCAGAACAAGTTTGAGATCAAATTACCTTTATTCGAAGGCCCATTCGATCTATTACTCTTTTTTATAGAAAGAGATGAACTGGATATTTACGATATTCCTATTTCAGAAATCACCAATGACTTTTTGGAATATGTCAATCACCTTGAAAAACTAAATGTTGAAGTTGCGAGTGAGTTTATACTGGTCGCAGCTACACTCATGCGCATCAAGGCCAAAATGCTGCTTCCCAGACCTGTTCTGGATGAAGATGGCAATGAAATTGATCCTCGAGAGGAGCTCGTAAAACATCTGTTGGAATACAAAAAGTACAAGTCCATTATTGCTGAACTAGGGCAAATGGAACTTGACAGAATGAGCCGTGAGCAACGTGGCAATCTGTTCAACGAAATCCGATCATTATCCGGGGAAGTGGACGTTGAAGCTGAGCTCCAAAACCTTGATTTGTATAAAATCATGAAGGTATTTCAAAAAGTAATGAGCCGTTATGAAATAGAAAAAAACAAACCGGTTCACCAGGTAGTGCAATACCCATACACAATTGAGGGACAGAAAAATGACATGCTACATCGTTTAAGTGCCAGTAACGAAAAACGCATTTCTTTTAGCGATCTGATCGCTGAAAAGCCAGATAAAATATTGGCCATCTTTAATTTTCTGGCCATCCTTGAGTTACTTCAACTCGACAAAATCATGCTATTTATTGGAGAAGGGTTCAATAATTTTTGGATTGAGCCCCGTGAAGTCGTTCAATAAAAAAAGCTCGACATTGCTGACGAGCTTTGGTTCTAATAAAAATTCTTTAGTTAAACGCTCTCCAACTGAGAGAAGAAGAAAGATGATTCAATCTGAGCATTTTCATCAGAATCAGATCCGTGAACAGCATTTGCTTCGATTGATTTTGCAAATAATTTTCTAATTGTTCCTTCTTCAGCTTCGGCAGGATTGGTAGCTCCTATCAGTTTGCGGAAATCGGCAACCGCATTTTCCTTTTCGAGGCTTATCGCAATTATTGGCCCTGAAGTCATGTAAGCAACCAGATCACCGTAAAAGGGTCTTTCCTTGTGAACAGCATAAAACTCACCAGCATTCTTATCAGTTAAATGAACTGCTTTGATAGCCTTAATTTTGAATCCTGCCTCTTCGATCATTTTGATTATTGCTCCTGAATTGCCTGCTGCGTACGCATCAGGTTTGATCATTGTGAAGGTGATATTACCTGCCATTTTTTGAATTATTTTTGAAACTAATTGTTAAAATCGGCGCAAAAATAGCAGGGGAATCTGACTTGTTTTTGTAATTATTATAAAACTTGTGAGCTTTGCCGATTCAAAAATAGCCTTAGAGCCGGCTGAATGAATTCGATAGAAGCCCTTTTACCCTACCTGGATCAGTCCAGATCCATTGTTATCACAACACATGCCAACCCTGATGCCGATGCTTTAGGGTCATCTTTGGCCCTTTATTTATTTTTAAAGGCCAGGGGTCATGACGCTGTGGTGATAAGCCCCACTGAATATCCTGACTTTCTCAAATGGATGGCCGGAAATAATGAAGTAGTAGTCTTTGACGAAGACAATCCTGGAGCCAGTCAACAAATCGTGGACAAAGCCGAAGTGATTTTTTGCCTTGACTTCTCTGGGTTGAAAAGAATCAAAGGCATGGAACCATTGGTTGATCATGCAGATTGTGTGAAAGTGATCATCGATCATCATCTCGATCCGGAAGATTTTGCAGACTTTATGCTTTGGGATACCAATGCAGCTGCTACAGCTGAGCTGATCCTTGATTTCATCTACATGTTTGAGGATCATGAGATCACACCGGAAATGGCCAATTGCATTTATGCAGGTATTATGACGGATACCGGATCATTCAAGTTTCCAAATACATCATCAAAGACTCATCGGGCAATCGCTGATTTGATCGATGCTGGTGCAAATGGGTCAATGGTCAGTCGTGCTATCTATGACAACAATTCGCTGAGCAGATTGAAATTTATCGGTTACGCTCTCTCAGAGAAGCTTACCGTAAGAAAGGACTTGAACATCGCCTATTTTATCATTCATAAAGAGGACTATGATCGATTCAACCTGCAGAAGGGGGACACAGAAGGGCTGGTAAACTTCGCATTGTCGATTGCCGGAATTGTGATGGCCACTATCATAAAAGAACAGGAGGACGAAATAAAACTGTCATTTAGGTCTGTGGGGGACTATGCAGTCAATAAATTTGCAAACGATCATTTCAAAGGTGGGGGTCATAAAAATGCCTCAGGTGGAATGTCAGATGCGTCGTTGGATTCCACAGTTGAAAAATTTGAGTCGTTAATCGAAGATTTTAAAGAAAACTATTTAATTATCAAATGAGAATATTAGGAACACTATTAGTTGTATTCCTATTGGTAGGATGTAATTCCAATCAATCTGTAACTACACAAAGCGGAGTTGCCATCAACTACATATCAAACGGGACAGATTCCCTGGTCTCTGAAAACATATTCAAGTTCAATGCTTCGATTGTTTCTGAAAAAGGTCAGGAAGTTTGGGTATCTGGCGCAGAATCAGCCATGATGCAGTACCGCAAATCGTCAAATGGCGAAGGGGGACTTTTTCAAGAAGTACTGGATTACTTAAAAATTGGAGACAGTGTTGCGTTCGATATTCCTACGACTGACTTTTTCAACAATGCTTGGCAACAGCAAGTTCCTGATAGTCTCAATGCAGAAGGAACCCTCACTTTCAACCTTGGCCTGGTAGAGCAAATGACAGTCAATGAATACCAGGAAATGGCTCGTCAGCTGGAAATTGAAACCAGTAAAGAAGAATATGCCAAAGAAGAAGAAGTATTACTGAACTATCTCAGTGAAAACAACATCGATCCGGTAACAACAGAATCAGGATTACGTTACGTAATGACTAAGGAAGGAACTGGAGCCCAGGCTGAAGCATTGGACATGGTAAATGTTAAATATAAAGGCATGTTACTAGATGGTTCAGTATTCGATTCTGGTGAATATAATTTCCGTTTGGGAACAGGTGGTGTTATCAAAGGATGGGATGAAGGCATTGCCTATCTCAATGTAGGAGGCGCTGCTACCCTTTATATCCCGAGCTCACTTGGTTATGGATCGAGAGGATCGCGTGGAGCAATTCCTCCGTTCGCTTCTTTGATATTCGAGGTAGAGCTATTAAGTGCAGATAAACAATCGAAATAATCTCAATGAAAAAATCGGCAGTTTTAGGATTGATTTTTCTAGGATTTTTAACAAGTTGTCAGATAACTGAAATCGATGCGAAAGACCCAGTTACGCAAAGAGCTGAGGACATTGCTCAAATCAACGATTACATCCAGCGAAAAAATTTGGGGACTCCAGACACAACCGAGTCTGGGGCCAGATATTTTATCATGGAAGTGGGTGAAGGACAGCAAATAAAATCCAATGACATTGTAGGTTTGAGGTACATAGCATCAGCTACCTCCGGTCATGTCTATGACACAAACATATCCAGTGTAGCCGATACATCTACACTCAGATATGATACACTGGAGATGATCTTTACCTATACCACAACCGGATGGACTTCCAGGTACTTGTATTTTGTCAGTGATCTTTCAGGACCAGGCCTAGGTGAAGCAATTGCAGCTGGATTAAGTCAAGTAACTACTGAAGGGCACATTAAGGTCATTTTGCCATCGGATCAAATCAATTTCAGCAATGCTTTTGGTCCTCTCCCGGCAAAATCCCTTGCCATCTATGACATTTTTCCAAAGACGATCTATTAATGGAACTTTACTTTGCGACGAGAAATCAAAACAAGGTTAAAGAAATTCAGGCGCTACTTCCTGACAACATTATCATCAAAAGCATCTCTGAACTAACAGAAGAAGACATCATTGAAGATGGAGATACGCTGGAGGCCAATGCTTCCATCAAATCCCGGTTCATTTATAATCAGTTTAAGGTCGCTTGCTTCGCGGATGATACCGGACTCGAAATAGATGCTCTTGACGGAGCGCCCGGTGTTCGATCAGCTCGTTATGCGGGTGAACATTGTGACAGCAATGACAACATAGATCTCGTTTTGAGTCAGCTTGAAGGGCAGGACAATCGAAATGCAAGATTCAGGACCATTATCAGTTTTATTGATAACAATGGAAACGAAGTGCTACTGGAAGGTGAAGCAAAAGGTCAAATTACCCGTGAACGTTTCGGAGAGGGCGGCTTTGGATATGATCCGATTTTCTTGCCGAAAGGTAAAACCTCCACTTTTGCAGAAATGAGCCTGGCAGGCAAAAACAAAATTTCACACCGAGGCAAAGCGATAGAAAAATTAATCGACTTTTTGATCTCAAATTATGGTTAAGTCCATGTTGATCGGCATCACTGGTGGGAGTGGGTCGGGAAAAACATTTTTCCAAAATTCACTTCTTTCTAATCTTCCTCACGGGACAGCTTCCCTGATGTCGATGGACAACTACTATCTCCCTATTGACCAACAGTCCAAAGATGCCAATGGTATCGAAAATTTTGATTTGCCAACGGCCATAGACAGAAAGGGGTTTTATCGGGATTTACAGACTTTGCAAAATGGAAAATCACTTCGAATTGAGGAATACAATTTCAATCATTGTGACAAACCTACTCAATACATCGATATATCAGCCGCGCCGATCATACTGGTGGAAGGTTTTTTCACCTTCTACTTTGAAGAAATTCGTGAGCTGCTCGATTTAAAAGTGTTCATCGAAACACCTGACTATCTTATGCTCAAAAGAAGGATTCTACGGGATTCTAATGAAAGAGGATATGACCTTGATGATGTCCTGTATCGTTTTGAGCATCACGTTACGCCTGCGTTCAAAGATTACATTGCTCCCTTGCGAGAGGAAGCGGATATCATTATTCCTAACAACAAACACTTCGCAACGGCGATAAATGTGGTCACAGGTTTTATTCATCATGCGCTTGAAAAGTAAATTTTAACACAACCGCATTTGCTGCTACTACATTTTACCTACATTTGTCGCCCGTAAGTGAAAACGAAAGAACACATACTGAAAAATAAATGGATCTCGTCATTATTGATTTTGACGTGTCTATCCCTAACTGTACTTAACAGTCAGTATGCTTGTTGTGAGCAGGATACTCATGCAGTGGAAATTGAGAATACCACTGATACCCCTGAACAGGAGCAAAATACACCTTCTGTTTCCGTTTCCGCGACCGTCAACTCAACCTTTCAGATTTCGCTAGATGAAGGTTCATTTGCCATCCCAGTATTGGAAACTGAATCTGAGTCTGAAGCAGGAAGGACCGTTGTTGACCAATTCATCGTCAGTCAGTCTAAAAGTTTAAAGATTTTATTGCGACGGATTATATCTACCAACGCACCCTAGGACACGTTGGACCTCTCATTGTGCACTTTAGCTGTGCACCACAATTTACCAAGTACTTAAATTTCAATTAATAAATCATGAAGAATAAAGGTTTTGTGGTCTTTTTGACCGTCATCATCTCGCTACTGTGTATATACTACTTGTCATTCACATTTGTAGCTCAAAACATCCAAGAGCAAGCAACAGAAAGTGCCACTGACCCCAGCGGCAGTGTTAACTATACAGAAAAGCAGCGTTACTTAGATTCAGTTTGGCATGTACCTGTGTACAATTTGTTGGGCATGGACTACACCTATCAGGATGTAAAGGAAACTGAGCTCAATCTTGGCCTTGACTTGCAAGGTGGTATGCACGTGACACTTGAAGTATCTCCAGTCGAGATAGTCAAAGGAATCAGCGGAGACAATCAGGATCCGGATTTTGTTCAAGCACTTGAGGAAGCTACAAATGCTGTGCGTGGTACGCAACTCAACTACGTCGACGAGTTTTACTCCGCATTCAAAGCTATTGCTCCGGATAAAAATCTGGCATTTGTATTCTCTAATGCTAGCAATAGAGGCAGAATTGGTCTTCAGACCACTGACGAAGAGGTCCTGGAAATCATCAACACCGAAGTGGATGGTGCTATCGATAGATCATTCAATATCCTGAGAACAAGGATTGACAGATTTGGTACTTCACAACCAAACATTCAGAAGCTAGAGCAAACTGGTCGTATTCAAATCGAACTTCCGGGTGTAGATAACCCTGAAAGGGTAAGAAAGCTTTTGCAAGGTGTCGCAAAGCTTGAATTCTGGGAGGTTTATGACCTCAACGAAATTTCTGATGTACTACAGCGCATGAACGACCAGGCAGTTGCTGTCATGGGCACTGAAGCGACAAGTGCAACTACAGGTGCTGGAGCACAAGCAGATGAGGCTACTCTGGAAGATGTCTCCAATTTGTTAACCAGCGAAGATGAAACAACAGTTGCCGATGCAGACTCATCATCAGCAGATGGAGCCATTGCTCAATCAGATTCGAGCAGCGATGATGTCAACCTTGACTCACTCGCCAATAGCAGTGTCTCTCCATTGTTTAGCTTACTAAGAGCCCAATATGGACTAGTTTACGATGTGAAAGATACAGCCAGAATCAACAGAATGTTGGAACTACCAACAGTTCAGGCTGTAATTCCTTCTACTATGAAATTCTTATGGTTGGTTAAGCCAATCGAAACAGAAGGAGTATCTTCTGTAGAGCTATTAGAACTTTATCCTATCAAAAGATCAAGATCAGGTAAAGCACCATTGACTGGTGAAACAATTGTGGATGCTCGTCAAGATCTCGATGAAAGATCAAGACCTGCAGTTTCTATGGCAATGGATGCACAAGGCGCCAAAACGTGGAGGCGAATGACTGCTAATAACATTGGCAAGCGTATCGCCATCGTACTTGATAACTTTGTGTACTCAGCACCTACTGTTCAAGGCGAAATACCTAACGGTAACTCAAGCATTTCAGGAAACTTCACCATCGAAGAAGCTCAGGATTTGTCAAACATTCTGAAAGCTGGTGCACTTCCTGCTCCTACGACAATTGTGGAAGATGTGGTGATCGGGCCAACCCTTGGTAAGGTAGCCAGAGATCAGGGTCTTAGATCATTTAGCATTGGTTTAGTGATTGTGATCTTCTTCATGATTGCGTACTATGCAAAAGGTGGATTGATCGCTAACCTGGCTTTGTTCTTCAATGCATTCTTTATTCTGGGAATTCTAGCCCAGTTAAGTGCTGCACTAACACTTCCAGGTATTGCCGGTATCGTACTTACAATTGGTATGGCGATTGACGCCAACGTACTGATCTTTGAAAGAATCAAGGAAGAACTGAGAAATGGTGCAGGCTTGAAGTCTGCAATTGATGCAGGATATAAAAAGGCCTATTGGTCAATTTTTGATGCCAACGCTACCACGCTCATCGTAGGATTTATCTTGTACACATTTGGCCAGGGTCCTGTGAAGGGATTCGCCATTACTTTGATCATTGGTATAATCAGCTCATTTTTCAGTGCTGTATTCATTACGCGTGTTGTAGTGGAAGCGTTCAGCAGAAAAGGAGATCAGTCCAAACTATCTTTTGCTACAGCCTTCTCTAATGGGCTATTTACTAACCTTAACTTCGACTTTATCAGCAAAAGAAAGATGGCCTACCTATTCAGCGGTACATTTATCACCATTGGTATTATTGCCATGTTGATCAAAGGATTGACGCTTGGTGTTGATTTCAAAGGAGGTAGGTCTTATGTTGTGACTAATAATGAACCCATCGTTTCTTCAGCGCTTAGAACTTCGTTGACAAGTGATTTTGGTGGCGCAGGCACAGAGGTTAAAACTTTCGGAGCAGATAACATTGTGAAGATCACGACCAGTTATATGATCGATGATGAGTCAGATGAAGCGGATGAAAAGGTGAAAACTGAATTGATCAAGGGTGTCGAAAGCTTCCTTGGCAAGCAGTATTCTGAAAATGATGAAGGTGTTGATGCAACTCACTTCACCATTGGCAGCTCTTCAAAAGTCGGTGCGACTATTGCCGATGATATCAAGAATTCGTCATATCAATCCGGCGTGATAGCCTTGATCTGTATTTTCCTTTATATCCTGGTTAGATTCCGTAAATGGCAGTTTGGACTGGGTGCGATTGTCGCACTCTTCCACGATACCTTGTTTGTATTATCTGCTTTTGCGATTGCAAACCTAATGGGTATCTCACTAGAAATTGATCAGGTATTTGTTGCTGCGATACTTACCATTATTGGTTACTCCATTAATGATACAGTGGTCGTATTTGATAGAATTCGTGAAAATCTTGGCATCAAGGCAGGTTCGGACATTACGCCCGTTTTCAATGAGTCACTGAACAATACGATTAGCAGAACATTGATAACATCTGTCACGACATTAATCGTAGTATTAATACTTTTCTTGTTCGGCGGAGCGGTGCTAAAAAGTTTCTCGTTCGCACTACTTGTAGGAATTATCATCGGTACTTATTCATCAATCTTCGTAGCTACTCCGGTAGCACTTGATTTGAGCTTGAGAAAGAAGAAATAAGGATTGATTAATAAATAATGCAAAAGCCGGCATGAAGCGTTTCATGCCGGCTTTTTTGTGTATTCCAAAAAAAAATACAAATGACTTGGGGGCAATGCAAGGTCGATATTGATAATTCGATTAATTTAGGTGAGCAAATCACTTATGTTTACCAGTGGACCATATCGTTTTGTAGGACATTTGTTGTTAGTTGCAGCACTATTTGGTCTTTTGTTGATTTTCGGCACACTCACCAAACACGAACCTAAATTCGAGCAAGAATCGGTGGAACAATCGGTGGAACAGAAAATTCCAGAAACAAAACCTTCGCTTGATCAGGCTACTCCATCCAAACCAGACTCAACCAAAGCAGAAAAGTCAGTTCCGAGGGGAACAACTCCTGAAAATAAAATACTCACTAATTCAGAATTTTTTGACGAATTGCTAGCTGAGTATAATGAAACGGTCATGGCAAAAGTACCGGATGGCAAAAACCGCACAGACATGATCATCAGATACTATCCACATGAGAATGACATCAACATTACTGAGACGCTTGGCAAATACAAGTTTTACCTTCATGAACGACCAGTGGATAGCCTTACAAAGCCAACCCCGTCCAACTCAATTTATTTCGGGGATAGTGTAGATACGAAAGACATTCAAATTATCGCGTATACCTTACTACAAAACGGATTTCCGTTAAAGCAGATAACGCCATCACAGTTTCATGACAGTTGGAAAGCATCTTCTGTTGAAATCGGAGCTGATACCTCTATGGGTGGACAAATAGACCTAACCCTGTCGCAGGTTCGCAATTTCAAGAATCCATTTGTCTTGAAAGTGGAATAGTCCTACTCTAACTTTTGAGAAAGCAACCACTCGTATATGGGTTCTTTTTCAAAGGCATTGACCCAGCTATCATGCCCTACTCCTGGGTAAATGGTTAGTTTCACTTTGTCATTATTTGGTTTCATCAACTCATATGCCTGCACCGATTGCTCCGTTGGTATCACTGGGTCCGCATCTCCATGAAACAACCATACGGGCAGATGTGAAAGCCTTCTGACATAGGGTAATGGAATAGATGCCGCACATACCGAAATCATTGCCGCATATTTTTTGGGATTGTTGACAGCCATTCGCCAGACTCCATATCCTCCACGACTTAATCCAGTCAGATAGATACGCTTGACATCAATGTTTAATGAATCTACCAATCGATCAACCATTTCATCCACCATACGGTCATCCCAAAAACCAGACTCGTAAGGGCTCTGTGGAGCCAACATATAAAATGGAAATGACCGCCCCTGATCGATCAGCTTCGGTAAGCCATGCTTTTTGACCAGTTCAACATTATCCCCACCTTCTCCTCCACCATGCAGAAAAACAACCAGGGGAGTCGCTGAGGAAACATCTTGTGGTTCATACAAAAGAAAATTGAACGACTCTCCTCGTGCCGAGGACTTATAAGCCTGTAACTGTGCATTGACCGCAACGTGAGACAATACATAAACCAACAGCAATCCAGCTAACCTTTTGACAATCACCATACAATGAATTTTTATTATTCTTCCATGAATACCTTCAGACCAAAATCTTCAGTTCTACTAATCGAAACTTTACCATCCCTTTCTGAGAGAATTTCCATGTCCTCAAGATAGCGCTTCGCCATTTCTATTTTTTCTACACTCAAGGTAATCCATTGAATTCCCATGTCACTTGACCCAATATCATATGAGATTATTGGGCCGTTCTTCATTTTCCAGTGATTGTCGACGCTTGGTCCTAACAATTTATGCCATTGGCCCAATGCCTTCTGAGACAAGATCAAATGCACTTCTTTTAACTCCTTAATCCCTATTGTGTTTGAAGCCAGGCTTTCACCTAATTTTTCGTACAACTCCTCCTTTGTCACAGCATTAACGGCTCTATCCGAAAATGAAAAACCTTCCTGCAGATATTGCCAGAAAGACACATAAAATCCAGATGCCTTTGACAGTGAATCAAGATTTGTTTGTCTACCCATTGTGATTTGCTTCCCTCCGGATACAATGTTGAAATCTGAGGGTGGAGCATGTTGAAAATCATCTCTAATGGCAATTGATAGTTTCTCTATATCTGGCACACCAAAAATAATCCTGTTGCATCTGGCCAATTGGTCCATGGTAGTGTCCCCTTGATACAAGGTGACCAGCTCAAAAGTTGTATTGCCCAAAAAAAAGGCTTCATCATAGACAATGCTATCCCCGAACAGGTCAAAACTGTTCCACTCAGTCGGTAAACCCAGGGTGTCTTTTAGGAAAGTGCTCAACTGATCCAGAGACGCGGGATTGTCCAGATATACTTCAAAAATGGTGATATTGGAAGTCAGCTTTGGAACGTTGCTTTCTAGTGCCTCGGGAGTTTCAGGGCGACATGAGCCCAGGGCGATACCTATAATAATTGCACAACAAGTACGTCTCATTATTACCACTAAAGATATTAAATAATTGAACTACTCTTTTACAAATGGTATCTCTATGTATATTTCATCATGATAGGCAGGAAATGCCGTCTTTTCCTTGTCCACTCTAATCGTGATATCATGTTCCTCATTTTTTTCCAGCGCGGAAATATCAATCATGAATAAATATCCAAACTGATTTTCCTTGCCGCGATAATTTTTAACTGACAAAGGAGCGCAAATGGTATTATTTAACCGGATGGCAAAAGCCTGATTATCCAAAAAGTCCTCTGTCAGCCAGGTGCGATGCACAAACAATTTCATTACATCATGATCTTGATAATATGAACTAATAGATGCCAGTGTATGGCTATATACGTCCTGCTCATCCCGGTAATAATTTCGATCATATGTTTCGTAGCGATTTGGCAATGAAATAATTGGTGGTCTTCTGGTTAACTCCCATGTATTAAACATTCCAAATGTCACGGATAGCAGCGTGATACCCATTAAGGTTACAATCAACTTCCATTTATCTATTTTCTGTATCAGATAATAGTAGAGATCACGATACAAAAAAGAAAGCGTCAGGAAATAAAGAGGAGCAAGTAACGGATAAAGCATCACTCCAATCCTTGTCTTTTTAAGATATCCGAATGAAAGAAAATCAATGAAGAGAAAACCCGAAAGGATTATCAATACCCAATCGGGCACACTGAGATAGTAACCCAATACCTTGAAAATGAAGAGGAGCAAACAGACACCTAACCCAATGAGCAAGAACAGAAATGTAATCGAAAAAACCAATCCAGATAGCTCCCCAAGCTGCCTGCTTTTAGTTGATATACTCAGATTTAAAATCCTTTTCTGGTAAACCTTCTTGAATTCAAACAAGCTTTGATCAAACGGCACCTTAAAGTAGGAGGTGACACCCATGTACATGATCCAAAAACCGCGGAGGACAAGATGGACGCTAAAACCTACAGTAAGTGAACCGAGCACTGCAGATACAAATATTAAGGAGTCCAGAAGCCCAGGTATGTCATAGGGCTGCATGAGCTGGTAGAATCCAACAATTTTTGGTCGAATATTGAACAGGGTCAGAATTAGTCCCCCAGAAATCAATATTTCTGGCTCCCAGCTTATCAAATGCCATTTTTTAAAAGTCGCCTTCTTCATCTATTCTTTGATGTATTCAATAATGCCCTTACTAAAGATAACATAAGATTATTTTTTCACTTCCTTACTTCGGACCAAATGGCGATTCATTCGACTTCTTTAATCACTTCTCTTAGCTTTACAATTCATGACGAGTAGCATAGGTACGATTCTCTCCTTATTGGCAGCCTTCCAGTTGTTTTTCGTTGCTGTGTATCTGTTCACCCACCAGAAAGGAAATAAAAGAAACAACAGGTTGCTGGCCATTGTCTTCCTGTTATTTGCGATCAACCTAACTGACCTTACCGCAAGGATCAGTGGCATCATCCTTCCCATCCCATTACTGCATCTACTGGACGATGGTTTTTTCTTCCTATACGGACCACTACTTTATTGGTATACCCAGGGCGTTGTGTATCGAGACTTTAAGCTCACTAAAACTGATAGCTGGCACCTGGTTTTGTTTATAGTCATCACCGGCCTCCTCATTATTCAGATCATTTTCACAGATTTGAGCGAACAGACAGCCATAGCTCAAAATATTACGTCTACCGATCTACCGATCTGGATATCCGCATCAGGTATGTTCATATACCTTCATATGCTCAGCTATCTCTGGCTATCCTGGATCTCACTAAAAAAGTATCAATCTGTTATCAGAGACAAATTTTCTCGGATAGATGAAATCAATCTGGGCTGGCTCAGCTTTATGATCCGCACTTTTTCAGGAATCACTGTGGTCGCAATGATTAGTAACATCATCCCTGTATTTGGCAATATTTATATCCTCTATACGTCAATCGTCCTATTGCTTGTCATTTCACTGTACTTCATCAATCGCGTTCTGGTTAAGGCATTGAATCAACCTGCCATATTTTCAGGAATCGAACGGGATGAGCCTGAGCGATACGCCTCCTCCACACTGGACTTCAACACTATCGAAGGTCACAAAAGTCAGTTACTCGCACTCATGGAATCGGAGCGACCCTATCTCAATCCAGACTTAAAAAGCAAAGATCTGGCTGATCATTTGGATCTCAATCAAAAAGTGTTTTCACAGGTCATCAACCAGTCTTTCAACCAAAATTTCTTTGACTTTATCAATACCTATAGGTGCGAAGAAGTCAAAAAAATTCTGCAAGGACCCGATGAAAAAATCACAATTATTGAAGCCATGTACCAGTCGGGGTTTAATTCTAAATCTTCCTTTAACAAGGAATTCAAAAAACTGACGGGTCAAACACCTAGTGAGTTTAAAAAGAGTCTTTCAACCACCTAACTCCCATCGTAGGTATTGATTTAATTCGTCCGCCTTCCTGAAAGCGGTCGATTCTGATGTTTGATTACTAGAGTTTTGGCTCAAACAAATCATTTAAACTATATGGAATCTCAAACCTATCGTACATCACCAGATCAAAGGCACCTGACATACAATCTTATTGAGATATTGTGTGTTTTCCTTCCGGCATTTACTATCGTTGAACTAACCAGCTCCTGGGTTGGAGAAAATCCAACTCGTAGTTTCATCATCGTGTGGGCTGTCAACTTACTTATGCTGGGTTTGATCTGGGGAAGCCTGAAATTAAGAAGTCAACAGCTTAAGGATCTTGGTGTCTCATTCGGTCCTGTCAGGATTAAGGAGGTGCTAAGGGTATTTAGTCTTTCGCTGCTCGTTTTTGTACTGGGCACAGTTGCATTTCTACTGGGTCCCGTGATAACGACAATCTTCACAGAGGCTCCACAAAATGCCGATTTCACCAGATATGAATTCCTAAAAGACAATCTAAGCGGTCTCTTTCTATCACTTACAGGCGTTTACTTTATATCATCCTTTGGTGAAGAATTCATTTACCGCGCGTTTCTTATCAATCGTATCAATGATATCACGGGTCCATCAAAATATGCGAGCATCATGGCCGTATTAATTAGTGCTGCGCTATTTGGTGTAATTCATTATGAGTGGGGCCTCATGGGAATGATCCAGACCACATGTATGGGACTGGTAATGGGCATTTTCTATATAAAGCTCAAGAAAAGCTTCTGGATTTTGGTGTTAGCGCACATGTACATGGACACGTTACTTTTTGTACAGATTTATCTAGCCAGCAATTGATCTCGTCTTGCCTTCTCAACAATCGAATCAATGAAATCGTTTACATGCAATTCTTTCAAAGCGGCATATCGTTTTTTGTCTTGATTCGCTTTGGCAGCTAATTCATATTTCATTTGTTGATAGGTCTTTCTTGCCTCATCATATTTCCTCAAATAATCTCGCGATAGCAAATGCCTTTCAAGGGATTTGCTATCGCTGGGGCAAGCATAAAGATGGTGGTCAATTTTATCCAACACATCATCCTTCAAGCGACCATTTCTCTTAAATACTGCACGCTGTGGAATACCTTGATTTCCGTTGTGATAATACCCTAAACCCGTCAGTCTTTCCCTGATTTGCTCGAAGTGTTGCGGGTCTGCATATATGATATCTACATCAATGATATCTTTCGCATCTAACCCCGGGACCGCCGTACTGCCCACATGCTCAATACGAAAGTCAATTCCCCCTTTTTCAAGTTGGTCCTTGATGGCTCTGAACTTCAAGGGCCATGAAGCGGAGTATTTCCTAATCAGCATCAGCGGTTAGCCAATATATGATCATACATTTTTTTCACTTGCAAGTCTCCAAATCCGTAGATACTTTCTCTTTCACAAAATTCTTGAAAAATTGGGCCGAATTCGCGTTCAGCAAATTCATCCATGATTTTCATTAATGATTGCATAGGTCTTCCTGGATTATTACCGGATGGAATACGCTCGAGATGAGCATTGACAGCCTCAAGCACAAAAGGATAATATTCCTGCAGTTTACGGGCTGTCGCCAATAATTCTTCATGATCATTTTCTTGATAGAACTGCCATAAACTGGCCAAAACATCTTCCTTCCTGAGCGCAAGTTTATGCTGATAAATGGATAACAGTTCGGTTTGCGACAGACCGCTGAAACCAAATCGGGTATGCACAGACGGTCTTACCAGAAAATAATTACGCTGTAACCCAGCCTGATAGAGCAGATGCTGGACAAACCAAAAGTTAACCTGGCAAAACAAGTCATCTTCAAACCAAAAATTGACTGATGCACCTGCCGGAATCTTCAGTATCTTTTCAAACTCAGGCACCACATGTTGAAAATAGTCAGTCTCAATGTGAGGATAATTGCTTGCAATGAAACGTGCTCGATTTTCGAAGAATACAGACAGGCTATCCCCGGTCACATCTCCGTCAACCAGACATTCTCTGACAACTAATATTTGACCCTCAATAGCTTCTGGAAACTGATCCTTTAATGTATCTCCGTTGAGTATATGATATTGAGCGCTCACTAGTCTTTGGCTAAATGAAATCTCCTCTCAGTATTGACAACTTTTCGGATCATCTTTGACATAATAGTCCTTAAAATTCTTAGCCTTGGGATCCATGCATCCACAAAGGTTGAGCAATTCAATGTTTTTGAAATCTATGGGATGACTTTCTGCCTGTAAGGCGATATATCCCTCGGTTAGCATATCTCCTGACTTACCTATCCATTTCTCCTTGTCGCGTGTAAGCCCAAAATTATCCCAATCCTCTCCATTCAATTGTTCGCTGATAAAACCTCCTCCAATTTGAGGGTTTTCAAAAGTTAACACTGTATCACCTTCTACAACAAAAACCATATATGCTCCTCCCATCACCAAAGCCTCTACATGCACCCATTGATCTCCATCATAAGTTTCGGAAGTAGAACTGATGCAGTGATTATAATTGACAGTATCGCCCATTGACACAGCAGTTCCGGGTGTACAAACGTTGGCTGTTGTACGACTTCCTGTTCCCAGACCCCCAAGCAACTGCAACTCGACCGAAACCGGAAAACCCTGATTCACCTCATTGCTTGCTGCTGACTGTGAATGCAACATCACGCCACTGTTTCGCACATTCCAGGATGCACCACCCTTGAGCTGGTCACCTACAAATCTGTAATCGAAACGCAATTTGTAATGGGAAAAGGGAGTTTCATAATACATATGTCCGAATGCATCATTGAATTCACTATATCGATCATAGCGAATTCTAATCATGCTGTCCTCCACTACAAATGTTTCATTGTAATTTTCATCGAGCTCATAGCCCGCTATTTTGATGTTCCACCCGGAAAGATTTTCCCCGTTGAAAAGTGCCAACCACTCCTCTTTTGAACTTGTGTCAGGTGACTGACAGCCAAAAGCAAACAGCAGACTCAATGCGATAATCAAACACTTCATTTCGATAGCTTTATTCAATGTTCGGTTGATCATATTCAGTACAATTGTGTGACCCAAGGTATTGTTGATTTAGTTTTCCAGCTCATCAGCTACCCATGCGTTAATTTGTTTTTCCAGAATATTCAATGGAAGACAACCATTTCTCAAAACCTCGTCGTGATATGATCTAATGTCAAATTTTTCTCCCAATCTTCTTTTCGCTTCTTCTCTTAAACGAATGATCGTTTGCTCCCCCACTTTGTAACTGACAGCTTGCCCGGGCGTCACCATATATCGTTCTATTCGCTGTTCTGCCACATCCGCTGTTACTGGCTGGTTTTCCAGAATATATGCAATGGCCTTTTCTCTTGTCCATCCTTTCGCATGCATTCCTGCATCTACAACACAGCGAACTGCTCGCTCCATGTCATTGCTTAGTCTGCCCAGGTACTGGTAGGGGTCCTCAAACATTCCTAGTTGGAGGCCCAATGTTTCGGCGTACAACGCCCAACCTTCACCATAAGCGCTCGTCCAATAAGATTTTCTGAATTCTGGAATCTCTGCTTCCTGTTGGAGTGCTATTTGATAATGATGCCCGGGAATGGCTTCATGAATAAACAGCGTTTCCATGTCGATATAGTTGTAGTATTTCGGATCTCTCACAGTTTCATAAAAAATCCCTGGTCTGGACCCATCTCTTGAGGGGGGCATATACTGCGCATTGGCTCCAGCTTCTCTGAACTTCTCCGTTGCTCTTACTTCAAATCCTGCTTCGGGAACAAGATGAAAGAGCGCTTGTAATGATGGCTCCATTTTTTTCTCAAAAGAACGATACCTTTCCAATACCTCTTCCTCTGTATCAAAGGGTGAAAACTTGGGATCCGAACGCACATAGGCAAAAAATGAATTAAGATCTCCATCAAACTCGACAGCATCCTTTAATGAATCCATTTCGTTACGTATACGCGCGACTTCCCTAATCCCTAAATCATAGATTTCATCTGGAGACATTTGGAGTGTGGTATAGAAATCCAGCCAATACTGGTACTCTTTCTCTCCTCCGCTATTGTCACCCAGACCAGTACTTTCTCGTGTATTGGGAATATACTGTTCCTCTATGAAAACATTCAGTTTTGCATAGGCTGGCTGCAATACATTAGCGATTGCTTGCTTATAGTCTTCAACCAATCGAATTCTTGCTAAACTATCCAACGACTCAGGGAGACTATTTAATGGCCTGTAGAAGATGCTTTCTTCAGGAGTTGTTAGATAAAGGGGTCGGAGTTGAGCAGGCACTTTGATCATTGATGCTCTTGGAACTGTATTGTTCATTTCAAGTCCTTCCGTCATATTCTCAATGGCTTGATCTACCCACTGACTGAAATAATTCATCCGGCTAATGAAATTACGATAATCGTCCTCCGTATCGAAAGGAACAAAGGATGTGCCTGTCGCAACCGTTGCAAAGTTTTGAGGAAAGCTAAAAACGAACTGATCTACCGGACGATTAACCCCGTATTGGTTATTCAGTCTTCGATTTTCAGTTTCAAGTTTGTATGTCAGTATATGAACACTAAGACGTTCACTTTGATTAAGCGATTGCACATTTATTGAGGCTAGTGTGTCAAGGTACTTTAGATTAAGGGCCAGTTGACTTCTGATATGCTCCTCACTGATATCGATAGCCAGTCGGTCATTGTATTCATGTACATCGTTACGTGTTGCCAGTATTGGGTTTAGCTCATAAAGTTCTTTTGCATACTGATCCAGAATGGGATCCAATCTGATCGATTCTTTTTCTGGGGAAGAGCAACTCACTGCTACTACTACAATAGCAATGATTATGAAGGGAATATTTCTCATGATTAGGTCTATTGACCGATTAATTTACACATTAATTGACACCTTCATTACTGCTAGTAAATCTGAACGTATAGCTCGTAATTCCAAATAGGCTACAACCTGTATTCCAAATGTCATCTATGCCCTGCCCCAATTAATCAGAATAATCAGACAAAATAGGTATGACAACTTCAAACTCAACCCCGTTGTTAATGTTTTTAAAATTAATACTCCCTTCGTGTTCCTTCATGACAGATAAAGCCATAGACAAACCAAGACCCGCTCCTTCCCCTGTTTCTTTGGTTGAATAAAATGGATCAAAAATTTTGTTAGCAATGTCTTTTTCGATTGATTTCCCGGTATTAAAAATGCCTACCAAAACATATTCCCCATTACTATCACTTATCCTTTCTGTACGAATGCGGATATATTTGTTCTTGACCTTTGATGTTTCGTAGTACGCATTCTCCAGTATGCTCATTAAAACTAAGGTAATCGCTCCTTTCCGTAAAGGAATTTTTTCCACTTGACCGTATTCTTTGTCCAGTGTTATATCTTCCATTTTTTTTGATTCAAACAAGAGCAAATCATCAATGAGGCGATGAATATCTTCCATAACAAAATCACCTTGCCTATCTTCAAATGAATACAGTGATTTCACGATTTTCGAACTCCTGGCAACACCTTTCTTTATTAAGTCAATAGCTTGAAGAATTTCAGACTCATCAAGAACTACCGTATTTAGGAAGTGAGATTCGATCATCCCAATTCCGCCGTTGATATAATTTAAAGGATTGTTGATTTCATGGGCCACACCGGCTATTAGCGTACTCAAGCTATTTAGCTTTTCAGATCGCACAAGCTCAATTTGCATGGTTTTCAATTCGTCATATGCTTGATTGAGTTTTTCGTTTTTAAGTTTTAGTTCTTCGGTTCTTTTTCCCGCAATGGTCTCCAGATTATCTTTATGAGACTGAAGGATCTCATTACTTGCCTTGACTTGTTGAACAAGTCCTTCCTTAGCAATGGAGTATGTTTTCACATCCATATACATTTTGTAAAGCACAAACCCGGCCATAAAGAGACTTATAATCTGCACGTAGAAAATTGCCTCCTGAAACTCTCTAAGGTCCGTTTCAAATTCCTTTCGATTGGTAACGAAATAGCTGCTCAAATCCGTTCTTAATCCATCATATTCAACCCAAATTGGATATCCTGGATCACTCAAAATCACACTCTTTACACTATCAACATTATTCGAATCAACGAGTAGCTTCAAATCCTCCATTTCTAAAGCATATGCTCTCACACTCTGCTCTACATCAGCTAAATTTTGCTTGTCAAAATCATACTTATTAAGCTCATTATTTAAGCTGGTGAAAACTTCGTTAATATTATTCTTTCCGATGTAAAAAGGAACTAAAATTTTTGAATCCTTGGTAAGTGCGTATCCTCGAATGCCAATATCTATAGATCGTAAGACCCTTCCTTCCAGGTCGTTTATGTTCCTTTCAATATTAAGATGTGAGATCGTGAGTTCATAAAACTCATTTGCCTTTCTGTTAGCACTAATAATCAGAAAAATGTTGATCACAATTAATCCAATTAAAGTCAGGATATAACCGGACAAATATGATCTTATGTTTTTCATTGAATGATAGATTAAATGTTATTTAAAGATAAGACAGAATTCCTCGATCGAATTTTATTATTGTCAAAAGACGTTGCAGATATTCAGGTAAGAGCCTTAAGTTTTCTGTACAAATCCGTGATAAGGAACAACTTTAACTTTGAGTCATGTTGTAGGGCATAATTAAGGAAAAAGAATGCAGTATATCTCATTTGAGACGTCCACAAAAGTGTAGCAGTAGTCGCTATATTGTATGATACTTCAGGGGATGGCTTTTGGGCCATTACACTTGCATACTTCATTAGAGCTGGCACAAGCAGTCCTTGTTTTTTTAAACTATCCGCCTCATCAAGTAGTGTTTGCCCAAGGCCCATCTGAAAAGAGACTATTGCGAAACAAAGAATTATTGGCTTTTTACAATTCATAGCATTCAATTTTTTGTCAAGAATAGGGTAAATGGTTATTTGGAATCCTAAAAATCATCGAACAACGGGCTTTGGGGTGGATATGACCATTCAAGGCATTTACCACTCGCCTTGCATGCTTGCTAGTGTGATGAAATGGTTACCAACAAGCATATACAATTGGATTTGACTAGATTCACTTTTCAGAAACATTGGACGATAGTTTGACAAGCTTGCCATGTGCGAGATGCAAGTGTTTCTACTATATAAAATGAACATTATGAAGAAGTTAGTAACCGTTATTTGTTTGGCTTTGATCACCGCGCTTTCTGCCAGATCACAGACCCAGGTATATGAACTCAGAGTGTATGAAATGGAATTTTTCAGTTCTGCCAAACCCCTGCACTCCTACATTGAAAAGGCGCTTATTCCAGCCCTCAATAGACAAGGAGCCAACAACGTCGGGGTATTCGAGGAGCTTGGTGAATCATTGCCAAAAAAGATTTACATGGTCATTCCCCACAAGGACATTGTCGCATTCCAAAATAGTGAAAGCAACTTATTTGAGGATGAAGCATATATGGAAGCTGCAAACGATTATTTGGGTACTGAACGAGCTGCTATACCATTCATAAGAATCAATACAAGTCTTATTCATAGCACCAAAGAATTTCCTGAGCTGATAGCTCCTAATGATGCTGGAATTTATGAACTAAGAATTTATGAAAGTCAAAGTGAAGGCGCTCTCAAAAACAAGCTGAAAATGTTTGAGGATGAGTTTCCCATTTTTGCAGCTGCTGGATTACCTATGGTGTTTTATGGGAAGAATATCGCGGGAGATCAAATGCCCTGTCTAACCTATATGCTTGCTAACACTGACCTTGAAGAAAACAAAGAAGGCTGGTCAAATTTTATCAATCATCCGGATTGGAAGAAATTAGTTGCGATCGACGAATTCAAAGGCAACATGAGCGATATCACGCGTGTTTTCCTTAAAGCGCTGGACTATTCGCAAATTTAACTTAGGTCTATTCTAAGAAAATAATGAATCGATGACACCACAAGCCACCGATTCATTAAGGCAATACTCACACAACTAAAAATTATGCTTAAGGAAGAAGCACTTTATCAATCACGTGAATTACACCATTCGTGGCATTTACATTGGTGCCTGTGATATTCACATCAGTGTTGATCGTAAGATTGGTAAGATCAACAGATAATTTAGCCCCTTCAACTGTCATGATTTCATTATTGTTATCAATAGCTGTAGATAGGTCTACATCATATGCTCTTGCCCCTACCACATGATAAGTCAATACTGTTACCAAAGTTGAGATTGGAATATCATTGAGTGTAGACCAGTCGTCGTTTGAATCAAGGAGAGACTGGAAGGCAGCATTTGTTGGGGCGAAAACTGTAAATGGACCATCTCCATTTAACACGTCAACCAGATTCGTTTCGCCTTCAGTGGCCGTTCTGGTTAAGGCGGCAACAAGTGATGAGAAATCATCATTCGCAACAGCTATGTCTACAACATTTCCAGAAGGAGGTAAAAGCACATCGTTCAAGACATGGACTACACCCGATCCTGACTCAATATCAACTGCAACAATCTCAGTGTTCCCATTGATGAAGTTTCCACTAGAAGTCAATGAAAAATTGATTGCACCGCCACCAAAAGTAGTTGCCTTGGCTGGGATACCGGTGCTCAACACTTTAGACGTAAGTACATGATAGGCTAGTACTCCTGCAAGATCTTGCGCACTAAGTGAATTCACATCAACTCCAGCAGCTGTGAACGCATCATTACTAGGAGCGAAAATTGTAAGATTTTCTGCTGACAATAAAGTTGACGTCAAATCTGCCTTCACAACGGCACTGACCAAAGTCGTGAAATCCTTATTGAAATAGGCCGGCTCAAGTACCGTGTTCACAAACATTCCAGCAGACTCAGGTACCAATACTCCATCTATTGTGTGAATGATTCCATTGGATGCTTCCAGGTCATATCCATCAACTACTGAATTTCCATTAACGGTGATTCCTGAAGCTGTTGAGAGTGTGATTCTTGTTCCTTCCAGAGTTGCCACTGCGCCATCAGAAACATCAGTAGACCTTACCACTCCTTCAATCACATGATACTTAAGAATTTCTGCTAGAACATTGGCAGGAACATTGTCCACACTTGTCTGTCCAATTTCTGTTAACAGGGCTGAGAAAGCCTCATCTGAAGGAGCAAAAACCGTAAACGGACCATCACCCTGAAGAGCTCCGATCAAATCTGCTCTTGTAAGAGCGGCTGCCAACGAATTGAATCCATTGGACTGGGCCAATGTGACAATGTCATCTAGATTTTCCTGTGGAGCAATTTCCTCTTCTCCGCAACTGGTTGTAGTTATTAGAAGAATTCCTAAAAGAGCTACGAGTGTTAAATTTTTCATTTTGTATAAGTTATTTGTCAATAAGTTAGACAAACAAGCAGGTGAAAATGTTCAGGTATTAATGAATTTTCTTAGACATTTTTGATTAATTTTATAAAAATCTGTTCAAATGGCCTTTAATCGAAGATTTCTGCCAAAAAAAAAATTAACCTCGTGAGGACTTATTCAGTTTCAGAAGTAGAGCGATTGACAGGAATACGATCTCATTCATTGAGAATGTGGGAACGTCGATATGGCTTTCTTTCTGCTGACAGGACTTCTACCAACATTCGTGCGTATTCAGAAGCACAGGTTAAAAAATTATTGAATGTTAGCATACTGCTCAGGAATGGCTACAAGCTTTCTAAGATCGATAAAATGCCAGATCAGGTCATGCTTGATTCAGTTTCTGAAATTTTGGCTAGTCCAATAGAAAAAAAGGATGATGAAGTCCAGGGTCTTTTATTGGGAATGGTCGAACTGGATGAAAGAAAGATCTCGGCAATTATTGAGAAGAAGATTTCATCTGCCGGCATGCTTCCTACAATTGTGGAATTGGTATTCCCTTTTTTGTCACATGTCGGGTCTCTCTGGCGCATCAACCAAGCCTCCCCAGCAAACGAGCATTTCGTATCCAGTTTGATCAGACGAAAATTACTCACGGCCATAGATTCAATCCCTAACCCTATTGAGCCTGCTAAAAAAATTCTTTTATTCTTACCTGAGGGTGAAGATCATGAGCTGGGTTTGATAATTGCGGACTTCATTGCTAAGGATTTAGGGTGGAAAACATTTTATCTTGGCACCAATGTCCCGTCAGAAAATATCAAAAATATATTGAGCCAGATCTCACCTGATTTAGTATTCAGTATCATGATTATTCCTAGAGTACCGGAACAAGATAGTATGCTTCTTGCGTCAATAGAAGAGTCTCAAATTCCATATGCTTGCTCTGGTAATAAAGAAGTGATTTCGAATTTTGCTGAGCATATCGAATATCTATCAAGTCCCCAGGACCTGATAGGTTTACTGAAAAGTTTTTAAAAGATGCCCTTACTCAACTGCCCTTAATATGTACACTGGTATCATCTCATTTGGAGGAGTACTTTTTCCAGGTAAAGCATATTCCGCATACTCCCCAAGATTCCATCGGTTACAATAACATCTTCGGTCATTGTTTCTGGAATGTTTAGACTTTCCATTGGGATTAAACCCATCAGTTGTTAAATAGTAACAACGACATTCCCTTTTTTATGCCCTTTGTCAACATATCTATGGGCCTCAATTATTTGCTCAATTGGGTAGCGTTTATCAATCACTGATTTTAGCTTGCCCGCTTCGCATAGTTCCTTGAGATAAATTAAGTCTTCAACTGTTAATTTGAAGTTGCTTGACAAGGCGAGGACATTAGTGTAGACTCCTGACTTAGCAAGAGATTTTTTACGGTTAGAAGATGGAATCTTGCCTACTGTATCAAAGATAATGTCATAAGCACTACCGGTTTGGTTAAAATCTTCAGAGGTATAATCAATAAGTCTATCTGCTCCCAACGATTTGACCATTTCCAAATTTGCAGAACTGCAAACCCCGGTCACTTCTGCCCCGAAGTGTTTAGCAAGTTGAACTGCAAAAGTGCCAACACTACCAGAAGCTCCATAGATTAACACTTTTTGCCCATGCTTAATATTTGCTTTTCTAAGATGAAGTAAAGCCGTCAATCCACCGTTCGAAATCGGGACCGCTTCTTCATAGGTCATATTGCTGGGTTTTATCGCCAGTATCCCATCTTCGGGTACACAACAATACTCAGCATAGGCACCAAACTGAAATGAGGTTGATGCAAAAACCGGATCACCTATCTTAAATGTCTTAACATCTTCACCGACTTCACAAATTTCTCCGGCCAGTTCCATCCCAAGTATTTTTTTTCTTGGCCCTCTGAAACCAATCATTACCCGCATGATGGGTTTAAAAATGAAATCCTGCATGGTACCTAGGCCTGGCTCCAACCGCCTAATCTTTGTATCCCCAATGTGGACGGTTGTGGCCTTTACTTTTATCAGAACCTCATTATTTTTTGGTGTCGGTTTTTCTACTTCTTTAATCTGAAGTACTTCGGGGGCTCCATACTTGGAACAAACAACTGCTTTCATCTTAATAACATCTATCAATTTAAACTTTTACAATACTGGATGCCTCACCATCAATTTTTGTTGACTTAGCTTAAGAGCGCATGTTGGTTACAAGGTTATGCTGGCAGTTTCAAGCTTTATTCAAGGCTAATCGCCTTCGTATCCTGTTGAGCGATTCAGGTTTTATACCCAAATAACTGGCAATATGATATTGAGGAACTCGATTGTACACTTCGGGTCTTTTCTCTTGTAATTTTATATAGCGCCTTCTAGGAGTGAGTGTCTTATATTCTTCGAATGCGATTTGATTTTCTAAAATCAAATCGCCGTTTAGTATCTGTCCCACAGACTCCAGCTTTGGGATTTTTTCCATTAACGAAGTTCGACGAATTTGGATATGAATTTTATTATTTCATTTTCCTTATTGTAAGACCACAACCTGTTTCTTCATTGAATACAATAATGGCAGAATGCAGTTAAAGAAAGTCTGTTAAACAAGCAATTAAAGTTACCATTTCAAGCTGAAATTTACTCATGGCTCAGCCCCTCATTGAGTTTGTCATTTATTGGCAACCGTAATTTTGCCTTTTTGCCATCCTTTTGGCAAGTACAAATTCAGGCCTGTCGACTTTTCTATATCAATCAGCTTGTTTCGAAGCTCGATACTTCTGAGACCAATTTCAGCGCGATTATAATTCACCATTTTGAGTTCAGGAATGCTGGGGATTTTCCCAATGAATCCAAAAGATGATAATTCGTGCCCGGTTAGGACAGCAGTTCTCCAATCTTCTATTTGGGCTAATTCGTATGGTGACATTTCACCTTGCTTCATAGCTTCCAACAACTTTGGTCTTAATTGCTCGTACAAAGTGTCCTTTGAGCAATAATCTGGAGAGATGGAGTTATGATGACTTAAAATAACGGAAACCCATAACCTATTACCAATTAATTGTTCGCCTGGGTAACCATATTGATACAGCAAATTATCTAGCATTTGCAGCTGCTTTTCACTATGCGGAGCAAATTTGTTTTCTGCATATTTAATTTGAGCATTTTGACCAATTCTGATTAGTGCTCCAAGGGCCTTTTTCTGATCTTTCTTAAACATTTCATGGGCTTGCTCTTTAACTTGAAAATTTAGCCCTGACAAGTAATTGCTATGAAGTGAATCATATACATATAAAATCTTCACCCATTCCAAATGTTCCGTTAAGGGTCTTAAATTATCATTTTTGTTGATACTCTTCAATGTCCAACCAGCCATGATTCCCAGCTTTATGAACTTCAAGCTTGATTCATAGTCATTTACATACACGCTGAGTTCTGTGGCAACTTTAATATCTCTTAGAAACAAGAAGTCAAACTGATTAAAAAGAGAATCGAACATGTCAATTGCAGAAGCCGATTTCCCTTCCGCAATTAGCTGTTCGCATAGAATTACCTTCGAATGGTAGTTCAGGTAATTTTCCTGAGCCTTGCTCCAGCAAGAAACAAAAAGGTGACTAAGAAGATAAAGGGAAAGAGAGAATTTTGTCATCAAATATCATGCACTATAAAAATGGCATTTTTATTAAAACGTAAAACCTAAATTCATAGGTTCCCCAAGGCGTATCTTGACGTAACTTTTCAGACTTAGCCCCAGGCCTAACCAATTCTTCAACATAGGGCCAAATATCTTTAATGAGGAATTTGATCACAGAATGCATTATCGAATCTTATGCATTACCATGATGGAATTGCAGATGAATGTCGTGTCCATTGCATTGTTAACCAGCATAGTCATCATCACCAAAAACATATTTGTAGTCAGTTTGCTTTTCATATCATACTAAATCCCCATGAATATCTGATGAAGACAGAACGGGATTGATAAATAAAGGAGAATGCGCTAAGCTCATGCCCTAATAGTTAGATATGGATTTTAGTTAAGCATAAACTGTCTGATATACTTAACCGGAGCACTTCCGTAACTCAGAAATTCTTCGTGGAATTCCTTCAAATTGAAGTCATCACCTTTCCTGGCCTTCACCTCCTCCCGCAAATCATAAATTTGGGTGAACCCTGTAAAATATGAGGAGAGTTGAACAGAACTAACCGTCAAACGCACCCATTTTCCTTCAGCCTCTGTTTGCTCCTGAAAGGCCCCATCCATCATCAAATCCATCGCCTCTTCCCTCGTCAAACCAAGAACATGGTAACTATAATCGAGTATGGTATTGGTTACGCCTCTTAAATGCCATTTATTCCGCATCAGCCACATCTCAGGTGAATTATTGTATCCCTCTTCCAACATCATGATTTCCGTGTAGTTGGCCCAGCCTTCTATCATTGCTCCATTCTGCAGGATAGACTTGATAAGACTCTTTGACTTATTGGAATAAACCAACTGTGTATAATGCCCTGGTATTGCTTCATGAATATTTAGTATCTGCAGAATGTAAGCGTTGTATTCTCTCAAGTAACTTTCTGCTTGCGCTTCATCATAATGATCAAGAGGAGTTACGTTATAGAAGGTAATACCATCTTCTTCAAATGGACCTGGAGCCGATATAGAAGCACCAGCAACGCCTCGCATATATTCAGGAGTTTCTCTCACTTGAAGCGGCTTGGTTGGATCTTGTGTCAATAAATCCTTTTCATCTACAAATGCAGCTAGTTCTTTGATTTGACGATTGATCTCTATGAAGAAACTATCCTTCGACACATGCTTTTCTGAAATCTTATCAATCAACTGCTTCACCATCAATAAGGAATCTTTTGGTTTGGCATCTGCTGGTAAATACTTGTTCCACAGTGTATCACTGATCGTAATCATCTGACGATGAAGCTCCGCCTTTTCGGATAATGCCTTCTCGTAAATTTCCTTTGCTGTATATGCTGAATTGATGTCGTGTTCGTACTTCTCCTCAAAAAATGTTTCTTCAATTCTGGAATCTTGATAGTTACCCTCTTTTTCCATCATCTCAATTTCATTGACAAAACTTTCAACAGCCGCTTTGGTAAGACCAATTTTACTGGACAGTGCATCTTTTTCATCATCGCTGATAGCTGCTTCAGCAACAGTGATTTCAATGGAAGTCAGGTAATTGAGCGTGCCTTTATTCTGTTTAATCGTCAAATCAAGATGCGGCTTGCTCGGCGTTTTTAAATTTTTTAATCCAACTTGATAATACTCAGGTGCTTTTGTCAGAACAGCAGATAGACTCTTTAATTTATTCTCCATGCTATCTGTTCGATTCATGATCAAGCCGATCTTGTTACCAATATTGACCTGAGCTGGGTTCCATTCATGAGATTTGAAGGATGATCCATACCATTCATTGCTGTATAGCAGATCTTTCATCATATATAAATCGATTTTATCAAGGTCACTTAAGGTCTCGATCGGGTAACTTTCGAGCACGGCTAAAAGACTGTCGGCAATCCTTTTATTCTTTTCAATATTGGCAGTCGTGTTGAGTGTGACCATGGAGTCATACTGTGACAGCCCCATGTAGCTGGCATATTCCGGTGAGATCTGCCACAAGACTTGTAAATAGTCTTCTGTCAATTTGTCAAAACTGTAGATGTTGCTGGTTTGATTATCAGCTTGTCCACAGCTTAGTGCTGTAAGGAATAAGATTAAGATTGATGTATTTTTCATTAAAGTAAATTTTGTCATCTAACACCAAGCCAAGTGGTGGATCTCCAAAACTTGCCAGTTACTTTAAAAGTAAACCAGACCAACCATCTTACAAACTTTCAGTTGTTACAAGCATTCACAAAACATCCAACTCGAGCCACTTTCCGAAAGCATGATAACCTTATCAGAGCATCAGCTAACAGACACATACTCAATCACATTATCCTGACTCATTCTCTGAAGTTAGTTCAATTAAAACGTTTCCCGTTTTCTGTCCTACAATTACATATTCGTAAGCCTTGGATATATCTTTTAATAAGTATTCCCGGTCAATCACTGGCTGAAACCTTCCTGTTTCCAAATGATGACTGATATACGGTATGGATTTATATGTGCCAAAAGGAATGGGAAAAACTACCTTCTTGCTTGATATTGAAGTCAATAATGGGTAAAAAATATTTTGGGAATAGGACCCCAACTCCGAAGAAATGTACACACCTTTTTCTTTGAGCAATGGTTTACACTTTCCAAATGTGCTTTTGCCAACTGTATCAAAGACAAAATCAAATTTATCTTTGCTATCCGTGAAGTCTTCTCTGGTATAATCAAATATTTTATCGGCTCCTAAAGATTGTACCAGCTTGATATTTTTAGTATTACAGGTGGCCGCTATTTTAACATCAAATTCTCTTACAAATTGCAGCAAAGCTGAACCAATCCCACCAGTCGCACCATTGATAAGAATATGCTGTCCTGATTGTATATCTACCCTTTGTATGAATGAATAGGCATAATGCGCCCCTTCCAAACTTGCGGCGGCCTTCTTGTAATCAATGTTTTCGGGAATAGGGAATACATTTTCTGCTGCTGTAGTCAAGTATTCAGCTTGGGACTCAGCCCCCGTGTCGATAAATCCAAATACCCTATCTCCAGCCTTAATCGATTTTATATGCTTGCCGATTGCCATCACCTCTCCTGCAAAGTCTGTTCCCAGTATCGTTTTTCTTGGCCTAAATAAACCTAAGATAAATCGCATAATAAATGGCTTGGCGGTGAGGTTTGCACAATCTGTCCTGTTGACTGTAGTAGCGTAAACCCTAATCAATACCTCATCATCCTTTGGAATTGGCTTTTCAGTCTGGCCAATGTTGATATTGTTTGGTGAACCATATTTTACTCGTATTGAGGCTTTCATTTTTCAGTCAGCTTTTACTTTCTTAAATTTTAAAAAACTTATTGTCTTTAACTTGTGATTAGTATTTCGAATCATAAACAAATTAGCCTGAGTAATTCCTAAGTTATTTCCCAATCTTCATTTGAGATTAGTAGCTGGAATATCAATCAGCTTCCTTAGTGATCATTCACTCCTTCTGCTTTTCGATGGATTGCAATTGTCCATAATAGGCGTCAATTCTGGCATGAGCTGTGCCATCAATCAACAGAATAACGATCATCATTGCGATAGTAGTGATGCCAATGGCCCGCCACAAAGGAGTGTTGACAAACATAATTAACAAAGCCGCTACAACGATGATTATCGGAATCACCTTAAAAACGACCGTATATTCCCTTAATGTGCTTGCTGCACGCTCCAATTCTGAGGCTACAAGTGCTGAAGGATCACTTGCATGGACTTTTTCGAATTGAACTATTCTAGACTTATTGGTATAAAACAATCCTAACCCGATTGTCAACAACAATGCGCCTGCCACTAACATGGGAATGATATAGGCCCTTGCCAATTCGGTTTTCCCAAGCTGCCAAAAACCCACGCCAGCCATCAAAAACAAAATTGCAAAAAGGATGAAGAATCGTGTGGAGAAAACTTCTGCCTTTGCCCACTCAGTAGCTGTTTTTAGTATTTCCATGGATTTCAGTTTTAATTATCTTAATTAACTATTTATAGTACTTGGATTATAACCAAATGCCTTTTTGAAGGCGAACGAAAAATGAGAGAGGTTCTCAAAACCCGCTGACAGGTATACTTCAGTAGCCCTCTGTTTGTCGGTAGTAAGCTTATGATGTGCCAATTCTAGTCTTTTCTCTGTTAGCCATTTACCCGGAGTGTTCCCAAATATTTTTTTGAAATCGGATTTGAATGTGGTCAGGCTTCTGCCGGTTAGAAAAGCGAACTTCTCCAGCGGCAAATTGTACATAAAATGCTCCTCCATATATTTTTCCAGGTTGACTTTTCCAATCGCGTTGAATGTACCTAAGATCGAGCTTACTCTTTTATCCACCTCATCGATGATGGTTAATGCCTCTTGAATTTTAATGGAAACCAGCGATTCCGGAAGCTCGTCCTGCATATCAAAATAAGAAAACAATGATCCAAAAAAACTGTCCAGCAGGGGATGCGATTTAACTGACCTTTGTTTTGCAATATTCTCATCCCAATTCTCTAAAATGGAACGATCCTGGTAAAATTTGCGCAGTTCTTCTTCTGGCAGTAGCATCGAGACAGCTTTAAAGGGTTGTCCGTTGGTTGGGCCTTTTACAACACGAATTAATTGATTCCTGGGAACTAACACCGTGTCACCTGCTCCAAAAGTCAAAGTGTTATTTCCATAGCTTAATATGATTTCTCCCGAATAAATGAAGACGATAATATGTTGCGGCGAAATGTGTTCCCAGGTGTATTGTTTGTCAACTGTCCCGGATAAAAATACCCTGCCTGAAGATGCTGTTGGCTGTTCCATCTAACCAAAACTAGATTTTTTCATTTTGTTCATTCATTTACAATGGCCATTTATGACCAATTGCCTTTTCTGATACATCCCATAATCTTTTCGATACCGATTTGTCCTTGGCATGTGATTCCAGTTTACATTCCCCAACTGGGCCTTTAAAATAACTAATCCCTGTTGGCCCATAAAATCCCTTTTGTTCCAGGTCTGGCTCGGTTGCACACATCACTTCTGGATAGGCACCTTTTTCTGCTGATTGCACCAGGGGTGACAAGGTCATCAACCACCATATAAATCGCGTCATTAAACTGCCACTCGTTGTGATCAGTGATGTCCTGGAAGCTCCAGGGTGACAAGCAAAAGCCTTAACACCCGTCTTTCCTGCTTCCGTTAATCTATCCTGTAGTTCATATATGGACATAATCTGTGCCAATTTACTTTGGCTATATACCCCATTAGGGCTATAATTCTTATCCCAGTTCATGTCATCGAACTGCATGGTTTTAATACCCAAATTATAACCCATGCTTCCAACAGTCACAATACGTCCCTTAGACAATTCAATACGTGGGAATAGAAGGGCCTGAAGTAAGAAGTTCCCGTAGTGGTTTACACCCAACTGGCTTTCAAACCCATCAACAGTGAACGTTTGTTTTGGTAATTGTGCAATGGCAGCATTACATATCAAAGCATCAATTTGAGGAACTGTCTTTAATACCTCTTCCGCAGCGTTTTTCACAGATGCTAGTTCTGCCAGATCCATAAACACATTTGACACCTCTATCTGCTGTCCGAGCGATTGTTTTAAAGCTGCGATGGTGTCGTCCGATTTTTTTGGGTTTCGATTGAGCATCACAACTTTTGCGCCCTTAGATAACAATATTTTCGCTGCTTCAAATCCTGTTCCGCTTGTGGTGCCTGTTATGACGTATGTCTTGCCATTTAAATTTCCTATTCTATCAGGAGTCCACCCTTGCTTGCCAAATTGGTTCATCTCTGTTTTGTTTCAATTTATATGGAACAAATATCCGGAGAAATCAAAACGAGCATTTTGCTAGAAAGTCGTTTTTTATTTGTTTAAAAGTCGTCGCATTAATTAATCATGAACTGAATCGGTGACCATCAAGATGAGTAATGGACTACATGCTCTCAACTGAATATGATGAAAACTTACTTCCTCTTGCTTAGGTATAGTAATCTCATCTATAACCTAGGGCTGTCAATACTCGAATGTTAAAAAATATTAAACGGTTCAAATCGCCGACTTTTTCATTCATTTTTACGATGTGAAAGCACTCCTCACCATTCTGCTATTATCAACCGTCACCTCTATCCTTGCGCAGGAGCATAAGGTAGGTACACTAGTGAGCAATGATGGTCAGCCTGTAGTAGGTGCTCACATTCAGAATCTGACACAAAAACAATACACAGTTTCCAGTATCACAGGGCAGTTTAAGTTGCCCGTCAGCTTGGGCGATTCGTTGTGGTTAAGCTGTGTTGGATACCAGAGCGCTGGATTTGTAGTCCAGGATCAATGGGCTTCCTCCCCGAACATGATCATCACCATGCAGTCAGATACTATCTTCCTGGATGCAGTTACAGTCAATATTCTTCCTTCTGAACAATTCCTCAAACAACAGATTCTCAATCACCAGCCGGAGGAAAAACAATCCTTTTATGGTATGCCTCAGGTACAAATTGGACCTTCCAAAATGCTGAGTGACGCCCATGTTAAGTCTGTTGGATTCGCGATCAGACATCCCTTTGGGTTTGCTTATCATAACCTGAGTAAGAAACAAAAGGAAAAACGAAAGGCCCACCACCTCAAGCAAACAGCCAGAAATCGAACCATCGCCTATGATAAATTCACCAGAGATTATGTCCAGCAACTCACCAAATTGGAAGGGAATGATCTGACCAACTTCATGTTGTACTGCGACTTTTCAGAGGAGTTTCTTATGGCCAGCACGCAGTTCCAAGTTGGAGAAGCCATCAAAGACAAGTTCAAAGCGTATTCTCACACCGGCAAAGGATAACCAAGTCCTTTTGATTTCGGCCTTTGTTGGTGTTATCACCAACAATTTCAAACTGCCAAGTGAAATTCGAGGGTTAGAAGGTTTTTGTTCAAATTCTATTCTACAAAAACGTTTAGAATAAAGGATTATCTTAATCACAAAACCAAATGGCTATGAGATTTTTCACTCATACTGGCAAAGGATAGTTTTTTTGTTGTAGCAGATTCTTATTAAATTTCATTGATCAGGTATAAATAAAAAATGGAATTTACACTCGAACGACACTTTCCCGTACCTCCCGAAAAACTGTATGCCGCATGGCTGGATAGCGATGAGCATTCAGACATGACTGGTGGAGATGCGCTCATTACTGATGAACTCGATGACCGATTTACTGCATGGGATGGGTACATCTGGGGTAAAAACCTGGAACTAAAACCTAACGAGTATATCAAACAGAGTTGGAAAACCAGTGAGTTTGAGGAAGGCCAGGATTATAGCATAGTCGAGCTTTGGTTTCAAGCTGATGATGATGGCACAAAACTGACTTTAAAACACTCCAATCTTAGCGACAAGGATGGGCAGTATGAACAAGGATGGGAAGATCATTATTTCAAACCTATGAGTGACTATTTCTCCTAATTATACCCTAACTGACAACTTTTTACATCAATTAGGCCCATCTCATCTCTTTTAGTGACGGTGATCATTGAATTAGCAGAGGTACAGCCCTAATATAGAGTAATTAAAAATTGAGCAAGTCATGAGCAATGTTGAGTTAAATAAACCCCAACTAAACGGGGTGGCATTTTTCCGCCTATTAATCGGGTGGCATTTTTTGTATGAAGGAGTGGTTAAACTTCACAACCCAGGTTGGACCTCCAAAGGCTACCTGCTAAGTTCACAGGGATGGTTTCGACCATTGTTTGAGTGGATGGCAGGAGACGGACTAATATCGATGATCGACTTCATGAATATCTTCTGTCTGATGGTCGTCGGGTTGGCACTTGTATTGGGCTTGTTTGAGCGAATTGGATCAATCATAGGCATTGGCCTTCTGCTCATGTACTACCTCTCTCACCCTCCATTTCCTGGATTATCTGAGGCGGGTACTGAAGGCAGTTACTGGATCGTCAACAAAAATCTTATCGAAGCGGCTGGTCTTTGGGTGATCTACCAGTTTCCAACCGGAGATTACTTCGGAATCAAACGTTTAATGGATCGCTCCAAATAACCAAAATACTATCATCATGTCTAAAGAAAACGAAAACAAATGGTCACGCAGAGACCTGATAAAAGGAATCGCAGGTATCCCTGTTGTGGGAGGTCTTTGGTGGGCCGGCGCAAATAAAGGAACCAAAGGATCTGAACAACGAAAAGCAATTCTTGAAACACTCAATATCAAAGCTGCTGCACCACCACCAAGTGGTTCTATGGCGGGTGATCCAATTCGTCTCGGCATCATCGGGTTTGGTATCCGTGGACCGCAACTATGTCGCGCAATTGGTTTTGGCACCAAGTCCTGGCTGAAATCCATGGGTGATGCAGCGGCGAAAAATCCAAATGACACCAGACTGAGCACATTCCTTGAGCAAGAGGATCTCAATGTAGAAATCACAGCAGTTTGCGACCTGTTCACGGTACGAGCAGAGGATGCAGTAGATTCCTTCTCAACTGACAAGATCAAGGTGAAAAGCTTTGGCAATCATCAGGAATTGTTGGAAAGTGGTTTAGTAGATGGCGTAATCATTGCTACTCCTGATCACTGGCATGCTCCAATCGCTATTGCCGCCTTGCAAGCCGGCGTGCATGTCTATGTTGAAAAGCCGATGACTCACAATATCAAAGAAACTTATGATCTGGTAGATGCTGTGGCGTCCTCTGGCAAGGTGTTTCAGGTAGGTCACCAGCACCGACAAACTCAGAGTTTCCTGACTGCTCAAGACGTGATCAAGAAAAACATATTGGGTCATGTTTCTCTGATTCAGGCCAACACCAACCGTAACAGCGATAATGGTGCATGGCAATACAACATTCATGAAAAAGCCAACATGCAAACCATCGATTGGAAGCAATTCATTGGTAACGCTCCGATGGTTCCATTCAACAAGGAACATTTCTTCAGATGGAGAAAGTGGTGGGCATATGGGTCTGGATTATCAGGTGATTTGATGTCTCATGACTATGACCGTATCAATTGTGTTCTCAAGATGGGTATTCCAAAGTCTGTTGTAGCATCAGGTGGTATTTACACCCATAGGGATGGAAGAAATGTACCGGATGTAATGCAGGTCAACATGGATTTTCCTGAGTTTAGTACAGGTACCAGTCAGGAAAAGGGTAAAGAAAAAGGAATGACCCTTGTGTACAGTGCGACGCTCGGAAATCAATTCAGCAGGACTACCGCCCTGATGGGGCATGATGCAACGATGGAACTCGGCAATAGGCTGAGCATCTATGCTGATCCAAGATCAACACGGTTCAGCGACATGCTATCGGAAGGTAAAATGGATTCAAACATACCTATCTATCAGTATGACCCGGCTGCCTCTGAGGTAGATGGTGTTACTTCCGCTACTGCCAAATATTTCCTTGATAAAGGTCTATTATATACCTATCGCAATGGCCGGCGAGTAGACTCTACTCACCTGCACCTGCGTGAATGGTTGAGTTGTATTCGAAATGGTGGCACACCTAGCTGTGATATTGTTGCAGGATTTGAAGAAGCGATGACCTCACATATGGGTGGAGTATCTTACAAAATCGGGCGTAGAATCGACTGGGATTTTGAGAAAAATGAAATAGTGCCGATTGAAGGATATGACCTTGACGAAGTGCTCCTGGCAGATCAGGAGAAAATTGCCTAGGTACTAGTGGCAACAGAAATGAAAGGAGTCAGGTGGTCTAAGTACTACCTGACTCTTTTTGTAAAGCAGGAAGACTGACTCGAAACATAGTACCCTGATCAACAGTACTTTCTAGCTCCACTTCCCCTCCATGTTTGCGTGCGATGCTATAGACAACAAAGAGACCCAAACCGGTTCCTTTTCCTGGTGCCTTGGTTGTATAAAAGGGCTCAAAGACTTGTTTTTCTAGTCCACCATCTATGCCAATACCATTGTCCTGAATCTCAATAACGGCACGACTCTCATCGCGATTAGCTGTGATTTGAATCCTGGGCATTTTGCTTTTTGGTACCGCCTCAACGCCATTGTTGATGATATTCAAAAACAGTTGATGGATCTCCGCCTCGACACCTTTGATCATCAACCCTTCTGCTATGTGGGTTTCAAAATTTATTTTGCTGTTAGAGGTTGTCAGTAGGTCTTCAATCCCGCTGAACAGCTCATTCATGTCAATTTCATCTACTGCGTTGACTTTGGAAAGGGGCAATATCTTGAGCATGTTTCCCAATACCTGAGTTGCTTTCGCTGTGCCTTCTGACAGTCCATCTAGCAGTTGATGTACCTCTTCAAAGACGTCAGCAACTGCAGCACTGTTTTCAGGCGTCATCTTATTTCGTATGTCCTCCAGGTCCTGCTTGATCGGAATGGTAATCCCTCCTATATAGTTGAGTGGGTTGTTGAGTTCATGTGCCAAACCTGAAGCCAGTGTGGACAGAGACGCCATTTTCTCCGATTCGATCAATTGATCCTGCGTCTTATTTAGCTCCTCAACTGTATTTGCCAGTGAATCTCGCTGCGCTTCAATCTCCTCACTCTGGGCCCTAATTTTCTGATTATCCTCTTCAATCTTGTTTTTGGCGTCAGACAGCTCTTGTGTCCTATCACGTACCATTTGCTCAAGTTTTACCTGCCGTGATCGATAGACAGCCGTCCGAAATCCATAAATAAGGTATAAACCCACCGCTATGATAAATCCACTAATGAGTTTAAACCAAATGGTCTGCCAAAAAGGCATTGCTATGACGATTTGAAGGCTCTTTGGTTGACGGTTCCATACATTGTCTCCGTTGGAGGCCCTCACCATGAACGTGTATGTCCCAGGATCCAGATTGGTATAGGTAGCAATCAAGTCTTTTCCGGATCGCTTCCACTGCTGATCCAGTCCTTCCAGCTTATACATAAAATCACCATTATCAGGCTCAAGAAAATTCACTGTTGTAAAAGCAATATCAAATGAGTTCTGATCGTAATTGAGTGATAGGGCATCTACGTTTTTTAAGCTCGCTGGTATATTGCCCGAAGAACCAGGTTGATTCATAAGTTTCAGTTCGTTGATCAGGACCACCGGGGCTTTTTCGTTCATCACAATGTCGTCCGGAACGATCCTGTTGTATCCATTTGAGCCGCCAAACAATAAGCTCCCATCCGCACACTTATAACACGATCCCAATCGGAAGTCAGTACTTTGAAGATTATTGTCCAAAGTGAATTCTCTAAATTTCAAAATGGATCGATCAAATACTGCCAATCCATTTGATGTACTTACCCACAGCTTGTTGTCTTGGTCTACCTCCAAACATTGGATCCAGTTAGAAGGAAGGCCATCTGCCTCAGTATATTGTTGGAAACTCTCATCTTCTTTGACGAATAGGCATAAGCCAGCATCTGTGCCAATCCACACATTTCCTGTTTGGTCAACTATACCGGCATATACTTCAGAGCCAGGTAGTGATTTATTATCGTTAGGAACTCCTTGGTAGTGTTTTACAAACATCCCTTTTCCAGGGTCAAACACATGAATTCCAGTATTTGTCAGTAGCCATATTTGGTCATCGACCCAAAGAATTTTGTTAACATTGTAATAGTTTGACTGATTTTCAGGATGGCTATATCTGGAAAACTGATCTCCATCCTTCTCATATTTATACAATGTATTCCAAGTAGCAACCCACATTTGTCCAGAGGGGTCGAACAATAATCCTGTTCTTGAATCTGACCGGCCAATACTGGTCTCAATGTTCCCCCTATTCTGGTAGGAAATCATTTCATCTTGCTCAGGGTCGTATCTAAATAGACCATCGAAAAATGTTCCTATCCACAATTGACCATTATCCCAATGAAGTTCACGAACGTTCAGGTTCTCATTTTTATAGGTGAAAGTGTTGGTTTTCCTATCCCAAATATTCAATCCTCCACGACTTGTCGCAATGTAAAGCACACTATCATCACCTTCCTCAAATCCATTTACGATATTAGTATTGATGCTATTTATCGTCAACTCGGAATGGCTAAATACCTCAAATAGATTTTGATAGGTCGAGTAATGATTGAGGCCGCCTGAGTAGGTGCCAATCCAAAGATCATTGCGATCACTCAGAAGCATCGCATGCACAGAATTGTCGGATAAGCTCAAAGGATCTGTGGGATTGTGACTCACTATCTCATTGAATTCCATACTGGCAGTGTCCAAAAGCATAATTCCATTGTAACTGGACACCCACAATTTCGCATCAGGTCCAAGCATCATCTGCCGGGCCTGAAAATATTCAGTAGTATTCGGAATAATGTTTTCAACAACATTCCATTCTCCATTCTTAAGCTTCATGCGGTACACCTGTCGAACTGTACAAACCCATAGCACTCCTTTGGTGCTGAACATAGAAAGCACATTGCCTTCGGGTTCTTTGACCCAATGAAGCTGGTTAGTGTTCTCAGGTAAGTTTTTGAACAAACCTGACTCTCCTGCTCCGAACCACACATGACCATCATCCGTAATGGTGCAACTGTTGAAATAGGCCTGTTCAATTTGTTCACCTGACACGTAAATTGATAACCTTTCCAGTTTTCCAGATTCAATATGAAGTCTAAATGCCCCATTGCTTGAAGCAATCCAAATCCAACCACGATCATCAAATTCAATTTCATTTATACCTTCAAATGGAACATTCGAATCCAACATGATTTCCTTAAAAGTAGTGGTCTGATAGTCAAATTGTGCCAAACCACTTCGAGTTCCCACCCAAATATTTCCTTGATCATCACCCGTCACAGAGTTGATATAGTTATCAGGCAAACTATTCTTATCGAGTGGGTCATTGTAAAACGGCTTGAAATCATGACCATCGAATACATTCAGACCATTACGCGTTCCCAACCAAATGAGCCCGTCCAAATCTTCGTATATCGCCATTATCGATATTTGAGAAAGCCCGTGATCTGTAGTAAGCTGCCGGAATTTATAGTTGCTCACTTGATCCTGGGCATTCACACCAATCGTGAAGCCAGCTAATAACACACAAAAAAATGCTCGAATTCGACGCATAAAAGGAAATCTAAACGAATTTCATTAGATTAAAAAACCATAAAGGATCGCACCCTTGTATTCCATTCATCACTTGGATTTATCGAGGTTATATGACTCAAAAAGCATTTCTTTGCTCCAATAAATACAACTCATATGAAGAATCTATATTTAATACTCACACTGATGGCGATTACAGTCACAAGTGTGCAAGCACAACAAATAGGTGTGGGCCTAAAAGGAGGAATGAATTTTCCATCTGTTTCAGCGATCGGGCTAGATGGTGCATCAGCCTTTACTACAGAAGGTGCGACTGGTTACCATGTTGGCCTTTTTGCTAAGGCAAAATTTGCCATGATAGGCGTTCAACCTGAATTTCTTTATTCTTTTCAGCGAGTGCAATATCAGGGTGTTGTAGGCGGTGTTCCTACAGACATCAAACAAGAGGTGGCATACTTCACCATTCCTGTGATGGCAAGAATCTACCTACCCCTTGGAATTAATTTTCAGGCTGGTCCACAATTTGGAATGCCACTGTCAGCTCAGCAGGTGATTGACAATGCGGGTGCTACTGACCAAACAGACATAAAAGACCGAATGAATTCCACAGATCTTGGCATTAATCTTGGGCTTGGCATTGATCTGCCATTTGGCCTGGACATTCATGGTAGATATGTAATTGGTGTATCAGATGTGAATGATGCCTCCAGTGCTGTAGATGCGGTTCGTAATCGCATGATCCAGGTATCAATTGGTTACTCCTTCTTTGGTAATGATTAGTCCCTAAGAAAAATTATAATTCCAAAAGCAGCTCGTGAGCTGCTTTTGTCTTTTCAGGAAGGTTCAGTTTCAATAAATGCCCTTTCACTCCAATTCAATATATTATGCGTGCATAATATATTTCTTTTGTGGAGGCAGAAAATGCTACTTACCAGCTAACGACATTTAATTGAGACCACTACCTTTGAACATCAGGCTAAAGCCAGGCTATTTTAATAGACTTATCAAGCACCTACTCGTCAGCGCGAGTATTATCTCCTTTGTATATGCCCTCTTGTATATACACCTACAAGCAGTTGAGTTAGTTTTCAGTTCTCTGACAGAGTTTATTTTACTTGTGATTCTGTTCAATCTAAAGCTTGAATCCAGGCTGAAGTTTTGTTCTTTTCAGTTCATCGTATCTGTTTTTACTGCATATGCCATGATCATGACTGGGGGCCTATTCTCGCCAGCTGCACTGTTCTTCCTCATTATTCCTTTAGGCACTATGTTCTATGGAAGTCGCAAATGGCAATATGTTGCGACCATCACATATTTTGTATTAATATGTACTGTTGGCGGTTTTCAATTTTACGATATGTTGCCCACCTCTGTCGTCAATCCAGCTTCTTTGAGTTTCTACCTTACACTGACCTACACTATTAACTTTGTTTTTATTACTTACCTGTTGATCGTCGTTCAGCGTGAAATGTCCACTAATCAGCAAAAACTAAAATTCTTATACAAAGACCTTAGTGATACTTATACCAAGTTAGTAAGCTCAGAAAAATTTGCATCCTTGGGTCTCTTGACGGCAGGCATTGCACATGAAATTAACAACCCAGTTAATTTCATGCAAATGGGATCCATTGGACTATCGCGTAATCTTGATGACCTTATGAAAATTCAAAAATTCAACGAATCTAGTATCAATCACATTAGGACAATATTGGATACAGGAGCGATAGATGAATCAAAAAAAGAAGCTGTGATCAGCATCATCAATTCAATGCAGGAGAACGAACGTCAATTGGATTCTAGTTTAATTTTTGAAGAGCTTAAGGAAATTGCAAATTCAATTCAAACAGGTGCCGATAGAACTAGTGAAATAGTGGATGGCATTCGCAGTTATACCAGGAAAGAGGAGAGTTTCAATCGATTTAGTTTCTCAGAATGTGTGAATACATCTTTGACATTGCTCAAAAACATGTACTTCAATCGAATTAATATCCATGTGAATATTGCGAATATTCCGATCATAGAAGGATCAAAAGGAAGGTTGGGTCAAGTACTTATGAATCTGATTGTAAATGCTATACAAGCAATTCCAGAGAATGGAGACATCTGGATCAAGGGAGGACAACTTGAACATAACCTGATTCGGATATCTGTTAAGGACAATGGAATAGGTATTGAGCCAGGTATAGCATCAAATGTGTTTAGGCCCTTGTTTACCACTAAATCCGAAAAACATGGAACTGGCCTTGGGTTGTCCATTTCAAAGGAAATCATTGAAGCGCATGGCGGCACAATCGACTTTCTTTCAAACGAACAAGGCACAACATTCTTTTTTGAAATTCCTGTTCAGCAAACTGCAGTAATTCAGAACGAAATATCCATTACGGCATAGATTTTAGGTGTAATCTTTTCTGAACCGCATCACTACTTAACTCTCTTATTGCATCTCTTGCAATCCATTTCGCCGATTTATGAGGTTGTCTCATGATCTGCTCACAAGTTGCTAACGCTTCGCGATTCAGCACAATGCTCCTTTTTCCAATCTGCCTGATCAGCCAGTTCACGGCCTTTTTTACAAAATTTCGTTTATCCCATGCATGCTCCTCAGCAACCAGTAAAAAGGGGCTAATCTTATTATCATCTAATTTCTTTTTGTGAAGGGTGATGGCAACCATTACAACAAATCCGGCTCTTTTAACAAATTCCTCTTCTCTTTGACACCACTCATAGGCTAGCTCCAGCCCATCTCGAGTTTGATAAAAAAGGGTACATACTGTATCACAAACGTCCCATGATGATAGGTCAACCACCCAGTTTTCAAGATCTGCTTTTTGCATAAGCTTAGGGTCTGCGATCATAGACGCTAGTTGCTGCGTTTCATTGAAGTGGACCTTCCATAATTCACAAGCGAGTTGATGATCTGTACCAATCTTCTTAGCCAACTTTCTGATTTCAGGCAATCGAACACCCAATGTTCTATCGGGATCAATGCCATATCTACCTTTGGCAAGTCGGTCTTCTTCTGTTGCCAGTCTCGCAAGCTCCTTAACTGTCTCTTGACACATCATCCTTCCAATCGGCTTACAATCCTAAATACAGCAGGGCAGACCTGTGTGTTCTTGAGCGTAAGACTGGTGATTTGGTGCATTCGTTTGCGATTTGTATGGGGATATTCCCGGCAAGCCCTTGGTCTGGCTTCATAAACCAGACACTTGTTGTCATCCATCAAAAAGGTACAGGGGGATTGTTTCAGTACCCAGTCACCATCTTCATCCTTTCGTAGATATGCTTCAATGAAAAGCTTGGGTTTCATTTTTAAATGTTTGCTTAGACGCTCAATATCCGACATGATAAATATCGGGCTAGTCGTCTTGCAACAATTGGCACAATCCAAACAATCAACTTCCTCAAACACTTCGTCATGCAATTCATGAAATCGATCATCCAACCCTTTGGGTTTTTTCTTGGCTTGTACCAAAATCTTCTTCAACCTCTCATGAGCTCTCAACGCACTTTCCAGATCAGATTGATACTTCATGAAATTCTCATCATTGGAAACGGGGACAATGGATGCCTGACCGCATAACTCATGGTCTTCTTTGTAACAAGCCCTGTAAACCCCAATCGGGGAAATCGTCGCTGCGCATCTATGATAATAGACTTTGGAATATTAAACCTGACCCAACCCACAGATAAATCCATGAGATCAGCTTTCCTGAATGCTTCGGCTTCTATATTACCCTTTATAGGGGTAAGCTGGTGATGACGGTCAATTACGAAGGCGACCTCATCAGCCAATAAATCCAATTGATTTGACTCAATATACTTTCGCGCAAGAGCAGCGGAACCCGGTAAATAATTCATCGATTCACCAACCCAAATATCGAGATCATGAAATGCCGCTGCTATGGCCAGTTTCTTACTTTCACGGTGCAGCATGAGCATACATGAATATTCATAAACTCGTTTGGCATGATTGAGATACGCTTGAAAATCCCTTCCCAGTTGAGCCTGATAAGGTTCCAATATATGATCAATCATCGCTACCAAGACAATGGGCTATTTCATTAGTTTTTTGTACTTGATCCGCTTCGGACCTTCATCCCCAAGTCGCTTTCTTCTATTCTCTTCGTATTCACTGAAATTACCTTCAAACCAATATACCTGACTATCTCCTTCAAACGCTAAAATATGAGTGGCGATTCTATCCAAAAACCAACGATCGTGAGAGATCACTACCGCACATCCACCAAAATTCTCCAGACCCTCTTCTAAAGCTCTAAGGGTATTGACATCAAGATCGTTGGTTGGCTCATCCAATAGGATCAGGTTGGCACTTTGCTTCAAAGTCATCGCCAGATGTACCCTGTTCCGTTCACCACCGGATAGCTGACCAACACTCTTTTGCTGATCCGAACCTCCAAAATTGAATTTACTTACGTAAGCCCTTGCATTCATTTCCTTATCACCCAGAAGAATGTTCTCATTTCCCTCGGAAATTACCTCATACACAGATTTGGCCGGGTCCAGACCGCTGTGCTCTTGATCTACATATGACATAGCCACTGTGTCACCTACTTCAAAGCTGCCTGAATCAGGGGTTTCATTCCCGGTAATCAACTTGAAGAGAGTTGATTTTCCTGCTCCATTAGGTCCAATAACACCTACTATGCCTCCCTGAGGAAGATTGAACGTGAGATTCTCAAACAACAGTTTATCACCATATGACTTTGATACTCCCTCCACTTCGATCACTTTGGCTCCTAATCGAGGGCCGGGTGGAATATAGAGTTCCAACTGCTGTTCTTTCTCCCTTCCTTCTTCTCCAATCAACTTGTCATATGCCCCCAGACGTGCTTTGGATTTAGCATGTCTGCCTTTTGGTGACATTCTGACCCATTCCAGTTCACGCTCCAAAGTTTTCTGTCGTTTACTCTCTGTCTTCTCCTCCTGTGCTAAACGTTTCTGCTTTTGATCCAGCCAGCTGGAGTAATTACCTTTCCAGGGAATACCTTCTCCTCTATCCAGTTCCAGGATCCACCCAGCTACATTGTCTAGAAAATATCTATCGTGCGTCACAGCAATGACGGTACCTTTATACTGTTGAAGATGCTGTTCGAGCCAGAGCACTGACTCTGCATCCAAATGGTTGGTTGGTTCATCCAACAGCAGAACATCCGGCTCTTGTAGTAATAAGCGACACATAGCTACTCTACGTTTTTCACCTCCACTTAAGTTTTTAATCTGGGCATCTTCGGGTGGCGTTCTCAGGGCATCCATTGCACGCTGGAGTTTATTATCCAGCTCCCAGGCACCCACATGATCCAACTTTTCCTGCACTTCACCCTGGCGTTGGATAAGCTTATCCATTTTATCAGGGTTCTCTAACACATCGGGATCACTGAATTTTAAATTGATATCGTCGTACTCGGCCAGGAGATCTGTGATTTCGCTTACCGCTTCCTTGATCACCTCGATAACCGTTTTATTCTCATCCAATGCTGGTTCTTGCTCCAGCATACCAACACTATATCCGGGTGAAAACACCACTTCCCCCTGAAATTCCTGGTCGATCCCGGCAATAATCCTTAGTAAGGATGATTTACCCGACCCATTTAAACCAAGTACTCCAATTTTTGCCCCGTAAAAGAAAGACAGGTAGATATTTTTTAAAACTTGCTTTTGTGGTGGGTAAATCTTGTTTACCCCAGCCATTGAGAAAATGATCTTTTCGTCAGACATAATAATTGTTTGTGAATCCGTTGAATATACGCGATTTTAGTCGATTCAATTCAGAAAATAAAGAAAACAAACGGGTGGAGCGAATAGATATTCCATTTGGATTTATACAAGACGGTAAGATTTATCTGAGCTCATGGTCTAAATATGACAATCGACAGATTGGTGAGGTGCGAGACAATGACATAGAAAGTTCGGTAACCTATTTCCAAAACAGGTTCAATATACTCGAACAAAAAATAGTTGAGCTTGAGCAAAAGATAGCATCTAGCAATAATAAGGGCAGCTTCTTAATGAAGACCCAACATTTAAACGATAACTTGTCCCGTCATGATGGAGTTGGAAACTATGAAAAGCTAGGTCAGCGATTGGCCAGTCTGCTCAGGGACATAGAGACATCAATAGTAGAAAGCAGAAAAAAAAATACTGAAATCAAAAAAAAGTTATTGTCTGCTATCGAGCCAGCGGTGAAGGAAATCAACTGGAATGATGCTACACTTAAAGTAAATGATATCAGGACACAATGGATAAAAACAGGGAATGCCATTACCGAAGAGCAGGAAAACCTGGAAGCTCAGTTCTGGGAGCATGTCAATGGTTTTTTCGATCGCAAAAAGGAATTCTATGAAGACAAAAAGCGTCTAACTGATCACTATGAAAGAATCTATCGCGAAATCATCGATGAAGCCAGGAAAATAGACCATGGCAATCCAAACCTCAGCAAGCAACAGATTGCTGATCTGAAAGAGAGATGGGAAGATAATGGCTCAATACCTTCTGTTCAGTATAAATCCTTACGACATAACTTTAATAAACTGATCAATCGTACACCACGTCAAGAAAATCCTACTGAGTTAAAGGATTTGTTAAAAACGTTGACAAAGGCAAATCGAGGTGAAATCATGCTTTCCGAACCCGAACTCAAAGGAGCTCAAAAAATGCTAAATACTTTACGAGTTAGGCATCCAGAACTAAAAAAACTAAAGTATAATGCATTTGAGCAACTCAACGAATTGCAAGAAAAAAACTTTGTTGATCAACTGTGCAGACGCAGATTTAAAGGATATGAAGAAAAGCAGGTTGAGGAAAAGATCATTATCAAAAGGCGTTTGATCAAAGAATTGCTCGAAAGAGACAATCAAGAACTAGCTCAATATGAGCTAAACACAGAAAAATTGAAAAGTTCGAACGAAGAAGTTAACAAACTGATTGCCAGAAAGATTAAATACCAGCAGCAAAAAATAACAATTAAACTTCGCCTTTTGGAGGAACTAAAGGCTTGAGCTTTTCGTAAGGAATCTATTATTTAATTGGTCAAATTTCAGTAGCTTATCAATATCAAAATTCTTGCTGAGAGATTGGGGTTTGATATATCAAATTAAATTCTATTTTTGCACGATTATTTGAAAGCAGAAACCTATGTACTGGACACTAGAATTAGCTTCATACCTGGAGGATGCCCCTTGGCCAGCCTCAAAAGATGAGTTGATCGATTTTTCAATCAGATCTGGAGCACCACTAGAGGTGGTTGAGAACCTTCAGGAATTGGAGGATGATGGGCAACCATATGAGAATATTGAAGAAATATGGCCCGATTATCCAACAAAAGAAGATTTCTTTTTTAACGAAGATGAATATTAAAGGTCCAATTTTTCTATTGGACCTTACTTAAGATAGATCGAAGCAACCCTTAAGTCTTCAGGTGTTGTTACCTTGATATTTTCATAGCTGCCATCAATCAACGTGATGGTATAACCAGCTGACTCAACAACAGTCGCATCATCCGTAAATTTTACAGATTCAGTTTGTTCAAACGCATTTCTCAGTAGTTTGATGTCAAAAGTTTGTGGTGTCTGAATCAACTTGTATTGATTTCGATCGCAGGCAACAGAATTTCCATGAGAAATTTTTCTAAGTGATTCCTTGAGAGATACAGCTACCACTGCTGACCCTTCAGTTTCAGCTTTTACGAAAGATTCGAGGATAATCTCAGTGGGAATGCAGGGTCGGACCGCATCATGAATGGCCACAATAGCCTCATTTTCACCGATGCTATCCAATCCATTTTTCACTGATTGAAATCTCGACAGGCCTCCTGACACAACCACAATGTCTATGTCACGGCAGAACTCTGCTTTGATTGTCTCCCAGTAGTCAATTGAGTCTGTGGGCAAAACGAGAACAAGTTTGATCTCCCGATCAGCTTTTAGAAACTTCTCAATAGTATGGACCAAAATGGGCTTGCCATTGACTTTGATATATTGTTTAGGTAGATTTGATTCCATGCGGGTGCCTTTGCCGCCCGCGACTAAAACAGCATATCGTTGGATCATTTCTTAAATGATCAACATGGCATCTCCATAGGTGAAGAATCGATACTCTTCCTTAATAGCAGTCTGATAGGCGTCCATGATCAAATCATATCCACCAAATGCTGACGCCATCATTAACAACGTAGATTCAGGTAAATGGAAATTTGTTATAAGTGAATTGCAAATTTTGAAATCGAAAGGAGGGAAGATAAACTTATCTGTCCATCCTGTATTGGCCTTTAACCTTCCACCCGCAGACACAGAGGACTCAAGCGTTCGCATCACAGTCGTGCCAACAGCACATACTTTTCTTTTGTTGTCTAGCGACTCATTCACGCGTCTGGCAGTTTCTTCCTCTACAAAATAGTTTTCACTATCCATCTTGTGCTTAGTAAGATCTTCAACATCTACTGGCCTGAAAGTTCCTAAACCAACGTGAAGAGTGATTGCTTTGACATCAACCCCAACGATTTCTAACCGCTTCATTACCTGAGGTGTAAAATGAAGTCCAGCTGTAGGCGCTGCAACTGCTCCTATGTTCTTAGCGTATATGGTTTGAAAACGTTCTTTATCTTCTGGCTCTGCCTGTCTTTCCAATGTCTTTGGGAGTGGCGTTTCGCCCAGATTATCTATCAACTTATAAAAATCATGTTGCTCTCCATCAAACAAGAACCGAATCGTTCTGCCTCTTGAGGTGGTATTGTCGATTACCTCAGCAACCAATTCACCATCTCCAAAATACAGCTTATTGCCTACTCGGATTTTTCTTGCAGGATCAACTAACACATCCCACAGGTGCATTTCGCTGTTCAATTCACGAAGTAAAAAAACCTCGATTTTTGCACCAGTCTTCTCCTTATTACCGTATAAACGAGCAGGGAATACTTTGGTGTCATTCAGCACCACCACATCTCCTTCATCGAAATAGCTGACAATGTCTTTGAATACCTTGTGCTCAATTTTACCTGAATCCTTATGTATGACCATTAGACGTGACTCATCACGATTTTCTGCAGGATACAATGCGATTCTATCAGATGGTAATTCAAACTTGAAGGCAGATAATTTCATGTGTTGTTGCTTGTTTTCGGTCTTACAGAATCATTCAAATATTGATGACAATCAATTCAATATTGTCCCAATTAAGTATATATTCTCTTCAATTCTAAAAAGTTTATTCTATTCTGCTGACGCATTTAAGTCCGCAAAATTAGCAAATTGTTTTATTTTAACACCCAATTATCGGATACACCTCTCAATATAACGCTTAAAGATGGCTCTAATCATAAAATTAATTCTTGAAAGTTTCCGATTTGCATGGAATGCCTTACGCACCAATGTGCTTAGAACCATCCTGTCATTACTTGGAGTTACGATTGGCATATTTGCTATCATAGCGGTTTTTACGCTTGTGGACTCTTTAGAGAAAAGCATCAAAGACAGTTTAAGCTTCCTTGGCTCGGACAACATCAATGTTGAAAAATGGCCATACGGACTTGGAGGACCCTACCCATGGTGGAAGTATCTCCAAAGGCCACACCCCACATATGCCGAGTATGAATTCTTGCTCGAAAATGTAAAAAACAAGGAGGGCATTACCATCCTGGCTGTAAGAGGCAATGTTACCGCTAAATTTGAAAGTAGTAGTAGTACTGATATTGACCTACTAGGTGTTACTTATGGACATAAAGATGTTTACGAAATACCCATCGGAAGGGGAAGATATTTTACTGAACAAGAAAATCACGCAGGTCGTAATGTTGCCATAATGGGTTTTCGAATTGCAAACGAGCTGTTCCCTGGTCGAAATCCAGTAGGAAAGGAAGTCAAAATCAAGGGGATGAAGTACTATATCATAGGTACGACTGAAGAAGAGGGCGATAGTTTTCTGGGTGCCCCAAGCAACGACGACATTATTTATATCCCATTCAACTCCTTCACCAAAATGTATTATTCAGGGAAAGGTCGTGGTGGTGTGGAGCCCTCTATTACAGTAAAAGGCAAATCCAGTGACATTGGACTAGTTGAATTAGAAGCGGAATTGAGAGGACTTATGCGGCGTAAAAGAGGACTTAAACCAAAAGAAGAAGATGATTTCGCGCTGAACAGACCTGAGGCAATTGCCAATTTCATTGGTGAAACTTTTGATATCCTTGGGGTTGCCGGTTGGATAATCGGTTCATTCTCTATTCTTGTCGGTGGATTTGGAATCGCCAATATCATGTTTGTTTCCGTAAGGGAGCGCACCAACATTATCGGAATTCAAAAATCGCTCGGTGCAAAAAACTACTTTATTCTATTTCAGTTCCTGTTTGAGTCCGTTTTCCTTTCCGTGATTGGAGGGGGCATTGGTATTTTACTTGTCTATCTACTCAGTTTTGTAAGTTTGGGCAGCTTAGAACTTGCCCTGAGCATCAAGAATGTTTCAATAGGACTTGGCGTTTCCGCAATTATCGGAATGGCATCAGGAATTATCCCGGCTGCTCTTGCGGCCCGAATGGATCCAGTGATTGCGATCCGCTCATAATCTTTAGGACCGGGAAATTGATCTGGATATGAAAAAGAGTATCACACCGAAAAGAAGGAGAATAAATATGGGCAAAGTGTAATTACCCAGATCGAGGTTATTACCAAATCCAAGCATTCTAAAAATGAGCAAACAAAAGAATCCTGTACTGATCAAATTAACTCCTTTGATCATTCTTGTTGCAGTTCTATACTGCCTTTCGGCATTTTCTGCTGTGATCTCGACTATATAATTGAATTTATGCGGTATCAGGCTCACTCCGATCAAACCGACACAAAGGAAGATAGCAACCGCATAAAGCGCCCATACATTTTGCTTGTGTCCAAATCCATCAACTTCACCTGAAAAATTGTAGTGCGTTGGTATCTGATCTGGCAAATCCGCATATGACTGTATGCATAAATACCCTGTTCCAATAAGAGCTACCAAACAAATCGTGTCAACAGTATGATCGAATGCATCCCTCTTTAAACGCATCCTGGATTCATCCACGTTTACGTTTACTCTTCCACGGGCTCTCCATTGAGCTTAGCCTTTATTTGATTCTCGAGTTGGTCCATTAGCTCAGGATTATCCTCTATCAATGACTTGACAGCATCTCTACCCTGCCCCAGCTTGTCTCCTGCATAAGAAAACCAAGAGCCAGATTTCTGAATCACATTAAGTTCAACGCCAATATCAAGTATCTCCCCTGACTTAGAAATCCCCTGACCATACATGATATCAAATTCAACCATCTTAAAAGGAGGAGCAACTTTGTTTTTGACCACCTTAACGCGGGTACGGTTACCCATAATGTTATCGGCACTTTCCTTGATCTGACCAATTCTTCTTATATCCAGTCTGACTGAAGCATAAAATTTCAATGCATTACCACCAGTTGTGGTTTCAGGGTTACCGAACATCACTCCGATTTTCTCTCTCAGCTGATTAATGAAAATACATGAACACCCCGATTTGTTGATAGCACCGGTAAGTTTCCTCAATGCCTGAGACATCAACCTGGCCTGCAGGCCCATTTTACTATCCCCCATTTCTCCCTCCAGTTCACCTCTAGGGACCAAAGCTGCAACAGAGTCAATCACAATAATATCTATTGCGCCTGATCGAATCAGGTGTTCGGTAATCTCCAATGCCTGCTCTCCATTATCTGGCTGAGAGATCAGAAGATTTTCTGTGTCAATCCCCAGCTTTTCGGCATATAACTTATCAAATGCATGCTCCGCATCAATAATGGCAGCCAATCCACCCTTTTTCTGTGCTTCCGCAATGCAGTGCATTGCCAGTGTGGTTTTACCTGATGATTCCGGACCATAAACCTCTACGATCCTACCCTTCGGTATGCCACCCACTCCCAAAGCAATATCCAAACCAAGTGATCCAGTGGAAATAACAGGAACGTCCATCACCTTCTCGTCACTCAATTTCATGATGGTGCCTTTTCCATATGTCTTTTCCAGCTTGTCTATTGTAAGCTGTAGTGCTTTTAACTTCTCAGAATTCTCAGCCATTTCCTTATTGCTTGATTAATGAATTAAAATGCTAAATAAAATAGCATTTTGTCTAAAAACAAATATTAAGTACTAATAATGCTAAATATATTAGCTATTCGTTTTGATTAAATTAAACTCTAAATAACAGATGTCTCCAGAGAAATCCTAAGCATTCCTGAATTAGAAATTGGTTTTGATTTTATTTGACAATCCATGAACACAACAAAAAAAGTACTCCTGTTAATCATAATCGTTGTTGCTGGAATTACCGCGTTCAAATGGGATATTGTCAGCTATGGTTGGATGCAGGGTAAAGGTCAGCTCAAAATACTTTATCAAGCCAAACCACTAGAATCCTTCCTCAATGATGTCAACTATCCAGATTCCTTAAAAGCAAAAATCAGACTTGTTCAATCCGTTAAAAGTTTTGGTGAGTCTATTGGCATGAATCCTTCTGAAAACTATTCGACCATCTATGATCAAGGAAACCAACCTATCCTCTGGAATGTGACAGCTTGTGCTCCTTTCAGCTTTGAGCAGGTAACCTGGTCTTTTCCCTTATTGGGAGCCGTGGGTTACAAAGGGTACTTTGATTTTGAAAAAGCCAAAAGTGAAGAAGCCAAATGGAAGGCTATGAGTTATGATACGCGCATTCGAACGGTAAGCGCCTGGTCCACTCTGGGCTGGTTCAAGGATCCAATCATGTCCAACATGCTTTATCGTTCTGATGGATACCTGGCCGAAACAATCCTACATGAATTGTTACATGGAACTGTATTCTTCAAGGACAGTCTTGTATTCAACGAAAATTTGGCTTCCTTCATAGGTGAACAAGCCGCCATTCAATTTCTTAATAAGCAATACGGTGATTCATCTGCCCAGTTACTGTCCTACCTACAGGCAGAAAAAGACGCAACAAAATTTCAACAACACATCCTGTCAGGAAAAGAAAAACTTGACTCCCTTTACCAAACTTTTAATCAGTCCGGCGACACTGTTTCAATGCTTGAACAGAAGACTCAAACGATCTTCCATATCATCAGTACGCTCGACACAGTATCCTTTTACGACAAGCGATATTTGCACATATTCGATGAACAAAAACCTAACAATGCCTATTTCATGGCCTACCAACGCTATCATTCTCAGAAAGACTTGTTGGATAGTTTATATGATTTACAGGGGAGAAACATCAAATCATTCATTGAATACTGCAAAAACTCAGAAGGATCCAATGTTTCAGATTAAGAAATTGTTAAGTGGTTGGTGTAAAATTGATCTAGCCATAACTCAACCTAATCGCATTTGAGCTAGTCTTGCAATGATCGATCAAAAATTCGGTATTTTAGACCTGTCAAATTATGAGCAAGAACAGTCACAAAATTCTGGTAGTTGATGACGAATCTGATATATTAGATTTGCTACAATACAACCTTTCCAAAGAAGGTTACAATGTGAAAACCGCCCTCGATGGCATAAAGGGTGTAGAATTAGCTAAAGAATTTATTCCTGATCTTATCATCCTGGACATCATGATGCCCAAGCAAGATGGAGTTGAAACTTGCCGACAAATAAGGGAGACACCAGAATTAGCCAATGTTTTTGTCATATTTCTAACCGCCCGTTCGGAAGAATATTCAGAGGTTGCTGCATTTGAAACTGGGGCCGATGATTACCTCACCAAACCCATCAAGCCGAGAGCATTGGTGAGCAGAATCAATGCTTTTTTTAGACGAGAGTCTAAAAAAAGCAACAAATCCTCCAAAATAGTAGTCAACAATCTTGAAATTGACAGAGCAGCCTATACGGTGAAAATAGACGAGGAAAAAATCAACCTCCCCAAAAAGGAATTTGAACTACTGCATTTTCTTGCACAAAGTCCCGGCAAAGTATTTAGTCGAGATGAACTATTGCAAAACATCTGGGGTAGCGATGTATATGTCCTGGCTCGAACCGTTGACGTGCACATCAGAAAAGTAAGGGAAAAAATTGGAGAACAATATATATCCACTATTAAAGGAGTAGGCTACAAGTTCGAAGAAAGCTAGATTTGACGAATGCTTACTTCACGGTCAATTGCACTAATTCTATCCACTAGCATATCGCTTATCACGACGGCCTTTCTTTCTCTACTACAGGGCATACCCACACCGGCATTATGGTTGGCTTTTGTTTCTTCCTTTGGAGCAACGTACATTGTCGTTTTGATCATGGTTGAATTTCTGTTTTTTAAGGAAATTGAAAAACTCAGAGATCTGGTTCAGAACCAAGGAGAAATCACTAGCACGAAGAAATATAGAAATTTTCTGGCACCACTTAAGGAGATCAATGATGAACTATCGTCTTACGCAGGCAAAAAACAGGAAGAAATTGAGCAACTTAAAAGAATGGAGGTTTTCCGAAGGGAATTTATTGCTGACATTTCGCATGAGTTAAAAACCCCCATTTTCGCTGCACAAGGATTCGTCCACACCTTACTGGATGGCGCTGTGAATGACAAGAAAGTCAGAACCAAATTCCTCAAAAAAGCAGCCAAAAGCCTGGATGGACTGGACAGGTTGGTCCAGAATCTTCTCACCATTTCACAAATGGAAATTGGTGAGATTACGATGCACTATGAATCCTTCGATATTGTGGACTTATGCGTTGAAGTATATGATCAACTTGTAGAAAAGGCTCACAAAAAAGAGATCATTCTTCGATTTGCAGAGGACTATGACGGGAATATCGTCGTACATGCCGATTATCAGCGTATCTATCAGGTGATTGTCAACTTGATTTCTAATGCTATTAAATACACCAAGAAGAATGGAGATGTAGTAATAGAAATCGAGGAAGAGGATAACTTTGTGACGATTGCTGTATCAGACAAAGGAAGAGGAATTCCTCCCGAAGACCTTGATCGAATATTTGAAAGATTTTATCGGGTCGATAAAAGCCGCAGCAAGGCAAAAGGAGGAACGGGTCTTGGGCTAAGTATAGTCAAGCATATCATGGAGGGACATGATACAAAAATTGAAGTGGAAAGCGAATTAGGAGTAGGCTCCAGGTTCTGGTTTAAACTACCAGTTGGTGATCCGAGCAATCAAAAAGCAAAAGAAAGAAGAGAAGAGGATGAAGAAATCGGGTTTGTTTAAAGGAAAATTTGAAGATTTAATCCTTTATGAGGATGACACGTTCATCATAGTAAACAAACCACCTTTCCTGGCTACACTTGAAGATCGAAGCGCGAACAGCAATTTACTTCATATGGCGCGCGAGTATCACACAGATGCTCAAGTATGTCACAGACTAGACAAGGAAACCTCTGGATTATTGGTGATTGCCAAGACAAACGACACTTATAAATACTTCTCCAAACTATTAGCGAATAGAGAAGTCACAAAAGTTTATCACGCATTGGTTGATGGACGTCATGAAATCGACGAACAAGAGATTGACACTCCTTTATATAGCAGTTCAAACAAGACCAGGGTTGATTACGCCCAGGGAAAACCTTCGATCACGCTGATCTCTACACTGGAAATTTACAAACAACACACGTTACTGGCCTGCATGCCCTTTACCGGCCGGATGCATCAAATAAGAGTGCACCTGGCTTCCAAAGGTCTTCCTATTTGTGGCGATGAAATGTATGGCGGATTACCTATTTATCTTTCTCACTTTAAACGAAAATTTAAAATTGCGAAGTTTGAGGAGGAACAACCGATCATGCGACGAATGTCTCTACACGCCTCCGGTCTCCATTTTCCAAAAGAAAATGGAGAAATCCTTAAAATAACGGCTCCATACCCCAAGGATTTCCACGTCACTATCAGGCAATTAGAAAAAAACCGCTAGTAATGGGTACTCTTTTGGTTTTCCAAATATAAACTTCTATTTTTGTGTCCCTTTTCAGAAAGGGGATTAAAATTTATTTAAAAGACGAGCAAAATTGGATACGTTAAGTTATAAGACTGTCGCATCAAACAAGGCCACTGTTGAAAAGAACTGGGTGGTAATAGATGCCAGCAACAAGGTGTTAGGCCGTGTTGCCAGTGAAGTTGCCAAAAGGGTGAGAGGCAAACACAAAGCTTCATTCTCCCCTCATGTGGACTGTGGAGACAATGTGATCGTAATCAATTGCGATAAAATCCGTCTAACAGGAAACAAGTGGAGTGATAAAGTATACATTCACCACACTGGATATCCAGGAGGACAGAGATCTCAGACTGCAACTCAAATGAAGAGCAAATCTTCTACATTGTTAATGGAGAATGCGGTGCGAGGAATGTTACCTAAGAACAGAATTGGGCGTGAAGTTTTCAAAAACCTTTTCGCATATGAAGGCGAAGAGCATAAGCATGACGCGCAAAAACCAACTGAAGTAAAAATTTAATACCATAGATGGAAGTAATCAACACAATCGGTAGAAGAAAGACCTCTGTAGCCAGAATTTACATGAAAAGTGGCAAAGGAGAGATTACTATAAACAGTAGACCGCTTTCTTCTTATTTCCCTTCAGAAGTACTTCAGATCATTGTAAAGCAGCCACTCTCAAAAGTAGAGCAGGATGGCAACTTTGATTTTAACATCAATGTAGTAGGTGGTGGACTTACAGGACAAGCAGAAGCAATCAGACTAGGTATCTCTAGGGCGTTGGTTCAGTTAGACCCTGAGCACAAACCAGCATTGAAGAGTGAAGGATTCATGACCAGGGACTCTCGTATGGTTGAACGTAAGAAGTTCGGTCGTAGAAAAGCGAGAAGAAGATTCCAGTTCAGTAAACGATAAGTTTTCTTTATATATAATAATGGCAAAAATTACAACTAAGGAAATGTTGGATGCCGGTGTTCATTTTGGACACCTGACCCGTAAATGGAACCCACAAATGGCTCCATTTATTTTCATGGAGAAAAACGGCATTCACATAATTGACCTTAACAAATCCCTAAAGCACCTTGAAGAGGCTGCTGCTGCACTAAGAGGCGTTGTGCGGTCTGGGCGTAAGGTTATGTTCGTAGCTACTAAGAAGCAGGCGAAGGAAATAATAGAAACAGAAGCAAAGAAGCTCAAGATGCCTTTCGTAACTGAAAGATGGTTGGGTGGAATGTTGACTAACTTCTCTACTATTAGAAAATCTCTCAAGAAAATGCAATCGATCGATAAGCTTATGAAAGAAGAAGCTTATGCGAACCTTGCGAAAAGAGAAAGATTGATGATCACGCGTGAAAGAGCAAAACTTGAGCGTGTATTGGGAGGTATCGCAGACTTGAACAGACTGCCAGCAGCTCTATTTGTGATCGATATCAAGAGAGAGCACATCGCTGTAGCTGAAGCACAAAAACTAAATATTCCAGTATTTGCAATGGTGGATACTAACTCTGATCCAAATCAGGTTGATTATCCAATCCCAGCAAATGACGATGCTTTTAAATCTATTCAATTGATCGCCAACTACATTTCGGCATCTATGGAAGAAGGGCTGAACGAGCGGAAGAAGGAAAAGGATGATGCTAAACAAGCAGAGGAAGCAGCCAAAAAGCGTGAGGTAGACGAGCAGCAGGCTTAACGAATAATTCATTAATTATAAAAGGATTGAACATTGAGCTGATAATCTATCTGCATCAATGTTCAATTTTTGTTTAGAACAACTCATAATTACAAAAAATATTAGAAATGGCAATTAGTGCACAAGAGGTAAACAAACTCAGACAAATGACCGGTGCTGGCATGATGGATTGCAAAAAAGCATTGGTGGAGGCAGATGGCGATTTTGACAAAGCGATCGAGTTTCTTAGAAAGAAGGGACAAAAAGTTTCTGCTAGTCGTGCGGATCGTGAAACATCTGAAGGTGTTGTGTTTGCCAAGACAAGTGACGATGGCAGCAAAGGAGTACTAGTCGCATTCACATGCGAAACTGACTTTGTAGCCAAGAATGAAGATTTCGTTGCACTTGGACAGGAAATCGCAGATTTAGCATTCAGTGAAAATATCAGTGATATTGATGGATTGAAGGCTGCTAAATCAGGTGACCTTACCATCGCAGAGAAGATCGTAGAAGCCACTGGTAAGATTGGAGAAAAACTCGAAATCAGTGAAATTCAGATTGTAGAGGGCGAGCAGGTTGTTCCATACATCCACTCAAACAAGAAGTTAGGCGTATTGGTCGTATTGAAAAACACCGGAGGAACTGATCAGAGTGAGGCAGGAAAAGATGTAGCTATGCAAATTGCAGCTATGAATCCCGTATCACTTGATAAAGATGGAGTTGATCCTGCGATCATCGAAAAGGAAATCGAAATTGGAAAAGACCAGGCAAGACAAGAAGGAAAGCCTGAGAATATCATTGAGAAAATCGCTCAAGGTAAACTTCAGAAATTCTTCAAGGAAAATACCTTGCTTAGCCAGTCGTTCGTTAAGGACAATTCTTTGTCAATAGAGAAGTACCTGGATGGCGTAAATAAAGGCATGACAGTATCTGCATTCAAAAGAGTGAACATCGGATAATCGTCAACGACAACAGTAAAACACAAAAAGGCTCGGTTGAAAATCAACCGAGCCTTTTTTATTTCTTTTGAACTGCTTTATCTCTAATCAAGCCTAGATTCCGGCTCCAGATCGCTGTTAAATCTAATATCAACGTCCTTTTCAGCCATCGCCAGGTAATAGGTTGTTTCTTCCTTGTGATCTAAAACCAAATTAAAAGACTCTACCTCCTTGATATTCAATTTTTTCGTAAGATAACGCTCTACCGTTGCGGGAATATCTGACAGCCCAATAACCTCCTTCACTGCATTGTGCTCTGCATAAAATACGACCACATTGGTTTCCTGAAACCTAAAATCCGCTTTGATCAAACCATCTTCCTCACACCAAGCTGGCATATCACTTCCGGGATACAGCTTAAAATGCTTCTTTAAAAGTTCATTTGGAACTTCATCTTCTGTTAACAGTTTCTTCGCTTCCTGCCCAAAAGCTATTCCGGTAATGATTAGTCCTAACGCCAGTAATAATGTCCTTTTCATAACTCTATCTTCGATGGTGATTATCTAACGGATCAAATGCCGCAAATATTCTATTACATTCAATGTTTTTTTTCACACGGTGCATTAGCACAACTCATCAAACTCAAATCTGAATGATCGGTTCTGTGCATGATTGAGAATGTTCACCTCTCTTCGATCGTATTTTTCCCAACCCGACACATTGATATCCTTTGCCAGTGTGGTTTTGTGCTCCTTTTTCTGAAGCTTGATGGCCATTTTAGATGACTTCTTCTGAACGTTGGTACGCTGCTTTTTTTTCTCTCCAAACGATTGTCCGAAAAGTGCAAGTACAAAGATTAGGGACAGTATTACTCTCATCTCTCTAGTGGTTTTACAACAAAGAGAATCATTGAAAAGATTTTAAAGAATTATGTCCTCCTGACTGAGCATTTTCCTTGATAAATCAGCATGATTGCTGCATGTAGCTATTCCTTTACAACCGTTCCTGATTCATGTCTTCGTCTGATATGGCCTTTAAGCTGCAAGACAGGTTCTTCCTGTATTTCGACCAGCAACTCACTTAGATTCGGCTGACCCCCATCTACCCAGCAAGTGTACCAAAAATCTCCTATCATTTGAATTGAACGCCTCATTTGACGTTCCACCATGCCATTTAATCTATGATGATATTTTTCCGAAAATACCTCACTATACACCTTTATCACACGGCTGCCACGCGTTTCATAGTTGTACTTTTTGTTAATGCCTAAACTCAACTCTTTCTCCATCAGCAACACTGAATCAACAGCCTCGTGAGCAGACGCTATGGCCTCCCACACAGTGAGCTGAGGTTGCACCAAATACTTAGCCGTCCCAATGTAGTAGTCATATTCTTCAGCATAAAGCTCTGGTAACCTTGATTCCCAAAAACCATGAATCCCATACTGACCTGTCAGCTGACCATTGTAATTTTCTGTCGTATGAAGTGGTACATTCGCATCTCCGATATAATGCCCAAGATCAGCACTCAGTCTTAATATTTGGGCAGCATCCTGATTCGCAAAAGCTTTTGTTAAATAGTTTTTGACTGACATAATATGCCATGGTACAATGCCATATTTCTTCAACGTATCTTCGGTATATTTTTTAATTGCCTGGCTCCAATATCGAGGCATCAGGAAAACTGCACTATCTCCATACACATCAAGATCAATATAATGTCTTGCACCCTCATCAGGATCTATGTAACGCCTCATGTCTGGGTTAACAGCCTTTTTTGTGAGGTATCCAATGTTGGCTTTATAAAACATCAACATCTCAGGAGGCAATGTGAAAACAGACAAACGATTGATTAATTGATGAGAATGAAACCCCCAATCGTCAGAAACTGCACCTCTATTTGTCAAAAGAGAGAGAAATAGCAGCGATAATGCTATAGATCGACGAAGCATAAGTATAAAGTTAGCTCGTACTTTTGTTTTTTTAATAAACTAGCTACCTTTGCACACCCGAAAAATAAATAGGAATTAGAGCGCAATGGCAAATCATAAATCGGCACTTAAGAGAATTAGGTCAAACAACGCGAAAGCTTTAAGGAATAAGTATCAGCATAAAACTACTCGTACTTTTATCAAAAGACTGAGGACTGCTACTGATAAAGCGGAAGCGGAAGCATTGCTAAAGCAAGTATCTTCTATGCTTGACAGGCTTGCTAAGAGAAACATTATTCATAAGAATAAGGCTTCAAACCTTAAGTCTAGCCTTACTAAGCAAGTCGCAGGACTTTAAGACGAAAAAGACTTTTATTAAGAGCCTGCATGATCTCATGCAGGCTTTTTTTGTTATTTTGGTTCGTTGTTATGAATCACTCGCTATCCCTTAAAGAATGGGCTGAGGAAGATCGCCCTCGTGAAAAACTTACACGCAAGGGTAAATCCAGCCTCACGGATGCTGAACTACTGGCCATTCTACTAGGATCGGGCACCAGAAAACTAACTGCTGTAGATCTAGCTAAATTAATTCTTAAAGAAGTCGATCATGACCTCCATCGTTTGGGGACTTTGAGTATCAACGACCTCAAAAAACACAAAGGTGTTGGCGAAGCAAAAGCGATCACCATTGTCTCCGCTTTGGAGCTGGGAAGAAGAAGAAAGGCAAGTGAGCCGAGCCAAAAACCGAAAATTACCAGTTCTGGCAGTGCGCATCAATTGATCGAGGGTGATCTTACAGATCTTCAGCACGAAGAATTCTGGGTGATCCTGCTCAAAAGAAACAATGAAGTGATCAAAAAAGTAAGAATTTCGTCCGGCGGTGTTTCCGGAACAGTCGCCGACCCGAAATTGGTTTTTAATGCCGCTATTGAAAGTCTGGCCAGTGCTATTATCCTGGCCCACAATCATCCCTCAGGAAATTTAACGCCAAGCGACCAGGATAAACACCTTACCAACAAATTGATACAGGCCGGTCAAACCTTAGATATTAAAGTTTTAGATCATATTATCGTTGGGCAATCAAGCTATTTTAGCTTTGCCGATGAAGGCATGATGCAGTAACATGAAAAACATTAAATGGATAGTAATCGCGGCTGTATTAGCTATAGTCGCATTCTCAATATTCTCTTCGGATGATGGCACCTATCAGACAGAAGTAAACCAACAAATCGAGGAAAGAATTAGCTATTTGAAGAATAGCAGTCAGAGTCCCTTTAAGCTACACAACATACCGTTTAATACACCGGAGTATTTTGAAATTGACGAACGGTTCAGGGTAAATGCTAAAGTCGAACGATTAAGTGATCGGGAATTTGTTCAGCTACAAACAAGTGATGGCAAGTCCAAACGATATCAAAAATTTGCGTGGCTTCACTTTACTCTGGATGACGAGGATATGAAGCTTCTGGTATTAAGGCCATGGGGCTTAGGTGAGAAAGCAAGTCTATTTCTGGCATTTGCTGATGACACCAGTGGTGAGACCACCTATGGTGGAGGCCGATACCTGGATATTGAAATTGGCAAAAGCAACAAAGTAGTCCTGGACTTTAATTTGGCGTACAATCCTTACTGTGCCTATGCCTCAGCATACAGCTGCCCACTACCTCCCAATGAAAATATCCTGAAATATCCGGTGCTGGCTGGAGAAAAGTCCTTTTTAAACTAGAAAAGAACCCGCACTTCTTACCCACTTTCATATTTTTGCCGACTAAATGACGAATTTCTAATAAGATGAAAATATCCTACAATTGGCTATCTGATTTTATTGATCTTGACTGTACACCAGAAACACTGTCAGAAGTATTGACTGAAACTGGTTTGGAAGTAGAGGGCTTGGAAACCGTAGAAAAGATCAAAGGTGGTCTAAACGGCCTGGTTGTGGGCAAGATAGTCACATGTGAACAACACCCAAACGCTGACAAATTAAGCAAGACAACTGTAGATATTGGTGGTGATTCATTACTTAACATTGTTTGTGGGGCGCCCAATGTAGCAGCTGAACAGAAAGTTATTGTAGCGCCAGTCAATACCATCATCTACCCTACGGAAGGTGAACCATTTAAAATCAAAAAGGCCAAAATAAGAGGTGAATTATCAGAAGGCATGATCTGTGCTGAGGACGAAATCGGGCTAGGTGGCAGTCATGATGGCATCATGATACTGGATTCATCTACACAGATTGGAATCCCGGCTATTGACTTGTTTGATACGGGAATAGATCACATTTTCGAGATTGGCCTAACTCCTAACAGAGGTGATGGCGCTTCACACCTAGGAGCTGCCAGAGATGTGCGCGCACATTTCAATACGGAACTAAAAGACCTAAACATTGATACGCCTAGGATTGGTAACGATCGTCCCATTTCAGTCCAGGTTGAAGACACCAATGCATGCCCCAGATACTCGGGCATTACTATTCGAGGAATAAAAGTAGTCCCTTCTCCAGACTGGTTGCAATGGAGATTGCGTGCCATTGGGCTAGAGCCAATCAACAATATTGTCGATATCACCAATTACGTCTTACACGGGTTGGGACAACCACTCCATGCGTTTGATGCGGATACAGTGGGAGATCAAGTGATTGTTAAATCGCTTCCCGAAGGAACCGAATTCACGACCCTGGATGAGAAAGAACGAAAATTGAGTGCTGACGACTTGATGATTTGCAATACCAAAGGGGGAATGTGCATTGCCGGTGTATTTGGAGGCATAGACTCTGGAATCAAGGATAGTACCACGAGTATATTCCTGGAGAGCGCATACTTCTCTGCTGACCACACCAGAGCAACGGCCATGAGGCATTCACTGAGCACAGATGCATCCTTCAGATATGAAAGGGGTACAGACCCGGAGATCACAGTCACTGCATTGAAGTACGCCACACAGCTTATTCTGGAAATTGCTGGCGGATCTGTAGCCTCTGAGATTGTTGATATCTACCCTTCGAAAGTCGAACCGCTGGCTATACCTACAAAATTCAGCACGTTTGATAAGCTGATTGGAAAAGCAATTCCTCATGACAAAATCATACAAATCCTCAATGCATTAGATATTGAAACCCGTGAGATTGAAGACAATAATTTCACTGCAGTAGTCCCTGCTTATCGAAGTGAGGTCACTCGCCCTGCAGATCTGGTTGAAGAAGTACTGAGGATTTATGGCATCAACAATATTGACATTGACGATTCTTTCTCCACCGGATACCTCGCAGAGTTTAATGAAATTGAACCCTATAAACTGCAAGAGGAAGTCTCTCATTTTCTTGCGGGAATGGGTTTTCATGAGATGCTCACCAATTCACTGACCAACGAACAGTATGAGGAACATCTCAAATTAGCTGATGGTGATCTAGTTCACATTCTAAACCCGTCATCAGAAGATTTGGGGATCATGAAACCTACTCCTCTTTATACTAGTCTGGAGTCTATTCGATTCAACATCAATCGTAAACAAACCAATCTTAAGTTTTTTGAGTTCGCCAAAACATATACTAAGGGAGACAAGGGCTATAAGGAGCAATTCAAACTATGCTTGTTCCTTACTGGCAAGTCATCAGACGAAACATGGCTCACTGATCCAACTCAAACCAGCATACATCAGCTAACTGGCAACATTGAAGGTGTACTTGATAAATGCGGAATTGGGAATGTTAGCTTCACACCTGTTTCCAATAAGTCTATCCAATATGGCTTATCAGTTTCAACCAACAATGCAGAGATCGGTTGGTTTGGTAAACTAAATCGAGAAATAACAAACTTTTATAGCATTGATCAGGATGTATTCTACTGCGAATTCAACTGGGACAAAATCGTCAAGAAAGCCAGCAGAGAGGTCCAATATGTCCCCATATCCAAATATCCTGAAGTTCGTCGCGATCTATCTTTGGTTTTAGACAAGAGCATATCTTACGATTCAATTCAGCAAATTGCTTTTAACTCCGAGAAAAAATTATTAACTAGGATGAACGTTTTTAGTGTTTTTGAGGGAGAGCAAATCGGAGAGGGTAAAAAAGCCTATGCAATTGCCTTCTATTTACAGGATCATGAGAAAACACTGAAAGACAAGCAAATAGATGCATCCATGAAAAGATTGATGGATAAATTTGAGAAAGAATTGAACGCCGTAATTAGAAAATAGCATGGGAAACGAGCCACTTCGTGATGAATTAGGAACACTTGAGCGAAAGGTCAAATTAATGATTTCTGAGCATGAAAAGCTGAAGTCGGAACTCAGTATGTTTCGGAACGAAAACAGCAGCTTGAAATCCAAAATCTCACAGCAAAGTGAGCAGCTCAGCGGCTTTCAAAATAGCATGAAAATTAGTAAACTTGTAGACAACATGGTAGAAGGGGAGAATAATTCAAGTGAGTTAAAGGAAGTTTTAAATAATTACATAAAAGAGATAGATAAATGCATTACTCAACTGAGTGAGGCATAGTACTTCAGATGGCTGATCTTTCAATAAAATTAAAAATTGGGAATAGAGAATACCCAATGCGGGTGAAGCCTGAAGATGAGGAACGGATTAGAAGGGCTGGAAAGATTTTGAATGAAAAACTGAAATCGTATCGTGATCGATTTGGCATTGACGAGCAACAGGATTTATTAGCGATGGTTGCTTTCGATTGTCAGGTGGAGCAGATGAAATTAGAAGAAAATCAATCTGATACAGACCAGCATTCATTGGTGCAAGTACAAAGATTAAATCAACTGATAACAGACTCTCTTTAAAATTTCCACACTGAATAGTAGTAGCCTGGATACCATGTCAATAATAAACAAAAAATGACATGGAAACCACATACATAATACTGGCAACAGGTTTAGGCATTTTGCTGGGATTTGCCATTGATCGGTTGCTACTCAAGCGATCAATCAATAAACGGATTGCTGCGGCAGAGGACAAAAAGAAGCTTATCCTGAAGGATGCGAAGCTATCTGCCGAAAGTCTTAAAAAAGACAGAATCCACGAAGCAAAGGAAAAATACCTCAAACTCAAGTCTGAATTTGAAGAAGAAGCCAATCGGAAGAAAAATCAAATCATCAGCAACGAGAACAAGCTGAAACAAAAAGAGGGCAATCTATCCAAGCAAATCGAACAGAACAGACGAACAGAAGCAGAGCTCGAGTCCATGAAGGAAAATGTAGCTGCGCAAATGGAGATTGTCAAAAAACGCAAAGAGGATTACGAAAAACTTAAGAAACAGGAAATTGAAATTTTAGAGAAGGTTTCAAATCTAACTGGAGATGAGGCGAAGGCCCAACTTATTGAAACACTGAAAGCAGAAGCCAGAACTGATGCCACTGCTCATATTAAGGAAATCATGGAGGAGGCAAAACTCACTGCCACCAAAGAAGCCAAAAAGATTGTTATTCAAACCATCCAGCGAACAGCCACCGAACATGCCATTGAAAACTGTGTCTCAGTATTCAATCTGGAAAGTGATGATGTTAAAGGCAAAATAATTGGACGTGAAGGACGTAACATACGTGCGCTTGAAGCATCGACAGGAGTTGAAATCATCGTCGATGACACGCCTGAAGCAATCATTATTTCAGGATATGATCCGGTACGTCGTGAAGTGGCCAGACTCTCACTCCATAGATTAGTACAGGATGGCCGTATTCACCCGGCAAGGATTGAAGAGATTGTTTCTAAGACTACCAAAAACATCGAAGAAGAAATTGTCGAGATCGGAGAACGCACAGTCATTGACTTAGGCATTCATGGCATTCATCCTGAACTTATCAAGATGATTGGCAGAATGAGATTTCGCTCATCATATGGTCAAAACTTGCTTCAACACTCCAGGGAAGTGGCTAAACTTTGCGCCACACTAGCTTCTGAATTAGGCCTTAACGCTAAGTTGGCCAAGAGAGCAGGCTTATTGCATGACATTGGTAAAGTATGGCCAGAAGAGCCTGAAACACCTCACGCTATCATTGGTATGGAGCTTGCCAAAAAATACAAGGAAAATGCAGAGGTCTGTAATGCCATCGGTGCTCACCATGATGAGATAGAAATGACCTCCCTAATATCTCCAATCGTGCAGGCATGTGATGCCATCTCAGGAAGTAGACCAGGAGCTCGCCGTGAGGTCATGGAGTCATACCTAAAGCGACTGAAGGAACTGGAGAGTCTTGCTTTGGACTTTGATGGGGTAAATAAGTGCTACGCCATCCAAGCCGGTCGTGAACTTCGCGTGCTCGTTGACGCGGACAATGTAAGCGACCAAATGGCCAGCGACTTGTCATTCAATATCAGTCAAAAGATAGAAAAAGACATGCAATATCCTGGACAAATTAAAGTAACGGTGATCAGAGAAACACGGGCAATAGCGTTTGCTAAGTAAGCAACATTAAGAATAACCAAAAGGGCTGTCTCTCTCGAGACAGCCCTTTTGGTTATCGGGTAGCCCAACGCTTACCTCCCATTTCATCTACAGGCAGGCAACCATCCCAATTTCCAGGAATCGCTACATACTGCATCACTTGTGTCGCTCCAACTTCTGTAACTGCGAATCCAGTAACCGACAACTCCTTAATTTTATAGTAAAAAGACTGTCTGTTTGCATTTTTGTTCAATTGAGATAGATAATCAAATTGATCCTCCTGGTCCAAATCCAAAAATGCACTCCCCATTTTTGATTCGCAAGCCTTTAGGAAATTCGCAAGCCCTTTTGTGAATTCCCCTTTCCTAGATGGATATACAAGTCTTACCATGTCCTCTATATATTTCGGAATGCCCAACTCCACAGCTCCTGCTGTATCGGTCTTAGGAATGATCAAATCCACCATTTTGGTAACAACATTTGCTTCCTCTTCAGTAAACAATTGAGGGGTCCAACTAAGCCCTGGCTCAGGCACACATCCTTGCAAAGTATTGAGTAGTACAGGTGCACTTACAACACCTCCTAATAAATAGCCGACTTTTTTGAGTGCTTCTCTTCTCTTTATCTGATTCATTACATTACAGGTTTTTGGTCTTCAATTGATTTGCTGCATAATCAGCTGCTCGAGCTGTTAGAGCCATATAGGTCAATGAAGGGTTCTGACAGGCGCTTGAGGTCATAGCAGCACCATCCGTGACAAACACGTTTTTTACTTCATGCAACTGATTCCACTTGTTCAACACACTTGTCTTTGAATCTTTTCCCATTCTTGCTGTTCCCATTTCATGGATACCAAGACCTGGGGCTACATTACCATCTGGTCCTACCCCACCATCATAGGCATTTACATTTTTCAGACCCGCTTTCTCCAGCATTTCCACAGCTTGTTCAGCCATATCCTTCCTCATTGCCTTCTCATTTTCCTTGTAATCACAGTCAATATCGAAGGTGGGCAATCCATGCTTATCCAGCTTTTCATAATTTAGAGATACCTTATTATCATGATATGGCAAATGTTCACCAAATCCACCTATTGTCATTGTCCATGGTCCTGGAGCTCCTAATTCATCTTTCAAGGCCGTTCCAATACTTAACTCAGGGATTGCTTGACGCCAATCTTCACGACTTCCTCTACCCTGATATCCATAACCTCGGATAAAGTCCGGATGCTGTTCAGTTATATTTCTAAATCTTGGAATGTAGATTCCGTTAGGTCTCCTCCCCGAATAGTACTGATCATCAAAGTCTGGATATTCTCCTCTTGCTCCTACACCCAGATGATGATCCATAAGATTGTGCCCAAGCTCGCCTGATGCATTACCCATTCCATCGGAAAAATGTTCTGTTGAGTTCATTAATATCCATGTAGACCCCAATGCAGATGCATTAAGAAACACAATTTTTGAATAGAACTCTTGCGTTTCCCCCGTTTCAGCGTCCATAACACGTACTCCTGTCGCCTTTTGAGACTCCTTATCGTATAATACTTCTGTAACGATCGAATTAGGACGCAACGTCATGTTACCAGTTGCCTCAGCAGCTGGGAGGGTGGAAGATTGCGAACTAAAGTAGGCACCAAAAGGACAACCTCTGATACAGAGATTTCTGTAATTGCATTTTGAGCGACCGTTGTGATCCTTTGTGAGATTAGCACTTCTCCCGATTGTCATGATGCGGTCTGAGTAACTTTCCTTGATTTTATTACTCACATGCTCTTCCAAACAAGACATTTCCATTGGAGGCAGAAAATTTCCATCAGGTAGTTGTGGAAGCCCTTCTGGTCGACCATTTACCCCAATGTACGACTCTACATGGTCATACCATGGGGCAAGATCATCATATCGAATTGGCCAATCGACACCCCAACCATCTTTTGCATTGGCTTCAAAATCCATCGGACTGAGGCGATAAGACTGACGCCCCCACGTAAGCGATCTGCCACCAACATGATATCCACGCATCCAATCAAACCGCTTGGTTTCCTGATAGGGGTGCTCAGTATCCTTCACCCACCAGTGCTTGGTAGATTGCTTGACCGTATATCCCGTACGGATCTGTTTTTGATAATCCTTTAGCTCCTCTTCAGTCAGGTTATCTCCATGAGGAAGTTCCCATGGATGCTTATGCATAGTAGGATAATCCTTTAAATGCTCAACCATTCTTCCTCGCTCGAGCACAAGGGTCTTCATTCCCTTTTGTGTCAGCTCTTTAGCTGCCCAACCACCACTGATACCTGTACCAACTACGATTGCGTCATAGGTGTTTTGCTGCTTTGCCTTTAAATTTAAATTCATAGATTTAGTTTCTTCCACAGATCAAACAGCCAATCTATATATTTAAAGGCAGATACATATGAGCAATTGGTGGCATGCCACAATCGTTGCAGAATATTTATCATTAGATGACAATTTTTTACTGATGACTTATGACAAAAATGACTAGAAAGCAGGCGATCAAAACTATGGCGGGTTTATCATCAATGGGAGTTTTGGGACTTCCTGATGCAGTTTCCTCGTCTTCTGGTAATGGAATCATCAATCATTCGGTTTGTAAATGGTGCTACAATGGCAAATCCTTAGAGGAGTTATGTGAATATTCAGCGTCAATTGGCATCAAAGCCATAGATTTATTGGGACCTGATGAATGGGGAATTGCCGACAAATACAAGTTAACATGTGCCATGTCAAACGGTAGCCCAAATCATCATATTCCCGAAGGATTTAACAATCCTATCTTTCACAATCAATTAATCAAGGATTATGAAGAATTGATACCTAAAGCAGCTGCGGCTGGCCTAAAAAATGTGATCTGCTTTTCTGGTAACAGAAATGGAATAACTGATGAGGAGGGGTTGGAGAACTGTGCCACTGGACTTGACAAAATACTTGGAACAGCCCAAAAGCATAATATCGTCATCCAGATGGAATTGCTCAACTCAAAGGTGGATCATCCTGACTACCAATGTGATCATACGGAATGGGGCGTTGCACTTGCTGAAAAACTAGGCAGTCCAAACTTCAAATTGCTTTATGACATTTACCACATGCAAATAATGGAAGGAGACATCATCGCCACAATCAGGAAATACCATCAATATATAGGCCATTATCATACAGGAGGTGTTCCGGGACGCAATGAAATTGACGGTACACAAGAATTGAATTATGCTGCTATCATGCGTGCAATCAAAGAAACCGGATTTGAAGGCTTTGTAGCACAAGAATTTATTCCAACCGCAAATGAACCATTTGACTCCCTAAAGACAGCAATCGAAATATGTGATATTAGCTAAAATGCTTTTTCACCACTTGAAGCGTGTGAGCATACTTCTCTTTATTTCCAATATCATCTTTGTGCACTATGACCAGATCATGACGGGGATCAATAGAGGATTTAGTCTCAACTTCAGTGATGCTTCGAATATGATAGTCAAGACCAACTTTTTGAAGTCTGATATTGATTGACTTTTTCATCAACTCTACTTCAACCAGCGTTGCGAGCATGACTGGAATGCCTGGAAATGCAGAAGTGACATCTAATATTACATCTTCGTAATCTTCTTTAATGGATGAGATCACAGCGGTTGATACCACAACTCCTCCAACCTCTTCTTTTGAAAATTTATGTATCTCATCCAAATTACTAATGGGTACAGGCAAAAAGTTACTATCCTTTAGTAAACCTTTCATTTCATCAACAATGAACTTATTTGGTCTGGCTAATAAAATCTTCTTGGTTTTCATTGCTAGTGAAGCTGAAGCTGGGTGATGAACGATTGATAAGTGTGCTGCCATGTATTTAGCTGTTGAAATAGTACCCCTTCATGTACGTAATCCAATCCTTAATGGATTGTCTCTTTAACGACACTTCGTGAAGTAGCCAAACAAAAAAGGGGATTGCTGGTTTCACAATCCCCTTTCAATATCTGCAATTTTCGATTATTTCAATGAAGCCAGTATTTCATTAAAAGTAGCACTTGGTCTCATGGCTGCTGACACCAACTGCGCGTCTGGCTGGTAATATCCTTTGATATCAACCGGAGAACCCTGGGCTCCATTTAGTTCACTCACAATGGCTTGCTCCTGCGCTGCAAGGGCTTCAGCCAATGGTGCAAACTTATCCTTCAAGACCGAACTTTTTGACTGTGCCGCCAACGCCTGTGCCCAATAAGTGGCTAAATAAAAATGACTGCCTCTGTTATCTAATTCGTTTACTTTTCTTGAAGGTGACTTTTTGTTCTCCAGAAACTTTTCAGTTGCCTGATCAAGCGTTTCAGCCAAAACTTGAGCTTGCTCATTTTTGGTTCCGTTGGCCAGATGTTCCAGAGAAACAGCTAATGCCAAAAATTCTCCAAGCGAATCCCAACGCAAATGACCTTCAGAGTTGAATTGTTGTACGTGCTTCGGAGCAGATCCTCCAGCACCTGTCTCGAACAAGCCACCACCATTCATCAATGGCACAATAGACAGCATTTTCGCACTAGTTCCTAGCTCGAGAATCGGGAACAAATCTGTTAAGTAATCCCTAAGCACATTACCTGTTACCGAAATCGTGTCTTTTCCTTCTTTGATCCGCTCAAGCGAATATTGTGTGGCTTCAACAGGTGACATAATTGGTAATTCCAATCCGCTGGTGTCATGATCAGGGAGATATGCATTTACTTTTTTGATCAGCTCCGCATCATGTGCCCTATTTTTATCTAACCAAAATACAGCAGGAACACCTGTAGCGCTAGCTCTATTTACTGCCAGTTTGACCCAATCACGAATTGGAGCATCCTTTACCTGACACATTCTAAAAATGTCTCCTTTTGCTACAGTTTGTTCGATTAACACCTTGCCGTCAACACCAAGCACCTGGACAACTCCTTCAGCATCTAGCTGAAACGTCTTATCATGAGAACCATACTCCTCAGCCTTTTGAGCCATCAAGCCAACATTTGGTACGCTACCCATGGTCGTTGGATCAAAAGCGCCATGTTTTTTACAAAAGTCTATTGTGGCCTGGTATACGCCTGAATATGACCTGTCAGGAATGACCGCTTTTGTATCCTGTTGGTTACCCTCAGCATTCCACATTTGACCGGATGTTCGGATCATGGCAGGCATTGATGCATCGATGATGACATCACTGGGCACATGCAAATTGGTAATTCCTTTGTCAGAATTTACCATTGCCAAAGCTGGACGCTGTTTATAAACCTCCGCTATTGCCTGCTCAATTTCCTGCTTTTGATCAGCATCAAGCGATTGGATTTTTGCGTAAACATCGCCAATCCCATTGTTTGGATCAATGCCCAACTTCTGGAACAAGTCACCATATTTAGCAAAAACATCCTTATAGTAGACAGTAACTGCAGCTCCAAAAATGATAGGATCAGACACCTTCATCATGGTAGCTTTCATGTGCAAACTGAATAAAACTCCTTTAGCCTTTGCGTCTTCGATCTCAGCTTCAATGAATGACTTTAGCTTGTCCATGCTCATAACCGAGGTATCGATTATTTCACCATCTAACAAAGACACGCTATCCTTCAAGGTTGTGGACGATCCATCCTGACCTTTAAAAACAATGCTTACGTCACCAGCACTAGCGGTGATTGACTTTTCACTGCCGTAAAAATCACCTTCTGACATACTTGCTACGTGGGACAATGAATCAGCTTGCCAAGCTCCCATTGAATGGGGGTTTTTCTGTGCATAATTCTTTACAGCCTTTGGAGCTCTCCTGTCAGAATTTCCCTCTCTCAGTACAGGGTTGACCGCACTCCCTTTGATTTTGTCATACCTCGACTTAACATCTTTCTCCTGGTCATTCTTTGGCTCCTCTGGATAGTTGGGCAAAGCATATCCCTGGTCCTGTAGTTCCTTAATCGCAGCTTGAAGCTGCGGAATTGAAGCACTAATATTTGGCAATTTGATGATATTGGCTTCAGGCGTCTTGGCCAACTCCCCAAGTTCAGAAAGTGCATCGCCTATTCGTTGTTCCTCCGTTAAAAAATCAGGGAAATTTGCAATGATTCTCCCTGCCAAAGAGATATCTCTTGTTTCAACTTCTACACCAGCGACTCCAGTAAATGCTTCGATAATCGGCAAAAGGGAATAAGTTGCTAAGGCGGGCGCCTCATCTGTTTTGGTGTAAATAATTTTTGCTTTCGTCATTTTAATATTTGATTGATGCCGTCGTGAGCGGCCTTAAGTATTAATAGCTTTCCTGTTCGTTCGGAAAGTTTCGATTCTTTATGTCTGTAATATATTGCTCCACAGCATCCGTGATGACCGTATTGAGATCAGCGTACTGCCTTAAAAAACGAGGTTTGAAATCCTGAGTGATCCCAAGCATGTCATGCACCACCAGCACCTGACCATCGGTATGAGGACCAGCTCCGATTCCAATTACCGGGATCTCTACTTCTCCAGCTACTCTACGCGCCAATTCCGACGGGATTTTTTCTAAAACAATTCCGAAGCAGCCAAGCTCTTCAAGCAGCTTTGCATCTTGGATTAACTTTTCAGCTTCCGCTTCTTCCCTTGCTCGTACGGTATAGGTTCCAAATTTATAAATGGATTGAGGTGTAAGTCCTAGATGGCCCATTACCGGAATCCCAGCCGTTAAAACTCTCTCCACACTTTCTCGGATTTCAAGTCCTCCCTCCATTTTCACTCCATGGGCACCTGATTCTTTCATAATTCGGATGCTTGACTTCAGCGCTTCAGAGGAATTTCCCTGATAGGAACCAAAAGGCACATCCACTACGACAAAAGCCCTTTTCACAGCTTTTACAACAGCAGTGGCGTGCCATATCATATGATCAAGGGTAATGGGAAGGGTGGTTTCATTACCAGCCATTACATTGGATGCGGAATCACCAACCAACAATATCTCAATACCGGCACCATCGAGTATTTTGGCCATCGAGTAATCATAGGCCGTCAACATCGAAATCTTCTCTCCCATTGCCTTCATTTCCTTCAGTCGATGGGTAGTGAGAATGTTGAATTGTTCTGACGCTTTGCTCATGTGTATAAAAGGAGCGGAAAATTAATAAATATAGCCTTACCGATCGTTCTTTGATCCGGATCAGTTGAGCCACTTGATGTTACAACCCATGCTCGGATACTGAACTTGCATTTGGGGTCGCCCTTCGATTAGTAAATCCAGCGCCTCTCTCATGTCCTTTCCTGTAACAGGAATGTCACTTTTGGGGCGACTCTCATCTATTCTACCCCTATACACCAACTTCATTGCTTGGTCGAATAAATAAAAATCCGGAGTACAAGCCGCATCATAGGCCTTGGCCACTTCCTGTGATTCATCATAAAAATATGGAAAATCAAAACCGGATCGATTGACCTGCTCAAGCATGTGCTCAGGAGAGTCTTCAGGATAGTGGTTCACATCATTTGATGAAATGGCCACAAAACCTATCTCCTTTGCCTTATAATCTCTGGCTATTGCTGCTATTTCCTTTTCGATATGCACTACATAAGGGCAATGATTGCAGATGAACATAATCATGGTCCCCCTTGGCCCTGAGACATCCGACAATTTCTTTATCTGATCTGAAACGACATCATGCAGATTAAATTCAGGCGCTTTGGTACCCAATTGGATCATGTTAGATGGTGTTAGTGCCATAGTCTTTGTTAGTTTTCTTAGATTTGAACAACTCCATTTTACACTACAACATTAATCCAAACAGACATGAGGTTCGGCTATTTTCTACTACTTATTTTATCTTCAACGTTTACTTATAGTCAGATACCTGATGCTCCTGATAGGGCAGAAGGCGAAGGTCCTTTTGACCAATTGATCATAAGGGGAGCAACTCTAATCAATGGCAATGGAGCCCCTCCAATGGGACCAGTTGATATTGTTGTTGAAAAAAACAGAATCACCCAAATAAAATCGGTCGGCTATCCTGGTGTAGCGATTGATGATAATCGGAGACCACAGCTTGCAGAAGGAGGTAAGGAAATTGATGCACATGGCAAATACATCCTGCCTGGATTTGTAGATATGCATGGCCATATAGGTGGAACGAGCCAGGGCACAAGTGCTGAATATGTTTTTAAATTATGGATGGCGCATGGGATTACTACCATTCGAGATCCTTCCGCAGGTAATGGTTTAAAGTGGGTATTAGATCATAAAGAGAAAAGTCAAAAAAATTCGATCACTGCACCACGCATTTTAGCCTACACATCATTTGGTCAAAACTTGACGGAAGTTCCATCTGTGCGTACAATTGGGAATGAAAAGAAGGGAACAGAACACCTGTCAGGGTCTATCACGAATACACAGCAGGCCAAATCATGGGTACAAGCTAACTATCGAAGGGGTGCTGATGGCATAAAGTTTTTTGGGGCTTCACCTGAAGTCATGCAGGCAGCACTTGAAGAAAACAAGAGATTAGGACTTAGGTCCGCCTGCCACCATGCCCAACTCAATGTGGCCTGGTGGAATGTCGTCAATAGTGCCGAAGCTGGCTTAACCTCCATGGAGCACTGGTATGGTCTACCGGAAGCATTATTTACTGATCGAGTCGTTCAGGACTACCCCCTGGACTACAATTACAACAATGAGCAACATCGTTTTGGTGAAGCGGGCAAACTATGGGAACAGGCTGCTCCTCCCTATTCTGATAAATGGAATCAGGTAATGAACAGATTACTTGAACTAGATTTTACCCTTGACCCTACTTTCAATATTTATGAAGCAAGTCGTGATCTAATGCGTACCCGGCGAGCAGAATGGCATGATGCATACACCCTCCCTAGTCTATGGAAGTTCTATGCTCCATCTAAAGTTTCACACGGCTCATATTGGCACTTTTGGGGTACGGAAGAAGAAGTCGCATGGAAGAAAAATTATAAACTGTGGATGACTTTTGTGAACGAATACAAAAACAGAGGTGGTAGGGTTACAACCGGAAGTGATTCTGGTTTCATCTATCAGCTCTATGGATTTGCATATATCAGAGAACTGGAACTTCTGAGAGAAGCAGGTTTCCATCCACTTGAAGTGATCCGATCAGCCACCTTGATGGGGGCTCAAGCACTAGGAATGGATGATGAAATAGGTACGATCGAAGTAGGCAAACTGGCCGATATGATCATCATTGACGAAAACCCGTTAGCCAACCTGAAGGTATTATATGGTACTGGCGCAATAAAACTCACTGAAGACAATCAGGTAATACGCGCAGGAGGTGTAAATTACACCATCAAAGATGGAATCATTTTTGATGCAAAGAAGTTGCTAAAAGATGTAAGGGCAATTGTGAAAGAAGCCAAAGATGGCATAGAGGAATTGCCCAATCCCGGATACCCTAATTGGAATGAATAGATCGCTTGTATTCATATTACTACTATCAACATTTGCTTCGTGCATTGAGACGACTGTAAGTCAGGGTGCTTACGAACTCAGCCCTGTGGCAGGCAGTAACATTAGCGCTGATACTGGATCAAATACCCCTGATGAGACTGAACCTGCAGAAGAAACTGTCACAACTAAAAAGAACTTAAGTAAAATCGAGCGACAACAAAGAGAGTCAAAACTTGCTCAAGCAGAAGCTGACTATCTTAACAAGCCGGATGAAGCCAATAGCTACATCTGGTACGGGAGAAGATTGGCATACCTGGGCAGGTACCATGAAGCGATAGATATCTATACCGAAGGGCTAAATCGCTTTCCAAAAAGCTACAAACTTCTAAGACACAGAGGTCACAGATATCTTACGATCAGACAATTTGACCTGGCCATTGAAGATCTGAAAAATGCTGTGTTCTATTCTAACAATGAACCAAATTTTGAAATTGAGCAAGATGGTATTCCCAATGCAATGAACCGTCCTCTGAGTAATACAAAATTCAACATATGGTACCATTTGGGTCTTTCATATTACATGAAGGGCAATTACGACAAAGCTATTTCTTCCTTCAGGAAATGTCAGGACTACAGCAACAACAATGACCTGATGGTGAGAACTGTCAATTGGCTGTATGCTTCCTATCGGAAACTAGGGAATGTAGAAGGTGCTCAATCATTGGTGGTGGATATTCCAAGCGATCTGAGCTTGATAGAAGCTGAGAACAAGGGTTATCATGATCTTATCTTGCTCTATAGAGGGTTCAAATCACCTAATCGTCTTTTACAGACCTATCAGGGTGGAACGGGATATCTAAATGCCGTAATTGGATATGGAGTTGCCAACTACTACCTGGTAGAAGGACGAAGTGAATCAGCAATTCCATTATTTGACAGAATTCTTGAGTCTGATCAATGGGATTCCTTCGGGTATATTGCCTCCGAGGCTGATAAAGCCAGCCTTTCAGCAACTTTATGATTCCTCTTCAACAGGGATTTTTTCCAGTTCTTTCCTGATATCGATTAGCAGGTCAGGAAAATCTGTAACAATACCATCAACACCCATTCCGAGCATCATGATCATGTCCTCCCTGGTATTTACAGGATAGGTGTATACCTTGAATCCTCTGGCATGCATTCTAAATACCCGTCTTGGTGACAATGTACTATAATGAGGACTTAGTGCCTTCGTTGTTTCTTCCTCATGAGTACGTCCCAAATGCATTCTAGTCTCAACATAAAATGCAATTAACGGAGCTGAATCTTCACCAATCAACAATTTTTTGGTCTCAACTTCAGGCGCATGCTCATGTGCTTCTTCAAGATATTTGTCCTCGTAAGACTCGATAATACACCATTCAAATCCATTTTCCTCCTGACGAATGACATTGACCAGTTTTTCAGCAAAATCATCATAGTGCGGATGATCCATATGCTTCACTTCGATCAGTACTTTGGCTTTCCCGTTTACCAAATCAAGAACTTCCTTTAAGGTAGGTACCTTTTCTCCGGCATACTTCGCATCACCAAACCATGATCCGGCATCTAGTTCCTTAATTTCAGCCAAAGTGTAGTTGTGAACATCTCCTGTTCCATTAGTAGTACGGTCAAGTGTCTGATCGTGCAAAACAATGATCTGCTCATCCTTGGTATGGCGAACATCTAGTGCAATTTTGTCAACACCCATATCCAACGCCATTTGAAAAGCGGCCAAGGTATTTTCCGGTGCGTACCCAGAAGCACCCTTATGAGCGATCACCTCAAACTCTCTGTTCTTTATCCTTGAGATATCCTTGTTGGGAAATAAGTTTTGTTGAACCCACGGCTCAAAAACGGAAAGCGCCATGAACAAAGCCATGAACGGCATAGAATACAATAAAAACCTTCCAGTCATACGGTTAACGTGTATTTACCTCATAAAAGTACAAACATTCCATTGAATAAGCTAATCTCAACTAAGCTTAATAGCCAGCTCATTCAACTGATCTCCAGACACTTCCGATGGAGAATCAATCATAACATCTCTTCCCGAAGTATTTTTAGGGAAAGCAATGAAATCGCGAATACTGTCCTGACCTCCGAAAAGTGCGCATAATCGATCAAATCCAAATGCAATTCCACCATGTGGTGGAGCACCATATTCAAACGCTCCCAAGAGAAAACCAAATTGTTCCTGTGCCTCTTCTTTTGTAAAGCCCAAAGCGTCAAACATCCTCGATTGGAGTGCCCTGTCATGAATTCGAATAGAACCTCCTCCTACCTCAACACCATTGATCACCATGTCATAAGCAGCAGCCTTAACACTACCAGGATCACGCTCCATTTTATCAAGATCTTCGGAGATAGGAGAAGTGAACGGATGATGCATGGCGTGATATCTCTGTGTTTCTTCATCCCATTCCAACAAAGGAAAATCTACTACCCAGGCAGCTGCAACTTTATTTTTGTCTCGTAGCGCTAATCGATCCCCCATTTCCAAACGGAGTTCGTTCATTGCCTTTCTGGTTAGATTTTTCTCCCCTGCCAATACCAATATTAAGTCACCTGGCTTTGCATTAGCAGCCTTGGCCCATTGAGACAGATGCTCCTGATCATAAAACTTGTCAACCGAAGATTTGTAAGTACCATCCTCATTGCATTTGACATAGACAAGTCCCTTCATGCCAACCTGCGGCTTCTTTACAAAGTCGGTGAGACTATCCAATTGTTTACGTGTGTAAGCAGCACATCCTGGTGCATTGATTCCTACCACCAATTCAGCAGCGTCAAAGACATTGAAGCCCTTGTTCTGCGTTAGCTCATTGAGCGCTACAAACTCCATCTCAAACCTCAAATCCGGTTTATCTGAACCGTATTTTGAAATGGCCTCATCATATGTAATATGAGGCAGAGCACCCAACTCAATCCCCTTAATTTCTTTATACAAATGTTTGACCAGCCCTTCAAACATATCGAGAATGTCATCCCTTGTCACAAACGACATTTCACAATCAATCTGGGTAAATTCTGGCTGCCTATCTGCTCTTAAATCTTCGTCTCTGAAACACTTGACGATTTGATAATAGCGATCAAAACCTGACACCATCAGCAATTGCTTGAATGTCTGTGGTGATTGTGGCAATGCATAGAATTGTCCTGGATTCATTCGTGAAGGAACCACAAAATCTCTAGCACCCTCAGGCGTTGACTTGATCAGGTAGGGTGTTTCTACCTCTATAAAATCCTGGCCATCCAGGTATTGTCGCGTATGTTTATTCACCTGATGCCTCAACTCAAGATTGCTACGAACAGGCTTGCGTCTCAAGTCCAGATAACGATATTTCATACGAAGTTCTTCCCCGCCATCTGTCTCATCTTCTATCATGAATGGAGGAACTTCTGATTTATTTAAAACATCCAGTTGGCTTACCTTAATCTCTATTTCTCCGGTTGGGATATTCGGGTTTTTCGAAACCCTTTCAATTACCTCGCCAGTTGCAGAAAGCACAAACTCACGCCCTACCTCTTTAGCCTTTGCTAACAAATCCGCTGCTGTTGATCCTTCTTCGAACATTAGCTGGGTTATCCCATACCTGTCACGAAGATCGATCCATACCATTCCACCTTTATCTCTTAATCGCTGAACCCAGCCACAAACAGTCACTTCTTTGCCTATTTCGCTACTTCTTAGCTCTCCACAAGTGTGCGTTCTCAACATGATTTTCCTTGATTTTTGAACAAACAGGCGCAAATTTAACAATAGTTTTAGCTTTGCGTTCTCCTAGATCATACTATGTTAAAAATTAGCACAAAGTTCTTCCTTATTTTCATTTTCATGATACTTGGTGTAAGCCAACTCTCAGCGCAAAATTACACCAAGGTCAAGCCTACAAAGGAGATCTCTCTTTTGATCCCAGAAGACTTTATTGTAATGGATGTTGGTAATCAATCACTTGAGTACCCATCTGCACGTCAACCCATAGCCATGTACACCAGTCCTGACCGAAAAGTAGACTTGGGGATCAATGTGAATAGTTCATCATGGGGAAGTTCCAATCTTGAAATCCTGAAAGACTTTTATTATGCCTCTATTTTGAGCCTTTATGATCAGGTAGACTTCACTAAAAACGAAATTATTAAAGTAGGTAAACGAGATTTCATTTGCTTTGAATTTGTAGGAACCGTGGTGGATGAGGATGCAGTTGGTGCACAAAAAACCCTCTCCCGTTTTGTTCATATCCGTTACACCTTGTACAATGAAAAGGTGTTGCTTTTCAACTATAGTTGCCCAGGTCGGATCAAGGACCAATGGAGCGATGTGGCTTCAACAATTTTGAACAGTGTTGTTATCAAAAAATAATGGAACTGACTATACACAGTGACGAACATTATATGAAACAAGCGCTAATGGAAGCGCAGAAGGCGGAAGAAGAAAATGAAATTCCAATTGGGGCAGTGGTAGTTGCTAACAATAGAATCATTTCCAGGGCATACAACCAAGTTGAAAAATTACAGGATGTAACAGCCCATGCTGAGATGCTCGCCATCACAGCGGCGCAAAACTATCTGGGCGCAAAATATCTCGATCAATGCACACTGTTTGTAACGCTCGAACCATGTGTCATGTGTGCAGGAGCCCTTTATTGGAGCCAAATCGGACGCATTGTGATTGGGGCCAGAGATGAGAAACGTGGATATAATAGATTAAGTCCTCCAGTAATTCACCCTAAGTCTTCTGTCGAATTTGGGTTGATGGAAAATGAAGCTGGTGATTTGATAAGTAGTTTCTTTAAAAAAATGAGAGATAGAAAATCAAAATAATCTTCTGTCGCCAGGAAACTAACCAGCGCTAATTTTGTTTCTTTGTTAGAAGAAAAACTGTTTAAACAAAATACAATTAAATATGGCATTTGAAGTACCTGCTCTCCCATATGCACACGATGCATTGGAGCCACATATTGACACCAAGACAATGGAAATCCACCACGGCAAGCATCATGCTGCATATGTCAGCAAATTGAATGATGCGATTGCTGGAACGGATCTAGAAGGAAAATCAATTGATGAATTATGCACAAGTCACGCTGATAACGGCGCTGTTCGAAACAATGGTGGTGGTCACTGGAACCATTCTCTTTTTTGGAGCGTAATGAGTCCAAATGGAGGCGGAACACCATCGGGCGCATTAGCTGAAGCCATTGACGCAGCATTCGGATCTTTTGATGGGTTCAAAGAAAAATTCAGCGCTGCTGCCGCAACAAGATTTGGATCAGGTTGGGCCTGGCTATGTGCAAATGCAGATGGCTCAGTAGAAGTGTGCTCAACACCTAATCAAGACAATCCACTGATGCCTGAAGCTGGTTGTGGTGGAACTCCTATTTTGGGACTGGATGTCTGGGAACATGCATACTATCTCAACTATCAAAACAGAAGACCAGATTATATCTCTGCGTTCTTCAATGTGATCAATTGGGATGCGGTGAGCGAAAGATATGCTGCAGTTAAGTAACCAACATTAACACAATAAATAGAGCCCCTTCATGGGGCTTTATTTGTTTAAAAGAGATGCTACTGATGGGCGATGTACTTCCCTAGCGCCTTTTTGGCCGTGACTTGGAACTTAGCCTTGAAAAATTTCGTCCAACCCAATAATGCACCCTGAAAGCCCATTGCTTGTCTGGCCCACCGATGTAGATTGAACTCATCCTTATGTTCAATAATGAGATTATCTTTTAATCTGAAGGATGCAGATATACGATTATGAACCCATCTTCCGGTTCTGGAAAAAGTGTATTTCGCTTCCCATTTTGCTGATGCCTGATCTCCATCAATTATTACATCCCTAAAAGAAATTTCCAAATCCTTACCTTGTTCGCATAGCATCTGCCACATCATTCCAGCCTGATCTCCTTTTAATAGTCCGAACGCAGGGTCTTCAAATTCGATCTCCGCATGATAACATGCCTTCATACCCTTGGCATCTTTTGCCTGAAAAGCTGTATAAAATTGTTCGACTACATTCATTTAATATCTATTTTGCGCACAAGATTTTCAAGTTCTATGATGTCATCATCAACAATTTCAAGATGGGTTACAAACCTGATCAGACCCTTTCCGAACCCAACCCCGTACACTTCATTTTCTTCAAGTTTAGCCAATACCTTTTGCTCACTTAGCGCTTCATCAAGCTTAATGATAACAATATTGGTATCAACTGGATAGACTTCTATCACCCAATCCAAATCGCTGAAGATTCTTCCTATCTCCTGTGCTCGCAAATGATCTTCTTTGAGCCTCTCTACATGATTATCCAAAGCGTAAATACATGCTGCCGCAAGATAGCCAGCTTGCCTCATGCCTCCTCCCATTACTTTGCGCACACGTTTTGCTTTATGGATGTTTTCATTCGAGCTTAACAGACAAGAGCCAATGGGTGCTCCCAGACCTTTAGAAAAGCAAATTGATATCGTGTCAAACAACTGACCATAATCCAATGGCGATTCACCAGTTTCAGTCAATGCGTTGAATAGTCTTGCGCCATCCAGATGGAGGCTCAATTTATGCTGATCACAAAAGGATCTTATCTGTTTAATTTCTTCCAATTCATAAATGGCTCCTCCCCCTTTATTCATCGTGTTTTCAAGCGCAACCACCGTCGTTCGTGGAAAATGTACGTCATCAGGATTAACGAGTCCTTCTAATTGTTCTGCCGTAATTCTTCCTCGATCGCCGGTAAGAAGTTTCGGACTGATCATCGAATTACTCATCATACCACCGCCCTCATACAAATAGATATGGGCATATTGATCACAAATCACTTCATCTTGTGGCTGAGTGAGCACTCTCAACGCAATCTGATTGGTCATGGTCCCAGATGGACAGTACAATGCCGCATCCATTCCAAACTGTTTTGCCAGCTTTTCCTGAAGCAGATTCACCGTTGGATCTGTTTCAAAAACATCGTCTCCTACCTCGGCCTTCATCATGAATTCCAACATTTCAGGAGTTGGTTTGGTCACCGTATCACTGCGTAAGTCAATCATTTGGGTACAAAATCCATTTGTTATGTGAAAAATGATTCCAATCAACTGATGCCAGATCAACATTTGGATCGATCAGCTGATGGTATTTAGATTTATTTAAAGATACCTTCCCGTCAACAAAAATTGCTACATCTCTTCCCTGATCGGCATAATGCTGCTTTAAAAATTGAGCATATTGCCAGGTCATATCTGGATGTGTTGCCACCTTAATGGCTTGTTTTCTGGTACAGTGTTTAACGGGCATTTCCTTCCACTCCTCTCCCGTGGACTTATCTATTACATTAAATATTGCATGCCCACCTTTAACCTTAAGCATCATTCTCCAGGCCATTCGATGGCCTTCCTCCGTCCATGTGACCGGACCTGGGTAATGAAAATGGCGGATTGGCAGATACAGTTGCCAGATAAAAAAAGCAACCACCATCCAATAAACCGGAGTTGAAATAAATCCCGCTGAAGGCTTTACAATCGGTTTGCCCCTGAAAAAGGCCTTTCTAATTTGCTCTCCCCTATAAAAAAAGACCGAAAGGGATATCATCATATATGGAAATACGCCGATCTGAAATACAGCTGAGTTAAATAAATTGAACGCTACACTCAAGTAAAATCCAAGTTTGCGGGTACGATTGTTAATCAATACAAATGGTATGATCAGATCATATACTATTCCTGCATAGGAAATAAAATAATGAAACCATGTTTGCCCCAACAATGCTCCAATGACTGGATAGTCAGTCTTACCATTGAACCATATCGCTATTGGCTTTGCTTGTAACCAATCAGGATAGATTTTCACCAACCCTGCCACCCAATAGACCAACACTATCTGAGCTGCAAAGCCAACGTTAAATACTCGATAACACTTGTCACTATACACTACCCTGCCCGCTTTTACATCAAGAGAATAAGCATGATGTGCAGGCAGCAAACTCATGATTCCCGTGAGCAACACCATTAAATAGTAGTGATTGTTGTATGATGTTTTCTGCATCAGATAAACACCCAACCACATGACAAAATATGAAATGGCTGAGATCCGGTATCGATAACCTAACATGATGCCAACCCCCGCCAATCCCATTAGGCCATAATAAACCAACATCCATTGTCCTGGCAGTGGTTTAAGCCAACTAACCATGATAAAAGGAAATGTGATCTCCGGATCAATCAGGTTGGCATGAACCCAGCCAGTGCCTATTGCACCGAAAGCTTCAACTGCAAGCAGGAAACCAAAACAAACCCTAAAAAGAATAAGAGGTGAATTATCAACTTCTGTACCCAGATAATTTTTGAGTCTTTCGACCATTGGAGAACTTTCAATGATGTCTCAAAAAGAGGTAATCTTTTAGCTAATTGCAATAGCCAGAAAAAAAGAAAGGGGTCTATGCAGACGCCCTTTACTAAACCAATATGATATGAAGAGGATTTAAATGTTCACTAATAATATACGTGTAAAGCTAAAAATGGTTTTGTTAACAAATGGTTAAATTCTGTTAAATCCATTTAAATATTTTCAATCAATCCTATTATTCACTAATAATTTCATTGAATATTATACTTTCCGAAGCATACACCACAATGCATTATCCATTTAGTTATGCTGGGGCAAATTCATGCAGCTATATTTGACAAAAATTTTGCAAACCTCTTAGGTACGGCAGGTCTTATCGCAACAACCTTATAGATCATTTTCACCAAATGCGTTCAACTAGCAGTAAAAAACAAAAACTATTTTTAATTGCTGGCCCATGTGTCATTGAGGATGAGACAACTCCTTTTGAAATTGCCAGACACGTTCAAACGATCTGTAAGAACCTGGATATCACTTATATTTTCAAAGCATCTTATAAAAAAGCAAATCGTACCAGACTCAACAGTTTTAAGGGTCTCTCTGGTAATGAAGGTCTGGAAATCATAAAAAACATTGGCAAGACATTAGGTGTGAAAACCATTACTGATGTGCACGAAAGTCATGAGCCTGAAATGGTTGCTGAGTACGTAGACCTTTTACAAATTCCGGCCTTTTTATGTCGACAAACCGACCTATTACTTGCTGCCGGGAAAACCGGCAAAGGAATTAACATCAAGAAAGGTCAGTTTGTGTCTCCAGAGGCCATGCAATATCCCTTGGAAAAAGTCTTATCCACCGGTAACAAGAATGTCTGGTTATGTGAGCGAGGATTTTCATTTGGATATGACAACCTGGTGGTTGACGCCACGGCCATTCCAAAATTGAAGGAGCATGGTGTGCCAGTTGTTATGGACTGCACTCATTCTCTTCAGCAACCCAATCAATCAGATGGCATTAGCGGTGGAAGTCCAACATTAATAGAATCCATTGCCTTATCAGCCACGGCAACAGGTGCTGACGGACTATTCATAGAAACCCACCCCAATCCGAAGCAAGCACTCAGTGATGGCAAATCAATGCTACCACTCGAACAGCTTGAAGGCATTTTGGAAAAAGTAGTAAGCATAAGAAAAGCACTAAATGAAGCATAACATAAAATTTCTGATCCTGGATGTCGACGGAACCATGACTGATGGAGGAATCTACATTACTGAAGAAGGACATCAGTTTAAAAAATTCAGCGCGAAAGATGGGTTGGGGATTAAAATAGCAATGAAAAGCGGCATTGATGTTGGGATCATAAGTCATAGTTATTCGACCGAAATGGTTAGTAAAAGAGCCAATATGCTCGGCATGAAATATGTTTATATCGGACAACAGCCAAAACTTCAAATATTAGAGGAATGGCTTACTGAGTTGGATTTGCAGCTAAATGAAATCGCATATATAGGAGATGATCTAAACGATCTCGATATCATGGAAAAGGTAGGATTCAAAGCTTGCCCTTCAGATGCTACGGAAACCATCAAACAAATTTGCGATGTGGTGTTAACCAATAAAGGGGGTGAAGGAGCCGTAAGAGAATTCATCGACAAACACCTACTTGGCAAATAGACCAATGAATAACTTTTTCGAACTATTTTCGCGACATGTCGCAATTGCATTTAGTATCCTGGAACGTAAATGGCATTAGAGCCATAATCAAAAAAGATTTCCTAAAAGACGTCAAAGAACTCGACCCGGATGTGTTGTGTCTGCAAGAGACAAAGGCACAACCAGAAGACGCTCAAACAGCACTTTCACTTGTGAAAGGTTATCATGTATACACCAACTCATCGAAAGCAAGAAAAGGATATTCTGGCACAGCAATTTTGAGCAAGGAGCAGCCCATCGAGATTAAATACGACATGGGTATTGATGAGCATGATCAGGAGGGACGTGTTATAACGGCTACTTACGATAAATATTACCTCGTAACGGTTTATACACCTAACTCAGGTGAAGGAATGAAACGGCTGGAGTATAGAACTGGCTGGGATATTGCATTTAGAGATTATATCCTGTCGCTAGAAGCTACGAAACCAGTAATCATTTGTGGCGATCTCAATGTGGCTCATTCAGAAATGGATTTGGCCAGGCCCAAACCTAACTATAACAAAACGAGTGGGTACACACAAAAGGAGATAGACGGATTGAACAATTTGATTTCAGCGGGCTATTACGACACATTCAGAGATGAATATCCCGACGAAATAAAATACTCTTGGTGGAACTACAAATTCAGGGCGCGTGATAGAAATGTCGGATGGCGCATTGATTACTTTATGGCATCAGAAAAACTTCGGTCGCAAGTAAATTCTGCACACATTTACAATGACAGATTTGGGTCAGATCATTGCCCGGTCGGCTTGAAACTTACCTTCTGATCAGGTCCCGAAAATTAACGGGATCACTAACTTTGCCGTGTTAACTAACAACATATGATGGAGCCTATTCAACTACCCCTGCACGAGGTGCATCAATCACTTGGTGCCAAAATGATCCCCTTTGCTGGCTATGTAATGCCTGTTCGGTATTCTTCTGACAAAGAAGAGCACTTAACTGTTCGTAACGGCGTAGGTGTATTTGATGTCTCACACATGGGCGAATTTACTGTGAAAGGACCTCAGGCTCTGTCACTTATCCAAAAGGTAACGAGCAATGATGCCAGCAAATTAACTGATGGCCAGGCTCAATACTCCTGCCTTCCTAATGATCAGGGAGGTATTGTTGACGACCTCATTGTTTACCGTTTTGCTGAAGATGACTACATGCTGGTTGTCAATGCTTCCAACATAGAGAAGGACTGGAACTGGATCAAAAGTCATAATACGATGAATGCCGAGCTAGAGAACATTTCAGATGAAATCTGTCTTTTCGCTGTGCAAGGGCCGATGGCAGCCGATGCTATTCAATCTTTAACTGATGTAGACTTAGCAGGTATTAAGTTTTACCATTTTACTACTAACACTTTTGCTGGTGCAACGGATGTCATCATTTCTGGCACTGGCTATACGGGTGCGGGCGGTTTCGAGCTTTATGTCAGAAAAGAAGATGCTGTCAATGTTTGGAACGCAATTTTTGAAGCCGGCAAAGCTCATCACATTAAACCCATTGGACTGGGCGCGCGTGATACTCTAAGGCTCGAAATGGGGTATTGCCTATATGGAAATGACATTACTGACACAACCTCACCTCTTGAGGCTGGATTAGGCTGGATCACAAAATTCACAAAAACATTCATCAACTCAGAAAACCTGGAACGTCAAAAAGAAGCGGGTGTAAATAGGAAGTTAGTTGGGTTTATAATGGAAGAAACCGGCATTCCAAGACATGGCTATGAGATACTGGACCTTGATGGCAACCGAATTGGTGAGGTCTCTTCCGGCACCATGAGCCCCAGCCTTGAAAAAGGTGTTGGTCTTGGCTATGTAAAGGCTGGCTTTCATAAGAGCGATACCGAAGTATTAATCCAGGTAAGAAAGAAACAATTGAAAGCTATTATCACAAGACCACCGTTTGTCAAATGAGAACAATTGAAACCTGTCTGACACCAGAACTAATTCATCAACATGAACTTCAGGACAAAATCATCGTGGTGGTGGATATCTTTCGAGCTACTTCCTGCATAGTAACAGGTCTTGGAGAAGGGGTTGCGGCGATATACCCTGTGAGCACGGTTGAGGCATGCAAAGCGTTTGGGGCTAAGGGAATGATTATGGCAGGAGAGCGCGGGGGCATCAAGGTTGAAGGTTTTGATCTTGGAAATTCACCTTTTGAATACATGAATCCTGAGCTCAAAGGAAAAGAAGTTTCCATCTCCACCACCAATGGCACATTGGCACTGGAAAAATCGAAACAGGCAGACGAAATACTCGTTGGAGCATTTTTGAATCTTAGCACTACCATTGACTATCTAAAATCATCCTCAAAATCTGTACTGGTGCATTGTGCAGGCTGGAAAGGGACACCAAACCTTGAAGACACGTTGTATGCGGGCGCGCTTATCCATAAGTTGAACGAGCAACTTGCCCCTGAAGGTGATGCTGCAAAATTGGCTCGAGATTTTTACAGGCTACATCAATCTGATACAGCAGCAGCGGCGAAAGAATCCGGACATGCACATAGATTGGCCAAATTTGGAGTTACCAAGGATCAGGATTTTTGTTTAGAAGAAGACGAGTATAACATCTTGGTCAAGCTTGAAGGTAAGAAGCTGATAAAAAGCTAATCAATCCAACTCCATATCGCTAAGTTCTAGCCCAAGCGCATGTGTACTGATCATAATTTCTCTTAATGAAATGCCGAGAGAAACCAATAAAAGTATCATGGATGCTCCAAAAACATAGCCGCCGGTGAGTTGCTGATCTTGAAAAATCAGTATCATGCTTAAAACACAAAAAAAGAAACTCAGCACACCAAAGACCTGCATATTCCTGATGAGGAACAGCCGTTTCCTCAAATTTTCTATTTGCCCTACAATCACACCTTTGTTCGGATGTTCGAGATGTTTAGCATGCAATTGTCGAATCATGTTGGCTATCGCCAAAAACCTATTCGTGTAGGCAAGCATAAGTAATGAAATGGCAGGAAACAGTAACGCAGGAGTTGTTAGACTGATCTCCATTCAAGAAAGTTTCTTATTCTGCTTGTGACGGTTGGCATCTCTCAATGTCTTTTTCTTAAAATTTTTCTCAAGCGCTTGGGTCAGATCGACCCCAGTCTGGTTAGCGAGACAGATCAGCACCCAAAGCACATCCGCCATCTCATCGCCAAGGTTAAGTTCTTCTTCTGATTTTTTGAAGGACTGATCCCCATACTTCCTTGCCATGATTCTGGCTAACTCGCCCACTTCTTCTGTTAAGACGGCCATGTTGGTAAGTTCACTGAAATAACGAACACCTACTGTGTTAATCCACTCATCTACGCGCTGCTGCGCTTCTTCAATCGTCATTCTATAGAATTGGCCTCTAGATTTTCATTTAAATGCAAGATCTCAAAGCCTTCCATCGCCAATTTTTCAAGGCAAAATGTGAGTCGCTCCTTTTCGGATTCCATGAGTGAGTCAACATTTGGTTCATATTCCTTAAAGCGTTCATGAGGAAATTTCTTTCCTGGCTCATAAGTATCCGCCCAATATAGGGACTCTTCAATCCTGCCATTTTCATAATAAAACTTGTACTCTTCGGCCGAATGGTCATCTCTTAAATTGTACATGTGGCCAGAAAAAATGGGTTCGTTTTTCTCAAAATAGAAGTAATCATCTCTTTCAATATGGCTGGTCCTCAATACCGATACAATTTTCACCAGGTATTCATCCATATAGTAGGCTCGGATTTTAAAGATCGAATCTCCTTGGTGAAAATCATCCTCAATGATCTGTACACGGTGATTGCCATCAATGTGAGCAAGTTTGTAGTTGATCAATTTAACAAGATCTCTATTTTCCTTTTTAACAGGATTACACCCGACAATAGCGATTAGGATGACGATTAAGCTTAACAGTGATTGTTTCATGAGCAGGTATTTGTTTGAGCCTCTTTTTATTGGTTTCAACTGCTGAATTTAATCAATTCTTCGTTATTTCGGCGATCATATTTCCATCTGTTATGTGTCCAAAGCCATTGCTCTGGATTCGATTTAATTACCTCTTCGCAAATCTCAAGGTATTTTTGTAAAACTCCATTTTCATCTTTCCCATATGGTGGCCTTCCCAATTCAATGGTTCTAAGTTCGTAGTTTCCCCTGGCTAATTTATGTAAATAGGTGAAATATGCCGGATACTGAGTTAAAAATGGCATATTGATCAGTCCACTATAAAAAGCAGTCTCCTTTCCCATAAACTCAACCCAAATCTTACTTTTGATATTTTTTCGAGGCGCCTGATCAGCTCCAAGCGCCAGCCCTGTTCGCCCAGTCATTTTTTTTGCCGCTCTCAAAGTGTTCTTCATGGGCACAACATTCGCTCCATGTCTCATTCTTACGTTGATCATCCATTTATTCATCCGTGAATTAGACAAGGGCTTATAAACAGCATTCATAGGAACAAGGTAATGATGCACAGCTGGGATGTACCATTCCCAATTACCAAAGTGGGCACTAAACAATAAAACAGGCGATTGCTCTTGTTTTAGTTTTTGATAATCAACACTTTTTTCAAGAGAAATGCGTGCCGTCAATTCTTCTATACTGAATTGATGCAGTTTTATTGACTCGACAAAAACATCTGCCAGATGATGATAAAACTTGTCAGCAATCTTCCCCAGTTGCTCGGGAGACCTGTTTTTAAAGACAGCTGTCAAGTTGCGCTTTACCAGGTTCCGCCTGTAAAACATGCTCGCTAACCTTGCGCAAATGTCAGAGACACGATACAAGACACTTAGAGGAAGCCAGGATAGAATTTTTAATAAAACAACAAGCATATAAAATCAGTATACTATTAAGGCTGGTTCTAAATTATTTTCCAGCACTGGCAATATAAACGTTCAAACAAAAAGAGAAATGAAAAAACTATCGATCGCACTAAGTGTAATTTTCCTACTGATGTTGGGAACAGATGCTTTTAGTCAAAAAGACAAAAGCAAACGACCAAGTCCTCCGGCACAAGCATCAGCCGATATTGATGGAGTTAGTGTCACCATTGATTACAGCCAGCCATCACTAAAAAATCGAGAATTTGGAACTAAAAAATTTCATCCTTATGGTAAAATATGGCGTAATGGAGCCAATGAGGCAACCTGGATTGAAGTTTCGGATGACGTGAAAATCAATGGCGAAAATCTACCAAAAGGTAAATATTCATTTTTCGTAATTCCGAATGAAAATGAATGGACCTTGGTATTCAATTCTACTTGGGAGCAGTGGGGAGCATACGACTATGATGACAGCAAGGATGTCTTAAGGGTCAACGCCAAGTCCACTAAGTCAACGCCAACTGAAAAATACACCATTGAACTTGCTGATAACGGAGAAGGGAGCTTGAATTGGGCAGATTTCAGCGTTAGCTTTTTAGTTTCAAAATAATCATATGATTTCTGTGCTGGTTGCGCGCAACCAGCACAGAAATCATTTAAAGCACATTAAGCACCTGTTCCTTTATTTTTTCAAGTTCTTCTTTCATGGTCACGACAACACGCTGAATTGGCGCGTAGTTAGCCTTTGACCCAATTGTATTGATTTCACGGCCTATTTCCTGAGAAATAAAGCCCAATCTTTTGCCATTCGACGCAGATTCATTGGACGAAAGGGCTTCTTTGAAATAATCAAGATGACTAGCCAATCTTACCTTTTCCTCGTTGATATCAAGTTTTTCAATGTAGTAGATCAACTCTTGTTCAAAACGATTTGGATCAACCTGAACTTTCTCCTGAATATCAGCCAGGGACTGCTGTAATCTGTCCTTCACCGCAGCTATGCGCTGAGGATCAATTTCCTTCACCTCTTCCAGTCCTGTAGCAATTTTGTCCAAAGATTCAGATAACGCAATTTTCAATTTCTCGCCTTCGTCAGTTCGAAACTGGGAACATGCACCGATTGCTTCGCCCAAAATTGACTTGAGTTCACTCAAGGCTAACAATTCCTGTTGACCATCTTTGACCATCACTACATTTGGCATACCAAAGGCGAGCTTAAATAGATCCGCATCAGCACCTCCTACGGCTTCACTCAGCTCTTTGAGTTGAACAAAATATTTTTGAAACAATTTTTTGTCAATGTCTACCGGAGCGTCCTCGTTCTGTTTGATTTGGAAATCAATACTTAGATTGATTTTCCCTCTTTTAAGTCCCTTTTCCAGCTCAGACTTTATTTCCATTTCCCATGGCGCAAACTCTTTGGGAATCTTTACGATTGGATCAAAAAACTTGCTGTTTAGCGTCTTGATTTCAATTTTTAGGGAATACTTCTCGGTAACGCGTTCTGTTGAACCGAAACCTGTCATCGACATTATCATGTCGCAAATTTAAAAATCCAATCCAAGTGAAAGTGATAATCGCCAATTATGTAGCTGATTATCTCTAATTGGCCTGGCCAAATCCGCTTTTACATAATACCCCAACAACACAGTCCTGAGACCATAACCATAACTCGCAAGCCAGGGATTGCGATAATTGGCAATCTCCGCAGTAAATGGCGCACTTGTATAGTCTATGTAACTGACACTTGTTTTGCGCGTGATAGGAGGTGCTCCTTCCCATGCTGACCCAAGATCTCCGAATGCAACAAGTATAAAATTTCGAAGAAAAGATGAACTAATAGGACCTTTCCAGAGGTATTGGAATACCGGAAATCTAAATTCCATATTAAACAAGAAACTAGATGAACCGAATAGCTCGCTGTAATTGAATCCTCTCATATTATTTACAAATTCAGCGAATAGGATGTTTTCATTGTTGATCTGATTTGACAACAACAACGGATCATCAGAAGCATGTGACGTTACACTTCTATTGATCCAATTGGGTACACCGCCCAATAGAAATTTCTGTGCATTAGGACCAAAACTATGTCCATAAAAAATTCGGGAGGCTATCGTAATTTCTTTATGAATGGTCTGATGATGCCTCAAATCGAACCGTACTTTACTAAATGTCTTTTTGCCACCAAATGCCTGATGATGGATAAACTCAACAGCTCCTCTGGTCCCCTGCGTTATGTTGTATCCCTTATCTACAGTATTATCAAAAACAGCCCTTAACTCCGTACCAAGAAAAGTGGTCTTGTTGTCATCGGCAAAATCTGCCGCCGCTCGCTGAATAACATAAGCATGATGGAGATTACTAAAAGATGCCTGAGCAATGAATGGATTCGCCTCAACTCGCAACCAATTGCTAAGCGGTATTGACGATCCCAACCAAACTTTATTGATCGAATATTTCTGCTTAAGCTCTTCTTCACTATTTGGCGGATCGAAGAAATAAGTCTTATTTGAAAACTTGAATTTCAGATCCATCCAGTACTTCAAATACCTGTATTCACCATACAAGTCAATGTTTTTGAAATCCGACTTGATGTAGCCTCCACCAATCATTTTATGATTACCAAGCATGTCTGAAACCTGCGTTTCGAGGATGGTGCCAAATCCTCTCAACTCATCCCATGCTACTGCGGTGACCAGATTATTAAAGCTAAACTGCGGCTTGTAGGGCTCAGGACCAAATACCTGATTTCCGATTTGTAATCGCTGATAATTTGAAAAGAATGACTCAGGCCTAAACGAATTTGCCGATGGCTCTTCGGGCTGCTCCTCAAATTCAAAATTATCTGTATCAATAAACTCCTCATCAGTTTGCTGAACAGCTCCAAACGTATAATTATTTGGATCAACCTCTCCTGGTTTTAAATCCGAAATTGAGTCGCTATCTACAGCAGTCCCTGTATCCGCCTCCTCGCGCTCCTTCTGACGCGCATAGAGATCTTCCAGTTGCCTGGCATCAAGCAACCCTGCCAGGTATCTCGCTTGTCTTAACTTTTGTCGTTGTGTTTGAGGCGTGAACTTTGGACTATATAGATCTACTTTACGATCAAGGAAAATTCGATCCACCTTATCCTTCAACATCAGAAAAACCATACCATCATCATTGAAACATAAATCATAGTCCTTGATATTTCTATCAAAATTTGAGACTTGCGAATGAGTAGAGTCTACAAACGAATACCTGAAAACATTACTGGACCCACGTTGATCGCTTAAATAGAACACCTCATATTGGTTTTTTGCAATGGGTCGGAAATCCCTACTGAACGTATTAGTAACACGATGCAAGGAATGAGTGGTCGTATCCAGGTCATACAGAAATATGTTGGAGTGATCATCAATATCTTCAATGCTAACATCTCCGACTTTCAGGCTATCAATTGGTCTGTTTGAACTGAATAAAATGGCCGCTGTTCCAGGTACGAAAGACGGATCTTTGTCATCATAGATATCCTGTGTTATACGTCGTAGTGCATTTCTACGCATGCTAACCAGAAATATATCGCTCATACCATCTACATCTCCACTCAACACAGCCAATCGTCCGTTTTGATTGAGAGAAAAGCTTTTCACCTGGTTGAATCTCGTCAATGGCTTATCCAAACGGCGACCTGTCTCGAGATTAAAGGTTGCCAGGTATAAAAATCCTCTTTTGAAGTATACAACTCCTAAGACTTCATCGCCCGCCCAGCTCAGCAATGGCAAATCATAGTCAACAGGCTGTCCTTTCATCTGGACACCTCCTCTAAGGATTTTCTTTGACCTGCCTGTCTTTACGTCATAAACGAAGACACCATATCGACCTAAATGATTCTGGGAATACGCTATGCGATCTCCGGATGCACTGAGTCTGACATTTTTGTACTTGATTTTATCATTGCGATGGGCAACTATGGAATTATCATCGTCTGGAGACACATAGTGTTCCTTTACTTCCTCATGCCCAGAAGTATAGTAAAGCTTCCAGTTCACTAAAAATTGCCTGTAAGGCACTCCTAGTGTACTAGCAATTGCATTCTCTTCGTTTCTGATAATTCTTACAAGATTGAGAATGTTAGAAATATTTGATTTGCCATATTTCAAACTGATGTAATTCCAAACTGACTGACCGAGCAGACCAGCCTTTTCTCCTTGCACGTTGATAATCTTGTTTCTATGCCTTTTGCTAAAATGATCCAGCACAAGATCGTCCATGTCTGCGCTCCAACCATATGCCAGGTACCTTGCCGCCCCATCAATGAACCACATGGGAAGAGACAAGAGATAGCTACTTTGAAAAATCTCAGCAAGACTCCCTCCGAACATCATGTCCTCGATCAGTACCCTTGAAAGTTTATATACTAATTCTTGTTTGAAAGCTACGGCAGATCCCGGATGAGCCAACTCCAATTGCAACTTGACAAAATCTGTTTGCCCTCCCATGTCGAACTCCGCTCCATCTACACCAATATTACTTTGCTGTAAGTCGTGTGTAGAATTGTAAATCATGATTCTGGTCTTTGAATAAGGCGCATATCCCAAAAGATCAGTCATTCTATTAAATTCCTCTTCGAGAAAATCAATGGCCTGATTGGCATAATCATAGCCACCGTCGTAATAATAAATGTCAAAATGGGTCGTAGAATAGTAGACCCAATCGAAATTCTTGTATTGGATTCTATTTTGTCCATAAGTGGTATTGTAGCTCTGGGCTAATACCACCTGACTTAACAAGCCAAAAATTAATATGAACGAAAATTTTACCCTCATTATCTACTGATTGACACCTCTAATGGCAAAGATTCATACTCCCTCAAATGCAGTGCCATTTTTTTTGCAAAATATGGCACCAGCGTCACACCCTTAGCTCCAAACCCATTGAAAATTCCGATTTTCGTATATTTGGGATGAAAACCCACGAAAGGTCTTCTGTCAAAGGTCGCTGGCCTTACGCCTACTTGGTGATCGATTACTTCAGTCGCCCCAGTGTATATCTTCTCTAATTTACCCAAAATTTCAATTTTAGCCCTATCAGTTGGTGTCAACGTCTGATCATTGTTGTTGTACGTCGATCCTACTTTCAAAAAACCATCCCTCGGGATCATAAAAACGCCCCGATTAAGAATAAAGTTTAACCGGTAATCACATTTTAGGGTTAAAACCTCACCCTTTACGGGTCTAAACTTCAACTCATTCCAAAAAGGATTTGTTTTCACTCCTGTTCCCTCGCAAAAAATAATTTTATTATATCCAATTCTATCATCATATATCCGAGCTAAATGATCGTGCTTCTTATGATCAAACAACTCAGATAAATAAATGCCCCTATTGACAAATTGATCCTTAAGTGCCCTAAGCATAATTGGCAGGTCGACCGAACCTGATCTCTTTAGCATAAGTCCACCGTGCTCGTCAGCAACATCTGTTTCGTTCATTGATCGAATCATGACACGCTCCACATAATCAACAAAAGATGGATCTGAAGATTTGCCAAACCAATCATTTTGTTCAGCGGCATCAAAAAAAGGACGATAGATGGGTGAAGGATAATGAAATCGCGTCTTCAACTCCTCCTCCAAAATATCATAATAAGTCTGCACGTCATAAAACAGCTCATCCGCCATCCAGGTTTTTACCATTTTTCTTCCAGTGATGGGGTTGTAAAGACCTCCGGCTACTTTTGACGCTACATCTCCAGATGGATTGTCTATTATTTTGATCCGATGGCCAGTCCTAATCAACTCCCTACTTAGGGCACTTCCTGCCAGACCCTGCCCTACAATCAACACATCAACTTTTTCCACCTAAATCTTTTTGAACAAATTTGCACAAATTCTCATCCTATGCAGATTAAATCCTTTGTTTTCAATTCGTTTTACGAAAACACCTATTTACTCATTGCTGACAACAAAGAAACTTTCATTGTGGATCCTGGATGTTATGATGCACATGAAAGAAATGAGCTCCTTGATTTTATCAAAGCAGAACAATTGCAACCAAAGGCAATTGTAAATACTCATACACATATCGATCATGTATTGGGCAACTCCTTCTTGAAAGAGCATTTCTCTATTCCATTGTGGATTCCCAATGAAGAGGCGGAAATGTACAAATCTGTAGAGGCTTATGCGCCTACTTGGGGCATTAACGGATATCGAGGTACAGATCCGGATTGGCTGATCCCCAATACGGGCAACATTCAGCTCGGAGAGCTCGAGTTAGAAATTAGATATGCGCCAGGACATTCAGCAGGCCATCTGATCTTTTATCATCAAGAGAGTAATCAATTGATTGCCGGTGATGTCATATTCAACCGTAGCATTGGGCGAACGGATCTTCCCGGAGGAGATTTCGCGACATTGGAACAATCCATTAAATCACAGGTCTATTCTCTTCCTGACGAAACAATCATTTATCCCGGTCATGGTCCAAAGACAACAGTAGGTGATGAGAAAACCATGAACCCTTTTGTCAAAGGATAATGTTGATTAGAAATATCCCTCCCAATCTACTTACTGCGCTTAACCTATCAGCGGGCATAGCGGGCATAATCAACGTATTCACGGGAGATGCCGAACTGACAATCTGGTTCATCATTATAGCTGGCATTTTTGATTTCTTCGATGGCTTCATTGCCAGACTTGTGAAATCGAATCCAGACTTTGGTAAGCAGTTTGACTCATTGGCTGACATGGTGACATTTGGAGTGTTGCCAGCCATCTATCTATTTCAATGGAGTGTTACACAAGGAAACCCTTCATGGGTGAACTACAGCACAATCCTGATCGCCATTTTCTCGGCTGTTCGCCTGGCGATCTTCAATATTGACACCAAGCAATCACATGGTTTTTTGGGAGTTCCAACCCCGGCTAACAGCATCATGATAGCTACAATCACTCAAATCTCCTGGTTGACAACCCAATCCGAACTTTTCGTTGTGGGGCTTACATTGTTCTCTTCAGTGATGATGGTAGTCAGAGTTCCCATGATTGCCATGAAGTTTAGGGACTATTCCATAACAGGTAACTGGAGTCGCTATCTACTGGTAACTGGGATAATAATTGGACTAATCTTACTCAAACTGGATTTCGGGCCCTATTTCATTCCCTATTATATATTCTTGTCATTGGTCGCCCAGATGGCCTCCGCAACATCAAAGTAAGGCGAAGATTGAATAATTTTACAGCACAAATAACGTTGCATTTCAGGTGAAATGGTCACTCTCTATATTATTGCTGTTAGGGCTCAATAGCCTGTTTGCGCAAAACTCTGTTTTGTCAACGGGTCAATGGTTCAAAGTAGGCATTACCGAAAGAGGAGTTTACAAAATTGATGCTGCATTTCTCTCTGAACTTGGAATAGATGTCAGCACATTGGATAGTCGAACTTTCAAAATCTACGGAAATGGAGGAGGGGGTCCTTTATCCCAACTCAATAGTGACGCCCGACCTGAAGATCTAATTGAGAATGCAATTTATGGTGCAGGAACGGACGATGGCACACTAGGAGACAGTGATTACTTTCTCTTCTATGGCGATAGTCCTCATACTTACGAGTGGGATGGACAAAAGTGGCTTTTTGACAGGCATCTTTACTGTGACACATCTTATTACTTTCTGACATTTGGTGGAGCTGCCGGTATGCGTATGGTAGAAGTTGAACAACCTACGGGACAGGCCACAACTGTTCAGTCTTTTGTTGACGCTGCTTTTTATGAAGAACACAGGTACAACAAACTGAGCAGTGATGGTGGGGGCTCGGGAAGACAATGGTATGATGATTTTTTTTACAGAAGTAATGCTCCAACAATTACACTCAGTACTCCAGACGCAGTTGATTCAGCATGGCTGACAGCCCGGATGCTCGGGGTATCTGATATCAAAGCAAATTTCGAATTTGTTTGGCAGGGGCAACAAATTGGCACGCTCCCTTTTGATCGGGTGAGCCTTGGTGAAGGGTCTACCTATGAACTCAAAGGAAGGAATGTAAGCGGGACCTTCCCTTTTAAAATTCAAAGTGATAATCAATCAATAGACATCAGACTTGTAGGAGCAGACAATGCCAGTGAAGTCCAGGGAGCCATTAACCAGTTAGTCCTAAATTATCGACGTGCGCTGATACTCAATGAAAGCATCTTGATTTTCAGCAATACATTGGGTCTTGGGAACCCAATGTCTGAATTAGCGATAGGCGGCTCACCAGATATAATGTGGGAAGTGACTGACCCACTCAACCCTATTATGCTCAAAGGAGCAAATTCGAGTATAATGAGCCCTTCAGACAAAGTACGTAATTATGTAGCCGTGAAGGGAAACAATCTATCTTATCCAATTGGTCTTGGAGAGATTGAGAATCAAAATTTACACAGTCTAAATCCAAAGGACGGACTCATCATAACCGCCAGAGCTTTCAAGGAACAGGCCGATCGCTTGGCAGACTTTCATCGCACATATGATGAATTGGATGTCGAGGTAGTCACGATTGATGAGGTTTACAATGAGTTTTCTTCAGGAAGGTTGGACATCACCTCAATCCGAGACGCGATAAGATTCTACTGGAACAAGTCGTCAACATTTCGATATGTAACACTTTTTGGAGACTGCACATTTGATCCAAGAAATCAGGGGTTCTTCCAGACTAATCATATCCCGATATATGAATCACGCAATTCGCTGGATCCCGTCGAAAGCTATAGTTCTGATGATTATTACGGTTTTATGGAGCGATCGGAAGGTATTTGGCCTGAAAACAACAATGGTGACCATACACTTGAAATAGGTATTGGAAGACTCCCGGCACAAACTGTCGACGAAGCAAGAGATGTTGTAACCAAAATAATCAGGTATGCCAGCTCCTCCAGAACCCTTGGTCCCTGGAAAAACAAAATCACCTATGTGGTAGATGATGGAGATCGCAATCAACACATCGTTGACGCTGAACTACTATCGAGGTACATGGATCGCTATCAGGCACAGACTGCATTGACCAAGATCTATCTGGATACGGATGAACAACCTCGTGAAGGAAGCTACAACCAAAAAGAACATGGCAATGGGCGTGTGACTTACGAAAAAATTAAATCAGCTGTTTTAGAAGGCACATTTATGCTCGATTTCCTGGGCCATGGAAATGAAGAAAGTTGGGCACATGAGGAAATATTTAACCATCAGCTCCAAAGCTCTCTCAGCAACAGCATCAAACTTCCCATATTCGTCACAGCCACCTGTGAGTTCGGACGTTACGATAGTGGGATTGGTCCAAGTGGTGCTGAAAAACTTCTGCTTAACCCTAATGGCGGTGCGATAGCTTTGTTGACAACAAGCCGTCCTGTATATGCCAACACAAATTACTATGTCAATTCAGCTTTCCATCAATACTTATTTGAACGAGATAATGGTGAATATCTCAGGCTGGGAGACATTACACGTTTGACAAAGAATGCGAGTCTTAGCGGCCCTATTAACCGGAACTTCGCACTCTTAGGTGATCCTATGCTGCGTCTTGCTTACCCGCAGATGGATGTTGTGGTAACTGAAATAAACAACACGATAGTAACGAATCAGATTGACACACTTAGTGCGTTGGAACATGTTACCATTTCTGGTGAAATCCGAGATCTTGAAGGTGAATTGGTTGACGATTTCAACGGAATTGTCACAACCAAACTCTTTGACAGAAAAACGCAAAGGCAGACGCTCGGAGATGAAAGCACACCTTACACATACAAAGTGCAGGAAAATCAGCTTTTTGCTGGTGAGGCGACTGTGAAGAATGGCATCTTCGATATTTCCTTTATTCTACCCAAAAACATCAGCTATGTATTTGACAAAGGCAAAATGACATTTTATGCGAGCAATGATCAAATGGATGCGAGCGGCTCATTCACTGACTTGGTACTAGGTGGCAGTGACAACACCCTAGTTGAAGATGTGACCTCACCAGAGGTTTCTTTATACATGAATGATACGAATTTCGTTTCCGGCGATATTGTTGGTTCTTCCAGTTTGTTTATTGCCAGAATAAATGACGAAAGCGGCATCAATACCAGCGGATTGGGCATCAGTCAGGATATTATACTCACCATCAATGATGAGGATAGCTATGTTATCAACAATTACTACACGGCCGATGTAGACACCTATACCAGTGGCACGATCGCTTTTCCACTACGTGACCTAAGCCCAGGTCGAAATAGGGCTACATTAATAGTATGGGATGTACACAATAATCCAACAACCCAGGAAGTTGAATTTATAGTATCCGATCAACCTGAAATCAGACTTTCTAACCTGATGAACTATCCTAATCCTGCCAATGGCAGCACGACTATTTCATTTGAACATGACCGTATTGGTGAACAATTGGATGTCAACGTTCAACTATACTCTTCAAGAGGATCTCTGATTGATGAATTCATGTTTGAAGTGGATGACAGTCAGCAGAAGGTTGATTACCTGGATATTGATTTACCAACCACCAAATACCAACCGGGTATGTATTTTTACCGGGTAAATGTCACCAGTACTTTTGATGATATCACTGGAAGTGATGTGCAGCGCCTGATAATCACTAATTAGTATAAATTTGCCAACCGAACGAAGAATGTACATGAAGTTTAAGCTATTTATTGTCTGTCTGGGCCTCTGTGTAACTTTTGCCAGTCACGCACAGATTAGGATCAGCCAGCTGGGAGGGTCATCAAATCCCATTACTGTGGCAGTTCCATTTCTGAGCTTTTCGCCTGACAGCCGCGGATCAGCAATGGGTGATGTTGGAGTGGCTACAGATCCAAGTCCCTATAGTGTACACTGGAATAACAGCAAACTTGCCTTCGTAGAGGATGACATGGCATTTTCATTCTCCTATTCTCCATGGCTGGGCAATATTGTAGATGACATGTCACTTAACTACCTCACTTTTTACAAGCGAATTGATCCTATTCAGACATTCGGTGTGACCATGAGGTATTTTGATCTTGGAGAAATTCAACTTACGGACAATACCGGACAGTCCATCGGACTGGAAAACCCAAGAGAAGCGGCAATAGATGCCACATATGCTCGTAAATTGACTGAAAATCTCAGTGCTGGATTATCAATGCGATTTATCTGGTCAAATCTGGCAGGCAGTATCACAGGTGGTCAAAGTGCGGATGCTGGCACCAGTCTGGCTTTTGACATGGGTGTCTATTATCGAAAACCGCTGGTAGTTGGAGGTCTCAATTCGCAACTCTCTCTTGGTACTCATTTATCAAACATCGGCCAAAAGATTTCTTACACTACAGAAGAGTTTGAAGATTTTATCCCGGGAAATCTCCGATTAGGAACAGCCTTTAAGATAAATTTGGATAGTTATAACGTTATCAATTTGGCCATAGATGTCAACAAGCTCATGGTGCCCACTCCTCCAGAGTATGATCTCGACACCCGGCAAATCATCCGAGGCAAAGACCCTGACCGTCCATTCTTGAGTGGAACATTTGGGAGTTTTGGAGATGCGCCCAATGGGCCATCAGAAGAATTTCAGGAGCTGATGTACTCCTTCGGCATTGAATACGTATATAACAATATTTTTGCTGTGCGTACCGGTTATTTCCTCGAGCATGAAAACAAAGGTGATCGAAAGTTTTTCACCATCGGCATGGGATTCAAATACCAGGTATTTGGCATTGATATCTCATATCTCATACCGCAAGTTCAAGGACATCCTTTGGGAGACACGTTGAGGTTGTCTTTGAAATTCAACATGCAAAAACAGCAAGAAGGAGACCTTTGATACTAGATAGAACTACTCCGCCTCCTTCCTATCCGCTGGAGTCGTTTTCTTTTCCTGGAAGTGATAAAAGAATCATTGAGGTTAATCAAAACCGCGTACCAGCACTACTGATCAATAACCCTCAGCATCCCATCGTGTTTTTCGACCTCATTTTGGAAAGTGGTCGATGGCATGAAAGTGAACCCGGTATTGCATTTCATGCTGCAAAAATGCTAACTGAAGGAACACGCAAGATGAATGCAGAAGACATTTCCTTTGCTTTCGAAAATCTGGGGAGTTATATAGACATCCAACCAGGACTTGACAATGTTTCTATCAAGGTATATGCCTTGAAAAAGAATCTCTCAGCCACCATTGACATACTAATCGAACTAATTGAGGATTCGATCTATCCTGAGGATGTTTTCACCATACAGCAGGAAATTAGGATTCAGCAAATACAACAACAGTTATCAAAAAATAGTCAATTAGCATCTATAGAGTTTCACCATCATTTATTTGGACCAAACCATCCATACGGCCAGAAAATCACCCCGGATATAGTCGCTGGAATTGAACTGGATCAGGTTAAGGATTATTACCATAAATCACTTTTCAACCAACCTAAAATTGTGATTTCAGGTGATTTGGGCAATAGCGAAGTTCAAGAGATTGAAAGGCTCATTGCTTCATTACCCGCTTTGGACATTCCATTCAATCAGGCCAAAATAGATTCCTCCGAGGGGAACTACACGGTGGAAAAAGGAGGGTCTCAGGCGTCCGTTCGAATCGGGCATTTATCGATTGACAAAAATGATCCGGACATTCACATCACGACAGTAGCCAACAGTTTGTTGGGTGGTTTTTTTGGTTCGAGGTTAATGAAAAATGTACGTGAGGAAAAAGGATTGACCTATGGCATTCACTCCTCCCTCATTCATTTTGCTCACCAGTCGATGTATGTCATAAGCTCAGAGATGGCTAAGGATAAGCTAGATCAAGGGATGGAAGCCATTCAATTTGAAGTGAACAGACTCATTGAAACCAAACCTTCACAAGATGAAATACATGTTTTGAAAAGCTATTTGAGAGGTAAGTTGCTGGCGACTATGGATTCAGTTTTTTCAATCTCCAACCTGTACAAGGCATTATTTATGATCAATAAGGATGAATCATTTTTACATGATTATCTGGATGTGCTGGAAAACATGAGCCCTGATCAGATCCAAAACGCGACAGCCAGTCAGCTGAATATTACTGACTCCACAACGGTAATCGTAAGCTAATCAGGCAATTTCATCACAAAGTAATCCCCGACAACTTTGATATTTGCATACTGGAATGGCACTTTTGTGTAGCCCTTAAGGTCCATAACGCCGAATTTTTCTCCGCGCTGAACGATCAGCAATTGATTCGGGGTTTCATAGATGTATTTGTAGTTAGGCTGCAGCACTATGCTGCCAGTTTGATCCGTTGCACCAACCATCCCGGAGAAATCTGTAAAAATGTATCCGCTCCCCCCTTTATGCGTAATAGTGCTGAATTCCGGATTGAGAAGTACAGTTCCTTCATGATTAATCAATCCGAATTTTCCTTCTTTCTCAAAAATCGCCACGCCATTGTCAAAAGTGGAAATATCATCATAAAGCGGCTGTATGACCAGGTTTTCAAACCTGTTTACACAACCCCATTTTCCATTCAGTGAAATCGGCGCAATACCTTCCGAAAATAATTTGGCACTATCATACCGATTGGCAATTCTTAACCGCCCTTGATCATCCACAAATCCATACTTATTATGCTTTTTCACCATGAAGAATGATTCACTAAAACCAAGCACTTTGGACACTTGATCATTCGCATTAATGTAGTAATCTCCATCTTCACTCAGCATTACTGCTTCATTTCCTCGTTGGCCCCAGTAATTGTCTCCATACTTACCCACCTTGTCGAATATAGGATCCAATAGCACCTTTCCATTCAAATTGATCAACCCTACACCTATCTCGCTTTTCACTTCCAAATACTCGTCCCTATCTGCGACACTGAAATACCCCTGATATACCTTTTCACCAGTCTGAAGTTTCACGGTAAGTTGATCTCCTTCTTTGGCCATCAACGTGTTAGTTGTCACCCATGCTGTATCAAAGGAAGGAGAAAGCTCCCATTCATCGAACATGTTCAACACACCCCAGGAACCAATGTATTTGACAGCCAGCATGTTGTTGGTCCCTGTACCTATCTGGTCATACTTGACAGTAATCACATGCTTACCCTGAAAGTCGAGCATTCCCCAATATTCATTTCGCTTGACAGGAACATGATTATTGATAGCAGGTTTTAAACCTTGATAATCTCTGGCCGTTATCTTTCTTCCAAATCGATTATATACCTGCCAGATCGATTCGTTTAGTGTATAAAAATAGATTCCATCGAAATAAATTGAATCCTGACCACCAATGATATTCTGACCGCTGGTGTTCATCAGACTCCATGTTTTTTCATAGATATCCTGAGCAATGACATATCCTGATTGTGCCTGTTTAATGGTCACCATTCGATCTTTGAACAGATCCTTTCCATCAACAAGTGCATCATGACTTCCATTCAGATGCAAAATCAACATATTGTTATTTAATCCTATGGAATCAGCAGCAACACTATCTATCGGCTCCATATCAAGTGTAGAAAGTTCCCATCTTGGAAATTGAGTAAAAACGTTGGCAGACTGAATGCTTTTGTATGCAATTGGTAGAATAAAGCGGCCATGTTGATCCAGCAAACCTTGTTTTCCTTTACTGACTAATATCAACTCGTTTTCTATAAGCTGGCAATCATCTACTTCTGCAATGATGACACCAGTTTTCGGCTGATAGATTGACAACCTGCCTCTAAAAGATCTGGCGCCCACAATGCTTTTAGACAGACCAGAAACTTCTCGATGAATGACTGGAACGGTTAGTTGGTAGTCGGAATTGTACAGTCCTTCCTTTATTGCGCCTCTTTCATAACTACTCACAATATGATTTCCATGGAGCGGCTGAATGTCAAAGTAATTGCATGAAATTTTGACATTTCCCTCTACATCTATCAATCCATAAAACAGATGATTGGTGAACTTACCTTTGATGGCAGCTTTTACATGTGTTGAATCATAAGGTAACAATTGATTGTAGATTGGCTTTGTTACTCTTTTGTTCTTTACATTGATTAGCCCCCACTTACCATATTCCTGATATCCGATGAGCTCTCCATGTAAATCAGCATTTCCTTTGGTCCATCCCAATTTATCATAAACAGCCGGTATGGCAATTTCGCCATTGGGCTGATAAAGCCCCATCCTGCCATCTTTTTCGAATAGAACGTATTGCTGATTGGGAAACCCCTCAAAGCCTACAATTAAAGCCAGGATAAAAATGCGGAATCGCATTCGTCAAATATAGATGTCTAGAATTAAGAATTAGTTTTTTCCTTGTCCTTTTCAAGGTCGAAAAGGTCATTGAGCACCTCCACCAAAGTGTCAGCCTCGCCTCTTTTGCATGCAGCCTTCAATTGCAACACGGGCAGTTTGATAACTTTCTGAATAATTCCCTTGGTCGCTTTATCAAGCAAATCCAATTCTTTATCTGAAGCCTTCTTCAGGTACCTCGCCAATTCTTCTTTTCGGATCTCCTCAAGCGCTTGCTTCAATTTTTTGATCGTAGGTGAAACTTCAAGCTCACTTGACCATGATTTGAGTTCATGAATGGCCTCCGTTACAATTAGCTCGACTGCTGGAATTGCTTGCTCTCTTCTCTCTACAATTTCTGATGTTTTGCTTTCAATCTGATCTATATTATAGAGCAAAATACCAGGAAGATGCTCCAGTTCAGCGTCCATACTTCTAGGCACTGAAAGATCTATCAGCATTTTGTGCGCTATCTCACAATCCCTGAAATGATCTTGACCAATGATCCTATCAGAAACCATACTTGAAATGATTACATCAAAATCAGTGATTTTCTCAAGTGCCAAATCCAGATCAAGCAACTGATAATCAAATTTTTTCGCGATATCAGCCGCCTTGGATATGGTACGATTGGTTACGAATATTTCAGCATCAACCTGTTGAAGATTCTCTGCAACTTCTCGGCCGATTTCTCCCAGCCCCAAAACCAAAATCTTTGGTTGCTTAAAGTTGATGATAAATTGCTTGGCAAGGTCAACACAAGCATACGATGTTGAGGCAGCCCCGTCTCTAAATGCTGTTTCTTGAACAACTCGCTTGTTTGCGTAGAATACCGAATGCATGAGGCGATGCAAAAATGGTCCTGCCATTTGCTCATCAGCACACCATTGGTAAGCCATCTTCGTCTGATTCGAAATCTGAATATCTCCGAGCACCTTGGCATCCAGTCCCATTGAGACTTTATACAGATGTGCTACAGCCTCCTCTCCGGCCAAATACAATGCATGTGCATTTAAGTCTGTATCTATTCCCTTTTGAAGAGCAAGCAACGAAATGATTTCACGATCTTTTGATTCATCTGCAGTATAGTAGATTTCAGTTCTATTGCAGGTAGATAAAACCATCGCCTCATCTACGCCCAGAACTTCTTTCATACTCGCCATCATTCTCTTGCATCCACCTTCATCCAATGAGATTTTCTCCCGGATATCTATGGTCGCCAGACGATGACTAAATACTACTACTTTAAACCTCTCGTGCATCTTCAGATTTACAGTCAAGACGCAAAAATAGTTTCATTGTTCATTATATTGATAATGATAAATGTCATTAGATATAAAAAGTAGCAAAAATTACGTGATAGATGCTTAAAAGGGTTCGAATTTTTATCATGAACCATCTGGGTTTTACAAGAATCGAAGCAAATGGTCTCGTTATACTGATTTTCATCACCATATTGATCGTTGGTTATCAACAATTATCTGCGAGACAAGGCTCAACATCAACTGACCCTAAAACCTCACTTGAAAAGTGGTATGAAGAGTTCGAGGAAGAAAAAAAAGATGCCGCTGCAAAAAACAACCAATCCTATGGCAGCAAGAATGAGTCAATCCCATTTAAATATGACTTCTTTGAATTTGACCCCAATGTCTCAAGTGAATCTGAATTCTTGCGCCTTGGGCTTTCACAACACTCCGCGAACAACATTCTTAATTACAGAAAGGCCGGTGGCAAGTTTCGGGTCAAAGCAGATTTGTTCAAGATTTACTCAATAGATAGTAATAGGGTCGTCTCGCTGTGGGAGTACATCAAACTTCCAGAAAACCTCCCGGCTAAACCTAAACTGATAGAAAGGGAAAAAATCGTCAAAGACATCAATGAAGTAACGGCCGAAGAATTAATGGAGATCAGAGGAATTGGACCAGTTCTTTCTGAAAGAACTATTAAATTCAGAGATCGACTTGGTGGCTTTTACAACCTGGAGCAAATGCTAGAGGTCTATGGTATACAAGATACGCTAATGAATCAGATTACAGCCAGCTTTACCATCAAGGAAACTAACTTCAATAAAATGAATATCAATATGCTGCCGGCCGATTCACTTTCAAATCATCCATACATTTCACGTAGATTGGCGAAGACCATTGTCAATTACAGAAATGTTCATGGTAAATTTCTTAATCCAAACGACCTTGGCAATATCAAGTCCGTCTCCGATAGTTTGATGCTGAAATTATTACCATATATTTCAGTTTCCGATTGATGGAATCAATTCTAAAATCATATTTAAGACGACTGACAAACCTTTCCGGGAATAATCATTCTCTGAATTTACTACGTCTGAGCGTCGAACAATTTCTTGATCTGCACGCGCTTGACTTTGCTCTTAATAAATCCAGTTTCGAGTTAATAGAATCGCTCATCGCTGATGAAAGCAAAATAGCGTTGTGCCAGGAAATGGATAGTCGCGACAAATCCTCAAATCTGCTTGCAGTCAGATTGAAAAAACTTAACAGGCGCGATCAATTTATTTTTCAGGAAAGAGGCGCGAGAGATCTGTATGTCGGATGGCCGTTTATCAGGGGCAAGTTTTCGGATGAAACTATCATCAGGTGCCCACTTCTATTTTTTCCAGTTGAGCTTCAAGTAGAAAATGGAAAGTGGATGATGCATCCCAGACAGAATGTAAACATTACCTTGAACAAAACCTTCTTGCTGGCCTACGCCCATTACAATCAGGTAAAACTTGACGAAGAATTAGTAGAAAGAATAATCGATGATTTTGATCCGGACAGCACCATCTACCGTACTCAATTATATGAACTGCTAAAATCAAGCAACCTGGAAATTCATTTCAACCAGGAGAACTTCACTGACAAGCTGCACCCGTTTAAAAACTTCAAAAAAGCAGACCTTGATAAATCAGAGAAGCCAGGCGTGTTAAAGCTTTATCCTGAGGCAGTACTTGGCATATTCCCACAAGCTGGCTCTCATTTAGTGCCGGACTATGTACAGCTACTTGAAAACGACCACTCCCCGGACATGGAGGAGTTCTTCACCAGACGTGTCAAGCTAGACCCTGAGGATGAAAGCATGACCAAATACTCTGATCGAGTATTGGAAGAAAATACATTTACCCCCTTTGCCATCGACGCATATCAGGAACAAGCGCTTAACAAAATTAAAAAAGGAAATTCCATCAATATCCAAGGACCTCCCGGAACTGGTAAGAGTCAGTTGATTGCCAATATCATCAGTGACTTTATTGCGCGAGGAAAGAATGTGCTGCTTGTTTGCCAGAAGCGAGCGGCGCTAGACGTGGTTTTCGGTCGACTTAAAGAACAAGATATTCATGATTTTGTCGGAATGGTTCATGACTTTAAGAATGACAGGAAAACCATATTTGACAAACTGGAGTCACAAATCTCAAGGTTAGAGGAATACCAACGAAAGAATAACAGCCTTGACAGCATCCAAATCGAACGCGCTTTTACCCAATCCAGTCGCCGGATAGCGCAACATTGTGAAGAGCTTGAAGAATTTAAATCCGCCCTCTTTGATGAGTCAGAATGCGGTAAATCTATCAAAGAACTTTACCTGAACAGTGATGTAAAGCAACCGCATGTTCGACTAAAGCAGGACTACCATTCATTTCGCTATGAAGGTCTTGCTGAAACTATTTCCAGGCTTGAGACATATTTCAGCTATCACAATGCATTTGAACACAAAAATCACTTTTGGTCAAAGGGTCTGCCCTTCGACAAATATGAATCAGCTGATCGAAATGCCATTGAGCAAACAGTTCGTGATGCCGTCATGCAGTTTCAGGAATTTCAAGCTCGCTCGGATCAGGAACTCCACAAAACATTGGACTTTGATACTGTTGACTACTTTCTAAATCAGATAAAATCACTCAGACAGCTCATATCCAATCTCGATAACAAAGACACCTATCGATACTTTAGCCACCTACGCAACAATGCGCCCAACAAAGACTTGAGCTGGATTGTGGAGTTAGAAAGAACAATGCTGAATTGCTTTAAGGGTTCGGGTCCGGAAATCTCATTGAGTTCAAGCGAGCTTGGTCGTTTTCAGGAAGCCCTGCAACAAGCCATTCAAGCGCGTAAAAATCCCCTTAAGTGGATCAAGTGGAAGCTATTCTCAAAATATCAAGTATTCGTAACACGCGTACTCGTATCAAACGAACTGAAAAGCAATAAGGAAGGCTTTAAAGTCTTGCTTGAGCGAATTGACAATAGGTTAAATCTGGAACATAACATTTCACTTATTGAAAGTCAGTCCTGGCTTATTGGTTTTCCTAAAAACCATCGTAAAATTGACATTCAAAATTGGTTCTTTCATCAACGACTGGCGTACAAAACCCTGGAGCTTTTCAAAGCATTGAGAAGCCTAGATGCATATGTGAAATTCAAACACACAGAGCGTAAGCTTCTTATTACCAATCTTAACAAATTCGCCGAGCTTATTGAGCTCTTTCCTGACATGATTGGAAGTTGGAAAATCCATCTCACCAACAATCAGATACGTGAGTTACTCTCTGATCGTGTCAAAATTGATGAAGTCATTGATGAACTGTCTAGTGATTTTGAAAACCTAAGAGACTATCATCTGCTCAAAAGTTCAATGTCTTCAAGCGAAAGGAGCCTGATAGAAATTCTCCTGGAAAGGGGAGGAAGCACTTCCGATATGATTCAATGCTTCCATAACAGCCTGGCCTTAGAATGGATCGAGCACATTGAGTCCAAACATCCAATCCTGCGACTTGTCTCAACGATGAGGTATCAGCAAATTCTCAAGGAACTAAGAGAATCAAACGATCAAAAAAGGTCGCTAAGTAAAGACATTCTATTGCTTCGCTCTCGGGAAAAAACATATGACAAGCTGGAGTTCAATCGACTCAACAACCTCGTAACTTATAGGGACCTGCTTCATCAAGTAACTAAAAAAAGAAGGATCTGGCCATTGAGGCGTGTTATTTCTGAATTTAGCGAGGAAGTTTTCAAGTTGATCCCATGCTGGATGGTTTCCCCTGAGTCCGCTTCAGCAATCTTTCCAATGGAGGAGCTTTTTGATCTGGTCATCTTCGATGAGGCTTCACAATGTTTTGCGGAACGTGGTATTCCAGCCATGTATCGAGGTAAGCAGGTGGTAGTTGCCGGAGACGCTATGCAGCTCAAGCCGTTTGACCTGTATAGAGCAAAATGGGAAGATGAGAATGAGGACATTCCTGAGTTGGAAATTGACTCGTTACTTGATTTGACAGAACGATATCTTCCTAAAACACATCTTCAGGGACATTACCGAAGCAAATCACTGGAGCTAATCGAATTCTCAAACCAGCACTTTTATAAAGGTAGGTTAAAGTTAATGCCACACCGAGCTCATGTCAATGCCAAAACACCTTCAATTCATTATGAAAAAGTCAATGGTTTCTGGGAGAACAACATCAATATCGAGGAAGCCAAACAGGTAGTAGCGCTGATCGGCAGGCTTTCCAAAAAGTGGCCTGAAAAACAGATTGGCGTTGTGACTTTTAACATGAAGCAGCGCGACCTGATAATGGATCTGATAGACATAGGCAGTAAAAACTGGGGAAAAATACCCGAAGGCCTCTTTGTGAAAAATATCGAAAACGTGCAGGGGGATGAGCGTGATATTATCATTTTTAGTACCGCCTACGCTAAGGATAAAAGTGGTAAGCTTCAGCTAAAATTTGGCTCGTTGAATACTCCGGGAGGGGAAAACAGATTAAACGTAGCTGTGACAAGAGCTAGGGATGAGGTTTATGTGGTGACAAGTCTTGAACCGGAGGAGTTAGATACTTCACGCACCAAAAATCAAGGACCCAAGCTCCTTGAAGCATACCTGCACTATGCCAAGAGAGTGGCGACACAAAAATGGCAACCCAGTGTATTCGACGGACAAGAGCATCTTCCTGGTTGGTATTTGAAATCGAGTATCCTTGAGTCATTTGAATTTCCTGCATCTGTTGAGTTTACCGACCAAATGCCCTTTGCTGATCTGACAGCTAAATTCAAAAATGAATATCTCGGTGTATTATTGACAGATGATCAACATTTTCATCAGGCACCAACCATCAAAGATCAATTTCTTTATAAACCGGAAATATTCAACCTGAAGGGATGGCCAATGATTCAGGTATTCAGCCGCAATCTTTGGGAAAACCCTGAAAAGGTTGAGGACGATCTTAGGCTATTTTATAATAAGTCTCAAGACCATTAAGACAATCATTCTGGTGAGGACTGAGACAATCTAAACCCAACATGCTCGATCTCAGTAAGCTCTTCTCTCCTCATAAATTGCATCAAAGACAAGGTGTAAGTTCCTGGTTGCTCAAACCTAAACTGCCGCTGGACGATCTTTTCAATATCAAACACATCCCCTAATCCACTTCCCATAGGTTTCCCTGTTTTCGGTTCAAAGAGAATAATTTCTTCCAGTTTATGTGTCAAAGTATCGGACTTACTGGCCAGGAGATATTCAACATATAAGTTATAAAATGAGTATTGGTTGCCATACCTGAATCCTACCTCCAGATCATAGTTTTTGGAGATGTCTTCTATTTCAAATTGGAAGGTAATCGGTTGCTCCTCCTTCCATGAATCCTCCAACACTTCGAAGCGCTCAAAAACCAAATCATCATTGCAGGAGAATAAGATTACCAAAACCAGGACTAAAGAAAATGTTCTCATTCTGGTCGATTGTTTTGATTTCTATTCTTGAAATTCTTTTTCTTCTTATTGCGTCTTTTCTGATGTTGTGTGTTTCCACCCTGGCCTTGCTCATTTTTTGGCCCGTTATTTTGTTTTTTAGGCTGGTTCGACCCTTGAGGATGATCAGATTTCGCGTGTTGACCTGGCTTCTTCTTTCGCTTCTTCTTATTTCCTTTCTTTTTGAACTTCCTATCCATTGCCACCAAATCACTATTTAGGGTAGCATTTTCAAGTTCTTCAGCGACAATATTTACCGATAATGATGCCGGCTTTTTTCCTTTTCTGTTTAGCTCGAGTATTTCATTGACACGTCCAACATCCACAGGGTGCCAGGTATTTTCGTCATCATAGCCAAACCACATGAGTTTACGAAAGATATCCGTCTTTTGCAGTCTCGCTTCGCCTTTTTCAGTTTGAAGAGGTCGCTCTACCTGAGGAATATCCTCCAGTGCTTCCATGTAGGTCTCCAACTCATAATTCAAGCAACATTTCAAACGACCACACTGACCTGACAGCTTACCTGGGTTTAATGACAAGTTTTGATATCTGGCAGCTTGGGTAGAAACAGACTTAAAGTCACTTAACCATGTAGAGCAACAAAGCTCGCGACCGCAAACGCCAATTCCACCTATACGACCTGCCTCCTGACGCAATGAGATTTGTCTCATTTCAACACGAATTCGAAATTCTCCGGCCAACAGCTTAATTAACTCACGAAAATCAACTCGATCATCTGCTGAGTAATAAAAAGTTGCTTTAGTGTTATCGGCTTGATATTCTACATCCGTCAACTTCATTTGAAGTTTCAGGCTCATGATGATCTCACGCGTGCGATACAGCGTAGACATCTCTTTGTTCCTTACATTCTCAAATTTCTCAAGGTCCTTCGCAGAAGCAATGCGGTAAATTGATCGAACTTCATCATTATTCTCGATTCCCTTTTTCTTCATCTGGAGCCTTACCAGCTCACCCATCAGGGACACATAACCAATGTGATGGCCATTGGGCACATCCACTACGACAGCATCACCTGTGGTAATTTCCATGTCCTGGTCTTTTCTATAAAATTCTTTTCTTCCGTTTTTGAATCTAACCTCGACTACATCAAAAAGTCCCGTTGAAGATATTTGCATATCAGACAGCCAATCGAAAGTATTCATCTTGTTACAACCTCCCGATTGACACCCTCCTTGACTGCCGCATCCGGCTCCAGTAGTACTACATGTCGCACATCCCATCTTATCTCCTTTTATCCTTACTAACCAAAGATAGACAGTTGCTTCAAATAAAAAATTATTGACCCAGCGCTTTTAGATCAAAGCCAATATCCGATCTGTAATTGGCATCTTTCCATTGAATTTTTTCAACTCCGGCATAGGACTTATTCAATGCCTCTTGCATGTTTTTACCCAATGCGGACACAGCAATTACTCGGCCCCCATTGCTGAGTAGCTTCCCATTTTCCTTTTTGGTGCCGGCATGAAATGGGAGTACGCCTGAAATATCGTCGGCCACACTAATTTCATGTCCTTTTTCGTATGCCTCCGGGTATCCACCAGACACCATAACAACAGTACTGGCTGTAAAATTTTCAAATTCAATTGTCGCTTTATTGAGTTCTCCTTTCGCTGCAGCAATGAGTACCGGAACAATGTCTGACTTGATTCGTGGCATGACAACTTCCGTTTCAGGATCTCCCATTCTTACATTGTACTCTATGACAAAAGGTTCATTTTTAACGCTGATAAGTCCAAAGAAGACAAACCCTTTATAATCAAGGCCATCTTTCTTGATTCCTTCCACTGTTGGTTTCACCACTCTATCGACAACCTTTTCCATGAAAATATTATCAGCAAATCCTACTGGTGAAATGGCTCCCATCCCGCCAGTATTGAGTCCTGTATCTCCCTCACCAATGCGTTTGTAGTCTTTAGCTTCTGGCAAAAGCACGTATGATTCTCCATCGGTAAGCGCAAAAACTGACAACTCAATGCCTGATAGAAATTCCTCAATCAATACATTGGCGCTGGCATCACCAAACTTACCGCCTATCAATTCTTCTAAAGAGGCTTTGGCTTCCGATAAATCTTCGGTAATGATTACACCCTTTCCTGCTGCAAGACCATCGGCCTTCAATACATAAGGTGCGTCAAGCGAATCAAGAAATTGTTTGCCTGCTTCTAAATTAGATTTATTGAAAACCTTGGCCTTGGCGGTTGGTATACCATGCCTGTTCATAAACTGCTTGGCATAGTCCTTGCTCCCTTCAAGTTGAGCTCCTTCTTGAGATGCACCTACAATCAATAAATCTGAAAACGCCTCATCGCCCTTAATGTCATCTACCAGACCCTTGACCAAAGGCTCTTCAGGACCGACCACCAACAGCTCAATGTTATGTTCTCGCACTGCTGATTTTATTCCTTCAAAATCATTTACCCCATAAGGCAGATTAGTTGCGATCTGATCAGTCCCTCCGTTACCAGGACTTACGAATAGCTCATCGCACAATTCACTTTGTTTGATTTTCCATGCAATGGCATGCTCCCGGCCGCCTGCGCCGATTACGAGAATATTCATAACTAATAGTAATTATTACGACCAAAATTGATGGTCAAATTTCCCGCAAATGTAAGGAAGAAAGAGGAGCTACCTGCTAGTGAGCGTATTCGGATAAAAACTTTATTCGCATCAATCGAATCTCGTCATCAGAGTAAAATTCTCCTAATTCGTCTATCGCCAGCTGAACATTATCGGTTTCCGCTTCAAGGAAGTAGTCGTAGATATCATCCTGTCGGTCGTCATCCAACAGTTGATCTATGTGATAGTCTAGATTTAGCTTTGTTCCCGAATCGCAGATGTTTTCAATTTCTGTGATCAGTTTTTCATATTTCATTCCTCTGGACTCAGCAATTTCCTCAAGGTCGATTTGAAGATCAATTTGCTGAATAATATGGATTTTATTTTTCGACCTGATTCCTGCGCTCTTGATTGTCACATCAGAGGCAGTAATAATATCATTATCCTCAACATATTGCTCGATAAGCTTGATAAATGGCTTACCAAATTTTCTCGCCTTACTATCTCCAACCCCAACAATTTTTTTCAAATCCTCCATAGAGGTTGGGTAAAGGGTCGCCATTTCTTCCAATGATGGATCTTGAAAAATCACATAAGGAGGCACCTCTTTTTGCTTGGCTTCTGCCTTGCGCAAGGTCTTGAGCATATCAAAAAGCACCTGATCGTATGACTTGGCATCAATCTGTGTCTTTTCTATCTCTTCTTCTTCTCCTTCGGTGCTGTATTCATGATCCTTATATAACTGAACATTGTATGGTTCAATCAAAAAGTCAATGCCCTTTTGACTAAGCTTGTAAACGCCCGGTTTTTCAATATCCTTGGAAATAAATTCATTCAATAGCGTTTGTCTGATGATCGATTTCCAGTAATTGGTATCATCATTCTTGCTAACGCCGAAAACCTCAAGTTGATCGTGATCATAACTTTTAACATGATCCGATCGAAAACCAGTGATTACATTGGCAAGATGATTAATATCAAATCTTTCACCTGTTTGTTGAACAGCTTTGATAACAACTTTTACACAATCATTCCCCTCAAATTGCTCTCGGGGATGCGCACAGTTGTCACACATACCACTCTCTTTACAGTCTGTATCCTGGTATTCTTCTCCAAAATAATGAAGGAGTTGCTTCCTTCTGCAAACTGCTGATTCAGCATAGGCGGCCATCTCCTCCAGAAGGAGCTTTGCATTTTCCCGTTCTGTAACTGTTTTGTCTTTATTAAACTTCTCGAGTTTTAGGATGTCATTGTAGCTATAAAACATGACACACTTGCCTTCTAATCCATCTCTTCCAGCTCTGCCTGTTTCCTGATAATACCCCTCAATGGATTTGGGAGCATCATAGTGTATCACAAACCTAACATCGGGTTTGTCGATTCCCATTCCAAATGCGATGGTGGCTACTATTACATCTGTATCTTCATTCAAAAATGCATCCTGATTGGCCATACGGATGCTTGAGTCCATGCCTGCGTGGTATGGAGCTGCTTTGATATCATTTACTTTCAAAAATGCCGCGATCTCCTCTACCTTTTTGCGACTTAGACAATAGATGATTCCAGACTTACCCTTATGCTCTTTGATAAACCTTATCAACTGTTTTTTGGCTTGTTGTTTAGGCTTTATCTCATAATATAGGTTTGTCCTATTAAATGAAGAAAGGAAGACCTCTGCATCCTCCATGCTGAGATTCTTCTGGATATCTAATCTAACCTTGGGTGTAGCTGTGGCGGTCAATGCAATCAATGGAATATCACCAAGCTGTCCTACAATGGACTTGATCCTCCGATACTCAGGCCTGAAATCATGCCCCCATTCTGAAATACAATGCGCCTCATCAATAGCAACAAACGAAATATTCGCTGTTTTCAGAAATTCAACATTCTCAGGTTTAGTGAGCGATTCGGGAGCAACATAGAGCAATTTAATCTCCTGGGCAATCACTGCCTTTTTCACCTTGGTAATTTCCGCCTTACTCAAGGTTGAGTTAAGAAATTTAGCATTAACGCCAACTGCGTTCAATTGATCCACCTGATTTTTCATCAGGGCAATCAAAGGTGATATTACGATGGCAGTTCCGTCTTTGATGATGGCTGGCAACTGATAACACAACGATTTGCCTGCACCGGTGGGCATAATCACAAATGTGTTCTTGCCTTCCAATATATTTTGAATGATTCGCTCCTGCTCTCCCCTGAAGGTAGAGTATCCAAACACTTCCTTTAGCTTGGACTTCAAAATTCCGCCTACTACTACATCCATAGAATGACTATCTCATTAAACGTCAACAACTTACTTGCGGTAATTCAAGTTCATTAATCTACAAAAAATCAGTGAGTTTTACTTAGGTTTTGTTCCAATAAAAGAAAAAAAATCATTGAGGCAATCACTGGTTGTTAAGAAGTAACGAAATTAGCGCACATCTTTTTACCGAACATCGGAAATCATATGAAAAAGAATATTTACGTAGTGATCATGGCTGGGGGATCAGGTACCCGGTTTTGGCCCTATAGCCGCAACAGAAAGCCTAAACAATTTCTTGATGTCTTGGGCGTTGGCAGATCTCTTCTCCAGATGACCTTTGACAGGTTCAAAGAATATACCAGCAATGATAAAATTTGGGTCGTCTCTAATGACATATATGATGAAGTCATTCAAGAGCAACTGCCAGAATTGGGAAAGGATCAAATTCTGCTAGAGCCAATGAAAAGGAATACGGCTCCATGCATTGCCTACGCGGCATATAAAATTAAACAACAGGATCCTGATGCAGTCCTGGTGATTACTCCTTCTGACCATGCAATATTTAAACCTGATGCGTTTTTGTCTGTCATTCATTCTGCTGTAGAACATGCAGCTGAGTCCGACAAGCTCATCACGATTGGGATACAACCACACAAACCAGAAACTGGTTATGGCTATATTCAGTACCTCGAGTCCGATCACCCTGTAAAACCTGTCAAAACGTTCACAGAAAAACCAGAACTGGAAATGGCCAAAACCTTCTTATCCAGTGGTGATTTTGTTTGGAATTCGGGGATTTTCGTCTGGTCGATTTCTTCAATTATCTCGGCTTTCGAACAATACCAACCAGATATGGCTGCATTGTTCAATGAAGGAAAAGACAGTTATTTCACCGAGAATGAAAAACCTTTTATCGATAAGACATACTCCCTCAGCAAGGGCATTTCGATTGATTATGCCATTATGGAAAAGGCTTCTAACGTATTTGTAGTGCTGGGAGATTTTGGCTGGTCAGACCTTGGATCATGGGACGCGTTACATGAACTCAAGGATAAGGATGAAAATGATAATGTGATTGAGCATCAGGCCATTCTGTACAATAGCAGAAACAATTATATAAAAGCCAGGAAGGATAAGTTAGTTGTAATTGCTGATCTGGAAGGCTATTTGGTTTCAGACTTTGATGATGTGTTGCTGATTTGTAAGAAAGACGATTCAGCCAAATTCAAGACATTTGTAAGCGAAGTGAAGGCCACTAAAGGTGACAAGTTCATTTAATTTCTAGTCATCATCACTTCATACATGAAAATGGAGGCAGCAGCACTCACATTTAGTGATGCTATCTCCCCTTTCATGGGTATCGAAATGTCATAGTCAGCTTGCTTAATAAGAGATGCTGAAATACCGTCTTCCTCCGAACCCATAATTAATGCAATCGGCCCACTCAAAGGGGCGTCTGACATATCGTTAGATCCTTTTTCCGTACAGGCTACTAAAGCACATCCACTTAGTTTTAAGTATTGTGCTGATTTATCAAGGTCATTGACTCGACAAACTGGTATTTTGGTCAATGCTCCGGCACTTGCCTTTACTGCATCTGCGTTTATTTGCGCGGCATTTTTAGCCGGTATTACTATGCCCGTTACCCCAAAGGACTCTGCTGATCTCGCTATTGCACCAAAATTGCGTACGTCAGTAACCCTATCCAGCAATAGAAAAAAGGGGACCTTTCCATTTTCAAAATCCTGAGATAAAAGATTATGCAGATCGTAATATTTGACAGGCGAAATGAAAGCGACAACTCCCTGGTGATTTTTCCTGGTAAATCGATTCAGTTTTTCTATTGGCACGCTCGATACAGGCGTATCACTTTCGCGAATCATAGATTGACATTCCTTCATCAACTCACCCTTCAACCCCTTTTGTAGAAATACCTTCTCCAAATGCTGTCCTGCATCAAGTGCTTCCATTACAGATCTTATACCATAGATCATGTTTTCTTTTACCGGAGGAGCCTTTTTGAATGTCTTCATTTTATCTGTTTCGGAATTGTTTGACCGCTTCATACCAGACATCTTCATATGTTTTGTCACGAATGAGCACGTAAAGCTGAGGCGAAAATAAGTTAGAAATAATCCGGAATGTAAAATTAATCCCATTTCCATAGACCCACTCTTCTTTGCTTCCTGTCCGATACACCTCATTTGGGGGTCCGAACATAATATGAATCATGCCCCGGTCTGTTTTCCAGCCTTGTTTGTAATCTGTGAAAAGCTCGTTTGAGGTAACCACACGTTGGTAATAGGCTTTGATCTTATCTCTTGCGATGCGCTGATTACCCTTGTACAAATCCAACCAAAATTGATCAAAGGCTTGCTTATTATTTTGTGCACCAAGAATTCTGGAGTACTCCGATTGCTTGGTGATATACCTCAAGGGAAAAACCATTTCTTCAATGCGCCGAATCTTCGGGTAATGCTCGGGCGATGCTATAACTGCCTCCGCATCAGTGGACAAAGTGTCTGTTTGTAGTAGATAAAAATGATAGTTGATCGGATCAATATTGTTGACATTCCTGTACGCCTGATCAACCTCCAGACTAGGCGAAACTATCTGAACCAACCCCATCGGCGGGTCAGCTGCCGGAAAATTCTCTTGATACTGAAACCCATGAAACATAATCTGTTCTCCATCAAAAGAAAGAAGTCGGATGGATTCGGACAAAAAAGGATCAAGCAATGGAAGACCTGTCTCATTTGCAGGGTAAAAGTCCTGAAATAATGACCTTCCCTTCATCAATGATATTGGATAATGCCAAACCAATTCGTTCCAACGATAGGTAATCACCAAAACCTTTTTCTCATTTCGTTCAAACAAGAGCTGCAATACCTTTTGATAGCCTCCTTGCAGGGTGTCAATCAGCACTTCATCCAATGGAACATGATTTTCATCCTCATAATCATCCTGTAAAGACCATTCAAAACCTCCCTGTAATCCTGCATCCTCAATCGCAACAAATACTTTGGTCAACTCATCCTTTTGTACAACTCTATATTTAATATTCAGGCCCCTGTCCTGGTTATACCAATAAGCAGTATTAATGGAGGATAAATCATATGAGCTCGACATGATAGAAGATAGGATCAATAAACAGAAAGATGATAATTTCAATTTCATTCCAGTGGAGATTCGATTCTATTTTGCTTTCCTTTGTTACAAAAATAAAGGATGAAGGTATACACTACAGAAATAGCGTCTGATAGACTTACTTCCGACAATCCAATTCATCAGCGATTGTTCAAAGCCTATGTTGCCGCCAAGCCATTTATTAAAGGTAAGTTACTCGAGTTGGGCTGTGGTGAAGGCAGAGGTATTGACGAGCTTGCTCCCCTAGCCGACCAATACACAGGTGTCGACAAGTTGAGTGAAGTGGTAGACAAACTGAAAAATAAGTTTCCTTCACACAGGTTCGAATCGGGAATGTTCCCGCCTGTCCCGTTTCCAGATAACAGCTTTGATACCATCGTCACTTTTCAGGTTATTGAACATGTACAGAATGATGATCTTTTTGTAAAAGAATTGTATAGGGTATTGCGTCCTGGGGGCACTGCATTGATCACTACTCCAAATATAAAAATGACATTGTCTCGCAATCCTTGGCATGTCAGAGAATATACCTCCACTGAACTAACAAATCTATGTTTAAAGCACTTTGAACTTGTAGAGATGAAAGGAATAGCTGGGAATGAAAAGGTGATGCAGTATTATGAACGCAATAAAACTTCGGTTAACAAAATCACCAAATATGATTTTCTGGATTTGCAGCACCGACTCCCTGCACCGCTACTAAGAATTCCCTATGACCTACTCAATCGACTCAATCGAAACGGACTTCAAAAAGAAGCCGATGAGTTGGTTAAGAGTATCCACTACGATGATTATGAATTGAAAGATGAAGATCAACAGAACCTGGACCTGTTTGTGGTATTGAAGAAGTAAAACATGAAAAGATCCATAATTTCATATATCGCTATAGTGCTATTCTTTTTGAGTACAGCTGATCAAGTTGCTGCTCAAGGCAGAAAAAAAAGAAAGAAAATCGACAATGTAATTACCTATGCTCGTGGTTACATAGGTACCCCATATCAATATGGTGGCACTTCCAAGCGTGGCATTGATTGCTCAGGGTTGATTCAAAAGTCTTATGCTACCATTGGGATAGACTTGCCACGAACCGCGAAGGATCAGGCAAAAATTGGCAACAAAAAAGGTGAAGGTCGGGTGAGACCTGGAGACATTGTTTATTTCAAATTCAAGCAAAAGCGAGAAAAATGGTGGCACACAGGGATGGTGACCTACGCTGACGACACTACCATCAAGTTTGTTCACGCCTCAACAAGCCGAGGCGTGGTAGAAGATGTTTACAATGATTATTACGAAAAAAACACTAAGTATTTCAGGCGCGTGATTAAATGAAAAATTGGTTTAATTTAGCGGCTCGAAACGGGGATGTAGCTCAGCTGCTACCCGCCCGAACGTAGAAGGTACAGAAAGTTTAAACTGGGGATGTAGCTCAGCTGGCTAGAGCGCTTGACT
>JAGDZR010000017.1:0-323009 GCA_049115695.1 Cyclobacteriaceae bacterium | reverse complement strand
TCGTCAGGGCTTTCGCGGTGACGTTTATTGTATATGTTGCCGGACTACTATCCTCTGCTCCATCATTGTCAATTGCAGCAAGCGTAAATGAATCGCTACCAGCATTTCCTGGTACATATTTTAGTCCATTTGCCTCAGAAACCGTTAAAACTTCCTCATCAGTAACAGGTGTTGTACCATCTGCATGATATAGTGTTCCGCTAGCAGGGAGTGACTTTATCCTATAATTATCAACAGTTCCATCACTATCACTTCCAGTTGGATTATCTATGTCTGTTGCAACATCTCCATAAGTTATGGTCCCTGCATTAGTCAGATCATTTGTGGTTGGTGCAACATTGCCGGCATCATCATCTGCGATTGCCACATCTGCACTTTGATTGCTGGCTCCTGCACTGACCCCTGTAACACCAGATAGGTTGCCAATAGCCGCAGTTGCCGTTTCTCCCCCCTCAACATCTGAATCATTTACAACTGTCAATGCAACTGTGATACTGCTTTGCCCATTAGGAATTGAAGCCTGGGTAATTGAACTATAATCAGTACCATTGGTAGCTGTACCACTCATTGTCAATGGAATGACAATAGCTGCTCCTGTATTGTTGGTCGAACTTAAGCTCACGGTGTATTCACCATGATCTGGACCTGACTCATTAGCTGTTGCATCAGTTGCTGTTATTGAAACCGTAACACCATCGTCATCTCCTATGGTAACATCTGCACTTTGATTGCCAGCTCCTGCACTCACTCCAGTAACACCTGAAAGATCACCTATAGCTGCTGTTGCTGTTTCATTATTCTCAAATAATGCGTCTGCTGTAACTGTCAATGCAACTGTGACACTGCTTTGTCCATCTGGAACTGATGCCTGAGTAATTGAACTATAATCAGTACCATTAGTGGCTGTACCACTCATTGTCAATGGAATGACAATAGCTGCTCCTGTATTGTTGGTTGAACTTAAACTCACGGTATATTCACCATGATCAGGACCTGACTCATTAGCTGTAGCGTCAGTTGCTGTAATCTGAACGGTCACCGGATCGTCATCACTAATCGTCACAGTAGCGCTTTGATTCGATGCGCCAGCTTGTGCAAAATAAGTGCCGCTCAGATCTCCGATTTCTGCTATTACTGTTTCATTATTTTCAAACAAAGCATCATCTGTTACATCCACGGCAACAGTTACGCTTGATTGCCCATCAGGAATCACTGCTTGAGTAATTGTAGTATAATCTGTTCCATTTGTCGCTGTTCCAGATGATAGAGTCAAGGGAATTGTTATGGCACTTCCTGTATTATTGGTTACGCTCAATGAAACTGTGAACTCACCGTCATTCGATCCTGTCTCATCGGCAGTAGCGTCAGAGGCAGTTATTGAAACAGTCGCATCGATTGGGATAGTAAAAGTAGCTGGAGAACTATCCTCATTTCCATCATTATCAATTGCAGCAAGTGTAAAAGTGACATTCCCAATATTGGATCCAGCTGGATCAAACTTCAGCCCATTTGCAACTGCAACGGTAAGAGACTCTTCATCCAAAACTGCAGTTGATCCATCTGATTTATAAAGCGTGCCTGTAGCAGGTAATGACTTTATGCGATACGCGGTAATTGTTCCATCTGAATCAGTCCCGGTCGGGTTGTCAATATCAGTCGCTCCTGCTGATGCCAAAATACTGGATGCATTAGTCACATCATTTGTTGTAGGAGGGCTACCGACTACAATCGTTACTGGCACATTGTCAGTAAGAGTAGATGTACATGAAGCTGGGAAAATCTTAAATGCCTTCACCTGCAAAGTAGTGTTTGCCGTGAGTGCAGACGAGGTTAAGGTCAAATTACTTCCAACACCCAATCCTGTTACTCCTGTGTTGGCCGCAAGATTTGTGTTATAAAGTTCATAAATGGTGCTAGAAACGGCAGATTCAACGGTAACATCTACTGTTGATCCGGATGAGATACTAGCCGAATTTGGAGTAACGGTTAGTGATGTCGATGGTACAGTACAAGGCACTTCTTCTGTTCCCGAAATCGGACTTTCACAACCACCACTTGTTGTTGTAACTGATAACTGTCCACCTGCATAAATATAGCTTTCAGGTTCGTTATTTGCACTTAGTCCTGTAAATACACCATTAGTCGTCGTAATGGGTGTACCTGCTGCGTCCGTAACTTCTGATCCATCAATATAAAGTGTGTAGCTACCGGAAGGACTAACAGTTATACTTGTAGTTCCCTCTGATACATTAGACCAACCTGAAATGGTAGGAGCTGACGGACTGGTTGAAATCGTAACTCCTGCAGAACTCGCGCTTTTACTCTCACAAGCATTTGAATTCTCCGCAGTTGCAGTGATTGTTCCTGTGCTTACGTTTAATCCTGTTAAAGTCCAGGTGCCAAATTCATCTACAGTAGTCACTCCAATTGAACTTCCATTGACCAATACATCGATGGCCGTTCCTACATCTTCTGAAGAAGTACCGTAAATGGTCTCTACTGGACTGCAATAACTTCCTGTCACAGTTGGAGTTGAAGATTGGACTGTATTGACGCTAAGTAAAGCTGCATCTGAGAAACATCCGTCAAAAGCTCCGCTTATTCTTACTTGTGATCTTAATTCAACATCGCCACATTCATCCACAGTAACTCCGGTAATCGACCATGCATTTCCCGTCGTGTTTTTCGTAGCTGCAATCGTGACCGAACCAATGGTAGATCCCCCTTGGACGGCAATAATTTTAACTCCATCCAAATTATTTTTATTCGGTGCATCAACGGTTCCGGAAATTGTAATTCCACTTCCAGCGCTTATCGGATTAGACGAAGTAATTACGGGAATGTCACCTTGGGTTGCGTTGTTTCCGTAACCACAAAAAATAGCCCAATCACTCCAACAACCACCTACAGCTCTGATACGTCCCTCATAAGAAACCCCTGAGGTTTTTGCACCTCCTGAAAGTTCAAAGGTCCACGCCCCGGTAGCATTGTCATAAGCTGTAATATCCCCGGCTAATAAACTAGCATCTCCGTAAGGACGGAATTCCATTTGAATGTCAGCTAGTGTACCAAATCCTGTGGCGGTAGAACCGGTAATTGAACCCGACGCTCCATTAGCAGGAGTAAATGACATTGCCGCAGGAGCTCCGGCACAAGATTCTGTGGCAGTAACAGTATTGCAAGTTGAATTAGATACAGTGTATCCTGAAATCTGGGCTGTTGCAGTGATTACATCACCTGCGGTTACGCTCGAAAGTGTAGCTGAATAAACCCCTGTTGAAGCATCTGCAGTAATGGTTTGGTCCAGGGCTCCATCGATGTATATTCTTACTGTAGAACCTAATGCAGCTGTACCTGAAACTGCAACGCTGGTCCCTGCCTGTATTTCACTAGGTAAAGAAGGACATGCCGTGGGGAATCCTGAGGAAGTAATATCTGTAATCGATGTTGGTGTTTGAACCTCAACAATCTCAGTCAATGCACAGGCTAAACAACCATTAGCATTGTCATCCATTCCTCCAATATCTGACAAGGATCCCTGAAATGTACAACTGTTCGATGTATTGGTGGTTGCTGCAAACCTTAAACCTGTAGAAGCATTAATACCTCCTGCGGTATAGAGGTCAGCTAAAGGAACATAAAAGTCATAGAAAAAATCAAGATTACCTCCCGATTCGATCCCAGAAACTGCTTTCTGCGAATTATCTGCTAGCGTATAAGTATTGTCGGCAGTGGGGCAACCTGACTGACCATCAATGTCCAAAATAGAAACTTCATGCTTTGATCTTAGCACAACTGCCAACTCAAATCCAGGATTGTCGCCAGCTAGCACCTCATCTGCTCCAATTTGACCATCGGTATCAATCAAGACTGTATATCCCTTCGCATTAGGCCTATAATCAGCCATTCTAAATCGAAAGATCAAGTTGGTGCCATCATTCCTGAGGTAAGTTGCAAATCCTCCCGGATCAACAGAAAAATCCGTAAAGCCCTCGTTCGGTCCACTTCTTACATCTGAAAGCACCTCTCCCGCACCTACAGTGGGGAAGGGTGTCCACCCAGAACTTTCAAATTCATCTGTATCGTCAGAGTCTCCTGAAAATCCTGAAGCGTCGTTCGAAATATATCCGTCTCCGTCGGGATCCAGTACTGTACCACTGGCTGGCTCAATGATCATTCCCTTCGTTTGTGCGAGTGATGTGAAACTCCCCGCAATCAATATCATGACAAGCATGATGCGAAATGATCCACTGATATATTCAGGAATTGATGTGGTGTAATTTGTAGTCATATTTGGTTAACTCATTTTAAGATCAACCATCAGGAGATCACCTGACGATTAATCTAAACTCAACTACAAACATCGCTCAACAATCATAATAAGGAGTAGCGAAATTCTGCCAAAATAAGTCAGAAACCTGCCATCGCGATGAACAGGAAAAAACCTTGAATGAACGGGAGTTGTTTGGTCAAAAAAATCTAGTTGAAAATAAAAATTCCTCCATTCCATTAGATTCCAATGACCTAACACCCTCCTTTTGATCAAAGTCTCCATTATGGAGAGCATGATCAGCCACCCCCATCCAGGGCTCAATGCATACAAATGGGGCTTCACTATTTTTCGACCAGATGCCCAAATAGTCAAATTCACTGAAATCAAAATCAAGAACTGGTCCATTAGGTCCGGACAGTGTGACTTGAGAAGATTTGAGTCCTGAGAATATCAATGCATCCTCATCGAAGAGATCATCAGATATAGGTAATCTGCTCGAATTATTTAGCACCATCCCTTCCTTAGCTCGAACTCCATTTTCTAAAAATTGTGAATGCGCAGTTTCCTTATGATTAAAAATCAATTGATAGTCAGAACGCTGCTCCTCCTTTAGCAAAGGGCAATTAAATGCAGGATGACCACCAATGCTATAAAGCAAAGTATTCTTTCCTGTATTTTGAACCTGATAGGCAATGCGTAATTGCTGGTCAACTAATTCATAACTGATGAGCAGAGAAAATTGAAAGGGATAGTTCGACCGGGTTCGTTCATTGTCAACCAGCCGAAAGCTTGCTTGTGTTTTATCAGCTTTAACAAGTTCAAACACTTCGTCCCTGGCAAAACCATGTTGACTCATGGTGTAGGTCTTCCCATTGTATTTATACTTACCGTCTTTTAGCCCACCAACTATTGGAAAAAGTACAGGTGCTCTTCGCCCCCAGTATTTAACATTTCCCTGCCATAGATATTCTACATCCCTGTCTTTTGCAAAAACACTCTGAAGTTCAGCACCCTTTGAACTAATTCGGACTTTGATATTTTCATTTTCAAGCTCAACCATGTCTCGAAAATAAAAAACCCTCATGAGAGGGCTATCATCAATTTATATCAACATCAATCTCATATCCCCGAATGACAACCTTCGTTTCATTCGATCCTAATTGTACTGAACTCATTTCAATTTCCAATTCGGAACCATCCCTAATATGTCTTACAACATCAAAAGCTGATTTATCATAATCGAAATTGCCGTATTTGACTTTGGCATCCAAAGCAATGGACGTCCCATCCAGATTGAGTTTCAGCTTGTTATATTTTCCATCTAAAAAGATTTCATTAGCATCACTCCCAATATTATCCAGCTCCACATCAGTTTCATAACCATCAACTTTTAAAGATTCCTGCAAAGTACCAATGTTCAGTTCCACATACTTCCCAATAAAATCTAACGATCCAAGTCGTTCAACTTCGATTCGATCTTCATATGCATCCACAAATCTCATTTTGCCAACCTGAGTACTTTTAAAGCGACTGTATTTACTCTCATTCAAAATGCACTCTTCGATGTTATTACTCTCCAATTGCCATTCATAACTAGTCAAGGACAACTTATCAATTCCACCAGAAACTCTCATTTCACCATACTTATAAACACCACTAATGGATGCTACCTCCTCGGCGGACAAATTGTCTTCATATGATTCCAACTCAACAATACCAACATGACCAAAGTCAACATCAGAATATTTGGTAACACCCTTCACCGCTTTCACTTCATTCGCTTTAAACTCTTCTTCATAGAGTTCCACCTTGAGCATTCCAATTGACTCAAACCTGGATTGGCCATATTTCAACTTCAACTCCAATTTGTCAAAAGAACCAGCTTCGATTTCTCCGGAGTAATGATCTATTACTACGGGCCCGGTATAGGCGCCTTTCATGGTCATATCCCGATAAGAACTTTTTATTTCAATGGCATTATTTCTCGGCACTTTCAGCCTGTATGTCATTCGAAGCTCATCATCCTTATAGCCTATTATCAAACCAATCTGCTCTCTTTTGTTAGGTATTTTCAGATCTGAAGTAATGCCAAGTTCGTCACCAAAAACAGCCACACCTTCCTTAACACGAGCTTCGTAATTGTCTAAAAAATCAAGCATTTCATCATTTGCCTCACCCTTAAACTCAAGAATGGCCTCAAACTCTACATAAGCACCCGTGTGAGATTCTATTTCGAGAATTGTATTTTTTGCCTTGATATTGATTAAAGTTGATGAGCTCACATCATACTTAAATTTGGCACTCTTTTGCGTTTGCAGAAACTCTCCTGCTAAACTGGTATTTAGTCCGACAAACAGACTAAGCAGCAATGTTGCGATACTCTTCATTTTTCTTCCTTTTAATTTCTTTTTCTAACCTTTTTAAAATTTTAATCCGCTTCTCATAATAGTCAAGCAATACACGAATCGTTTTATGCTGGGCGTCCGGGCTTCCCATATCTTCCTGATAGAGCAAGTTGATTTCCTCTAAATGTTCAAGATCCCTAAAAATCCAATCGAACTCCTTCCGATTTAACCGATCGAGTCTAATGTCTTGTTCAAGTCGATCGATTTGTTCGGAGTATTCTGCCGTCAATTCGACATATTCTTCATCCAAAATCACTGTGACCGGTGGAGGTGCAGCCTGTTCTTCATTCGAACCAATAACAAGTCCAATAGTGATTCCAACTAAAAGAATGGCTGCAGCCTTCCAATAAATCAACAGATTCCTTTTAGGTTTCTTCCAGTTGTCAATAACAAGATCTTCTATATGCTCAGGAGTGGAGAAGGTGTCTATCTCAGCGCGCTCCTCTCTCACTTTAGCTTCCAACCAGTCCATATCCTTTGTTTTTAAGTTTTTCCTTCAAAAGTCTCTTACCTCTCATGTACTGGGTCTTTGAGGTTGATTCACTAATACCTAATTCCCTGGCAATTTCTTTATGGCTTACTTCTTCGATCAAATGCAATAGCACAACTGTTCTGGCACCACTCGGTAAATCATCAATCGCTGAAAGGATGTCTGACATTTTCACCTCTTCCTGCTCGTCATCCATTTCATCTTCAGCATCCCACTCTTCTCCAAGCTTTTCAAATTGCATTTTGCGCTTCCTAAGAAATCCAAGGCCTTTATTAACCACTATTTGCTTTAGCCATCCGGCAAATGCCGTTGACTGCCTCAGAGAACTAATATTTGAAAATGCTTCCACGAATGCCTCCTGAAGTAAATCTTGAGCATCAGAGGTATTCCCAACAATTCTGATTAAAGTATTGTACATCGCCTGGCTATATACCCGATACAGCTGTCGGGCGGCCTCCTCATTTCCTTGCTTTACTCCAGCAACCAGCGCTGTGTTGATATCCAGGTGTTTTGAACTCATTGATCAGGTTTCAACATAAAGATGCGAAATGGCCTTTAAGGTTGGAATATTTCTAAAAATATATTTTGTTTAACTTTTTAATAATTTCGTTAAACAATATATCTTTGTATCCGTAGAACAGGTACAGTTGAACTAAATATTTATGAAATACATTCCACATATCATTATTTCTCTTTTCCTAACTCACTTTGCTACATCGCAAAGTTTGGGTTCTCTAAGAGGAAATATTACCGACATTACCGGTGAACCACTCATTGGTGTCACTGTGAAATTGGCAGACACGAACATGGGTGCAATTACAGATTTTGACGGGAACTACCTGATACAAAACATACCCACAAAGAATTATACTGTGGAAGTCTCATATGTTGGATTCAAACCTATTACCAGATTTAATGTAGTGGTGAAATCTGGTGGTAATCCAGATATCAATTTTGAACTGGAAGAAGACATCAGTGAGTTGTCTGAAGTTGTGGTTATTGCCAATCCATTTGAAAAGCTTGAAGAAACGCCGCTATCCATTCAAAAGCTGAATAGAGAAGAAATTGCTACATATCCTGGAGGCAATAATGATATTGCAAAAGTTGTTCAGTCCTTACCTGGGGTTTCGGGCTCTGTTGGTGGTTTTCGAAACGACATCATCATCAGAGGTGGTGCGCCAAATGAGAATGTTTACTACCTGGACGGAATTGAGATTCCTAATATCAATCATTTTAGTACTCAGGGGAGCGCTGGTGGTCCTGTAGGTTTATTGAACGTCTCATTCTTTGAAGGCGTCACACTGTCGACCAGCTCATTTGGCGCTAAGTATGATAACGTTTTGTCTGGTGTGCTTCAGTTCGATCAGCGAAATGGAAACAACAGAGAGCTGCGTAGTAATTTCAGATTGAGCAGCAGTGAAGCTGCTGCCACAATTGAAGGTCCCTTGTTCAAAAAAGACAAAGAAACTAGCAACACGACCTTTATCGCTTCTGTCAGACGCTCCTATTTGCAACTCCTTTTTCAGGCAATCGATCTTCCTTTTCTACCAGATTACTGGGATTATCAATACAAGATTTCTCATAAAATCAATGATTATAATGATTTGATCTTTACCGGTGTTGGCTCCATTGATGATTTCGCGATCAATGTACCAGACGAATATGATGTGAATCAACAATCTATTCTTGATCAAATTCCAATCATCAAGCAATGGACCACAACATCAGGATTAAGTTGGAGAATGAGATTCAAAGATAAATCCGGTTTTATGCGGACATCTTTAAGCACCAATATTCTAAGTAATAATCTCAATCAATATTCAGATAATGTCAATCAAACTGGGTTGTACCTTGGAAATATTTCTCAGGAGCAAGAAACAAAACTTCGATATGAAATGACCAAGTTCTTACCTGTTTGGACCTGGACAGCAGGTGGCTCCACTCAATATGTAGACTACCGCAATGAAACGACCGATATTGTAAATGAATTCAACTTCTCAAGTGACCTTGGATTTGTGCGATATGGGGTTTTTGCTCAGGGATCTGCCCGATATCTTCAAGATCGGTTAAGTGTATCGATTGGGCTTAGGACCGATGGTAACACATACACTGAAAAAGGAAACAATCTACTCAACCAGCTCTCTCCAAGAGGATCAATAAGCTATCAGATTGATGAAAAGGGCAAGTTGAGATGGAATGCGTCAGTCGGCAGATACTATAAAATACCACCTTACACAGTCCTGGGTTTTCAAAACAATCAAGGCATCATGCTGAATAAATCCAGCAAGTACATACAAAGTGACCACTTGGTTTCTGGCTTTGAATACCTCTTCAATGAGAGTTTTCGGGTGACTCTAGAAGGATTTTACAAAAAGTATGCGGATTATCCTGTATCATCAATCGAAGGTGTTTCTCTTGCAAATCTGGGTGGCGACTTTTCTGTTTTGGGTAATGAGCCGGTGACCAGTGTCGGTTTGGGCCGCACGTATGGCATGGAAATACTCCTCCAGAAAAAACTGACGAAGAACTTTTATGGAATTCTAGCCTATACACTATATAAAAGTGAGTACACTGGCTTATCCAATGACTATTTACCTTCTACCTGGGACAATCGAAACCTGTTGACATTTACAGGCGGTTATCAGTTTGGAAACAACTGGGAAGTTAGTGCCCGAACAAGATATTTGGGAGCAACTCCTTACGCCCCTGTTGATGAAGATGCCACTTTAGCTAATTATCCGGCAATCATTAAAGACTACAGTCAACTCGGAACTGTTTCATTGAATCCATTTAATCAAACTGATATACGAATTGATAAGAAGTGGAATTATCAAAAACTGACATTGGATATATACTTCGAGGTGCAAAATGTATTTGCTCAGGTTACACCTGCAGAGCCTGCTTATGGTCTTAGTCGAGATGAGTTTGGTGTCCCAGTTAATCCATCTAACCTAACAAGAATTCAAGATACTAGTAGTGGAACCGTGCTCCCATCTATTGGTATCGTAATCGACTTTTAGTTCAATTCTTTTGGAGATCTTGCAACACAGCAGGGTCTCCATCTATTTCTTCAGGCGCTCTTATTCCGAGTAATTGGCAAACGAAGGGATACACATGAATGTTTTCAAAGGCTGAAAGTCGCTTAGCCGATTTAATTTGAGGCCCATAGGCATAAAACACACCCATCATATCCCTTGAACTCGCAGGATCATAACCATGCGTCCCCAAAGACCGAGTTGAATAACTCTCATTTCCTGTTCTTTTTTCCTTCATCATTCTTCCTTCATCCATCAATATCAAAATGTCTCCGGCCTGTACTGCGTCTCGATAATGCCATTCTTTCGGGCTTTCAGATTTTTTGACAATAGTGCATCCTGATAAGTCCAACCTGTCCAGGGTATTAAACAATGAATCTGTTTCATGCTTAGTTGAGGTATAGACGTGCGCCATAGTACTTGAGTTGACAACATTGAACCGATTCAACCCCGAAATGTCACTTAAATAGAAATAGTTTTTGGCCACATCTTGCACGCGTGCCATACCGTGATCTGAGACCACAACAAGATTTATATCTAACTGAGAACTTTTGATTTTGTCAAGGATTAAACCTATCAGTCTATCAGCTTCTACAGTTGCCTGATTTACCTCTGAAGCCTCAGGTCCGAAATCGTGTCCAGCATCATCAACTAACGCAAAATAGAGATTAACCAATTTCGGTCGATCTTCTTCTGGTAATTCAAACCATTCAAAAACCTGATCAATGCGGTCTTCATTGGGCGTATTGTGATTGTACATGGTATAATAATCCGGATAACTTCCCTGAATTGGAGCTTCAGATCCAACCCAATAGTAGGAAGCAGACTTCATCCCATTTTGCTGCACCAGCTGCCACAATGGAGTTCCTCCGTAAAACGCCTGATCCCTGACTTTTGTAGGGTCTTTCATTTTGTAATGCTCTCTCCTCTGTTTATGATAAAAAGAGTTATCTACCAATCCATGATTACCTGGATACATACCGGTTACCAGAGAATAGTGATTAGGGAAAGTTTTACTTGGGAAGCAAGGGATCAGGCCATCTGCCGAAGCTCCGTGCTCAACAATATGATCAAAATTGGGCGTATTTACCCTAGAGATATAATCGTAACGGAAACCGTCAAACGAAACCATAAGGACGTATGGTTCGGATACCGATTGACAATTGAGAAGTAAACCGAGCGCACAGGTCGCTACGATTAATTGATTGGATAAGCGGATCATATAATTCATTGAGAACCGGCGCAAATAAAAGTCTTTTACTCAAAATGGATAGGCATTGATCACATAGATTGACAAAAATCAACTCATCAATTACATATTGATCATCGGATATGTTCAAAACATTTTGTTTCTTAATTATTGAAATAAGTATTAATGGTCATGACACCAAAAAATATACTCGTCCCAATTGATTTTTCTGCATGTTCTATCAATGCGCTCAAATTGGCCTCAAAACTTGCAACAACCTGGCATAGCAAAATACACGCTGTGCATGCTATCGCTATTCCAGCGACCTACGTGAGCGTAAGTGATCCAATGGTCCCTGCAATGAGCGAAGGTTATGATCAAAAGGCACAAGAAGATTTGCAAAAATTGCTCAGTGATATGCCTGAATTAACCGACGTTAGATATGAAAGTCATGTCTCCTTCTCAAGCCTAGTAGGTAGCGTCGATGAAATTATGGCGAAACAACCATTGGACATGATTGTCATGGGCACAAAAGGAAAGCACGATCGTTTGGAAAAACTCCTCGGTGGTCAATCTGCTGAAATGATTCAACAAAGCAATATTCCGGTCCTTGTGATTCCAGAAAACATCAGAGTACTCAATATTTCAAAAATTGGTTTAGCAACAGACTCGGTCTCTCTTCACCACGAAACGCCTCTCAAAGCCATTCGGCATTTTCAGGAATTATCCAATGCTGCGATTGAAGTCTTTTATGTAGGTAAGGACAATGAAAGTGTTGACTTTGGCCTTAGTGAATTGAAAAGGTCCATTGATTCTAAACATTTTGATTCAAATATCGAATTTCACAATGTGCATGAAAACAAAATAGAACATGGCATACTGGAACACATCCATGAAAACGCCATTGACATGCTGGTGATGATGCCAAGAGATCATGCATTCATAGACAGACTCCTACACAGTAGTGTGACTAAAAAAGTAGCCATGCGCATAGACATTCCACTACTAACAATTAAGGATTAAGCTTATTTTTTGGCTAGGACTTTTTCTACAGTTTCCTTGAAAAGATCGAAACTCTGAATAGGTTTTAAGAGGAATGCATCTACGTTAAGCTCGTTCGCCTCCTCAGCATATTTCTTTTCAGATGTAACCACTATTGTTTTAGGTCGATCATCCTCCAACGAGTCCAATACTTCAAGACCATTGAGACCGTTGATCTCCACGTCCATAAATAGCAAATCTGGCTTTTTGCGAGTGACAAACAATGCTGCATCAACTGAATTGTCGAAAACATCCAAAATTTCTATTTCCGGCATTCTTCCGACAAGCGACTTTATGATTGTCTGAAAAGCCGGATCATCCTCAACTATGATGCACTTATAATTACTCATGGCTTAAAATTAACAAATCGACCTGAAGATAGTTCGTTATTTATATTTTTCAATAGTTTTTTTAGCTCGTCTAAAACATCATCGTCTAACTCACGCACAACCTCTAGGTTTGCAGCCAATTTACCCAACTCTAAATTGTGCAGATTAGGTCGCATGACATGCATTTCTTTACGCACTCTATCGATGGACATTTCTTCAATTCCTACATCAATTCCCTCTGCAGCATCCATTACAGATTTAATACTCGTATTTACAATTTCCGTGAGCGCATTTTCATCATCACCAACTAGTTGCCTCAAATAAGGAAAAGATTCTTCTACCGATATCTCATCATGTCTCAGATCTATTTCCTTTCCACTGGTATACTTGGCGATTGTCTGTTTTAGTTCATTAGGATTAAATGGTTTGGGAACATAGGCGTTCATTCCAACTTGTCTGGTTTTCTCTAGCACGTTGGACATTACCGAAGCTGTTAATGCGACGATTGGTATTTTCTTGAAATACTCATCATCCATTGCCCTGATTGCCTCAGTAGCCTCATAGCCATCAACTTCAGGCATCTGAAGATCCATGAATATCATATCAAAATCCTTCGCTTGAATTTTGTCGATAGCTTGTTGACCATCTTCTGCAAACTCAAGGTTGATTTTCCACCGTCTGAATAGACTATGAATTAATGTTCTATTACCTGGATTATCTTCAGCCACCAGAATCCTGAGATCATCGCGCAGTTCCGCTTTTCCTTCTAATTGCACCTTGTCAGTCGCCGTGGACTCACCAAGTGGCAGGGTAATATCGAAGTAAAACACTGATCCCAATCCCTCCGCACTATGCACCTGAATCTGCGAGCTCATCAATTCAAGGATACGTTTGGTAATTGCCAGACCAAGCCCTGTTCCGCCATATCTACGCGTAATATCTGATCCTGCTTGTTCGAAAGACTGAAAAATAGTGTCTACCTTATCTTTAGCAATACCGATTCCGGTATCCTTAATTTCGAATTTTATCGTGTAATTATCTTCCTCTTGATGTGCCTTTCTGGCCTTTATGGAGACATATCCACTTTCAGTAAACTTGATCGCGTTATTTACTAAATTGGTTACCACCTGTCCTATCCTCACCACATCCCCTTTGAAAAACTCAGGAAGCTCAGGGTCATAAGACAGATTTAGCTCAAGTCCCTTCTTCTCGGCCAGGTTCATTAACGAAGCACGCGTCTTATCCAGCAACCCTTTCAGGCTGAAGTCGGCGATTTCGAATTCCAGCTTACCTGCTTCAATTTTGTTGAAATCAAGGATATCATTAATTAAAACCAGGAGATTATTACCTGAAAATTTAAGCAGCTTTAAACGTTTGAGCTGTTCGTCATCTTGATCTTCCATTAACATGAGATCAGTCATGCCGATGATCGCATTGAGAGGAGTCCTGATTTCGTGACTCATCGTTGAAAGAAACTGCTCTTTGGCCTTACTTGCCTGCTCCGCTTTTCGTTTGGCAATTTTCAATTGCAATTGCTGCTCTTTCTGATAGGAGATATCCTCCGTGTACATGATCAGTCCGCCAACCACTTCCAGCTTTTTGAACCAGGGCCTTACTTCCCACTTAATCCATTTGATCTCCCCATTTGCCTGCTCAATAAGATCTTGTTCATTGTACTCTATGTTACCGGCTAGCGCATTTTCAAACACTTTCTCCCACTCGGGACCAACATCTGGAAAAACGTCAAAATAGGATCGCCCAATAATATATTCATCCTGGAGATCATAGTCATCGTACCACTTATCACTTGCAGCAATGTATTGTACCTCGGCATCAAACATAGCGATCGCTGCAGGTGCTGAACTCACAAATGCCTGCAAGATCATTTTGTCTGCCATGAGATTTTTCTCATACTCCTGCTGTTGTATCAAGAATCCAATCCAACGCGCCAGAAGTTTGATAAATTCAAAGGCATTTTGATCAAAAGGTCCGTCATGAGGGTTTGAGGACGAGAAACTGATTGTCCCTCTTTTTTCGCCTGACACATAATAGGGAATACTGATGTAGGCCTCCACCTGATATTGCACAAAGCACTTGTGCACCTTGAGCGTTGTTTTGCTTACATGATCAATAGAGAAAATGTCCTCTTTCTTGTAACTGACCTCACAAAACACATCAGAGAGATTGACAGTCTGACCTTTTTGCCATTTGTTCATACTGCCATAGACATTTTCTATGGTATATTCTTCTCCATCAACTTTGCTCAACACTCCGGTTTCCAACTCCAAAAACTCTGTTGAGACCCAAAGCGCCTCATATATCTGTTGTTCAGCTGTCAGATCAGAGTTCGCCGATATCTGATTCAGCAATTCCAGACCTTCTTTGTATTGATTTAGACTTAAGTCCGCTGATTCAAGCTTAAACTCGTGCTCCTTTCTGGTGGTAATATCTCGCGAAGAATTCTGTATCGCAACCAATCTATGCTGATCGTCATAGATGGGCTTGTTATAGGACTCAAACCACGTGTACGTACCGTCTTTTTTCTTTATCCTAAACTCAATACTACTTGGCTTCTGACCATTGAAGAATTCGTTATAAGCATGACTTTTAACCTTATCCAAATCATCAGGGTAAAACAATGTGTAAGAATTTACGCCAATCAATTCTTCTGGTTCGTACCCTAACAATTCCTTACATGAAGCTGACAAATAACGATACGTACCATCCGGTTCAAGCAATGCAATTAAATCACGGGAGTTCTCCGATAAGATCCTATACTTTTCCTCACGATCAGCCAGTTGAAGTCTGGCCTTAATAAGTTCTGTAATGTCCCTTGCAATGGCATATATGTGTTCAACAACATCGCCTTTCTGAACCACCTCAATTTTCAACCCAACATCAATCTGTTCAGATTCGCCCTTAGGTTGAATTTTGAGCTCTATATAGTTTTTTTGCTCTTTCAGCCTAATCTGCCCCTTGAATGTGTCGAATGCCTGAGCCATCCCCTCCTCACTCAGGATATCCTGGTAATTCATGGAGAGTAATTCCGCTTGTTCATACCCCGTCACACTCAGCATAGCTGGGTTAGCATAAACAAAATTTCCTCGCTCATCCAATTCAAATATCATATCATCCACACTCTCAATGAGGTGCTGATATCGACTATCCCTGCTCTGGATGTGCTGCTGATCATTTGAAAGTTCCCGATTGGATTTCCGTAACTCCAATACGGACATTATCTGACGTGATAGGGCTACCAATGTGTTTTTTTGATCACCAGTCAGCTTTCTAGGCTCATGATCAACTATGAACAATGTCCCCAAAACCTCATGATTCTTGGTAGTAAGAGGAGCGCCTGCATAGAAATTGATGTATGGCTCACCCTCTACCAGCGGGGAGTCTTTGAATTTGTCATCCGACCTGGCATCCTCAACGACCAATACAGAATGAGCGTTTTTCATTGCCTCCTGGCAAAATGATTGCTCACACGGAATTTCCTTTAGATTTATACCATAGCGCGCCTTGAACCATAGCCTATCCCCATCTCTAAAGGAGATCACAGCAACAGGCACATTTAATGAAACAGCAGCTATCTTAACAAGATCATCAAAGACCTGTTCAGAAGGTGTATCAAGTATATCAAAGTCACGGACAGCAGATTTTTTTGCCTCCGACTCATTCTTCAAATCCACAGTAGACATGCAATGGGTTTACTGAAACTAAAATACTAGCGAGAAAGTACCGATAAACTTAGATCAAAATCGTCAATTCTTAAAAAAGAATTTTAGGCAAAAAAAAAAGGCAAATGCCTCGCATTTGCCCTAAGGAAAAATAATTTTCCATAACTAGTCACCAACCTAACCTAAAAGGTTATGAGACAAAAGTGCACATATTTTATTAAAAAACCAAGACTCAATAAAATAAAACCTAGAAAATTTTGAATTATTAGTTCAGGGGTAAATAAATATTTGATCTTTAAATAGTACCATCCCAGTTATTTTGTTAAGTTTTGGACTCATTAAGTGCTATAGCTATACAAAACATGCCCATTTACAACAAGGTAAATTCTTTTTGTCTATACCTGATATTGGTGATTTCAACCACAATGACCTGTGCTCAAAACCAGGCAATGGTAAAGGTGTTACCGGATGTCCTAAACCGAGAATACAAAATCCTTCTCTCCTCCCCTCTTCCTATCAATGTACAGGTCAAACTCATTGGACCTGGCAATGAAGTCTTACTGGATGAAGAATACGTTGAAAAAGCATTTCTAAAAAAATATAACCTCGGAGAAGCTGCAAGACTTGGTGAATATAAATTTGAGATCAATTATGATGGAGAATTTCTTGAATACCCATTTGTCGTAGCATCTACCAAACGTTTGCTCAAAGAAAGTATTACTGCTTCTGTTGATGACCTACTCAATCTCAAAATCCACATCAAAGACTACAATAAAGACCCAGCATCCATTTTCCTTTTCGGAATGGGGGACAAGCAACTAGACTATGTTTTCTGGGAACCTACTATTGAGGTACGGGAGAAAGTGATCAATTTAAGCAAATATGACGCCTACGAAATCCGTTTAGATATCCTTCAGAAAGGAGACGTGGTTTTTTCAGAAACGTTTTCCATGTACTAATCATCCTCTCACATGAATAAAAGAAAGTGGGTACAAGTTTTTGCGCTGTTCCTTATCATTTCATTTTCTGGTTGCTTCGTATCAAAGCGAGTTCCAAATGGCATACCCGGGGAGGAGGCTGATCAACTGGCTGAAAAGATGATGTCAGCTCTCAATTCAGCTGCCTATGATTCCATAACCGAAATCAGATGGAGCTTTCCACGAGGACATCATTTTGTATGGAACAAGCAAGAAAATAAGGTAAATGTTAAATGGGATGACTATGAGGTCTTACTCGATCCATCAACCATTTCCGGCATTGCATATGAAAATAATGTTGAGCAATTAGGTGAATTGAAGGAAAAGACCATTCAAAAGGCATGGAAACTATTCGCCAATGATTCATTCTGGCTAGTGGCTCCCTACAAGGTGTTTGATCCTGGCACCACACGAAGCATTGTGAAAGTGGATGATGGGCATGGTTTGTTGATTACTTATCAATTCGGAGGTGTTACCCCGGGAGATTCCTACCTCTGGGTGCTAGATGATCAGTATCGGCCTAAGTATTGGAAAATGTGGGTTAGCATTATTCCTATTGGAGGTATTAAAGTTTCCTGGCAAAACTGGCAAAAACATAATGGAGCGTGGTTTGCACCAGACCATGAAGGTCCACTTGGTATAGACATCAACTTGATCAATTTGTCCGTGCGATAGTATGAAACAATTGGCAAGTCACTCAATAAAAATAGTTGTATCTGCTGCAGATATTGATGAGATGAATCATGTTAATAATGTAGTCTATTTGAAATGGATCCAGGACATTGCAAAGGAGCACTGGTTGTTAAAAGCTTCAACTGAAATCAAACAGCAATTCGCCTGGGTAGTTGTCAGTCATCTGATTGAATACAAAAGACCCTGTTTTCTTAACGATCAAGTAACAGTTAAAACACAAGTAGTCGATGATGCAACTGGCGCAACCTGGGGTAGAAATGTCTGGATTTATGACGCCCAAGATCAACTAGCCGTCCAATCACATACCAAATGGTGCATGGTTGACATCAAAACGCAACGTCCAAGGCGGATTACAGACGATATTCTTTCGATATTTATTAGCGAATAGCCATGGACAAACAAATCCTTATCACAGGTGTCTCTACCGGGCTTGGTCATCAATTAGCTAGTGACTTCATTAAAAAAGGATACAAAGTGTATGGTAGTGTCCGCAAATCAGAAGATGCAGTAGCATTGATAAAGTCGTTTGGTCGATCCTTTCACCCATTAACATTTGATGTAACCGATCACAAGGCCATAGATGATGCCGCCTTTGAGCTTGGTGAAATATTGAATGGCAAACCATTAGCAGGGTTGATCAACAATGCTGGAATCGCAATAGCTGGACCACTTCTTCATGTGCCTATCGAGCAATTCAAACATCAAATGGATGTAAATGTGATCGGTTTAGTCAAGGTAACACAGGCGTTCGCCCCTCTTTTGGGTGCCAATGTTGATTATCTGCATCCTCCAGGTAGAATAATTCAAATAGGCTCGGTTTCAGGAAAAATAGCAATGCCTTTCGTTGGCCCATACGCAGCTTCTAAGTATGCCTTAGAAGCAATTTCTACGAGCCTTAGGCGCGAACTGATAGGTTATGGGATTGACGTAATACTGATTGGATCCGGAGCAATTAAAACTCCAATTTGGAACAAAAGCACCAGTGAAGTGGCTTCAGCATATTCCAACACACCTTATGGGAATATACTTGCCTCCTTCAATAGAAAATTTGTTCAGTCAGCAATCCACACTGCTCTTTCCACAGAATTTGTTTCAGAGAATATTGTCAGGATTTTTGAATCCAAACATCCCAAAACAAGATATACATTCATCCAAAAGAGACTAACAAACTGGATACTTCCAAGACTACTTCCAGACAGGTTTCTGGACAGATTTTTAGCTAAGACGACTGGTTTGATTAAAATAAAGGAACAGAATTTTTCCAAAAATCCTTGACTACTCAGGTTTTTTCCTGCCTCACTGAACAACATTTCTTCGACGAACCTTTTGGTGCAAATTTTGAACTGAACCCAAATACCAAAAGAATGTTGAGACTAATTATTTACATTAGATATCTTGTGCCCTTGATATCGATCATTATCCTTGCTTTACTCTAACTGAAAGAAGATTTCATTTTTTCAACAGAAGAAAAGGCTACATTTAAATTTTACCATAAAAAAGCGGAATTAGTGTCAATTTTTTAAGTTTGCCCAAATTCCGCTCAAAATGGCACAAATTGGAATCTTAAAATCCTCGAGTTCAAGACTCGCATCACTTGTCCCATCTATTGCTCTAAAGTATCAGAAAGATGGGCATTCAATAGCGCTTGAAAACGGCGCAGTTGCGCAATCCTTTTATTTGGAGGAAGATTATAAAGATGTTCTAGAAAAGGACAGAAACGAAATTCTGACCCAGTCAGATATTTTGCTAACTGCGGACAACTTTCTCTTACCAGACGAATTACAGGCAATCAAGCCAGGAACAATACTGATTGGAAGATTTAACAAGCTAACACACCCGAAAATCTCAGAAATTGCATCATCAAGCGAACTGAATGTTTTCGGATTAGACATGGTTCCGAGAACCTCCATTGCTCAGACAATGGACATTTTATCGTCGCTGGCATCACTTTCTGGATACAAGGCTGTCCTTGAGGCTGCCAACCATTTTCCTGGCTATTTCCCAATGATGACGACTGCTGCTGGCACAGTTCCTCCCGCGAAAGTGCTTGTTTTGGGAGCAGGAGTAGCCGGTCTCCAGGCTATTGCAACTGCGAAGAGACTCGGAGCTGTTGTAGAAGCTTTTGATGTGCGCTCAGCTGTAAAGGAAGAGGTCGAAAGCCTTGGTGCCAAATTTGTAGAAGTCGAAGGCAGTACTGAAGACAGTGGAGCTGGTGGATATGCGGTAGAGCAAAGTGAGGAATACAAACAGAAACAGCAATCACTTATACAGGAAAGAGCTATCAAATCAGACATTGTGATCTCAACTGCCAATATCCCTGGGCGAAAAGCTCCCATTCTACTGCAACAACAAACTATTGAACAAATGAAACCTGGATGTGTCATTGTAGACATGGCGACTGCCTCTGGAGGAAATTGTGACGTTTCGGTGGATAATCAAGTTATCAATCATGAAGGAATTACGATTATAGGTGATTCAAGTCTTTACGAAAAACTACCCAAGGAGGCAAGCAGACTTTACAGTACCAATCTTTACAATTTTTTAAAATTCGTTCTCAAAGACGGAATTGAAAACCTTCCCTGGGAACATGAAATACTTACGAAAACAGCGCTTAACAGGCAGAACCCCCAACCTGTAACAGCCTAAATTATTTTTTATGGAATCTATACTAAGTTTCATTGAACAAAACCCAATGACACTTTACATGTTTGTCATGGCTTTTTACCTGGGGTTTGAGTTGATCTCTAAAGTTCCAACAGTCCTACATACGCCGCTGATGTCAGGAGCAAATGCCATTAGCGGAGTGGTGATCATTGGGGCGATTTTACTCGTCAGGCAGTCGTCATCTGATGACTACTTATCCCTCACACTTGGGTTTGTAGGAATCGTTTTGGGCATGATCAATGTCATAGGTGGTCATGCTGTGACCAACAGAATGTTGGAGATGTTTAAAAAGAAGTGAGGGAATCAACATGTTAGCATATATCAATTTGGCCTATCTGGCCTCAGTAGTATTATTGATTGTTGGACTCAGGCGACTTAGTAGTCCCGCTACCGCTCGAAATGGCAATCTTATCGCAGCAGCAGGTATGGGGGTAGCTATTTTGGCTTCTTTATTAACACCCATATCGTCAGGTGACAACAATTACTCATTAATCATCATTGCCATGTTTGTTGGCGCATTGATCGGCCTGATCATGTCCAAAAAAGTGGCCATGACTGCAATGCCTGAGCTCGTTTCCCTATTCAATGGGTTGGGTGGTGCTTGCGCTGTGGCCATTTCGATGATAGAGTTATTTAAGTATCAGATTGCTATTGAAAATGGGGATACCATTTCTGCAGGAAGCCATCTTACCACCTTACTTGCCCTGTTCATTGGAGCAGTGGCCTTCACAGGAAGTCTTATTGCCTGGGGAAAGCTATCTGGCAGCATCAAGGATTGGAAAATTCCAGCAGCTGGCATTCTTAATATTTTTGTAGTAGTAGTTATTTTAGGACTGATTTCATTTCAAGTAATCAAACCGCAGGGTGATTTCGTCTTACCAGCCGTTATTCTTGGCTTATCCCTCATATATGGGGTTACGTTCGTACAACCCATTGGCGGTGCTGACATGCCGGTTGTTATTTCACTTTTAAATGCATTTACTGGTGTTGCGGCGGCACTTGCAGGTATTATCTACAACAATCAGCTCATGCTCATAGGAGGTATTTTGGTTGGCTCATCTGGCACCATCCTTACCGTGCTTATGTGCCAGGCAATGAATCGATCTTTATTCAATGTAATTATTGGTGGATTTGGCACAACTAGCAGCAGCACCAAAGATCAGGGTGAAAAGACCGTCAAAGAGGCCAACGCCAATGATGTGGCCATTATGCTCAGGTATGCCTCTAATGTTATGTTGGTCCCCGGCTATGGCATGGCAGTAGCTCAAGCACAAAAAACTTGCAAGGAACTTGACAATCTTCTTTCAGGGCATGGTGTCAATGTCACATACGCTATACACCCGGTAGCAGGGCGAATGCCAGGACATATGAATGTCTTGCTTGCAGAAGCTGACGTTCCCTATCCAAAACTACTGGATTTGGATGATGCCAATGCTGTGATGAACGATACAGATGTTACGATCGTGGTAGGCGCTAATGATGTAGTTAACCCTTCCGCATTGGATGATCCTGGTAGCCCAATCTATGGCATGCCGATATTGGAAATCCTCAACACCAAACAAGTTATTGTTTTGAAGCGGTCCATGAATGCTGGTTATTCGGGAATCGAAAATCCATTATTCTTCCATGAGAAAACCAAAATGCTTTTTGGTGATGCGAAAAGTTCCATTCAGTCATTAGTTGATGAAGTAAAGACTTTGGGGTAAACCATAATTTGATGCGCGAATCGTTTAGGTTGGCAATCTTTTTTTTAATTCAATAATTCACAACCTATCTTATTTAATCACCCCTGCTGTCCCAACCCTAATATTAAGTATTGGACAAATCCAATCGCACGACCTAAGTAAGTGCTTTACCGCTCATCCGATTCTTCAAAATTCCCTCAGACTTATTGAATATTTTGACCTCATAAACCTAAAAATATGAAGATCAAGATTTTACTTATCAATCTGATTCTGATACTATCACTGACCACTTACGGTCAGGAGTCAGGGATCAATGAAAAGACAGTCAAGGGGCTCAAACTAAGAAATATCGGCCCGGCATTTACCTCAGGACGAATTGGTGATATTGCCATCCATCCTGAGAATGAAAACATCTGGTACGTAGCAGTGGCTTCTGGTGGTGTTTGGAAGACAACCAATGCCGGCATGACCTGGGATCCCATTTTTGATGATCAAAAAGTATACAGCATCGGCTGCATCACTATCGATCCCAACAACCCACATACCATTTGGGTGGGAACTGGTGAAAACGTTGGCGGTCGCCATGTAGGATTCGGAGATGGCATCTACAAAAGTGAAGACGATGGAGCCTCCTGGACCAACGTTGGGCTTCCAGCCTCTGAACACATTTCTAAGATTATCGTACATCCAGACAATTCAGATGTCGTTTGGGTAGCTGTGCAGGGCCCATTATGGACCTCCGGAGGTGAAAGAGGATTGTACAAAACCACAGACGGTGGAAAATCCTGGAACAAAGTACTGGGTGGAAATGTATGGACAGGCGTAACGGACATTGCCATCGACCCTCGCGATCCTAATTGGATCTATGCAGCCACCTGGCAAAGACACAGAACTGTCGCTGCGTACATGGGTGGTGGACCTGGTTCAGGACTTCACAGAAGCACCGACGGTGGCGCCTCTTGGGAAAAACTCTCTTCCGGCATCCCTAAATCGAACCTGGGTAAAATTGGCCTGGCCATTTCCCCTCACAACCCTGACGTACTCTATGCTGCCATTGAACTTGACCTTACAGAAGGAGGCGTTTTCATGTCTACTAACAGAGGTAAAACCTGGACCAAGCAATCCAATGCAGTATCGGGCGGAACAGGTCCTCATTATTACCAGGAGTTGTACGCTTCACCACATTTTGAAGGCACGCTGTATATGGCCAATAACAGCATGATTTTCACAGAAGATCATGGTAAAACTTTCAAGCCTCTACCAAGAGAAGGGGTTCACTCGGACAGTCACTCACTCAACTTCAGCAAATCCAATCCAGATTACCTGCTAATGGGAACAGATGGTGGCATTTACGTATCAGTAGATGGGACAAAAACCTGGAGATTCATCGACAACATGCCAATCACACAATACTACAAATTGGCGGTGGATGATGCAGAGCCATTTTACAATGTCTATGGCGGCACACAAGACAATGGCTCCCACGGAGGTCCTTCACGCACCGACAATCAGCACGGTATCAGAAATGCTGACTGGTGGAAAACACTTGGTGCAGATGGTCACCAATCGGCCATCGAGCCAGGTAACCCAAACATCACTTACGCAGAAACTCAAGGTGGTGGACTTCACCGTATCGATCAGATTACAGGTGATCAGGTATTCATTCAGCCACAGCCAAAAGAAGGTGAACCATACGAGCGCTTCAACTGGGACGCACCGATTTTGGTAAGTCCACACAACCCTGCCAAACTTTACGTTGGTTCATACCGGGTCTGGAAATCAGAAAACCGTGGCGACAGTTGGGATGCCATATCGGGCGATCTTACGAGAGGTCAGGAACGCATCAAGCTTCCTATCATGGGTGGACTTCAGAGTTGGAATAATCCCTGGGACCTAAGGGCAATGTCTAATTACAGTACGATCACTTCACTAGCAGAATCTCCTTTAAAGGAAGGCCTTGTATATGCGGGAACCGATGATGGCATCATCCAGGTAACTGAAGATGGGGGCACCAGCTGGCGAAAGACTGAAATTGGCAGCATCAAAGGGTTACCAGCTACTGCATTTGTAAATGACGTTCGTGCTGATCTTTTTGATGAAAGCACGGTCTATGTTGCATTTGACAATCACAAATACGGTGACTTCAAACCCTATCTTATCAAAAGTACTGATGCTGGTCGTACCTGGAAATTGATCAGTGAAAGCATGCCAGCCAAACACTTGGTATGGAGAACCGTACAGGATCATGTGGACAAAAATCTGATTTTTGCCGCCACAGAATTTGGCATTCTTTTTACCAATGACGGAGGAAACAAGTGGACAAAACTAACCGGTGGCGTACCTACGATTTCCTTCCGGGATATCACCATTCAACGACGAGAAAATGACCTGGTAGCAGCTTCATTTGGTCGCAGTTTCTTCATTCTTGATGACATCAGTCCACTGAGAAACCTCACCGACGAATCGCTCAATCAGGAAGCCAAATTATTCGCTACTAAGGACGCCTATTGGTACAACCAGCGTTCGCTTGTAAGCTCTCAGGGAGGAGCAAAGTATGTAGCTGACAACCCTCCTTTCGGTGCGGTATTTACATATCACCTAAAGGAAAAGATCGGTACGCTCAAAGATGCCAGATCTGAAAAAGAAAAAGCATTGATTAAGCAAAATCAGGATGTCCCATTTCCAGGATGGGATGCACTCGAAGCAGAAGAAAGGCAAGAGGAACCTAAGATCGTTTTGACGATCAAAGATGCAGATGGCAATGTCGTAAATCGCGTCAATGGTAAAAACGCTGATGGCTTCAATCGTGTTAACTGGAACCTGAGTGTCGCTTCCAAAAACATCGTGCGGCTGGAAGAAAGAAGTGGGCGTGGCGGTCGTAGACGCGGCGGAATGAAAGCTGTTCCGGGTACCTACAGTGTCACACTGTCCAAAGTGGTGGATGGCGTGGTAACTGATCTGTCAGGGCCACAGGAATTCAAAATAGTGCCATTGAGAAAAGGTGCGCTTGACGGGGCTTCTTTTGATGAAATCGAAGCAATTACAGCTGAGGTGCAAGCACTACAGCAAGAAATATCTGCTACTGACGCTGTTCTATCAAGCAGCCTGAAATTGATCAAGGCCATGCAAACGGCAGTCAATCGAATGAGCAAGGATGCGCCAGATTTAATCACCAAAATCGCAGAGACAAAACAGCAATTATTGGAGCTTTCGGAGCAATTGGACGGAAGCGAAGAAAAAGATCGCGTGGGCGTAGAAAACGACCCCACACCTGGATCGAGGCTATCTGTTGGTATGAGAGGATTGAGGAGTACGTATGGACCTACTGATATGCACAAGGAAAACATCGCACTCGCCAGGACCCAGCTAAAGTCAATCAAAACTGCCATTGTGGAGATTTCCGAGCGCACGTTTCCAGCTTTAGAAAAAGCACTCAAAGATGCCGGAGCTCCCTGGATTGAGGGACAAACTCTTTCTGATTATTAAAAATCTCAATTCATTTCATTGAAAAACCGATCGCAGCGCTGCGATCGGTTTTTTTTATTGATTTGTGAAATCAGTGAAACTCACACCTTCAAAATTACACATTGACAACAAAACAGTTATGTGTTTTTTATTGATAAGTAACCGAACATTTTACATTTTCTTGGCGTAATTGACTCCCTAACTTTTTTCCAAATCAGTCGTGAATTGTATACTAATTGGAACTCATCAAGATTATTTTGTCAGGTTATACCCTTACATTATACTTCTTTTTGTCATGACTTGAGTAATGGAAGTGACTCCAGGTCAGAATATCTAAAGGCGTTGAAAGAGGCCGATAGAAGCTCACTTGATAGTCTAATAAAATTTGCTAGATCCTGATCTGTTCCCTTGCCCTGGTAACGCTTTTGGTTGCTACGCTGAAATGAACTAACCTTCATCTTGTAGCATGTCACAAATTTTGTCCGCTTTCAATCTCATTCTGAGGAGCTGGTTATTTATTACCCAACGTCTCTGCTCCATTTCCCTTAACCCTACCCGCCTTAGTATCCCATCTTTCGTGCTCAATTGAACGTTTGACTGATTGCTCAACTCGTTTACCATTTACAGTAATTCTTAAAAAAATAGGCGATTTAGTGCCAGTAATGCGATTATCCTTTTTCAAAAAAAAGAGGAGGCTAAAGGTGTGATCCATGGCCGTTTTATATTATTTAATAATATAATTTAGTCAAAAATGACATGAAATACCATCAAAATACAGAATTTATATCATTATATATTACTGTATATCAATGACTTACAATCTATTCGGTGCGTGTTTTAATTTCACAAAACACGCACCGAATCACGCACCTAATTTATGAATTTGAATGAATATTTTGGCGTGTTCACAAACAAAAAACCCTCCATACATTTCGTATGAAGGGTTTTGGTGTGATTTGATCATCACTAAGTGGAGTCGGCGGGATTCGAACCCGCGTCCAGAGAAGGAAACATTGGACCCTCTACATGCTTAGTTATTCATTTGATCTCGTAGAAGGGCTGAGGAATAACACCCTACCTTTTCTACCAGTCACTAGAGTTTCGCTGCTGGTTAGTAACCTCCCAACAACTAGTCTTTAAAAATGACACCTCTTGATCCTACCCTAAAGACGAGAGCATGGAGAGATGTGACCCGGGAACCTCGCTAGAGGCTCAACCGATTAAGCCTATTATCCAACAAAAGTTAGATTAGGCAGCCATGGCGTAAGATTCTTCGCCAATTATAATTCGAACGCATTGATCACGGATGTACGCTCACCACCCGACATGCAAGTACAACCCTTGCACTTCCTGTCGATTCCAGTCGACCCCATTCATTATTCCAATCTTTAGCCGAGGCTAAGTGGCCGGCAAAGCTAATTCTTTGCTGCTAATTCCCTAACGTTTGTAAGTGTAAAATGATTCGTCCTGACCGGACGCTTCAAGCATTTTAAAGCTCAAACCCAACCATGAGCACATCGTCGAATTGCTCATTTGACCCCATCCAATTCTGAAAGTAGCTAATAAATATTTCTTTTTGCTCAGCCATTGCCAAATCTGCATTTCGCTCCAATAAATTGGTCAGATTTACTTTTCCAAGCTTCTTATCATCAGGACCCCCTATCAGATCCTTCACACCATCACTGGAAAGGTAAAACTTGGTACCTGCATGCTCGGTTAGATCTATTTCGTGTGTATTGTACTCATGGTAATAATCAAAAAACTCACCCACCTGCATCCTGTCAGCCTTCAGCACTTCGTAGACGCCATTTTTTACCATCCACAAGTCCATTTTTGCTCCAGCAAACTCGAGCTTCTTATTTTTCCTGTCGATTTTCACAACCCCGGCATCAGCACCAGTTTTTAGATGCGTATTTTGCTTTTTGCCGTATTTGCTGGCAATTTCCTCATGAACACATCTCAAAATCGAACCTGGAATAGTTCGTTCATTCTCAACAATCACTTTGGTAAGTGAATTGGTATATATCCTGGTGGCCATGCTAGCTAAGTGACCATGTCCCATGCAATCATAAACTACCAGGTAAATGATATCATCCTTCTCATATGCCCAATATCCATCTCCACCAACCGACTTACTCATCGGCCAATTAATGATAAAAGAGTTTGACAGGCTCTGCCTTAACGTTTCTTCATCAGGAAACTGACTGAAATAATTCTTTTTTGCAACGTCTTCTATCTGCACGTTCTCTGATTGAGTTCTCCTTAAAACTGATTGTTGATCCTTTGTTAAAACTGAAGTTAACATACGTATATCTAAAATCAAACGAAGTTTGTGTGCATTGGTTTAATAATTCTGTATGGTGACTGATTATTCAAGGCCTATTACCACAAATGCTTCATGCCCTTTCCACTCTACCGGAATCACATATACCCCTACAGTCTTAGGGAACTGAAGTGTGTCTGGTTTGCCTTGAAAAACTATTGGCACTGAAATCATAAAATTATTGCCATAACTGGCTCTTACGGTACCTGCCACTACGTTAGATATTTCACCAGCCATGTCCAAAATATCTTCACTTGATGGGTCATCGATTCCAATGAATATCTTGATCAGTTCGGTGTACATGTCCTTATCGCCGGAAATGTATACAAAGCCCTTACGTGATCCTGAGATACCAATCATTCCTGTGAAGTCCTTGAGTATTACATCATCGGGATTCTTCAAATAAGGAACATTAGTTTTCGACTCTATTTCAGTGAGATGTTTGAAATAGTTGCTAACCGAATTAACGAACAACTGGCACGTGGTTTCAAACTCCTCCTTGTTGGCAGCCATGTTTAGTTTCTTTTAAGCAGTTTATCAAAAGCCCTTGCAAGATCTTCTGCGCTCACTGGCTTATAAAGGAACCCTCTGGCGCCTTTGGATAAAGCTTGCAGACCTGTCAGTTTATCTGATAAGGCTGTAATCATCATCACTTTTGCAGTGGGGTGAATTTTCATGATTTCAGTAAGGCAGGATATTCCATCCATCTCCGGCATGGTAATATCCAACGTGATCACATCCGGTTTTTCACGCGCCACAATTTCAAGTGCTTCACGTCCATTGGCAGCTGTGCCAATGATTTCCAAGTCGTATTCAACAAGGTTTTTCTCAATTGTTCGTCGCATTATGGACGAGTCATCAACAATCAATAGTCTCATTACTCTTCGAGGTTATCGAGTTTAATAAAGGGTAACTTGAACACTAGCTCAAAGTACTTGCCCGTTTCAGAGTCGATCGTGTAATCCCCATCCAATTCCTTAAGAATAGTTTTTACAAGACTCATTCCCTGTCCACGACCAGCAATCTCATCGACCTCTTCAGCAGAAGAAAATCCATCCATGAAAATTAAATCCATTACTCCCGCTCTATCCAATCTTTCTGCTTTAGACGGTGTGATGAGTTTTTTCTCGAGTGCTTTAGCCTTAATAGCTTCAAGGTCTAGTCCCTTACCATCATCTCGGTAAGAAATAACCATTTTTTTATCAGCTTTACCTTGCTCTAACGAGATCTTTATACTTCCCTGTACTGGTTTGTCAGCTTCGGTTCTTTCGTGTGGTGTTTCTATTCCGTGTGCAATGGAGTTACGAATAAGCTGTATCATAACGTCCTTGATCGGATCCTTGTAAGCATCAGGTATTGTTAGATCATTTTCATTTTCAAAAATGAACTCTATACTCTTACCGCTATCTTCACTCATTAGGTAAAGTCCTCGTTCCAATGAGCTGATGATATTGATATCTGAATCAATCTCTCCTTCTGTCGAGAACTTCTTGTAAACAGATGCTACTTTCTTCAGCATATCTGTCATACCCATTAATATTTGATCAATCTCATTGATCTCATATAGGATTTTCAGGAAGTCGTTTCCTTTAATCTCCTTATTTCTTATTCGCGTGATGGACTCCTCTATATCATGAAACTTGTCCGTGACCAGTTGCAATCCTATAGCCGAGCTATTACCCTTCAAATTATGAACTGTCTGGAAAGTGAACGTTAGCAATTCTGAAAAATCACTTTTATCATCCTGCTCATATCGCTCTGAAATACCTTTCAATATCTTTCTGGTATTGTGCAAAAACCCTCGAAGGATTGACGGATCAATTTTCAAGATACTAAGCATCTGCTCGGTCTCCATCTTCTTCTTCTCTTCTGCCTCTTCAATGTGCTTCTGAAGCAATATTGATTCCGTTTCATCGAGTACAGTTACCATAATATTCTGGATCTCGTCTCCACGCTGAATTCGCGTAAATTGAATCCTTATATATTTCGTCGTAACTACGTTATCCTTTTCAGTGAAGATTTTCACCTGCTCTACAGGATTTAGCTGGTTCACAACATCTTCCTCAATTTCAACATTGAATAAATGCATAATGAACATCTCAAGCGCTTCAAGATCACGAGGAATTACCCTTGGACGCATGAAATTGACAAAGCTCTCACCTCCGATATTCGTATTGTCAAAAATATCTTCCATCGCCTTTGAATACAGCGTGGATATCTTATAGTCGGCATCAAGCAAGAAAATTCCTTGTTGTACATGCTCAAAAACAACTTCTGATTGCTTATAAATATTCTCGTAAAGGAATTCTGCTTGATCTCTTTCCTTTTTGAGTGCCTGATGAGTGGTATTTATTTCATCCAACATATTGTTGAATGTGTTGGCATACTGTCCGATCTCATCAGTTGAGTCAATCTTGACTTTATGATTCAAATCGCCCTCCGAATACTGCTCGGTGAATTCTTTAAGTGTACGGATGTTGCCAATAAAATGCGCAACAATGTAACCCATCAACATCAAATCCAAAATACTGATCACAATATCAATGATCAGAAACATCCAAAAGTCTCTGTTGGAATCTGCAGCTAACGTTTCAGTATAGTTGTGAATCCGCTCAGACATAAAGTCTTCAACATTTTTCAACAGATTGATTTTTTGTGTAATCACATCATACCAGTAATTAGGATCATCTACCAGTACATCATTCTCAAACAACACAGTTCTCAATCTATCAACCTCAGCTACAGCCTGCCCCTGTACAACTTCGTTGTAATATTTTTTAGATTCTTCATTGGTAATCGTCAAAAAAGCATCGATATATGAATCCTGAGAGGCTACCAGGTCAGCCACTTGATGATACATATCAAACCCAAGATGATTCATTGAAAATGCCTGTGTACCAATTGCTCGCTCTATACTGGCAAGCTCTTTACTCTTAAGGAAATAAATAATTGCATGAACTTGCTGTGCTACAGCTCTGTCTCGTGTTTCATTGATCAGGAGATTGACAGTATTCAGCGCAATCTCATTGATTTGAGAAAATTGTGCTATCGCCTGACCAGCAGTCACTGAATGATTGTCAATCGTAGCTCTCAATCCAATCAAAGCATCAAATGCCTCCTTTAGGAAGTTGATATCCTCTTCATGGAGTGACCTCAAATCCTCAAGATCCGGAGCAGTAATATTGCTATAGTATGCCTGAAGCGTGCTATCAGTCCTATCACGCTGAGCGTTCAGTTTTTCAACAAAATCTTCACCCTCGTTCGCAAGAAAACCGGAAGTAGCACCTCTTTCCTTTTGGATCTCGTGTACCACATGATTGATTTCGATTCCAATTGTGATTGCCTTGTTAAGACGAGTAGCATCCTTATGATCTAAATAATTGTGCTTGATTTGGAAATAATCAAAGCAAACCAGCACAATGATCAGTGGTATGATTACTAAAGCAAATTTTTGTCGTATCGACAGATTGTGTAGGCTTTTCATTTCTTTATTAGCAGTGTTTTCAATAACGCCACCCTTTGCGTTATCACCAATTTAACAACTTAAACGTTTAAAGTAAGTATTTAATCGTGCAATCTATTGCGAATACCATCAGCAAAAGAGCAGCAATCAGGTAACAGGAATAATTCCTGTTGAGTTGGAATATTGCAGTTTAATCAGGTAAAACGATTTTTAGTCCTTCACACGATTAAAACTAAAGGCCTTCAACATCCAGTTTGGAAGAGGTTTGGTCGGTTTCCTGGACTTCAAATTGAGATACCACCCTACCTTCTTGAGTATTGGCACTTTATGTGTCTCTACAAACTCGATGAGTGCACCATCAGGATCTTCGATATAGGAGAAAAATCCTGCTGCCTCACCCATATCAAACGATTGCCCTTCCTGCTCGGCGCTACTATCCACAGTAAATGGATAACCCTTTTCTGAGCAAAGTTTTCGCAAATGATCCATACCAGCTACATCAAAGCAAAGGTGGATATAGCCCAAGTCACCCCAAAAACGTCCTTCAAATATCGAAAACCGGTCAGGAGCATCTGTTGCTTCGAAGAGCTCTATTTCACTCGGTCCAAACATCCGACTAAACGCGCCCTTTCGTGGTGCTTTATGCGTAAGAATGGCTCTTTTGAATTGAGTCCCCGCTTTATTCAAGTTATTGATATCCACACTCTCCTCACCCTGATACAGTACTTGATCATATCCTAGTATATCACTGTAAAAGGCGATTGATTTTTCCAAATCAGAACAACCCACTGTGATACCAAACGCCCCGCTGGTATGCTTTGCTTCTGGTTTAAACCAAAGTGTGTGATTTTCAATTATATCAAAAACATTTCCATTGGGGTCTTTCATGTAAAAGTGCAGTGCACCGCGTGGATCTTTTATAGGCTCTGACAACAGATCCAATCCCTCTTTTCTATAATAGTTATAAGCCTTGGTTGCATCCCGGGTCCGGAGTTTTGCACAGAAAAAGCCCAAATCACCTAATCTCACTTCTTTTGATGGCGGCTGAGGGGTTCGTTGCGTGTATTGCCAGATTTCAAATCCTCCACCACCTTGTAGATTCAATGCCAAAGCAGCATACCTTTCCTGCGGTTTGCCACCTGTATACGGAAGCATATAGTTTGCTACAGCAGCATCTTCAAATACTCTGATGTCCATACCGAAATACTTTCGATACCACGACCATGAGCTCTTCACATCTGTAACTCCAATTCCAATTTGCTGAATGCCGCTGATTACTACTTCGCTCATTGCTTCTCTAAATTATGTAAGTGCGTGACAAATCAAATATTTAAACTGTTCATTACCAAAAAGAATTTGGGATAGAATCAAGGCGCTTTGCCAAATCCAACCTTCAAGTAAGGTGAAAGGCATGAAATAGCTGTATATCAGTCAAATAAAGAAAGCGCAAAAGAGACAGAATTTATATACCAGGTCTTTCAATTATGGTAATCCAAATCATTCAGGAAATTAATTTATGAAATGGTGGTACTCTGAGAACTCAATTTTTAATAATATAGCGGGAAAATGGAGAGTTTCGTAGTTTCAGCACGTAAGTATCGCCCACTAGGATTTGAAGAAGTCGTAGGGCAAGAGCATATTACAACAACGCTGAAAAACGCGATTGATAACAATCACCTTGCTCAAGCGCTCTTATTTTGTGGCCCCAGGGGAGTAGGAAAGACTACTTGTGCCAGAATACTTTCCAGAATGATCAATGAGTTTGAGACCGATTCTGGCGATGCAGACTCAAGCAATTTCAATATTTACGAACTCGATGCAGCCTCAAATAACTCAGTTGAGGATATTCGTAATCTCATCGATCAAGTCAGATATCCACCACAGCAGGGTAAATTCAAAGTATATATCATAGATGAGGTTCACATGCTGTCCAATCAGGCTTTCAATGCATTCCTGAAGACACTGGAGGAACCTCCTGCTTATGCTATTTTCATACTTGCAACTACTGAGAAGCACAAAGTAATTCCGACAATATTATCAAGGTGTCAGATTTACGATTTCAATAGAATTGAAATCAATGATATTGTAAAGCAACTCAAAAAGATCACTGAAGAGGAAAAAATCGAAGCGGAAGAGGATGCATTGCACTTGATTGCTCAAAAAGCAGATGGTGCGTTAAGAGATGCTTTATCAATTTTCGACCTGATCGTAACGTTCTCATCAGATGGCAAGATTACTTATCAAAACACAATAGATAATCTTCATATTCTTGACTATGAATATTATTTCAACTTGTGTGATGAATTTTTAGCTGAGAATCTATCTGGAGCCGTGTTGTTGTTTGACGAAATCCTGAGAAAAGGTTTTGATGGTCACAATTTCCTAAATGGCTTGTCCGAGCATTTTAGAAATATATTGGTTTGCAAAGACAAATCAACAGTTCAGTTACTGCAGGTTTCAGACAATGTAAAATCAAGGTACCTGGAGCAAGCCAATAAGTTCTCATCTTCATTTTTACTAACAGGCCTGAACCTGCTCAACCAATGTGATTTGAGCTACAAACAAAGCAAAAATCAAAGACTGCATGTCGAGCTCTGCCTGATGAAACTATCTCAGCTAAATCGAGCTGTTACCTTTGCCGAAAGCGGTGAGGTAAAAAAAAAAGTAGCGTAACACCGAAATCAACACCTACTTCCAAGGAATCTGATACCCCAGCACTACCAAAAACTTCAACTCCATCACCTTCCATACCTAAGCGTGATCCAAAACCTGTAACCTCATCAACTACACCCATTGAATCCGACACTCCAAAAATGCCCTTTGGTGAGGGTTCGGGAAAATCAAAAGATACGCCCAGCCTTTTTGGCAAAAAGAAGAAAGTAAAAGAAGAGAGTAAGAACGAACCCATTCTTAAACAACGAGCAGAACCGTTCACGGAGGAGGCGTTGATCAATGCCTGGAAACAATTCATCGAAAAGAAATCGAGTGAAAACATAGATGATATGCAGCAGCTCATCCTTGGAAGGGACATTAGCCTTGGAGAAGACAACAAAGCTGTCATATTATTAAACAGTGGACTTGAGGTTAACATCGTTGGTCGCCTTGAACAAGAACTGATCGCCTTTTTGCGAGACAGCTTGCAGAATGATTCGATCAATCTGGAAAAAGAAGTCCGGGAAGAAGAAGTCAAACAACGTCTATATACCAGTCAGGACAAATACGACTATATGCTGGAGCAAAATCCCAAACTTGCGCAATTAAAAGATCGACTAGGCCTTGATTTTCAATATTAGCAATGGGCGACTATCTGGCAAACACCTTTAATTCTTCTCCAATGGAAATACTGCCAGATGACTTGCCATTAAGCTCCATAAGTTCGGTTACCCCCATACCATGCTCATTCGCAATGCGATAGAGCGTATCGCCTGCACGGACCACATAAGTCTTTGTTTTAGGTGTTTTTTGCTTTTTCTCCCTTGGTTCTTCTACAAATATCTCTTGACCAATATCTAGCACATCGTACTTGGTGAGATCATTCCACGCTCTGATTTCCTCAACTGTGGTCTCGTATTTGCGTGAAAGACTCCAAAGCGTTTCACCTGCCACGACAATGTGAGTTTTACCTACCATTGCTACAATGCGGTTAGATGCCTCATCGTGACCTTCGTCTGAAATTTCTCTAATCGGAACTGGTTCTTCTCCCAGTGTTTCTTCAGCGACAACCTCTTCATCATTTCTGGGTTCCTCCACAATTCGCATCGGTTTCGAAATCACCAGGGTTTCATTACCCTGATCCTCATCATGATATTCTATAGGTATGTCCTTTGGCCTCACTGCATTGAGCCACATCACTCTTCCTACCTCAATTTTTTCATCTGAAGTCATTCGATTGTTTTTTTGCAGCTTTTTCAACTTTAAACCATACCGTTGACTTACACTCCATGGAGTTTCATTCGCAAGTGCAACGTGAAACCCAATTTCTGAGGAAGACTTTTTCTTTTTGATATAGTACAGCGTACCTCCCTCTACTGTTTGATTTTCGGACATATCATTGTATTTGCGCAATGACTTCACCGATATACCTGCCTCAGCAGCAAGTGAGTTAATGTCATCCTGGTTACCAGCAACGATAGCCTCTACCCCATTAATTCTGATTCTAACGCCACTCCCAATATCCGCAATCATCTTGTTTGGATAAACCTTGGGAGTCTCTTTGATCTCGGCATCAGGCTCTTCTATCCGCCTCTCTCTATCACCCGATTGATCCTGTTGGCGTTGTGCTATGTTCTTCTGCTTTTTGTTTTTCAAAGGAATGATTACCGCATACTCGCGATCATCCGGTATTTTTCCACTCTTGATCCACTTGTTGTAGTACCTAAGGAATTCAGGTTCAACCTTAAAATTACGCGCAATTTCGTCCAGTGTTTTTCCTTCGCCCTTGGTGTAAGTATCCAGTTCCAAACCTTCAGAATGTGAGCCTCCAACAAAGTCTTTATAAGCGATGTAATGGGCCAAAAAACGTTTTACATACCAATGTGTCCGTTTGTCGATTGTCATCCGATTCACCCCATAATTAGATTCATCGGTGTACCGCTTTGCTCCCCCGGCTCCAGCATAATAAGCCGTCAAGGCGTAGACCCAGTTATCAAAGAAAAAATTGTTGCGTTTCAGGTATTTTGCTGCACCTCGTGTGGATGCAACGACATTCTTTCGCTCATCAATCCGATTATCAATCCTAAGCCCGACTTCTCTACCTGTGAAATCCTTGAATTGCCAAAAGCCTACGGCCTTAGCTGAAGAAACTGCATCCGATACCAAACCACTTTCCTGAACCGTCAGGTACTTGAATTCCTCAGGCACATCATTGTCGATCAGCGTCTCTTCTATCAAGGGAAAGTACAGATTGATCAGATCCAGCTTCAATTGAAAGAACTTTTCACTTGCATGCAGCCGATCTACATCCTGTTGAATTTCCTTTCTGGCAGACTCAGCAATTGATAGCTTCATGCCCGCAAAATCCAACTTGCTGGGCACTTTCGGTATCTGAGCTGTTATCGCACCAACGATACCTAAACTAAAAAAAACATTCAGCGACAATCTCATAGCTTTCTGGCCACCATTAATCCATCTCTAATTGGCATCAACACATGCTCTACTCGTTGATCTTCATGCACATATTGATTGAATAAACGTAATTTTTCTGTTTTCTTGTCTTTCACACTTTGATCCGTAATTTTTCCGCTCCAAAGCACATTGTCAGCTATGATATATCCTCCTGTCTCCATTTGATCAATGACCTGATCATAATAAGCGTGATAATTTTCTTTATCCGCATCAATGAATACAAGGTCCCACTTTTCCGACAACTGAGGTATAATCTCAACTGCCCTTCCAATTCTCATTTCTACTTTTTCTTCCAACCCGGCTTCTTTGAAATAACCTAGTGTTCTTTCCTTCAACTCCTCATTTACTTCCAGGGTTATGATTTTACCCCCATCATCTAAACCCTCTGCCAGGCAAATTGTGGCATAACCTGTGTAGGTGCCAATCTCAAGAATCCGCTTAGGCTTGATCATGTGACTCAGCATACTCAAAACACGCCCCTGCAAATGACCACTAATCATTCGAGGTTTTAAGACATGCAAATGCGTATCCCGATCAATCTTCTTCAAAAGATCAGATTCAGGCTGAGTGGTGGTCTCTACATATTGCTGTATATCAGCAGGCAGAAAATCCATAATGCAAAATTATAATGTTTTACGATTGTGGTAAATAGGTAAGTGTACTCATTTGCGATGTGTCAAAGTTTTCGACTGCAAGTTCCATAAGTTGTTCAGATGTGGCATTGTCAATCTTCTTAAAAAGATTGTTCAGACTAGGTACGGTTTGCAAATCCAGCAAACTTTTAGCCATCATCAACATCATCGAATTATTATTCTCTTCAGACATGGCCAACTGTCCCTTCAACTGTTGTTTGGCATTGTGAAGCTGAAGAGCGCCAAGAGGCTTGTTTTTAAGTCGATCCAATTCCTTCTCCACCAGCTTTTTGCACTTGTTCATGTGCTTAGGGTCGGTTGCAAATAGAATAAAGAACATGCCTACATCTGTGTAAGAGGTGAAATGTGCATCAGCTCCATACACATATCCATATTTCTCCCTAAGGGCAAGATTGAGCCTTGAAGTCATTGCTGGCCCGCCAAGCACATTGGTAAGCAGAAAGAAGGGGATACGCTTTTCATCTTTGAGTCCATAACTCGGTATACCTGCCGCATAATGTGCCTGCATGATGTCTCTGTGCTGTTTCCCATTGCTGGGCTCATAGTGCTCAAAATGTAGTCTACCTATGGTGTGATTCTTATACGGTATGTCCACCAAATACTTATTGATGATCCTTTCCAGTTTCTTCATGGGATAATTACCCACACTTGAAACAATGATCCGGGTGGTATTGAGATGCTTAGCAAGAAACTGCTCAAAATGGGCTTTCTTAAAACTTGCTACCGTTTTATCTGTTCCCAGGATGTTACTTCCTAACGGATGTTTCCCAAACACCAACTCATCCAGCTCGTCTTGTATGGCATCTTCAGGCGTATCCTTATACATGGACATTTCTTCCAGGATCACCATGCGCTCTTTTTCAATCTGCCGATCAGGAAATGTCGAATTGAAGGTAATGTCGGCCAACAATTCGACTGCCTTATCTAAATGATTCTGGAGTACGGAGGCGTAAAAGCAAATTTTCTCCTTGGTCGTATACGCATTGAGCTCTCCGCCGAGTGTCTCTAACCTGTTGATGATGTGAAATGCTTTTCTCTTTTTAGTACCCTTGAAAGCCATATGCTCCCAGAAATGAGTCAACCCCTGTTCCTCCTCTGTCTCATCCCTGCTGCCTATGTCGAGCATGATGCTCACATGTGCAATTTTGGTATGACTGATCTCCTTATGGATAACGCGAATCCCATTCGCCAGCTCCAACACTTCGTACTCACGCATAAGCAGCAAATTTACCACCTCAAAGCTTCTGAAATGGATGAATACCCACTTTCCTGTTTATGAAATGCTTTCCAGCCCTAAAGTCAGGGTTGAATTACTGATGTAGCCCAACAAAAAAAGCACCCTCCGAAACTCGAAGAGTGCTTTCTCTAATTCTGCTAAATGTTTTTAATCAAATTGAAAAGTTCCAGCATCAGACACTTCACCAACTACAACTTCAACTGCTTCTACGCTCATGGCTGCAACGGTATCTATTGTAGGTACAGCAACTACATCGTAAAAACCTGCATCCAGTGCTCTTACAAGAAATTCGCCATTATCTGCTGGATAAGTTGAAATACTATCCGTTCCTTGAATGGCATAAACCACTGCGCCAAAATCAGCAGCATTTACTACGCCGCTGATTGCTCCGGTAGTAGCTTCCATGCTTGCTCGGATAACCGGCTTCATGTTGTATTTACCACTATTACCTGCTTCAACGATTGATTTTGAAGCATCAAAGTCCAAAACCAACTTATATGTAATACCGGCTTCAATGCTCGCGCCAATATTGAGCTTCACGCCTGACTGACTTCCAGATGGGACTTTAAGATCAACTTCTTGTCCATCTATCATCAAAGTGTTGGCATCACCCAACAATACTCTTACCTGACCTAGCTGTCCTTCCGGTAGTTCGATCTCTCCAAGTAAGGCCTCTTCTCCATTTGTCAATTTCAGCACATCGTAAACTCCAGCTTCGAAGTTTCCGATGCTTTCCCATCCGCCTTCATCTGTAGTATCAGATCCAGTATTAATCAATACATCCTGAACATCAATATTGACTTGTTCATAATCACCCGGAGCATCTACTAGTGCTACTCGAACTGTTGCTGTTTCGTTACCGTCACCACATGCCCATGCAAGGGTAGCGATTGTCAATAATCCTAAAATCTTCTTCATGCTGATTAAATTTTCAATTGTTGTCTATAAATAATACCTGGATGATGACTAGGGTAAATACGAGTTACTTCAAAAATGTAACCCTTAGAAAAAGCAAAGCTAATCCCAAAATATTTCAATAATCTCATTATCTATCAAAAGAGTTGTCCTTACAATCCCTTCAAGCCTTTTCAGCTTGATTCTTGATGCCTCAGGCCGCAATATTTCAGTACTCACCACTTGAAAATCGTTCCGTTTATGATAGACCACTACATAAGGAACTTTCAATGTGCGATCCAGCTTGAATGTATTCTTCTGAACTCGAACCTCTAATGACATATTCTCACCCACCTCTCCAGTTCTGAGCATTTGCATCACTCGCTCGCCGTTAGGTACTCCATATCCGACATGATCGTTTCCGTATGGATAATAATTGGATGATCGCTCAATAATCGACCGAACGTCGCTGGCCGTAAAAGTTGAATCGTATTGCCATATACTTGCTGCGAGCCCGGTGATAATAGGAGTAGCAAAAGACGTTCCCTGCGTGGCAAAACAGCTTACATTAGGTTTCATATGCGTCAAAAACGGAGAACCAACTGAGCTATAGTCCATCCGTTCATAAATATTCATCTTGACCGCACCAACCGTAAAGGCACCACTGGCATCCCCTGGTGTGTTGACCACCTTCCATTTCGCATTACCATCATTACCTGCCGCACAAACGACGAGCACATCATGATTGAAAAAAGCTGAATCCACCGCCCTGGCAACCATACTCGTCTTACCATCCATATCTTCAGGTTGATAGTTCTCTTCCTTTCGATTATAGCCATTGGTATATCCTAGTGATACGTTTATAAGTCTTACCCCTTTCGCAATCATTGACTCCATGGCCTCAATGAGCAAATCCTCCTCAAGTCGCTTTTCATATCCGCCATGATCTGTCCGGGCCAAATAGTAAATCGCATCTGTCGCGATACCTAATCTTAGGTTTTTGGTTTTATCAAAGCCAGCTATTAACTGCCAGACATCCGTTCCGTGTAAATCATCAAGTGGTACTGATCCTTCGTAAGGCGCCAGGTCGGGCGTAATCCAATCTGTGTAATCTGCTACCCTGTTTTCAGCAAAAACTGATGCCAATGGCCGGCGCTCATTTGCTTTGAGAAATCCGCCATCAATAATTCCCACTTTCACGCCTTTCCCTGTCAAGCCAGCATCTATTAGGTGTTCTGCACCTATCTGCTCAAGTGCAAATCCGAGCAATTCCTTATCAGGCATTCCGCCTAGTGGAACCATTTTCTTTACTGGAAAAACAATGGTTCTTTGCTTTACTTTTTCCAATTGTGATGAGGTAAAATCATAGCTGCACATTTGCAAAAGTTCGGAGCATACTGTTGGCTCAATTCCGTTCGGGACTCCCAACGGGTCGGCCCAATATCGATTTTGCGCTAAGCAATTGTTTGCAATGCAAATGGCAACAAATAGCAGTAGTTTCCTCATCGTAGTAAATCAAATATCACGAATCCTTGTGCCTAATTCAAAAGGAATTGATATTTGATACAGCAAACGGACATATCCATCATGAAATACGCCCCAATCCCTAACGAACTCTTCATTGAAAACAGAGCAAGATTAACCAAACGTCTTAAGTCCAATTCGGTAGTTGTGCTGAAGGCAAATGATATCATGCCAACCAATGCGGACGGAACTATGCCTTTCATTCAAAATGCTAATCTGTTTTATCTGACTGGCGTCAATCAGGAGGAAACTACGCTCGTATTAGCACCGGATCACCCGAATCCAAAAATGAGAGAAGTGCTTTTCTTAAGAGAAACAAACGAAGAGATAGCCATATGGGAAGGACATAAACTGACCAAAGAGGAAGGGCAAAAGACCTCCGGCATTAAGCAAATAAAATGGACGGAGGATTTCGAATCCCACCTCCAAATGGTGTCTGCACATGTGGAGCACATCTATTTGTACAAGAACGAGCATTTAAGAAATGCTAACAGTGTGCAAACGGCCAATGATCGTTTGATCGACTGGTGTCAGACACAATTCCCATTGCATCAGCTTGAACGACTAGCTCCGATTATTTATGATTTACGAAGTGTAAAATCATCGCATGAAATTAAACTGATCGAGCATGCTTGTCATATCACCGAACAAGGCTTCCGTGATATCCTTGAGGTGGTTGCTCCTGGTGTTTGGGAATATGAACTAGAAGCTGAATACTCCTTTAAGTTTTTACAAAACAGATCGAGAGGATTTGCTTATCAACCCATTATTGCTGGGGGAGCAAACTCATGTGTCCTTCACTACATTGACAACAATCAACAGTTAAGAAACGGAGAGCTATTGCTCATGGACGTGGGAGCTGAATATGCTAATTACAATGCGGACATGACGCGAACCATTCCAGTAAATGGACGATTCAGCAAACGCCAAAGAAGTGTATATGATGCTGTTCTGCGCGTCAAAACAAGAGCAACTGAATTACTTCGCCCCGGAAACAGTATTCCTGAATACCATGAGGAAGTTGGCAAGTTGATGGAGGAAGAATTGATCGAATTGGGATTGATAGACAAAACTGACATTAAAAACCAAAATCCTGATTCGCCGGCATACAAGAAATACTTTATGCATGGCACTTCTCATCACCTTGGTTTGGATGTGCACGATGTAGGTTCGATCTATAAGAAGTTTGAACCGGGCATGGTGTTTACAGTGGAGCCGGGTATTTACATTCGGGAAGAAAACATTGGCATTCGTATAGAAGACAACATTGTCATTACGGACAAAGGGCATACCAACCTGATGCGAAACATTCCAATCCATGCTGAGGAGATAGAGGACCTTATGAATGCCAAGTATGACGAATAGAACTCGATCAATATGTTTTAAACTTTAAAAAAGGCATTTGTTCTACCGTCTGCTGGTTAGTCCTTTTTTATTCTCTGCCAAATGAAAGCTGTAAATTGTCTATGGTATGCTCCAGAAGTACTTTATCGATAAGCCTATTCCAAAAAATTCCAAAGAAGGGAAATGTCACTATAAAAATTGTCTGATCGCTAAGGTCAGATCGTTACTCTTTTTCCTCCATTTGCCAGTGATTGATAGATAGCGTCAATTACTTTCAGGTCGGCAAGTCCCTCCTTACCAGATGTCTTGGATGGTTTCCCTTGTACAATGTTGACAGCCATGGCATCCAGCTGTAATGCCTGTTGTGAAAACTTGCCAAAATCAAGCACTTTATCACCAATATAGCCCTTCAGCCCACCATAGCTATAGGCCGGTTCGAGCATTGCCCTCGTTCTTTCAGCACTTACCATGAGGTGATTGGTACCAAATGCATAAGAGGTGGTGTGATTTGAGACTCTTCCATCGGGAAACTCCATTTGCCAGGTGATCGTCTCATCCACTTCAGCAAATTTGACATCATCAGTTTTAAACTCCTGAGCTGTAACAGCAATTGGTTCAGCATCAAATATGTACCTGGCGGCCTGAATACAATATATACCTACATCCATCATGGCACCTCCACCAGCCAAGGCCTTCTTCAATCGCCATTGTGTTGGATCACCTATTTTAAACCCAAATTGTGAGCTCACATAGGTCATTTCTCCATAAGTTTTTTCTTGTGCAGCCGTTATTATGGCGTTGTGATACGGGTCATATTGCAAACGATAACCGATAGAGAGCGTTACACCGTTTTCCGTACAAGCATCAATCATAGTTTGTCCTTCAGCAGCAGTTAGGGCCATTGGTTTTTCGCAAATCACCTGCTTGCCCGCCTTAGCAGCGCGTATGACATATTCTGCGTGCATCGAGTTGGGTAGTACGATATAAACCGCATCGATTTCATCATTGTTAGCGATCTCATCAAAACTGTTGTAGTCGTAGATATTTTCGCTTTTCAAATTGTATTTGGCCTTCCAGGACTCGGCTTTTTCTGGAGTTCCAGTCACAATACCTGCCAGATAGCAATTCTCTGTTTGTTCCAGTGCTGGTGCCAATTGTCCAGTGGCGTAGTTGCCCAAACCTACAAGGGCTATGCCCAGCCTTTCCTGAGCTGGACTAGAAAGTTCATTGGCAAAAACTGATGATGAAACTAAGCCAATGCTACCAGCCCCCAGCGCAGTTTTCTTGATAAAATCCCTTCTTTGATTTTGAAAAATATCCATGATAAAAAAATTGATTATTGACAAGATAGCTATGCGTTATTGCAAATGCAATTAGAATCCTAATCCACCTTTACAAACCCGTTCAGTTCAAAGCGTCCTTTTTCGTCAGCATTCTCCAGATTGAGTACACCCCGTGGACAGACTGAAGAACAAACTCCGCAACCCACGCAACTGGAGCGGACAATGTTTTGCCCGCGCTGAGCATACCAGCGAACGTCAATGCCCTGTTCGCAATACGTCGAACAATTGCCACAAGAGATGCACTGACCTCCGTTTGTGGTGATCCTGAACCTGGACTTGAAGCGCTGAACCAATCCGAGATAAGCAGCCAAAGGGCAACCAAAACGACACCAAACTCTATTGCCCATAAATGGGTAAAAGCCAGTTCCAATTACTCCTGAAAACAATGCGCCAACATAAAAGCCATAGGGCTGACGAAGGTATTTGTAGGTATCCAAACCAAGAATCTGGTTAGTCCCTGTAATGAAGTTGTAAATCACACCTGCGGTCATAACTACAGCAAAAACCAATACTGCATGAATCAGGTATCGCTCTATTTTCCAGGCCTTGACCGACTTATCCGAAAGTTGTCTAAAAGGATCTCCAACAGTCTCGGCCAAACCACCACATCCACATACCCATGAGCAATACCAACGCTTACCAAATAGATAGACAAATACTGGGACACCTATTACAAAAAGCGTAATCCCCCAGACGAACATAAAAATACCAACTCCACCTCCTTCAGCAGTCAGCATATCGACATGCCAGGCATCAAAGAAATCATAATCCAGTGGCCACATGTTCTTAAAATCGAAATAGGGCTGATTGAGCCTCACCAGTATTTCAGGTAGGATGAAAGCAATCGCCGTTTGGAAAAACATCACTGATACGGTTCTCACAATTTGATACTTGCTATGACGATACTTGATGATCATTCTCACGCCCATCACCAACACACCAAAAGTGTATAAGAAACCATACAGAAACCATTGGCTGGCTTCACCACCAGGCACCAACAATTGCTTCAATGGTTCGACCAAGATGACCCAATTGGTCATGTATTGATCGTAGAAATAGATCGTGATGTAAAACACAATCAAAACTGTCCCTATAAGAATTCCTAACCACCCTCTGTTGTTCAATGGATCTTTGAAAATACCGTTGTGTTTAATCCCAGCAGGACCATCGAGTTTTGCCTTGGGGATAAGGAACATTAAAGCGCCAATCGTACCACCAATAAAAATCAGACCAAACAATACCCCGGCATAATCCTTAACCAGCCCTTTTGTGGCACTTTTTGTGAGAGAGGCAACATAATTATCATAGATCACCTCATTCCAGAGTTGAGCATTCCGCTTATCCTGATTATAGGCATCAAAGGCTTCCTGAAAATCAGCAATGAACGCAAAATTTGAGCCGTATTCCTGCCCAAACATGTGTTCAACTCTTTCTTTTAGGGCTACATGCTCTGCCTTGATTTGCTTGTCAAACTGAGCTTCGGATAATTCATATTTTCCGATAAAACCCAATGACAAAAACAGACCAAAGCAAGCCATAAAAATGATCAATCCTATCAGACGTATATTTTTCATCACGGGCTAACCTAGTATTTTTTCAAGTAAAGATTTTTTCCTGATACTTACTTCCACATGAGGAAACTCCTCGTTAAAAGCCCTTTGAATCTCGGGATCATATTGACGGAAAAACTCAGGATCAAAATTGGCTGCCATCAAGTGTGTGACTACATGATCAAGTTTCACCTTGTCTTTCAACCATCTGTCCACCACCTCATGTCTCAACCTGATTCCAAATGTGTTCACGCCTAAAAAAGTCAAAGAAGCCTCATCATAGGCAAAGGTCATTCCCTTATTCCCATGCTCCCAATGAAATTGCCCAACGCCCTCTGGCGGTCTTGGCTGGACTGTTCCATAGGTCTGATATTCGATATCAAAAAATTTCGCAGAATTAAACCAAATGCCGGGATTGTAGCTCATCGAACTACCTGTGATGGTCTGTGCAACAGTTTCTCCCATTTTTCTTCCTGTATACCACACCGCTTCTAAGGATCGTCTTCCCTCATCCGGTGATTTTAGTTGAGCACAATCCCCAATCGCGTAAACATTGGGGAGATTTGTTTCCAGGTTTTCGTTGACCAGTATGCCATGATCCATTTTCAGAGAAGTTCCTTTTAGAAATTCAATGTTGGGTGATACTCCAACAGCAAGTCCCACAAACTCGCAATTGATTACTTCACCATCATCGGTCTCAATTGCTTTAACTTTTCCGGTACCATCATCAATGATTCGCTTAAGCAAAGTATCCATCCTGAGGTCGATTCCATATACTTTAATATGACGCTCGAGCATTTCTGCGTCCTGATCGGGCAGCACGATATCCCAAAAATGTTTCTCGCGGACCAGGAAGGTAACATCAATGCCACGACTATGTAGCATTTCAGCCATCTCGACACCAATGAGTCCTCCTCCTACTACTACCGCTTGACTAATTTCCCTGGTGTTTGCCTCCATCAGCTCCAGGTCCTGTAAGCTGTACAGTCCTTGCACCCCTTTCAAATCCTCCCCTTCCCATCCAAACATGTTCGATTTTGAACCTGTTGCCAGAATCAACTTATCATAAGGCAAAACCTCTTTGTCATCAAAGCTTATTTTCCTTTGATCAAAGTCAATCCTTACTACCCATTTTCTGATTAACTCGATTCGATTCTTCAACCAAAACTGATCTTCATAGGGCTTGGTATGCTCATATTTCATATGCCCCATATAGATATACATGAGTGCTGTACGACTAAAGAAGTGGTCTGACTCACCAGAAATTACCGTAATGCGATCATTGCTCCGCTTGCGTATATGACGAGCAGCAGTGATTCCCGCAATCCCATTGCCAATGATTACAACATGTTGCATAAATGAATTTTGAAGAGACTAAAATTAAGGGTATCTCCTAATCAAGCAACGGAAGTTAGCATTTTACAAAATCATATGTCAAAATTCGGACAGATATGAGCAAAACACTTTTATCAAAAGGCCTCTTCGGCCATGAGCACATTGATCTCATCCCAATTTAAACCCATCTCATTCTGCACCTGCTCCTCGAAAGATTCTTTGGTATTGAATCGCTTATCCTCAGGAATTTCATTTGGATTGCTGGTATTGATGTCTGTCACCTTCAACACTTGTGCACCCTCGAATATAGATTTCTCATTTGACTTGATCCAATGGAATTTGGATAAACGCAGATCAAAGTGCCACTGAAAATTATCTGGATACCATTTCCCCTCATGGAACTGATAGGTGATTTTCTTATCGTAGTTAGGATTACTTATGCCCAATCCCATGGCGGCTATCAACGGACGAACCAATATAGGAATAATCGCTTTTCCTTCATATTCCAACGAAACGATCGCATCGGTCTCCACATCCAAATAGATCACTCCCGAGCTTTTCATGTGGTCAACTGTTCCTTTGGACTTAAAGTGAATGACCATCAACTCCCGTCCCTGATAGAATAGTCCATCCCCAAATGAGTATTTGAATTTCTTGAACATAGTGCTATCCAGACATTCGTCAAGACCCCTGATTAAATCCATTTCCAGTATTACATCTGGTCCACCAAAACCTTCTCTCAGATCAGCTGTCGGATCTTCTTCTTTATACTCTTCTCCTTTTTTCTCTGCTTTCCTTTTATCCTTTCTATTTCGCTTATCTACCCAACCCGACATAAATGCAATATCAGATAATTCATCAGCTCGCCGATGCAAAATCAACTGATGTTGATTGTCCAAAGTATCCTGATAATTTGGATAATAGGATTGAAAAACCGCTTCGGTCATATTGATAAAAGCGTCATTCTCCGAAAACTTTTCACGGTAGTAAGCCTGACTTGTAAATGGAGCCGTTGGATAATTTTGAGAGAATTTTGAAACTGCTCTTTTGATATATGCTGTAGGTGGTAAAGGTCGAATGATCAGTTCATCCAGTGTTAAAATGTCTGGAATCAGCTTAACGAGCATTTCACCTTCTTTTGGGTTCAGCTCCTGAGATTTGTAGCCTATGTAACTGATTTCAACAGGTGTATTTCTTTGCTCGTTTTGAATGGTCAATGCGAATTCACCATTTTTATTGCTGATCGTTCCTTTTGTAGTGCCCTTGAAACTAATCGTCGCAAAAGGTAATGGCTCATTCGTAGATGCATCGGTTATTTTCCCAAACATTCGCTGCTGCGCATTTGATAGAAATCCAACCAGCACAAGGGTTACGACTACAAACAATCTCATTTATCTAAGTTTATTTTTTAGTGAGATGCAAATCTTACGATAAAAGTTGCATTAACTATCGATTCTGGTCTTCAATAGACTTAATACTTGAGCAATGCTCGAAACCTTAGTAGACTCACCACCCTCTACTATATCGAATTCATCCTTACACTTCACAGTAATCGAAGCATTGACATCTTCGGAAATCCTATTTCGTTTACAGGCCTTTCTTAACCAATATATGACATTTTCATCACCCTCAAACCTAATACTCAGCGTTGAATCATCAGCTCCCAAATCCTCAAAACCACCATGCACGAAATCATAGTTATGATGACCCAAATAAAGCGCCTCAGACAAGCTGCCATTCAAAATCAAATCTTCGGGGCATCCACAAATCACCGGCTTTTGGAAATCAAATAGCCATAACTCAGTTGCCAGTTCAGTCGCCAAAAAAATATCGTGAGTCGAAATCAAAACTCCCTTCCCTGCATCCGATATCTTCTTCAACAATTTGACCAATTCAATTTTATTACTCATATCGAGATGTGAACCTGGTTCATCCAAAAGAATAATGCCTGTTTCCTGAGCCAATGCTCTGGCAATCATCACCTTTTGCAATTGACCATCACTCAATTCTCCCAATTTACGATTTGCCAAATAGTTGGTATTGGTGATACTTAATGCCCATTCTATCACCTCTCTGTCCTTGTTATTTAGAATTCCTAGCCAATGGCTATAAGGATATCTGCCAATTGCAATTAACTCAAGCACCGAAAGGTTGCCCGCTGCTGGTTTTTCTGTTAAGACAATACTCAACCGTCTGGCCAATTCTGGTTTTGGCATTACTGTCACATCAACTCCTCCCACTTCAACGGTACCGTCAATTGGCTTGAGTATGCCCGCCACCGTTTTCAGAAAGGTCGTTTTGCCTACTCCATTTTGACCCATAAGACCTACCACCTCGCCTTTTTTGAGGTTGACATTTACTTTCTCCGACAGAATGGTTTTGCTTTTGCTGGTACTGTAACCTGTTGTGAGATTTTTTGTGACAATCAAACTCATGCGTAGCTGTAGTTCAGGCTTCTCTTTCTCAGGATGAGATAGATCACAAATGGCGCTCCCAGAATAGCCGTAACCGCATTGATCGGCAATGTTGCTTCTACTCCAGGCAATTGAGCGATTAGGTCGAAAAGCAACATAGCAGTGGCTCCCAGTAAAATAATCAATGGTGTAAGTAATAAATGATTGGTTGTTGAAAAAAGCATTCGCGCCACGTGCGGAAGCGCAATTCCAATAAATGCAATGGGGCCACAAAACGCCGTAACTGTTCCCGCAAGCAAACTTGTATTGACAATGATTAAAAACCTTGATCTTTTGATGTTCAATCCGAGTGATCCGGCATAGCTCTCTCCCAACAGCAGCGCATTAAGAGGCTTGGATAAAAAAATCGACATAATGAGCCCTATGGTGATAATTGGAATGAATAATTTGAGTTCGGTCCATGAAAGACTTCCAAGGCTACCAAACGACCAAATGACATAGGCTTGAATATTATCCGCTTGGCTGAAAAACTGCAGGATGCTCACTAAGGCGCCTGATGCAGCACCAAACATCAAACCCACAATAAGCAAGGTGACTCCATCTTTGAGGCGACTCGATGACAATACTACTACCAGCAAGACCAAGAATGCGCCTAATCCTGAGGACACGACCATTAGCCAACCTCGAGCCAGGCCTGTCAATTCCAGGAATGAACCAAACTGAAATCCAAGAAAAATGGCTAACGCAGCGCCAAGTCCCGCTCCCGAACTTATTCCCAACACGTAAGGTCCGGCAAGTGGATTTTTAAATAGCGTTTGCATTTGCAACCCACTAATCCCAAGGGCTGCACCAGCTAGCATCGCGGTAATGGATTTAGGCAGTCGGAAATTCCCAATGATCAGGTCCCAACTCCCATTTGAAGTCGTTCCTTTGAAGAGATAGCTACCAATGGCACTAATCGGAATATCTACAGACCCTAAACTGATATTAAGCATTAGAATTATGACTAAACCAATGGAGGCAGTTAAAAGAACAATACCCCATCGAGTGGCGGGCTTACTTACATCCTGATTAATCATTTCAGTTTTTCGTAATAATAGAGGTCGTGATCCATCAAATCCGAATGAAATATTTTAATCAAATCCCCAAGAATGATATCTGGTCTGGCATAACCGGATTCAAAAAAATCGAACCCTCCTCCAGGACCTACTCTCTTTGAAAATGAATAAACCTTATCCTTCTGAAATGCCTGAAATGCTCCATATCTTTCATCTTGAGCAACTATTTCATCCAAATTAGTAAACGTTCCTACACCTACCCAATAATCTGCCTTCCCCGCCTTATCAAGCACGGTTTCAAAGCTAACTTCTAACCAGCCTCCAGTGGTATCATTTTCCCAAATGTATTGAGCACCAGCATCTTGATAGAATTGAGCTGCCCAATTGTTACCCCCTGGTAAAAACCAAACATCACCATACATCACGCCGCTAAAAACGGCTGGTTTGTTAGGGATTTTTTCCACCAAAGATTGATAGTCTTGGTACCGGCTGCTGATAGCGCCAAATATAGAATCTGCCATCGCTTCCTTATGAAACAATGCACCAAAGAACTTAAGCCATTCAGCTCTGCCTAGCGCACTGGTTTCCAAAAAATCAGAGTTGTAAATAACAGGGATACCTGCCTCAATCAACTTATCAAGACTGGACGATTCTCCTCCCATATCATAGGCAACAACCACATCTGGCTGAGATGCCATCACCAGTTCAATGTTGATTTGGCCATCAGAGCCTAAATCCACAATATGTCCATCAACCACCCGATTATTAATCTTTTCCGAATAAATGTAGCTGGTTCCCGGAAATCCTACCAGTGTTTCATCAACGCCAAGCATCTCCAGATAGGTCAAGTGAGTGGTCGAAGTAACAATGATTCGCTCTGGCGCCTCTTTCAAATCATACTTCTTCGGAAACTGAGCACCTGGCCATGGTTCATAATTGATCAATATACCGTCTTGTATGTCAAACTTTTCCGCATAGACAATCGACCCTGAAACTTTAGATTGAGCCATATCAGAATTTTTTACCTGACAAGCACACAAGATCAGCAACAGCGGCGCGATTTTATTCATGTGCCAAAATTGATAAAAAAAACCAATTCGCTTGTACGTAATGAGCAAACCTCTACTTTTGTTCTCGAGTTTGGTGTTTGGAACTGTTGACCAATGGTTCTAAATGAAAAGGGAATTTCGTGATCTACTTAAGTTGAAAATCGAAAGCTGTGCCCGCAACTGTAAGCCTCAGAAAGGTTCATATCTACAAGACCACTGTTATAATACGGGAAGGTGAATGTGAAACGAGGCAAGCCAGGAGACCTGCCAAATTCAATGGTAATGCTTATCTCGGGTGAAGATAAGAATGGTTGTCCTGTAGATATTTTCAACATTGTGAGGTGTTTTTCCTTCGTATTGAGTTGTGTATTGAGCATAAGTTTACATGCCCAAATCGATACTGTATACCTGGATAGTCTGATAGTTCCTGGTTTTGCCTATCCCAAATTTGCTACTGGTGCTACTGTGTCTGCATTACCCACAGAAAATATGGCTAATCTGGATCAATCAATAACTTCTATTCCTGGCATATATTTCAAACAATATGGAAATGGGCAATTGGCCACTATTTCCTTCAGAGGAACTGATGCCTCACACACCAACGTGCTTTGGCATGGTTTACCCACCAATTCACCATCATTGGGTCAAACTGATTTCTCACTTTGGTCAACAGGCCTCATTGATCACCTGGGAGTTCAGGCAGGAAGTGGTGGGACTTTGTACGGTTCAGGATCCATTGGCGGAACGGTTTTTATTGATCACTTCCAGTATTTCAAAAGAAATAAGCTCAAAATAGAGCTGGAGCAATCCAGCTTCGGTGGATACAAAGGCAACCTTAAGGGCCATTACTTTTCTGGAAAATGGACTGGAGCCACGGCTATCATTGGAAGTAAACTCGAGAACAATTTCCCGTACAAGCTAAAGGGAACAGACCTTACACAACAGCAGGTAAATGCTGAAATAATAGCCTATGGTCTCAAACAAACTCTTCAATTCCAACACAAAAATCACACGATTTCCGGGGATTTCATATTACTGAGAAATGATCGTGAAATTCAACCCTCGATCACAAACCTTAGTGGTAATGACCACATGTTGTTTAATACAGTCAAGGGGGTATTGGATTACACCATTGACTTGCCATTGGGTTCCTGGTCCAATACCCTTGGCGTATTTAAAGAGCATTGGATTTACAATGACAGCCTGATTACCCTTACAGGATCCAACTCATTTTCCACCAAGTTCACAGGTGAAAAGAGCGGCTGGTTATTCACAGCTGGCTCATTGATCAATCACGCTACTGCATCTTCAAACAATTATGCTCAACAAGAAAAATTAATCCAAGTAGACCTCTTCGCAAATCTCAAAAGGGTAATCGGTAAAACCACGCTATCTGCAGGTCATAGACAAGCGTTAAATTCTTTGAAGCAACCAGCAATTGCCCCAACATTTGGCATTAAACAACAAGTCGTATCAAATAGAAATATCGATCTTTATTTCAAATCCCAATATGCAGCTGGCTTTAGAATCCCAACCCTAAATGATCTATACTGGCAACCCGGAGGCAATCACAACCTGAAGCCTGAAAAAAGCCACAATTTTGAAGGTGGGTTCGATCTGACACTGAAAACTTCTCATCTTCAATACAGCGGTAACATCACAGTTTTTGCCACCCGATCGACCCATTGGATTCTATGGACGCCAGTTGATGCTGGATTTTGGTCACCAGAAAATATAAGAAAAGTTCATATTCATGGTTTGGAAACTCACCACAATCTGACAGCAACCTGGAATCGTGCTACGCTTCAAACATCTATCTCAGGATCGGTGCAGCAATCTCTCAATATGAGTGATTATCCATCTTCCTCGTTAGTTGGAAATCAACTTCCCTATGTTCCTAAATTGTCCGGTTATTTTGCCAATCGATTGACATGGGGGTCATGGTCAGCAGAATTGGCTAATGCCTATACCGGGTTGAGATATACTTCATTGGACAATACCGCCTTTGCCTCTGTTCCGGCATTCTTTATCACCAATTGCTCCACGAGCTATTCATTCAAGGCATGGAAAGTGGACAGTCGCGTTACTGCTCGAGTCAACAATATTTTTAACACCTACTACGAAAATCTTATAAATCGGGCTATGCCTGGTATCAATTATCAAATTCAATTATCCATTTCATTATGAAACTGCAAAAACAAATCATACCGTTGATGTCTTTATTTGTACTCATACTGCTAACTGCGTGTGGTGGTGATGATGAGCCTATCTCCAAGGGGGCCTTTGAAACAGGGGCCTTTGTGATCAACGAAGGGTCGTTTGGAGCGAGTGACGGTTCTATTTCCCATTTCGACGATGATGACACTCACGCAGCAGCAATCTTCAATTCGGTCAATGGAGGAAGGATTCTGGGGGATGTTATTCAAGATCTTCACTTTGATGGTGAAAAGGCCTTCATCCTATCAAATAATAGCCATAAAGTTGAAGTGGTAAATGCCTATACATTCGAATCATTATATACGCTTGACTCATCAACAGTTGCTTATCCACGATACATGACCTCACACAATGGTAAAGGATATATTACCGAATGGGTGAGCTTTGTTGCGACCGGACGCGTTTCAATTATCAATTTGGAATCTGGTGAGCTTCTAAATCAAATTGAGGTTGGATATGGTCCTGATGGCATCATCAAAGCCGGTAACACCCTATATGTTGCAAATGGTTGGTCCAATACTGTTTCCATCATCAATATGGATACGGAAACTGTCACGGAAACTGTAGCTGTTGGTCCAGGCCCAGGACAAATGATCCGTGATCAGGGTGGTAATATATGGGTGGCCTGTGCGGGAGGATATAAAGAGGACTGGAGTCCTGCCAATGATGGTCAGTTGGTGCGCATTAACTCTGCCAATGAAGTTGATCATATTGAAGAACTAGGGGTCAATATTTCGACGAAAATCGCCTCTGATGTCACTGGTGTTCACATCTTTTATTCGGCTGGAAACACAGTCTTTAAATACAATGTAGGTGCACCGGGGACAACAGTCCCAGTTGAGTTTGTTACCGTGAGCGATGCAGTTGGTATTTATGGTCTTGGAGTGGACAAATTTGACTGGATCTATGTAGCAGACAACCAGGGTTTCCAGGCTAATGGCATTATACATGTTTACGATGAAGATCGTGTGGAACGGAAAACACTCACGGCTGGCAGGGGTCCAAACGGAGTAGAGTTCCGGTACTGAAAATTGCTCCCAATAAATTTTATATCATGCTGTCTCGTACGAATGCCAGCTTTGCCTCAGATAGTTAATCGATTCAGGATTCTCGCATTCAAGAAAAACGATAGCGCGTTACAGCAAAGATTCCCTTCGGGAATGACTGCAGGGGTGTTAGTTCCGGATATCAAGTTTAGCAGTCTCGCCAGAATGGCGACTTTGCATCACGAGGATAATCAATTCAGGATTCTCGCTTTCAAGAAACGATAGCGCGTTACAGCAAAGATTCTAAATTGCCACGGATTGTAATCCGGGTCAATTCACTCAGTATTACACAAAAATTCACTCCCGATCGGACAGACAGATCCGCGGGAATGACTGTAGTGATGGGTTAGCGTGTATAATCTCTCTGCTGGGGTTATGTTGCTCCATTACTGTGGTTAGATTTCTCATTCCGTCGAAATGGCAAATACGAAATAAACTGGTGCGGATTGTAATCCGGGTCAATTCACTCAGAAATACACAAAGATTCACTCACGAATCGAACAGACAGGCTTGCGGATCGAAATGGCAAATACGTATAAAAAGCAAAAAAGATTACCTCCGTTGATGACTACCAGGGGTGTAAACTGGAAATCACTTCATCAGTTTATCAATGGCAGCTCTGACACTCAGCTTTCCGGACTGAACAGCATCCTCCACGTGCTGAAGATTTGACTTAACGTCTAATTGATCATAAAACCTATGCTCAAGCTCGAATCTCACCGCCTCCTTAAACCACTTCAATTTTTGATCATTTCGATTTTGATCAAACCAACCATTGGCCTTTGTTGAGATGAAAAAATGCTCCATTTGAATCCAGATCTCTTCAAGACCCTGAGCATCTATTGCCGATGTTGTCATTACCGGTACAGTCCATCCATTTTCATTGCCAGGAAATAAATGAAGAGCTTGTTCATACTGTTGTCTCGCTCTTTGTCCAGCTTTGACATTGTCTCCATCTACTTTGTTGATGGCGATAATATCCGTCATTTCCATGATACCGCGTTTGATGCCTTGTAACTCATCCCCTCCACCTGACAGCATCAACAATAAAAAAACATCAACCATGTCTTTGACAGCAGTTTCGCTTTGCCCCACACCTACTGTTTCGATGATGATTACATCAAATCCAGCGGCTTCACATAATAGCATCGTCTCCCTCGTTCGCTGTGCCACCCCTCCCAAATGATTTCCGGAGGGACTAGGTCGAATAAAAGCATTTACATCATTCGACAATTGTGCCATTCTGGTCTTATCCCCTAGTATGCTACCTTTCGTTTTTTTACTGGATGGATCTATGGACAGCACAGCCAATTTTTTACCCTGATTTGTCAAATAAGTTCCGAAGGCATCAATAAATGTGCTTTTCCCAACTCCCGGTATTCCGGTAATCCCAATTCTTACACTATTGCCTGTTGCGGGTAATAATCTATTCAATAGCTCGTTAGAGAAATCGCGATCGGTAGGTTTCTTGCTCTCAGAGAGCGTTATCGCCCGGCTCAGCACAAAACGATTCCCACTTAGAATTTCATTTGCAAAATCTTCGACAGTGGAAACTTTTTGAAAAGGAGTATTCACAAGGGGTTACCTTTTAATTATTAAATTGATTAATTTCAATAAAAAATTATATTTTACTAATTTTATGTTTGTGCCTTTGGGCATGGTAAAATAGTTACGGGTAAATTAACACATGTTAATAACCTGTAAAACCAACTAACATGTTAAGAAAGATCTGGTTAGATGTAGTGCTCGGCACCCTGTTCATTTTTGGAATGATGTGGGGATTTTCCAAAATGTCGAGTCTCGGCATATTCGATGCTTTTGATTCAGTAGGCATGGCCTTGGAAGAGATGTCAATGACTGATATTGTCTTTTCTCAACTAAGAGAAGATCCAATAGCTGATGATCGAATTGTATTGGTCAACATTGGAACATTGAGCCGTCCAGAAATCGGAATGCTATTAGACTCAATTAGTCAGCATAACCCTGCAGTAATCGGTATTGACTCCTTTTTTGATCATTACAAGGAAGACAGTCTTGGGGACATGATGCTTGCTGATGCCATGTCAAGGGTAGAAAATCTGGTATTGGTGAATAAATTTCATGTGAACCCTTTAACAGATGAGGTTGATTCACTTGTACGGTCAATTCCTTTGTTTACACAGTACGCCGAAGAGGCTCCTGCAACTTTAGAAACTGATGCAGAGCATCAAGATGATATTAAGTCATGCCGTCAGTTTTGGCCAAAAATGACCGTCAATGGAAATAGAGAAGTTGCTTTCGCTATCAAATTGGCGAGCTATTATGATTCAGCTGCAGCTGAGGATTTTCTTCAGCGAAGCTACGAGACTGAGCTCATTAATTTCAAAGGAAATGTGCTTGACTATGGCGCCACAGAATTTGGCACCAAATTCATGGCATTAGATTTCTATGATGTATTTGAGCAAAATTACTTTCCTGAAATGATTGAAGGAAAAGTGGTGATGTTTTGTTTTCTGGGTGAGTATTTGGGTGATACAAAATCGCTTGAAGACAAATTTGTTACACCATTGAATAAAAGATTTGTGGGTAGGACTTTACCGGATATGTATGGGGGTGTAATTCATGCAAATGTTGTTTCAATGGTCCTTACGGGAGACTATATTAACTATATGTCAGCTTTGCAGGGAGGTATAATTGCCATTATACTGTGCTTCTTGAATGTCTGGCTTTTTACATTAATCTATAAAATGATTCCAAAATGGTATGATGGGGTCACAAAAGTTTTTCAGTTAATTGAGCTCGGGGGTATGTTCACCCTTATGATTTTCATTTTCCATTGGTATAACTATAAGCTTGATTTAACAATAGCCATGGCTGCAATCGCCTTATCAGGCGATTCATTAGAGGTTTACCATGGTGTTGTGAAGAATGCATTTACGAAAGAAGGTCGTAGATCACTATTTAAAAGAGATAAATTATAATTTTGTACTTGAATAAAAACCACTAAAGCGGAATATTATGAAAAAGTCTTATTCGTTCATCCTGGCTCTGGCATTTGTTTTTGCTGCCACCACAGTATTTGCACAGGGCTTTACTTTTAGAGTGTTGGCCAATAAAGGCACCAACCAGGTAAAGAAAGCAGGAGCCGCCACGGCAACACCACTGAGAACCGGAGCTACATTAGCCGCCGGTGATGAATTAATTGCTGGAAATGGCGCTTACATTGGATTGATGCACAAAACTGGCAAAACCACAGAGGTAAGAACTGCCGGCACTCAAAAGGTTGCTGACCTTGAAAAGGCCTTATTAGCGAAAAACACGTCAGTCACGAGTAAGTATGCAGCTTACATTGCTTCAAAGATGAATGATGATGGCAACAAAACCAGAGCACAGCGTATGAATGCTACTGGAGCGGTTTCACGTGCTGTTGGAGATGCAGCCATCAATGTAATGCTACCAACTGAAAATATCGATGTTTTGGGAGATCACGCCGTGATCCGTTGGGAAGCGCCAGAAGGTGCTGAAGAAGGGACTATATATGTGGTATCTGTACAGAACATTTTCGACGAAGTAATATTTGAAGATGAGACAGATCAAACCTTAATTGATCTTGATTTCACACAAGAAGCACTGGCGATGGAATCACTGTACATTTTGAGCGTAAAAGTAAAGGGTGATGAAGAAGTTAGCGCAGGCCCTTATGGCATCAAGAAAGTTGCTCCAGGCGACATGACAGAGGTTGAAGAGAGCTTCCAGGGACTACAGGGAGAAATCAGCGATGATAGCCCATTAAATAAGTTGGTATATGCTTCTTTCTTTCAGGACAATGGCTTGATTTTAGACGCGCTTACCAAATATGAAGAAGCCATTGAAATGTCTCCTGAAGTTGAGGATTTCCAAGCATTATATGATGACTTCCTAATCGTTAACGGTCTTAAGGCAGATCCGAATACTGCTGAAGAAGGAGCTCCGGAAAAAGAAGACGGACAGTAAATCAATAGAGGTTTTTATTCAAAAAGAGCCCGGCACTGCCGGGCTCTTTTTTGTTGCAGAGAGTGCCTGAAAAGGGAGCTTTCCAGGAATACAGTTCAAGTGACTATGCCCATTTAATAGGATTGTATAGACGTTTCACTATCAAATCATTCTAGTTGCCATTTTCTCCAGAATAATAATGGACGTAGAGGATATTCGTCCACCTGGATGTAGCTAACAATGCAATATCACTTATCACTCAGCCAGCGGGCACTTTAATATCTCGGGCATAAAAAAACCGAATGCTTGAACATCCGGTTTCCTTCTCAAAGATCAATTCTTAAAGCTCTCTGATCCAAATATTCCTAAACTCAACAGGGTCGCCATGATCCTGCAAGCTGAATGGAAGCTTGGCTGGGTGTTGCTTGTAAAGTGGGGTTCCAATATATTCGGTTGGCCCAAGTAATGCAACATTGTTTTGAACCAGCACTCCATTATGTATCACCGTCAGTCTTGCCTGTGAAATCAAGGTGCCTTTATCTGAAAATCTTGGCGCAGTAAATATGATATCGTAAGCCTGCCATTCACCCGGAGGTTTAGTCGCATTCACAAGTGGTACAAACTGCTTGTAAATTGAACCCGCTTGCCCATTGTTATATGTTTCACTATCGTATGAGTTCAAAACCTGCACCTCGTACTTGCCCATGAAGAATACACCACTATTGGCATACCCTTGTCCCGACTTTCCTTCCATGACAGGAGTCTTCCACTCAATGTGTAATTGGACATCACCAAATTCTTTTTTCGTTTCAATAGAACCTGCTTTTCCCTTTACAATTAGTGCTCCATCCTTCACATCCCAACCTATAGGATCAGATGTTCCAGCTTTCACCCATGCATCAGTGTTTGATCCATCAAACAGGACAACTGCATCAGAGGGGGCAGCTCCCTTTTCACCTGGTGTTACCCTGGGAATTTCCACATATAGCTCGGTTGCCTCTGGTACCCTTTTTTGAGCGTGCAGTGCCATTGTGGCTACCATCACGCCAATAATTATTAAAATATTCTTCTTCATAGTATCAAAAATTGAAATCTTTCAAATCTAATGTGAAGATAAGAATGAACCTGTCATTTTATGTCATTCGTTCAATACTTAGCTGCTTTACCATTGGTAGTAGTGGCTTTGATAAAGTCTCGAATGTCCTCATTTGCATTAATCAGATCTTCTTTACGCAAATACATCATGTGACCCGACCTATAGCCTTTAAAGCTCAATCGATCTTTCATTTTTCCGCTTGGATCTAGTCTCCACATGGTATACTTCGCATCAAAGTACTTGGTAGCTCCATCATAAAAGCCTGACTGCACCATCACGTTCAGGTAAGGGTTTTGAGCCATTGCTTGCCTTAAATCTTCACCCGTATTATTACCCGATCGGTCCCATGGACGAACAGGTCCAAACATGTTGTATTTATGATCAGTTCTGTAGTTAAGCACCGTACTGAAGTAATGATTAATTGCAGGTGTGAATGAATGCAACCAGCTCGTCAATTCAGAGTTGAAATCTGGACGATCACCTCCGTCAGTTTTATCAATCCCTTTGTACCTGGAATCCAAACGCCCGACTGTGAAGCCTTCTTCTCTTAGTAGCTCCTTCCAATAAAATGAAGTTGGAACGTCGAGATTGTACTGTAAAATGGACTTTGAAGATATCCCGGAATAGTACGCCATTTTATCTGCGGCTGACTTCCGATCTTCATCCGAGACAAATCCACCTTTCGCAATGACCGGTATCAATTCGTCAATCACGTATGCCTCTACTTCAGGTAACAGTTCTTCTAGGTCTCTATCCTGCAACTCCTTGGACAATTTGTTATGATACCAAGCTGCTGCAGTAAAATATGGAACCCGCAATGCCGCACCCACTGGTCCGTCTCTTCGACCTGTGTTGACATCAATGCCTAACTCCGTTGGGGACACTAAAATCACACCATTGATGTACATCCATTGATTATTCTGCAATTCAAGCGCCAGCCCAGAAACACGCGTTGTGCCATAACTCTCACCAATGAGATACTTTGGGCACTCCCAACGATTATTCCTGGTGACAAATGTATTGAGCCATTCGGCTAGATATTCAATATCCGCTTCGACACCAAAGAAGGTCTTCTTATCCGTCTCTTTGTCCAAAATTCGTGAGTACCCAGTGTTAACCGGATTGACGTAGACAATATCTGCCACATCAAGAATCGAATATGGATTCTCTTTGATTCCATAAGGCTGGACAGGATAACCTTCATCATCAATCTTCAATATTCTTGGTCCAGTGTATGCCAGGTGCATCCACACAGAACCTGACCCTGGTCCTCCATTAAATGAAAATACCAAAGGGCGAGAGGCTCTATCCTTCACGTCCTGACGCTCATAATATGTATAATGCACCGCTGCAATAGCTTTTCCTTCATCATTCCAAACAGGTTGAGTGCCTGTTGTAGCCTTATATGAGAACCTTGCTCCTTTTACTGTTACCTCATGGGTAGTAGTCACCGTTTCATCTGCCTTTAGCTCAAGGTCCTGACCTAAGGCTATGACCGAACAGAATGCTGTGATTGCTATCAATATGTATTTCATCTTATGGGTTTATAAATTAAGTCTCCAATCTGATCAAATACTCATAAGACTACAATAGCACTTGCTATGAACTGTCTATGGAATAGATAAATGGTACAGCTGAAATCGGCTTAGATAAAGTTGACACCCATGTATAATGGTTCAAAATTGAGGGAATTGTAATTCCTCTGCGTGATGCCTTTGTATCACTGATATATCTTAACAACAAATCAAAAATCCATGAAAAGTTTAGCATCAGCAATTCTCACTACTGTAATATTATTAGGATGCAGTTCTCAATCACAGCCTGTAATTCCCAATGTTTTAACTGAGATCAGACTCAATCAAATTGGCTACTACCCAACTAGCACTAAGCAGTTTATTCTTGCTGACAAAACTGCGAGCAACTTTGATATTATCAATGAGTCTAACGAGACCATTTTCAGTGGTGAGCTCAAAAATGGAGGGGTCTGGGAACAGTCGGGTGAAAAAGTGATGATTGGAGATTTTACTTTTCTTCAAACACCAGGCACCTATCGCATTAAGATTGGATCAGATATTTCATATCCATTTGAAATAAACAATAATGTATATGCCGATGCGCTGAATGCCTCCATTAAAAGTTTTTACTTTCAGCGAGCGTCTATGCCTATTGAAAAACAATTTGGCGAACAATTTGCAAGAGCTTCCGGTCATTCAGACGATCAATGCAACTTTCACCCGTCAACTGGTAAATCCGGAGTTATGTCTTCACCAGGTGGTTGGTATGATGCTGGTGACTATGGTAAATATGTTGTGAATGCCGCCATCACGGTGGGTCAAATGCTCCAACTCGTTGAGCAATATCCCGAAGCAATAGCTGACAGTCAATTGAATATACCGGAGAGCGGAAATGGTGTCAGTGACCTGTTGGACGAATTGAAATATGAACTGAATTGGGTACTTACCATGCAAGATGAGGATGGTGGTGTCTATCATAAATTGACTGCCAAAAATTTTGGAGGATTCATCATGCCGGAAGCATACGATCTGGAACGTTGGATCATTGGAAAAGGTACGGCGGCCTCCTTAACTTTTGCAGCCGTAATGGCTCAATCCTCGCGCTTGTATGAAGATAAGGACTGGGCATCCAATTCCCTGAATGCAGCAAATAAAGCCTGGGACTGGGCACTCGCTAATCCAGAAGAATTTTATAAAAATCCTGATGATGTAAGAACTGGTGAATATGGAGACGATCAATTGTCTGATGAATTCTATTGGGCAGCAGCCGAGTTATTCATCGCCACACAAGAGCAGAAATACCTGGATTATCTTTTGAACAACCCCGAACCAATCAGGCACCAGTTAACCAATAGTTGGAAATTTTTCATTCGCAATGTAGCCTTTCATTCATTGATTGAAAATCGGCATCTTTTGCCAAATGAACTAGCTGAGACTCTTGTTGCTGGTCAAATAAATCTTGCTGATAACATCCTTAAGAAGATTGATGCAATCCCCTACCGAATAGGATTGGATTTATATGAGTGGGGTTCTAACAGTGATATTTTAAATCAGGCGCAAATCCTATGTTATGCGCACAGATTGACTGGTGACTCCAAGTATTTAAAAGCAGCTCAGCAAAACACGGATTACATTTTCGGAAAAAATGCAACCGGATATAGCTTCTTAACAGGATTTGGAAGTAAGCAGGCAATGTTCCCTCATCACCGACCAAGTGGTGCTGACGGCATAGAAGATCCTGTTCCTGGATTTATAATTGGAGGTCCAAACAAAGACCAACAAGACAGAGCTCAAGTTGAGTATAAATATACCGATCCAGCCAAATCATTCGAAGATGTAGAACCAAGCTATGCCAGCAATGAAGTATGTCTCAACTGGAATGCGCCTGCAGTTTATGTCATCGGTTATTTAGAGCAGGTATCAAAATAATCTGGTTGATGTGTTAGATGACTTTAAAAATGCAGCATATATTCCAAATATTACCAAATTGCACCAAAGAGAAAATCCGCATCTTATGAGAATTCGTTTTTTTATTCTGTGCCTAATCACCACATCCCTACTCAATGCTCAAGGTTTTAACTCAGTGAAACTAGACAGCTTGTTTGACCTTATAGAGGAAAATAATAAAGGCATGGGAAGTCTTTCCATTTATCAGAATGGAAAACCCATTTATGCAAAGGCCATCGGATATAAAGACTTGGAAGCTGACTTAAAGGCAGATACAGCCAGCAAATATCGTATTGGATCAATTACCAAAATCTTTACATCCACGTTGATCATGCAGCTCATTGAGGATGAAAAGCTAACACTCTCGACTTCACTGGACTCCTACTTTCCAAATGTCGAAAACGCTGATAAAATCACGATCAAAATGCTCCTTGGTCATCGAAGCGGCATTTTCAACTTTACGAGCAGTCCTGATTATATCCAGTGGATGGAAAGCCCGGTGACCAAAATCCAACTGATCGAGCGGCTGGAAAATTTCGAATCCGTTTTTATTCCAAATGAAAAGACAGAGTATTCCAACTCAAACTATCTACTGCTTACATTTATTCTTGAGGAGATAACAGGAAAAAGTTTTGCTGATTTGATCGCAGATAAGATTTGCAATCCAGCTGGATTGACTTCTACCTATTATGGTGGGAAAATTAATCCTGACAATAACGAGGTGCGTAGCTACACCCGGTCCAGAGAATGGAAATTGGGCACAGAGACTGACATGACCGTTCCTCGTGGCGCTGGAGCTATTGTTTCTACACCAAGTGATCTCAACAAATTTCTAAATGCGCTATTTACCCCGGATAAGTTGATCACTACCGCCTCTCTCGAAAAAATGAAAACAATCCAGGATGGAATGGGGCTAGGTATGTTTCAAGTACCATTCTATGACAAGCGCGGCTATGGTCACAATGGAGGGATTGATGGATTTCAAACCAGTGCTTTCTACTTCCCTGAAGAAAAGGCCTCTTTTTCGTATTTCTCCAACGGGGTTGTCATGATTCCGAATGAGATTCTGATTGGCATTCTTAGCATTTATTTTGGTATGGATTATCAAATCCCCAGCTTTGAAATAGTGGAGGTCAGTGATGATCTGCTGGAGTCCTACTCCGGAAATTATACAAGCCCTGATCTACCCATGGATATTGTGGTTACCAGGACGGATGTTTCACTTTCAGCTCAGGCTACAGGACAACCTGCATTTCCATTGGAGGCGATGGGTGACCATCAATTCAAATTTAGCGCTGCTGGTCTGGAAATGCATTTCAATATAAATGACGGCTCTATGAAACTTCTTCAGGCGGGTCAAACATATATCTATCAAAAACAGTGATTTAACACTATTTGTCAACTCAATTGCGGGATCAATCGTTGATAGCGTTATGAAAACCACCCTATTGCTTCTGATCATGTTGATCTCGTTCGAGACAGTCAGTTGTTCGATAGTCTATTATGTGGACCCTCAAACTGGCAAAATCTATGTTGCCAACAATGAAGATTACTGGTATGACACCAAGGCATTCATCAGGATTATTCCAGAACGAATGGGATCATATGCGAGACTTTGGTATGGGTGGGATGATTTTGCGCAAGGAGGAATTAATGAGCATGGTCTTTTTCTGGACGGAGCGGTAACGCCAGACCAGTACTTATCAGCGGCATTTAACCCACCAAAGACCAATTTGGGTGATGAAATTCTGAGTAACTGCAAAAGCGTGGACGAGGCATTGCGACTTTTGGACTCGAGAGGCATTGGACTAACAGGTGCCCATATGATGATTGGTGACGCAAACGGCAGTGCCGTGATCGTTGAGTGGGTAAATAATAAGCGCGTAATAGTAGAAATGTCTTCACATTTTCTAGTCACAACCAATTTCTTGCATAGCGACCCGAACCAGGGCAACTACCCTTGTCATAGGTTTGATGACATCCAGCAGCGTATTGCCTTGCTGAGTAAATCAGAACAAGCTCCTGAATTAAGAGATATAGGGAACTTAATCGGAGGGGCAGTTCAAGTGCCGCGCAAAACTGAGTCGGGAAAGGTCGGGGGAACTCTTTATTCTTCCTTCATTGACATTTCTGATATGAAACTGATAATGGTTCCGAAATTAAGCAAGGAACAGGTTTTGAGATTTGATCTGAAAACTGAATTTGCCAAAGGCAAAAAACAGAAGATTAAGCTTTTCTAATTTATTCACTTAACCCAGAATATTCCCGAATCCATTTCGGACATGGAGGTTCTCCTCGATAAAAAGATTTATCGACTTCCATATTGCGTGACCAGCGGTGTACCCATGAAATCCCCCAGGGTTTTGCTATATGATCATTGAGCTGATAGGCAGGATCTTGCAAGGCTTCAGAAATAGTCACGAAAGAATTTCCTCTTTCAAGCAAAGCCGCCAAAAGATCATCCAGGTAATCTGCATTGATATTATTGGTGTGTAGCAACAGTATTTGTTTCACATCTCTACCCAGCAACTCTCTTGACTTCAATTGAAAGTATTCCGTTTTATCCAGCATGTATTGAACATAGCTAGTGCCTATACTGTCCATCAATGTCTGATTGTCTTCTTTTCGAGCCAGATCGTAGGCACGGGAATAGATCCAGTCGGAATTATCGATAGTGACTGGTGCTTCCTCGTAACCATTTCGCACTAAAAATCGCTCTAAGGCAATTTCTTTTTCAGCTGTCTCTCCCGCATGGAGATAAGGATGACGATAGTATTGGTATATGAGTCCGTTCGATTCACTTATTCTTTTGGAATGAATTTCTCCCTTGATCAGATCAGCAAAGTAAGTTGTAGTATCCGTTCTTGAATAGTTGAGATGCGCATACCCATGATTACCTAATTCCAATCCATTTTCGGCCCATTCCTGCAACATAGACAGCTTGAACTCATTCAACTCACTATCAACATATAGCTTGGACTCATTGACAAACACGATCGCAGGAACGCTGAATCTTTTTGAGTGACTGATGAGTTGTTCAACCACGTAGGTTTGATTTACGGCTGACTTATCAAGCGATATCAATGGGAAATCATCAATGGTTATCGCTATTGGTGTTTGTGCGACTAGTTGAGTCCAACAACCAATCAATGCCAGTCCTAGCAGTTTCTTCATCTTTGAATTTTAATGTCAAAATAAGGGATACAATTTTGAAAAAAAATGAGATTTCTCGTCCGAATCCTGGTGCAAACTAGTCTAAACAGTAAGAATCATTTATTTTATCCAATTAAACAGATCAACGATGGCACAATACTTTACGGACGACTTCATCAAATTTTTTACTGAACTATCAGAAAACAACAACAAAGAATGGTTTCATAGTCAAAAAAAGAGATATGAATCGAGTGTGAAAAACCCATTTGAATGCTTTATTAGCGATTTGATCGTTGCGCTACAAACCCAAGATCTGACACTTGACATTTTGGCCAAAAATTGTATCCTTCGTATCAATAAGGACATCAGATTCTCCAAAGATAAATCTCCTTACAATCTCCACTATACTGCCTTTGTGAGTCATAAAGGAAGAAAAGATAAAAGCATTCCTGGCATATTCATCAGAATGAGCCCGCAAATGCTGGGAATTATGGGTGGCTGTTTCGGTCCCGATAAAGAGCAGCTTAGTAAAATCAGAACTGCCATTCAGGCACACCCGGAGACGTTTAATGAACTCATCTCTAACAAAGACTTCAAAACCACTTTTGGTGAAATACAAGGTGAAAAAATGAAACGCATTCCCAAGGAATTGCAACCTCACACAGATGACCTGCCCATTTTGGCCAACAAGCAATTCTATTTCATAAGAGAAGACAAACCCTCTCTCATTACAAGTCCAAAACTACTGGAAACGGTCGTTGTGTACTGGCAAACCATGCGTCCTTTGAATGAATTTTTATTAAAAGCCATCACCTAGTTAAGTTTAACGTAAACCTGAGAAATGATATTAGAAGCTGCCATGCTCGAGGTAAAACCGGATCTACTGCCTGAGTTTGAACAAGACTTTAAAGAGGCCGGACAATATATCAGTGCAATTCCCGGATATCTTGAGCATACGCTCCATCACTGTCTGGAAAAAGAGAATAAGTACTTGCTACTGGTCAAATGGGAGAAGTTGGAAGATCACACCATCGGGTTTCGTCAATCCAGCGAATACCTTGAATGGAAAAGAATACTGCACCACTACTACGACCCATTTCCTGTCGTAGAGCACTTTAATCAAGTCATCTAGTCTCTATCACTGATCTATCAATTGATGGAGTCTAACCAATGCCTTGCGGTTATGAGGAGCATCAATATTCTCCTTAATGTTTTTCTTTTCCGCCTCAGTCAAATGCCAGCTTAATGAAGCCCGTTCGATTTCTGTTCGTAGTGTCCGTTTTGAATCAAATGAATAGTTAACCTGATCAAATGAAGAGTAGGTGTCATATTCGAAAGAAATCATCTCCAGCGGCACGCCAAGCCAATCTCTGGCTGCCTTCAATTGATTGTCATTGACGATATCCTGCATGTTACTAAGATTGTTGTAGACATTGGCTATCGGATTGGTAAATCGATCTATTATCGAAGGATTTGACCTTGGCTCAATGGGTGCAAGTTTTCGTGTGTCGCGTATCACCACCATCACCACTCCAGAAGTATTTGTCTCAATCCAATCTTTGAAAACATACGTAAACTGCAGACCATCAGAGATGCCAAAATTATCAGAGATGCCCGCATCCATTACATCCATCCTGGGTTCACTTGGCAAGCTGATGGTTGGAGTGATATAGGGAAAAGAAGCGGACATGCGCAATACCGTTTGAAAGTTAATTTGATCAGCACCATGATCTGCAAAGAGCCGTTGAAAGTCAATTCCCCTGATTTTGATATCGCTCGCCTCATTTTTCATCATATAACTCACCGGAGATGAAGACACGTACAATTTGCGACCATCATTGGCAATTATCGGACTGAAAATCATCCTTGGGATTGCTCCCTGGTTAACCAATTGTGAATAGTCACTCAAGGGCCTGTTCAATACTCCATTCAGATTGTATTCCATGTTTTTCTCAAACAAATACCCTCTATCCATCTTATAGGTCATACCGTTCGCCTTGTATCTTCCCAATTTGAAAAAGGCGTCATTGACTACCAGACTAAAAATGATTGAATTCAAATTATCTCTACCCATCCTCTCAGGCCATTCTGCACTTTGCAAGTCGATTTTTTCTCCGGACTGAAGTTGTCTATACAATTCTCGATAGTATGAAGCGCCTATCATACCCCCTGAAGCTCCGGTGATGATAGCGGTTTGCGCCATAATACTTTCAGATAGCTTTTTATCAATGGTCTGAAGCACATTGACCACCCATACCGCAGCTCGTTGACCTCCTCCACTTACGCATACAAGCACCATTTTCGGTAAGGAATCCTGTCTCTCCAGCCATCCATTTAATGATTGATTTTGAATCGATATGTCCGCCTCAATAATGCGCTTGTTTCGTTGCTGCTCCAATATTTCGCGGGAGTATTCTACTGGCGCTTTTGCATAGTTCAATCCACCTGCCTGGTTGATGCCATCTGTTATACCTAATGTGGATGAATAATTTGCAGCTATAAATAGTGCGATTACGATGGCCACTCCCCATGACCGAAACCAGTACGAAACAGCACCGATCAGCATTATCAAAATGGAAAAGAGCAGCAATACACTAGCAGCTGCAGGAATTTGAACAACAGGTCGTTCTATGAAAAAACCCAAAACAAGCACCGCCACTACAATTAGCAATTCGAACATTACAGAATTGAAATGATTTTGATCAAAGACCCGAATAATAGAGGCTTTATCGGGAAAATCTCCTAGTCCAGTGCAATTCCTCCAGCGCAATCGCTGATCCAAGTAAAATTTCACCTGAGGTTTGACCTTTTTTACCATCTTCAACCGGTCCATAGCGGTCATGCGGCCTATGACGTTTCTTTTGAGTCGCCTATCCACACTTCCAGACATGTACTTGAATATGTCATGGTTGGTAAACCTGAAATAGCTGGTCATGATCAAAAGCTGAGTTACAACCCCTGCTAAAACCGCGACAATCGAAATAACTGTCTCAAAAAATCCCAGCTGATTTCGATATTGGAAAATCGCAATCGTCACCACATAGAGTACCAACCCAAAAAGTGGGATCATAGCATTGTTGATGGTGTATTTGTAATATGGCCGCTGAAGAATTCCTAAAAACGAAAACATATGACCACATAGCACATAGCTTGTGATCTGATAGGCCATTACAAAGACGCCAAATGATAGCCCGACGATAAAAAAACTTAGAAATCCAACTTCATTGAGATACTCCGGATCTAAAAACAGATAATGAATACCGTAAACTCGCCCTATTCCTCCAGTAATAGCCGCAACAAACATGAACCATGGCAATAGTAATAGTAGATGATTCTTCAAATGATGAAAAAGCAACTGAACTGGAAAAGTATGTGTCAGCGATTTAAAAATTGACATTCTTTAAAGCAACGTCGGTTCTCAATCAATTTATATAATTTGCTCAACTCAAATCGATTTAGCATGGCTGAACTAATGGATATTTTCGGAAATGACGGTACTCGTCTTCATGGAAAATTTTGGCATCATGAAAAGGCAAAGGCAATCATCTGTATTGTTCATGGATTCGGAGAACACATTGATCGATATGATGAACTAGCCGAATTTCTCAATGAAAATGGCATAGCTGTTGCTGGCATGGACCTTAGAGGTCATGGTCGTTCTGAAGGTCTCAAGGGTCATACGCCTGGATTTGATCACTACTTGAATGATGTCGAAGAATTGCTCAAATCAGCCAGAGCCGACTATACTGATATCCCAATGTTTTTGTTTGGCCAAAGCATGGGTGGATTGATTGTGTTGGGCTATGTAACGAGTAGAAACACGACGGAGCTTTCCGGGTTTATTGCATCAAACCCTTGGCTAGGTTTAGCATTTGAGCCTCCTGCATGGAAAGTTAAAGCGGGTCAGTTCATCGCCAACATCCTTCCCAAATTTCGAATGGACAATGAACTCAATCCTGAAACATTAAGTCGAATCCCTGAAGTGGTTGAAACCTATAAAAATGATCCGCTCGTAACGACCAAAATTTCGGTAAGAACGTTCGTTGAGGTATCTAATGCTATTGCTCAATTACCAATGAATATGAGCAAATTAAAAGTGCAAGGACTGGTATATCATGGAGCTGCAGACCAATTAATTGATCATGATGCCACTGAACAGCTCGTCTCAAATTCATCTAAAATTGATTGGGAATCAATTCCTGAGGCCTATCACGAACCTCATAATGACTTGTGTAAGGCAGAAATTTTTGAAAAAATAAAGGACTGGGTCAATCGAAGGCTAAGTTAACTATGAAAAAAGGGCACCATAAGTGCCCCCTTCCATAGCTGATTGTTCGTCCCCTCTTTCTATCTACTCTATACACTACTATGCTTCAAGCATAGCATTCTTCTTACCAAAAAAGCATAACTCCTCAAGCTGCCCTTTGAAATGTCTCAAACTGATATGAAAAAAAAGCCCATCCATTCGATCGATGAACCCACCGTGAATATTTGGTCTATCATATAAAAAACCACTTTCACCGCTCAACATGTAATTATTCGCAATCTTATCCTGGACTCGAAACATAACGCCCTCTGTTGCCTCAATCAGAGAAGCCTTAAAGGAGATGGTTTGCCCGTAATATCTGAGCACAACGTTTACGGTGAGGTTATTCAACCTGAATAGCTCTACCTCTACCTCCGCTGTTCTATTGGAGTCAGATGTAACCAAGTCACCTCGGTACAGACTCACAATTTCTTCAGCCAAGTTTATTTCACTCATCGTACTCATCAGTGCAAAAGTGACGTGCTTATGTCTCTCTACCCAAGACGCATGTCTAAACCGGAATTTTAAAAGCTCAAATGGAAAAATAAGGTTGAACAGTAAAAAAATTATACTCTTTGATTAGGAATCTGAATGGTGAAAATGGTTCCTCCTGAATTGGATTGTTTGAAATGCATCACGCCTTCAATCTTAGATACAATCCTTCTGCATATAGCTAATCCTAACCCAGAATGCTTATCTCCTTTCGTTGTAAAAAATGGGTCGTACACTTTCTCGGCAAATTCTTCATCTATTCCCGAGCCGGAATCTTCCACTTCAATAATTTTATTGCTGCCTTCCTTTCTTGTTCGAATTGTGACCTGCCCAGTTCCACTGATGGATTGTATGGCATTTTCAAGAAGATTCATGATCAACTGATTTAGAGTTCCCGGAGCGGCGAGTATTTCCTCCACTTTAGCAAAGTCTTCTATGATCTCAACTCGCCCCATAATCTGGGGGCTCATGATACGTGTGATAGATCTGATGGCCTCATTGATGTTAACCAATTTCTCTGATTCAGTATTTGAATCACCAAAGAGTTTTAGTCGCTTTGTTAGTTTTTTCACACGCAAAGCTCCATCTTCAACTCCTTCCAGCAAAACTGGGATTTCCGCTATAGTCTCTTTTAAATCCTCTGGAAGATCATCCCCAAACTTCTCTTTTAAACCATCAAGTAATTCTTCAAAGTCCAACTTCAGCGGAGCAACATTGCCAGCAACAAAGTTGATCGGGTTATTTATTTCATGTACAAGCCCTGAGGTAATCATGCCGATAGACGCCATCTTCTCTGATGAGACTAGTCGCAATTGCATTTCCTTTAGGTCATCCAATGCCTTTTCTAACTTGGCATATGCCAGTTCCTGTTCTTCCTGAATTTTTTTGAGGTAGGTAATGTCGCTGTAGACGCCAAGTACATATTTCTTCCCATTGGTTTCGATTAATTTCTTTTTACCTGATAGCCAATGAAGATGGCCCTTATGATCCAACTTACTCTCTCCTTCCACTAATACCCCATTGGTCAAAACATCCTGATCTTCCCGAATGAATTTCTGAAGATCTTTTCCTTCTTCAAGAAAATCATCCAAGCGTGCACCCAATACATTGTCCAGATCAAGTTCAAACAATTCAGCGGCTGACTTGTTTGCTAAAACATGCCTGCCCTCTGCATCGCGAATCATGATGGCGCTGGGATCTTCGTTTATTATTGACTGAAAGAAATTTTTCTGCTCCAGAATTATTTCTGACCCTTTTTCAATTTGAAGCTCCAGGTTGTGCTTATGATCTCTAAGTTCATGCTCGACAGCTACTCGTGCACTTACATTGGTGGCCTCAACAATTACCCCAGTCACTGAGTCATTCGAGGAAATGGGGAAGAATTCAAAATCAAAATAATCCTCGTCAAATTGCTGCGTGTCGGTAAATGCTTTGCCCGATAGGCCCTTATCATATAGTTGCTTAAAAACATCCACTTGTTCACTAGCAATCAACGCTATGTTGTTATCACCTATGGATACCGATACTCCGAATCTCTCCTGCATATCACGGACATGCGTTTGATTAAAGAATAAGTAGTTGTAATTGGTGTCCAGACCATAAACACTCTTATTCGTTTTAGCATTGATGTATTCAATCAACTCCAGGGTTGGTGGTTTCATTTGGTTCTTAGCAACTGGGTCCTTAGACAAACATGGCTTAAAGGTTCCAAATTTATATTGGTTATCCCTTTACTCCGAATAAAATATTTCAACGGCAACAAAAAAGGCCACTCGAATGGGTGGCCTTCCTTGCTTAAATATTATTTCATCCTCAATACAATTCCTTATAATACTGATCCGCCATTCTTCTACTAGTAAATGCAGGAACTACACCTTCAATACTACTGAAGACGATCTCTGTCCATTTATCGGGTGTATCGTAGAACGTTGGAATTACTCGCTCAGATAAAATCTCATATAGGTTTTTAGCGTCCAAATCATCCATGGTCTGATGTGGTAATTCATGATCTAGTTCTGGTAGAACAAAGCAATTCACTCCATCCTTTACAAACTCTGGAATCCATCCATCATTGGTTGATACATTGACCGACCCGTTCATCGCAGCAGTCATTCCGCTGGTACCTGATGCTTCTCTGGTAATTCGTGGATTATTCAGCCATATATCAGATCCAGTTTTCAGCAATCTGGATAACGCCATTTCGTAACCGATGAGTACTGCACAATTGTGACGATACTTACTGAATCGTATCAACTCATTGAATACTTTAATGGCTTCAAAATCCCTGGGGTAAGGCTTTCCTGCCCAAATGATCTGCACTGGTTGTTCACTATTGGAGAGTATCGCCTCAATTTTCTGAATATCTCTAAGAAGCAAATCAGCTCTCTTATAACCTGCAAATCGTCTGGCCCAGACTATTGTCAACACATCAGGGTCAAACATTTTACCCGTTTGATTCAGCACTTCTTTGAACAATTCTTTCTTTAGTTCAAGCTTTCTTTTCCTGTATGCTTTTGCATCCTTTTTCTCAAACGCTTTCTGAATTTGCTTATCCTGCCAGGATTCCTGATGCTGTGCATTTGTAATCGGAATGATTTCACTCGTGTCATCAAAATCTTTCCACATTTCTTTAGAAACCTCGGCATGAAGCTTGGAAACTGCATTTGATTTTTTTGCAAGCCTAAGAGCATCCACCGTATAGCTAAGCATGCCATTATCAAGGGTAATCTCATTCAGCTCTTTATCAGAGAGCTTTCGACCAAAAAATCCCATTCGATTGAGGAACATACCATCTCGCTCTTCATTTCCCGCTTTTTCGGGAGTATGAGTTGTAAATACAAATTGATCCCGTCCTACACCTTTGTCCTTTAGATAATGAAAGGCAGGAAGGCCATGACCCTCATTTAGGTGATAGACATCTGCTCCACCAAGGTGTTCGACCAGCTTCGCTCCACCAACACCAAGCACAATACTTTGAGAAATCCGGGTCAGGTCATTTGCATCGTACAATCGATCAGTAATGGTTCTGGAAAGGTGATCATTTCCTTCTACGTCTGTACTCAAAAGATAAAGTGGAACTGAACCAAATATTTCTGGCTTAAGGACATAAGCCTTTACCTTCACATGCGCATTGTCGAGAATGGTAATTTCAAATTCCAATCCCGTGTCTTCCAAAAAAGTGTAATTCTTCTCAACAAACTGTGTCCCCAGGCTTTGATCTTCTTTTCGAACCTGATCGTAGTAACCATACTTCCACAACATCCCAACTCCAATCAAATTTTGTTTGAGGTCGCATGCACTCTTCATATGAGAGCCTGCGAGGAAGCCTAGTCCTCCAGAATAAGTCTTCAATGCCTGATCAACCGCAAACTCCATACTGAAGTAAGCAACCTTCTTATTGTATTCTTTGGCTGGCTTATATGGATGAAACCAGCTATTATATTTTGTCATATCGTCAAATTTTGAAGCCGTGAATTTAGAAGATATCAATTGAAGAGTGGTCTTAACAAGAGCATTTCATTTCTGAAATGAAATTCACAACCGTTTGCGAAACTTATTTTCTTTCCTAAGTGCAATCCATATTATTTCAATGATTGGAACCAAACATTAGAAAAACACTAATTTAACCGCTCAAATGAAAAAATACTCCAACACGATCAATGCCTGGTGCATGTACGATTGGTCCAATTCAGTCTACAACCTTGTGATCAACACAACTATTTTCCCTATTTACTATACAAAAGTTACGGAGACAGCAGGACCTGTGAACTTCTTCGGGTTTGAGCTGGTCAATTCAGTATTGTACAGTTATGCCATCTCATTTTCCTATTTGCTCTCTGCTATCATGCTCCCCATTCTATCTGGAATTGCTGACTATACCGGCGAAAAGAAAGCGTATTTAAAATTCTTTACCTACCTGGGTTCCAGTGCTTGTTTGGGAATGTTTTTCTTCACCGGAATTGACTCGTTGGAATGGGGGATACTCTGTGTAATTCTTGCGAGTCTTGGCTACAGTAGCTCCTTGGTATTTTATGATGCTTTTCTTCCAGAGATTGCGCCGGCACATTTGACGGACAGAATTAGCGCCAGGGGTTACTCGTTTGGTTATGCGGGTAGTGCCTTACTCCTGATTGCAAGTCTCGCCCTGATCATGAAATTTGAATGGTTTGGATTTGAAAACTCAGGAATTGCCACACGCACAGTTTTCTTGCTTGTTGGCGTTTGGTGGGTTGGTTTTGCACAAATCCCATTTAAAAAACTTCCTGACAATCCATTCAATCATAAGCCAACCGGAAAGGTGCTTTTAAACGGATATAAAGAACTTATCAAGGTCTGGCATCTGTTAAAATCGCTTCCGGATATGAAAAGATATCTCATTTCATTTTTCTTCTTTAACATGGGAGTACAAACAATCATGTTGCTGGCCACTCTATTTGGAACAAATGAACTAGGACTGGGCTCGTCTGACCTGATTCCTGTACTCTTAATCATCCAGTTTGTGGCCATCATAGGCGCATACTTGTTTGCACGACTTTCTGATTGGCTCGGGAATGTAATATCACTTTCGACAATGATTGTGATATGGATTGGCGTTTGTATTTATGCCTATACCATTACCTCAGTTAACCAGTTCTATGTCATTGCAGTTTCTGTTGGTCTTGTAATGGGTGGTATTCAGGCCCTTTCCAGAGCATCATTTTCAAAGTTGATCCCAAACGATGCTGAAGACCATACCTCTTTCTTTTCATTCTTTGACGTCATGTTTCATATGAGCGTGGTTTTAGGGACGTTTTCATACGGACTTGTGGAGCAACTTACAGGAAGCATGAGGAATAGCACTTTGGCGCTAGCTGGTTATTTCATCATCGGCCTGGCCATATTACTATTTGTAAAGATTCCCAATGTCAAGCATCAATCTTCCAAGGCTTAATCTTCCGACAATAGAACCAAAAATTCAATGGGAAGCTGATGAAGCCTTTATCTGGGATCCTGTTCGAAAAAAACATGTTCATCTAACAAGGGAAGAATGGGTGCGTCAGCATTTTCTTCAACTATTGAATGACAAACTTGGATTTCCATTTGCCTTGATGAAAAGTGAGAGCGGTGTGAGTTACAACAAGGTGAACAAACGGACAGATATCATCGTGAAAAACGGCAATGGTGAAAACCATATTTTGATAGAATGCAAGGCACCGGAAATAGCACTTTCAGAAAAAACAATGCGGCAACTGAGCGTTTACAATCGCTCGGTTGCCGCACAATTTATAGCCATTACCAATGGCATGCAGCATTTCATCTGGGAACTAGATCGACACAAGGGAACATATGCAAGCATATCAGCTTTTCCCAAGCACACTGATTTATAGAAATTTCTCTACATCAGCATATGGCAGATTGAAAGCATCTGCTACACCTCTATACACCACCTCTCCAGCAATAACATTAAGTCCTAATTTCAGCTCCTGATTTTCACTACACGCCTTTTGCCAGCCTTTTTCTGCCAGTTGAATCGCATATGGCAATGTCGCATTGGTTAGTGCCAATGTAGAAGTGTAAGGTACCGCACCTGGCATATTGGCAACACAGTAATGCGTCACATCATCTATGATGAAGATAGGGTCCTCATGAGTGGTCGGCTTACAGGTTTCAATACATCCTCCCTGATCCACAGCCACATCAACCAAAACCGTTCCCGGTCTCATTTCTTTGAGCATGTCTCTGGTGATGAGATGCGGCGCTTTTGCTCCCGGTATCAATACACCACCTATGATTAAATCATGCGTTTTGATTAATTGTCTGATGTTATATTCATTGCTCATCATGGTATTGACATTAGCCGGCATAACATCATCCAGGTATCTTAGTCTTGCTAGGTTAAGATCCATTATAGTGACATCTGCGCCCATGCCTGCAGCCATTTTAGCCGCATTGGTACCTACTATTCCCCCACCAAGAATTAACACTTTGGCTGGTCTTACTCCCGGTACACCTCCAAGTAGAATACCTCTGCCTTTCATTGGCTTTTCGAGGTACTTGGCTCCTTCCTGGACAGCCATTCTTCCGGCCACTTCAGACATTGGCACCAAAAGCGGTAGTGACCGATCAGGTTTTTCAACAGTTTCATAAGCCAGACACACTGCTCCACTTTTCAACATTGCACTGGTAAGTGGTTCATAAGAAGCAAAGTGAAAATAGGTAAAGACCAACTGATCTTTCTTGATCAGACTGTACTCTTTCTCAATGGGCTCTTTCACTTTCATGACCATCTCTGCGATCGCATAGGTCTCTTCAATGGTAGCTTTTAGACTTGCACCTGCGTTAGTGTAATCTTCATCTGAAAATCCACTGCCTTCACCAGCAGTTGACTGGACATATACCGTGTGTCCGCGCTTGGTTAATTCCTTTACACCAGCTGGGGTCAGCGCAACTCTATTTTCGTTGTTTTTTATCTCCTTGGGTACTCCGATAATCATAACATTGGGGTTAAATGTTCTCTACGAAATGCAAATATAAATTCGCCCATATTATTAAAACAAGCGTCATATTTTACGCGTTAACAAGAGTGGAGAACGAAATAGATGTTGTTTTGAAAATTCATTTTTATATCATTTGAGAAAAAATGATAGACAGAATTATATTTTGTTTTTGAGTCCTTTTACTACCTAATAAAAAAATTTATACTGCGTAAAAATTTATACTTTCCGCTTTATTTTATTAAATTTGAAAGTGCATCTAACCCCTATCATATGATCGACACAGCAAAACAGTCAAAAAAGCAGATTGAAAAAACTGAAATATTAAATGACTATCGCATTGCTGTAGAGAGTAGGGAAATCAGTCTCACTGGGCGCAAGGAAGTCTTCATGGGCAAGGCTAAATTTGGCATCTTTGGTGACGGTAAAGAATTGGCTCAAATCGCAATGGCCAAAGCCTTCAAAAATGGTGACTGGCGTTCTGGATATTATCGAGACCAGACCTTCATGCTTGCCATAGACGAACTTACTCCTGAGCAGTTTTTCGCACAACTTTACGCTCATACTGATGTGAACATGGAGCCGCATAGTGGTGGACGTCAAATGAACGGTCACTATGCTACCCGTCTATTAGATGACGAAGGAGAATGGGTTTCTCAGACTGACAAAAAAATCACAAGTTCAGACTTGTCTCCTACTGCAGCTCAAATTCCGCGGCTGCTTGGTTTTGCCTTTGCCTCCAAACTTTACCGTCAGAATAAAGATTTATCTGATTTTACGGACTTTTCCATCAATGGAAACGAAGTAGCCTTTGGGACAATCGGTAATGCCTCGACCTCAGAGGGTCATTTCTTTGAGGCTATGAATGCTGCTGGGGTGCTGCAGGTGCCAATGGTAATGGCAGTCTGGGATGATGGCTATGGAATATCTGTCCCTAAGGAATATCACACAATTAAAGAGAGCATTTCAAAAGCACTCTCAGGTTTTCAAAGAAATGAAAACGAAAAGGGGTTTGAGATATATGTTGTCAAAGGCTGGGATTATCTCGGGCTTATTGAGGCGTTTAAGAGCGCGGCTCATTTGGCCAGAACCAAACATATCCCTTCGCTCATTCATGTCATTGACATGACACAACCGCAAGGGCATTCAACCTCTGGCTCTCATGAAAGATATAAATCCAAACAGCGACTGAAATGGGAAGCCGACTTTGACTGCAATCTCAAATTCAAGGAGTGGATTCTTTCCTCAAACCTAGCAACTGAAGAAGAGCTAACAAGGATTGAGAATGAAGCCAAACAAAAAATCAAGCAAGGCAGAGACTCTGCCTGGAAGATGTATTTCAGTGAAATCAAATCTGATAAAGTGATAGCACTGGACCTTTTGGATAAAGTAGCCGAAAAGCATCATGAAGTTGAGGCCCTAAGGGTAATCTCTAGTGAATTAAGAGATATACACACACCTGTTAAGGCCAACATCGTGAAGTCCATCAGGGAGTCAATCTTGGCCTTAAGACATCACTCCTCCGAAGAAAAAGCTAATCTAAGGTCGTGGTACGCTTCCAAAGTAGAGGAGCATTCGGATCAATACAATTCCCATATCAACAGTCAATCGAGACACGCGGCAGTTAATGTAGCGGGCGTCAAACCTGAATACTCTGAGGGTTCAAAACTAGTAGATGGTCGTGAGGTAGTACAAGCTTGTTTTGACCATCATCTCTCGATCAATCCTTTGGTGTTTGCAATGGGTGAGGATGTAGGACGTATAGGTGATGTGAACCAAGGCTTTGCCGGACTTCAGGAAAAGCACGGTGAAATACGAGTAATGGACACTAGCATTAGAGAGACTAGCATTATCGGACAAGGCATTGGAGCAGCGCTTCGTGGATTAAGGCCGATTGCGGAAATTCAATACCTGGATTACATCTACTACGCCATTCAAACATTGTCAGATGATCTTGCCAGTCTTCATTACAGAACCAAAGGAGGTCAAAAAGCCCCACTAATCATTAGAACCCGCGGACATAGACTTGAGGGGATTTGGCATTCAGGGTCACCAATGGGCATGATCATCAATGCTGTGCGAGGAATTCATGTACTCGTTCCCAGGAATATGACTCAGGCAACTGGATTCTACAATACACTCTTAGCGTCAGATGATCCAGCCATCGTTGTGGAATCTCTCAACGGTTACAGATTGAAAGAAAAACTTCCAGACAATCTGGGAGAAATTAGAACACCTCTGGGCATTCCTGAGATTCTTTATGAAGGAACCGATATTAGCATTGTCACTTATGGGTCGATGTGTAGAATGGCGGTTGAAGCGGCAAAGAGATTATCGAAAATCGGAATTTCAATGGAGGTAATTGATGTCCAATCACTCCTTCCTTTTGATCTCTCTGGCACCATTGTAGGGTCAATTAAAAAAACGAATCGCGTCATATTTGCTGATGAAGATGTCCCTGGAGGAGCTTCAGCCTTTATGATGAGAAATGTATTGGACAGAGATCAGGGCTATCAATATCTAGACTCAAGTCCCATTACCTTAACTGCTAAAGAACATCGTCCAGCCTATGGCACAGATGGTGATTACTTCTCAAAACCAAGTGTTGAAGACATTGTTGAAACAGCATACAATGTCATGAGTGAGGCAGACCCCATAAAATTTCCAGCCTTATATCGCTAATTTCTGGTAATGTCCCTTAAGACAAAGTCAGGGCTTTCGGCAACATTACTTTTATTTAAGCCGCGATCAAAAATGTAAAAACGAACTTTGATTGAATCATTTCGAAAGGTAGCCTTAAACCCCTGAGATAACATTGCAAAGGAGATAGAGCCTGAAATCGCTCTTCCCATATTGTCTTCATCAAATACTGGAATACGAGAATTAAAAAACTCATCACAGCTTCCCCTGCTGAACTCATTGTTGATGGATACATAATCAGCCCCTCTCTTTCTCAAAAACTCCAGATAAATGTTCTTATTGAATTCATTTTGATCGATCAATAAGGTATCCTGCCTCGAGAAAATGGTATCACCGTTGATGACATATTCATACCCTGAGGTATAGTCTCGGCAACTATACTCAGGCAGTTCACCTGAAAATTCATAGACAGGTAACTCTCTCTGCGTGCTATCATAAATAGAATAAAGCGGTAGTGTAAATGCAGTATCATTGTAAAACACAGGTTCTCCATTTGAGTCAAAAACTAAGTCGAAAGAATGAAATGGAGGTAGGTAGTCTGAAGAGCTAAGTCCTATATCCCCGTCTCCATCCTGAAAATCAAAGGTTAACACCAAACTATCCGCAGCTCCCTCGACATCCACGAACTCCATGCGATTAAAACTGATCTCAGGTTCTAACGGAAAAGCAGGAGGCTCGAAACATCCTATTAGAAAAACCAACACTAGCGTGCCTAATATATATTTGCTGTGCATCATTGAATAAGACAAAAATAGGGGTTAATCCCCTTACAACTAGAACAAATGAACTTTTACGAAAGTTTTCAACGGAAGATATTTAGAATTAATTCAAGCAACTTCGATGAATGCGCGCTTAGTCTATTCGAATATCAGTTTAATACTAACGAGACATACCGCTCATATTGTGAACTTCTGAGCAAAAACCCTTCCAATGTCTTTCATTGCTCTCAAATACCTTTTCTTCCTATAGACTGTTTTAAAAACCATGAAATCAGAAGTGAAACTTGGCAGGAAGAAATCATCTTTTACTCAAGTGGTACTACTAATTCTGGCAGGAGTAAATCATTCGTTCGGAATGTTTCTTTTTATCACAAAGTAGCAAAAGCGTGTTTCGAGCATACCTATGGAAGTCTGCTCGAGCATAAGATTATTGCACTTCTACCTTCGTATCTCGAACAACCCAACTCGTCATTAATATCAATGGTGCAATCCTTTATCACTCACTCGATGGAAGGGTCTGGCTTCTATAGTTTAGAGGAACTCACCAAGCAACCTGAGTTACTAGCAGCATCAACATTGTTGCTCGGTGTAAGCTATGCGCTACTGGATCTTGCCGCTATTGATCACAAATGGAACAATCCAGAGCTCATTGTCATGGAAACTGGAGGAATGAAAGGACGAAGAAAAGAAATGCTAAGAGAGGAACTACATGATCATCTTAAAGCTGCTTTTAACGTTCCAGAAATTCATTCTGAATATGGGATGTGTGAGCTCTCATCACAATCATACGCTAAGAAGGAAGGTGTATTCATTCCTCCTCAGTGGATGAAAATAATCATTCGAGACATGAATGATCCCTTCAATATATTAGGAAATAACCAGTCAGGAGGAGTAAATATCATAGATCTTAGCAACATCAGCACTTGTGCATTCATTGAAACCAAAGACATAGGTCAGGTTACTGAAAGTAACGAGTTTCGTATTTTGGGACGGATGGACAACTCTGACATTCGAGGATGCAACCTGTTGATTTGAAAAGAATCGTAAACAATAATTGTATAAATTCGTTGTTTAGTGAGAAAAACATCTGTATTTTTGATAAGTAGTCTTATTGTCTACTTTTACATACTGAATTAGCATCGACATGAAAAAATTATTAATACTTACTGTAGTTGTTCTTGGCCTAGCCTCTTGCACTCAAAGATTGTGCCCTACATATGCGAAGGCAGATACTCCTGTTGAGGAAACTGAAAAAGAAGAAGTTAGCCGACTATAATCAGTCGACTAGTACCCAGCGTATTTCTGTACATCTTCCTTTGTTATTTCATCCTTAGAAAGGATGACTAGTCTTTCCACGACATTTCTAAGTTCCCTTATATTTCCTGTCCAGTCAAACTTTTGGAGTTGTTGAGTTGCGTTCTTTTCAATTCTCTTAGCAGGCGTTCCATACTCACTAGCAATCAAAGCCAGAAAATGATCAACCAGTTTAGGTATGTCTTCTGAACGTTCCCTTAGCGCAGGTACCGATATCAATATTACCCCTATCCTGTGATATAAGTCTTCTCGGAACCTTCCTTCTTCGATTTCCTTTTTAAGATTTTTATTCGTTGCTGCTATCACTCTCACGTCCACTTTGATCGCCTTGTCTCCGCCGACTCTTGTGATCATGCTTTCCTGAAGTGCGCGCAACACTTTAGCTTGTGCGGACAAGCTCATGTCGCCTATTTCATCTAAGAATAATGTTCCGCCGTTTGCCTGTTCAAACTTCCCTATTCGTTGTTTAACAGCTGAAGTAAAAGAGCCTTTTTCATGACCAAACAACTCACTTTCTATCAGTTCTGAGGGAATCGCTGCGCAGTTTACTTCAATCAATGGCCCTTTACATCTGGCACTTTGTTCATGTAGGGATTTTGCAACTAATTCCTTTCCTGTTCCATTCTCACCGGTTATCATGACTCGGGCCTCCGTTGCAGCTACCTTACCAATCGTCTCTTTGACTTCATTGATTGCAGCTGAGTCCCCTATAATCTCAAATGACTTTTTAATCTTCCTCTTAAGCGCCTTGATCTCCGTCTGCTGTCTGGCGTGTATAATCGCATTATTCAATGCGATTCGTATCTGATTCAAATCAAGAAACGGCTTCTCAAGATAATTCCAGGCACCCAGCTTTAGCTTGTTGATCGCTTCATTGATATCATTCTTGGTGGTGGCTGTCATCAATATGACAGGGACTCCAACTCCGTTTTCCTGCACAGTTTTGAGTAGCTCAATGCCATCCATTTTGGGCATCCGAATATCTGTCAGTATCACCTCATACTCGTTATTTTGGATCAATTCCCAAGCAGCCTGGCCATCTTCAGCCAGGTCAAACTCATAATTGGAAAATTCTTCAAAATCGAGAATGGTGTCCTTTACCGCCTCTGGAATTCCTTTTTGATCGTCTACAATAAGAATTTTTGCCATGATATGCATTTAAAAAAATAAGCAGGCCAATAAGCCGGGTTCTGTACATCCGAAGATGGCCTATCATTTATCTCGTTTCACTGTCACCAGTAAAATCTATCAAACTACCCAATCTCACTCGAGCGAACAACCCTCAAATGTGAGACCTATTTGTTCTTTCAACCCGCAAGGTTTACCATGCGATCATCATCACTGACGACCCGGTGAGCTCTTACCTCACCATTTCACCCTTATCCGCCAGATGACGGACGGTATTCTTTCTGTTGCACTAGCTCCTCTGTTAAAGGCTTCTAATTAAGAAGTACGGTGTTCTCTGTTGCCCGGACTTTCCTTCCCGATTGCTCGGAACGATAAGCTAGCCTGCTTAAGCAAATCTAAGCTTAAACAAACTTATTCTGATCATTGCCAGCGCTAATTCCCTGATTCGGTTGAAGAAGTGGAAGTCGAAGAAGTTCGTTTGGCTTTTTCACGTGACTTCTTAAGCAACTCACTAAACTCGTCAAAGGACCTCACATACTGAAAACTAGCCCCTGTTTCATTTCCCTGAAAATCAGAAAGCCTCTGGGAACCACGAGCCAAATCATTCTGACCGGATTGACTAAAAATCTTCGCTCTGAGACGACCATCCTCGGTCAATGAATAATCTACAGACCAATCTCCAAAAAATCCAGAAACGGTGCTTTGCTGGGTAGTGTTGTTCAACATGCCGCCGGAACTTACCCTCAATCGCCCATCCATAAATGTATAGGCCAACCTGAGCTGAAAAGCATTGAAGGCGTCCTGATCCAAACCATTGAGATCAAAACTCACCTCCAGGTTTTCGTCCACTTGATTAATCCAATAACTCAGCTGATTACTCATAAACTCACTTACACTACCCTCTAGCAACCCTTGATCACCAAAACTGCCAACTACAAAACTATTTCTAGGAGAAAACTTCCTAAACAACAGTAAGCTAAACACTTGTCGTTTCAACTCTTCTTTGTCATTGTTTACGGCTGACAGCAGTTCACGCCAATCATCTGATGATACGTTTACACCGCTTACTTCGTCAAGTTGTATATCGAACTTAATGTCGGGCTTTGACATATCACCCTCCAGCCCCAACACTACTAGCACAGGACTCCTATTGGACAATCTGGCATCATCACCAAACCAATCCGCAGGAGCTGCCAGCTGTCGATAGGTAGCATCCAAGTCAAGAATTCCTTCATATGGATTTCCATAATAATTAATAGTCCCACCAGGTACAATTTTGAATTCCTTGTTCATCATCAGGCTAGTGGTCCAGTTGTATGCTCCTTCCTTCACCTCAATAGATCCAAAAAGATCAAAGTCTCCATTCGAATTAAGTTTGAACTGTAGGTTCCCCTCTCCTCTACCCCGAATAATATCACCAGTGACTGGGTCGAAAATCATCTCAACATATGCATCTCTGGTCACATCAACATCCATTTCAAGAGTAATTCCTGAAACCTGAATAGCTTTCGGAGATACGCTTTCAGTTTCGGATTGGTCAACCCCCAATTTGCCAAAATGAATGAAATCCTGCTGTTGAACACTTGACTCTTCAACAAACGGAATGTATAGCTTTGAATTAGGGGATGTCTCACCTGATGCCACAATCCTAAGGTTATTTACAGGCCCGGTCATTGTCATTCTTCCAGTGGCATACAAGGTTCCGTAGTACACTGAATTATCAAACCTAGTAGTGTTCATTACTTCAAAATCTTCAAAATCGAGCATGACATTTGTATTGATTGATGGAAATGCTGAGTGGTCTAAACTCCCATTCAAATAGGCAATATTGCCCATTCGATCCAAAATATTAACGCTCTCAAAATAGACTTTACTTCTATCAAATCCGACATTACCATCAAACGCATAGCTAGTATTCAGATAATCAAATTTCCCCTTACCCTTTTCTACAGTCGCTGAACCTTTGATCTGAGGTTGACCCATTCTTCCCGACACGGCTACTTTGCCGTCTGAAAATCCCTCAATTTGCGAAAATGTAGTGTTCACAAACGGTTCAAATAATTTCAGGTTCATTTGACGAAACTCCAGAGATAAATCTAGTTGCTGCGAATCCTCGAATGGAAATACTTTCCCTTTCAATTCTATAGTTTCAATAGACTGTCTGGACACATCAAAGCCTACGTAAATAGATGAATCAATATTATTCCATTCTACGATACCTGACAAATCACCCATCAATACATCTTCAAAACGTAGGTCTGCTATTTCAGTGATCATTCCGAAATCAAAGGATGAAGCTAAATTCTCCCGTGATAAAGTCATATCTCCATTCATTGTACCTTCAAATTTCCTCGGGAGAATGGTCGAAATATTTTCAATATCAAATTCCTTAAAATCAATCTTCAAATCCGACTGTAATGTATCTGACACCACCCCATGAATCATCACCTGCTGATTTGAGCTATAAAACACCAATGAATCCAGATTCAACTTATTTTCGACAAGCGTAATAAGATGATCCGTATCTATTTCCCAATCCTGATCAAGCAGTTTCACTCTTGACGGCATTAGCTTTATCAAGACCTCATCCTCCAGTAATTCCAACTGTGATTTTAAGTTTACGGAGGAGCTATTACTGGGTTGATCTAATTCAAGTTGGATCTTTACCTGATTATCCTCCCAAATCAACTCTGACCTTAATTGCTCTGTATCCGGCACAACATCCCAATCTTGAGTCTCGGACTCCAGGTACACAACCGAAAGCATTGAGTATTCGTCCGAAAGATCTTTAGATATGTTAAAGTCCATAGAATTTCCCACTAGCAATCTATTTCCAATTAGAAATGAATCTAAATCAACAAATGCTACGGCAAACAGGTCATTGCGCTTAGCAATAGAACCTGACACTCTAACTGCTCCATCCAGTTGAATTTTGCTCTGCAATACGTCAAAATACTTATCAAGATCATCAGCTCTAAACTCAAAATCAGCCTTAAACTGGTCATATTCTTGATATTTACTCAAACTAAACGAATGCTCTCCGGCAAGATTATCAACATATTCACGAGCCATTAGACCTACGATATTGATTAAACCAGAAGGACTAAAGTCACCCTTAAGCTCCCCTTCAAATCCATCACCCTCAATTTTGTATTGCTTATAATTTTCATTCGCATCCGAGGTGAGCGTAATACCTCCAAATTTTGAACTAAAATCATTACCCAGAATTTGAATCTGTCTAAGGAAAACTGATCCTGACGCTCTTTCAGGATCAATTTCTTCTAACTTCATGACAAGGTTGCCAGAAGCAATCAAGGAATCTTGCGTAATCCCATAATGCTGAAGATTTATGCTCGTAAGTTCAATCTCGATATCAATTATTTCAACTTCCCCTCTAAAATCAATCGTTCCTGTACCATCGGCTACTATACTATTGTCCTGCAACACTACATCACCCGAGAAGAATTCTGACCTAAACCTACCATTCACATTAAAGTTATCATATAGATTTCCACCAAATTCAGTTTGAGAAAATGCTGCAGCTAATAAGAAATCCGCGGACTGTTGAGTTAGCCCAGTACCATTAATTCTTCCTTGAAAATTTACCTTTCCGAACAGTTCATTCTCCATTGAACTGCCTAAATCATAATCATCAAGCGACAATCGTCCGCTGTAAAGCGCCTTATTCTTACCTTCAATCAATTTCAAATTGACATCTGTTGATATTTTCCCATGAGCATCTTCAAGATCAAAAGCTGCTACAAAATCCGAAGCAAAACCGGTCAGGTTTCCTGATAATTTTAGTGGGGTCAAGTCGAATGGAAGATCAACAAACTGGCTCAAATCGAATGGAGTAAGTGAACCTTTTTGAATATCCAGATCCATAAAAGTGGCGTTGACATCCGGTAATCCAATAAATGAAAAATCACCAGTTAGGAACGAATCTCCATATTTTATCTCTGCTTCCTTAACCCTGAATCCTTTTATGGTTCCTTCAAGATAACCATCCACACCTATATGATTATCTAGTTTTAAAGATGAAAAGAAGGCAATGTCCCTCGGTGAGATAATAGTATTTCTGAGCATTAGATCCAGGCGCACGCTATCTGTAAAATATTTCAAATGGTCAAGCGTCTTATAGCTGATTGACAAACTATCGCCTATTTGACTATCCGGAGTTTTAACGAATAAATCATCAATTACTACGTGATTTGCGTCAATGGACACTGATCCATCAAATCTGTCAACTTTAAAGCCTGAAAATTCCTCCAATGCACTCAATTGAGAAACAGAGAAATCAATGACACCAGGGTGGATCGCAACATTAGAAATACCAAATTCTTCTGTAAGAAAACTCCAATGGCGCAGATCAAACAGTCCGGTACTGACATGTCCTATTCTACGATCATCAAATGCAATCGATATGCCATCACATTTAATTTCTTCAAGTCGTATAATGGTTGCTTGACCACCAGACTTATTCAATTCAGATAGAAAGACATTTAGATTAAGTGCAGTACTATCATTATACTTGACAATATTCACTTCTCCTCCCTTAAGATTGAGCTGGTTGAATACGATGGTAGACTCATCATAAAGCTCGAGCAAATCGAAATCTACTTCAAGGTGATCAAGGGAGAGCATGATATTCCCATTAAAGTCTTTAACATTCACAGAGTCAAGTGAAAACTGATCAAACCAGTCAATATCAACTTTACCAATGGATATATGGTGACCAGATTGAGACTCTACTCGAGACACAATATAGGTTACCAGTCGCTGCTGTATTTGTGGGATTTGAAGAATTAGAAAGACAGAAATCAATACAACAAACACCAGACTCGGAAGCCACCTCAATACTCTTACTATCCACTTTGTTATATTTGGCATCCTTTAAATAATTGCTCCTGATGAGTACAACGATCCTTGGTATTGAATCCTCATGTGACGAAACATCTGCCTCAATTTGTAGAGACGGAAAAGTAATCAATAATATCGTTGCTACCCAATCAGTTCACGAGGATTACGGTGGAGTTGTTCCAGAATTAGCCTCTAGGGAACACCAAAAAAATATTGTACCAGTTGTTCAGAAAGCAATTGATGATGCGGGAATAAGTATCCAGGAAATTGACGGTATAGCCGTCACTCAAGGACCCGGTCTTCTTGGCGCGCTGTTAGTCGGCTACTCATTCGCTAAAAGTTTAGCTTGCTCTTTGGATATTCCTTTGATCAATGTACACCATATGCATGCTCACATATTTGCGCATTTCATAGAGGAACCTACACCTCAGTTTCCTTTTTTATGTCTTACAGTAAGTGGTGGTCACTCTCAAATAGTGAAGATCACTGATTATTCGAGCCTCACCGTACTGGGAGCAACGATTGACGATGCTGTAGGTGAAGCCTTTGACAAAGGAGCTAAACTTTTGGGCTTACCGTACCCAGGTGGGCCCCACGTCGATAAGCTCGCCAAAAGTGGAGACCCTTACAAATTCAAATTTTCTGAATCAAATCTATCAGACTACAATTACTCTTTCAGCGGCATCAAGACTTCTTTACTCTATTTCTTAAAAAAGGAACTCAAGGATAATCCTGATTTTATTACTGAGAACCTAGAGGACTTATGTGCGAGTTATCAATATTCACTCCTAAATATGTTGCTAAAAAAGCTGGAACTTGCTGCCAAAGACAACAACATTCATGAAATTGCCATTGCGGGAGGGGTAGCAGCTAACCAGGGATTACGTAATAGGCTTCAGGAAATGTCTGAGAAGGAAAACTGGACCCTACACTTCCCTGGTTTTGAATATTGTACTGATAATGCAGGCATGATTGCAATGACGGGATATATCAAATACAAAGAGGGCAAATTTGGTAGTTATCGTGACGCTCCAAAACCAAGAATGCAATTTTGAAAATGAAGAAAAACCAACGTTTCTCGGCCACTGTGGCTATAAAAAACAGAAAAGCTAGCTATGAATTCGAATTTATCGAAACCTTCGAAGCGGGAATAGTACTGAAAGGAAGTGAAATCAAATCGATTAGAGAAGGGAAAGTGAGCCTTCAAGAGGCGTACTGTTTTCTTAAAAAAGGTGAGCTATTCATTAAAGGAATGACAATAGCCATCTATACAGAAGGAACATATGCCAATCACGAGCCTACAAGAGACCGAAAGTTATTACTTAACAAAAAGCAATTAGAAAAGCTGGCATCCAAATCTGCGGAGAAAGGATTATCAATAATTCCGACTAAACTTTACACAAACAGCAGAGGATTGGCTAAATTAGGTATTGCTCTAGCAAAGGGTAAAAAACTATATGACAAAAGAGAGAGCGTGAAGAAAAAAGATCAGGATAGAGAGTTAAAACAATTAAAGTTGAAATGAAGAACGTTCTTGTTCTTAATCAAGATTTTAGCCCGCTGGCCATATGTAACGTCCAACGGGCTTTTTTGTTAATGTTTTTGAACAAGGCAGAACTTATCTCTGAAGTCAAGGATAAAAAGCTTAGAAGTGTATCACGGAGCTTTCCATTTCCATCAGTCATTAGGATCAGTAAATATGTAAGCGCTCCCTATCGGGGAGTTATCCTGACCCGACACAATGTTTTTAAGCGCGATAATTATGAGTGTCAATACTGTGGCACAAGGAAAGACTTGACAATTGATCATCTTGTTCCCAGATCACTAGGTGGAAAATCCAATTGGACCAACCTTGTAACGGCCTGTAAGGGATGCAATTCAAGGAAAGGTGATTTACTAATTGAGAAGACCGATTTCCAACTTAAAAAAGCTCCGGTAAAACCAAGTTTTTTGATGTTCATTAGGAACATCCACATTGAGCAGAGATTGGATTGGGCTGAATTTCTGGAATCAAAAGCATATCAATAAAAAAGCCGAGAATCAGAGACCCTCGGCTTTTCATCTATGTAGATTTTATTTCTAATCTAAATCAACTTGTTGTATCGAACTATAAAGTAGCTTCCGCGCATTTGCTTTTCTAAGCTCCTGCTGCACATCTGAGATAATACCCATCTTCACTTCTACATCCACTTTCATAGACATGGTGATCTGGTCTCGCTCTACTTCACTCAATTTATCTTTTTCCTGATTAACAAACTGGATGATGTCATCTTTTTCGACAAAAACATCATTGGTCTGAATTTTAGGTTCTTTTCCAAACAACGAGGCATTCTTTGGCTCTCCCACATATATATAGCTTACCAAAGACTTTCTCTCAATTTTAGTTAATTGAGTTGCTTTTGGGAGCTTCTGCTTAACCATTATATCAGTCTCACGCATTACGGTTGTTACCATAAAGAAAAACAACAGCATGAAAATTATATCGGGCAAAGCAGCCGTTGGAATGTCCTGTGATGTACCTGAACTTTTCTTAAATTTTGACATGTTTTATAAATTAATCAGGTTCTGCGATTGAAATAGCTCTAGGAATACCTTGTCGTGCTCTGAGGTACATATCCTTCTGAATATCATCATCACGATCAAGGGTCAACCATTGATCAACACTCAATCCTACTCGCTCTGCATATATTTCATTATATGCTCTATTTACTGCATCTAACACACCAATGTACACCTCATATGTAGTTCCCCTGGCTGCTTTAAATGAAACAACTGCGTTACCGCTAGTTGGATCATCTGATGAGTCTGGGTTCTTTCCTGACGTGTTGATGAAAGATTTCATAGACGGAGGAAGACTGTTGTAAACCTCCATTCCCTCAGGACTTGGATTACCAAAGTTGAGAATAAATTCCTTCACATCTTTAGTCAATTCTTTCATTGATCCAGTGAACGGCTCATTCTCTACCAGTAGCTTATCCTGCGAGTTTGCGAGAATCTTAAAAATATTTCTCTCCTGTAGTTTGAGTTCGATTTCCTCTTGCTCCGGATCCGGAGGAGGAGGTAATAACATCGCGATACCTTTATCGTTCGCAATAGTTGTCGTCACCAAGAAGAATATCAAAAGCAGGAATGCAATATCCGCCATTGATCCTGAACTCACTTCGGGTGGATTCCTGTTCTTTCCTCTTGGCATGTTACTTAACTATTTTAGAGATTTCAGTATAAACAATTCCAAACATTGCAATAAAAATGCAAGCGTATGTAGTAATGATTCCAGCTCCTACGTATTTGCTAGTCGCTTCTGTTACCTCTTCATTAGTAGATGTTCCATCCGCCATTGCTAAACCAATGAAGAAAATCACTACCAATATCACAACCCCTACTCCTGACTTAACCAAGGATTTAGGATCAGAAAGAGACTGAATCAAGGGCATCACTATCGCTGCAATAGCACACAATCCAATGAGTGCATATGCAGAGTAGATACCTATATCTATAATATCCATAAGGCAATTAAAGTTTTAAGGTTGATTATTTGCTCAAATTGTGCTTCACAAGAAGATCTACCAATGAGATAGAAGCATCTTCCATGCTATTTACCAAGGAATCAATTTTTGAAACCAGGTAGTTGTAAAACAACTGAAGAATAACAGCAACAATCAATCCACCAACTGTCGTCAATAGTGCGACTTTGATACCACCTGCCACAAGTGAAGGCGAAACGTCTCCAGCTTCAGCAATAGCGTCGAATGCATCAATCATACCAATTACTGTACCCATGAATCCAAGCATTGGAGCAAGAGAGATAAACAAGGAAATCCAGACCATTCCTCTTTCTAGTTTACCCATTTCAACGGAACCGTATGCAATGATTGATTTCTCAACCATCTCTATTCCTTCAGTCATTCTCATCAAACCTTGAACGAAAATAGATGCTACAGGTCCTCTTGTGTTTCTGCAAACTTCCTTAGCTGCTTCAACACCGCCAGAATTCAACGCTTCTTCAACATTTGACAAAAGCTTCTTTACATTGGTTGTAGCAAGATTCAAATGAATGATTCTTTCTATCGCAACAGCAAGTCCCAGAATCAAACATATCAATACGATACCCATGAATGCAGGTCCACCATCTATGAATTGCTCTTTCAACACCTGATGAAATGATGCTTCAGCCTCTGGCTCAACTACTGCTTGTACAGGAGCAGGCTCTTCAACAACTTCCTCTGCCACAGCAGCAGAATCTACAACCTCTGTAGAATCGGCTTCCATAGCCTCACCCTCAGTCGCATCTTGTGCGTAAGCACTTAAACTAGTGAAGGTGATTGTACCCGCTAGCATCAATAAAGTCAATAACTTTTTCATAATAAATAAGTTCGGTAGTCTTCGGTTAAGTATAAAATTAACGTTTATATAATATAAAAATATTCAAATTCTTGAACGCGGAGAGAGAGGGATTCGAACCCTCGATACCCTTTAGAGGTATACACACTTTCCAGGCGTGCGCCTTCAACCACTCGGCCACCTCTCCAAACCAGCCACTCTCATGGCCAAATAAGGCAACAAATAAATTATAAAAATTGACCTTATGCAAATTTTGATTTTAATTATAGGACCGCTTAGCCGTCCATTTCACCATTTATAGGAATTGCCAGTTTATCCCTTACTTTTTGCAGCTTTTCTTCGTTCCCCAGAAGGAACATTAGCTTGGTAATTGCTGCTTCCGTGGTAATATCTCCACCACTTACCACTCCAATTTCACTAAGTTTCTTACTGGTCTCGTATCTTCCTTGAATTACTTCTCCGCCGCTACACTGACTCACATTGAATAATACAATTCCACCTTTCACTGCATCTTGCAATCTACGCAAAAACCATGCCTGATTACAAGTATTTCCTGAACCATAAGTTTCCAAAACTACGCCTTTCAAGTTTGGAGTTGACAAAATACTTGTAACAATCTCTGCTGTCATCCCAGGAAAAATCTTCATGATCGCTACATTTGAGTCAAATTTATCACGCAATCTCAATGATTTATGCTGTTCTGGAAGGAAATGAGTCCTGAAGTATTCAATCATAATTCCTGACTCAGCCAAAACAGGATAATTTTCTGATTCAAATGCCGCAAAGGTACTACTACGGACTTTCTGTGCACGATTCCCCCTCAGCAGCATAAAATTGAAATAAATACAAACTTCTCTAACAACTGGCCCATTCTCATCATGCTCTGATGCTATCTCCAAGGCAGTAATCAGGTTTTCCCGCGCATCTGATCTAATCTGTCCAATGGGTATCTGGGCGCCAGTGAATATCACTGGTTTACTCAGATTAGTCAACATATAACTTAAAGCAGAAGCTGTGTAGGCCATCGTGTCTGTACCATGGAGGATCACAAAACCATCGTATTGATCATAATTATCATATACTATCCTGCCTAAATCTTTCCAATCTTGAACATTGATATTTGATGAATCTAATGGGACTGGAAAGGAAATCACAGTTAGCTTTAACTCCAGAGATGACATTTCCGGGATGTGCTCAAGCACCTTACCAAAATTGAATGGTGCGAGTGAACCATCCTCATCATAGGACATACCCACCGTACCGCCTGTGTAGATGATCAAAATCGACACTTCGGGATCATCATCAACCGAGGTTCGTATGTTAACGATCTTATAATCCATCGATCCTGAATAAATCCTGACAGTTTTTTGTAGTTGCCTCAGCAACTAAATCCGGTTGCATATCCAATAATTCTGCCACTCGCTCACAAACCAAACTGGTATATCCTGGGACGTTTCGTTTTCCTCTATATGGAGATGGTGTTAAATATGGGCTATCTGTTTCAAGGATCAACTGATCTATCCCCAGTTTCGGTAAAACCTTATCCATGCCTCCATTCTTAAAAGTCGCAACTCCTCCAATACCTAAACAGAAACCTAAAGATCTAATTTGATCCCCTTGCTCAACCGTGCCTGTGAAGCAATGAAAAACGCCCTTTAAGCCCTGCTTTGCAAAGGGCATTACCAATTCGATCGTCTCATCAATGGACTCTCTGCAATGGATGACAACCGGAAGTTTATATTGAAGAGCCAGCTCACATTGTGCATTGAACGCCTTCTGTTGTTCTGGCCAGTAAGTTTTGTCCCAGTAGAGATCCGTTCCTATTTCCCCAATCGCCACAAACGACCTCTTCTCGAGCCATTCTTCAACAATCCTAAGTTCCTCCTCATAGTTCTCCTTAACAGAACAGGGATGAAGGCCAATCATTGAGTGACATAAATCAGGATATAACCGCTCCACTCTTAACATACTGTCAATTGTGGTGCTGTCAATATTTGGTAATAAGATTTTCTTGACCCCACTGCGCTGCGCTTCATCCACAACTGCATCAAGATCATCGTCGAAATGTTCTAGAAAAATATGGGCATGGGAATCTATAAGGTTCATCATTTTGAGGTAATTGCCTCAAAACTATATCCTCTGACTGAAAAGTGTTCTAAGAATTCAGGTAATAGCAATTTTACTCGGTCTAAAAATTTGTCACTATCGTGAAAAACGACAATTGACCCTGATCCACAGCTCAAAAGTGCTCTTCTGGCGCTGGTAAGATTTAATTCTTTGAAAAAATCACCCGAGAGTAACTGCCACATGATCACTTCATACCCTTGATTAATCAGATAGTGACCTTGCCTCCAGGTAATCCGACCATATGGTGGTCGAAACAGTTTTCTGTGCCCAATGTTTAATTGATCAAGACAGTTTTGGCCATCTTCAATGTCCTTGAAGAACTTTCCATTAGAAAGCCGCCATCCATCAAAATGCGAATAACTATGATTACCAATTGTATGTCCCCTACTTACAACTTCCAAAACGAGTTCCGGGTATTTTTCAACATTTTCTCCTAGCATGAAGAAAGTTGCTTTAGCATCAAATCGATCCAATATATTTAACACGTAAGAGGTCGCATCAGGATTTGGACCATCATCAAATGTCAGGAAAATAGTCTTTGCAGTACTATTAATCTCCCAGGTAAGCGCTGGGAACAGCCATTTCAAAAATCCCGGTGTTTGATACGGAAACCACCTCATTCATTAACTAACGTGACAACTGATCACTGTGATATCATCACCATACTCATTGCCCTTTCTGAATTCATCAAGAGATCTGAATATTTGGTGGTGTAGAAATGATAAATCTTCATTTTTATGTTTGCTCAAGAGTTCTTGCAACCGATCAACGCCAAACTGCTCTCCTGATTCACTAAAAGTTTCCGTGAGACCATCGGTATAGCCAAAAAGCAGAAATGGTTCCTCCAAAATGATTTTATCTGAGTTGATAAAAGGCAGGGGATCAAACATACCCAAAATCGTACTACCTTTTTCCAGCGCCATAATCTCATCTCCCTTCAGAACATATGTAGGATTGTGCCCGCAGTTGGCATAACTCAATTCTCTTGTTTTAAAGTCAAAAAAGGCAACAAAGAATGTAATAAAGTTTTCTGCATTGCTACTGACGTATGTAGCGTGGTTTAGCTCTGCTATAATTTCATCTAACTCATCTGTCTTTCTGACTAAGGTTCTAAGGGAGGCTTGAAAATTGGACATGAGCAAAGCAGCGGGCACGCCCTTTCCGCTCACATCAGCCACGCATAGCATGAACTTGTCCTCCGACACCTGTAAGTAGTCATAATAGTCGCCACCAACATCGTGATGAGGCAGGTAGACTGCATCAATCTTCAGTCTTGGTGTCTTGGGTAATGATTTAGGGAACAGGAAATTTTGAACTTTCTTAGCAATTTCAAGCTCCTTCCGGTAAGCTTCCTGTTCAAGTTGACGTCTTGCCAAACGCTTGTTCTCGATCGCCACAATCAGAATATTGGTCAATGCTCTCAGGAAAGTAGTATCAATATGGCCCTCACCATTCTTTAATCCACCAATAAATACGACAGCAAGCTGCTTCTTTTTGTGCAGGACAGGGAAAACAAGGTCAAAATATGCAAATTCACCTGGTGTACCAACAGGCCTTGGGTCTTCCAGATCAATAAACTCCTGAGGAAGCTGAACCGTGGACCAATCAACATCTGTTCCGAAATTCACTTTGCAATGCCATTGATCTTCACTAACTGTAAACAATGCGAGTCGGTTAATCTTAAGATCACCAAGTAGTGTGAACCTGTAGATTTTGAATAAATCTGCTTCTGACAAATTACTATTGATGGCCTGAGTGACTTCCAATAATGCATTGAGTTCAAGATCCCTTACGTCCAATTCTCCTGCCATTTAAGCTGTGTTATGAGCCAACAATCCTTCCTTGCTGGCCAAATAATAATATTGCTTGAACTGCTGCTCAAAATCTACCTGATCCTGCTCCAATTCCACATCCGGTTCTTCATAGACTCTCAGAAATTTTTTTAGAAATAAACTCATTAACACTTCGCGCAATTCATTATCATCCAGCTTACAGCCAAGCGCCAATTCCTTATAAGGTGTGACAAAATATAGCTCATCCAACACATCAAATTCCTTGTCCGTCATTTCTATAACTTCTGCCTTTCCAAGAATACTTTCCAAAAATAGACGCAAACCCCAAAACGAAGCTATAGTATGGGTAAAATATCACCAAGATCACCATATTGAAAAAATCAAGGCGCTGACCAAAGAAGTTTGAAATTCCATGCAGATATGAAAATGTTCCCAAAACCCGGGCCAATAAAAGTAAGATTGATACCCACGTATGCGCTCCGAATAGCAACCCAGGCAAGCTCATCGCTAACATGAAATCAAGAAACGCCAGTATTGCAGACAATTTCACAAATCGACTTTTATGAAATCTCCATTTGCTAACCCATCTAATGCGCTGAGAGATAAATTCATGCACCGTTTCCTTGGGCTTGGTTGAAACAATCGCCTCTGTTGTTTTCACAAATGAGGCTGATCCAGGATACCTGGCATTGACTTTTTGTAGAAGAAACTCATCGTCTCCTGTAGGAATATGTTCGTTTCCCGAATAACCATCAACTTCGAAAAATACCTTTCGGTCATACCCAATATTAGCTCCATTGCACATGCTTGGATAGCCCATTTCAAGTGTGGCGGCACCAAAACCAATCAAACCTATGAATTCCATTGATTGGAGATCTGCAAAAAATCCCCTCCCAGAAAACTGAACAGGTCCTGTTACCATTTTCTTACCTTTCAACATCGGTGAAATCATGGCGCGAATCCAGTTTGGTTTAACCCGACAATCGCCATCTGTACATAGCACATATGCTCCCATAGCTTTATTAACGCCTACAGTGATTGCCTTCTTTTTTCCTTCTTCACCTGCCCTCAGGTCCATCCATTCTAAATTGATCAAACCAAATGAAGTCACTACCTCTTTAGTATCATCTGCACTATGATCGTTTACCACAATGATTTCAATCAATGATGAAGGGTAATGCTGATTTTTCAGGTCTGATAAAAGATTCTTAATGTTCTTGGATTCATTCCTGACTGCAATAATGACGCACACAATTGGTAAACTGCCATCTTCAGTATCCAAGGTCACCGCATTTATGCTGTCCCATTGAATCCTTAATGCGATAAAGAAAAGCGCATTGCAGATGGAAAAAATGAATATCAACACAATCATTTAAATGCCATTTTTTGATCGCCATACAAACCAAAATCCCAATAAAGATGGAAGAACCATATTCAATATCCAGATGACCAGTGATGGAGCCAGAATGGTTGAGGAATGCGTAATCAGGGGCTGGAAAAAAATCAGAGCAGAAGCCTCTCGGATACCAATGGCACCTAAAAATCCTGGGACTATGGTTCTGATAAATAATACCCAGGTAACTCCCCTAAAGATGAGCTCAACTGACAATCCTGGATTGAATACTTTTATCAACAAAGTAAACTGAGTCGCAAAAATCAAATATCTTAAAATGGTGATCAGCGAAACTTTACGCACCACTTCCATAAGCAAGAGCACACCTAGCACAACAACTGATCCAAGATAAATGTATTCAACCCGTATGCTTGTCATGTCTGACCTAATCAAGTAGGTCCCAATTCCAATCAAGCCAAACCCAACTGTCACGGTCAACGAAACTGTACGCCCAATCAGCAGTGCTTTACCGGTCTTGACTACATTTCCAGAATTTGACAACCTTGCCACGATATCTCCTGTGGAAAAGGGCATTAACCAGTTCAGCGCTAACCCCTTCATTACGCTCTCAAGAGCGTTATTTTCATAAGTTGAAAATTGCTTGAGTAAAACCTTCCACTTTATTGCTTCGAGTTTCCAATTCAATGGAACAAGTAGCATACAAAGTACAAAAACCAGACTACTGCTAAGGCTAAAGTTCAGATCGAACTCAAACCATCGGTCATCTAGTGCAGAAACGATGAAAAGCAATGAACCAATAGTGACCGCCAACTTGGTCACCCAAATAAATATTTTTTTATATCTATCCGGTATTGCGTTCTTTGTGGAGATTAGGATGGATCGATCAGAGAAAATCATATTAGGATTGGACCCAGGAACGAATGTAATGGGTTACGGCATAATTGCCATCAGGAAACCTAAGGTAAAATTGATCCAATTTGGTGTTATTCATCTCTCAAAGTTCGAGAGTCATGAACTAAGATTAAAGAAAATTTTTGATCGTGTAACCAATTTGATTGATGAATATCATCCTGATGAAGTGGCGTTGGAAGCACCTTTTTTCGGAAAAAATGTCCAGTCAATGCTGAAATTAGGGCGCGCCCAGGGCGTATCAATGGCTGCAGCCCTGTCCAGAGAAATTCCAATCAGTGAATATGCACCAAAAAAAGTCAAGCAATCAGTAACAGGGAATGGTAATGCATCAAAGGAACAAGTAGCTGCTATGCTTCAAACATTATTGGAGATCAAAGAAATTCCAAAATTACTCGATGCTACGGATGCATTGGCAGTCGCACTTTGCCATCACTACCAGGGTGGTCGACCATCCAATAAGGTAAAAAGCTGGAAGGCATTCCTCTCGGACAATCCAGGAAGAGTCAAATAGTCCTAGTTAAATGCTGCCTTAATTTTTTCGGCAGTTTGTATCATTTCTTCCTTTGTTGGTGACAGCTTCATTCGCCCAAAGTCCATATCATCCATCGTTTGCATAGGTATGAGATGAATATGAGCATGGGGCACTTCCAAACCCATCACCGTAACTCCTACTCGCTCGCAGGGAATGGCTTTTTCTATTGCCCTGGCAACCTTCTTGGCGAAGACATGGAGTTCGGCCAACACCTCATCGTCAAGATCATAGATGTAATCAACTTCAACTTTAGGGACGACCAAAGTATGACCTTCAACCAATGGCGCTACATCGAGAAAAGCAATGTGACTATTATCTTCAGCCACAATGTGACCTGGTATTTCCTTATTGATTATTCTTGTGAAAATGGACGCCATCTAGTCGTAGGATATTTCCAGGATTTCAAATTCGATCTCTCCTGCGGGAACTTTGATTTTAGCCGTCTCTCCCTGCTTTTTACCCAGCAGTCCTTTACCAATCGGGGATTGAACTGAAATTTTATTGGCTTTTAAGTCCGCTTCTTCCTCCGCAACCAGCTGGTACTTTACTTCCAACCCATTCTTTTTATTCTTGATGCGAGCCGAAGAAAGAATTGAAACCTTTGAGATATCTATATTACTTTCATCAATTTCACGGGCATTGCCTACTACTGTCTCCAGTTTAGAAATTTTCAATTCCAACAGCCCTTGAGCGTCCTTAGCAGCATCGTATTCTGCATTCTCACTTAGGTCGCCTTTGTCACGAGCTTCAGCAATTTGCTTGGCCATATCAGCCCTACCCTTAGTCTTCAACTGATTCAGCTCATCCTTCAGCCTTTGCAAACCTTCTTTGGAGTAATAATTAATTGCCATATCTTTTATTCTTTAACCTCCTAAAACAAAAAAGAACGGCCCCTGCTTGAAGAGCCGTTACGTTCATATATAAATATTATTCTACAAATATAGGCAAAATCAGGGATGCCCACTATTCATTCAATTCTGAAATCTTTTTAACAAGCACTTCATTGATGCGTCTATAAGAATCAAATGTCCAGCCTGCGACATGGGGACTAAGTATGACATTTGGTAGTTGAACGAGGGCATTAAACGTGTTTTGCTCATCCTCTGTGAGGTTGTTGATCTTCTCATTTTCGAGCACATCCAATCCAGCACCTATCAAGTCCTCATTGCTTAGCAACTTGACCAAATCTTTGAGTACAACAACTTCCCCACGAGCCGTATTGATCAAAAACTTCAACTGTTCAAAGGAGAGCAAACATTCCTCATTAAAGAACCCTTTGGTCTCTGAGGTAAGGGGCACATTTACACTCAGCACCTCTGTATGTGCAGTGAATTCATCCCATGTCACCTCAGTTACCGCGTCAGAGGAAAACCCCGATTTGTATTTATCAAAAGCAATGACGTTGCAGCCAAAGCCTTTCAATTTCTCAGCAACCGTGGACCCCATAAATCCATAGCCAAAAATTCCTACGGTTTTTCCGTTGAGCTCAAAACCCCTGTTGCCTTCTCGATTCCATTGACCACTACGGATTTCAATATCACTAGATCTTAACTTATTGGCAAGACCTAAGATCATGCCCAGGACGTGTTCTCCAACTGCATCTCGATTCCCTTCTGGCGCGTTGAGCAAGGAAACTCCCCTGGCTGTCAGACCTTTAACATCCAATTTATCCAAACCAGCACCAGCTCGTCCTACAAATCTTAAGCGCTTCGCTTTTTCAATAATCTCCTGGTCAACTATGGTCTTGGAGCGAATAATTAGTCCCTCATAACCATCAATGATTTGTAATATTTCTGGGCGATCAATATCTGGACGATAATCCATTTCATAACCCAATTCATTTAACATATCACCAAGTGAGTCGTGCATAGTATCCACGACTAAAATTTTCTTGTTCATAAAAGTTTATCCTAAAGAATAAAGGAATCGTGCTATCAAGAAGTAAACAGCCAAACCGAGCAAATCGTTTGCGGTTGTAATAAAAGGCCCTGAAGCTATGGCTGGATTAATCCCTTTTTTATCTAACAAAATAGGTGTGATTGTGCCCATAAATGAGGCCAATAAAACGATATTCAATAGCGCCATTGAAGTTGTAAACGCCAGGAGTTGGTTTTGAAATAAAAGAATGACTGCCCCAAACACCATAATGGCTAAAATCGAACCATTCACCGCTGCAACCATTAAAGCTTTACCAAGTCTAACCCAAATAGAATCTGAAAAGACATTTTTGTTTGCCAAACTCTGCACCATAATAGAAGATGACTGAATGCCCACATTGCCGCCAGTTGCCATGATCAACGGAATGAAATACGCCAGACTCATAATTACCTGCATTTCTGCTTCGAAAATTTGAGTAATCTGTGCGGCAACCAATCCGCCAACCATACCAATGATCAACCAGGGCAGCCTTGCTTTTGCGATTGCCCAGACAGAATCGTCTTCTTCAACATCTGAGGAAACACCAGACATTAACTGCATATCTTCCTCTGCTGATTCCGTGATTACATCTACAATATCATCAATGGTGATACGTCCAACTAGCCTTCCCCTTGCATTAATAACTGGTATGGCAATTAAGTCATACTTCTGCATAATACTCGCAACAGTATCCTCGTCCTCAGAAGTCCCAACAGAAATTACATCCTCATCATAAATATCGGCAATGTGTGTATCCGGGTTTGAAATGACAATCTTTTTAAGGCTAACCTTACCCACCAATGTTTCCTTCTCATCCACCACATATACCGAGTAGATTTTCTCAACATTCTCCGCTTGCTTTCTTATTTCCTCAATGCATCTGGAAACCGTCCAACTCAAATGAGCTTTGATAAGCTCTTTCGCCATGAGGCCACCAGCAACATCTTCATCATACCGGAGAAGGTCCAGCAGATTCATTGCCCTCTCCTCATCGTCAATATGACTGATGATCTCCTCTCTCTTACGTAACGGGAGTTCCATGAGAAAATCGGCACCATCATCAGAATCCATCAATCCAACGTATCCTGCTATTTCGATTGGATCAAAGGAACTCATAAATGGTACTCTCACATCCTCATCCAACTCAATCAGAATACCACTTCCAACTTCTTTGGACAGCATATTGAACACGTACTTACTGTCTTCAGTGTCGTATTCAAACAGTAAGGTAGAAATGTCGGCAGGTTGAACTCCCTCAAGAGACTGTATCACAAAATCATCATCGCGCGCTTCAATGGCAACTTGAAGCCTCTCACGATACTCTTTGGTCAACTCAAAAATTTGAATCTCGCTCATGAATTTGTGATTTTACTAGTGAGATGGATAAAATCATTGACTGAAAGTTGCTCCGCCCGCTTGTCAAACACTTCGTTTACCGTCAATTCCTGAGGCAAATTTAGTTCTTTTAAGGCGTTACGCAATGTTTTGCGACGCTTGCCAAAGCCCGCTTTTACGACTCTTTTGAACATGCGCTCATCACAATCCAACCGTTCAATCGTATTTCTTTTCAACCGTATTACAGCGGAATTGACTTTCGGTGGAGGATTGAAAACACCGGGCTTAACAGTAAACAGATACTCTACTTTAAAAAATGCCTGTAATAGCACGCTCAGGATCCCATAGGTTTTATTTCCCTCATGAGCAGCAATCCGATCAGCCACTTCCTTTTGAATCATACAAACCACCTCATCAACAACCTGTCTACTCTCATAAATCTTAAAAAAAATCTGAGAAGAAATGTTGTAAGGGAAATTGCCGATGACATTAACTTTTTCCTCTCCCAGGTCTTGGTGCAAAAAGTCTTTCAATACAATTTTATCCGAATGCGCTGGATAAATCCTCTTCAAATATTCAACTGATTCCTTGTCTACATCCAAGGCGCTGAATTTAGGATGGGTAATTAGATGTTGGGTGAGCACCCCGGTTCCAGGTCCAACCTCAATTATATTTCGATCGTCCTCTTGCGATATGGAATCAACAATCTTACGAGCAATATTCTCGTCGATCAGAAAGTGCTGTCCAAGGTGTTTTTTTGGTCTTACTTTGCTCAATTCTGGAGACTGTTATTTGTTTGTCTTAATTTTCAGGCCGGTAGATATTTCCCAGACAGGATGATCATATTTGTGCAAACTTAGGTCTTCCCTATCAACTTGGTCTGGTTCAAATAAACTAGCAACAAAAAATGAGTGATAAAAGTCTAGAAGAAAATCAAAAACCAATCATCGGCATTTCAATTGGTGATATCAATGGTATTGGACCAGAGGTCATTCTGAAAACTTTGTCAGATCAAAGAATCACCAAGCAATTGACACCAGTGATCTATGCCTCGGGTGGTCTTATTTCCTTTTATAGAAAGCAACTTGATTTACAGAACTTCAACTATAATCAAATCAATAATATCGAGGATATCCAGACAAAAAAAATTAACGTCTTGAACATCTGGAATGAGCGAATTGAAATAGTCCCCGGCACGCCATCGATGGAGGCAGGCAAATACGCCAGGTTATCTCTGGAATCAGCAGTCTCTGACTTGAAACAGCAAAAAATTCAAGCATTGGTCACCTCCCCAATTAGCAAAGAACATACACAAAGTGAAGAATTCAACTTTCCGGGACACACCGAATACCTAGCAAATGCATTTGAGGCCGAGGATTCGCTGATGCTTATGGTACATGAGGAGCTACGTGTTGCTGTGGCAACAGGACATATTCCACTTGCTGATGTTAAGACAGCATTAACGCCCGAAGTAATCGAATCGAAACTTTCGATGTTGATTCATTCTCTGCAAAAAGACTTCAAAATCAAAAAACCTCGCATTGGTATTCTGGGACTCAACCCTCATGCTGGCGAAAATGGTCTGCTCGGAGATGATGAAAATACGGTGATTGTGCCCGTTCTGGAGCAATTCAGAGAAAAGGGCAATCTGATTTTTGGTCCTTTCCCTGCAGACGGATTTTTCGGAAGCAATCAATACATGCAATTTGATGGCATTCTTGCCATGTACCATGATCAGGGACTGATTCCATTTAAGCATATATCGCAGGGAGCAGGAGTAAATTTCACCGCAGGTCTACCTGGAAAAAGGACATCACCTGCACATGGTACAGCTTTCAATCTGGCAGGTAAAAATTTGGCTGATCCAGAATCATTCAGAAATGCACTATTTCTGGCAGTTGATCTCGTCCGTCCATAGAAATTGGAATAAGGACAAATTCCTTGTATTTATCTGATTATTATTTCTAAATTTGCGGTTCTTTAATCGGAGGAGCTGATGGATTCCAAAACTTTAAGATCATTTGAGATAATGATCTCTCGTTTGGCAAATGGTTCGAATACTTTCGAATACCAGTTGAACAATGAGTTTTTTGAGCACTTTGAGCATAGCCTGATTGAAAAAGGAAAAGGGAAAGCCTTTCTGGATGTAGTGAAATCTGAAACGATGATGCAACTTTCGTTTCGCATTGATTTGACGATTGAGATGGAGTGTGATATTTCACTCAAAAAATTTGATCATCAAATTGAGGTTGAAAATGAGTTGATCATCAAGTTTGGTCCTGAAGAAAAGGAGCTCAGTGAAGATGTAATTGTCATTAGATCTGATGCTCAATTTTTCAATGTTGCAGGGTACATCTACGAGTTCTGCTCGTTGGAAGTGCCTATGAAAAGCATTCATCCTGACATAGAAGCTCAGGAAAGACCTGACTTATATTATGGGACTCCTGAAGAGGAGGAAACTGAAGTATCAGAGGAAATTGACCCCAGATGGGCAGCTTTGAAAAAATTGAAAGAATAAAAAATAAAAATAGAAAATGGCTCATCCTAAACGAAAGATCTCGAAAACCAGAAGAGACAAAAGGAGAACCCACGTAAAGGCCTCTCCTAAGAACTATGTGATCTGCCCTACCACAGGTGAAGCACATCTTCCTCACAGAGCTTTCTGGCATGAAGGCAAACTTTATTATAAAGGTAAAGTTGTGATGGAAAAAGAAGTTTTGGCTTAATTTACGTCCGGATTTAAGACATCAGCTCAGCCTGGCAAGCCAGGCTGATTTTGTTATATATATATATGGGAAAAATTACAGCTGCAGTCACTGGTGTTCATGGTCACGTACCTGATTACATTCTTACGAATCAGGAGCTTGAGACGATGGTAGAAACCAACGACGAATGGATCACCAGCAGAACCGGCATCAAGGAAAGAAGGATTCTGAAAGGCGACAATCAGGGTACTAGTGTGATGGCTGCCAAAGCTGTTGAAACGCTGCTAGAAAAGACAGGAACCGATCCAAGTGAAGTGGACATGCTCATTTGTGCCACTGTTACACCAGATCTCATTTTCCCAGCTACCGCCAATATTATATCACGTAAGGTTGGTGCGAACAATGCATTTGGATTTGATATTGGCGCGGCTTGCTCTGGCTTCCTCTACGGATTGGCAACTGGGTCAAAGTTTATCGAATCAGGATCTCATAAAAAAGTAGTCGTGGTTGGTGCAGATAAAATGTCTGCCATCATTGATTATAAAGATCGTGCTACCTGTATTATTTTCGGAGATGGTGCCGGTGCTGTACTACTCGAGCCTAATACTGATGGATATGGTGTAATTGATTCAGTTCTTGAATCGGATGGGATCGGTGAAGATTTCCTTCACATTAAAGCTGGTGGAAGTCGCAAACCTGCGACAATAGAAACTGTGCAAAACAGAGAGCACTATGCTTTTCAGGAAGGCTCAACCGTATTTAAATATGCTGTCAAAAATATGGCCAACTCCGCTGGAGAGGTCATGGAGCGAAACAACCTGACTGGCGATGATGTAGCATGGCTGGTCCCTCATCAGGCCAACAAAAGAATTATTGATGCGACAGCCCGTCGGATGGAAATCAGTGATGAAAAAGTCATGATGAACATTGAGAGATACGGCAATACTACTGCTGGTACATTACCTTTATGTCTTTGGGACTATGAATCTCGCCTTAAAAAAGGAGACAACTTGATACTGGCTGCCTTTGGCGGTGGGTTCACTTGGGGAGCTGCGTATCTTAAGTGGGCATACGACCCGAAATAGAAATAAATCTAATCTAATCATTATTTCAATGGCTAATACTTCAGATATTCGAAATGGTTTGGTTATCGAGTTTAATCATGACCTGTTTGCTGTCGTAGAATTTCAACATGTGAAGCCCGGGAAAGGTCCGGCATTTGTGCGCACAAAGCTTAAAAGCCTGACCAGCGGAAAGGTGATTGACAATACCTTTTCTGCTGGACATAAAATCCAAACGGCCAGAGTCGAAAGACATAAATATCAATTCCTCTACAAGGATGACATGGGGTATCACTTCATGAATGCAGAGACATATGAGCAAATTCCAGTTGAGGAAAAGTTTATTGATGCACCCAAATTCCTGAAAGACGGTGAAATGTGTGAAGTATTGATTCACACTGAAAAAGATCAAATTCTTGGTGCAGAGCTACCACAGCATGTGACCCTGCAAGTGGTATACACAGAGCCTGGACTAAAAGGGGACACTGCCACCAATGCAACAAAACCTGCTGAACTTGAAACAGGTGCCTCTATCCAGGTTCCACTTTTCGTGAATCAGGATGAAGTCATCAAGGTTGACACCAAGACGGGCAGCTACGTAGAGCGGGTAAAATAATTACTACCTTTACGCCCCATCAATTATTCCTTTTGAACTAAACCCTTATCAATAGAATGAAAGCTAAAGAACTACAAGAATTAATTGATTTCATCTCTAGCACTGGACTTGAAGAAGTTGATATTGAAACAGAAGCATTTAAGATCAAAGTAAAAAGATCTAGTGATGCTCCTGTTGTTCATGCAGCAGCTCCTGCACAGGTGGCTGCACCAGCCCCGGCCCCAGCACCTGTAACTAGCGCTGCACCACCAGCAGCCGAAGTACCAGCGCCAAGTTCAAACACAGTAGAAATTAAGTCCCCAATGATTGGAACGTTTTATGAAGCGTCTAATCCAGAGACCCCTGCATTTGTCAAGGTAGGTGATGTGATCAAACCTGGGGACACGGTATGTATTGTAGAAGCCATGAAACTTTTCAACGAAATTGAATCAGAAGTTTCCGGAAAAGTTGTGAAGATTCTGGTTGACAATGCTAGTCCTGTTGAGTATGATCAGCCTTTGTTCTTGGTAGAACCTGCATAAAAGCTAAGCCGTGTTTAATAAAATATTAATTGCGAATCGAGGGGAAATTGCCCTACGAATAATTCGTACCTGTAGAGAAATGGGCATTAAAACTGTCGCAGTATATTCAACTGCGGACAAAGACAGTTTGCATGTAAGGTTTGCAGATGAGGCCGTTTGTATAGGTGCTGCATCCAGTAAAGACTCTTACCTCAACATACCTAGGATCATCTCCGCAGCAGAAATTACAAATGCTGATGCAATACATCCTGGATATGGATTTTTAGCTGAGAATGCTGAATTTTCTAAAGTCTGTGAGGAATACAACATCAAGTTTATTGGTGCATCTGCCGATATGATCAATGCCATGGGAGACAAGGCCACCGCCAAGGACACCATGAAAAAAGCTGGAGTACCTACTATCCCTGGATCAGAAGGTCTGCTCGAAAGCATAGAACAAGGCAAGAAACTGGCCGATAAAGTAGGATATCCTGTCATGCTTAAAGCGACTGCTGGTGGCGGTGGAAAGGGCATGAGGCTTGTTGAAAATGAAAGTGGTTTCAAAAAAGGGTGGGATGATGCACGTCAGGAAGCTGGAGCAGCATTCGGAAATGACGGGTTATACCTTGAAAAATTCATTGAAGAACCACGTCACATTGAAATTCAAGTAGTTGGAGACAGTAAGGGTCGCGCTTGCCACCTTTCAGAAAGAGACTGTTCAATTCAGCGAAGACACCAAAAATTAGTTGAAGAAACGCCGAGTCCAATCGTCACTCAGGAACTGAGAGAGCGCATGGGTCAAGCCGCAAAAAAAGGCGCTGAAGCGATCGGATATGAAGGTGCTGGGACAGTTGAGTTTCTGGTTGACAAACATGGAGACTTTTATTTCATGGAAATGAACACCAGGATCCAAGTGGAGCATCCAATAACGGAGGAGGTAACTGATTTTGATCTGATTAAAGAACAAATCAAAGTAGCTTCTGGTATTCCGGTTTCGGGAAGAGATTATTATCCTCAGTTGCATAGCATCGAATGCCGAATCAATGCTGAGGATCCAACGAAAGACTTCAGGCCAAGTCCGGGAAAGATTACCAATCTACACACACCTGGTGGTCATGGTGTCAGAATTGATAGTCATGTCTATGCAGGCTATACAATTCCTCCATTTTATGATTCAATGATAGGTAAGCTTATCGTCACTGCTCAGACGCGAGAAGAAGCAATTATCAAGATGAAACGCGCGCTTAATGAATATATCATTGAGGGCATCAAAACTACAATCCCGTTTCATTTGAAATTGATGGATGATGAGAAATTTAAGTCCGGAAACTTTACCACTAAATTCCTGGAGACTTTCGATTTTGATTCTTTGGAAGAATAAGTTTTCAATGAACAATAATATCAAGCCCATGTTGATTATCAACATGGGCTTTTCTTTTATTATTGCGGCCATGCATAAGTTGAGTTTTGTTGTCATCTGCGCGCTGGTAATTGGCTGTAATCAATCCAGTAACAATGCTATACGCCTTGCTGTCGCAGCGAATGCATACCTTGCCATTGACAGTCTGGTTAGCACATATGATGGACAACTACCAATTGAAATAACCATTTCATCATCGGGGAAACTAACTACACAAATTATTCAAGGAGCTCCCTTCGATTTGCTCATCTCTGCCGACGAATTATATCCACAAGCTATTGTAGATGCTGGGTTGAGCTACAGCCCTCCTTCCGTATTCGCAGAGGGCTTCATTATCTTAATGGGCGCCAATAGAAATGATATCTCTATTGATAATATTGCTCAGCTGAAGCGCATAGCTATTGCGAATCCTAGGCTAGCACCATATGGCAAAGCCTCCTTGCAATTCTTAAAAAATGCCCAAATCAATGGACCAGAATATGTGTTTGGAGAAAGTATCAACCAGGTAAATCAATATATAATCAGCGGTAATGTTCCTTTGGGAATTACGGCTAAGTCTACCATTAGAATTCCTGAAGCTGATGGTTTATCATGGGTTGAAGTCGACAAAAACTTATATGATCCAATTAAACAAAGTTGTGTCATCATTGACAGAGAGCAACCCTATATGCAAGAAATCGTGGAATTTTACCAATTTTTGCAAAGCAAACAAGCGCAGGAAGTTTTAAACTACTACGGCTATAAAACACCTCAATGAATTGGTCTCCGCTGATATTAACTTTTCAACTTGCAATAATCTCAACCCTGGTATTATTGCTCATCGGTATCCCCATCGCATCCGGACTTGCTCATGCCAATAAGAAATTCAAACCGTTTCTTGAGGCTATCGTGTCTCTCCCTCTAGTACTACCACCTACCGTGATAGGGTTTTACTTGTTGATCGCTTTTTCACCTAACTCTATTCTTGGAAGGGCGGTTGCTTCAATTTTCGGAATACAACTTGCCTTTAGTTTTACTGGACTGGTTATTGGATCGGTCATCTATAGTCTTCCATTTATGGTTCAACCCATTCATTCAGGGCTCATCTCCCTGGGGTCCTCACTGAAAGAAGCAAGTCTGATTCTAGGCAAATCTCGCTGGCAGACTTTGATCAACGTTACACTTCCTAACATTAAGCCTGCCCTACTTTCCGGAATTATATTAAGCTTCGCACACACAATCGGCGAATTTGGGATTGTCCTAATGATCGGTGGTAATATCCCAGATCAAACCAGGGTTGCCTCTATTGCCATCTATGACCATGTCGAAGCGTTAAACTATGGCGAAGCACATACTTTATCCATTATTTTAATCTCAATAACCTTCATCACACTGGTAGCCACCTATCTTATTAATGGTCAATTTCTCAAAAGAACTGGAGCGTGATAACAGTTGATATTCATAAGGCATATCAAAACTCAAAATTTGAATCCCATTTTCAATTTGAGTTACCGAGTGGTAGTCTATCTGTTGTCAATGGCCCATCAGGAAGCGGTAAAACCACGTTATTAAGAATGTTATGTGGCTTGCTAATACCCGATAAAGGATCAATTATCGTTGAAAAAGACATCTGGTTTAGCAACAATATCAACAAGAGCGCACAGTTGAGGAATGTTGGTTATGTCCCTCAGGACTATGCTTTATTTCCCAATATGACCGTCAGACAAAACCTTAAGTACGCATTACGATCCAATCAGTCTGAAAACATCATAGAGGAGCTGCTCCAGCTGATGAATTTAACAGATCATCATGATAAATATCCACATCAATTATCTGGTGGACAAAAACAGAGCACCTCATTAGCAAGGTCACTGGTACAGGAACCAAAGCTAATGCTATTGGATGAAGCATTTTCGGCTGTTGACAGTGTTCTGAGCCAACGCATACAGCGACATATCCTGTCAATACAGCAAGAATTGAAAACCACATTTCTAATGGTGAGTCATCAACTCGAATTTATTCCAGAACTAGAAGGTCAGCTAATAAGCATAGCAAATGGTAAGGTCAGCAGCATAAAAAAAATCGAACCGGTGTACAAACAAAGTGGTGTGATAAGGCAGATCAAGGATGGGTTAGCTACAATAGCAATTGAGCAGAACATCGTTCAATTGAAAGCTAAAGCCGATTGGTCAATAGGCCAGAAAATCAACATTAGCTATTAAATCCTCCGTTCGAACAAGGAATTACCCGCTATAAAAGGAGGCATTCACATTATCAGGTAAATTTCTATTTTTGCGCGATCTAAACCTGTGGTAATGCAAGAACTTAACGATTTCCTTTTATTAATTGACAGCTATATTGGTAGTGCGGCCTGGTTCCCTTTTGTCCTATTAGGGACCGGACTGTTTTTCACCATTTACCTGGGATTTCCACAGATCAGATACTTCGGTTTTGCCATCAAGGTTGTAAGGGGCAAATTTGACAAACCGACTGATGAAGGTGATACTTCACATTTCCAGGCCCTTGCTACTGCACTTTCAGGTACAGTAGGTACAGGAAACATTGCAGGGGTAGCATTGGCCGTACACATTGGCGGGCCTGCTGCTCTTTTCTGGATGCTGATGACAGCTGCCGTAGGTATGTGTACAAAGTTCGTAGAGGTTACACTTTCTCATAAGTATCGTGAAAAGACTACTGACGGCAGTATGGCCGGTGGGCCGATGTACTTCATGAAGCATAAAATGAAGATGCCATGGCTAGCAGCTATTTTTGCAATTGCCACCGTTCTTTCAGCTTTTGGTACAGGTAGCCTCCCGCAGGTGAATAGTATTGCAAATTCCTTATTTGCAACGTTCGGCATTAACAAAATACTATCTGGCGGTGTACTAGCAGTATTACTCGCAATTGTGATCATTGGTGGTATTAAGCGAATTGCAGCCGTGACGGAGAAATTAGTCCCAGCTATGGCAATTGTTTACTTCATAGGTGCCTTTGCCGTTATTTTCTACAACATTGAGAATGTTATACCATCGTTCATCTCGATATTTTCAGACTTATTTTCTGGCTCAGCTGCTTCTGGAGGATTTTTAGGTGCGTCTTTTGCCTTTGCTTTTAATAAAGGTGTTGGCCGAGGATTGTTTTCAAATGAAGCAGGTCAGGGTAGTGCGCCTATTGCCCATGCATCGGCCAAAGCACATGAACCTGTGTCAGAAGGAATGGTGGCAATTCTTGAGCCTTTCATTGACACCATCGTTATTTGTACGATTACAGGGCTAGTACTGCTTTCTTCAGGGGTTTGGAATGAAAAACTTCAAAATGATTTTCAGCAAACTGACCTTGAAATTCTAGATGGAGTTTACACAGATGCTACTGATGTAGGGAAAAACGAACTTTATCAGCATCTAAGCGGTGAATCACTGCCTCTTTTGACAGGTAATATTGCAATAATTGAGGGCACTCCTGAAAACAAAGTAACCTTTCTGCATGCCAGATCAGTAGCGGAGGAAGTAATGGTCTACTGGGATGACAAACCGTTTAGCGGGGTAATGAAGGTCATTGATGGCAAGCCGGAAAATACAGAATTAGTGATCAAAGGCAAATCATTGGTGCATAGTGCTCCTTTGACAACTGTGGCTTTTACGAGAAGCTTTTTTGGCGAGTATGGTCAGTACATTGTGAGCATAGGTTTATTGTTATTTGCATTCAGCACAGCGATCTCCTGGTCATACTATGGTGATCGTGCTATGACATACCTTTTTGGCACAAACTCGGTTATCTATTTTAGGGTTGTCTATGTCATCGCTTTTTTCCTAGCCGCATTTACTGATACCACGATTATCTGGACATTATCAGGTATTACAATTGCCTTGATGACTTTACCTAACCTGGCAGGACTCCTTTATCTACACAAGGACATGAAGGTAACAATAGACGAGTTCTGGAAAGGATTTAAAGAAGAATATCCGGATCAGAAAACTCCTGAGTAGTCAATACCACTTTCTGATGGCTCTGTTTATAGTTAATGCCATTTGTTTGCATGAAACCATGAGGCGAATAGTTCTGCGCTCCAGTGCTGAATAGCGCTCCATTTCAGCATCTACTATTTCATATATCCGATTGAGGAAAGACATGGTGTCCGTCTGATCTACAAGCTCTGACAGCTCCTTTATAGTATATGTAGGTAGTTTCATTTGGTATTTAAAGTTCAACAACTATCAATTTGACGTATTATCTATTCATTTGGTTGGATTCTCTAATTATCACTCTTGCCACTTATGCGATTATGAAATTCAACTTTCAGTTTTGAAGCAGCCATCTGACTCTTTTCACATATGTCCTGAAAATCTCTTCCTCGCAGTAATTCAATCTTTTTCCCATCAGCAGTTTTCAAAAAGCTCACGTATTCCACAAATCGGGTTGTATGTACAACACCAGCTCGGGAATGCATGTCCTGTGCCTGACCTACCTCATTCAAAAAAACTGATTCAAGCGCATCATAAGCTACCTTTTCACCAAATCGTTTTCCCATCACCCAGGCAAATTCCTGAATTGTTCGTTTTTGCATATCCACCTCTACTATGCTACGACCTGTCAACATGGCTGGTAAAATAGGAGAAAACAATATTAATACGGCAATAAACACAGGTTCTGATGCCACCTGAGATATTCCGGCAATTATCAAAGTCAGGATTATTGCTACACCAAACGTAATGAATAGAGGTATATATCGACCTCTTCCAATTCTAAGCACATGATCGGGGATCGCCATAAAGCAATCTTAAGGATTATTGCTTACCTATAGAAACTAAGCAGATCATTAATTGTTATAGACTTGTTTACGGACATATTAACTAATTTCACATTTATGGAATTATCCGGCTTTGGCATTGTTCTTCTCTTTATTGTAGGAGGCGGTTTATTCATTTTGGTTACGCTTGCAGTTGGTAAATTGTTAAGACCAAATCGCCCGAATGAGGAAAAACTAACAACTTATGAATCTGGAGAAGAGCCTGTCAAGAACGCCTGGGGTCTTTTTAACATCAGGTTTTATATTGTCGCACTGATTTTCTTGCTCTTCGAAGTAGAAATGGTCTTCCTTTTCCCCTGGGCAACTGTATTTGGACAAAAAGAATTGATTGAATCAACAGACGGGCTCTGGGGAAAATTTGCGCTTATAGAAACTTTCATTTTCATCGGAATACTGATAGTCGGTCTAGCATATGTTTGGCGAAATGGCATGTTGGATTGGGTCAAGCCAAATCCAGCAGTAGAGGATGTTGAGTCCATAGTTCCTGAAGACGTTTACAAGCAAATCAACCAAAAATACTCCTAGCAAAGACATGAAGGGATTTTTAGATCAGGAATTTGGCCAGGGAGGTATCATCGTAACCAAAGTGGATGATTTAATAAATTGGGCAAGACTTTCAAGTATTTGGCCCATGACATTTGGTATTGCCTGTTGTGCCATTGAGATGATGGGAACTATGACTCCTGGCTATGACACTGAGCGATTTGGCATTATCCCTCGACCCTCTCCACGCATATCAGATGTAATGATCATTTCCGGTACAGTGACTTTCAAAATGGCCGATCGAATCAAAAGACTGTACGAGCAAATGGCGGAACCTCGCTATGTCATTTCGATGGGGTCATGTGCCAATTGTGGTGGTCCCTATTGGGAACATGGCTATCATGTGGTAAAAGGTGTGGATCAAATAATACCAGTGGACGTTTATGTACCCGGGTGCCCTCCCAGACCAGAAGCGCTGATTGGCGGTTTCATGAAACTTCAGGAAAAAATGAAAGGTGAGTCCAGAATGAGACCAAAAGCACTTCAAAAAATTCTTGATAAAAGAAAACAGAAGGCGTAATGGAACTAAAAGATATTCTTGCGCGTCAGTTTCCCGATGTGGCGCTTCAAGAGGGAAACAACAATCTCACCATGACCATCGATAAAGATGACCTACTGTCTACCTGTAAGTGGTTAAGAGACAATAATCAATGTTACTTTGACATGCTCTCCTGTATCTCCGGTATTGACGATGGGGTGGACACAAATACTATGCGAGTGATTTATCAACTGCATTCTATACCTTTTGAACGTTCCCTTACACTCGAGGTTCAGTTGACCAGAACAGCGCCACAGGTTGATTCAGTGAACGCTATATGGAAATCAGCTAACTGGATGGAGCGAGAAACATATGATATGCTCGGGATTATATTCAATCATCATCCTGATTTAAGAAGGTTGTTATTACCTGCGGATTGGGATGGGTTTCCACTACGAAAGGACTATGAACAAGCCGATGAATACCATGGTGTGAGCATCGAGTATGACCGAGATGATCAGCCTTCAAAATGACAAAGTCAACCACTAAATACAAATTCGAAGAAGGTTTTCTTACTAATTCAGAGCCCCTGAAATATCAGGAGAAAGATTTGAAAAGCGGTGAGATGATTATCAACCTTGGTCCGCATCATCCCTCAACGCATGGCGTTTTGAGGATTGAAACCATCACGGATGGAGAAATGGTCATGGATGCTGTTCCTCACGTGGGCTACCTCCATAGGTGCTTCGAAAAGCATGCAGAATCGTTACCATTCAATCAAATCATCCCATATGTAGATAGAATGGATTATGTCGCGGCTATGAATGCTGAGCATGCCTATGCCATGGCCGTAGAGAAAATGCTTGGTATCAGCGAGGATATCCCCAAACGCGTTGAATACATTCGTGTATTAGTGACAGAACTTAACCGCATAGCCTCTCACTTTGTTGCCATTGGGACCTATGGCATGGACATTGGGGCCTTTACACCCTTCCTTTGGGTGATGAGAGACAGAGAACATATTCTTCGGCTTTTAGAATGGGTTTGTGGAGCCAGAATGCTGTACAACTACATCTGGATCGGCGGATTGTTTTATGACTTACCCGTAGGTTTCGAAGAACGATGCACACAGTTTAGCGCATACCTTAAGCCTAAACTAGATCAATTGGAAAATCTATTGATTAACAACAAGATATTTATTGACCGAACCGCAAACATTGGAACACTTCCACTCAATCTGGCAATCAATTCTGGGGCAACCGGCCCAATGCTTCGAGGTAGCGGTTTGAAATATGATTTACGTAAAGTAGATGGCTATTCTGTCTACCCGGAGCTTGACTTTGACATACCAATTGGCACAGGTCAAATGGGGCAAGTCGGGGATTGTTGGGATCGAACATGGGTGAGAATGCAGGAATGCAGAGAATCGTTGAAAATCATTGATCAATGTTTAGCTCAATTGACAAACGATCAAAAAAGAACCCGAGATTTTGACCCCAGGGCAGCAGTTCCAAAAAAAATCAGACCCAAAGAACAGGAATTGTACTTTCGTGCAGAAACGCCAAAGGGTGAAATTGGTTTTTTCTTCAAAACCGATGGCAGATCGGATATCCCGCTGAGATGTAAAGTACGATCACCTTCGTTTGTACATTTATCATTACTTCCTGAACTTAGCCGTGGCATAATGATTTCAGACCTCATTGCCATCATCGGCTCACTCGATTTGGTAATGGGAGAAGTTGATAGGTAATAACCCTAAACCCGCATCGCGTGATTCCAATATTAGATTCATCTCAAATACGAGCGACTGATCAATACACCATTGAGCATGAACCAATAAGTTCTACGGATTTGATGGAGCGGGCAAGTATCCGGTTTGTCTCCAAGTTTCAAGATCTATATCCCGGGAAGCGATCTGTAATAATTATAGTCGCACCTGGAAACAACGGAGGGGATGGACTCGCAATTGCACGTTTACTTTCTGAACTTCACTATGAGGTAGAAGTGATTGCGATTGGAAATATTAAAAAAGCTAGTCCGGATTTTAACATTAACCTCAATCGACTGGAAATGGGGGTTAACTGGCTAACACGAATTGAAGATTTCCCACTATCTAACAAAGAAACCATATTGATTGATGGCTTATTTGGCTCTGGCCTGAGCAGGAAAATTGAAGGGTTATTTGCTCAGGTTATTGAACTAATCAATCGACTTCCTAATCCGAAAGTTGCCATTGACATTGCCTCAGGTTTGTATACTAATAAACCTCCAGGCTTAGATGATGCAATCCTTACTCCAACACACACCATCACCTTTCAGGTCCCAAAACTTTCACATCTGATGCCTGATCTATGTCGATATACTGGAGAAGTACATATTGTTGATATTCAACTCGATGAAGACTTTATTAGGTCATCTCAGCGCGAATACTATATAACTGAGGAACAGGACCTAGTATCACTCATTCCACAACGCAACAAGTATGACCATAAAGGATCCGCTGGTCGACTTCAGCTCATCGCAGGCAGTAAAGGAAAAATAGGAGCAGCTGTTCTGACAGCAAAAGCTGCGCTAAGAGCTGGGACTGGCTTGCTTTACATATGCAGTCCAAAATGCGGAACTGACATTTTGCAACAATCAGTTATTGAAGCAATGGTTGAAGAAGATTCGTCGGAAGACTTTATTGAAAAAATGATTCCATTTGAAAATGTCAATGCTATCGGCATAGGACCAGGACTGGGCACTGATCTGAATACAATTGATGCCTTCTCTGAATTGCTTAGCCAGTTGGACCCTAGCGTCAAACTAGCAATTGATGCCGATGGAATAAACATATTGGCAAAGCAGCCAGAATTGATTGATCTTCTTCCTCCAGAAACCATCCTCACCCCCCACCCTGGAGAATTCCAAAGGTTAGTTGGTGAATGGACTGATGACTTCCATAAGTTGGAATTGCTCAAAGCCTTCTGTAAGAAATACAAATTAAATCTGGTACTGAAGGGAGCCAACTCAGCTGTTTGTGACAGCTCTGGAACTATCTACTTCAATCCTTCTGGTAATCCAGGAATGGCCACCGCTGGAAGCGGTGATGTACTACTTGGTATTGTTGCAGGCATGTTAGCTCAGGGTTTAGATGCAGTTGATGCCCTGAAACTAGGTGTTTACCTCCATGGCCTAGCCGGTGATCTGGGGATAAAAAAATTTGGGGAAATTTCTTTGGTTGCTCATGACCTCATCGATTACCTTCATGAAGCCATCAAAACCACGCAAAAACAGCGATAATTCAATTATTTATTGGATTATTAATAAAATGGAAAGACAGCTCAGTCTGGCATGATATTGGTAAAAGTTCTTGTCGTAACGTAATAGATGTGCAAAAATTTTGTCTTCACATTAGAACATTGGCTATTTTTTTCCGTACTTTGAATTTATACATGCTTCGCAATAAACTTTACATATGTGCGTTTGGCTTATTTCTAGCCTTTTCGACCCTGGCTCAGGACAACCAGTCCATAGATGGATTCGGTCAGACTGAACCCGCACTTAAAGTGGAAGTGTATCCCAATCCCACAATCAGTGATATTGTAGTTGAGATTAAGAATGGTCAATTTATGAAGCCGACTTTCGAAGTGCGAAATATGATTGGCAATAAAATGCTGGTCGAACCGGAACACCTTGGAAACAACAAATACAAGTTTGATCTTAAAGACTTAGCTTCTGGGTATTACTTTGTGGTTGTTAAAGATGACCTTACCCGGTTTAAGAAGGCTTATCGCTTCTTGAAGAATTAACCCCCCCCCTTTTCTCTTCGTTTCTGGTTATAATAAATGCAACTGACATGAAGGCAATGCACTTTTCATGAATTGTTTCCCTGCATCTGATTAGTCATCCCTTCAATCTATTCTTATACTCCAAACTATCGAATCCCTTGTGCTCAAGATTTCCTGACACGCTTAGGAATATGCAGACATAAAAAAAGCGCTCATCTCTGAACACTTTCTATTCTAAATTCAATTACTAGTTTCTGTATTGATTGAACATTGCCTCATATTCTGCAGCAAGTTCACGCTCATTGGAGGCCCTGAATACTCGCGCCAATTCCTGTAGCGAAATCATACGCTGCTGAAACTCCTGATCTCCCGGCGAAAAAGCAAGACTCGTTGTTGCATATTCAAGCCACTCCTTGGATCTTTGTCCAATAATCTCAGCCATTTCCAGTGCCTTCTCTTTCTCATCAGCTGCCAATAATAGCCCGATTTGCTGAACAGAGAACACATCATATGGCACTGCTATATCTGGAATTAGTTCAAGGTTTTTCATCAACACTTCTCGTGCTCTTTCCTTATCGCCATCATTTAACAACTGGCGAGCCAACGAATTAAAAGTAGATCGATGATTCAAACAGAAATTTCTAAAATCCTCGTTGTAGTACACGTCAGGATTATCCAGTTGACGATAGTTGAATCTATTGATCAGGTTTTCGTAAGCAATGTCAGCATTGACCATGATGCCTCCTCCAGGGTTACGAATAGGGGTTAATCGATATGTCAATCCTTCCTGCACAACATGAGATCTCACATCAAAATTGACGCTATTCATGGAAGTATTATTGAAATAAATTGGACGTTTGAAATTAGAATTAACAATCAAATCAAGAATTGCTAAATCCTTCTTCTCCAATCCACTGCCCTTCATTTTGAAAACCAGTTTATCCGTTTTGTACCTGGCTAAAGGTGACGCACCTTGACTTAGGAATTCTAATTCACCGGCAGCCTGTTGATCAACATTTACAAAGAACTCTTTTGCAGGAATTGAATTGTAAACTGAGCCCGTTGTGGTACCCACTTGCAGGATTGGATGTTCCTGTTTGATGAGGTTCAAATACTGTTTAGCCGATATCGGTCCATTAATTTTCAGGTTTGGATTTTCACGATATGGCAAATAATCGTTCGGCCCACCCTGAATGTAATGATCAAGTGTCAGGCTAAATGGTAGCGCTTTTGATTCATACGCATCTCTCATCATTTGTTCGATGTACCAGTCAGTATTGAAATAACTTAGTACGATAACCCTCACATCTGTCCGATGGCCAAGCACTTCCTGAACAAACCAAAGAGGGAATGTATCATTGTCTCCTCCTGTGAAAAGTATTGCATTAGGAGCACAAGAGTCCAGATAATTCTTGGCTGCATCTACCGAAAAATATCGATCCGATCTATCATGATCGTCCCAGTTTTCTGATGCCATTAGCACTGGAACACCCAGACAAAGTACAGTAGAAAATACTGCAACCGCCTTTTTATTGCTGACCACAGAGCCTAGCCAATCATAAAGTGCCAACACACTGAGCCCTATCCAGATGGCAAATACATAATAAGACCCTGCATAGATATAGTCTCTCTCCCTTGGCTCAATAGGTGGTGAATTAAGGTAGAGCACCAGCGCTGCTCCTGTAAGGAAAAACAATAACAGCGTGACCCAAAAATAGCTTTGGTTTTTCCTGAAGTGAAAGAACATCCCGATCAATCCTAACAATAATGGCAGACCGAAATAAATATTCCTTCCTGCATTATTGGCTATTTCATCAGGCAGTTTTTCAAAGGAACCGGCTAATCCAACCCAGTCTGCATTTTGAATATCTGATGCACGCCCTGAGAAATTCCACATGAAATAGCGGAAATACATAAACCCAAGCTGATGCTTGAACATATAGGAAATATTATCTGCAAAGGATGGCCGCTCTCCGTTTCTCACTCCTGTCACTTCCCGATATCGCCGTTCATGTGCGCCGTTCGACGACTTACTGTACATTCTAGGCAAGATTGTGGTGTGCTTAGGATCGTAAGTATATTCTACTTTGTAGTCTTTGATTTCGTACTTATCTTCTCCCTTCATATAAACAGGATCACCTTGTTCCTGAGCTATGATGTCCGCCGTAAAATATTGCCCATGAAACAATGGTCGACTACCATACTGCTCGCGTTTCAGGTAGCTCACATAAGTCATAATATCTTCAGGGTTGTTTTCATCAATCGGCGTATTGTAATTAGACCTGATGAGCACGATAGCATATGAAGTATAACCGATCATGATTACAGTAAAAGCCAAAAGAACGGTATTGAGTATGACCTTTTGCTTTTTGATAGAGTACATAATGGCATATACCAATAGGCCAACAAAAGCTACTATGAAAAAGACTGCACCAGAACCGAATGGGAGACCGAAACTATTAACGAAAATAATCTCCATTGATCCTACCAATGAGGCGATCCCAGGAATGACTCCAATAAGTATGAAGATGATCGCAGCTCCGGAAAGAATGAGTGCAGCGATGATCCCCTTTTTCGTTATTTCTTTGGCGTAGTTGAAATACACAATTAAACCTAATGCCGGAATGGTAACCAGGTTGAGCAAGTGAACTCCGATAGAAAGTCCCATCATATACGCTATTAGGATCAACCACTTGTTTCTATCTGATTCGATCTTTATGGTTTCCCATTTCAGGATGGCCCAAAAGACAAATGCTGTAAAAAAAGAAGACATGGAGTATACTTCTGCTTCGACAGCTGAAAACCAAACGGAATCTGAAAAAGTACAAGCCATTGCGCCGACCATACCAGCACCCATGATGGCAATCGTCTGCCCCATTGATTCTTCACCTTCGGCTTTGACAATCTTACGTGCCAGGTGAGTAATCGACCAAAACAAAAACAGTATGGTAAATCCTCCAGAAACTACGCTGAGCATATTGACCCAATACGCCACCTGCTCCACGTTATCTCCAGCGAAAAGACTGAATAATCGCCCCATTAACAAAAAGAATGGTGCTCCGGGTGGGTGCGGAACTTCTAATTTGTATGCCGTGGCAATAAACTCCCCGCAATCCCAAAAACTCGCTGTTGGCTCAACAGTCAAGGTATAAGTGATCATGGCAATTAAAAAGGCAACCCAACCTGTAATTATATTTATTTTCTGATATCCCATTTTAAAAAGGTGAAAATGTGCAGTCTGGCGAAATTAGTAATTCAACTGATAATAATGCGATCTAATGAGCGATGTTTAAAAGATTTAACAACTTTTAAAATGGCAATTGCCACAATAATATCGGGAATTGATAGCTTCGTTTGATATGGAAGAAGTATTAATCAAGGAATTATTGAATAGCATCCCGCAAAAGGGGTTTGTGAAATCTATCCATTTAAGGGCCAAAAAAAGAGCCTTTCCTATTCAAGTGGATCAAGTGTTGGCAGATTCAGCGAAGGGTCTGGAGGGAGATCATGCAAGTAACAGGCTCAGTAAAAAGAGGCAGGTGACACTTATTCAGTTTGAACATCTGGAGGTGATTGGAAAAATTCTTGGGTTGGACAGCATTGACCCAGGAAAAACGAGAAGGAATATTGTTGTTTCGGGTATAAATCTTTTTTCAATCAGAAAAAGCCAATTTCAAATTGGTGAAGCAGTTCTGGAAGGGACCGGAATGTGTGATCCTTGCTCAAGAATGGAAGAGAATTTTGGTCCGGGCGCTTACAACGCTATGAGAGGACATGGAGGTATTACAGCGAAAATCATCAAATCGGGCCTAATCCGACAAGGGGATCGCGTTGAATTTCTTCCTCAGTAAAATTTGGTAATTAGTTTAAATTAGGCCTCAGCTCATTTGAAACATACCACCTCATACTCAACAATCTGCTGACCTGACTCGTATTGTCTGGTTTGGTGTCTAGGTTTCTCTCGATATTACTAAGAATGTTTTGACAGCATTCCTGAAAGATGATTCTTTCTTCCAAAGAGAGGTCATCAAAGTCTGAGAAAGTTCCTGTATTCATTTTTTTGGTTGGTTTAAAATAGTGTACTTCAAAACTGCACAATGAAAACGATTGTATAAAATATGAAAGACTGAGTTGGAATATTTCCAGATAAACGTGTGAAAGAACGAATGAACCGAATCGGAAAATTTGATAAGCTCAAATACATCTGAGATTTATTCAATAATTGCGTTTTCGTTAGATTCACTCAAACTTATTAATCATCAAATTTCTATGTTAACTGTCTCTGTATCCTGAGCGTTAATTTGGATAAACGTTTTATGTGAGATACTTTTTCAAGTTGTTGCTGTCGATCGTTCAGAACGGGAAGTAGTTCTTCCAGATGTTGTGGCGATGCATGTACCAAAAACTTTTCGGTGTATTGACCCAACTGGTTATCTGGCGCAACCCAAATTTGCTCTCTGATCAATGCATACATTTCATCAACAAATAACGAATCCTGATAAAGGTGTAGCAATATTTCAAACCCATGATCTCTGGTCACCACAGTGCCTTCATCCATGCATTTAAGAATTGTAGGAAGAGCGTCATATATCTCTTTTTTACATAACGGAGCTATATTGCTTAAAACAATCATAGTTCCCCAAACACTTCGGTTGTTTTTCGAATGCAGAAAAGGAATAAACTGCTGGGCATGTGTCTTCAGCATTTCAGGAGCTTGTTCACTCAGGGTAGCCAGGCATAATAATACGTCATTTTCAACCTGCTTTTTGAGATTGATGGAGAGCAATTCAATCACATGCCCAAGTAAATCATAATCCAACCCGGTAGCAATTTCCTGAGCTAGTTGTCGATTGGGGCCCTGATCTCGTCGACCCTGATTATAGGAAAACCGGTCTAGTAAATCTTGCTGGTCAGACATCACAATAATCTATCAAATCAAAATTTCCATAGGAAACTCTAGAAGCATACATTATATCATTCATATCACATAAATTTAACCAATATGGTAATCGTAGGATGTATTGGTATTGCATTTTTCATTGCGGTTTCGGCGTTCAAAAGAAGTCGCAACACTATGATCGCTGATGGAGGATTCTGGAGCATGATTGCCATAGCTGGCTATCTGATCCATAAACATCCAACCCTGGCGATATACCCGCTAGCACTGTTACCAATCTTTATGCGCCTTCAATTGCTTTGGTGGTTCCGAAAACCAATTACCCTTCCACCGATCACTGTGAGCATTGCCCTATGGATAATAATGATCATTATCGTAAATTTAATTCCGGCAGTTGCCACTTTCGTGATCGGCATGCTGGTCTTATTTGAAATTACGAGCACATATTCCCTGGCTTACAAATTACTTAAACAGACATCCCTCTCATGGTTTGATCCCATTAAAGGGAATATTGCCTGGATGAAATGGCAAATAACCATGTCTGCTTTACTTATTATCAGCAGCTTTCTGATTTTCCTTCATCCATCATTCTTGTCCGTGCCATGGTATTTGATTTTCATAGTGGTTTTTAATGGTTTATGGCACTACTCATCTACAACAGGATTTGAACCGTTCCTTCAGGAAAAAAAATATGAACAATCTAAACTAGCAAGTGCCGCCAAATATCAAATCTTGCACCAGATCAATCATTACCTCGAAAAGGAGAAACCGTATTTAGATCCGTCCTTTTCATTGAAACATATTAGCCAAGAAGTCAAAGCTTCTGCTCACCAGGTGTCACAAGTTCTCAACGAGCAAATGGGGCTAAGCTTTAATGAGATGGTCATTCGAAAACGAATTTCAGAAGCAAAGAAATTGCTCAAATCTCACAGCTTAACGCATCTCAAAATAGAAGAAATTGGTGAGCGGGTTGGCTATCTATCCAAAAGTTCGTTCAATACCTCGTTTAAGAAAATAACAGGTCAGACCCCCTCAGAATTTAGGGAGAGCAGTGTTCGAGTTGATCAACTCGAACGACCACATGATGTCAACACAACCACAGTCACCTTGCAGGAGGCTACTTTCGATCAAGTCAAAAATACTATTATCATGATCGGAAGTTATCTTAAAGTTTATCTGCGGAACCTTCAAAAGAATGGAGCCTTTGCAGCAATCAATTTATTCGGATTAGTAATTGGCCTCAGTAGCGCCGTACTCATAGGGCTCTACTTACATCATGAGCTTTCTTATGACACTTTTCATCAAAACGCAGACCGTATACATCGAATCGCCTATATCAATGACAATCCGCAGACCAGAACTCCACACCCCATGGCGCAAGCCATGGTCGAGGATTTCCATCAGGTAGAAGCCGCCGTAAGCCTGAGTCCTATTTATGGCCCAGGATTGTCACAACAGCTCATCTACCTCGACAACCCAAAGACCGATGTGATGCTCCGTGAGCCCAACGGGTTTTATGCAGATTCAACGTTTTTCAACGTTTTTGATTTTGAACTAATTGCTGGTAATCCAGAATCAGCTCTTAAGGTCGTTAACGGAATAGTCATCACCTCGTCCCTTGCAAAAAAATTATTCAAGGAATCCGATCCCATGGGGGAATTAATCCATCTCCCTGCAAGTAGCAATCACCTACGCGTGACAGGGGTGATGAAGGATCCACCAATCAATAGTCACTTTAGACCCAACTTCATCATCTCTTATGTGACCATTAAATCACATAATCCCACCAGCGGATGGTTCAGCTGGTACGACCCGGGTCATTTTAATTATATCAAGCTCAAACAAGATGTAAATGCCAAAGACATTGAAGTGCAAATCGTTCCTTGGCTAACAAAAACAGGGTTTTTAAATGAAGCGGCACTCCAACAATTTTATGATGGTGACTCACAACTCATCCTGCAACCTTTACTGGATATTCATCTCAAATCTCACCTGAGGTGGGAGCTGACCTCAAATAGCAGTGAAATCAACATATATCTGCTCTCCGGAGCAATTCTATTTCTCATATTGATTGCTTCTATCAACTACATCAACCTGTCTACAGCTAGAACTATTGAGCGCACTAAAGAAGTGGGAATTAGAAGAACTTTGGGAGCTGCAAACGGGCAAATCTCAATGCAGTTCATTATCGAATCAGTGCTAACGAGCATTATATGTGGGACAGTGGCCTGGGCATTGAGCTGGTTGGCGTTTGACCAGTTCAAAAATCTTGCGGGACAGGAACTGGACCAAACAGTATTGCTACAAGCACCAATTATAATAAGTGTTTTAGTCCTGAGTATGCTGATCGGCATATTGGCAGGGCTCTACCCAGCGATATTTGTGAATAGAATAAAGCCAGTTGAAGTATTAAAGGGAAAAATCACCAACATCAAGTCTGGCTCTTCCCTCCGATTCACGCTTATTGGTGTTCAATTTATTATTTCAGTGATCATGATATTCGGAAGCTTGGTTGTGATCAACCAAATCGATTTCATGGAAACCAAGTCGCTTGGATTCAACAATGAAAGTGTTTTGGTAATGGAGGTCCACGATGAGCGCGAGGAAAGAAGTCTCGAGCAAATTAAGAATGAACTCAAGGCCATCTCAGGGGTCAAAGCAGTGGCTGCAACCAGCAATTTCCCGGGTGGACAGTTCAACCAAAATACAATTTTCGTTGACGGCAATGACAGAGGTGTTGCCTGTAGTGAGTGGTCAATAGATTATGATGTGCTTGACGTACTATACATTGATATCATCCTTGGTCGCTCTTTTGATGCTAATTTATCAAGTGACTCAACAGCCAACAGGTTCATCATCAACGAAACTGCCTATAACCAACTTCAACCTTTTGATATTGGACGTGAGCAAGTCCTTTGGGATTCAGAAAACGGAATGATCAAGGGACAAGTAATTGGAGTGATGAAAGATTTTCATTTCAAATCATTGCATGAGCCCATTAAGCCTATGATTGTGAGTATTGGAGCCTACTCAAACAATTACATCATGGCAAAACTAGACGCGAGTGATATTTCTGGTACAATTCAAGAAATCCAGGAGGTGCACGGCCAATTTGACCAAACGTTCGCCTTTGACCATTTTTTCCTTCTTGACTACAGCAAAAACTTATATGATAAAGAACGCAACATCTTTGATGTATTTTATGTGTTCACATTGATCGCGCTTTTACTGGCAGCAATTGGACTCATTGGCTTAGTCTACCTAATCATTTCGCAAAGAACCCGTGAAATTGGGATCCGAAAAATTATGGGTGCAAATCTCACCCAGCTACTTTGGCTTGAAAACAGACCATTTTTCTGGGTAACACTTTTCGCGCTAATTGCCGGACTACCCATAGGTGCATGGGCCATGCGGCTATGGTTGAATGGGTTTGCATATGCAACCTCAATTTCCTGGAGTCTCTGGATTTTCACGAGCGCCATCACCATCTTGATCACGCTGCTGAGCGTCTCTTTTACGGTTATTCGTAAATTATTGGTCAACCCAAGCAAAGCACTTAGATACGAATAACTCATGAGTTCTGAATATCGCATTAACCTATTTGCCATCATCATCCTTATGGGCGTAATACAAGGATTGGTTTTGGGTGTAATTTTCCTAGTGGGTAACAGCCCAGCTAGCAAGAAGTACCTGGGGGCAATCCTGCTCACTTTTTCATTACTACTAGTCGATGTTTTCCTGTGTTATTCAAACTATATGCTGGATGTCATCTGGCTAAATAATTTCTCAGAACCACTGAATTTCCTTTTTGCACCTCTCTTTTACCTGTATGTTAGAGCATCGCTCACCAATGAGAAATTCTCAAAAAAACTGCTGTGGCATTTTATGCCTGCCGCCTTCTATTTCGGCTACAGCATGATGTACTGGGGGCAACCCAATGAGGTCAAACTATATGACTTCTACAGTGCATTTCAAATGTCAGTAGACGGATTGGCTTACCCAATGAAATTTAATTTCGATCCTCTTGGCATTCGGCAGTATGTAAATGAGCTGACTATCATCTTGGTCCTGATCTATTGGATTTTGATTTTACTCAAAAGCAGAGCATATAAAAAAGCAGAGCATATCAGCCAGATTAATATATTGAATTGGGTCTTCGGCATTGCAATTCTGATTTTGATTGTTGTAAAAGCAATTTTCAAATCAGATATCGGAGACTATTTGGTAGCCTCTTATCTGAGTTTATCAATCTACCTCACAGACTTTTTTATCATCAGGAAAACCGTCCGACAAACCCTCAGTGGCCAATACAAGAAGTCATCGCTCTCTCAAGAACGTAAACAGATCATCCATAAGAAGGTTATCGATGTGATGGAACATGATCATTATTACCGCAATGACTTAGCTTCATTAGGCGAGCTCTCAGAAAAAGTAAATGCTACATCACATCATGTATCACAGGTGCTAAATGAAGTTGTCGGTAAGAGTTTTTTCGAATTGCTCGCACATTATCGAATCGCTGAGGCAAAATCAATTCTGATAAATCCGAGTGAAACTTTAACAGTCGAACAGATTGCGATTAAGGTTGGATACAACAGCAAATCCGCCTTCAATAAGGCATTCAAAAAGCTAACTGGATCTACTCCCATGCAATACCGCCAATCCAGCACCCAGCACATCAAATAGTACCATAAATCAAGTGTGTTTTCTCAACCCAAAATGTACTTCCCGATCCATGCGCACACCTAGCCGGTAGGGAAACTCGGTCAAGAACACTTGAAATACTAGCATTGCACAAGACTCAAAACAAAATGCAAAGACGACACGACATAGACTGGCTCAGAATTATCGCCATTGTACTGGTACTTTATTTTCATGTTGCCATGATCTTCACAGAAGAATGGGAATGGCACATCAAGAATGAGGAGCTGAGTTACCTCTGGTTAGAATTCAATTTCTGGCTTTCACAGTTCAGAATGCCACTGTTATTTTTTGTATCCGGCTATGGAACCTACCTGGCGCTACGCAAAAGATCTGCCTGGCAATACACCAAAGAGCGGCACAATAGACTAATGATCCCGCTTGTCTTTTCGATGTTCGCTATCGTTCCTCCGCAAATTTATTTTGAAAGGATATTTACTACTCCAGGTGTCTACTCATCATTTTTGGATTTTTATCCTCAGACATTCAATTTCATACCATATCCAACCGGCGACTTCAGCTGGCATCACATGTGGTTTGTGCTATATCTTTTTTTCTACTCGATAATTGGGCTGCCCCTATTTCTCTATTTGAGAAAAGAAAAAGGCCAGGTTCTGATCACTCAGTTGGCAGGAGCCAAGGCTTGGCGTCAAATTGGAATGTTAACCATTCCAACCATAATCATTTACACATTCTGGACAGGCGGAACGGGCAGAAGTAATGACTTCATTCATGACTGGAACTGGCACCCGTATTGGTTTAGTTTCTTTCTAGCAGGTTTTCTAATTGGTATTGTCCCGAGCATTTGGGACAGTGTAGCCACCAAAAGGAGAACACTTCTGGGTATTAGTCTCCTTTCCATCTTTATTATCAATTTTCTGCGATGGAATAAACTCGAACCATGGGGAATATCCGACAATCTGGAAGGACTCTTCAAACTATTATTGGGCATCAATGCTTGGGCGTGGTTACTTGCTGCTGCAGGGTATGCCAAACAATATCTCAATCGACCACACCCAGTTCTTGCTTATGCCAATCAAGCCATTTACCCCTTCTACATCCTTCACCAGACCATCATCATTGCTATAGGATTCTATGTCGTGCAAGTACAGGAGGGTATGCTGGCTAAATACCTTTTCATCAGCTCCTTGTCACTTATTGGTTCGTTGGTGATTTATGAATATCTCATTCGTCCTTTTCGAGTGATGAGATTCTTGTTTGGCGTGAAGTCAGCAAAACCACCAAATCCTCCCAACCGCTAAGCACTTAGGGTCAATCAAATAGCTCTAACTGAGCAGGTAATAACTGAAAACTTTTACGATGATGAGGTGTAATTCCTACAGCCTTAATGGCTTCTCTATGTCTAGTGGTCGGGTAACCTACATTGGTATCCCACGAATAATCAGGATAATGCTTAGCGAGATCGCGCATGAGATCATCTCTATAGGTCTTAGCCAGCACAGACGCAGCAGCAATGGAGTAAAATCGTCCATCCCCTTTAATCATGCACTCAAATGGGGTGTCATCATGTGCCTTATACCTGTTACCATCGATGAGCAACAACTCCGGCTTTACCGAAAGCTGATCAATCGCTCGGTGCATGGCCAGATAAGAGGCATTCAAAATATTGATCTCGTCAATTTCTTCAGGGGAGGCTACTCCAACACCGTGCGCCAAAGCTATCTGTTCAATTTCCGTGCGAAGTGCAACACGCTTGTTCTCAGAAAGCTGCTTGGAATCATTCAATATATCATGCGAAAAATTTTTAGGCAGAATAACCGCAGCAGCTACAACAGGCCCTGCGAGGCAACCTCTGCCAGCCTCATCACAACCGGCTTCTACTTTGTTAGTATCAAAAAACGCTTCCAACATGCGGCAAATATATATGCTTGATGATATCGCAAGGCAATATAGAAGGATGAGGTCACTTCAATAAATAGAAGGACGGTCCAATTAAAATTCAAATGCCTTCACCCGTTTCGAACATTGGTTGTTTCATCAAAGGTTGGGGCAACCATTTAGATAATTGAATGTCCTTATCAAGTCAAAACTCAAAATAAATTAAAAATGAAAACCATTCTCTCAACAGTGTTATTTGCTATCATTTTAGCAACGCAAGCACAACAACTCACACAGACAGTCAAGGGTCGTATCCTTGATCAGCAATCAAAAACTCCAATTATTGGTGCAACTATTCTCATCAAGGATTCTGACCCGTTATTGGGAACGGTCACAGATGTTGACGGATATTTTCGCCTTCAGGAAATCCCTATTGGCAGGCATACTATCATCATTTCTTCAATTGGATATGAGCCAAAAGTGTTGAGTGAAATTCTGCTTAGCTCTGGTAAGGAGGTTGTTATTAATACCAGCCTCGCCGAATCACTCATTGAAATGGACGAAGTAGTCGTTGTAGCCAACGATCAACACAAAGGTCAACCACTCAATGACCTGGCAACAATCAGTGCTATTTCCTTAAGTGTGGAAGAAACCAGCAGGTATGCGGCTACTTTTGATGATCCTGCACGTGCTGCAATGTCACAAGCCGGAGTAACATCTGGTGAAGACGATCTACTCAACGAAATAGTGATTCGTGGTAATTCTCCGAGAGGTCTGCTTTGGCGACTTGAAGGAGTCGAAATACCTAACCCCAACCACTTTGGCAATATTGGCTCTAGTGCCGGAGGTATTAGTATGCTGAGCAATAACGTATTAAGTAATTCAGATTTCTTCACTGGCGCTTTTCCAGCACAATATGGAAATGCGCTTTCCGGAGTATTTGATCTTAACCTGAGACAGGGAAACTTCGATAAGATGGAACATTCATTTCAGGCAGGTTTGCTCGGCATAGCTGCTGCATCTGAAGGACCTATTGGAAATAATCGAGCATCCTATCTTGCCAATTACCGATACTCAACTCTGGGACTGTTCAGTAAATTAGGAATCAACATCATGGGTGAGCAGGAGGAGATAACTTTTCAGGACTTCTCCTTTAAAGTTCATCTGCCTACGAAAAAACTTGGGAGTTTTTCAATTTGGGGATTAGGGGGTCAAAACTCATACGGGTACAAACCCAATACCGCAGAAGGTGATTGGTGGCATGAACAAAATGTACAACATATGGGGATCGCCGGAGTAACTAACATCGCATACCTCAGCGAAAACACATACCTGGAATCAATCATTAGTGCATCAGGATATAGGATTGAAAACCTGATTGACTCTGTTTACATGAAGGACATTGAAACGGAAGATTTCCGCGAGCTATCCTATCGAATAAGCAGTACATTGAATCACAAATTCAATGCTAAAAACAGTCTGAAAATTGGAGCTATCTATACCCTGATGGGTTTCAACCTAGTCTCAGATGTTTATGATTGGAGCAACCACGAGCAATACAATCGCCTTGACGAAAGTGACCATAAAGGAATGATTCAAGGGTTTGTGAATTGGCAAACCAGACCAACTAAATGGTTAACTGTTAATTCGGGACTGCATACATCTTATTTTGCTTTGAATAAACAATGGTATGTTGAACCTAGATTAGGATTCCGAGCAAAAACGACAAAGGGGGCTGTTATTGGTGGACTTGGAATGCACAGTAGACGGGAGACAATGGCCATGTACATGGCAACCGACCCTGAAACCAACATCAAAAACAATGAGCACTTGGGCTTTACCAAGGCGTTGCATGGAGTAGTAGGATATGAATTTCCAATTGCCAATTCAATAAAACTTAAAACAGAGGTCTACTATCAGCACCTTTACAATGTCCCTGTTTGGGGGAGCGACACGACAACAGAGGCCTCCTTGGGATCATTCTCCATTCTCAACTCAACTGATGGATTCACCAGCCTTGCTTTGGCCAATGATGGTACTGGTAAAAATTACGGAATTGAGCTAACCTTAGAGAAGTACTTCACCAAGGGGTATTATTTCCTGGTGACAGGCTCTTTGTATGAATCCAAATATAAAGGGAGCGACGGGATCGAGCGAAACACCCGATATGGCAGCAACTATCTGGCCAACATTGTAGGAGGTAAAGAGATTGCCCTGGGAAATAATGGCAATAACACACTAGGAATCAATGGCCGAATTATCTGGGCTGGAGGCAAAAGACAAGCTCCATTGAACATTGAAGCGTCAAAGGAACAAGATCAGTCGGTTTACAATTTTTCGGAAAATTTCGAGTTTCAACTAGCTGATTACTTGCGCTTTGATTTGGGAATTAATTATCGAATGAATAAGCACAAGCGAGCATCTGTAGTCGCAATCAACATTCAAAATGTAACTGGAAGGGCGAACGAGTCTGGTAAATGGTACAATGCCCGAACTGAGGAAGTGATGACACAGACTCAGGTTGGGTTCTTTCCTAATCTAAGCTATAAGCTTGAGTTTTAGACAAAAAAAGAAGGGTTGAACCGCTTCAACCCTTCCCCATTAAGAACCAGCTATGGAACCTGCCAACCACGGCAGGGATACTCACTATTATGTTAGCTAAGCTATAAGTGTAGATACATACTTCCAATTAAAGTCACCAAAAAATGCCGTTGAGGATGAATTTTGGCAGAAAATCGCTAAGATTTGATCCTAATCATTTTTTACAAACGATTGCAAAAAATACTTACTCACAAATCCAGTGCTATCAGAGGATCCCAAAAAACCTTGTCAAAATCTTTAATTTGATCCTCTATAACCTGGATTCCTTCTTTCTCCAACAATTCCTGCATCATGGTGGGTGTTTGAAAAAAATTCTTTCCAGTAAGAACTCCTATTCGATTGACCACTCGATGCGCCGGCACTTCTTCCATTCCATGGGCATTGTTCATTGCCCAACCTACCATTCTGGCACTGGACTTCATACCTAGATATGCTCCAATAGCCCCATAAGTAGTGACTCTGCCTGAAGGAATAAGTTTCACCACTTCATAAACATCTTCGAAGAATGAGTTCTTTTTTGTCATTAGTTCCGAAATTACAAACCTGATTTCAATCTAATATCATGTCACAAAAAAATGTATTAATTACTGGTATTAATGGCAATCTTGGTCGGATTGTGGCTGATTCATCTTCAGAGAAGGGTTTCAAGTGCATGGAACTGTCAGGCCAGGGAAACCGTCAGATAGCGAAAACTATCACCTTCACAATGTTGACCTGACTAGCGAGTTTGATTGTGATGGGCTGTTTGGCCAACTAAGGGAGAAACTGCATCAGTTGGATACAGTTGTTCTCTTGGCCGGTGGATTTGCAATGGGAAACTTTGATGACACAAACATCGAAAGCATCTCCAACATGCATCAATTAAACTTTCAGACTGCTTTTAACATTTCACAGCGTGCACTGAACTGGATGAAAGAAGTGAATTATGGCAATATCATGCTGATAGGGGCGCGCCCGGCCATTGAAGGTGGTGGATCATCGATGCTTGCCTACACTTTATCTAAAGGACTAGTAGTACAATTGGCTGACCTATTGAACGAAGCAGGTCGCCCTCACAATGTGAGTGCATCATTGATCATCCCGGGCACTATTGATACGGAAACTAATCGGACTGCAATGCCAAATGCAGATTTCACTGAATGGGTCAAGCCTTCCACAATTGCAAGTCATATGCTACATCTCATTTCTGAAGATGGCCGTAAATCACGCAATCCTATCATTAAGCTTTATTGATCAGGCATGTTTCCAATGATTTAACATAAATTCGTTAACCATTAGCTAAAAAAGACGTTGCTAGCTACAACGACATTCAAATATTTTGCATTTATGGGTCAAATCATCAAGACAACAGACATCTCTAGGAAATATGTAATGGGGAGCGAAACCATACACGCGCTTCAATCCGTGTCAATTAGTATTGACCAAGGAGAATATGTCGCATTCATGGGGCCGTCGGGTTCGGGAAAATCTACACTAATGAATATCATTGGATGTCTTGACTCTCCTTCTGGTGGTCAGTACGTTTTGAATAACAATGATGTGAGTGATCTCACAGAGAACGAGTTGGCAGAGATTAGAAATCAGGAAATTGGCTTTGTGTTTCAAACCTTCAACTTACTCCCAAGAGCATCATCTCTTGAGAATGTCGCTCTTCCATTGGTCTATGCAGGTTTGTCCAGGGCCGACCGAGAAGAAAAAGCATACAAAGCACTTGAGGGTGTAGGACTTGGAGATCGAGCTTATCACAAACCCAATGAACTCTCTGGAGGTCAGCGTCAAAGGGTTGCAATTGCTCGAGCACTTGTAAATGACCCATCTATAATATTGGCAGATGAGCCGACTGGTAACCTGGATTCCAAAACTTCCTATTCAATAATGGAATTGTTTCAGGATCTACATGCTCAGGGCAACACCATCGTGATGGTAACGCACGAAGATGATATCGCAGAATATGCGCATAGAATAATCAGGCTGAGAGATGGGCTCATTGAAACAGATAAAATCAACGAAAACGTAAGGAAACCAGAGCCTGTTTAATGTCATCAAAACTGTACACCAAAACCGGTGATCGGGGTACAACATCATTATTAGGAGGAGAAAAGGTCTCTAAGTCTCATATCAGAATTGAGTCGTATGGCAATGTTGATGAATTGAACGCTTTCATTGGCCTACTCAAGGACCAGGCGTCTGTTGAAACTCGGATCAAAGAACAATTGTATTGGACTCAGGAGCACCTGTTTAATATAGGATCGCTATTAGCGGCAAAGCCGGACTTCAAAGGTTTCGAGTTACCCAAGATCTCAGAAACTGAAACAAAACAGTTGGAACAGTGGATTGATCGCTACGACGAAACCCTACCAGCCATGAAATATTTCATTCTTCCTGGTGGTCACCAAGCTGTAAGCTATTGTCACGTTTGTCGAACAGTCTGCCGCCGAACAGAGCGAAGTGTCATACTTTTAGCAGAAAATGAGCCTATTGATGAAAATATCCTTAAGTTCCTAAATAGGCTCTCTGATTATTTTTTTATCCTTGCAAGGAAATTAGGTCACGACCTAAATGTACCCGAAACTCCATGGGTACCAGGAGAATAGCCAATTTTAATTTTTTAATATATAATTAATCGTCATGACGGACACACTGAACATCAGTTTGCAAAAAACTGAACATTCCAGGTTGGCGGAGACCGATCTGCAAAACCCTATTTTTGGCAAGGTTTATTCTGACCACATGTTTGTCTGTGATTATGTCAGTGGCGATTGGAAAGATTTTCGGATTGTCCCCTATGGAGATCTGAGCATAAGCCCAGCCAATACTACTTTGCACTATGCATCCACCATTTTTGAAGGGTTGAAGGCACATAGAGCTTCCAATGGTGATATTCTTGTATTCAGACCAGAGGATAATGCTAAACGCATGATCAAAAGCGCTGAACGCATGTGCATGCCTGCTGTTCCAGAGGAACTTTTCATGCAAGCCATGACTGAGTTGCTGGATCTAGACAGAGGGTGGGTTCCAAGTGCGCCAGGCACGTCACTTTACATTCGCCCACTTGAGTTGGCCATGGATCCATATGTAGGAATCAGACCTTCGGATACTTATTCGTTCCTGATCATTACCGGACCGGTTGGAGCTTATTATTCTAAACCTGTTCGTGTTAAAATAGAAACTGAATATACTAGGGCAGCAGCTGGTGGAACCGGATTTGCCAAGACAGGAGGCAACTATGCCGCTGCGTTATATCCAGCTGTAAAAGCTCAGAAGGAAGGTTATGATCAGTTGATATGGACAGACGGAAAGACGCATGAATATGTTGAGGAATCCGGCACCATGAACTTGTTATTTGTGATGGATGACACATTGGTAACAGCACCAACCGGTGATACCATTTTGAATGGAATTACGAGGAACAGCATCCTCCAACTCGCAAAAGATCAGGGCATGAAAGTGGAGGAACGGCCCATAAAGGTTGCTGATGTAATAGATGGAATTGAATCTGGTAAAATCCAAGAAGCATTTGGCGCTGGCACAGCAGCTACCATTACGCAGATTCAGACCATCGGTCACGAAGGGAAAGATTACGACCTTCCGGATGTCGCAGGATGGAAATATGCTCCGGCATTTCTTGACAAACTCAACAAGATCAAATTGGGTGAGGTCGTCGATCCACACAACTGGATTTATCGTATATAATAGACTATATGAGGTCTGAAACATATAAAAACACTAAAATGGCCATTTTCATGGCCATTTTATTTTTGGAATGTAATGACGATGAGCCAATGCCTGAGCCTACTCCCTCCTCACCCCTTGCTCAAGTGAGTATCAACATTCCGCACGATCACCTTTGGGGAGAAAGGGAATATTCACTACAACTAACTTAGTCAAGTGGGAATATTCTGCTCAAATCGCCATGACTCTGGAAAGTGATACTATTTTTATTGACTCGGTCGGCATCCAGGCGAAGGGCAATTACAGCAGACACAAACCCAATAAATCAATGGGAATTTATTGGTGAGAAGCATATGGCAATAAACGCCTCGAATCAACACCCTTTACTGAAAATAACCTTGACCGGTTTAAAAGACTAAAGCTCCGAAATGGAGGTACTGACACACAGGAGCTCTTCATTAAAGACGTTATCCTAAGCAAAACCATTAAAATGCTCCCGTCTCTTGAAGTAGCAGATAGCCGACCAGTAAAAGTCATTATTAACGATGAGTATTGGGGGATTTACAATCTGCAAAGAAATGATCACCCTCATCATTTTCTGTATAAATACAATTTGGAGACTCTTTTTCCTTTTCGATCACCTGATGCGCAACCAACAATTTAGAATTGATTTCTTCGAAAGATACCTGTATGTGATTGATGAAGTATTTGCTCCAGAAAGATTCGATGAAATAGTCGACTCAGAAAGAGATAAAATTAAGCCACATTATGCTGATTTCGTCAACAAATTGGACTTACCAAATACTGAAACCTGGTTAAGTGGTCTGGATGAACTCAAAGACCTGAATGAAAAAAGATCTGAATGGATCAGACCCAAGATTTCGGCATGGCTCAAAGAAGCTAAAGCGGAGTAGACCGCACATACACTCTCACTAAAAAAGGAAACTGCCAGCCCTTTTCCCTGAGTTCAAACCCCTTACTCTCAATGAAGTCATGTACTTCTTGAGGTGGATGAGAATATGCCCTAAATGGATTTTTCTTCCATTTCATGTACAAAGCACCAACCCTTGCCACAGCCCGACCAACAGGACCTGCAAGCGGAAAACTCAGTGCCAGCACTTCTTTGGTTTTTTCGGTAGCAACTCCTAACAACTCTTTATAATCTGGATAACAGCAAATCACTTTATCGAGTACTGTAATGTCATGTGACTCAAGTTGATCTTTCACATCTATTAAGTCTGCCATGATAAATGAAGCTTGATTTTTGAATCCATTAGCTACAGCATAATGCTTCGCCACTTTTAAATAACCGGAGGAAGCATCCACATCAGTAGTTTGAATGGCGCCTTTTCGTAAAAAATGCCATTGAGCAGCGCCAACTCCACCACCGACATCCAATACACTTTTGCCCTCTCCTTCGACAAAGCCCATTTTTCGAAGTAATCTTTTGGTGATTTTCCCAGGCCCTCGCTTTTCAAAGGATTTCATTTCCTTCTCAGCTGACGCAAGGTCAAAGAGCATATCTGCACCACAACAATGCTTACAAGTCATTCAACAATTCGTTTGCTCCAAGATAAATAACTGAGACTATATTTTACTCTCCTTGTCCTTCATTTTCCCTCTGACTAACTTCGCACACTATTTTTCATTAATCAAATAAAAAATCCGAGATGACTGCTGACCAGTTGAAAGATTTAAAGGCACGTGTTATTGCCTTGAGGGGGTACCTTTGACTATGATCGTAAGAAAAAGGAGCTAGAAGAAATGGAGCTGGTAACGGCTCAGCCTGATTTCTGGAACGACCCTGAAAATGCCGAGAAAACAATGAAGGTTATCCGGGGGGTTAAATCCTGGACGACAGACTATGAGGAATTGGAAGAATGCCTCGGTGATGTCGAAACACTTTTTGAATTTCAGGAGATGGGAGAAGCCACTGAACAGGAAGTTGAGTCCGAATACACCAAAGCAGCGGAGAAAACTGAGGATCTTGAAATGAAGAAAATGCTTTCTTCAGAAGAAGATCAACTCAGTGCAATGTTGCAGATCACTCCTGGAGCAGGCGGCACAGAGTCAAATGACTGGGCCGGAATACTCATGCGCATGTACATCATGTTTGGAGAGGCCCATGGATACAAGGTAAGAGAAGTCGACTACCAGCCAGGCGATGTGGCTGGCGTCAAATCTGTGACCCTTGAATTTGAAGGTCCACTTGCCTATGGTTTTCTTAAATCTGAAAATGGTGTTCACAGACTGGTGCGTATATCTCCATTTGACAGTGGTGGTCGAAGGCATACATCATTTGCGTCTGTTTATGTCTATCCTGTAGTTGACGACACGATCGAAATTGACATCAAACCTGCTGACATTGAATTGCAAACCTCAAGATCAGGGGGCGCTGGCGGTCAAAATGTGAATAAGGTAGAAACAAAGGTGCAGCTCACACACAAGCCAAGCGGTATTGTAGTGGTATGTCAAGTGGAGAGATCACAGTTGGCAAACCGCGAGCGAGCTATGAATATGCTGAAGTCTCAGCTTTATCAGCGTGAAATCGAAAAGCGAAATGCCGAGCGAGACAGTATCGAAGCGGGGAAAATGAAAATTGACTTTGGCTCTCAAATTCGTAACTACGTGTTACATCCCTATAAATTAATTAAGGATGCGCGGACAAGTTTTGAACGAACCGACGTGCAAAAAGTGTTAGATGGAGATATCATGGACTTTATAAAAAGTTTCTTGCTTATGCAGCAAGAAACTGACTGATACGCTCTCTAATGAAGAAAACCTACGGATTGGATTTTTGGCTACTCAGTAGTAGCTCATATTTATTCTTCGCCTCATTCAGCATGATCATTGCAGAACTTCCAGGATATTTGAGATCACTCGGTGGGGAGCAATATCTCGGCTTGATTGTGTCACTTTTCACTTTAACTGCAGGAATTTCACGTCCATTTAGCGGGAAATTGACAGATCAATGGGGACGAATTCCAGTCATGATTATTGGCGCAGTTGTAAGTGGTCTAGCAGCTTTGTTATACCCAGTCCTCGCATCTGTTGCTGGTTTTTTGCTGGTAAGACTGCTCCATGGATTTAGCACGGGTTTCAAGCCTACGGGCACATCAGCATATGTCGCTGACATTGTCCCGGCTAATCGACGTGGAGAAGCGCTTGGCATCTTGAGCATGTTCGGCACCATAGGCATGGCATCCGGACCAGTTGTTGGGTCCTGGATATTCTTGACGTTTGGCATTAATACGCTTTTTTACATCAGTTCAGTTTTTGCGGTGGGCTCTGTGGCCATACTGGTAGGAATGAAAGAAACATTGAAGGAACGGAATAAATTCTCGCTCGCCATGTTACTTATTTCCAAATCTGATATTTATGAGCCATCGGTTCTAATCCCCTCCATTGTGATGGTATTGACTACTTTTTCATTTGGTACTGTCATCACTCTGTCTCCCGACTTTAGTGAATATCTGGGAATCGAGAATAAGGGTTTGTTTTTCAGTTATTTTACTGGAGCGAGTCTTCTTGTACGCATTATTGGCGGCAGGCTCTCCGATCTTTACGGGCGTAAGTCCGTGCTTTTGATTAGCACCAGTATGCTATTTGTAAGTATGCTTGTGATCGGCTTAGCCACCAACACCTTTCAATTTTTTACAGGAGCATGCCTATTTGGAATCGGATATGGCTTGAACTCTCCCACACTATTTGCATGGGCAATTGACCTAACCTCTGATAAGTCACGTGGCAAAGGTATTTCCACCATATTTCTATTTCTAGAAATAGGAATCGGATTTGGTGCATTCATAACGGGAAGCCTTTATCAGGGAGTAGACGAAAGATTCCCAATACTTTTTGGTTCTGCTGGAGTTTTGTCATTATTTGCCTTTGTTTACCTTTTGGTGAAACAAGACAAAACAAGACAACCTATTAGCATATAATCTAGCAATATGAAGCCCAGAATCATTCTTTATGCCTACTTATTAGCATGTATTGCGAACATCATCGGCAACTATCTTGGCAATTTCGATGTAGTCTACTTTTCGAAACCCCTACTGATGCCGCTCCTACTCTTTTATGTATACAGAGCTTCTGAGGGTACCATAACTATCAATCGACTACTACTGGCAGGTGCATTGATGTTTAGTTGGGCAGGTGATCTCGCTTTAATGTATGAAGGCTATTTTCTAGTTGGTGTGGGGTTCTTTTTTGTAGCGCAGGTAGTCTACATCATCGTGTTTGCTAAGTCAACGTATCAGAAAATTACTCTTCAGTTCAGGCCACTACTCCCATTAGCCCTTTATGGCATTGGCTTTTTTTATGTTTTACTGCCGCAAACTGAGGAGTTGTTTATTCCGGTACTCATTTACGGACTGAGTTTAATTACAATGGCCGGTTTTGCCAGATTGAGACAAGGGTTGACGGCAAATCGTAGCTTCAATTTTGTAGCCATTGGAGGCGCTGCATTCCTCATTTCTGACTCACTCATCGCACTGAATAAGTTTGTCGACGAGATTCCTTTCAGCGGAGTTTGGGTAATGGTTACCTATTGTTTGGCGCAATATCTTATCGTTGTTGGAATACTGGAACATCCAGAATAATCAACAAGCGTTTTAAGAAATATCGAAATATTAACAAATATTCGCTTATTTATTTAAAATTTTATCAATATATGTAGGGATTTTAGTGAACTTGTTGTTATTACCATAAGTTTCACTACATTGAGACAGAATAAATATCGAACTTATTACTTTTGCGGCAAATAATATTCTGACATGAAAGTCAACTCGACCCAAATAAAACTAGATAATACTGACAGAAAGATATTGGAAATCTTACAATCCAATGCGAAAATAACGAATGCACAATTGTCAAAAGACATTGGACTTTCCCCTGCGCCAACACTTGAGCGGGTGAAAAAATTAGAAAACTCAGGTATTATCAAGAGTTATCATGCCGTTTTAGACAACAGCAAAATAGGATTAGGTGTAAGCACCTTTGTCTTAGTGTCGCTCAAGGGTCACAATAAAGTAAATATTGATATTTTCTTGAACGAAATTGACCAGATTCCAGAAGTGATTGAGTGCCATCACACAACAGGTACAGGCGACTTTATTTTGAAGATTATTTCAAGCGATATTGCTTCCTATCAAAAACTAATGTTGGAAAAAGTCAGTGAAATAGATGTGGTCGATAGCCTCCAGTCTATGGTCATACTGTCTACTTTCAAGGACAGTAAAGTAATGCCAGTTCCAGAAAATGAGTAAAAAAGGACATCAAATACTCGATCAGTCTAAAATCAACAAAATCATTCGCCGTATTGCGATCGAGGTGGTTGAAAACAACTTCTCATTAGATGAGCTGATCATAGTAGGTGTTTTAGGGCAAGGCACGCAAATGGCCGAGATCATCGCCAAACACATCGAAGGAATCAAACCAAGCTTGAAAACACAAGTAGCTAAACTAACGATTGACAAGCTACAACCTGCTAAATCTGAAATTTCACTTTCAATACCCACTGCGTCGCTAAATCAAAAGGTTGTACTCCTGGTTGATGATGTGCTAAATACAGGAAGAACACAGGCGTATAGCTTAAGTTTTTTACTGCAGGTGGAACTTCAAAAACTTGAAACAGCAGTCTTGGTTACAAGGAGTCATACGTCATTCCCTATCTCCGTCACTTACAATGGCATAGCGTTGAGCACAACCATCGACGAGCACATAGAAGTCCGACTTAAGGACGAAATAGGTGCCTATTTGTACTGATTTACCGAGTGCATAAGTTCATTTACCCATCTGTTTGCATTAAATTTTAGACATGGTCACAACCCAATAGAACTAATATTGTCATAAAATGTTGAACAGAAATGAAATTAAAGCATCTTATCTACCTCATCATGCTCTCAGCATGCACACCAACTCCCGAGCAGTTTAATATAGATGTTACCTGGGAACTGGTAACTAATTCGCTAGACGGGGAATGGAAGTATCGTAACAAGTTTGTACTAACCAATACAGGCAATGTAGCTCTCACTAGCAACAACTGGCAGCTGTACTTTAGTCAAAGTCCCAGAAATGCTATTAAGGAATCATTTGTTGGCAATTTTAGTCATCAGCATTTGGGTGGTGACTGGTATCGCATAAGTCCGACGAGTGAGTTTTCGCTAGAACCTGGAGAAACCACCACCTTCCAGTATGATGGTGGCGCCTTCTTAATCAAAGAAGCTGACGCTCCACAGGGATTGTATTTTACATATGTTCAAGGAGAGAATGAAACGATAGTAGAACCGAAAAACTATACGATCGCGCCATTTGAAACAGCTGATCAAATCAATAGAAACAGCGATGACAGAACCCCGATCCCTACAGCTCAATGGCAATATGAAGACAATCAAGTCTTTAAGGATGAATTATCAGTAAACGCGATTGTACCACGTCCGGTTAGCACTGCGCTGAGCAACTCACACAGTTACCTCATCACATCCAGTACGCAAGTTACAGCAGTGGATGCTTTGAAGAATGAGGCTGATTTTGCGGCTCAATCAATCGGAGAACTGGTCGGAGGGCCGCTGGCTGTTGGTGACAATGGTCAAATAACCCTTCGCCTGAATGATGGATTAGACCCTTCGTCCTACAGAGTCAGTATTACTTCATCGGGTATTCTAATTATAGGCGGAGACAATGCTGGAGTGTTTTATGGTATCCAATCGATACTAGCACTGGCTCCAGTTGATGCATTCAAAACCGCAACCAGTGAGCTTGGGATTCCTATTGGCACCATCACAGACAGTCCAAGATATGGATACAGAGGCATACATCTTGATGTGGCTAGAAATTTCCAAAGCAAAGCGGCCGTATTGAAACTGATAGACATCATGGCTTTTTATAAGCTCAACAAATTGCATATGCACCTCACAGACGATGAAGGCTGGCGATTGGAGATCGGAGCGCTTCCTGAATTAACCGAGATAGGTGCAAAAAGAGGACATACGGCCGATGAAAAAGGCAATATCCAACCCTCATATGGATCAGGAGGATTGGGTACCAATACAATGGGCACGGGTTTTTACTCAAGAGCCGATTACATTGAAATTCTACAATATGCAGCTCAGCGACACATCAATGTGATTCCTGAAATCAACATGCCTGGCCATGCACGTGCCGCCATAAAAGCGATGGACGTGCGTTATGATCGCAAAATGGCTGAAGGAGATGAAGCTGGTGCTGTTGAATATCTGCTCAGCGATGATGGAGACCAGTCCGAATATTCTTCTGCTCAAGCCTACAATGATAATATTGTTTGCGTATGCAATGAACCCATCTATCGCTTCTATGAAACTGTAGTGGATGAAGTGATCGACATATACAAAGAAGCTGGTGTGGAGCTCAATATTATTCATACTGGAGGTGACGAAGTGCCCAGGGGGAGTTGGGAAAAGTCGCCTGATTGTGCAGAGTTCCTGGCTATCAATGATCAATACACCCGAGCGAAAGACCTACAGATTTACTTTTTGGAACGTGTGAATAAAATTCTCACGGAACGAGGACTGTCTACAGGTGGTTGGGAAGAAGTTGCCATGAAGTTCAATGAAGAAGGATGGGAACCAAACACTGACTTCTCAGGAAAGAATGTCATTCCATACGTTTGGAACAACCTTTCAGGAAATGAGGATTTAGGCAACAAACTACTGAATGCTGATTTTCCAGTTGTGCTATGCAATGTGACCAATTTGTATTTTGATCTGGCTTACAACAAAGATCCTCGGGAACCTGGCCTGTATTGGGGTGGTTTTGTAGACACACGTAAGGCATGGGCATTTATACCTGACGATGTTTTCAAATCTACGCAGGAAGATGCCGCTGGCAACAAATATCTACCTGAGCATTTTGAAGGAAAAGAAGCACTACTACCAGGTAAAGAAGAAAATATATTGGGCATCCAGGCTGAACTCTGGAGTGAAACAATCATTCGCCCTGAAATGCTGGAGTACTATTATGCGCCAAAGATTGTTGGATTTGCTGAACGCGCATGGGCTGAAGCTCCTGACTGGTCTCAAATTGATGATTATGACAACCGTAAGACAGCAGAAGCGACAGCATGGAGCGGATTTGCAGCATTAATGGGAGCAAAAGAACTACCTCGTCTCAATCATATTTTTGGTGGTTATAATTATAGAATTCCTCCTCCTGGTGGTGTAATTGAAGATGGCAAGCTGATGGTCAACGCATTCCCAGGTATTGAAACCAGATATACAACAGACGGCACAGAGCCTACAGTAACCTCAACACTCTACAACGGCCCAGTTGAGGTAAATGGTAATGTAGTAATAAAGGGATTTGATACTGAAGGGAGAGGCGGTCTTTCGCTTAAGGTCAACTAGTTTTTCAGTGGTATGAAGAATGGAAAGAGCTACCCGATTTTGGGTGGCTTTTTTTTGCTTTTATTAATGAAAAAACAATCCCTTTATGACCAAAACTAAGAGTCCTAAAGTGACTCTACCCTGCAGTTTATTCCAAGCAAGGAGAATCATTTTGCATATTCCCCAGAGCGTACAGGCACGGATTACAAATCCGCACCAGTTTATACGTATTTGCAATTTCGACCGTAGGAGAAATCTAAAAATCAGTAAAACAGCCCACTGAAACGCCTCAGAATTACTCGAAGATAACTCTGAGATTCTGGTAGAGTGTTTAACTCAGAGTCGTCCCTAAGGACACTGAGAAGAAGAAGTAGGTCACGAGCTACAAGCTCCCGCCAGCAGAGGAGACCCCTAGGTCCACTTGGATGACATTGTGACTAGGTATTAAAGACGCCATTCTGGCGTGACTGGTTGATGTGTTTGCAATTTCGACGACAGGAAAAATCTGACCACTTATTTCAAGACATGAGACCCAAAATAAGCTAAAAAAAGCCCGTCCTGATCGGACGGGCTCATTCACGCTAGCTACCCCAGTTGTCGTGGAATAGTTTTCTATACTACCGGTTGATAATCACTCTATGTACTGATTTCTTCTCCTTGTTGATTACATTCAAGAAATAAGATCCAGCAGACAAGTCATACACCTCGATCTCTCGAGAATTATTGACATTACGAAGGGTTCTTCCCTGTTGATCAATTAACATGATTTGATCTACTTCAAGATTTAGTAGAAATCTATCTGATGACGGGTTGGGATACACATTGATGTCAATTTGCTCAGGAGTTGACAATACTTGCTCGACTTCAACAATGATTCCTTCCTCAGCTACCATTGCAGTCAATACAACTGGCTCTTCGTCTGAAACGGTAATAGTACTATTCTCAAGCGCCATTGTGATGCCAACTACCTCGATTTTCAATTCATACTCTCCTTCTGGCACACCTTCAATTCTAAATTCGCCATTCTCATCTGTTTTCACCTCCGTCAATACGGCTCCATCCGAAACCCTAATCAAGAATACTGATACATCCTCAACTGGCGTACCATCCTCCACTCTGCCACTCACAACCTCAGTCCTACCATTGGTCGATTCTATAATCTGTCCTTCTATCACACCCGCTCCATCAAGTTCGTTTTCCAGAGGTTTTTCCTGGATAGAAATATCCACATCGAGCGTATTAGCATCGATTACTATCGGTGTTGCGTCTTCCCAGAAAATGGCATTGCCATAGAAGGTAGGATAGAACAACGTCTGATCATTTGGTATCACTTTGACGTACCAAGTTCCAGGGTAAAACCCTTCAAACTGATAAGTTCCGTCCATCTGTATCTCTGCGACAAATTCCTCTACCCCATTGGAAGCATAGACTTTCCCATCTGTAAACACACTTCCATCTCCAAGTGATGCTGAACCCTTCAGGTCAAACAACTCAATGACCTTGATTTCTTGTGTTACTTGATCAGCCGCTGCAAAAGTGTCATTGCCAGGTTGATTTGCAGCAACCGTAATCAAACCAGAACGTGTCCATGAAAGCACTCCTTCATTGATAACACCTGGTCCTGAAATAATCTTGAAGGTCACAGCTAATTCAGAAGTTGCAGAAGCTTCCAGCGTGATCGGATCAGCATTTTCATACACACTATCAACCAACTCAAAAGTGATAGACTGATCTGTCGTTCCTGCATTATCATTGATTACCTCAAATGTTCTTACTACACTTTCTGCAGCCAGATAGTTACCATTCCCACTTTGTGAAGCCTTCACAGAAATACTTCCAGGCTCATCAAAAGAAAGCTTTGAGCCACCTATTGAGCCTGAGCCATCTGTGATCTCATAGGTCACACTCAGTCCTGATGTTGCTTCCGCATTTAGGGATACTTCACCAACCGAAAGATTTACATCTGAAATAGAATCAAATGCGACTATTTGGCTTGCCTTAACAATCGTTAACGTGCCTGTTCCGTAAGTAATGTCATAATTGTTAGCAACCCCTCCGCTGATACTGATTTCATACTCACCTACATCACTGTCTTTAGCACTGCTAGTAGAAGCAACAGGGGGAGTGGAAATGGCGCCTTCATCATCACCATTCACAAACCCCGTGTAAACCAGCTCTAAGGAAGGGTTATCTATTCCATAAATTCTTGTTGTATCTTTCACATCCACACCCAATGTTGCCTTGCTCACTTCTAAAGGTATAGTAACAGTGTCGGATGCCAGATAGGTGTCGTCCCCTTCTTGTGAAGCATGTATCTCTGTAGTACCCGCACCAACGATCGAGACAGTTCCATTTGACACTGAAATTACTGTGGAATCATAATCAAAATAGGCAAGGGAAAGACCAGAAGAAGACTGCACTGAAAGATTGAAGGACTCATCACCATAAACTACCTCATATGATGTATCCACTGAAATAGACTGTGAAATTTTCGAAACTAAAAAGCTAATGGTTGCTTCCGCTGAGTTGTAATTATCATTTCCTGACTGCCTTGCTGTCACAGTCACTTCACCTGCTCCAGTTAAAGTTACTTCGCTACCAGCTATAGTTGCCGGACCATCAATGGCATATGCTAGTTCCAGACCTACACTGGATGAAGCGGATATGATAAATGGTTCATCCGTGATCACCTTATCAGGAATAGAATCGATACTTATGGTTTGATCTGCTTTACTGATTGTCAATATCTGCTGTGCATCAGCTGCACTGTAATTGTCGTTTCCTGTCTGTGAGGCAGTGATGGTAGTCGTACCTCCTCCAATAATGGTTACGCTATCACCGGATATTGTCGCTACAGTTTCATCAGATGACGTGTAGCTCACGTCCAAGCCTGAAGTGGCACTAGCAGCGAGCACAAATTTGTCATCACCGTATGTTTTTGCCGATAACTCACTAAATGTTACAGACTGGCTTGCCTTATTCACCACTAAATCCTGAGTTGCTTCTGCGACATTATACCGAGCATCACCTGCCTGACTAGCCGTTATCGTCGCAGTACCTCCTCCAATAATGGTTACGCTATCACCGGAAATAGTTGCCACATTTTCATCAGATGACATGTAGCTCACCGCTAACCCTGAAGTGGCACTAGCAGCAAGCACGAATTTGTCATCTCCGTATGTTTTTGCTGATAACGCGCTAAATGTTACGGACTGACTTGCCTTATTGACCACTAAATCCTGTGTGGCTTCTGCTGCATTATACTGAGCATCCCCTGCCTGGCTAGCTGTAATAGTGGTAGTTCCAGCCCCAACAACAATTACACTATCTCCATCAATTGTTGCCACGCTCTCGTCTGAACTGGAATAAGTAATTGGCAATTGTGAAGTCGTGGTGGCTGTAAGCTTGAACTTCGAATCTCCATAGGTCTTCTGGTCCAGTTCTTCAAACGTGATAGTTTGATCATGCTTCCCAGTAGTGATATGCCACCATGTCATGTCATTTACTGATCGACCCGTTAGTTCGTTTCCAGCCGTATCAGCTACTACACCATCATCTATGGTGATAAAATACTCCGTCCCAATAGCCAGAGTGCCTCTGGAAAATGTCACCACACTTTCATTAATGGATAACCAACCAGCATCTACACTGGCCTGAGAAAACTGAATATTGGTAAATGTTGAGCCATCTGCATGTCTAATTCTGATATACCCAACCTCACCACCAAACGCAATAGGTTCGTTGAATGTAATAGAAAAAGTTACATCCGTACTCACTCCAGTTTCGTCATGCGTAGGGGAAAAGCTAACTACATCAGGCGCATCTACATCAGGAATCAATGTCGTAAATGTCCAGTCATCTTTTTCGGTCAATTGTCTGAATACTTCTGCATTTAACTCACTCGCAAATACTCCATCTGCATCCGCCACAATGTAGTATTTTACGTTAGGAGCTAAATCACTACTCAATGTGAAGCTCGTATTACTGTTAACAATGGTCATGTCCTCACTGTTCACTGTAGCGACTAAAGTGTCCGTGTTGTAATTTTTTATATAGAGGTTGGACTCAGTATTTCCTCTACCATAAATATTGGTATCAAAGTCAATACTGAAAGTAGGACTCAGTGCGACTCCTACAGCACTCGCCTCGGGAGATAGTGTGGAAACGTGTGGTCTTTGATTTGCAGTGTAGCTCCAGTCACCCGATGCTATTCCGGCAAATGCATTACCAGCCACATCCTCAAAGGCACCTTCAGACACCACTACGTAATATTCAGCACCTTCAGCATAGTCTGCATTAAAATCAACCGCAGCTCTAAAAGTAGCCGGAAAGGTAACCCTCGTATCACTCACTCCAGTTGTTACAGTTTCAACTAGTGTGCCATCCGCCTGATACAGCGAAACAGTCCCGGAACCTTCCTGAACATCCTCATTGAAATTGATATTCACACAAGAGCACAACCATCCAAAAGTGGATTCATGTGACGGTGATAATGAAGTGTGCAATGGAGCCAAATCATCGATCGTCGTGAAATTCCAGGCATTCTCATCAGTGATACCCCCAAACTCATTATTGTTTAGGTCCGCTATCGCCCCATCTGAAATCAATACTGATATATCCTGACTAGCAGGTAAATCTGTGGCAGGGTTGATGATTAATTGTGTGCCATTGGTAGTAACCTCAGAAGCACCTGGGATTGAATAGATAGCAAACTGTTGACCAACTACACCTGTGTAACCCAATGTAATAGTACCACTTCCAAGCTCTATGTCCTCATTGAATGTCAACACAATATTATTTGACCTGCTCACATCAGTAGCATTATCTACTGGCGAATAGGTCACAGGCTCAGGAGCCTCCATATCGGGACAATCCTCTGAGTCTCCAGTGATCACCCAATTATAAGTATCAATCAACACTGTCCTTGCTGAATCACCTGCACAATATGTTTGCCCGTTTACGCCAAACTCAACATTGCTTTTCAGCAAAGGTTGCTGCACCCAACCGATAAGCGTGCTATCGTAGTTTTCTCTGGACATTGGCGTATTATAAAACATATTTTTCATGGTGGTGACGCTACTCACATCCCAATCACCCAGATTCTGATTGAACACCTCATTGCGATCAAACATGCTTCTCATAGTGGTCACCTTACTTACATTCCAGCTACTGATGTCCTGATCAAATGCTTTGGCGATCAAAAACATGCCGTGCATATTTTCGACCTTGGAAACATTCCAACCGCTGATATCCTGATTGAAGGCATGTGCATTGACAAACATGGCATACATATCTGTCACATTTCCAACATTCCATGATCCGATATCCTGATTGAATGTTGTAGCACCAGAAAACATATTACTCATGCTGGTTGCCTTGGCGACATTCCACGAACCAATGTCTTGGTTAAAATCTTCACAATTGACAAATGTCTGATTGAAAGAGAGCACCTCAGACACATCCCAGGAGCCTATTGGTTGGTTAAAGTTACTTGCTCCATAAAACGTTGAGTTTAAACTCGTCACGTTGCTTACATCCCAACCACTGATATCCTGATTGAAACTGGTGTCATTCAGGAATAAATAGGTCATATTGTTGATAGTGCTCACGTCCCAGTTTCCAATGTCACCATTAAATGCATCGCAATCAGCAAATGTTCCATAAAGAGCAGTCACCCCAGATAGATCTGGAGCGTCAGTTGCATTGTAAGTAAGATCTTCACAACCTCTAAAGGCCCATTCCATACTTCCCCAGGCAATATCTCCCCATGACTCTATTGTCTTGATCTTGGTTTTATCACCAGTGTTGTTAAAATAAATTCCAGGGAAATCTCCATAGACCGAAACTGTATAAGTACCAGCCGAAGCATATTCATGAGAAGCATCACCAGTATGGCTACTATCTGTCACACCATCACCCCAGTCTACAATGTAGTCGTATCCTGTTCCCGTAGTTGGGATGGTAATGGTTTCATTAGTTGTGGTCGTTTCCCATGTGGTGGCAAATGGAACACATTCTCTGGTGTCGGCTCCAATTGTCCAGTTGTACCTGGCTACTATCGTATCTCTTGCAGCCTGACTGTAACAATACTTTAGGCTGTTCGATCCGAAATTGACATTGGCTTGTAATGATGGAAGGTTGACCCACCCATTCCATAAATTATCATAATTGGCTTTGGACAGTCCACTTTGCAAAAACATTGTACTCATCGTAGTTACAGCGCTCACGTCCCAACCACCTAGGTTTTGGTCAAAGCTATTTGCTCTTCTAAACATCTGAGTCATATTGGTGCAAGCACCCACTTCCCAGCCACTGATGTCCTGATTAAATGCCATGGCCACATAAAACATTTGATCCATGGTTTGCACTTTGGCAACATTCCACCCACTCAGGTCTTGATTAAACACCCACGCATTTGTGAACAAATTATCCATATCAAGCACTTCTCCTACATCCCAGGTTGAAATATCTCCGTCAAAAGCATTCGCACCACTAAACATGTCATTCATGTATTGTACAGCGCTAACATTCCAATCACTCAGGTCCTGGTTAAACACTTTGTTGGCCTGAAACATACCATCCATTCGCACCACTTTACCGACATTCCATGATCCAATAGGCTGATCGAAGCTGGTACTACTAAACATAAATTTCATGGTAGTCACGTTGCTTACATCCCAGCTACTGATGTCCTGATTAAAACTTGTTGCTCCGGAAAAAAGTCCTTGCATATTGAGAACATTACTCACATCCCAACCTGAAACATCTCCATTGAAAGAGGTAGCCTGCGCAAACATATTGAGCATGGTACCCACTCTTGATAAATCAGGAAGGTCCGTTGCATTGTAGGTCAGGTTAGAACAACCAAAGAAGGCATTGTTCATGCCAGTCCAGGCGATATCTCCCCATTGATCGATTGATTGAATTTTGTCTTTATCCCCTCCACCAGCGAAGTAGATTTTGGGAAAGTCCCCATAAACAGACACCTGGTAAGTACCTGCAGTGGCATACTCATGTGATGCATCGGTCGTGTGGCTGCTATCAATCACACCATCACCCCAATCTACAATGTAATCGTATCCTGTACCTGTTGTCGGAATAGTAATAGTCTCGTTATCTGAAGTCGTTTCCCAGGTGGTGATAAATGGAATAAAACAGCTCTCCGCGTAGCTGGTCTGTGCGTCTTTATTTGTCCAGTTAGTTGTGGAATAGTCCACATCATCCACGGTGACACACTCAAGGTCCGCATTACCAGTTATCTGAAATGTTGTCACGTTGGAATTGTTGCCATTCTGAACATTAAGCTTGATCAGTTCAGCATTTCGCAAATCCAGAGACACAAGTAATGAATGATGGCTAAGGTCCAGCGCGGTTAAGTTGGATTCTCTAATGCCCACATGAGTCAATGCTGTGTTATTTGAAAGATCAATTGTCTCAATACTTGTCAAAAAGGCATAAAAACGTTCCAACAAAGTTTGCGAGGAGACATCCACACCAGTCAATCCATAATTCTGTTGCAGCTCCAAGGTAGTGATAGCATTAGATCCTGTTAACACTATCGAGTCCGGGCTAATCAGTGAATTAACATTCAACTTGACAGCACTTAAAATGGAATTGTTTTGCAGTGAGACTTTGTGCAGACTATTACTGTTCAAAGACACATCCGTAAGTGTCGTATAGTTGTCCAATGCAATTTCGGTCAGCGCATTGTTATTGATGATTACCGCCTGCAATGGCGCACTAGCCGCAAACTGGATGGCATTTAGATTGTTCCTATATCCATATATTGATTCAAGGGAAGTGAGATTACTCAAGTCCAGCTCTGTAAGTTGATTGTCATAGATATTGATCCTGGTAACGCCTGTAAAAGCTTCAATACCCGTCGCATCCGTCAATCCCTGATCAGTATAATCAATAGTACCTGTGAAACTTGCCGCCTCAGTTTCCTGAATTTCCTCGTCCCCATTTGCGTCTACCAACAACATTAAATACTCCTTGAAATCCGGATCGTTGACCGTGACGATATCTCCGCCGGTTGTGAAATTCCACTGTCCTTTTGAGATAGCCTCCGAGTCATTACCCGCCTGGTCCTCCAACACTCCTGCAGCCATTTCGATATAATACTCCGTCGATGTGGCCAGAGCCGATGGCACTGTGAATGTGATGATTGAATACTGGATTGTCAAATCATTCTGATTGATGGTAAACACCAGTTGATCATCAGATGCTCTTTTAATTAAAATATCCCCAGTCCCTGATTTCATGTTCTCATTGTAATCCAGTCTGAAATCTGTATGAATGCTGACTCCAGTGGTCCCGTTCAACGGGTATACACTTTGAACAAAGGGATAGTTGGTGTCAACTGGTGAAGTAGTTGTTGTAAAATTCCAGGTAGCGCTGTTGGTTCCGCCAAAAGCATTCCCTGCCATGTCCTCAATTGCTCCAGCAGGAATTTCCATGTAATACTGCGTACTGTAAGCAACAGCTTCATTAAACCCAAAGTGAGCAGTCTCTCCAATGATGGTTAATTCCGAAGCATCAACACTATCCATCTTAGTGTGATCAGACAATCGCTTGAGGTAAATCTTACCTGTACCCGCACGTATCTGCTCATCAAATTCATAATAGGGTCCTATTGAAATTCCTGAAGAAGAGCTCCCATGTCCAGGATATAAATCTGACTCTCCAGGAGCTACATTATCTGTGGAAGTTCCTGTTGTAAAACTCCAGTTTTGATCATCAAACCCAATGAAACTGGAGCCCGACAAATCCTTGACTGCACCCAAATCAATGGTGACATAGTATTCAGTTGATGCTGCAAAATCCGATGAAGGAGAGATGATCAGGCTGCTACCGTGTATTGTTGTACTTGCTACATCTATGGTTTCAAAAACAGCATCATCAGACACGCGCTTGATCTCAATATTACCAGTTCCTTTTTGAAGCAGGTTATTGAAAGTAATGCTCAGATCATGGTTGAGTGATACATCTGTGGCGTCATCTGCCGGATAAGTTGACTTTCTCTGCGGATTGTCATTGGTGAGTTGCAAATTGAAGTGCTTGTAAAAGACATTGTTGTCGTCATCTACTGCTTTGATCTGAAATCGATATACATTTCTTTGATCATAATCAAAGCCATTGTATCCGGCATAAATCTTATTTGATCCCACATAGATATCTTCATACCAATCTTCTCCAGGTGAAGGTATGATTTCATAATAGCTGGTATTGGCATCTCCATCGGTCGATGAAATGAATCCAAGTTGTTGCCCATTGGTAACGCTCTCCGAGAAAGAGCTAAATGTCAATACAATATCAGTTGGTGCTACCCCTGTTGCTATAGTGGTAAAGTTCCAGGTCGTTGGACTGGTGAATCCCAGGAAAAACTGATTCGAAGCATTCTTAATCGCCGTACTGCTGAATTCCAGATAATACAACATATTGTTTCCCAAATCCGAAGTGGGATTGATGGTCAAAGAAGCCCCACTCAATGTAAGCGTCGGTCCATCGGCTGATGCCGTGTACGTCTCTACGGTATTTCCGTTAGATTCTTTGAGTTTGATAGTACCACCTCCATAAGCGATGTTTTCACTAAATGTGATAACAAGATTGGATGTAACAGCTACATCGGTAGCGTTATCAGTGGGACTTAATGTACTCAGGGTTGGTTGTGAACTAGCTTTTAGCAAGAATGCAAACAGTAATGCATTCAAAAAAAGATACCTGACTTTCATAATAATATTTAGCGTGAATAATGTAACTGCTAAATTCAATCGAATGACCGCCAGGTTCAATCAGGATTATTCACAGAAGGCATCCGGAATTTTACGGATATTGGATGTTTAAGCCTGGATAAGACCGTCTCTGATGGCTTTTCTAACCATTTCCACGACAGATTTCACCTCCATTTTCTCAAGCAAATGAAGTTTGTGCGTTTCGACTGTTCTGGGACTCATGCCAAGATCAGCCCCTATTTCCTTATAGGTCAACCCATCAGCAAACCCTTGTAACACTTCAATCTCCCGCTTGGTGAGTTGGATAGGTTCATTGAGTAAAAACTCTGAAAACAATGAAGAAATATGATTTCTTCCTGACAGCACTTTTTCAATGGCAGTGAGATATTCATCAGGATTGACATCTTTGGTCAGAAAACCTAGCGCACCATTGGATCTGGCCTTTCTCAAATCTGTAGAATTCGGATCAGAAGTGAGTATAATGCATTTCAAATCTGGTGCTATGGCCGTTAGTTTAGCTATCAAATCAGCGCCATTTCCATCTGGCAGTTTGAGGTCAACAAATGCCAAATCAGGCTTAACTCGGGCCACTTCCGAGATGGCAGCCTCACACGATCCTGCCTCTGCAACCACTTGCAAATCCGGTCGTGAAAGAAATGTAGCCCTCAATCCATCCCGAACTACCTTATGATCATCAACGAGTAGCACCTTGATCATTACGCTGCTTTTGGAAAGATTAGTTTAAACATGGTGCCTTCACTCTTCTTGGTGATCACTTCAATCTTCCCTCCCATTTTATCCATCAATTCTTTGCAGAGAATCAAACCCAGGCCAGTTCCCTTCTCTGTTGAATTACGGATGTCATGCGCCACGATTTCTCCGGCAAACAAGCTCTCCACCTGATCTTGGTCCATTCCCACCCCATAGTCCTGGATACTGATGGTGTGCTGATCTTCCAACTCGTCTACTAAGACCTTCACTTCGGAATCGAGTTTGGAAAATTTTATTGCATTACTCAGGAGATTACGAATGATGATTTGCAAGAAATCCCTGTCCGCTTTTATCTGAGCTGCACTCTTGTACTCAGTAACAATGGTTGTATTTCTTATTTCAGATACACCACTGAGTTGGGACTTTACATCTTCTACAATTTCAGTTGGATCAGCATCCACTAACTTATAATTAAGCTGCTCACTTTGCGACAATGCCCATTTGAGCAGGTTGTCCATCATGTTTTTCACATCAGCACTGGAGTCACGTAGCGTTACTATAAAATTCTTCAACTGCTCTTTGTCTAACTGATCCCAGTTGTCTGTCAAACTCCTGGTAATGGTGTGAAATGAAGAAAGTGGACTTTTCAAGTCATGCGAAATAATTGAAAACAAACGATCCTTTGTTTGATTGAGTTTAGCCAATTCCTGGTTTTTGGCATCAAGAAGTCGATTGGACTTATTCTTAACCTGATTACCTCTAAACAATAATACAGCTATCAAAATCATCAAGACCAGAAATCCTCCAAGCAACCAGCCCATCAGCCTACTTCTAGCAGCGCTAAGTTCTTCTATTTGTTTTTCTTGCTCGAGTTTTTGAATCTCATCATCCTTGACCTTAGTCTCAAATTTCACCTGCATTTCTGCCAAGGAAGCTTCGCGATCAGCTTTTGCAACTGTGTCTGTCAGAGCGGCGTATTCTTTCCAGTAATTTGCAGATTCTTCACCTGATGACAACTCTGCGACCATTTTCAGTGCTTGTTTCTTCATGCGTTGGTCGTTGAGCATCGGCAATGACTCTATAGCATCGCGCTTTGCCTGATCAAATTGATTGATATCTAAATACAGCTCGGCTCTATTGAAGATATCTTCACCCAAGGCTTGAAGATCGTTTAGCTGGCGGTCAATTGCTATGCTTCTCGAAACGTACATCAGTGAAGAATCAAACATTTCCCGCTTTCTGAAAATTTCTGAAATGGAAACATAGCTGGACGCTAACCCTTTCAAGTTTTTATATTTTTTTTTGATGATTGCCGATTTCCGAAACAAATAAAGAGCTGAGTCAGACAAGCCTCTTTCATCATAGAAAATTGCAATGTTATGATAGGCTGATGCCAATAGTCTTTCGTCACCAACGGCCTCTTTGTAATCTAAAGATTTCCTCAAAAACTGAAAACTGAGCTCTTCATTCCCCAAATAGCGATACACATTTCCAATATTGTTGGAGAGGGAAGCAAGTCTCCTGATGTTGGTGCTATCAACCAGCTCTAGGGCTTTCAGGTAATGCTCGAGTGCCTTGGGATCATCTGCTCTTCGGTAGTGAACATTCCCAATCTCAGCGTACAGGTCAGTCATCCGCTTGCGGTCATTCAATTGAACCGCCTGTTCCATGGCTTTGGTCAAAAGCAGTTCAGCGGTATCGAGTTGAGATCGGTATGAATAATAGATGGCCCAGTTGATGGCTAGATCAACTGCAAATGAGTCAGACTTTTGGCTTTTAGCTAAGTTATTTGCTTCAAGTAAAAGTTGATAGTTGATTTCCGGATAAGACCTTGAGTATTCACGAGATTTGGACAAAAGAAAAGTAGCCTGTGACTCAAAGGATGTCTGCTCTCGATATTTATTCGCGAGGGAATCCGGAAGCTGAGCAATACTAAGGTGGGTGACTAGAAAAAGTATACTCAAAAAAGCAATTTTCATAGCTAGTGTTAGAACGGGGAAATTAAGTCAATTCCCCTAAACATGCTTCATATTCCGGCCTCCAATTTGTTTACCGCGTTGATTTTATCAATATTGAATTGAAGACTATTCCAAATCTGATGCCTTAACATGACCATCGGCGACAACTGTCTCTTCAAGATTACTTGCATTTACGCTAATAGGTTCAAACAAAATGCTAGGCACAAGCAAGTTAGCAAACAAGCGATAATCAGCATCAGGCACCCCCTCTTCTGTAGCCAGCAGCATAGCTACTTCAGCAGCCTTTACCGCCAATTGCTTTAGTGGTTTGTAAACGGTCATATTTTGTAGACCTGTCTTAATACTTTTAATAGCTGAAATCTGTGCGTCTTGACCTGTTATAAAAATGCGCTTTGCTGCCTCCTCATTCAATCCAGAGATTACGGCGGATGAAAAACCATCATATGCTGAGATCACCACATCAATTTTTTCTCCTTTGTTCATCACCTCTTGTAAGGCTATAAACGCCGGCAACTCACTCCAATCATCCAGTACGATATCGTCAAGTATGTTGATATCCCCACTGTTGATTTTCGGAAGGAGCATATCATATTGACCCGCTTTAAAGAACCCTGCATTTAAATCTGTATTAGGTCCATTTATCACGACATAGTTTCCCTTGGGATTTGCCTTTAGTGCCGCATTTGCCTGCAATCTTCCAACTTCATGATTGTCATAAGATATGTATACGTCTACATCCTTGGATGGAATTAGTCTATCATATGCCACCACAGGAATGTCAGCGTCATGGGCAATTTCGACTATCTGAACAGCCTTTTGGGCATTTGTGGGAATCACCACCATTACATCAACGCCCTCTACTACCAGTTCTCTAGCCATTCGGACTTGCGTATCTGCATCGCCATCAGCCACTTTCACAATACATTCACCTCCCAGGTTTTCCACACTACTTACAAAATGCCGTTTATCGGTATTCCACCTATCCTCTACCAGGTTGTCCATCAAGAATCCGACTTTTTGCCCATAGCATGCCGTCCCAATTAATGTTCCGATGCAGAACATTATCCATTTGTTCATATTTCTTGTCATAATAGTACTGGTTGTAAATTTTCTAAAATACACACTAAAAAACTCAATGTAATTACATTTTTCATCATGAAATGGCGCAATCGTTCTCATTTTTTGATTACATGTAGCGCATCATTAATCTGGACACCTAGATCAGATTCCTTAAGCATTATGTGGCCTGCATATTGACAACATCCCTAAAAATGTCAACAAATCATTGAGAATCACGATTTCAAAACCAAATTGATATCCTCCCATCAACTAATCCGAATTGGAAGATGTTATCCAAATGGAGCTTTAATGTTATCTAAATGTTACTAAATTTCATTTTTATCGTTAACTTTGGGTTAACAATTAGTTAACATATAAAAGAAAGATCATGAGAAGGTTAGCAGCAGTTTTTACGTTGGTATTATTTGTTTTCGCTTCAAATGCACAGAACGATGCAACAACGCCCATGGTAAAAAACCTGAAAGAAGTTGCCGCTTCGATTGATTATCCTGAGTTGGCAAAAAGTCAGGTTCAAGAGGGGAAAGTGATCTTGGAAGTGACGATTTGTCCGAAAGGAAATGTGAAGGATGTAGTAGTTAAGGAAGCAACAAATGCCGAATTTCAAAAGGCCGTAGAATTGGCTGCTCAGCAGCTTAAATTCGTTCCATCCATCAAAGCTGATGGAGGTACAGTTGAAAGCAAAATGGAAATACCCTTTGAATTCAAATTAGAAATCTCTAGTTCATCACTAGTGATGAACTAGGATAAAAGCAAAGTCAAAAACTATAAGTCATTTAGTGTTTAGGTAAGGAGTCTTGGACTCCTTTTTCATTTCCCTGCCTTATTGGTAATAAGTGACAATCCGATAAAAGTCAATAAACCATTCAATATCACTATCTCAAAACCAAATTGATATCCCCCTAGAAGAGTCTCTGAGTTAAGATTGATAAGGTAAGAAAGGATGGGAGCAGCAAGGCAGACCATTGGCACGTACTTATCCGTAACCTGCCTTTGGGTATAAATGCCAAAAGTGAACATTCCCAGTAATGGACCATAAGTATAGCCGGCAGCTGTAAAAATTGAATTAATTACACTTTGGCTGTTGATGGCGTCAAACACTAAAATCACGATAATTAGCAAGATGGAGAACCCAAGGTGTACGATCACTCGCATTTTTTTTCGTTGCTCAAAATTCTCAGCGTTAAAGCCTAAAAAATCAACGCAGAATGAGGTGGTAAGTGCCGTGAGCGCACTGTCAGCACTTGAATAGGCGGCCGCAGTAATGCCCAGTAGAAAAACTACTCCACTGATGATATTAAAATGATTGACTGCCAACATTGGAAACAAACTATCCGATCGTTCCGGCAAGGCAATGGACATGGCATCAGCGTATTGATAGAGTAAAACTCCCAGCGCCAGAAAGAGCAGATTGACAAAGACGAGAATCGTGCTAAACCAAAATACATTTTTCTGTGCTTCCTTCAAGTTCTTACAGGTAAGATTTTTTTGCATCATGTCCTGATCTAACCCGGTCATCACGATAGCGATAAATGCGCCTGCGAAAAACTGCTTGAAAAAATTCCTGGAATGCTGCCAATCAAAAATAAAAATATCACTTCTGGAATCGTCCCATACCTTGCTCACTACTTGCCCCCAGGACCAGTCCAGGCTATCCTTGATGAAATATATGCTTACGATCACAGACAATATCATGAAAGTGGTTTGCAGGGTATCTGTCCAAACAATCGTCTTGATTCCTCCGCGAAAAGTATAAATCCATATTAGGAGAACAGCTGTCACCACGGACACCCAGAACGGAAGGCCAAAAGCATCAAAAAATGCTATTTGAAGCACTCCGGCAACCAAGAACAGTCTAAATGCTGCACCAATCACCCGACTTACTAAAAAGAAAAAGGCCCCAGATTTGTAAGCCCAAAAACCAAATCGTTGTTCCAGGAATCCGTAGATCGATACTAAATTGAGACGATAGTAAAGCGGAAGGAGCACCATCGCGATCACAAAATAGCCTAGCAAATAGCCCAGCACCATTTGAAAATAGAACCAACTGCTATTGCCTACTTCACCCGGGACTGAAATAAACGTTACTCCCGACAGGGACGCTCCGATCATGCCAAATGCCACTAAAAACCAGGGTGACTGACGATTGCCGGTATAGAAGGATTCTGAATCAGCATTTCGAGAAGTAAACCACGAAATAAGAATCAAAACAAGGAAGTATCCGGCAATAATTATTGCCACTAGTGATGGGTTCATTCGTCGAATTCAGGGTTCCAAAGGCCCGCAAAATAATTAGTATTCATAACTTTGCACAAATTACTATTGCTATGGAGATATTTTTTGAAGCCGACATTGAAGAATTAATCGCTGTTGAAGAGGTGATTGAGTCGGAAGATTTGAAGACTCTGGTCGTTCATAACGATGACTTTAACACCTTTGAACACGTTATCAACACGTTGATTAAAGTCTGCAAGCACAATACTACACAGGCCGAGCAGTGTACCTATATTATTCATTATAAGGGTAAGTGCTCTGTGAAAAACGGAACCTACGAGCTTCTCAAGCCTATGAGAGAAGGCCTCACTAGAGCTGGCATCAAGGCCACTATTGAATGATTCAATATCCTTCCAAGCTTATTGAGCGTGCGGTTGAGGAAATATCACGTCTTCCTGGAATTGGAAAAAAAACAGCCCTCCGTCTAGCCCTGCATTTACTCAAGCAACCCGAAGAAAACACTGACTTGCTCTCTGACGCACTGCGAGAGTTAAGAACCCAGACAAAGTATTGCCGTGAATGCAAAATCATCAGCGATTCAGAAGACTGTACCTGTCGCACGATCAACACGGATGTAACAACCATTTGCGTGGTGGAAGACACGCCTGACGTCATCGCCATAAAAAACACCGGACAATACAACGGAATGTTTCACGTGCTTGGAGGGCGGATATCTCCGATGGATGGAATAGGACCTGAAGAAATCGCAATCGAAGAATTAGTGAAAAGAATCGAACTGAGTAACGGTGAAGTCAGAGAAATTATTTTGGCACTGAGTGCTACGCTGGAAGGAGATACAACCTCATTTTATTTAACAAAGAGGTTATCAGCATTTGACCTGAAAATAACTACTATAGCCAGAGGAATTCCTGTTGGAGGTGAACTCGAATATGCCGATGAAGTCACACTTGGAAGGAGTATCTCTTCTCGAACTTTGTTTGGAGGTCAGAATCAGTAAAATTATCTAATTCGTTTGCCAGATCTGATCGTATAGAAGAGCAGCAGTACCATGCCGCATGCCATGACCAGTAGGTACCAATTCGTGTTATCTGACTTGAAAGTCGAAATGAAATGTATGACAGAGAGTAGCACTACTACTAAACCTAATGTAATACCTAACCCTTTTAAAACTCCTGGATTCATGTTTTTGCATCAAATTATGCCTCGAAGGTAGCAGAATAGCGCCTGTTCAGCAGGAATATTTAAATTTATCCCATTAATACATTTCAAAAGAATCAAAAAGTTTTACCTTGCGAGCAATATTTTTAAATTTTTCTAATGAATACTGGAACAGTTAAATTCTTCAATGATGAAAAAGGCTATGGCTTTATCATTGATGACGACACCAAAAAGGAGTACTTTGTACACGTATCTGGCACTATCGATCAGATCAAAGAAGGCGACAAAGTCGAATTCGAATTGACAGAAGGCAAAAAAGGACTTAACGCTAGTAGCGTACGAAAATCTTAAGCATCTATTAATTTGTTGACAAGGAGGGCACAGTTCCTCCTTTTTTTTTGCCCTTTCTGTAGATTACGGTTCAAAGAACGATCCGTGTCAACTCATACTCACATTTCGAGTCCTCCATGGCGACTCAAGGGAAAAGGATACATATTCGTATACTCCTTTTCAAAGCACAAGTTGGACTCACACTTCACCTCTCTGGATTATCTGGGTGGCTTAACGCTGCTGATGCTAGTCGATTATTCGGAATCAAACATTGGTCCGTACCACGAAATGTTATTGATCCCAGGAAAGAGTAGATTCAATGGCATAACCGGATACCACATCTCTCACATCCATGTATCCACTGAGATCAGCACGATCAATGGCAGAGCCAATTGGGGAATTCCAAAAACAACTCTCCCGTTTCAGGTTGACGAGGGGCTAAGAAACTGGCGCATTGGTGATAGTTCTGATGTACAGGTACGACCTACTTCGCTTCAGTTACCTGTGTTCACCCACTTCCTACCCTACCAACTCATCCAGCAACTCAACGAAACGGTGTACAAATTACGCCCGAGTGCATGGGGAACAGCTGGACTGGCAAAACTGGATAATTTTAATAGTGACTTACCTGGTTTTGAACTTTTGAACAATGAGAAACCGCTGATAGGCCTTTACGCTAACAAATTTCATTTAACATTCCCCAATCCTAAAACGTTTAAGGCGTAAGTGCAGCCCTTGATAGATCATATCACTCGATTTGTCAAGCTCAATAGCGAAGACATCCGACTGCTTGAAAGGGTTTGCTCCCAACACTCTTTCCCGTCAAAAGCCACCATGATCGAACATGGCAATGTATGCCATGCTGCACATTTCGTGATCAGAGGATGTTTCAGAACTTATTTTGTCCACAAGAGTGGAATCGAAAAAACCGTTCACTTCGCTATTGAGGATTGGTGGATTACAGATTACGATAGCTTTCTTAACCAAAAGCCTTCTCAACTCAATATCCAGTCGATTGAAAACTGCGAAACCATCAAAATAACCAGACAAGGATGGCAGGAAATCCATGAGAAATCCTATCACCTATCACGTTATTTTCAAATTATCATGGAAAAAACTTTTGTTGCCGCTCAGAGGCGCATACATTTTATGTTTAATCTATCCGGGGAGGAGCTCTATGATGTCTTTATGGCCCGTAATCCCGATTTTGCCAATCGGGTTCCTCAATATATGCTTGCTTCCTATCTTGGATTTACTCCGGAATTCATGAGCAGAATTAGAAAGAAAAAAAGCAAGTCTCATTAACAATTAACCGGGAGATTTCTTGATCATGATCAAGAAATCCCCCCGGTTGACGTTCCATTTTTGTGAAATGAATCAATTAACTAATCTTTTAACATTTCTAATTATGGCTGGATGTGCAACTGTTCCTCAATCATCTGAAGACACTACAATTCAAAACTTACCTACCATTGGCATCCTTATTTTTGATGATTTCTTACTCAATGAAGTAAGTGCGCCAATGGACATTTTCTCCAAACCTGACATTGAAGGAACCCAACTCTTTCAAGTTGTCACCATTGCTAAGGAAAAACGATCCTACCGATCTGAAGAAGGACTGACCATCATACCGGACTATGATTTATCGACCGCCCCTGCCCTTAAAGTATTGGTGGTTCCAAGTTCATACCACCCGGAGAAACAACTCGCCGACCAATCACTAATAAACTTTATCACACAAACATCTCCTACAACAGATTTTGTAGCCAGTCATTGCGCTGGTGCATTTTTATTGGGTAAAAGCGGCATTGCTGATAGTGCCAAAATTGTTACATACAGAAATGGTGGATCTCAACTTCAGGCACAATTTCCAAGTTTGAAGGTCCAGGATGATCAAGAAGTTGCATTTATAAATGATGGTAAGATTTTCAGCTCAAACGGCAACCTTATTTCGTACCCGGCTTCCCTTGCCTTGCTAGAAAAACTTTCTTCAGCCGCACATCGCAAGCACATAGAACAATCCATCTATCTGGATCGATTGGTGGAAACCTACCATTCAAACAATTAGCACGGCATAAATTAGAGGGAGATTGGTTGACAAGTTTTGCCAGCCATCTCCTCTATTATTTGAAAAATACGCATTCCCAGTCGTAGTGCCGAATACTATATGATCACCCCTTTTATCCATGGCATGCCTAAACACAATATCAAAACATTGCTCCTGCGGCAAACCGCTTCTTAAGGCCTGCCAAGTTTTGCCTCCATTTCCTGTTCTTGAAATACACAATGATTGATCAACGGCAACTCTTATTTCGTCAGAGATAGCCGGAGCTACCCATGCACTTTCCGGATCTTTTTCATCCACTACAATGGCAAAGCCAAAATTTGCAGGACCCTCGCTTTCACTTACGTCCACCCAGTTTTTTGCGCCATCTTTCGAGTAGAAAATGCCGCAATGGTTTTGCTGCCACATGTGATCTGGATGATTTTGAGATACCACCAGTATATGAGGATCCTGACCGATCTCTGAATCAGGATCTGGTAGAAAATCTGCCTTCAACCCTTTATTAGCAGAATGCCAGGATTTGCATCCATCTTTGCTTTCAAACACACCGGCACAGCTGATCGCAATGTAGAGGTGATCACTATCTCGCGGGTCCACTATGATTGAATGAATCCCTGGATTTTCCCTGCCACCGCCAAACCACTGCGATCTACTCGGATGATCCCACAGGCTCCTGACAAGCTCCCATGACAAGCCATCGTTCTCCGACTTGAACAGCGCTCCTGGATCAGTTCCCAAGTAGAGCACCCCCGGTTCTTCCTCACCTCCGGCAGCCATGGCCCACAGGTATTTTACTACCGCTAACCGACCCTCTTTCACTTCTGACCCCTCTGGAAATTTCGGAGTGTCGACTTCTGTCCATGAAACACCTTCATCAATGGATCGATGAAGTTTTACTCCCCAATGACCATGATCCAGACAAGCCCACCATGTATTGGTACGTTGATCTACATAGCTGAGTGAAACCGGAATACCCAGAAAGTGAGTCGCTTGGTATTGCCATTGATTATCAGACCGTGCGTAGATTATGAGTCCTTTGCGAGTAGAAAGCAACAAATATTTCATAGTAGATATATAATTTTCACCCCCCGGACAATGCTTGCATAATGTAGATTTCGTCCTGAACACCAATGGCATCAGAAAGTTTTTCCCTGTCCTTAACAGGCTCATTTCCAATGAAAATATTGACATGCTCTCGCAGTTGACCTTGTTCATCTACGATATAGTTCTTAATCCCAGGATGAGACTTCTCGACCAGATTCAACAATTCCGGTAAACTATTTGCAATTATTTCTGTCTTTTCCAGGTGTGGAAAGAATCGCTTAAGATTTGGCGTAAAATTTATTACAGGCATTTAGAAAAGTTAATGAATTATTTGAAATGAAACCGTTTTCATACCATTTCGTTGAACATCAACATTTCATCTGCAACATTCTACAATTCAGTCACCCTTATATAATGCAAACCAATTCAGCTTTGGTTATTTGCCAAAACACAAATACATGAAACGAATAATTGCATTAGGACTATTGTTCATCGTGAGCCAAACATTGTCCGCACAAGAAATGACTCAAACGCTTCGTGGAAGAATCCTGGATGCACAGTCTCAATTCCCTTTGATAGGCGCGACGATATTAATCGTCAATTCTGACCCTCTCATAGGGACGACAACTGACATTGATGGCTATTACAAAATAGAAAATCTACCCGTTGGGACAGTAACCCTCAAAATAAGCTCAATAGGATATGAGGACCAATTTATCCCCAACGTAAAACTGTCGATCGGAAAACAAACAGCAATCAATATCAGCCTGAAAGAATCCTTAACCATGATGGAAGCTGTAGTCATCGACGCAAGCTCAAGAGAGTATGAAGAATTAAATGAGCTCGCTTCTGTGAGCGTTACTGGCTTCAATATCGCCGAAACAGAACGATATGCCGGTTCATTAGGAGATCCTGGCCGAATGGCAGCCAATTATGCTGGCGTGAGCGGTGTGAATGACGGACGAAATGACATTATCATTCGTGGCAATTCACCTTCCGGACTACTTTGGAGACTCGAAGACGTGGACATACCCAGCCCAAATCATTATGCTGCAATGGGGACAACTGGTGGTCCGGTAACCATTCTCAATAACAATCAATTGGCAAATTCCGAGTTTTATACTGGTGCATTTCCATCGATGTATGGGAATGCCCTGTCAGGAGTATTTGACCTGAAACTTCGGAATGGAAATTCCGAAAAAAGAGAACAAGTGATACAAACGGGGTTCAATGGATTGGAAGTTGGTCTCGAAGGTCCATTTAAAGTGGGAGGTCGGGCTTCTTATATTGCCAACTACAGATATTCTCTCCCCGCAATCATGCACCAGCTTGGATTCGGGACAGGTACCGGAACCGCTGTGCCTCAATATTCAGATGTTTCTATGAAATTGAACTTCCCAACTAAAAACGGAACTTTCAAAGTTTTTGGAGTCGGTGGACTGAGTGCAATCAATTTATTGGGTAGTGAAACTGATATCGTAACCGGAGAAGATCAAATTTTCAATGGACTGGATACAGACGTATACAATATCTCAAATACTGGAATTTTGGGTACAGCCTATCAGCATTTCTTTGATGAAAACACGTACCTGCGAAATAGCCTGACACTTTCTGGTAATGAATTTATAGCTGACCTGGACACTATCACCAGAAACGCTGCACTCGAAGTAACAGCCATTGATCCATACGTACTGAATGACTTTGCGCAATGGCGGCTTTCATACTCTAATGAACTCAATAAAAAGTTTAATGCTCGGAACACCCTCAATGTAGGCAGCCAGGTGGACTGGATCAATATGAATTTAATACAGGAAGTATATCGCAACTATGACCAGCCTGCTACTATTGGTGAGGATGGACAGACTTTCCTGGTAAAAGCATATGTCGCCTGGAAATTCCGAATTAACGAGAAAACAACATTGAACACAGGTTTGAACTACATCAATCTTACTTTGAACGAGGCATCACATGCCATCGAACCGAGACTAGGCATCAGATACCAGATTTCTCCAAAAAGCAGCTTGAACTTTGCGATGGGACGTCATAGTCAAATACAGGGACTAACTGTATATTTCAACCAAACCTACTTATCTGATGGTAGCACCATACAGACCAATCGAGACCTTGGACTTACCAAAAGCGATCATATCATTGCCGGATTTGAGCAACAAATTGGCAACAGCTGGAAAGTAAAATCAGAAGTGTATTACCAGCGAATCTTTGACGCTCCTATTGAGTCTGACCCAAGCTGGTTCTCAATGCTTAACACTGGTGCGGATTTCGGTCTCCCGTCATTTGATTCCCTCGTAAATGAAGGAACAGGTAGAAATGTCGGATTAGAATTGACAGTTGAAAAATATCTGAACAATGGTTGGTATACAATGACTACAGCAACGCTATATGATGCCCAATACACCGCAAGCGATGAGATAACAAGAAACACTGCATTCTCAGGCAACTATGTATTGAACGCATTGGGAGGCAAAGAATTTAAAATTGGTAAATACAACTCGCTCTTGCTTGATACGAGAATTTCATATGCGGGAAACAGACGGTACATTCCAATCGATGAGATCTTGACCTCCTCCACAGGCCAGGTGCATTATGTAACCGAAGAAGCATACGAAAACAGATATCCTGATTATTTCCGTTTCGATATCAAAGTGGGCTTTAAAACTCAAATGAGACGTGTAAGTCAGGAATGGCATGTAGACCTCCAGAACCTGACCAATCGCAAGAACATCCAAGGGGAAAACTTCAATTTTAGTACAAATGAGGTTTATCAAACCTATCAACTGGGATTCTGGCCAATGGTCAAATGGAGGCTTCTGTTCTAGAAAGGACCTCTGATTGTTGCAATCACAATCCTGTGGCCTTACAATCGACCTCACTTAAATAATGATATCAGATTGTATTTTGTATTCAAAATTGCTCCTGTTGATTTATTTTACATCGTGTAAACAAGAATCAAACTATGAAGCACTTATCTTTTGTCACACTCTCAATCTTGTTACTGGGTTGTACATCCTCCAATGAAGTCTCTATTACTGGAGAATTGAAGAAATGGCACAGAATCGAGTTAACTTTCAATGGGCCAGAAAGCAGTGAAACTGATGATATCAACCCGTTTCTCGACTATAGATTGGATGTCACCTTTTCAAATGGCGACACCAAGTTTCTAGTTCCAGGGTTTTATGCGGCAGATGGTAATGCAGCAGAAACAAGCGCTGAAAGTGGAAACAAATGGAAAGTAAGGTTTGTGCCAAACAAAACAGGAACCTGGAATTATGAGGTTGCTTTTGTCACAGGCACAAATGCGGCGGTTGAAAACTCAGGTACCCCAACAGCCTTCGACGGTACAAAGGGATCTTTTGAGGTATTGCCATCTGATAAAAGTGGGAAGGACTTTCGGGCAAAAGGAAGGTTAATTTATAACGGATCACATTACCTCAAACATGAAGGAACCAATGAATTTTTCATCAAAGGAGGTGTTGACAGTCCCGAAAATTTGCTCGGCTATATAGATTTTGATGGTACATATTTCGGAGGAGAGAAGGACGTTCAGCGAGAAGGAGAATCTATAACCAATGGCAATTTACATCGGTATGAGCCACATATTGTCCATTGGAATGAAGGTGATCCTACCTGGAAAAATGGTAAAGGAAAAGGGTTGATTGGAGGCATGAACTATCTGGCATCTCAAGGTATCAATAGTGCCTATATGCTCACCAATAATGTCATTGGGGATGGCAAGGACGTCTTTCCTTGGATTGCCTATGAAAGTGATTTTAGGAGATTTGATGTCAGTAAGCTAGATCAATGGGAGATTGTATTCAATTACATGGATCAATTGGGCATCATGTGTCATTTTGTAACCCAGGAAACCGAAAACGAACTCCTACTCAACAATGGCGACCTGGGGCTCGAGCGTAAACTATACTACCGCGAGCTTATTGCAAGATTTGCGCATCACCTGGGCGTGACATGGAATATGGGAGAGGAAAATGGTGTCGCCCCCTGGGCAAAGGAAAAAGGGGGTCAAAACGATCAGCAACGACGAGACATGTCTGCATTTGTGAAGAATTTGGATCCCTATAAAAACATTGTTGTTCAGCATACTTTACCGTCTATGAATGAACGAAAGGAAATTCTCGGTGCACTTTTGGGACACGAAAGTCTGGATGGCCCGAGTCTTCAAAATGGAAACCCGCTCAATGTTCATGAGACGACTCTCAGATGGAGAACAGCTTCGGCCAAAACTAACCACCCTTGGATTGTTAATTCTGATGAAATAGGCCCACATCATACTGGAGCGAAACCTGATGAATTTGATCCGACACATGATACCATTCGCCATCATGTACTTTGGGGAAACCTGATGGCCGGTGGTGGTGGTGTCGAGTGGTACTTTGGGTACAAATTCCCTCATACCGATCTGACTTGCGAAGACTGGACTGTGAGGGAAACATTGTGGGAACAAACGAAAATTGCAAGAGAATTTTTCGAGACTCATGTTGATCTTGCCAATCTTAACCCGAATGATCGCCTTGCATCGGGTGGATATGCGATTGAATCTGGCAATAAATTCATCATTTATAAACCCAAAAACCAAAACCTTACTTTGAACATTGAAGAAGGTAATTATCAGCTATCCTGGTTTGATCCGCGCAATGGTGGAGCATTAATCCAGTCTGGAAACACAGATGGACAATCCCTACCTGCTGCCCCTAATAATCCTGATGAAGATTGGATAATCATTTTAACCAAATCCTAGCAATTCAACCGAACAGAATCAGCATTTGTGTGTGATCAAAATCAAATTCTCAGAAGGTAAAACACGTTCCATGCCATATATACATTATGCTAGATCAATTATTCTGGTCGAGTGAAATGACTTGCTATTATTCGTCTGATTCCTGATTACACCCTATTGATGATTAAATTTTACCCGTTCAACATAAAAATATGATGCACAGTGAATGAATCAATAGCTTAGGGTATGTCATTGCGCCTTGTCGTATTTACGCTCATTTATACTGTAGTGCTCTCTGCCTCTAGCCAGCGGCTTGAGTTTAAAGTTTACGACCCATTACAGAAGACTCCAATTCCTAACAATCGTGTAACAGATATCGCCGAAGATCCTCTTGGCAGAATCTGGATAAGCACCGAAAAGGGACTCTTCAAATACAACGGCCAAAACCTTCATGGGTACTTCAGTGAACCCGATGATTCCACCAGCCTGATTGATGATAATGTTCGCGATCTACTGATAACCAACAAAGGCACTCTCTGGATGACCACTTCTTATGGAATTTCGAAATATGATCTTAAATTGGATGAATTCCGGAACTTTGGTTTTGCTCAGGTAATTAATAATTTTCAATCGCCCGAACTACATCTGCTTCGAACCGATAAAAGCGAAAACCTTTATGCCGTCTGTCTACAATACCTTCTCAAGTGGGATGGTTCCAAATTTGAGATGGTTCACAAGATCGATTTTGGCAACATATCAGACTATGTCTTTGAAAATGACAAAATTGTATGGATTAGTGGTGACGATCAGGCAGGTCTTGTTAGACTCGATCTGGAGGACTTATCATCTCAAACCTTTCGATTTTCAGAAAGTGATCCTGGATCCATCGCACACAATGACATCAGAACTCTTACCATTCAGCATAACAAGCTTTGGATCGGTACCTACGGGAAAGGCATGTGTTCATTAAATCTTGACAACTTTCATATTGATCGGTATCCTTCATCTGATGATTACGACAAGTTCATTAAGTCAAGCTATTTGGATAATGAAGGTCGCTTTTGGATTGTTGATATCACAGGTTTGAAACTGTACGACCCCATCATCAATTCCTTTCACGGTTACTATGTTGAGAATGACGGCATGCTGCCAAATATGACTTCCATTTTTCAGGATAAAAATGGTAACTATTGGATGACGCACAATCCTGGAGGATTAAGTGTACGTCCACGACCGATTGGATTCCGAAATTTCTCCAACAATGCATTAGAAACATGGCATTTAAGCACCAATAACATTTCATCTGTATTGATCGATCACAAAGGAAACTGGTGGTTAGGTAATCACAATGAAGGCATTGACATTTTTGATTGGGGAAGTGATCGACCAAAAAGACTTGACCATGGCAACTCATCAAACAAATTGGGAGCAGGATCTGTTCTTGCGATGCATCAGGATACTGACGGCCAAATCTGGATTGGCACCTATTTCGATGGTTTACAACGTCTAGATCCTGCATCAGGTGAAATAACACGATTCTCACATGATCCCAACAACCCGTTGGGAATGCCGGGCAATGATGTAAGATCAATAGCATCTGATAAATCAGGGAATATTTGGTTGGGCCTCCATGGAAATGGCATGGTAAGGTTCGATCCGAAAACTGAAGAAATTGATTTACACAACAATCTCCTGAGTAATTTGTCCAATGACTGGGTGTTTGGCTCTTTGATTGACAACAAGGATCGACTATGGGTTGCTACAGCCCATGGACTTTCCAAAATGGATTTATCTGGCGATGAATTCGAATCCTACTTTTCTTATGATTCGCTAGTCAATGCAATTCCTGATAATAGAGTGCTCAGCGTAAGCCAAAGCGATGACGGCACGATATGGGTGGGTACAAATGCCGGGCTTGCTCGATACAATGAAGACACCAATAATTTCACAACAATCCCTCTCGGCCAACCTAAAAGTATCTTCAGCATTATTGCACATCAATCGTTAATCTGGTTAGGGCATGATAGAGGCATTACCATGTACAATCCCAAAACCAACCTTTACAGAGATTTTACTTCATATGATGGCTTACAATCTGGAGGATTTAACATTGGATCGGCGACCAAGACAGATGAAGGAGAGCTAATATTCGGCGGAATTGAAGGTGTCACCATGTTCCGACCAGATCAACTTGATTTATCAACTGAAATTCCGGATGTGTGGATTTCCGCCTTCCAAATCAATAATCAACTGATCCAGCCTCGATCAAATCATGTTTTGAACCAGAGCATTGAACATACGGAGCACATTACATTGAATCATGAGCAGAAAATTCTGACATTCGACTATTTCGCTAGCAATCTACTTGAAGCGGATAAAAATGAATACTTGTATAAATTGGAAGGATTCAATGATGAATGGATTTCAAATGAAAATGAAACTAGTATAACCTACACCAACCTTGACCCGGGAGACTATACACTCAGGATTAAATCCAGAAACAAAGATGGCGCATGGAGTAAACGTGAAGTTGCACTTGACATTAGCGTGCTCCCTCCCTTTTGGCAAACATGGTGGTTTAGACTTCTCATAGTTACACTATTCTTTGCAATTGTCTACGTACTATATGTACTCCGAACCAAAGAACTAACCCTGCAACGAGACCGGCTTCAACAGCTCGCAGATAGCAAAACCAAAGAATTGGAAATGCGAAATCGAGAGCTCATGGCCATCAATCAGTCAAAAAGCAAAATGATGTCAGTGCTAGGTCATGATCTACGCGGACCATTTATGTCAGTGATGAACCTGTCAGAACTCCTGAAATCTCAGCATGAAGACTTAGATGAAATAGAAAAAAATGAAATCGTTGAAAGCATCCACATGTCCTCTGTGTCGATTTACAATTTGTTCGACAATTTGATAAAGTGGATTATGAACGAAGCTGATTCCACCAAATATCATCCGAAAAAATCTGATGTAATTCCACTTGTCGAGAATTCAATCAAGGTTTTTGAAACTTCTCTGAGTCTCAAAGGGGTAAATATTCACTTCTCACCACCATCAAATCCCGTCTGGGCCAATGTTGATCCGGAGATGATCAAAACCGTGATTAGAAATCTTATTGGAAATGCATTGAAGTTTACGCTGAGAGATGGCGATATTTTCATTGAGATTACTGAGCTCAAAGACATGATTGAAGTCAGTGTTAGGGATACGGGCATTGGGATGACGGAAGAAACTGCAGAAAACCTGTTTGCTCAAACGCCCTACCAATCACAAGATGGTACGGATGGCGAAAAGGGCACAGCATTAGGCCTTACATTGTGTTCTGATTTTGTGAAAACGAATAAAGGCACCATTCGTGTTACCAGTAAGCCAGATATTGGAAGCACATTCATTTTTACAGTTCCAGCATTCAAGTAGTTGGACCTTAACATGATGCGTCGTAATTTTCGGGTTCTATTTTTCATTTGAACCACAGAATGTCTATTAACATTAGACCAGTAACAATTGCGGATGCAAACCAACTGCGCAGTTTGGCGGAAATCACATTTAGCCAGACTTTTGAAGTCTACAATTCACCCGGAGATTTTCAGCAATACCTCGATGACAACCTGAATCTTGAAAAACTAAAGACTGAATTACAGCACCCCCATTCCTTCTTTTACTTTGCTGAGTATGATGAAAGTATCGCAGGATATATCAAGATAAATATTAAAGAGGCTCAGGGTGAGGAAATTAAAGATGGATTGGAATTGGAAAGAATTTATGTATTGGCGGAGTTTCATCGAGCTGGTATTGGGCAACAGCTGATGAACTTTACTCTTGAAAAAGCGAAAGCATTGGATTGTCGAACAGTGTGGTTAGGTGTATGGAAAAAAAATAAAGCTGCGATTTCATTCTACGAAAAAAATGGATTCAGCGAATTTGGCTCCCATGTATTTATGTTAGGTAAGGATGAACAAACAGATTTATTGTTCAAAAGAGATGTTTGATTTTGATCAACACAATCATTGACTAACCCAAAAGCAATCTTGATAATCCGTAATCATGTGAAGCAGTAATCCGACGGCAATCGCTCTCGATTTTGGCAACAACAGCAAGCAGGCATAAAATGCAATGGCCCAATAACTATGCAAGGGATGGAAACCAATGCTACATCGGTCGGCTACAAAAATATCCGGATAAGCCAAGATATGATCCAGATCGATAATCATTGTACACAGCATTAGGACCCAGGCTTTTTTCCAGTTTGATTTAAAAAAAACATAAGCTAACACACCTGGAAACAGGAAGTGTAATCCATAATGCACTACAGACCTCAGCACCTCCATCCAGTCCATGAATCAGATGATTTGAATCCCAAAAAAGGTCGAAGAAACTGTAAGTACAAACATGATAATGAGTGCAATGGGCACTAAATAGGGCAACATGAAATGAATATACTTTTTAACAAAAGATTGGTCATAATGCTCAAATCCAATTGAAATTTCTTCATCCAGGTTCTCCTTCTTCCAGACATGCCATGTAAAGAAAACAATGAGACAACCCCCTAGCGGGAGTAATGAGTCATTGGCGACATTCACCACAAAACTTAGAAAATCGACTGGTGCCTCTGCTCCTACATAAGTAATGAAACTGGTAAAAAAGTCAGAATATCCATTGCCTAATAAGGATGGGACACCCACAGCGTAGATCACTCCGGCTACTAACCAGGTAGCATTCTTGCGACTCATGTTCTTTTCGTCCACCAAATATGAGACGGGGACTTCTAGTAATGAAACTGTAGAGGTCAAAGCTGCAAAACATAATAGGGCAAAAAATACGGTTCCTACAATCACGCCTGACGCACCCCCTATTTCCCCGAATATTTGTGGCAGTGTCACGAAAATAAGAACTGGACCTCTTCCTACATCTGTCAATTCACCTCCACTGATAAAACCAATCAATGGGAAAATCATGAGCCCTGCAATAAAAGCAATGCCTACATCTGCAAGTGTAATCAACATGGCAGAAGTGATGATATTATTTTCTTTACTCACATAGCTTCCATAAGTGATCAATGCCCCCATACCCAGAGACAAAGAAAAGAATGCCTGCCCCATTGCATTATAGACAACTCCCATAGATAACTTAGAAAAATCAGGTAAGAGGTAAAACTTCAACCCATCTATTGCATTGGGTAAAAACAGCGCATAAACAACTAATCCCAGGATAATCACAATCAAAGTGGGCATTAGAATTTTGGCCATTCGCTCAATACCATCTGTTACTCCTCTGGAAACTATATATCCAGTAGCCAGCATAAACAATGCGCCATATGTACCGACCTTCCCAATACCTTTGATGTATTCACCAAAATCATTGGCAATCTCAAAGTTACCTGCTCCCATTTCAAATACATATCCAAACGACCAGCCTGCGACAACATTATAAAATGAAAGAATTAGCACGCCGCACAGAACACCCATCTTCCCGATGACATTCCATTTCTTATGCCCTAGCTGATCAAAGGCGCCTACAGCGTTTCTTCCAGCTTTTCTACCAATGGCGATTTCTGAAATCATTACTGGAAAACAGAGGGCAAAGCAGAAAAACAGATAAACCAACACGAATATCGCCCCTCCTCCAGCTCCAACTTCATACGGAAATCCCCAAATATTGCCCAAACCAACTGCTGACCCTGCAGCTGCTGCTATAAATCCTGTCTGACTAGTAAAGCCTCCTCGTGACGCCATTGTTCATTTGATTAGTAAAGCGGCAAAATAGTGTACTTATAGGTGATTGAACAGATAACCCTAAAAAAATTGATCCTGCTAAAATCACCCTACAATTTTCAAGGGAAGATTTTACTGAATTGACTAGTTTCGTCCTAGTTACCCCAAAAATGATGAAACTGAATATTCAAGATGAAACCTCACAACTCGAAGCAGTTGTCGTAGGTATTGCCAACAGCTCTGGAGGTATTCCTCAAATCAAGGATGCATACGACCCTAAATCCATCGAGCACATCAAAGCCGGCACCTATCCGGTTGAATTAGACATGATTGCTGAAATGGACCAACTGGTGCAGGTGTTCGAAAAACATAATGTGGAAGTATTTAGGCCTGGCATCATTCTAGATTGCAATCAAATATTCACTCGTGATATTGCATTTGTAGTAGACGATTACCTCATCGAGTCCAACATTCTCCCACATCGGGAAAAGGAATTTGGCGCCATAGATCATGTCATTCAACAAATTGATCCTGATAAGGTGGTCAGACTACATGATGATGTGCATATCGAAGGGGGAGATGTAATGCTCTGGCACGAATACATATTTGTTGGCACCTATCGTGGTGATGATTACCCTGATTATATAACCGCACGAACAAATGGTCCCGGCGTAAAGTTTCTGGAAGATTTCTTCCCAAACAAGCAGGTTATTTCATTTGATCTTAAAAAATCAAATACGAATCCGCGCGAAAATGCCTTGCATCTAGATTGCTGCTTCCAACCTGTGGGTAAAGACAAAGCAATCATTCACAAGGAAGGTTTTCTTGATGTGAAGGAATATGAGATTCTAGTTGACATTTTCGGAATTGACAATATTTTTCACATCGACAAAAATGAAATGTATTATATGAACAGTAATGTCTTTTCAATATCTCCCGAGGTGGTCATCTCAGAGCAAGGCTTCATCAGACTCAATACATGGCTTGAAAAGAATGGAATATTAGTTGAAAAAATCCCATATGCCGAAATAGCTAAGCAGGAAGGTTTATTGAGGTGTTCAACATTGCCGTTGCGAAGGAAACGATAGGCTAAGTAAAATCTTTGAAACGAGGCACCTACTCGCGTGAAAGATGCTTCGATTTGTCTGAGCCCGAAATGGCCCGCGCCCATGCATGGCGAGTCGATGCAGCTTGGTCACGGGTACCGTGGCACGCCCAAATACAATCAAACTCTTTCCAATTTGATTGGGTACGTCCTACCCGAATACCACTGAGCGACGTAAATATTTTCATCTTGATCGATACACACATCATGCGGATTCATAAACGTAACATCATCTGAATCCGGTGGTGTTAAATTACCTCCTTCGTAAGCAGGTGCTGTACCTCCAGGTAATGATACCACCTGGTTGTCCTTGTTCAGCACTGCCACCATCCCGTCATAGTTATACCAATCTTTGGTGACAATCACTGCGAAATACAACTGTTCTCCTTTGATAACAGGTCTGCAAATCCAACACCCTTTTGTTGCGATAGTCTCAAGATGTTCTCCTTCCAGTGTAAATCGTTTGAACTCATTCTTAGTCCTGGATGTAATCAGCAGCGCTGGTGTCGAGGCTCGTGTGTCTAACGTCACGCCATGGCAACAGTCAAACTGCGCATCTCCATCACCCTTACCACCAAAATGACTGATGTACTCTCCATTAGCACTGTACCGCACAATATAATTGAGGCCATATCCATCCGCAACATAAATATCTCCATTTGGAGCAACTGCAGTTTCCGTTGGTTTCCATTGAGAAGCTTGCTGATAATCAGAAATCATGCTCGGATAATTCAATTCCAATAACACCTTCCCATCCAGAGTTGTCTTCCATACTTTGTTCAACTTTTCATCAGTAATGAATAAGAACTCCTCACCTCCCTCCTGACTGATTGTTAAACCATGCGCACCCTTGGCATTTATCGTCCATGTATCAGTGACTTTGCCTGAACGATCATAAATGATAATGTTGTTCTTAACATGATTAGTCAACAAAATCAGTCGACCTTTGCTATCCTGCACCATTTCATGACAGTCCCTTACCGGAATTTTGGATGAATCCTGAACACCCCAATCCTTGTTTACGCGATACTTAAAATCACCATGTCCTACCACTGGTCCTTGCATCGCTGATCTGTTGATGATATTGAAAGAAAATCCAGTAGTGGCTAAAGCTGTGGTAATGCCTGCTTTTTGTATGAATGAACGTCTGTTAGTTTTCATTGTTGAATGATTGAGGTGTTGCTGAATTAATTGTAACCTGCTATGATTGAAACATCTGGATATTTGCTTTGCATTTCCTGGATTCCCTGATCAGTCACGCCGGATTGCCATACGTAAATCTTTTTTAAGGCAGGAAGTATTTCTAATGCGTTCGCCAACCCTGTATCAGTCACAGCAGTAGCATAAACGTTCAGTACTTCAAGGTGAGCAGAACCGGCCAGATTGGGTAAATCACTATCAGAAAAATCTGTACCATGTACATCTAGTCGAATCAAGTGCTTTGCCTCTTTCAATCCACCCAGCCTGCCTGTTAATGATTTTGCGCCTGAGAGATTAACAAACGCGCTTGTTGCAGCAGCCTTCGTCAACGCTGATTGTTGTTTTTCGGCCCATTGATCAGCATCGAGTTTAACATCCAGCAAGTAATTAGATGATCCCAAATAATCTGCTCGAATACCGGCATTGCGCAACTCCGCCAACACATCACCTCCGACACTGTCCACCACGACCTTTTCATAATATGGCCTTGGGTTGTAATCAAGCCCTACATCTCGCTGCACCAGAGTTATTAGTTCTTCTGTCATAAGCGATGGATCGAATGTGGCCAAGCTATCTGCTCCCTGATCAATCCACCATTTGATGACTGAGGTTTCAGTGTAGCTAAGCGCATCACCTTTTGGTGGCATAAACTTGCTGCTGGATGGGTCAAGTGTTATTCGCCTGAACAACTCACTCGCTCCAACACTTCCTGCAACGATAGCCGGGCCACTCTCTGCTTCTTCAAACAAATGGCTATAACGCTGCAAATTCAGTTGACCGCTCGTTTTATCCGCACTATGGCAGCTGACACATTTTGTGGTTAGAATTGGCTGTACCAAATCTCGGTAGACCAATACTGAATCAGGATGAACATTGGAAAGATCCATACCCTTCGTTTCCTCTACACCAAGGACAGTCCTAATAAAATCTGGAGCATACTGAGTCAAATAGGTCTCACCATGCGTCAACACTCCTCCCATGTGACCTGTTGCTGAAATGATCGCAAACAAAACAGCGCTAGCAATCAATGCACTTTTCCTGGTAAGTTCATCATACTGTCCTCGTAACCAGTAAGCCACTACACACAACACAAAAACTGTAATACCCAGAAATTTATGAGGATTCAACACTTCTTCATCATAGCTTCCACCATCTGCAAGCATCAGTCCCGATACCATGGACATAAGACTTCCAACAATACCTGCAAGCCACGTGATTCGAATTGCCATTTTAAAAGAACCGCCCTTTCCGGTGTACACGGCTACCAATTCCAATAATATAGCGATGAGTACAAAGCCAATGGGTAGATGCACTACCAATGGATGAAATCTTCCAACAAATAAATCTAATTCCATACGTTAAGCTAAAATATCCTTTACAACATGTCCATGAACATCGGTAAGCCTAAACCTTCGCCCCTGGTATTTATAAGTTAGTTTTTCATGATCCACACCGAGTAGATGCATCAGTGTAGCTTGAAAATCATGAACATGCACACCATTCTCAGTTACATTGTAACCAAACTCATCTGTAGCTCCATAGCTCACACCTGGCTTGACTCCTGCACCTGCCATGAAAATCGTGAAACATTTCGGATGATGATCGCGACCGAAATTCGTTGGGGTAAGTGTCCCCTGACTGTAATTGGTTCGGCCAAATTCACCTCCCCAGATCACCAAGGTATCTTCCAAAAGGCCTCTTTGCTTAAGGTCATTGATCAAAGCTGCTGTGGGCTGATCCGTCTCCTTGCATTGAGTTTTGATCGCATTAGGCAGATTTCCATGCTGATCCCAACCTTGATGATACAATTGAACAAACTTCACATCTTTCTCGATTAACCGGCGTGCTAATAAGCAGTTAGCTGCATATGTTCCCGGCTTGCGGCTATCTTCCCCATACATGTCATAGATGTATGCTGGTTCTCCAGCAGTATCCATGATCTCAGGAACAGATGTCTGCATGCGATAGGCCATTTCATACTGACTTATTCGTGCTCTGATCTCAGGATCACCTTGCTGCTCAAATTGCAGTTGCTGTAGGTCATTAAGGTGGTCCAATTGGGTGCGACGATTGCTTTCACTTACTCCTGGAGGATTTGACAAGTACAAAACCGGATTTTTTCCAGCTCGAAACTGCACACCCTGGTGCTCGGAAGGCAGGAAACCGTTTCCCCACAGTCTTGAGTAAAGAGGTTGACCAAACTTATCCTTGGTAACCAACACCACAAAACCCGGTAGGTTCTCATTGTCAGAGCCCAGTCCATAGCTTAACCAAGAACCAATCGAGGGTCTTCCGGGAAACTGAGAACCTGTTTGGAAAAATGTAATGGCCGGATCATGGTTGATTGCCTCTGTGTACATGGACTTAATAAAGGTGAGTTCATCTGCAATCCCAGCCGTATACGGCATTAGATCACTTATCCAGGCTCCACTCTGTCCCCTTTGCTTGAAATCAAATATGCTGCCTGCCAAAGGCAATGAGGTCTGCCCGGAAGTCATTCCAGTAAGTCGCTGACCTTGTCGCACACTATCAGGCAATTCCTGCCCGTTCATCTTGTTGAGCAGTGGCTTGTAATCAAACAAGTCTAACTGCGAGGGTGCTCCACTTTGAAATAGATAAATGACCCGTTTGGCCTTTGGTGCAAAATGGGGCTGCCCTAAAACGCCACTATTAGACATCATAGCAGCCTTTGCCGATAGCGGATCCATAAACTGTCCCAAGGCAAGTGCTCCCATACCAAGCGAAGTACGCGTCAGGAAGTCTCTTCTCGAATAGTTTTTATTAAAGTGATTACACATACGAACTATCTTTTGGTGTAGGCCTCATCCATATTCAACAAAGTATTGGAGACCACCGACATGGCTGCTACTTGTAGCTCATCGAGATGCTCCGGTACTTCAAAATCTCCAATCGCCAGGTACTCCTCAGCATCTACTCTATTTTCTTTAAACTCATTAAAAGCTTTTTGATAGAGTGAATGAAGTACCCCTATTTCCGCTTGGGTAGGCGTTCTGCTCAAAGCCAACCTAAATCCTTTTTCAATCTGCACATCGATGGCTTTTTCTTCATCCTGTAGCACCCTGCACGCCAAGGCCTTACTTGCCTCAACAAACTGAGGATCGTTCAATAAAACTAATGCCTGAAGTGGTGTATTTGTTCGCTCTCGGGTAACAGTGCATACTTCTCTATTCGGCGCGTCAAACAGCATCATATTGGGCGGTGGAGAAGTACGTCTCACAAAGGTATACATGCTTCTTCTGTATTGATTGTCATCATGATCCTGTTTGAAATTTCGAAGGAAATGAGAAAAATTACCCAATTCAATCCAAAGACCCTCTGGCTGATAAGGTCTGACGCTCGCTCCACCGATTCGATCAACAAGCAGTCCACTTGCGGCAAGGGCATTGTCTCTAATCATTTCCGCTTGTAGTCTATAGCTTGGCCCTCTGGCCAAATATGTATTCGAAGCGTCAACTTCAAATAGCTCTTCCGTCACATGGCTGCTCTGCTGATAAGTTTCACTCATTACCATGGTTTTGAGCAACCATTTTAAATCCCAATCATTTTCAATGAATGATACCGCAAGCCAATCCAACAGCGCTGGATGAGAAGGCAAGGCACCCTGACTACCAAAATCATTAACAGTGGTTACGATACCCTGACCGAAAATCATTTGCCAATACCTATTCACTGCGACCCTGGCCGTAAGTGGATTGTTTTGATCAAATAACCACCCACTCAATCCCAATCTATTGGGTTTCAATTGATCATCGAATGGTAACACTTTGGCTATGGTACCTGCTGTAACCTCGTCGGTGGGCTTATCGTACTCACCTCTCTTTAGGACATAAGTTGGACGAGGTTGCGCCATTTCCTCCATGACCATAAGCTCGGGAATGGTATCCGTGAATAACAGCTTTTCCCTTCTTTTGGTCTGTAGCTCTTGATTGATCCTTAATGCCTTCACTCTTGGGGACTCTCCTTGAGTTGACAACTCCATTACCTTGACAGCCTCCTCTTTGACTATCGCTCGGTCGTAAATGACCAATTCATCAATCAAGCCTTTATATATACCATTGTCCCCAGTGAAAGACCGATAGCTACGACCCAATTGCAATGCCCTTCCTGTATCAACGGACCTGTCTGAGCGCGTTGGTAAAATCGATTTATATAACCTATTGTAAAGCACGCGACTATTCGCCCGTTCGCCATCAACGTAAAAATCAACTCCATCTCCACTCATTGATCCATCATAAGTAACCAACAAGTGAGTCCATTCCCCAAATGGGATAGTTTCTTCTGAAACAACGTGAAACAGATTGTGTGGAAGTGTATTGATCAATCTTAGGGACACATGATTGGATGAATCCAGATAAAAATCCCAGCCTCTCCATAGCGAATTCTTATCCCCCGCATTTCCGATTAGCACTTTCGTTTTTCCAGTTTCCGCTGATGGATTCACCCAGATTCCAATACTAAACGGATCATAGGCTTCAAACTGCCCAAATTCAAGGGCAAACATTTTATTATCTTGATGGTCAAAAAGAGGAGCTTTCCCAGCTATGCCATCAACCAGTTCTATATCTCCTTTGAATATGAATTTTGGATTATTATCCGAGTAGGTGTCCTTTGGTCCTTTAGTCTTTTTATCAAATGATTGTTGAAGTATCGGTTCGACCAGTTCATTTGCAACTTCCTGTTTGGTCATTGCCTCTATTTCCTCTTTCAAGAAATCAAGCTGACGATCTGCCTCCTCATTGGTAAGCATCAACATGGGGCCAAAATCTCCATCATCACCAGTCATACCAAGTTCCTTGATATTGTTAAAAAAGGAACTCACCTGATAGTATTCCCTTTGAGAGATGGGATCAAACTTGTGATCGTGACACTTGGCGCATTCGAGTGTCAGTCCCAAAAATGCAGTCCCGAAGGTGTTAGTTCTATTCGAAACATATTCCAACCTGAATTCCTCCTCTACTGCACCACCTTCAGCGGTCATTGGGTGATTTCTATTAAATGCGGTTGCGATGACCTGATCTTTAGTCGGGTTGGTCATAAGGTCTCCTGCCAGTTGTTCGGTAACAAACTGATCATATGGCATATTTTGGGCAAAAGCTTCTATCACCCAGTCTCTCCATGGCCACATCTTTCGCTCTCCATCGGCGTGAAAACCGTGTGAGTCCGAATATCGAGCCACATCCAGCCATTCCAGCGTTAATCTTTCGGCGTGTGCTTTGGTCGATAACAATCGGTCAACAACCAGCTCATATGCTCCTGCTTTAGTATCATTTAAAAATGCGTCCATTTCTTCAATGCTCGGAGGTAAGCCGGTAAGATCCATGGTGACACGTCTCAGCAGACGCTCTTTATCAGCTTTTTCTGATGGTTTCAAGCCTTGCCTTAGTAATTCATCCTGGATGAAATAATCAATCTCGTTATTTCTTCGCCAATTATTTTCAAGGGCCGGGACTCTAGGTTTTTCTGGGACATTAAAAGACCAATGTTCCTTCCAAACTGCACCATCTTCCACCCACTTGATCAGCACAGCCTTCTCCTTTGCATCAAGCGCTCGATGCGATTTAGGTGGTGGCATCATGATCTCGGGATCATCACTTAGAATCCTGTTGATCACCGCACTTTTGGATAGGCTTCCTTTAGCGAACGGTTTATTGCCGAATTCAGATTTAGCAAAAAGACCTTCCCTGGTATCAAATCTTAACCCCGCTGCTCTAGTTTCTTCATCAGGCCCATGACAATGGTAGCACCTATCAGATAGGATAGGTTTGACATGAATATTGTAATCAACAACTTCTGGAAGCGAGGCAAAAGCTGTTGTGACTTCCTCAGGTAAATCCTGTCCGCATTGAACAAATAACACACTGATGATTACCCCGACTACAATTAATCGCATTTTGTAAAATAGAAAAATCTTGACACTTACCACAGCAAAGTCGGGACGATTAGACATCAATTTACAAAGAGGTGGGTAATACAATATCAAACTTCAGAAGCCACAGCCCTCCATAAATTGATTCATTCATTTGAATAGCAGATTTATGTGAAAAATGGCACTTTCATGAAATCAAGACAATATAACTGTCTAATCATGTCATCAAACCGCACATGCGCATCGACCAACAGCTTAAAAAAAGGTTACGCAACCAGGGTTTGGGACAGAAAAGGTCTTTCCAGAAAAAGCAAGTTTACCTGACTGGCGATCAACATTGTAGAAAACTAGATTCGAAGAATCCTTATTCGCCACAATCAACACCTTGCCATCTGGAGAAATATTGAAATTCCTGGGTGTTTTACCTCTAACTGGTGTAAAGCCTATTAGTGAAAGCGTTCCTGATGCTTGCTCAATAGAAAAAGTCGCAATAGAAGCATGCCCTCTATTACTCACATATAAAAATCTTCCATCCGGGCTGACGAGAACCTGTGCGTTTTTATTGAAATCTATAAAACCAGTTGGTAGAGTGGAAATCGTCTGACCGATTGTAAGTTCTCCACTGATTTCATTCAAATGGTACATGCTCACAGATGAGGCGACCTCATCATTCACATAGGCATATTTTCCTGATGGGTGAAATGCAAGATGCCTTGGGCCTCCACCAGCAGGACTTGCGGTGCTAGACACTTCTTTGAATTCATTGATGACATCATATACTGCAATTCGATCCATTCCCAAATCGGGCACATAGGCAAACCCCTTATTAAAGAATATTGAGTGCGGATGTGCAGCATCATGGCGTTCAGTTGCTTTAGTACCTCCAATGTGTCTGGCTGCACCCTTCAGTTCACCAATAGCTCCGTTTTCAAGCACATGATAAACCACCACATCTCCACCGCCATAACTTACGGCTCCTACCAATCTATTGATAGGATCGAAATTAACATGAGCAAGTCCCTTGGTGTTGGTTATAACCTCATTGATCTTATCCAATCCTTTATCTGAAATCTTGTAAGCCAGGATCACAGCAGAGGACGACTCGCTAGACCATGAAAGTGTATAAATAATGCGCTGTGCTCGATTTATAGCTTGGTAGCCTGACCCATTTACAGGAGTTTTGGAAATGAGCTGACCCTCTAAAGAAAAACGAAATAGTCCCTTAGATCCATCTGTAAAAGTGCCGACGAAAATATCTGATTGACCGGTTGCCGAAGTGATCAAAATCAGACTTATGAAAAGAGTAAAAAATAATCTCATCAACCGATTGTCTTGAAATAAAACGAAAGTTAGTGCATTTTACATTTTCATTATCCTCAGTCTGACCTCCTCATGATCAAAAATACCATCTCTTTTAGCAAGACTATTTTACTCATCAGTCTATGCGCCATTTTCTGGAGATGTAGTCAAAGAGCGACTATTCCTCCTCCCAACATCGTCTGGATTACTTCTGAAGACAACAGCAAACATTACATGAAGCACTGGGATGAAAATGGCATTGCCACACCCAATATCGAATCACTTGCTCGACATGGTGTGACTTTCACAAGAGCATTCTCAAACGCTCCCGTTTGTAGCGTGGCAAGATCGACACTCATTTCTGGCTGCTATGCGCCCCGAGTAGGCGCTCAGTATCACCGTAAGGAAAGGCAAATTGATATGCCAGATGGTTTGGAAATGTTTCCAGCCTATTTGAAAGCAGCAGGATATCACACGACCAACAACGCCAAGGAAGACTACAATTTCTTCAAATCCGATACCGTATGGGATAAATCATCAAAAAAAGCACATTGGAGAGATCGCACTGAAGGTCAACCTTTCTTTCATGTTTTCAACATTCATGACTCACATGAAGGCAGACTTCATTTCACAAAGGAAGATATGGAGAATTACACACCTTCCACAAACCCTGATGACATCTCACCTTTCCCGGTCCACCCTCAAACAGAGTTGTTCAGATACACCAATGCCTACTATCTGGATAAAATCAAAGTAGTAGATGACCAAGTCGGTAAGGTACTAGAACAATTGAAAGAAGATCGATTAATGGATAATACCTTCATATTCTACTTTGGAGACCATGGAGGTGTATTACCTGGCAGCAAAGGCTATTTGTATGAATCTGGTCTCCATGTCCCACTCGTTGTTCATATCCCTAAAAATTACAAGCATCTTATTCCTGTTGAACCTGGCTCAACAACTGAGCGTTTTGTCAGTTTTGTGGATTTTGGTCCAACAGTATTGGACTTAGCAGGATTGGAAGTTCCTGAGCAGATGGATGGCAAACCTTTCTTGAAGAATGATCTTAAAAACGATGTAACCTATGGGTATGCCGATCGCTTCGACGAGAAGTACGATTTGGTCCGAACCGTGAGAAAAGGTCGCTTCAAGTACATTCGAAACTATCAACCATTCAATTTTGATGGGCTGATGAACATCTATCGATATAAGCAATTGGCATTTCAAGAGTGGTCCGATCTTTATAAACAAAGCAAACTTAATGACGTGCAAAGCCAGTTTTTTGAGCAACGTCCGGTAGAACAACTATTTGACCTGGAAAAAGACCCCTATGAAACCAATAATCTAGCTACAAGTGATAGCCAAAAAGGCGAGCTCATTGAACTCCGTAAAATGCTGAGAGATCATCTCACATCACTACCCGACCTGTCATTTTTTCCGGAACACCATTTAGTCAATATAGGTTTTGACAATCCAGTAAAATTCGGTCAGGAACATCATGCAGATATATCAAAGTATATCGGCATAGCTGATCTCAGCCTTCAGGATTTTGACTCTTCAAAGCCAAAACTGATAGCACATCTGTCATCAGAAGATTCATGGGAGCGCTATTGGGCCATGATTGCATGCAGTTCCTTTGGTATCAGAGATGAGGAAATCACAAACTTCATCAAACAAATAGCAAAATCAGATCCTGAACTTATCAATCAGACCAGAGCCATCGAGTACCTGGGGTTAACTGATCAAATCCTTAACGACAGTGGCCTGGAAAAGCAGCTTTATGCTTCCGTTGATCCTATTGAGACATTACAGATCCTCAATACTGTTGTATTACTCCAGGATGCAAAGGGCATCAGGACCAAATTTGATCCAGATCGATTGAACGATAAGGTATTAGACAACAGACATGTGGAATGGAGGATTAATTACCTAACAGGAATTTGATAGTGTTTATTCCAGAGCACTTGGCTTAAGATTGGCAGCACGAGAGTCACAACACGTCCGGGACAAAGATTGACAAATGAACAAAAGCTATATCACCCAAAATCCATAGATTGAAGAATCAATTTAAACCTGGGAATATGGCAACCAAAAACAGAAAAAATCACCTCTCGAGAAGAAAATTCATACAAGGCACAGCAATCGCCTCCGGCGTAATGATTGTTCCCAGACATGTACTGGGAGGTGTGGGGTTTACTGCTCCCAGTGACAAGCTAAATCTTGCATCAATCGGTGCTGGCGGAAAAGGGTGGTCGGACATTAATAATGCTTTCAATGATGGTAAGGAGAATGTAGTTGCCATTTGCGATATCGATACCAACATGGCCAAACGAGCGGTTGACAAGTGGCCAAAAGCGACTTACTTCAATGACTTTAGAAAAATGTTGGAGGAGCAAAAAGACATTGATGCTGTAACAATTTCGACACCCGATCACACACATGCAGTTGCAGCGATGGCCGCCATGCAACTAGGCAAGCATGTTTATGTCCAGAAGCCCCTGACGCATAACATACGAGAAGCAAGATTGCTGACCGAAACAGCAAGGGAAAAAAACATCGTCACCCAAATGGGTAATCAGGGCGCTTCCAACCCTGGACAGGTACAAATGATCAAATGGTTCAATGAAGGCAAAATTGGTACGGTTGATCAGGTATATGTCTGGACCAACAGACCCGTGTGGCCACAAGGCATTCCAGTTCCAACTGAAATGCCTGCTATGCCAGAACAAATCTCTAGTAATGACTGGGACAACTTCATTGGCCCAGCCGATTTTACAGAGTATCACCCGCTTTACCACCCATTTAAGTGGCGCGGATGGTGGAACTTTGGAACAGGTGCGCTAGGTGATATGGGCTGTCACCTAATTGATCCCCCATTCAGAGTATTGGAATTAGGATACCCAACAGAAGTTGAGTGTAGCGTTGGTCAGGTGTTCCAACGTGATTGGGTTGCCGAATATATCCCTGAAGGATGTCCTCCGTCTTCACACGTACAGTTGAAGTTCCCTTCATCCGAGAAGAATTCATCGGAAATTACAATGACCTGGTATGATGGCGGCATCAAACCATTTCATCCAGACTTGATTCCCACAGAAATCCCAATTCCCAGCAATGGCGTCATCATGATGGGAAGCAAAGGCATCATGACATGTGGTGTATACGGACTTGACCCAAAGCTTTATCTACCCAACGGCGAAATAGTTGAAATGCCTGAAGATTTTAATGGAGGCAATCCATACGAGCAGTCACGGCCAGAGTATGGCCATCAGACATTATGGACAGATGCAGTTAAAGCTGGGTTTAATAGCAGAGAACACCAGGCACTGACTTCCTCCTTTGATTATGCAGGTCCATTGACCGAAACCGTTTTAATGGGAAATCTAGCAATTCGCAGCTACCAGTATGGCGAACCTGGTGATAATAATCGAATGGAATTTTCGGGTAGGATGAAACTACTTTGGGACGGTAAGAGTATGAAAATTACCAACTATGAAAAGGCGAACGATTTCGTGACTCGTACTTACCGCAAGGGTTGGGAAATATAAACACCCATTTCACAAACAACTATTGACAATAGTTCCTTTGATCCGCACCATGGATCAACGATATTATGCCTTGACCAAACCATGTTAAACGAATCGTAACATGAAAAGAAGGAATTTTGTAAAGTCATCAACGCTTGCAGCCAGTGCCGTGTCAATTGCCAGTGCTCCAGCAAGCCATTTGTTTCGTTATCGATCTCCCAATGCAAAACTCAATGTAGGCGTCATTGGATGCAATGGGATGGGTTGGTCCAACACCAACTCGATCCTTAAAATGGATGATGTTGATTTAGTTGCCATTTGTGATGTCGACAAAGGCGTCATTGATCAGCGACTGGTTGATTATAAAAAGCTCAGAAAAAATAAACCAAAGGTTTATGGTGATTACCGGGAATTGCTACAACAAAAGGACCTGGATGCAGTCATAATCGGAACACCCGATCATTGGCATTGCAAGCAAATGGTGGATGCCGTACGAGCAGGCCTTCATGTTTACGTAGAAAAACCAGTTGCCAACAGTATCGCAGAAGCACAAATCATGGTGAACGCTGCAAAAGAAACAGGCAAAGTGGTGCAGGCCGGTCAATGGCAAAGGAGCGGACCTCATTATCGAAAAGCATTAGAAATTGTACAGTCAGGTGTTTTGGGAAATATCAGGTTAGTAAAGGTCTGGGCCTATCAGGGTTGGATGAAGCCTGTACCTGTTTTACCCAATGCATCAGCACCGGAGGGTGTAGATTACAAAATGTGGTTGGGACCAGCACCAGATCGACCGTTCAATCCCAATAGATTTCATTTCAACTTCAGGTGGTTCTGGGATTATGCTGGAGGCTTGATGACAGACTGGGGTGTCCATGAAATAGATATTGCCCTTTGGGTGATGAATGCTGTAACACCAAAATCTGTCATTGCATCAGGTGGTAAGTTTGCTTATCCGGATGATGCCTCCGAAACCCCAGACACTTTACAAGCAATCTTCCAGTACGAAAACTTCAATATGCAGTGGGAACACGCCACAGGTATCGATTTAGGTAATTACAAATTACCAGAAGGAATTGCTTTCATTGGAAATAATGGCACCTTGGTTGTTAACAGACAAAAATTTGAGGTTTTCCCTGAACGAGATTTTGTTGGCTGGGGAAAAGAAGGACCTGCTAAAATAGATCCGATTGAATCAATGCAGCGACCCGCTGATGTCAACTATCTCGACTTGCATACTCAGAACTTTGTTGAAGCAGTAAAAGCTAATAACCCTACCAAACTCAATACCCCAATTGACTCTGGAAGTCTTGCTGCGATCAATGCACAAATGGGCAACATTGCCTACAAAACTGGTAAGAAGGTCTACTGGCAGGATGACAAACAACAGTTCACTGATGCTGATGCTAATAATTTGCTCATGGCTCAGTACAACAATGGTTGGACAGTAAGTAAATAATTTTTCATTTTTTATTGGTTTAGCAAGGAGACAGTCTGATTGGCTGTCTTTTTTTTTGTGAACTCATTGCTCCAAACTATTACTGCCTCTATTTGTAACATCTCAAGTGAGAATAAGGTCATCCTATTAAAACCGCATTTCACAAATGAAAAGTGAAACCCGACTCACCAAATGGACAGGGATTTTATTACTGATTTTCACACTAATCAGCCCCGTGCATTACACCCTTATTGACGCCCACCTCCAAATTGACCTGGGCATGAATAGTATCACAGCATTCATCAATGAAAATAAACAGCTTTTTCTTTTTGGAATTGGGCTGGACTTGATCATATTTCTGATCATTCCCGCCATCGTCAGCTACATGCATAGCCTCACCAGAAAGGTCAATTTGGAGCTGAGCAGATTTGCCCTTTTATTGACGATCATTTCTGCATCAGTAGCCATTGGCAATGAGCTGACCAGTAATTTCGCAATGTCTCTGGCTGGAGAACAACCCCATATCCTGGGGCTTGATCCTGAGCAGAGAACCGCTTTGATGGGGTTATTTCTGGATATCAGATCTAAAGCCTACATCATCGTGATGATCTCCTGGAGCGGTGCATTGGCCATTTATTTTTACCTGTTAAATCAGAAGGGATTCGGATTACTACCCCTTTTAGGCTCCCTATTTTTCATTTTGATGGGGCTGGCATGCTTTTTATCTGTGATTTTCCCTGGACATCAAACCAAATTAGCTGTTATGATCACCTCTTCCATTGTGATGATCTATCAAATTGCAGCGAGTATATGGTTGATAAGGTGGAGACCGGAAGTTTAGAAATACAACCATTTTTCTAAATTATACTTTAGAAATACAAGGCATAATAAACCTCAGTTTATATCATCGAGACTCTGAAACAAGTTCAGAGTAACAGCAAACCCTTGTACTTAACTAACTGCTACAGCATTTATCCATACAGTCAATTGGCAAATTGACGCATTCATAAAACAGCTACAATCGCACCACTTCTCCTTTGCCTCCAGACTGATAAACGGCCTCTTGTACTGCTAGTGACTTTAAATAATCTTCCCCATTGGTTTCAAACTCATCCCCACTAATTAAGCCATCAATAAAATGTCGTTGACAAGTGTAAACACAGTCACCAGAAAAATTGATCACCTCATGGTGATAATCATGGAGACGCTCCTCTTCTCCTAATTTTTGAATAGTAATCCTACCATCTGAATACAAACGAATCGATCCTTCGAATCCATCAACCAGCATTTCGCCAAAAGTGTATCTGGGATTGTCATAATTAGGCTCATTGTATCGGTTGGCGTCCCAAACAGCGTTGATACCATTCTCAAATTCGAAATGCACAATGGCCCAATCCTCACCTGCAATTACCGGATTCAGCTTTCGCAACTTTGCATAAACATTGTCTACTTCTCCTGCCAGGTAACGAAAGGTATCAATGAAATGAATCCCATTTTCATAGACAATCAATCTGGGATAATCTCTAAAGTATGGCTGACGTGGGATATAAGCATCTTCACCCCAACCGTCTCCCATTCTTTTTCGAAAATTGATGGTATGTACTTCTCCAACAGCCTTTTGATCAATGAGCCTTTTGATCTCCCTATGCCAGGGTTGAAAACGCCAGTTTTCGTGTACCATAAAACGTACGCCTGCTTTTTTCACATAGTCCACAATCTCCTTACCTTCTTCAAAAGTAGGAGCCAGTGGTTTTTGACAAATGATGTCAACACCTCTATCCGCAGCATATTTGCACATCTCCACATGAGTTTCGGGTGGCGTGATGATATCAATAAAATCAGGCTGCTCCTTGTCAATCATCTCCTGATAATCAACGTAGTGATTGGCTATGTTATACTGTTCCTGAAATTCTTTGCCCTTTTCTGCATCCCGATTACATAAAGCAGTGATCTCCACTTCCGGAATCCTATTCCAAGCCTCATATTGAAAATGGCTAAAGTAACCTGCACCGACCGCTACTCCTTTGAATCGCTTATTCATGCGTCACGATTGGTTTAGATGGATCGATTGCCAACCAACAACCTATGGAAATGACCGCCATGATACCTGCGATGATAAAAAAAGAACTATTACTCCCTGTCCAAAGCGCAAGGTATGGAAATGCCAACCCTGTAATAAATGATCCAATATTTCCAGCCATATTCATGGTTCCGGACACAGTACCTGAATAATTTTTCCCGATATCGACACAAAGTGACCAAGAAGGGCTCAACACCATATCAGCCCCAAAAACTGCAACTGACAAAAAGATAACCGCAGGTAATACATCATTGACAGTCAAAATGCCCGCAATACCAATAATCACCAAAATAAATCCGGAGATGGCGGGTATGGAGCGAGATCTCTTCCAATCACCCTTTCGATAAATATAGTCCACCATCGATCCTGACACCCAATTACCAAACGCTCCCAGAATGAGTGGGATCATTGCATATCCACCTGTCTCCATGGCTGACAAATCAAATCGATCCTGAAGGTACGGGAACATCCAGGTCAGACAAAAGAAGGTGATAAAGTTGGTGCTGAAATACTGAAACATGGCCAGCCAAACATTCCGGGAACCAAATAATGCAGAAGCAGAGAAGCCTTCACTTTCATCATCCTTTTCGCTTTGCTGTCTATTTGAAAGAATATAAGTCTTCTCGTCCTCCGAAATGCCTTTGTGATCTTTAGGATCATCCCGAAACCAGAAATACCAGAAAGCAGCCCAAACAACCCCCGCTCCACCCATGATGTAAAAGCTTGTGCGCCATCCAAAATAGGCTACCATCCAGGCAACAAGTGGAAACGCAAATGCAGCACCTAGCCTGGAACCTGAAAAATTGATACCAGTAACGATTCCTCTTTCCCTGACAGGAAACCAGGAGTAAACTGACCTGCTGATTCCTGGGAATGCTCCTGCTTCTCCTGCACCAAACAGGAATCGAACAGTTAGCATGGAAAACAGTCCTTTAACCGCTCCGGTAAGGGCCGTAAATAAAGACCAAACACCAACGATTACCGTGAGTATCTTTCGAGGACCATAGCGATCGGACATTAATCCTGATGGAATCTGCATGAGGGCATACCCCAGCGCAAAAGCGGACATGACCCAGCCCATTTGAGTATCTGAAAAGCCCAGATCGTCACTGATTGCACCCTTGGCTGCCGAAATGCACACCCGATCGATATATAAAATCAATGTGAGCATAAAAGTGGCAAACACCAACAGGTAACGGGTTGGGATCATTGTTTTCATTTGTGTTTAGATTTTAGTTTAAAAAATGCATCAGCAACTGATGCCTCATCGCCTACATTTCCTGGAAATACCACATAGGGAATTCCTGGAAATCTGGTCTCTACACCGGCTGACCAAACTGGCACACCAGGTAAAATTTGTCCGAGCACTTTTGCTCGCTTAATTCCAAGTCCTTTGGTCGCTACATCACTTGAGGTTATTCCTCCTTTTGCCATGATAAACGAGGGCTTGCACCTCAATGATCGCACAACATCGATTACCCCATCAGACACCCTATTCACAATCGCGAGGCTTGAAGCTTCATCAGTACCAGCTGCCAATTGACGACTTGTAAATAGTACAGTGTCTTGCCCATTCTCAAGTGAGGCATTTACCTGTTCAGCTATTTGACCTATCAAAAAATCACTCTCTTGCAGCAACTGATCCACATTAATTTCAACAGCGTTTACATCCGCTTGATCAAGTAAGTATTGCAACTGACGCGTTGTTTTGGGCACATAAGATCCCACAACGATTAAGCCCGGCTCTTTATAACCACTAAAAGTCAACAATTCCTTTTTCTTAATACCCGCTAAAGCCGGAACCAAAGATGCCGCAGAACGAAAGACAATGGCAGCTCCTCTGCTCATAGCCCTTAACATTGCCGCAGCGGCAATCCCCACATCTTGCTCAGAAACTGCATTGATGATCAATGCTTTTTTTTGCTTGTTCGTTAAAATCAAATCAGCCAACTCGTCTACTGACTTTGTCCTTAGGTCATGTATTGATAAATCAAAAACTTCTGAGTGGTGCGCAATGTCAGTACTTTTCTCAATCACATAATCATATAGATTGCTGGTTGAATAACCGAAAGACTTGTCCTGAGCAAAAGGTGTCTCACTGGCCGGAACAAGTTGATCTCCTTCCTGCACATAGTGTTGATTATCAAGCGTAAATCGTCCTCCATCTATGAAAGCCGGCGCAAAAGCTATCATTGCATTTGGTTGATCAATTGCGGTTTTGATAGCGCTGGTTTCTGCTTGAAAGTGCCCGCGTAACGTACTATCACCACGTGCAACAATCAGAACATCCTTACTTGTTTGATCAGCTGCTTCCTGAACATTTCTACAAATAGAAAACACTAACTCATATGCGGCTTGAGGCCCCAGACTCCTCGAATTGGTGAGGATATAAAATGCAGGATCATTTTTCCTGAACTGATCAACTAATACTTCGGGTATCCATGTAGTCAAAATATCAATACCGTGCACTGATTGAGTTCCGGTCGGATCATCATCAAGTACGACAATCACACGATCACGTCTGTGCTCTTTCAGTAAATCCTCAGGCTGACTAGACTCAGCTGGCAATTGATCAAATATGTGTTTTTTCAGGATCATTTCACGATCGCAACAGCGCGCGCCGGACAGCCATCTCCATCTTTAATTTTCAGGGGTAGCGCCATTAGCCAAACTTTCTCATCTTCGATGGCATCCAGATTGGTCAGTCCTTCTAAAATGGTTACATCACCCCCCAGTAAAATTTCATGGATATGTGTGACCTCATCAATATTATTGACATCAGCTACCGATGGAGGCTCTACCCCAATCATTCTAACTTTATTTGTGACCAGCCAGTTGGCCAGTCCTTTACTAATTCGAGGCAACTTGTCCCGGTAGTCAGGAGTTCCAAATTTTGAAGACCAGCCGGTCTTAAAGATCAATCCCTCACCTGGCTGAACTTTGCTTGCGACTTCACCCAAGTGCTCCACCTCAATCAGCCCACTATCACCCACACTTGTGCAATCCACCATCCAGGCCTGTGCATTGAATTTATCCAGTGGCATCTGATCGATGGTCTCATCGGAGACACCAAAATGAATCGGCGCATCTACATGAGTTCCACAATGAGAATACAGCTCCAGAGTCGTAGCATTCCAGCCATCTCGCTCAAGCAATCTGGCCGGGCTAATGTTTACACCAGCCATCTCTTTTGACACGGTGAGAGAAAGATCTATCAGTTTCATGATTATAGATTATCTATGATCGCCTGGGCGATTTCATCAGACTTAGCCGACCCTCCCATGTCTACCGACAAAGTGCCGGACGCAGTGGTCTTGTCCACAGCAGTCATGATCTGATCTGCAGCAGCCTGTTCTCCCAGATGTTCAAACATCAGAGCCCCGGACCAAATCTGACCTAGTGGATTAGCTATGTTTTGACCAGCAATATCAGGTGCAGACCCATGGATTGGCTCGAACATTGATGGGAAATCCTTTTCAGGATTGACGTTTCCAGCTCCACCAAGGCCCAAACTGCCCATGATTGCTCCGCCCAAGTCACTTAGAATATCGCCAAATAGATTGGTGGTCAAAACCACATCAAAGACTTCAGGTTTTAGCACAAATGATGCACTTGCATTGTCGATATACATCTGATCATGTGTGACATCCGGATACTGTGCAGCTACTTCTCCAACGACTCGATCCCAATAGGTCAATGAATTAATCAGGGTATTTGATTTGGTTACATGCGTAACCTTTTTTCTTCTCTTTTGCGCCAGTTTAAAAGCAAAATGAGCCACTTGCTCAATCCCTTTTCTAGTGAAAATACTGGTATCAACACCCATTCCATTTTCGGCATCCGGCAGATACTGACCACCTATTTGCACAAACTCACCTTCTACGTTTTCACGAATAACTACAAAGTCAATGTGCTCCTCTGTACGGATAGGTCTGGTTACACCAGCATAAGTTCTAACTGGCCTGTAGTTGACATATTGATTAAATCCAGCTCTTACTTTGAATGTATAATCTTTGGCCGGAAGGGTATCATCCACTGCTGGAAGACCCACCGAACCAAAGTAAATAGCATCGTAAGGTTTAAGCTGGTCAAGACCATCAGCTGGCATAAACTCACCATGCTTTAAATAATACCCTGCGCCCCAATCAAAAAAATCTGTAGACAGGGAAAAATTGTTTTTGGCAGCTGCAGCTTCCAGCACCTTCAAACTTACGGGGACGATTTCCGGTCCGATACCATCTCCTGGCACAACCGCAATTCTGTAATTAGACATTATGTATTCTTTTGTTTTTGTAACTCTATTAGCACATTTCTGGACAAGTTGATATGGTTTCGCACCTCTCTTTCGGCAAGTGACCCATCACCTTGTTTGACCGCATCTACTATGGCCAAATGTTCTTTCAGTGTTTGCTCCGGGGTTCGAATCAGGCCGTACTGATAAACTTGTTTATGGATATTGGATAATGAGGACATTTTCTTAAGCAGCGGGTTTTTCGACAGGTCTATGAGCATATCGTGAAATTTCTCATCTGCCTGTCCATATTTTTTAGGGTCAATCTTGTTGTGATCAAAAGACTCAAATATGTTAGCAAACTTCTCTTTCTCTTTGTCACTTGCTCGCTCAATCAACAAGCGTACTGCCATGGTCTCAACAGCTTCCCGACAGTCATATACATTGATCATTTCCTGTAGGGATACACTCTTCACATACATGCCCCTCCTTGGAATACTCTCAACAAGCATTTCGTGTTCCAGCTGTTGTAGCGCTTTGAGTAGGGGTGTTCGACTTACACCAAGAGTATTTGCCAACTTCTCCTGCACCAACTTTTCTCCTGGCTTGAGCTCACCTTTCTCGATCATAGCTTTCACACGTGCATAGACCGGTCCACTTAAATCCGAGTGTTCGATTGCAGTAGGCATATTTTGATTTTTGATTTTTGTATTTTGTATTCAAAATTAATCAAATTGAGTGAACACGAGGCATGGTTGGTAGAATAACTCTAAAAAAGGGTCAGTTGACGTAAAAACCAACCACCTTGTCTGCTACCTGGCGATAAGAATCATCACCTGTGAGTCTTGACATATAGTAAAGTGCGCGGATCGTTTTTTCAACATCCACCTGCTTTTCTTTATCCAGGAATGACTCACCTCCAGGATAGACACGCGTGTTTCCCTCAGTAGACATTTCACCTGTTGGTGAAATTCGAGATGTCTGCCATTCAGCAGCGCATATCAAATTACTCCCAAGGACTTCTTTTTCCACACTTTCCTCCAAAATACTCCATAACTCCCAGCCAATCATAAGTGCCACTCCATTGTAACTACTATCCCAACCACCACCTTCGATGAAATAACCATCAGGGCTTAATTGATCCAGCGCCATTTCGAGAAATACTATACCAGTCAATTTAGCCTCCGAATCGTCCAAATAATTACCTAATCCATATATTGCCACAGCATCAAATAATAATCGATTGGGTGCCTCGGCATCAGCTGATCTCAAAATCTCCTGACGCTCAAGCAAATGATTCAACATGTTTTTCAAATTTTCATCATATGCCTCAAGCATCTGTGGATGAGAGCTGGCATCTGCAGACTCGAGAAACCATTCACTACTGAAAAGAGCATTGTAACTCAAAGCCACTGCATAGGCAAAGAACGCAACAGCACTCACTGAATCTCCCTGACTTGGCACATAACCTGCCGCACCGAGCTCATTGGGAACATGTAGGAAAAATCCTCCTGTTTCATCTTGGTGAGAAAAGGAATAATCAAGGTTCTGTTCAAACAGTTCAAGTGCCTCGATACTATTCGTCCTAAGTGCGTAATCAACCAAACGCACCATCCCAAGCTGAAACCTTACACTAAAATAGCCCTCCTGATTCCTTTCAAGCGCTCCATCACTGTCTGGTCGCTTAACAGATTTCTCAAGAAGCTTGATGTCGATTGCTTCCATCATCTCTTCATAATCAACAGACTGAGGAAGAGTTACGGCATGACAGTCCATATTCATCACATGATCATCCTTCCTACATGACAAACAGACAGATACAAACAAAATGATGAAGCGGGTATTTGCTAAATTCATGAAGCAACTATTGAGTGAGCATTTGATCTCGAAAGTTTTCAACAAAGTCGACCACATATTTTTTCCGCGCATCTTCTTTGCGATGGATCAAATAATGATTTCGTTTGAGATCAACGTCCCCCAACCTTCTGAATTGTATGTCTTCACTTAATTTGAAGGATTTCAACGTCCACTCCGGCATGGTCAGCCTCGTCCTATTTGTATATGGATTGTTTATTTATCAAAGAGGATTTCCGAAGAGGTGGAATCGGAAAAAAGATGCTGGAGAAAATTCTTGAAGAAGCACGGCATTCACGCTGTAATGAAGTGCAATGGCAGACACCCATTTGGAATCAGTTGGGTATTGGGTTTTATCAAAAAATTGGAGCAACAGTGGTAGAGAAAACCAGATTATATCTCGGAGTTTGAAGCATGCTTCAAACTCCGAGATATACCTAATCTAATTCTTTAAAGAATTTCCATATTTCTTCCGCACTGTTAATGTCATGATTGTTCACACCCAGGGCGGGCATCAATTCATTTTCCGGATGAGGTATCGTATGTCCACCATTCACCACTTTCACCAATTGAGCGATTACTTTATCTCTACATTCAAACCTTGTCATCAATATTGACGATTCGTCATCAGCACGGACGTCAATGCTTTCCACGCTTTGTTCAGGCAAACATTCCGCTAAACCGAACCAGTACTTCATGGTTTGATCTGTTGAAAGTACAGCTCCTCTCGAGCTGTTCCCCATTATTGTTACCAATCCTCCCTCATACGGATTGATTTTGTCAGCTGTGCCATTGATAAGAATGATTGGCACAAACTTGCCAGCCCGTCTACAATCTAAATTCTCGTCAACCGGCATATTGGCCGATATTGGGGCGATACCGTCAATCCATTCAGGAACTTCCAGTGCCAACTTAAAGGCGAAATGACCACCATTGGAATGACCAGTGGCAAATCGCTTCTTAAATTTTGTGCTGTATTTATCTGAAAGAAACTGTTCGATCTCCCGTAGAAAAGCAATATCATCTATATCCTGAGTATTGGCTAGATAATCGGCAGAGCCTCTACAATCATTCCAATGATTCTCGAATCCGTTTGGATAGATGATAACAACATTATCCTCATCTGCTATTTTGTCAAACCCATAGGCTGTTGACTGTCGGATTTCTTCGGCATTACTCCCGGATCCATGAAAAACATATAATAAGGTATTTGGTGTTTGCTCTTTAGCTGGGTCATACCAACTAAATGACCGATCCAATCCATCGACCTTTATGATTGATTCTTTCAATTCTCCACTCAACTCCGGTTCATCAACATAGCCAGGCTTCAAGAACATGAAATACATGATCAGAGAAGCTGCTAAAACCACTAAGAAAAAGCCCCCAATTGACCAAAGAAGTATTTTAACCCATTTTTTCATCAGTATCCTGGCAACTGCATCACCGCATTGATCATCATGCGAGTTCCGCCCAACCAAAACATTCTGTATTGAGTATTGTCAATCAGGAAAACCACTTTTCCCTGCCCCATACTCGATACTCCTGCAAAAGTCTGTCCGGCCAAATGCTTCAAGTTTTCATCTGAGGCGTACCCAGCTACCATCATATCACTTGTTGATTTCTCATAGTGACCCACTGTTTGGAATTTTGTTGATGGCTCCAGTACATCAGTTCCAAACTTCAACGCATATAGATTAGGCTTTACGCTAAACGCCAGAGGGTGCGTAACATCAACCTTGGCATTCAATGCGGATCCAGGAATTCGCTGTTTCCCAAAAAAGTCTTCACGATCCGAGTACTTCAAATATTTAGCTGCAACAGAGCTATCTTTTGGTGCCTTCTTCATTTCAGCATCTGTAAATTTCGATTTCCCTTTGGTGAAAAATCCAGCGGCACTCTCAGTGGCTACTAGTGTGCCTCCACCACGTACCCAGTCTTTTATCTGTGAAAGTTGAGCCTCTCCAAACAATTGACCCAACGTACTTCCTCCACCTGGAAGAATGAGTACATCATATTCTTTCAAATCAACTCCCCCAAACCGGAAACCTGATTTTGGTAAGCTAGTTTGCATCAATGTAGAAGCTCCCACTCGCTCAATCGGCAAGCCTGTCTCCCAATCAAACAAGTAGTAAATCTGTCCTGCTGTATATGAGCTAAATGGGCGTTGTGTCATCAAGGCAATCTTAGGTTGTTCGATAGGTCGGTTCCGGGTACTTGCCAGGTCCATTCCCATTACCATTCTGCCAGAATTATATCCTACGATCTCAACTCCAGTTGCCACAGCAATTTTGGCCATATCGGCATCAATCTCAGCGGATTTCTCCCTATTTCTTCCTTTCAGGATGATCAGTGATCCCGCCGTAAAACTCCTGTTTCCATCACCAAATGGCTCGAATGCCGATCGTACTTTATATTTCTTAGCCCATAGTTGAGCCAACGCTTTTGCCGCATTTCTTTGATTCCAATCAATCACATAGGCATAGCCTGCTTCATTGTTCACCACATTTCCTTCATACTTCACTTCAATCACTTCCTCATCATTTACTGAGAAGCTACCTGTAGTGGACCATGCATCGAGGTTGTAGGCGATCGGCCCTGACCATGTGGCCATGTCATACATCACTGAATCCTCAATAGACATGTTCCGTTCCATTATGCTATTGATGAATAAGCTTCTTGGCTGATCCGTTCTTACAATATAAGTTCCCTTCGGCATTGTCTTTTTTACCGTGCGCCCAGTACGATAATCTTTAGCCGAAGCAACAGAAAAACTTGAGGTTGACTGGGTCACTTTCACACCATTCTTCAATAGGACATTGACCATGTCACCACTATACATGTCTTTCTCTAAAAAGAAATATGCTTTAGTACTGGTTTTCGAATTGGTCGGCTGCCATGAATCGTAACTGTACTTTAGGAGTTGTTGCCCATTTTCAGCTGAGGCCTTGATGGTAGCAATAGAGGTCGTATAATGGTCAAACACCCTTTGCCTAAGTGTGAGATTATAGCCGTCTTCCGTTTCGACAATTCGACCTCCTGCAGCATGGCCACCTTGCTCGGTCAACATGCCAATCGCGCCCATCACACTTGGGTAGCTGGAACCATAACCCGGATAGAAAAAATCGAAACGATCTCTTGTGAAATAATTGATCTGGTGCTTGTCAAATTCTGCCACATTAGCATCTCCAAATACTTTTGACCATGGCTCATAAGCATCTGGCAACAATTTGTTGCGAGGAGTAGTACCCGGCATGGTGAAATAGTTGCTATTGTATCCTTGCTCATGATAATCTACATGTACCTGCGGCATCCATTTCTGATATTCTCCTGAATGCCCCTGAGACTCAGGATGTACCTGCCAGATCCAGTCTCTATTCAAATCAAACCAATAGTGATTGGTTCTTCCTCCTGGCCATGGTTCATAGTGTTCCATATCCCCAGGTTCATAGCCCGCTCTTCCAATTCTCTTAGACGTTTTGTACCAATACACATACCGATCTCTCCCATCAGGATTGATACAGATGTACATAATGATCACAGACTTATTTAAAATATCCAATGTCACCTGATCGGTAGCAGAAGCCATTCTATATGCCACCTGCATGGCAGCTTCCGTTGAAGAGGCCTCATTGCCATGAATATTGTAGCTAAATGAGGTGAAAACCGGCTCATTATCAATGATCTCCTGCGCTTCGGATGCGGAAGCACTCAGCAGCTTCATATGGGTCTCCTGAATTTCATCCATTCGGTTAATGTTGTCTTCCGAAGAAATTACCAGATTGATCAATGGTCGTCCTTCATAAGTCTTCCCATATTCATTGTAATGCACCCTTGGAGATTTATCGGCTAATGCTTTGAAATAAGCCTCTACCTTGGCGTAAACGGTAAATGCTTCTCCCAATTCATACCCATGATACAATTTTGGAGAGGGGACATTTGCATCATAGGTAAGGTCAGGTTCAAAGGCAAAGCGCTCCGTATCTACAACTTTAGGTTGGGCAACAATCACAGCAGATAGGCCTAAAAACAAGATTAAACTCAAGAGATTTTTCATAGGAAAGTCGATTTATACGGTGAAATTACTGGCGAGTATTTTGAATCCCACGAGGAGTTACATCAGTGGCATATTGAAGTAAAATTTGGAACAATACCACGCATTTAACAGGGTTAAGCTGTCATTTTTTGAAATGCATTGAACAAAGCAAACCCGATATTGTTTACTTCCTCAAATGAAAGTCTGTATATTTTGGTTTAGGCGAGACCTAAGATTAAGTGATAACATTGGACTATCGAAAGCGCTGGCATCTGGTCTACCAGTAGTTCCCCTTTTCATTTTTGATAAAGCTATTATCGATGAGCTTCCCAGAGATGATGCCCGGGTACAATTCATTCATCAACAGCTTAATCATCTCAACGAACAGCTTCAAGTATTTAATAGCGGCTTGATCGTCAAGTACGGAGATGTTAGTCAAATTTGGCAGGAAATTCTGACAGACTATCAGGTTCGGCTAGTTGTTGTCAATCGCGACTATGAACCTTATGCAATAGATCGGGATCAACAAGTCAATCATTTACTTCAACAACAAGGTGTTGCGCTTGAGACTTATAAGGATCAGGTAATCTTTGAACCTCAAGAGGTGTTAAAAAAAGACGGTCTTCCTTATACAGTATACACGCCTTATTCAAGGGAATGGTTGAAGAAATCATCAGCTCGAGGACTAGACCCTCAAGCCCAAATCGATGGGAAATTCCACCCCAAAAGGAAAGTCATTCCCGCACTCGACCAATTAGGCTTCAAAAAATCATCCATAATCGTGAGGCCTTTTTCTCTTTCATCATTGGAGAACTACCCCGACACAAGAGACTTTCCGGCAAAAGACAATACTTCTTATCTAAGCACACACCTTAGATTCGGGACTGTCAGCATTCGAAACATTGTCCGACAGCTAAAATCAAACCATATGACCTTCCTGAAAGAACTGATCTGGCGAGAATTTTTTATGCAGATATTATTTCATTTCCCAGATGTAGTCAATCAGAATTTCCGAAAGAAATATGATAGGATTCAATGGAGAAATAATGAGGAAGAATTTGAAAAGTGGTGTACTGGGCAGACTGGCTACCCATTGGTAGATGCCGGCATGCGACAACTGAATGAAACTGGTTATATGCACAATAGAGTTAGAATGGTGGTAGCAAGTTTTCTCTGCAAACATCTCTTAATTGACTGGAGATGGGGTGAGGCCTATTTTGCTGAGAAACTCCTGGACTATGAACTTGCTTCCAATAATGGTAATTGGCAATGGGCAGCAGGAACTGGTTGCGATGCTGCTCCATATTTCCGCATTTTTAACCCGTCTGAGCAATTAAAGAAGTTTGACAAGGAAATGAGTTATGTCAAAAAGTGGGTGCCAGAACTACTTACCACTGAGTATCCAGCACCAATGGTTGATCATAATAAAGCAAGAGAAAGGGCTTTGAGAATTTATAAGGAGGGAATTGATTTAAGTGAGGTTTATCACTAGCGCATTTGAAACAGTCACCGGATTATTTATATTTCCATATAATGGAAGTGTAAAATGAAAATTCTCATATCCCTATTGTTGATATCAGTTGGATTACTTTGGCTTTTTGCCTCAAGCAACCCGGACGTTTATAAAAATCTAATCGGCGTGGTATGCATCTTTGGCGGACTTGGTTATGCATTTTTTGCGGTTAATAAGAAATAAAAACCGCCTACTTTACAGTAAGCGATTTTCACTAATAATTTTGAGTTATATAATGTCTGTTTATAGCACTATCCCAAAGCTATAGGCATGTAATTGAGGTCCTCGACCATTCGCAAAAAGCTCATTCAAATCGTAGTTCATGAAAATATCTAAACCTTTCCAACCAAACTGAGCTCTCACGCCATAACGGAAAGGGTTCATATAAAAACTTCCTTTATCCAGGTCCTTGTCCTTACTATTTCCCTCTTCAAATACATACTTGGTCCTTCCCATGAATTTGTACCCTGCATATCCACCAACACCTATTCTTATGCCTTCCTTTTTGTACGACTTAAACCTTACACCACCTTTTTCTACTGCCCTGACACGTCTTCTTCCTTTTGCGAAATCCAATACTGGTACCATCGTAATATTCAAGTAGCCTGCACTCAACTTACTTTTGACAGGATTGATAGGATCTGGCCCAGTAAAATCAGGTAATTGCCATTCAATCGCGTCTGCCCCTTTCACAATTTTGTAATGCTCATCTTCAAGTTTCCAGTTGTACCAATTTACTCCTGCTCCCCATTCGAAAAACACAGGACCAAATAACCATGTCTTATTGGTAGAATTGAGCCCCACAAACCATGATCCAAAAGGTCGAACCGTCCATGGCTCACTGTTGTTGCTGGCCGGATCTGGATCGAGTATATCATTGATCCAATTACTTGTCCCTAATTCGATGTTGAATGAATTTTTGGTCCGATCAATCTTACGGTCTACATAAGTATAATGCTTAACATCATCTTCATCCCAATCTTCAATATCATCCCATCGATCTTCCAGGTCATCCCAGTCCTCCACATCATCTAGTTCCAATGAGAATTTTCCAATGTTTATCCTGGCGGTCTTATCACCACTTTGATAGACGATTGAGGTATCCTTTACATATTTCCGACCGTCTTGATCCTCCAATTCAACATAGTCTACATTACCATCTGAAATTGATTGGTTCAGATCCCTGATCATTTTGTTGATATCATATTTCTCAATATCCTCCAAATCAGCCTTGTCCTTGGTATAGATTACTATCTGGCTGCCATTCTCCAATTTAATTACCACAGTATCTCGTTCTGCGATCTCATTCGCAAACAACTGTCCCGAGTTCAGCAACAGTATTCCTGCAATAATGGTTGTTAGTAATTTCATGTCCTTTTTAGTTTTTGTCCTTAGTCAAAGCTGAGCCCCTTGCTCAGCAACTGGTCTTTCGCATCTCTCAAATCTGCCATCATATCCGCCGGCTGAGTATTCATTGCATAATTGAGAATTTTCCTTCCCAGTTTATTTCTTGATGCATCTTCTGATTCAGAGGTTGCACTAGCCATGTATTTTATACTCACAATTGGTGTAGGTTCCTTTATGTGTACACCTGACAGGTCGGTAATCAGATAATCATTGGCAGCAACCAACGCAATGCCTTCATGGCTTCCCAACTCCATCATTGGCATTTTCACTGGGAGCTCAATGACCTCTTCTGGTAATTCTTCTGGCACTTTCTCCACAACAATTTGCTGCGATTCGAATGCTGCCATTAGTGGCAACTCGATTTCAGGAATTATCAGAGGTTCCTCAACTTGAGGGCCATCGATTGAAATTCCTGCAATTGTCATTTCTTGAGGCGCACCAAGTATTACCAAATATCCAATACCAATGACAACACAAATCAGCGCTGCTATTCTCCAGTAAACCTTATAGGATGTTGACTGGTCCACCTGAGTCATCACCTCGTCCCAACTTCCTGCGGAAGGTTTCAACTCAATTCCTTCTAAATTTTCTTTAAAAAGACTATCAATCTTATCCATTGCTAGTTTTTTTTTCTTTCAGTTCCATTTCGCCTATTCGAGTCTGCAAAAGTTTTCTTGCCCGACTCAATTGTGACTTGGAAGTGTTTTCACTTACTCCAAGCATATCCGCAATCTCTGCATGATTGTATCCTTCAATTGCGTAAAGGTTGAATACGGTCCTGTATCCAACTGGTAATTCCTGAACAAACCGCATCAAATCTTCCTTTTGAAGATTGGAGCTTACATCCTCGATATTTGGTTCAAAATCTGCTTTTTCAATCTCCACCTCGACGCTCATCGCGCGGTGTTTTCGGATGTACATCAGACTTTCATTGACCATGATCCGACGTATCCACCCTTCAAAACTTCCTTCACCCGAATATTGTTGAATATTATTAAAAACCTTGACCATACCCCCAATCATCACATGCTCAGCTTCCTCCCGGTCTCTGATGTACCGATTACAAACCGCCAGCATTTTACCAGATACCCGATCATACAGCGTGCGCTGGTCCGTTTGACGACCTTTTCTGCACCCTCGTATGATTTCCTCCTCGGTAATCGACTTCTGGATTGTTAGCATTTGGTTAAATTTCATAAGGTAGATGCAAGGGGCATCCGATTAGTTGCATGAACCTGGAAATAAATGTACGGAAGAATGTCACAAGCCTATGACTAAGCTTCAAGAGATCTCTATTTCACCGCGTTTTAAAAAGCTGACTTTAAATTTCCGGTGAACTTTCCATTTTCCCTACATCCTGAAATCTCAAATATTCAGGCAAAAATAAGCAACACCCCTATCACTAAAAACACACCCCATGCTGGATGCTTCGCTCTAGTCAGAAATCCCACCAATGCCGAAGAAACCAACATCAAAGCGATCAATACGGCATTCAGCGCCTTGATTGCTAAACCATTAGAATAAACCTGGAACAGTAGAAAGCACAATGCAAATCCGAAAAGACTAAGCAAATGCCAGGAGGCACGTATAATTCCTCTATATCTACCCAAACTGGATTGCTGGACATTTCTAAAAATCCTGATTTCACCCATTATCGAATGAGCAACACCCAACAGTGTAAGGAGACTGAGGACAACAACTTGTATATAATTCATAGCAAACGTAAAAATATAGCTGCAACATCTCCAAAATCATAAGTCTCCTGCTTTTTCGTCACAATTTGTCAATAAACCATCGCACAACGCTTTTCCGCCAACAACTAGTCAATATTTACATTATTATTGATCCCCGTTTCAATTCTAACCTCATGACTGTGAAATACTTTAACCTGATTTTGGCCATACTGCTTATTGCGGCAGCATGTTCCGAGCAAGCACCCGACACAATTGACACATCGCAAGAGTCAGTCATTACTCTACCTGCTATCGAGGATGACTTTACCTCGTTTGATTCATTCAAGGATCCTGGCGCCAACTGGGTATTGGCATCAAATGTTTTTGCTGACAGGCAACAAGCCAAGCATCTGGATATTACCGCTGGCACAGGGGTTTTGGCAAATAATCAATCCGAAGCGAATAAGGCTCACCTTATCACCAGTTTTGAGCATAAGGATATCGACATAGAAATTGAGGTTTTGATGCCCAACGGATCAAATTCAGGCATCTACCTTCAAAGTAGATACGAGGTGCAACTTTTGGATAGCTGGGGAGTGAAACAGCCTAAACACGGAGATATGGGAGGATTATATCAGAGATGGGATGACACCCAACCTGAAGGACAGGAAGGTTATGAAGGTGTCCCACCCATGATCAATGCTGCACTGGCTCCCGGTCTATGGCAAAAATTTCACATCTCTTTCCAGGCTCCTCGATTTGACGAAACTGGAAACAAAATTTCCAATGCATTATTCAAACGTGTAGAGCTAAACGGTCACTTAATTCATGAGAATATCGAACTGAATGGGCCTACAAGAGGAGCTGTATCAAATGAGGAAGTGCCTTATGGCCCCATCCTGATTCAGGGTGATCATGGTCCGGTTGCATTCAGAAATCTCAAATACAAGCTTTTCGACGAAGAACAAGTATCACTATCTGATCTGACCGTATCGCAGTACGAATACGAAGAAGATAGCATAGCAAACCTTGCCTCACTAGAACCATCAAGCAAACAAATCAGCACAGACTCCATTTCGCATCGCATCGTAGATAAGCAGTTCGGTTTTCTATTGGATTATCAAGGTCAAATAAACATTCCCACAGATGGCGATTATTTATTTGAATTCAACATCTCTGGCAGATGCAGTGGCCGATTAATCATTGGTGATCAAATGCTCATCAACAAAACACGTGGACTTCCTGAAGATAATCTGGCAATAGTTAATCTAGTCGCCGGTAGTCATTCGTTTCGTCTGATCTACAACCAACCCATTCATGCATGGAATTCTGATCATTTACAATTATTTGTTGAGGGGCCCCAAATAGCCCGGAAGGCGCTGCATGCTCCATCAGCTAACTGGCAGGGGAGAATTCCTGACCCCATATTAGTGGAAGCAACAGAAGAAGCTGTTACACAGCGGACATTCGTAATGCACAATGGAAGCAAGCGGACACATTGTATTTCAGTGGGTACACCTCAATCTGTTAACTATACAGTTGATCTTCAGACTGGTGCTCTAATCAGAGCATGGGCCGGTCGATTCCTTGAAACTACCTCTATGTGGCATTCAAGAGGCAATAATCAACTGGGACAAACACTGGATGGCCCTAAAATAACATTGAGTAATCATGTGATTTTCTCTACGAATCGATCTACATGGTCAGACAGTGTAAAACACAAAGGGTATGAATTGAATGAGCAGGGCATCCCGATCTTTAGTTATCAAACTAAAGGGGCAACACTAACGGATAAATCACTTCCAAGAGAGGGCGAAAGAGGAATTACACGAACTATTTCCTCTAATCAATCGGGATGGGTCAAATTGGCCAGTGGCAAAACCATAAACGAATTGCCCGATGGCACCTATAGCATAGATGACAAAAGCTACTATCTCGCTATTCAAGACAAAGGTCAATACCAACCGTATATCCTACAGGAAAATGAGAGCATGTCTCTTATCGTTCCGCTGGTAGCATCAATTACTTATGAAATTATCTGGTAAACTCAAGAAGAAATGAAAAAGCATCTAATCATCATCATTTTTGGGCTTCTGGTAATGGAATTGCCGGCTCAGGATTTATGGAAAAACCCAAACAGCAATGTGGAAGGTGAATATTATAAAATAACCACCCTACCCATTCCAGACGATATCGTGCTGGAAGTTGGTGGATTGACGCTGACCGATAATGATCAACTGGCCGTCTCAACAAGACGTGGAGAAGTTTGGCTTATTGACCAACCTTATTCGCCTACACCCTCCTTCAGTTTGTTCGCGAGAGGTTTGCACGAACCATTGGGTCTTGCATTTAGAAACGACAACTTATATCTCTCACAGCGCGGTGAGTTGACCAAACTAAAAGACCGAAACAATGATGGGAAAGCGGATCTGTTTGAAACGATTTATGAATGGCCATTATCAGGAAACTATCACGAGTACTCTTACGGTCCAAAGTTTGACTTGAATGGAGACATGTTGGTTACCCTGAACCTGGCCTGGATTGGTTATGGTGAAAGTTTATCGAAATGGCGCGGTTGGCTACTACGCATTACCGAAGATGGTGAGATGGAACCTATTGCAACGGGACTGAGATCCCCAGCAGGTTATGGCGTGAACAATACAGGTGACATTTTCTATGCAGAAAATCAAGGTGACTGGGTGGGCTCTGGTCGCATCACGCATCTGGAAAAGGGGGACTTTGCAGGTAATGTTGCCGGTCTCAACTGGTCAAATGAGATGACATCACCGCTCACATTACAAAGAGACGATATTCAGGAATTCTCAGGATTGTCGCTCTACCAATACGCAAAACTGATTCCCGAAATCAAAGCTCCAGCAGTTTGGTTTCCCCATACACTCATGGGAATTTCTACCTCTGATATTGTTTTTGACGAAACTGGTGGCGCATTTGGTCCTTTCGAAGGGCAGATGTTTGTTGGAGACCAGGGACACAGCACTGTCATGCGGGTCTTTTTGGAAAAAATCAATGGTGTCTATCAAGGAGCCTGCTTCCCTTTCAGAGAGGGTTTCAACTCAGGGATTCTAAGAATGATCTGGGGAAAAGACGGGTCGATGTTTGTGGGCATGACAAGTAGGGGCTGGAGCAGCACCGGACCAAAAATGTATGGACTTCAGCGCCTTGAATGGACTGGAGAAATGCCTTTTGAGATTAAGGAGATGCGCGTAAGGAATGATGGGTTTGATCTGGAATTCACAAAACTAGTAGACAAGGCGACAGCTGAGCAACTATCAAGTTATGCGTTCAATACGTTTACTTATAAATACCAGAGGAGCTATGGAAGCCCCATCACCGACGCACAACCGGGCATGGTGCATCAGGCCAAAGTACTTGAGGATGGCAAGACGGTAAGGCTCACCTTGCATGGCATGCGCAAAGGGTACATTCACAGCATTATCGCAGAAGGCATTCAGGACATTGACGGCAACTCACTCCTACATTCAGACGCTTACTATACCCTCAACGAAGTGCCCGGTGGCTCGTTGAAAATGGCTGGGACGCCAGGTTTGCTCGCATTCGAAGAAGATGCTGTGGTGCAAGCAAAACGCATGAACAAAATGCCGGAAACATGGGTAGAAGGGCCGGATGTAACCTTGAGCTTGGGCACAAAACCCGGTCTCCAATATGACATCACCGAATTGAAAGTAAAAGCTGGAGCGAAAGTGGAGGTTGTGTTCAATAATAATGATGACATGTTGCATAACCTAGTATTTGTTAAACCCGGAGACGCGGTTGACAAAGTCGGAAAAATGGCAGAAGAACTCGGTCTCGATGGAGGTAAACTCAACTATGTGCCTAATTCTGATCTGGTTTTGTTCCACACAGGGATTTTACAGCCAGAGACAGAGGAGAAAATATACTTCGAAGCACCAAAGGAAAAAGGCATTTATCGCTATGTATGTACTTTCCCCGGACACTCCTATGTGATGAGGGGAACTTTAATCGTGGAATAATTATACGGCAAGCTGAATCGTAATACTTGTGCCCTGCTGGCGATATGCTGGAGCAAACTCGATGCTTCCATTCATCAGCTGCACACGGTTTTCAATCCCTTTAAGGCCAATGCCCTTTTTACGAGCGCTTCTAAACCTGATGCCCTTGCCATTGTCTTCATAGATGAGCATCAATTGATCTTCCTCGCAGATAAATTGGAGGTGAACACTAGTTGCCTCGCTATGCTTGATGGCATTCTGAATCAATTCCTGTCCGATTCTGAACAGATGGGTAGTGATTTCCGGATTGTCAATCTGTGTCCACCCATGAAAATATGGATAGACCTTCAGTTGATTGGTACTGCTGAGATGACATAGGTCCGTGATCTCATCAACAAACTCATCGCTGTTTATTCTGGGTGTGACCAGGCCATGGCTCAGGTACCTAACTGACTCAATCGTATCAGCGATCACATATCTTAGCTTCTCGTTTTCCTGTGGTACATTTTGCTTTAAAATTGACATGTTAGCCCCAACGCGATCATGTAACTCACGGCCCACTTTATTCCTTTCTTTTTCCTGACTTTCGACCATCGCCGTGAGCATCTCTCGCTGATGATACCGCTGTTTTTCTTGCAATAAAGCTCGCTCCTTGTAAATCCCAATACTTTCACGTCCCATCAGGATCAAAAATGTAAATACTTCAAACACCCCACCAATTAAGAGTTCGTTATTAACATGGGGAGACTCACTTTTCAATCCAACAGCTGGAAGAATAATACTGATTAGCAATACTCCGATATAAAACATATAAGTAGAGAAAAGCACCAATGCATTCCGCTTCTTTTGCCGTGTTACTTTCCCAAGCATGTAGAGCAGAGAAAACAGCACAAACATGGCGTATGTAAGCATGTACATATCGGTAATGAGGTAGAAGTCTGTGTTCTTTAACCCATTGATGAATCCAATCAAAATCATGATCCCTAGCGGATAGGACAATCTGTACATCCACTTCCATAATCGCGAACTGGTTTCCTTTAGAGGAGTTAACTCATTGAGAAAAAGTGGTAATGCATAAATGCAGGTGAAATTAAACACATGCTTGATATCTGATATATTGTTGAATGGGTCTCTGTCGAAAAAATAGAAGAAGTCACCAATCTCAGTACCGATAAATAGCATCACCGATCCGGTGAAAAAAAAGTAATACAGAAAGAGCTGCTGCCTAATAGCGTAGTACAACAATAAAGACACCACAATTGCAAAGAGAAATGTTCCACGCCAAAACCAAACCACAGATTCTGTCCCGATAATAATCTCGTCCAGGCGCTTTTTGCTCACAATGAATGTTGAAGCCCTAAGCGGAATAGTCCGATTATCAAGGCGTATTAGTACCGTCAATTGCTGGCCCGGCTCAATGGTCAACAAAAAAGGATAACCCCTTGTTCGAGTGGCCTTATTGATGTAGGAATGCATGGTCCCAAGTCGTTCTGTCTTAATGATTGATTGCCCATCCGCAAGGTATAGAGCTGCTTCTTTTAGGTGATTATAGGGCAAGAATATCACCCGCTCCAGCGGGTTAGTGCTTTCATTAACCAGGTCAAATTTCAGCCAGTGAAAATACTGCGCATATCCAAATTTGGGTTCAGACTCTCCAAAAAAGTCCCATTCCTTCAGCATTGCTTCTTGAGGTGTCAATGAGTTCTCAGGATCAGCAAGTGTATAGCAGTGACCTTTTAGTGTCTGCTGTTCAATTTCATCGTTTAACCTGATTTGACCATAGGACACCACGGTCAAAGTCACCAGTAAGAGTGAGACGACTACCTTAATCAAAACAACATCCTTTCCTTTGCATAGCGCATTAATTCACTGATGTCAGTGTATCCAATCTTTCGTTTGATGTTCTTCTTATGAGTTTTGATCGTTTCGATAGAGATGTGCAGTTGATCAGCTATCGATTGGTTGGAGTGACCTTCACAAATCAACTTAATGATCTGCTCTTCTCTTTCAGAAATCTTGTTCAGATCTTCTGAAAGTTCATGATAATAAGCCTGAATTCGAGGTGAGTAAAACTCCGCTCCGTTGATGGTCTCCTGGATTGCCTGAACAAGATATTGATCCTCGTCCTTGAGAATATACCCTTGAACGCCTAACTGCTTACACTTACGTATAATTGACAACTTTTTGTGCATTGAAATGACAAGAATGGGAAGATTCGGAAAGTCACCCATCACCTCTTTCAGAAATTGGAAAATATCCTCGTCAGGTAACTCAATATCAGAAATAAGTAAATCACAATCATTCAGGTTTATAGCAAATTCCCTGATTCGTTTGATAGAGGAGAATGAACGGATTACGCTATCTGAAAAATGGTCTTGAATGATTTTCTCAAGCCCCTTTGAATACAATGAGTGATCGTCAAGAATCAGGATTTGCAAACTTGTCAATGGTCTGGTTTGAGGTCCAAATTAGTTCAAATCTCCGTGAAATCACCCTACGGAGGGATGACGAATCCAATGAGATTAACCATATTACCTATTGGTTTACTCCAACTTTTCCTGATTAAGTAGATATTTAGAATAAATACAACCTAACTGCTATGCATACATATATAAAGATCAAACTTACCTTTCTGGCTCTATTGATAAGCTTATTCAGCATCGGTCAAACTCAAGTTGCGGATGAAGTCGGAACAAGCCCGAGATACTTCACTACAATTGGAGATACGATCTACTATGCTGCCAAGGTAGGAGCTGACTATGGCTTATGGAAAACTGACGGCACGAGTGAAGGAACAGAATTAGTGAAGACATTTAACTGGTCAAATACTTCCAACTACATTCCCAGAACAATGACTGATGTAAATGGCCAACTCTTTTTTGTGGGTGGGGATGACGATCATGGACTGGAACTATGGACCAGTGATGGGACCTCTGCCGGCACGCAAATGGTAAAAGACATTCGTGTCGGCACCTCGAACGGCCTAACCCAAACCAACTATGACAACATGGTGGCATCCAATGGCAAACTCTTTTTCCAGGCGCACAACGGGACAGAATCAGAGTTATGGATGAGTGATGGAACAGCTAATGGAACAGTTCGCGTCAAAGACATCAACACGTCTGGGTCAAGTAATCCGGCACAATTAAGAGATGTCAACGGCACCCTATTCTTTATGGCCACTGATGGCACCAATGGCACTGAACTATGGAAGAGTGATGGCACTGATGGTGGAACTACCATGGTTAAAGACATCAATACTTCTGGCAATGGGATTTACCTATATGACGCCTATAACTGGAATGGGACGTTATACTTCGCGGGCAATGATGGCACCAATGGCATTGAGCTCTGGAAGAGTGATGGGACGGATGCTGGCACGGTGATGGTCAAGAATATTAATACAGGGAGTTTAGATTCCAAACCGAATAATTTTCTTGAATTGGATGGCGAATTGACTTTCACCATATCCACTGTTTCGAATAAAATTGCCACCGAGTTATGGAAAACGGATGGAACGGATGCGGGTACAGCAAAGATTGTAGACCTATCTAATCAAACCTATTTTAACCATAAGACCACTGATACTTTACTATTTTATGTAACTAATTCATCTACAACAAATATCCATGAACTGTGGGTGAGTGACGGAACTACCGGTGGAACATCGAAGCTCCTGACTCAGGATATCAGTTTCAGAGTTGGTGATGATCCAAAGGAATTTGAACGCCCGGAAACACTCTTTGGAGAATACTATTTTTTATCGGATGATGGTACCAATGGTACTGAAATCTGGAGGAGTGATGGCACAGTGGCGGGCACACAAATGGCGTTCGACTTACGCTCTGGAAGCACAAGTGGTACCGGAAACGCCTGGATGCTCACCCATCAAAATGAACTTTATTTTCAGGGATATGATGGTGTTGCAGCAGGTAGATTCTGGAAATATCGACCCCAGGATACCGATATTTATACCTATGAAATTACTAATCAGGATTCTGTTACCATCGATACAGCCGAACACGCTGTTAATGTGTACTTGCCGCCCAACAGTGCTGTCACCAATCTGGTGGCAACATTTACCCTGGCCACAAAAGCTTCATATGCCAAAATAGGTGAGGCAGATCAGGTAAGTGGCACTACAGCAAATGATTTCTCTGATACAGTAACCTATATAATCACAGCTGATGATAGTACTACTACTCAGGATTGGAATGTGATTGTACATGTTGCCCCAACACCGGTTCCATCGATCACATCATTTACTCCGACCGCCGGTCCAATCGGAACGACGGTTACGATAACGGGAGAAGATTTTAGTTCAACTGCAGCTGATAATATTGTATACTTTGGAGGTGCAAAGGCAACTGTCAATCAGGCCACAACAACGGAGCTGAGTGTTAGCATTCCAGCCGGATCAAATTACGCTCCGATTTCACTTACTGTTAATGGGCGTACTACTGTTTCAAAAAAATGGTACACCAGCACCTTTGACGGTGGCCATGTCTATACAAATTCATTTGAGAGCAAGGGTGCAGCTAATGTAACTGAAGCAGTTGGAACCGTCATATCTGCTGATTTTGATGGAGACGGCAAAATGGACATAGTCAGTACCCCCGGAACAAATTCAATATCCATTTATAGAAATACGAGCACCGAGAGCGGCACCATGTCCTTTGAAACCGGTTCATCTTTTGATGCTGCGGCTAAGCCGAAAGATCTCGCATTCGGTGACCTTACGGGTGATGGCGTCATGGACATTGTATCGGTACTCACATTATCAAACTCTGTTAGAGTTTTTAAAAACAACAGCACCACTAGCAGCTGGTCGTTTACTACGTTGGACCTGGCAGTAGGATCACAGACCTACGCTGCGGCTGTCGGCGACTTTGATCAGGATGGTAAAAACGATTTGGTAGTTAGCAATTCGGCAAGTACTGTTTCAATCTTTCGAAGCATCAGGCAGACTAACAGTGAATTGTCTTTTGACGTTAAGGAAGACTTTACCACGGGAACGGCTCCACGATCAATAGCTATTGCAGATCTTAATGCAGATGGTAAATTGGATGTAATTACAGCCAATAGTACTGCTTCGACTGTTTCAGTTCTAATCAATAATGGTGATGAAACGGACACCATAAGCTTTGAAGCCAAACTTGATTATGCGGTTGGAACACAGCCCATGTCGATCAAAGTAGTGGATCTTGATTTGGATGGAGATTTGGATATCGTTACTGCCAACTCAAACAGCAATGACGTTACTGTACTGGAAAACACATCCACATCTCCCACCAGTTTGTCTTTTTCAAAACAAGATTACACCTCAAGCAGTGGAGTTAGCGCATTAGAAGTTGGGGATGTTAATGGAGATAATTTTCCAGATTTGGCCATCAACAATTCCTCAGCAGACTCCATTGTGATCTTTCAAAACCAGGCAGACTCGTCTGCAATTGGATTTAGTAAGCAAGTAAAGTTCTATTCAAATGCTCCATCGGACATTATTTTGTCGGATTTAGATGCAGATGGTAAATCTGATTTAGCAGTAGTTGATCAGGAAAATATAACCCTGTCAATCTTGCGTAACATTGTCTCAAACATCAGCTCCGAGACTGACTTCACAGCATTCTCTCTTTCAGAACAGACCGGGGGAGCCACCATTGACGCGAATAATCATACTATCGATATCGAAGTTGCGTATGGCACAAGCTTATCAAGCCTGATTGCTACTTTCACTTTATCAGAAGGAGCAACTGTCAAAATTGGAAGCACGGACCAAGTTAGTGGCACAACATCAAATGACTTTAGTGGAGAAGTGACCTACACAGTGACAGCAGAAGATGGCACTACAACCGAGGATTGGACGGTTAATGTCACTGTAGCAGCCAATACCGAGACAGATTTCGTCTCCTTCAGCCTGGACAGTCAAACAGGAGCAGCAACCATTGACGCGGTTGGCCATACTATTGGAATTGAAGTGGAATACGGTACTTCCTTAAGCGCATTGGTGGCTACTTTCAGTTTGTCTGATGAAGCCTATGCCCAGATTGGCGGTGTTGATCAAGTAAGTCAGACCACAGCAAACGACTTTACCAATACGGTGACCTACAATGTAATCGCGGGTGATAGCTCCACTAATCAGAATTGGAATGTAACAGTGACGGCTGCAGACAATGACTCAACGGATTTCTCCAGCTTTTCATTTGCAGCGCAATCTGGAGAAGCAACCATCGATAGTACCAACCATCTTATCGAAATAGGTGTAAACTATGGCACAGACCTAACTGCTCTGGTTGCAACATTCTCGCTTTCTGGAGGAGCATCTGCAATGGTCTCCAACACAGACCAGGTGAGTGGCACAACTGCCAACGACTTTTCTGACACGGTGACTTATTCTATTTTGGCTGATGACCAACAGACTACCCAGGATTGGCAAGTAGTGGTAACGATTACCAAGGTGGATCAAACCATCACGTTCGACGCACTGGATGCTAAGACTTACGGTGATACCACTTTCAGTTTAACGGGTACCTCGAGTTCCGAGCTTTCACTCACCTACACTTCTGATGATGAGACGATCGCAACTGTATCAGGTGCTGAACTAACGATTGTAGGTGCTGGCACGGTAAACATCACAGCAGCGCAGGCCGGAAATGACCAGTACAATGCCGCCCAATCGGTTGCACAGTCCTTAACTGTCAATAAGGCAACTCTGACCATCACAGGCGTTGAAGCCTCAAGGGCGTATGGTGAAGCAAATCCTGAATTTTCTTTCACCTACTCGGGTTTTGTGAATGGCGATGATAGTACGATGTTGGACAATTTGCCAGTGGCAACCTCTTCCACTACATCAGAGAGTGCTCCTGGCACATATGAAATTACTATTAGCACACCGTCTGACAATAATTATACACTGTCAAGCGTGAATCAATCACTTACTATTACAAAAGCCACTCAACAATTGAATTTTGAATCCATAGAAACAACATACGAAGAGGGGCTAGTGATCCCGATAGGAGCGACAACCAGCTCTGGACTGGCATTGACCTATGCGCTTGAACATGATACGGTTGCTGAAATTCGGAATGACAGCCTCGTAATTAAAGGTTGGGGCCGTGTCGACCTATCAGTCGAACAACCAGGAAATGATAATTATGAGGCTGCAACGAAAGGAGGCAATATTCCGATTTACGTTAAGCAAGCACCTCAAACGGTTAGTTTGGAGGAGTTGGAGTTTGTTTTTTATGGTGAAACAGCCCGAGTGCCTTTGATAGCCACATCATCGGCAGGTCAAGAGATTACGTTTGTTCTTTCCAATGATTCAGTTGCAAAGGTTAGTAACGATAGTCTCGTAGTATTGGGGGTTGGTAATGTGTCTGTCTATGCTCAAGCGTTGGGATACGGTAACTATGAGTATGCTGCCAGCAGCACTCAAACATTTAGTGTATTACAAGGGCAACAGACCATTACTTTTGGAGCCTTAGACACATTGACATATGGAGACGACCCGATAACGTTAACCGGCACTTCAAGTGCTGGACTTGATGTGTCCTATTCAAGTGACAATATCAGTATCGCATCGATTAGTGATTCGAGTCTTACAGTCGAAAATGCCGGCACAGTCAATATTACAGCTTATGCAGCATCGACCAAAAACTACGCAGATGCTGCTTCCGTGACACAACCTTTAGTCATCCTTAAGGCTTCACAGACGATTACATTGGATAGCTTATCGGATGTTGACCTAGGAACAACCACATCGGTTACGCTAACAGCCAGTTCAACATCAGGTCTAGATGTGTTGTTTGAGGTCAATAGTGGTCCTGCCACAATTGATGGCAATGTGCTCACCCTTACTGGTGAAGGAGAAGTGTCCGTAACAGCAACGCAGGCTGGCAATCAGAATTACCATGCTGCAACAGCTGTTACGAAAACATTTAACGTAACAGACAATAGTGGAAAAGAAAGTCAGACGATTGAGTTTACGCTTAACGATACCTACTATCAAGACGAAAGCATAACACTGGAGGCAACAGCTTCTTCTGAACTGACCGTGACCTTTGAAGTAGCGTCCGGACCTGCTACAATCACAGGTAATGCACTAACATTTAGCGGTGCAGGCACTGTAGTCATCAAAGCGACACAATCAGGCAGTGATAATTTCAAATCGGCTTCTAAAAGTGTGACGATTACCGTAAAGCCACTTTTCACTGTATCCGGAATGGTGACCAGTAGTACGGGTACGGCATTTTCGGATGGTACAATAGCATTATCTGGTATGCTTGATTATACTACTGCACTTCAATCGGATGGTAGCTATGCAATCGACGTGCGAGACGGCAGCTACTATGTATCTGTATCCGCAAGTGAAGCGTCAGATCACTTCTCCACATTCTTTGGAAATGAACTCTTCTGGGAAGATGCAACCGAGCTCAGTGTTGCTGCCAATGTAAGCGCAGATATTGTGATGATCGCTAAGCCAGCTGAAACTGCGCTAACGGGAGATGGTGAAATTACGGGAAGAATCATTGAATCTACCAATGGTCGCTCCTCTCATGTTGTGAACGGTCGCATCATGGAAGGCAATCCTGTAGAGAACGTATCAGTTTACCTAATCAGACTTCCAAGCGAGGAAATCATTGCGGAGGTCAAAACAGATGCAAACGGAGACTTCACGATATCAGGCGTACCTAATGGAGAGTTCTCGCTGAAGGTGGAAGTAGCAGGTGTTTCTATGGATCTGGCAAACAATAGCATTACCATATCGGACGAACAACCAGATGTTGTGCTAACAGCTGTAGTGGGCGAAGAAAAGATTGAAGTGGAGGTAACAGCAGTACTGGGTCTAGGGCTTCAAGAACAACTACTCGTTTACCCTAACCCTGTGGTCAATACCGTCACAATTGAGTTGCATAACGGAATAGAAAACGCAAGCTTAAGATTGGTGGATTTGGGCGGAAAGGTGTTACTGGAAAATAAGATGAACACTGGAGAAGCCACTCAACTGGATTTGAAGACCATCACCAAAGGCATCTACCTTATCCAGGTTTTTGACAGTGGAGAATTACTGCAAACGAAAAGAATCATTAAAAACTAAATACCACTAAAACTAAAAGGCCCGCATCGAGTTTCGAAGCGGGCCTTTTTTTTGCCTGAAGATTAAGGTCAATCCTTTTTACCCATGAACTGCAATTCATTCATGTTGATCTCGGTAATAAATCGCTTTTCACCTTCCTTCTCATAGCTTCGATATTGCAATCGGCCACTGACGAGTACCTCTGAACCTTTCTTCAGATAGGACTCAACAATGTTTACTTTGTTTCCCCACACCACAATGTTATGCCATTGTGTGTCGTCCACTTTTTCACCTTTGTTATTGGTGTACACCTCGTTGGTGGCGAGCGAGAATGTGGCCATTTTCTTGCCACTTTCGAAATCTCTTACTTCAGGATCGTTTCCTAATCTGCCAATCAATTGCACGTTGTTTTTAATGTTACTCATGATAATAAAAGTTTAAAATATTGATTGATCATCTTATCAGCAGATGATTGTCGAACATCGACGATACAAAAGTGAAAAACCCACCAAGCGTTATTCGGTAATTAATCAATTACAGTCGATTGTAGCCATTTGTTGTCGTTTGTAAATGTTTTAGTGTTTGATTAACAGTCAATTACAAATTGTATGAATTTTAATATTATTTCCAGAATAAATGAATAAGTTCGTTGAATGAAAGCGAAAGCCCTCCTACTCATTCCATTTCTGATCATCATGGGATGCCAAACAGAACCATCATATGACATACTCATTACCGGGGGGCAGATGATCGATGGACAGGGCACTACACCATTTATTGCATCAATCGCCATTAAGCATGACAGCATCGTTTTGATTACAGACATGGCCATTGATCCCCAATTGGGAAGAAAGCATATTGATGTCAGTGGTTATGTCATCTCCCCTGGATTCATTGACCCTCACACTCACGCAACGGCTGACCTCAATGACACTGTAAGAAATGCCAACCTCAACTACCTGAAACAAGGTGTCACGACCGTGTTTGTGGGAAACGATGGCAGAAGTGCACTGGATATAGACCAACAATTTGAAACCTGGGAACAACAGGGCATTGGCACCAATGCTGCAACCTACATTGGCCATGGCACGGTACGTTCAAAAGTAATGGGTATGAGAAACGAATCTCCAACACCTGAGGAAATCAACGAAATGACCCAACTGGTAAAACAAGGCATGGAGGCTGGTGCTCTCGGCTTATCAAGTGGGTTATATTATCCACCAGCGAGCTACTCATCTACTGCAGAGGTCATCAAACTAGCAAAAGTTGCCGCCCAATATAACGGACATTATGATACCCATATGCGAGATGAAAGTTCTTACAACATTGGACTCATTGGTGCAGTTGAGGAAACCATCGAGATCGCCCAAGCAGCAAACATTCATGGTCATATCGCGCATATCAAATGCCTTGGGGTAGATGTGTGGCATCAAAGCGATGACGTCATTCAGGTTGTTGAGGAAGCACAACAGGCAGGTCTGCTTATCACAGCTGACCAATATCCTTACAATGCCTCCGGCACAGGAATATCAAGCGCATTGTTTCCTCGATGGTTTCTGGCTGATGGACAAACTCGATTTGACAATCCCATGATCATGAATAAGTTGGAAACGGATATCCAGGAAAACATACGAAAACGAGGTGGAGCAGATCGGTTGCTGCTCACTCACGCAAAAGGTGAAAATGAACAATATATAGGCTTGAATCTGGCACAAGTTGCCAGCCAACTTGGTCAGCATGAAGTGGCTGCAGCCATTACCCTCTTCAAAAATGGGGGTGCCGGGGTTGGGTCTTTTAACATGATAGAAGATGACATCATCAATTTCATGAAGCAGCCCTGGGTCATGACTGGCTCGGATGGAAGCTCCGGTCATCCAAGAAAGTATGGCTCATTTCCCAAGAAAATGAGAGAATATGTCATGGAAAAAAACGTGTTGGCTTTAGAAGAAATGGTGAACCGCAGCACATCACTTCCAGCGAAAACATTTGGCCTCAAAAAAAGAGGTGTGTTGACAGTCGGTGCATTTGCTGATATCATTGTCTTCAAACCAACTGAAGTAACTGACAAGGCCACTTTTGAAAACCCTACTGCACTCGCAGAAGGGATGCACTATGTAATCGTCAATGGACAAATCGTAATTGATCAAGGCAATTACACAGGTGCTTTAGCTGGTCGCGGACTGAAAAACAACAATTAAAATGGAGGAAAAATTATGCTTGGAATGCGACAGATCTTTTCAGGGAAGGTCAGATAAAAAATTTTGCACTGATGCTTGTCGCAATGCTTACAACAACAAGCAAAATTCGGATCAAACAAATCTCATGAGAGTTGTCAACGCGGCGCTCAGAAAAAACTGGCGCATTCTGGAAAAGCTCAATCCCGAGGATAAGACCAAAACTCATCGGGACAAACTGGCTCGAAAGGGGTTTGATTTTGAGTACATCACCAATATTTACAAAAACAAAAAAGGTGATGAATATCGCTTTGTATATGACCAGGGGTACCTTGACATTGGAAACGATTTTTACCTATTGGTAAAACGTCAGGAAAAGTGACTCAAGCCTACTAATCATATTGGACGCCTGATACGTGTGATGAAATAGCCTTCCAAATACCTGCTTTTTTGATCAACACATTGCTGGATTGGTAAAATGAGTAAGCGCTATCATTGATGATATGTCCGGTTCCTGATACAATGGCAGTACCATTTTCATAGATGTCCAATCGCTTAATTTCATACCGGAATGAGTCATGCGCCATAGCGTGCTCTTTGATCCAGGCTAATTCATCAGTCTTGGAATAGGTAGCACCAACGTCAGAAATCAATTGAAAGCTCTCATCCAACAATTGATCCAGCAGTACTGTATCCTGTTCACGATAGGCCTTGGGCCAAAGGACCTCTTTAAATTCAGTGAGCACTTGCTTGTCATCCGGCGTGATCACGGATTCCTTTTCAGCAGCGCAGCTTATCATGATCAAAACAACAATTGATAGTAGTACATTTTTCATGCTTCAATATCTTAATTAATTCAATCAATTGCTGTTAACGAAGTGTTAAATCCCAACGACGATATCAAATGGTGATTCTTAACTACCAAATTCATAGTTTGCTGTATGAACAGGCGAAAATTTAGTCAATTGACAGCAGCTGGAGTTGTTGGACTAGGAAGCTACCCTTTGGTATCGAAAGAAATGGCACAAAACAAAATCGCATGCCAACAGTACAGTTGGTTTACCTATTTGCAGCGTGAAGACAAGGTATGGAATGCTGACCTGGATGCCTTTTTCGAATTGGTCAAACAATCAGGCTATGCCTATTTTGAAGGAGCCTTTGATTCCTTAGAGGATGCCACAAACATGTCCAAGGCGATCACTAAAAGTGAAGTATCAGGTCGTTCATTGTACGTCAACTCTACGCTCCATATACAAGAGGAGATCGAACAAAGCATCCAATCCGTACTTGTTCAAGCCAAAGTGGTCAAAAAATGGGGAGTCGAAATTATCGTTACCAATCCTCGGCCTATTGAGTGGGGGAAACCCTATGATAAGTCTGATGAAGAGCTTGTGCTACAGGCAAATGCACTGGACAGATTAGGCCTTGAGTTACGGAAAATAGGAATGCAACTCGCTTATCATACACATGACACAGAAATGAGACAAAGCGCCCGTGAATTTCATCATATGCTTTGGAACACCGATTCGGAAAATGTCAAATTGTGTCTTGATTCACAATGGATTCACCTTGGATCAGGCCTTTCAAATGTCGCACTGTTTGATATTGTCAAAATGTACATGGACCGAATTGTAGAACTGCACATCCGGCAATCAAAAGATGGCATTTGGACCGAAACGTTCCATGAGGGTGAAATAGACTATCCAAGACTGGTTGAAACACTTTTGTCTGCGGGAAAACGTCCTAACTTAGTGATGGAACAAGCGGTTCAGGAAGGAACACCAAATACTATTTCAGCAGTTGAAGCCATGCGTCAAAACCTTGAAAACACATTGCAAATTTTCAAACCACTACTCTAAATGAAAGTATTGTTTATAGGAGGAACAGGAGTAATCAGCTCGGCTTGTAGTGTCCTGGCACTCGAGACAGGCATTGACTTATACTTGTTAACAAGGGGTAATTCAACCCGACAATTGCCAAATGGTGTCAAACAGATCATTGGAGATATCAGAAACCCATCAAGCATCAAGCAACAACTTCAGGACTTTGATGTCGTGGTGAATTGGGTTGCATTCGAACCTGATCACATTGAAACAGACCTTGAGCTGTTTAAGCATGTCAAACAATATGTTTTCATTAGTTCAGCCTCAGTCTATCAAACTCCTCCCCAAAAACTCCCGGTAACTGAACGAACTCCAATTGAGAACCCATTTTGGGATTACTCGCAAGCCAAAATCGCTTGTGAAGAAAGGCTTATGGCTGCAAAAGCAAATGGATTCCCGATCACAATCATCAGACCTTCTCATACTTATGATCAAACTATGCTACCTGTCTCAGGTCGCTGGACCATCGTAGATAGAATGCTCCAGGGGAAACCTGTCATCGTCCATGGTGACGGCACATCCATTTGGACGTTGACACATCACCGTGATTTTGCCAAGGGGTTTGTTCCGCTACTGGGCAATGAATGGGCTATTAACGAATCGTTTCATATCACCTCAGACGAATGGCTCACCTGGAACCAGATATTCAACCAAATTGGTCAGGCAGTGAATATCGAGCCCAACCTGATACATGTGCCAAGTGAGTATATCAATCGACACGATCCTGATTGGGGAGCTGGTTTGCTGGGAGATAAGGCACATAGCATGATATTCGATAATACGAAAGTCAAATCAATAGTGCCGGAATTTAAGTGTACCATTCCATTCCACGAAGGAATCAAAGAAATCATCTTCTGGCACAGGGCTGACAAAAGAAGGCAGATTATTGATCAGGACCTCTCGTCCCGCATGGACAACATACTGAGCAGTTTAGTTTAGCCTCAGCTAAAACGCTCCATGTAAGTTTCTTCACCCTTTGGTAATCTTACTGAAATAGTAGTGCCTACTCCTTCTGTGCTGTCTATCTCAATCTTACCATCATTCTGACTCACCAAATCATTGACGAGTATCAAGCCAAGACCTGTTCCAGTTTCTCCATCAGTTCCGGTCTGTGAGTTCATTTCGTCCAGGTCAAATAAATTGGCCTTTACTTCAGCGGACATGCCTACTCCATGATCCTGAACCCTTATAACATGATCTGACTTATATTCCTCTGACCAAATTAATATTTTAGAATCCTTAGATGAAAATTTGATTGCGTTTGAAACCAAATTTCGAATGGCCGTTGTGATCATGTTTTTTTCTGCCAGCACAAAACCCTTATCTATCTTATTGATGATTGTAATGCCCTTGTTTTGCCAGAGGGCCTGGGTGTCGTCAATCGATTGATTTACAATTTGGGCAATAGCGATAGATCGCTTTTCAAAATCTGCACTTGAAATCTGAGCCTTCGCCCATAGCAGAAGGTTATTGAGCAGGTTATATGTTTTTCGAGTAGAATCGCTGGCATTTCCGATCATCTCTCCTAACTCCTCTTTGCTGAAGTTGTCCATTTCCTGATCAATGAAGGCGAGCATTTGAGAAACCATACCGACCGTGCCTCTCAAGTCATGTGAAATAATAGAAAAGTATCTGTTCTTTTGATGATTGAGATCTTCCAATTCTTTTTGAGAAATACGAAGATTCATTTCTTCCATTTTCTTTCGCGAAACATCTCGAGAATATATCATCACCTTCGATACCTCTCCTTCGGTATCTTTCAGTGGACTAATCATGGCATGCACCCATATATAGGTCTTGTCAGATTTTTGTTGCCGGTACTCCCCTTCTGTTGGAAGCCCCTGCTCGAGACAACTTTGAAACAGTTTTAGGGCAATATCGAGATCTTCAGCATGAACCCATTCAAACCCACTTTTGCCAATCATAGAATCTGACTTATATCCTAATGTCTCCGCAACAGCCTTTGACTCAAATTCCAGAATACCTTTATCATTGGTCACCATGATCATGTCCACAGAAGCATCAACTATGTTCTCGTACATCGCCTTTTGCCAATACATCTCAACGTAGGCTTCATGCACGAGCATTTCGGATTGCTCAGCCCTCAATTTCTCCATGATTCCCCGCCGATTTGCCTGCTCCAAATTGTACAATGCCATATAAGCAAGACATAAATGGATGTGCAACAGAATGATTATGTCAATGTATTCTCCATATGAATAGGAAGTAAAGAAAATAAGTGTTCCCGCCACAATTAAATATCCGCCGACTACTAAAACCAATAAATGCCTTAACAACAAGCCGGAAAAAATGAAAACAGCGTAGATGAGTATCGGAATTCCATGTGACGACTGTGTAAACATGGTTGGATTAGCCGCGACCACTAACATATGGCCTAGTAAAATGACGACATTAGTTGCAAACGAAAGAAAACGAAATCGTTGATATTGTGCTTCTCCTATTTTGAAAGAAAGGAAAAGTGCAATCGCCAGCATTGGAAGGACTCCAAATGCCCTTGCAAGAATAGTGTCATCTGGCGTCCAGAATGTATCCTTAACCAGAAATAAACTATGGATGGTCAATCCAACTATACAGATGTATCGGAATAGGACAATACGCCGAGAAAATGACTTGGATATGTACTCCTGCTCCAAATCATTGTCAGAAAACCGTAAAGTGTAGTTATTAAAATCGGACATTTGTCTTTGCTGGTAGTGTCCGGTTCCTAATGCGCTTCAAAAATAATTGAATCTTTGCTCTTTGCGACTGAAACTCAGTGAAATATCTAGCACATCAGCTACATTCCTCAATTTTCATCAAAGTTTCCTCATACTTCCGCTCGAGCTGAACATCTAATTGTTTGAGAAAATTCAGGATACGCATTAACCTTCTGATGTCCCCAGCTTGTAAGGCATCTGCCGAACGATCAATTTCCTGCTGAACGCGATCTTGCAAGCGATAGAGGCTTTCAAGGCTATAAAGGCACTCATAATCAAATCTACCTGTCAATCCCATGAATCTTGTGGTTTCCCAGGCAATGGCACTCAAATCGATCAATTCTAAATTAATTCTTGTATCACCCTCAAAAATCAAATTACCATTGCTGCTTAGTGTATCATTGATGATGAAAAAACCAGGATATTTCTCTTGAATTTCAGTCATTTGTAGAGCGGTGGCTGCAACCGTTCTAGAGTTCCCCACATAAAGAGGAGTGAGTATTTCATAAGCTTCGAAGACCAATAAATTCGCTTCGCGAGAAAGCATCAATTCCCTTTGATTACTTTGAATCTCTTCGATTATTCTTTCAATAGCCGCAGTTTTTGATTTCTCGTACTTCCTGGAAGTGTTCCAATTATTAAACCAAATTGCCAAATTGATGCCGGCGAAAATCAGAAAAAGTTCTACTGAGACATATTTCCAATCAATGCTACCTTTTTGCTTGAACAACCTCATATCTCCGAAAATCATAGATTTATGCGGTCTTTGCAATAATGGTTTTCGAAAAATCCATTTTCCTCACTATAAGATATGCAACTGCAAGATTAGGTACCCAGCACATCCAGGCCACCATTTGATAAGCAGGTAAAAATTCTCCAAAGATGCCTATCAAGATTGGCAACCAAATTCTTAAGGTTACAGCGGCAAAAGTCGCGGCATAACTATAAACCATAAGTCTCTGATGTTTAATCACATTCCTTTCCCTGACAATGGCCATAAAACTCTGTAACGTACTGGACAACCAAATGATGGCCAAAGAGGCAAAACCGAGTATACTAATCAAGCCCCCAGTAGCAAACATGGCAATGTAGAGCCCGCTAAATCCACTAGCCATTACTGCGAGTACATAAACTTTCCCAATGGTTCGATGTAGAGCAGGTCGACTGAGTCTAACCCGATCATTGAACTGGGTCCAGCCGACCAGTAATGCCAAACCACCTAAAACAATGTGCGTATAAAATGCTGTGTTCCATAGCCCATCATTGAGCAATGTTTCCGACTTGCTACTCAGTAGACCGAACGTCCGCTCAATCAGAAAATAAATAATAGGATAAAGACCAATTGATACGCTAAGTATCCCAAATATCCACCAACCAAATCTTCGCATAATAGTATTAACTGTTCCCGAAGCTAAACGGAGCAAATGAGCGCAAGATTAAAAAATAGTTGCCAAACGTAGATATCAGCAGGTAAAACACTGTTTTCTACCTGTGAAATGGAAATCTCAAGATTGATTAATCGGGTTTTTTAAGTTGGGTTGACCGCTCTCCACAAATTCCTTAAGCCCTTCAAGCATGTTGTCCACTTCTTTAGCCATTTGACGCCTTATCAACGGATTCATAAGTCCAATGAATAAGTTCTTTGTTTGATAGTGAGATTGCATGACAAACTCTGTTTCTGAACCTTCCGCATCATTAAATATGGCAACAAACCCAATTTCCCGAAGCATTCGGTTCATGCCAAATGTATCATGCTCTACTTTAAACTCGGCCAATGTCCTGGGTTGTAAATCAATACACCTTGACCTGATAGTCCCTTTCTTGCCATTGACAATACAATCATTGGACCTTACTTGACCTATACTAGCCATTCTGCTTTCATAATGACATTTTTGAACATCAGTTGTCCATTTAGGTAGTAGCTCCTGATCGTTGAATATTTCCCAGACCTTTTGAGGGCTAGCTTTGATTTTAATTCTTTGATCCAGTTGAAGAGGGCTTTCCAGTTTGTTCATTTCTTTTTTTTTATGATGAGCTCTTTAGACAATCCATCCTTTCAAATCGGACGAAAGTGAGAACAAAATTTTACATATGATGATTCTGTTTTTTGGAGATCAGTTACCTGGAAATAGCTAAATTGAATTGAATAAATATTGGAATCACCATGAAAAGACGCTCATTCATTAAATACACATCTGCAGCTGGGGCAACTTTGATACTACCTCTTGGCAGCATCAGTCAATCAACTGCTTCCCAGCAGAAAGGTGTGGGTGTTGCCCTCGTTGGACTGGGATACTACAGCACTGACGTACTTTCGCCTGCATTTGCTCATACCAAGGAATGCTACCTGGCTGGCATTGTTACTGGAACGCCATCCAAAATTCCGATCTGGCAAGAACGTCATGGCATCAAAGATCAGAATGTGTACAACTATGAGAATTTTGGTGACCTGGCTAATAATGATGAAATCAATGCCGTTTATATTGTTTTACCAAATGGTTTGCATGCTGAGTATGCCATCAAAGCAGCTGAAGCAGGAAAGAACGTATGGTGTGAAAAACCAATGGCAGTGGATGTGGCAGAATGCCAGGCGATTATTGATGCTTGCAAGGCCAACAAGGTGAAGTTGACCATTGGCTATCGCATGCAGCATGAGCCCAACTCACAGACTGTGATCCAGTATGCAAAAGACAAGCCATATGGATCGATTCAGAAAATTACGGCCGAAGCAGCCTTTAGCGGTTTCTCAGACAAAGGTCACTGGAAGGTAAGAAAGGAGTTAAGTGGAGGAGCCATGTATGACATGGGCGTATACGCAATCAATGGTGCCCGATTTGCCGCAGGTGAAGAGCCAATCGCCGTTAGGGATTGTCGTCATGAAACAACACGTCCCGAGATTTTTGACGAGGTGGACGAGACTACCTATTTCACCATGGAATTTCCTAGTGGCGCAATAGCAGAATGCCGAACCAGCTTTGGTCATCGCTGGAACCAACTCAACGTGGAGTGTGAAAATGGCTGGTACAAATTAGCGCCTATGCAGGCATACAATGGGGTCAAAGGAGTAACGAGTGATGGCAAACAACTCAACAAAACCATTGTCAACCAACAAGCCAGGCAAATGGATGATGATGCACTGGCGATTATGAATAACACAGATGTAATGGTACCAGGTGAGGAAGGACTGAGAGATGTTAGAATTTTGCAAGCAATTTATGAGTCAGCGAGAAAGAGTGGGGAAAGAGTATTATTGGGATAATAGAATGGCTGTCAATTAACTCAACTGTCCGTTTATTTGACGGATTCAAAATGGCGAGAAATTTGCTAGATGTTTGAGAAAAACATTTATCATGCGTTCTTTTCTATTCGTCCTGCTTTCAGTCTTGGCTGTTTCAACTTTCTGTCAATCAATAGGACTTTCGGCAGGCTATTCTACTGGAGCGATCCTTAATGGTGCACAAATAAGTTTCGATCGGGATTTTAAGATCACCGATGGTCTTATGATCACCCCTGCATTCACGTATGCTACTGGCAAACATAGTTATCTCGCTCACTCCTACAACAATGACCCGGGCTATCTGGCCAACTCCCTTCTTCCCGAAATTGGAGATTTGGCAATCTATGCGCCATCATTGATATCAGGCAACATAGCGACGTTGAATATTTTCCTGCTTTTCGATCCTTTTCATTTAATCAACCCTCAGAGCAGGCATAGTCTGGCAATTGGAGTAGGCACAGGGTATAAAATCTATTCAGAAATATCATCTATCTCTTTGAACAATGATGATTTGATTCATTTTAGTTACAAACGAAATGCTGGATTTGAACCTTTGGCGGCAAGATTGCAATACAGTTTTCAGATCAATTCAAGATTACATCTTGGCGTTCAATCAGTCCTGGATACGATCGATGGTGATCTACAAATATTCATAGGACCCAGGTTGTCCAGAATGCTAAATTGACCATTCTGCAAGGGAAATCAAGTTTAACTGTAGATGTTACGCCTTTTTGGTTGGGTTAATAAAATACGATCTTTGCAAAAGAGTGCCATTGTGCCAATCCACAAGAAATGCTTTGACGACTAATCGATCCGGGAAATAATTACTTCTGTCTCGAGTTTTGATGTAGCATTTCCTCGGTATTTACCAATAACCGGTAAGGTCAATCCAGGATGATAACTGGTACTAATTGGGATGTATGCTTCATTCGTATAAATGCCAGCACTCGGATCAACTCCTAACCAACCAGCACCAGGAAGCCACACTTCGATCCATGCATGCAGTTCATGGCCTTCTCCAAGTTCTGGGTTAAAAGCGTATCCGCTCACAAACCTAGCAGGAAGCCCTAGCTCTCTGAGTGCTATTATTAATAACCACGACAAATCTCTGCATGAACCCGTTTTCGCCCTAAAGCATTCTTCCGGGCTAAACAGATTAGCTTCATACCTGATGGTATGTTTCCACTCATTGCAAATGTCATGATTAAGACTAGTAATCCAAGAGATATAGTCTCCTTTGATAGTCGAATGGCGTGCTATCCAATGTTTCAAATCATCATCAATTACTTCATTGTGATTAAGATATGGAATGAGGCTTGGATGTTGCTGGGTAAGCACAGATAACTCTTCGTCTGCCTCAATGAAAAAAGAAAACGGATTGAAAGCACTGCTCTCAACCTTCATTTCAACCGCAATTTTCATTTCATCAATTGATCTATTGAACCAACATTGATGTTGAAGATTGTTTTCTGAATTGATTCGAACAGAAAGTCCTTCAGGAGAAGGATCAATTCTTATTTGAAAATCCTTCAAGTCTAAATGCTCTCGCTGCTGTGGATAAAAGTTTAAATAGTGCGGTTCAGGAAAAACACTTTCCGCATAAGTGTAGGTTGACAAATGACGAATGCTGAGTATCATTCAACAATTGATTCACGATCATCTTCAGACACGAAAGCGTTTTCAAGTGCAATTGCGGGTAGTTTATTGATCGCATCTTTTAGTCTTGAGTTCCAAAATTCAGAAATACTCCTGAGTTCCCCTTCTTCGAACCTATGCTCAATAAGATCATATGTATCCTTTTTCAACACAACTGTATCCAAGGGATAATCCACGTCATTGGCAGACAACCGGGTAGCTTCAAACGAAAGGAATCCTGCCTTCATCCCAAACTCAAGGGAGCTCTCGTATGTAACAACACGTTTCAATATTGGATTCCCAAAACCCGAATTCCCAATGATCACATAAGGCGTTCCTTCTCCTATTTCGATCCAGTTTCCTTGTGGATAAAGTAGATAAAGTCTTGGGGAGTCGTCATCTTCCAACTGTCCTCCAACAATGGCAAATAGATTGAAATCGAGCCCTGATTGCAGCAACGAATCCCGATCTTCCTCTGCGACTCTTTTTACCTGTTGACCCAATTTGGTCACGGCATTATAAAGTCTGTCCAGATTGTGATCCTCTTGCTCGATCACTTCTTTAAAATAGGTGATTGCCTTATCTCTTACCGACCTCAAGCCAGCTGTCATAACGAAGAACGTATGATTGGTTCTTTTTACAGTAAATATTTTTTTAGCAGTAGTCGTGTCACTGCCCGAAGTAATCCTGGTATCTGCAATACCTGCTACACCATCTTTGCTCAATAAACCCAAGCAGTACGTCATTCTTCATTCGTTAACTCCGAAGCGAAATTAGACTTATTCCCGAAATACTGATCACTTATAATGTCAGAAATGTTGTTAATTTTTATTTGAAGTTGATCAATGTATTCATGAACTCCATATGATGCAATGGTCTCTTTATCAGTGAATTCCAGCTCTGATCGAAGAGCGCCAATTGTTTTCTCCAGTAGGTTGCGATAACCCCGATGTTTACCCGTAATTTCTTGCAAACAGTTCTCAAAAGTCAGCAGACAAAAGAATACGCTTCGTGGAAAGTATTTATTTAACAAGAGAAACTCCAGCACAGACTGCCCGGTTATCTTTCCGTAAACCCGTCTGTGCGCATTGAATGCACCAACAGATCGCAATAGAGCAGCCCAATGCAAATAATCAAGGGGTGTCCCTATTTCATCCACTGATGGTAACAAGGTGTGATATTTTACGTCCAGAATTCTGGAAGTCTTATCAGCACGCTCGATGTATTGACCCATTTGATTAAAATACCAACCCTCCGTACGAGACTCAGCACTATAAGCTAACCCATTCAAAGCATGAATTCTAGCTCGTATCGTATTGAAAAAATCCCGTGGATCTTCCTTTAGCCACACCTTTCTTGTAGTGGCGTTTTTCATATAGTAATAGATCCCGTTGAGCGTTTCCCAAGCTTCTCGAGAAATATTCTCACGAATGATTCTTGAATTTTCTCGTGCCAGTTCAATACTTCGAAGCATTGAGAAAGGATTTTCTTTATCAAAAGCAAGAAAATGAATTACCTCCTCCTTTACGTAACTATCCTGTGATTGTTCAAACAGCGACTGCCCCCCAGTTGCCAGTACCAATGGCTTCCATTGTTCATTTATTCCGGGAGGTAAGTCCAACGACAAATTTAAATTAACCTCAATGAAACGAGCATAATTCTCGGCTCTCTCTATATATCTGCCTAGCCAAAAAAGCGAATCGGCAACTCTACTTAGCATATTCTAATTATTTAAAACCCATGTATCCTTACTGCCACCTCCCTGTGATGAATTAACTACCAATGAACCTTTTTTCAGCGCAACTCTTGTGAGCGCCCCTGGGACTACCTCGATATTTTTCCCACATAAAATGTAAGGCCTCAAATCCACATGCCTGGGCACAATATTGGACTTAACCAATGTAGGAACGGTCGAAAGCGACAAAGTGGGCTGAGCAATATAATTACGTGGATTCTCTTTTACTTTCTTATAAAATCGCTTGTGTTCTGCTTTAGTAACTTTTGGTCCGATCATCATCCCATACCCACCAGCTGAATTTGTTTCTTTGATAACCAAGTCGGGGATATTGTCTAACACATAACTCAACCCCTCTTTCTCGGAACAGAGGTAGGTAGGAACATTGTTAACAATGGCATCCTCACCTAAATAATACTTAATGATTCTGGGGACATAAGCATACACCGCTTTGTCGTCAGCCACCCCTGTCCCAGGTGCATTGGCAATGGCCACCGTACCTGCCTTATAAGCCTCAAACAATCCTGGGACACCCAACATGGAATTCTTGTTAAAAGCAAGCGGATCCATAAACGTGTCATCGATCCTTCGATATATCACATCCAGTTGCTGCAAACCTCGGGTTGTCTTCATATAGACCTTCTTATTTTGAACAATAAGATCCTGGCCAGTAACAAGCTCGACACCCATTTCCTGAGCCAGGTATGAATGCTCAAAGTAGGCAGAATTGTAAATACCGGGTGTTAAAACCGCTACAGTTGGTTGTTCTTTCTGAGAAAGTTCTGAGAGCATATTCCTCAGCTTGTCCGCATAATCAGAAATAGGCCTTACGTTTAGCTGAGAGAATAAATTAGAGAATGCATTTTTAATAATCTCTCTATTTTCCAGCATATAGGATACACCAGACGGGCATCTCAAATTGTCTTCCAATACAAAAAACTCACCACTAAGATCCTTGACCAAATCGCTACCACTAATATGGCACCACACATCGTTAGGAGGCTTCATACCTACACAAGGCTCCAAATAATCAGCACTTGACAGGATCAGCTCCTTAGGAACTATCTTATCCTTTAATATTTTTCGATCATTGTAGATGTCTTCTAAAAACATATTTAACGCAGTAATGCGTTGTTCCAAACCCCTGCTAATCTTATTCCATTCATTGCCTTCGATTATCCTCGGCACCAAATCAAGGGGTAATATTTTTTCGATTCCCTTGTTATCATGATAGACATTAAAGGTCATCCCAAGAGATAATTGAGCCTTGTCAGCAGAATGCTGTATTTGTTGGAGTTTTCTTTTAGATAGGTTCTCAAGGGTATTTTTGAGCAGCAAACAAGAACTTCGACAAGAACCATCAGCAGCAATCATTTCGTCAAACAATCCAGTCGTTTCGTAATTCCCGAAATGCATATTTTTTAATTTTATTGTTATTTGCTTGTTATTTACTAAATAAATTAAACAAAATAATGCATTATTCGTAATATTATACTAATTATTTTAATTCAGAACTATGTGCGGAATGTGGCTGTAATGATGGGAAGTTTTATCAGAATTCACTTATTCAGCAGTGCATCAAGCATTCAAAGCGACCCACAAAATCCTCGGCAATTTGTTTTTGAAATAGTAATACTTCACCAGCAATGGTAATGTACGGAAAACATACACTACGTCAAATTATCAAACCTTTATGTGACAGGTTTGATTTAAATTTGATCCAATATCCACCAACCAATGAACATCAGAGAACCTCTATTCCTATTTCTTCTAATACCATGTATTCTCGGCTTTGGTCAGACCCCACAATTCAAACACTACTCAGTTGAACAGGGTCTTTCGCACGCCTACTCCACTCAAATCATCGAAGATGAATTTGGCTTCATCTGGATTGCTACATGGGATGGTCTCAACAGGTTTGACGGCTATAATTTCAAGGTCTATCGAAATGAAGAAGAAAACCCCAATTCGATCAGCGACAATGAAATATTAGCTATCGAAGAAGACTCAATAGGTAATTTCTGGATTGCTACACAAAGCGGACTCAACTACTTCGATAAGCAAACGGAAAATTTCACACGCTATGTCGCCGATGATTCTTCTCGATCAACTATCTCCAGTAATCGAGTACTGAGTCTATTAATAGATAATCGAGGTGTGCTTTGGATAGGGACAGATAGAGGTGTAGACCAATATATCAATGGTGAATTTGATCACCCATATGAAACACAATTAACGGATAATGAGGTAACAGCAATTATCGAGGATGGGTCTGGCAACATCTGGATTGGCACCAGATCTGGATTAAACCAGGTGAATAAGAACGGCTCATTAAAGCAGTACAAGCATGACCCCTCCGATCCTACCAGTCTTCCAAATGATTATATTTTCACACTCTACAGTTCCAATGACGAAAACATATGGATTGGAACTCAATCCGCCGGTCTAATTTCATATGATACCAGGTCTAATGTATTCAATAGCCACATCAACGACGCTTTAGACCCAAAGTCGATCCCTAACAATTTTGTACATGCAATTGATCAGGATAGAAATCAAAATATCTGGATCGGAACAGATGCTGGAATCAGCATGTTGACAAGAAATGAAGAATTTGAAAGCTACACATATGACATTACCGATCCAGCCAGCTTGGGATCAGATGTTGTCAACGATATATACTTCGACAAGCAAAATCGTCTATGGGTTGGTACACTTTATAGTGGAGTCGATGTATATGATGCAAATGAGCAAATATTCAGACATTTCAAAAATGCTCGTGGCACTGAAGCGATCAAAGGCAATGCGAACAACATTATGGACTTCACGGAAGATCTTTCGGGGAACTTCTGGCTCGCTGCTGATGGAGGGGGGCTGATCAAATACACAATAGAGAATGATCGGTATGAATACATACTGAATGACCCTCTCGACAACAATTCACCCACCAACAATAAGGTCATAGCCATGGATGTTGATGACATGGGGGACATTTGGATTGGCATGTGGGATGGAGGTGTCAATCGTTACAATTCATCCACTGACACTTTTGCCCGTTACCTGCACGAGCCCACCAATCCCTTTAGCATTCAGAATAACAATGTGTTTGATCTTATGGTGGATAGTAAAGGATACGTATGGATTGCAACGCATTCGAACGGGTTGGGACGACTAGACCCTAACACGGGATTGGTCAAGCGATACGTACATAACCCGTCTGACCCAAATTCTCTCTCAGAAGGGTCTTTTTTTCATGTCTATGAGGACAAAAGCGGCATGATTTGGATAGGCTCTCACAATTCAGGTGTGGCCAGGCTGGATCCAAAATCAGATCAGATAACACATTTTAGTCGAAATGAAAACATACCCGAAAGTCTTTCAGATAACGCAGTATATGTTTCATTCGAGGATAGCAAAGGTCGATTCTGGGTTGGCACCAACAATGGCCTTAATCTAATGAATGAAGACAAGCAAACCTTTACGCGATTTGGAACAGACGAGGGGCTCCCTAATGAGGTAATATTAGGTATTCTGGAAGACAATAATGGTTTCCTCTGGATCAGTACAAACAAAGGAATAAGTCAATTCGATGTTGAACAAAAGACTTTCAGAAATTTTGATCAGTTGGATGGTTTGCAAGGAAACAGCTTCAACAGATGGGCTTTCTATAAACTGAAAAACGGCCACCTTGCTTTCGGTGGAAATAATGGATTTAACCTATTTGATCCACTCAAGTTAAAATTTAACGAAAAAGAGCCAAACCTTTACCTGACCAGTTTTGAATTGTACAATCAGGAAGTTCCTATTGGACCGGACGAGATTCTCAAGCAAAGCATATTGTTTACAGATGGTTTAACACTGGATTACGACCAAAACTTCTTCAACATCGAGTTTGTTGGGTTGAACTACACACTCACATCCAAAAATCAATACCGCTACATGCTCGAAGGATTCAATGAAGACTGGATTACCGGATCAGAAAAGCGAAAGATCACTTTCACAAATGTGGAACCCGGCAAATACACCTTTCGGTTCAATGCTTCTAACAATGATGGCATTTGGGGTACTGATCCCAAATCGGTCTCTATACGCATTCTTCCTCCCTGGTGGGAGACCTGGTGGTTTTATGTTTCAGTGGCAATCTCCTTCGTCCTGATGCTCTATGCTGTGAACATTGCTAAAAATAAGATTCAGCAACGTCAGCGAAAGAAACTGGAATTATTGGTGACGGAACGTACGGCTGATCTGAAAAAAATGATCGAGGTGATCCGCACCAACAATCTCAAAATGGCTGAATCTGGAAATGACCTCAAACAAAAATCCGGGGTTCTTGCAAAAGATGCAAAAGATCAAACCACTGCTGCTCAGGTCATGCATGAGGATGTAGAGAATGTTAGCCACTATGCCGCCATCAATAGTCAGAGTGCGCAAAAAACCAATTCGATTACTGAAAATGCTGTTCTTAGAATGGCAGAAATCAAGGAAGCCACTGAGATCAACATCAAGGAGGTCAATGGGATCTATGAAAAGATCTCCATGCTGGAGAATATATTTCGACAGACCAATATTCTTGCGCTAAACGCATCAGTTGAGGCCGCCAGAGCAGGGAAAAGTGGAGCTGGATTTGCCGTAATTGCTCAAGAGGTCAAAAGACTTGCTGAGCGCAGCAAAATTGCTTCAAAAGAGATTATTGGTTCTGTCAAACGAGGAGCAAACGAAACGGAGAAAGTAGGAGAATTAGTGCAAAACTTTTTACCTGAAATCGAACAATCTGCAGATCTTATAAAAGAAATATCGAATTCCAGTATAAAGCAAAATACATCTATCAAACGTATTGAAGAGTCTGTTCAAACTTTCATTCGACATTCAGAACTGAACATGGCTACTTCTGATGAAATCTATCAGGTTTCAAGTGAGCTGGACCGTGTTGCAGACAACCTCCGGGAACATCTAGCTAAACTGACTTTGGATTGACCCTTGTCCTAACCAAGGAGATAGTTCATTAAAAAATAAAAAATTGACGGACAAACCAGCACACCAATGCCGGTATAAAATGTAGCAGTCATTGCGCCATAAGGCACCAACTTGGGGTCTGTGGCTGCCAATCCCGCGGCAACACCGCTGGTGGTTCCTATCATACCTCCAAAAATCATAGCAGTACCTGGATTATCTAGTCCTATTCGTTTGGCTATGATAGGTGTAATGATGGTAACGAATATTGTTTTAACAACTCCGGTCGCCACACTTATTGCAATCAAATCTGATGATGCACCGATCGCAGCTCCAGTGATTGGGCCCACAATATATGTGCAGGCTCCTGCTCCAATGGTCGTAAAACTCACCGCATCTGTATAGCCCATTGCATACCCAATTGATCCACCTACAAAAAAAGTGATGGTCACTCCTATCAGCAAGGAAAGCACTCCTACGAATCCTGTTTTGCGAAGTTCGCTTAAGCTAGCACCCATGGCAGTTGCCACTATGGTGAAGTCGCGGAACATCGAACTGCCCAAAAGTGCCATACCTGCTAATAATGAATGACTAGCTACACCCTTTTCTCCTCCAAAGTAAGCCATTACCAAAGCTGCTAATATGGCCAGTGCAACGCCGGGAATTTTTCGACCCAGCACTTTTTTGGACAACAAATCTGCGATCCATATCATGAGCCCAACGATCAAAAACGCAACAATCAATCCATTTTTAATCAACACTTCGCTAAGTACTTCCATTAAAATTCAGGATTAGCTGACTGATTGCTAGACCATTTAGACAGCACCGGTATCAGAAGGTAGCAACAGGCAGTCGCCACAATGCCAGCCACTACCGCAACCCATCCACCTGAAACTGCAGCCTTCACATTCAATGAAGAAGCCATCGCAATGACAACCGGAATGTACATACTGCTCCAAAAAACAATACCACCTTTTGTTTCAACTGGCATAGCCGTTTGTTTATAGTAATAGTGATTAGCAAAAATGAGTAATAGCATCCCTAGCCCTACTCCGCCTACATTTCCACCGATACCTAACGCCATCCCCAGGTACTTGCCCATCAGTTGACCTAATAGGTAGCAGGCAGCTAAAAAGGCTACTCCGTAAATTCTCATTTAGTTTCGATTAGATGTTGTTTCAATTCCTTCTTTACCACTTTGCCCATTGCATTTCTTGGTAGCTGATCCAACACTTGAATTACACGTGGGATCTTATAGGATGACAATTTGTTTTTCATCCAATCCTTGAATTCCTCTACATCAAATGGGTCACCACTCACTACCAACCCTACCCCAACTATCTCTCCCCATTCCTCATTCGGAAGACCTACAACACCGCATTCGGATATTTTTTCATTTTCGCGTAGCACTTCCTCTATTTCCAGCGCAGACAACTTATACCCTCCAGATTTAATGATATCAACCGAACTTCTGCCAATTATTTTATAATAACCATTTACCTCAGTAGCAATGTCTCCGGTCCGAAACCATCCACCTATTGTAAACGCTTCACTGGTGGCCTTAGCTCTACCCCAGTATTCTTTAAAGACATTGGGACCCTTGACCAAGATTTCACCTTGCTCACCCGATGCTACCGCATTCATATGTTCATCTACCAATTTCACATCTACAAGTGGTAGTGGTCTCCCAATATGACCGGGAATTCTTTTTCCATCATAATCATTGCTGACAGCCATGCCTATTTCTGTCATGCCATACCGCTCCAGAAGGGTATGTCCACTAATGGATTGCCACTTCTCCAGAACAGATACTGGCAGTGCCGCAGATCCAGACACCATTAATCGCATTTCATGCAAGCCTTTGGAGATTCGTTGCTGTTCACTCGATTCACATCCCTCCCAGTAATTAATCAACTTGTAATATATAGTGGGTACAGCCATGAAGAGATTGACCTCCCTGGCCACAAGTCTATTCAATATTTGTGCCTCATCAAATCGAACGAACTCACATCTAGCACCAGACCAAAGTGCACAGCCTAATACATTGATAATCCCATGCACATGATGCAATGGCAATACATTAATGATATGATCATCAGAAGACCATTGCCAAGCTGAGACCAGCGTTTGAATTTGAGCTTCAATGTTAGCGTGAGTTGTCACTACACCTTTTGGCTGTCCGGTAGTCCCGCTGGTGTATAGGATCATCGCTCTCCGCTTGATATCGATATCAGGGAGCTTACTGCTCGAATCTGAACTGACTACTGATGAAATGATTGGTACATCGTACTTTTCTACCATAGGACGAAGGACCTCCAGGTACTTGGGCGAGCATACCAGTTTAGACAAACCCGCATCTTCCATCACATATTCATGTGATGCAATTGGAGCTTTCGGGTGAAGTGGGACAGCTATGCCCCCGGCTCTCCAAATTGCCCATTGAACTTTCACATATTCAAACCCAGGGTCTATAACAAATCCTATTCTCTGCTCATTGAGATCTAATGATCCATCGAGCAATAGCGTACCAAATTGAGCCGAGGCATCCAGTAACTGTTGGTATGAGTAAGTATCTCCATTTGCAATAAGCGCAACTTTAGCGGAGAATGATTGTGCATTGTTGATAAGTGACAGCATTAAATCGCAATATAATGGTTGATAGAAATTGACAGCCGCTATTTAGCAGAACAGAATCATATTGACTTCACAATTGTCTCAAAATAATCACAAAATCTCCTAATGTTCGTGTACTTCGTAGTGTTGTCGAAGCAGGTCTTTTCCGTAATCATTGCCATTGGGTGTTCGTATCACCACATGAACATGCTGCGGATGAGGCTCAGTTCCATAAAGTTGTCTGGTCGCAACTGGCTGCTGATGATCAAATTCAATCAGGATAACTGGACTGTGAATGCGATAATAGTAAGCTTCAGTTCCACCAATCCAGGCAAACCAGGTATTGTCCAGATGAGCTTTGACCTCTTCCATTTTGACTTTTGCATGTCCGTCATCCATATAACCTACATATACGTTTATCAACTCAAGCATTTGTGTTTGCTGCTTGGTGGTGAAAGACGAAACCTTCACTCCTGCATAGTCAAGTACAACATTATCTCTGAAGGCCTCCGTCAAATTGTTATTGCCATTTTTCGTAGTGGTGATTATCGCTTGTTCCTGTTGTTGTTTATCCATTGATTGGAACATCTTTAATCCCATACTTTGCTCTTCCTGCAAAATGGAGACACCGATAAACTTCCCAGACTCTGCAATTACAGGTTCTGACCCAACAAAAGTAGGCGTCATCACTACTTGATCCCCAAGTACGAAATAATTGACAATCAGGTGATGTCCATCTACTTGCCAACCCCACGGTTCGGTAGCGGATGGCTCACCCATGATCGTAATATTATAAAGCCACTGACCGTACTGCTCAAAATCATCATTGATTTCCCCAAGTGTGAAATTCAACTTCATGATATCCTTACTTAGCTTAAGTCCTTTCGCGCTTAAAGAAGCTTTCATTAAATCGAAAGCTACGGCACGCTGTGACTCGTTCATTTCATGAAACGATACGCCCTGTCGGACATAGAAATGTTGGTTCATCCATTTACGCCATTCATCATCGTCAACAGGAAATAGTGTCTGCTCTTTTTGCGCCTTACTCAAGGACTGTAGAAACTTCTCTGCGGCTGTTTGAACCATGTTTGTTGAGACACCAGATGGCTTGATTTGAAAAAGTCCTTCCTGGACGTTCCCATCAGTGGTAATCCCCTTGAATGGCTCTACCAATCCCTTGTTTTCGGATCGCTTAGAGATAGCCTCAAATCGCTCCTTCATATCCGGATCCGTTACCTGAGCAGTGACTTGGATAATAAAAAAAAGAAAAGAAAATGGAAATAGGAATGAATAACGATGTGGTTTCATTTCAAGGTACTTAAGCTGTGAAGATTGCTATACAAGATACAGAAAAAGCATCGATCGCCTAGACAGATGTTTGAAAGTCTTCATGATACAGCTGAAGCAGATGTCTAACTTTCCTTGCGTCCTGAAGGTTTGAAAAATCAATGATGGGGAACACAAATGCGCCCCTAAATCTTACAATTGACTAAAGGCAAAAGTCTAATCAGGACTCCCAATCCAGGTAGTTACGCCAATTATGCTGCTCCTTAAATCCAAGCACCTCTCTAATTTTCCGATTTGAAAATAAGGCTTCATGTTCACCTAACTCACGTGATACGGGAACACCCGGAAAAAAACGCTCAGCCAGTTCTTTACTAGGAATAACAGCACCGTTGTGATCATTCCCGGCATTGAAAACCTGATAACCCAGCCCATCTTTTTGTATGCACAAATCCACAATTTGTCCTAGATCTCTTGCATCAATGTAGCAAAAAGCATTCCTACGTCTTACCTCTGGGTTTTTGAAATAGTGAGGAAACAACTCCTCGTATTCGTGTGGTTCAACAACATTTCCGATCCGCAATGCATAAATATCAAATCCAGACCTGCGTTGAAAGCTGCGAGCAGTTTTCTCATTGACCACTTTGGACAAACCATAGCTATCCATTGGATCCACATCATAATCTTCCTCAAGGGGTAATACGTGAGGATCTGTTTTACCATCAGAAAAACAAACCCCATAGGTCGTCTCGGATGACGCAATAATGATTTTTTTAATCCCAAGTTTAACGGCAGCTTCTATCACATTGTAAGTACCCACTGTGTTGACCCGAAATGTTTCATTGTCAGGATTGATTAAAATCCGTGGCACTGCCGCGAAATGAACTACAGCATCAAAACTGGGAACACCGGTTCCTGCCTCCAGTTCATCAAACCATGTGTATGAACTCATCGCGTTGAACATCTGTCCGGAATCCGTAATATCCGCAAGCAGATTATACACTCCTGGATGATCCAAAGGCTTGAGATCCACATTCAATACCCTATGTCCTTGATCTAGCAGATAAGACACCACATGCCTTCCAGCTTTACCGGACCCACCCGTGAATAGTATTCTTTTCTTCGTCATAGCATTGCGCACTGATAATGAAACCCAACTTACACATGAGATCAAATAAAGCCAACAATCTCATTCAAAACATCAGTGAAAATTCACTCAGCTGTTGTTCCCCCTTCCATCTACCTATATCAAGAGATATTAAAAATCCAGAATTATTTCTTCTGGCAACAGCTCTTGCAAACTAGTTTATACCAGTTTGCTCTTTCGGAGAATCTTTTCCATTTTTTTGCCCTTAGATAACTCATCAACAAGCTTATCAAGATACCTCACCTGCCGGGTCAATGGATTTTCAATTTCTTCAACCCTATACCCACAAATTACACCTCTGATTAATTGGGCGTTTGGATTCAAATTGGCTTTCTGAAAGAATGTTTCAAAGGTTACTTTCGTGTCTATCATTCCCTGTAACGTTTTATCATCAAAGCCAGTCAGCCATTCAATTACCTGACCCAACTCAGCAACTGTTCTTCCCTTTTTTTCGACTTTGGTTACGTAGTGTGGGTAGACTGACGAGAAAATCATTTTAGCTATTCTCTCGTCATGTGTGCTTGTTGTTTTCATTGGCCGTTCATTACTTCGTTCGTCATTTGACTGGACTAAATCTCTAATATACAATTTTAGCAAGGTGAATTGAAAGCTATAACCCATGGTCCTGAAACCATTGCCAGATTAAATGGTTAGCTTTACCTAGGAATATTTCAATCCTAATTCTTCGTTTAAAAGTTATCATTTCTCCAATAGACGAGTTTCAGTTTTTGAATTTGGAGCTTCTTTGATGTGTGAAACCTCCAGTCCTCCTCATATGCACATCGACGGGATTCACAGCTTGTTGTTTTAATGGGCAGTCGCGAAAGTTTAATCACAGGTTATGAATACAATTGGCGTAATTGGTACTTCCAAAAAAGAAGATGAAAGAAGATGTCCGATTCATCCGGATCACTTGATAAGACTCCCTGAAAAGGTTAGAAAACAACTCATCTTTGAAAAAGGTTATGGTAAGCCCTTTAAGATTGACGATGATGAAATTGCGGCAATGTCTGGGGGACTAGCATCAAGAAAGGAGCTTCTGAATGACCTTGGCTCAGTAGTCATTGCCAAACCAGTATTGTCTGATCTTGAAGAACTCAAAGAAAAAGGTATCCTATGGGGCTATCCCCATTGTGCACAACAAGGGGCAATAACTCAAGCGGCAATTGATCGTCAATTAACGCTAATTGCATTTGAAGATATGTATGTTTGGTCTCCGGATGGTCGACAAGGCCGTCACACCTTCTACAAAAACAATGAATTGGCTGGATATTCTGCGATTCTGCATGCTATGCAGCTGAAAGGAATAGATGGCCATTATGGAAATCAGCGAAAGGTCATCATCTTCAGCTTTGGAGCAGTAAGCCGAGGGGCGATATACGCCTTAAAAGCACATGGATTTAGAGACATAACGATATGTATCCAGCGACCTGACCATGAGGTTAGAGAGGAGGTCCTTGATGTGGATTATGTTCGAATCAAAAAAGGCGAGGAAGGAGAAGCCAGAATGCTTGTTGTCGAACATGATGGATCAGAAAGGCCACTGAAAGCACTACTCAGTGAATCCGAAATTATTGTCAATGGCACATTTCAGGATCCCAACAACCCGATGGATTTTGTCACAGAGGATGAAAAAGATTGCCTGAGGAAAGGTTGCCTGATCATCGATGTTAGTTGCGATGAAGGAATGGGGTTTTATTTTGCAAAACCTACCTCATTCAAAAATCCCATGTTTGAAGTGGAGGGAGTCGATTACTACGCCGTAGATCATACTCCGAGTTTTTTATGGGAAAGTGCGACACGATCAATTTCCGCCGCGCTGATTGTTCATCTACCTACTGTACTAGATGGTCAAGAAGCCTGGAAACTCGATGCTACCATTCGTGAAGCGATCAATGTGAATCAGGGTGTTATCCAAAAAGAAGAGATACTGAAATATCAAAATAGATCTCTAAAATATCCGCACCTCATAGCACAGAATTAATACAATAGCCTCGCCTAAACATCACCAAATCCTGAACTGATCTCCGTTGGATAGAAATCGTATCAACTTCGGTCTTGGTGCTTTGCCTTCGAAAGTCAACTCCGAAGAAAATAACCATTTTTCTTTGCCTCGAAAGGCTACCCAATGTGGGGCATGAGGCGCTTGTTCTTGGAAGAGTATTTCTCGCTCTCCCGGCTCCCTTATTATTTCAAAGGCCCTTTTGCCCCAATAAGCCAGTAATAAGGATCCCTCGTGGTAGTCCACATCAAATATTTGATTGCGGCTCAATGGAGCATTATCAACGTCATCGTCAAGCAACTCTTTCCAATGCCTTTTAATAATCCCGTTTCTTTCCACTAACCAGCAGTCATTATTGCCTAGTAAAAGCAATTGATCATTTGTTGCGCGTATTCTGTTAATGGGCTCGTCAAATTCAAAATATTCAATCGGCAGCTTTCCTTTTTTGAGATGATAAATATTAGGATAACTGCCAAAAACAATTTGATCATCATCCAGCATAAAAAAGCCACCTTCACCTATTCTCCAATTATCATCGAACCAATCCCAAATCACTTTCGGTTCGCTATCAATGTTTGTTTTTAAAACTCGTATTTGATACTGCTGATTGGATTGTGAAAAGTTCCTTTCAATAATGTAAATGTCGTCTCCATTATTAAACAACATAAAATCACTCGCAGGATGCTCGGATTTGAAGTATATTTCTGGTTCTTCACCACTTTGCCAAATCATTACACAGGCATGATGCTGATCATCATCTATGGGGTCGATATATGACCACAACACAGCGTCCTCAACGGTAATCATATTTCCAGTGGGGTGGGCAAAAGTAGGTGATGCAGCAAGCGCAATTATCAGAAAGAACATTGACCAAATCATATTCCTACTATTTAAAGCATTTGGAACTTCTCCAAAATAGCTAAAAACTATAAGCTTGTTTAACTGATGGGAAATGGAATTCAGATTTACATCAATTGAAATGAATGACACTTTATGCAACAGCATGCTTTTTCTTTTCAGCTAAAGAACTTCAAGATAATGAATCCTCAACCCACGGCATATAACAATACTCCCTTCATATGATTAAGCAGATATTCTGTAATTTTAGATATGTCATTCTCTGAATATCTCCTTGCTTTTGAATCGATATTGTATGGCCTAATTGTGAGCAGGATGTTGGTTGAGTGGAATAAAATGTTGCAAAACAAAAACTCATTTAAACACTATTGGCCTTTTTATTTGCTCACAGGTAGCATGTTTTTAATAATAGTTTACGCTTACTTCAATAGTGCCAATCCAGAGCGCTATGTCGTCATGAAAAGCCCCGCAAACTTTCTGTTACTGGGAGTCTTACCACCAACTTTATTTGCTTTTTGTTCGTATCAGATATTTCCACATCGTTTAGACGATGTTGATCTCAAAGAATTTCTTCTTAAGAATCGATGGAAGATCTTTCTTCCCGGCCTATTATATGGTATTTATTTTACGGCATACAAAGCGCTACAGACATTTGACAAAATGATACTAATTGCAAGTGGCGTGATTGTCTTAGCCATCATTGCCGTCGCTAGTCGAAAGTATTGGGTGCTTGAAGCATTTAGCATTTTAGTTGCCTTGTTTGCTATCTACATATATCTCTAAATCAAATAAAACACCGAAAATATGAGCAACCCCGATAATCCTGCGGAGAGAATTAGCACAATTATGAGCTTATAAATTGAAGCTGTTTTTCTCAACCCAATGATTGAAATGGTGATCATCCCAAATAATCCCATGAACATCAGGATTGGATGCGGCGTATTCTTTAATCCTTTAAACCAATCAGCAGAATCAGCAGAGATTGAAGCAATATGATCATTCACAACAGGAAAACTTGCTCTTCTGTCGAGTCCCTCTTTATTAGCAAGACTGTCATATAATTGATCCAATTCGGACACGAAACTCCAGCCTTTGTCATTGAAAACAGTAAAAGCCAGCTCACTGAATTTGGCCTGAAATCCTACATAATTTGTTTTTGGAAGCTTGCTGTATTGCAACTCAAAATCTATAAGTGTCTTATAGCGAAAAGGAAGATAGGTGAACATTGATCCTGATGACTCAGGAAATGCATTAACACCCATAACCTCAATAAGGTATCCCATCATATAATAGTCAGCAATGAACTCACCAATCCACTTATGATTTTTGAACCTTGGCTGACCTTCATGCCAGCCCAATCTCTTGTGCCAGAGAATATGTCCCAATTCATGTATTGCAATAAAATCACTAATATGAAATTGATTTTCACTTTTCAGATGATCTCCCAACTGAACTTCAATATACCCCTGATTGGGCATGAAAATGCGATTGGGGTTATCTGTGGAAAATGGCATTGGCCATTGGACATTCATTGAACTCGCATCTCCCTTATTCAATACTATCAATTCAACATCTACTGACTCATTAGTTGCCGTATCAAAATAATGAATGGCTGTATTTAACAACTTCTGTAGATGAATGGCATAGGTCTCTGCTCCCTGCGAACAATATGTTATAGGCATTCCATCAAGCATTTTCAATGCCTCTGGCAACTCATGCGATACGCAGATAGCTCGAAATATCAATTGGAAACAAATGATAAGTAGAAGTCTATTCATCCATTGAGTTTCTATTTTTGGACATTACCAATGTTCAAAACATTGCATCTATTTCTATGGGTAACAAAATTTTGACGGTAGTTCCTTCATTTGGTTTAGAAGATAAATCAAGTTGTCCGCTGTGCTGGGTAACGATGTTATAGGTGATAGATAATCCTAGTCCTGTTCCCTCTCCTGGAGCTTTTGTTGTGTAAAATGGGTCTAATACTTTCGGTAAATTTTCCTTACTAATGCCACAACCCGTATCAGCTATTTCAATTGATATGGAGTTCCCAATACGTCTTGTTGAGATTTTTATCTCACCATTTGTTTCAATTCCTTGTTTGGCATTGGTTATTATATTGATAAACACCTGGTGAAGTTTGGCCACATTCCCCTTGCATTGAAGTTGTCCCTCGGCGTAATCCTTTTTGATTTCAATATGTTCTTTCAGCTGACTATTCAGCATGATCAGACAATTATCAAGAATTATATGAACATCACAGTCTTCGTCAAAACTATCCTGATCCCTGCTAAACTGGTTTAAACCTTTTACTATGCCAGCAGCTTTATCGACCCCAATTTTCAGGTTGTCGAGTAGCTGACTCAACACTTCGTCATCTCCTGAATCTTCTTTCAGCATTTCACTTAAACCCAAATAGCTACCCAAAATAAAATTAAGTGGATTGTTTATTTCATGAGCAACACCAGCAGTAAGAACACCCAAAGATGCCATTTTCTCTGATTGAATAAGTTGCGCTTGAGTTTCCTGAAGATGTACCATAGCAGATTCAAGCTCTTCGGTCCGGGATTTAACTAATTTCTCAAGATGGTTTCTATGCATTTCGAGCTCCTCTTCCGATTTTTTCCGCTCCGTTACATTTCTCCCAATTCCCAGAATACCAATCGTATCCTCGTTAATTATCAACGGTGCTTTTATCGTTTCCCATGTTTCCTTATGCTGTTTGTTCTTATATTCTATGACTTCTTCATTGATGACAGGCTCTCTCGCATTTAGGGTTTTCAAGTCATTTTCTCTAAAAAAAATTGCCTTCACGTTACTTACAAAGTCATAGTCAGTTTTTCCAATAATTTCAGGTTCCTGTTGCCCCACAAATAACTCAAATCGTTTATTACATTTCAGATAAGTTCCGTTGATATCCTTTAGCCATATGAGGTCAGGAATAGTATTGATTACTGTTCTTAGCAAGTTTTCATTTTCAGAGATCGTTATCAGATTCTGCCGACTTCTTTCACTGTATTCCATGATCACCCTGGATATCAAAAGGTTACTGAAAAATATTACATAAAAAGCAAGCGTCAAATAGTGTTTGTGATTGTCCCCTTCAACCTGGATTAGACTATTTGTCAACATATAAAACACAAACCACACCAGGCATCCGATAAGTATGGAGCTGAAAAATATCATCGCATTATCCTTAGATACAGGCGAAGTATTAAGCATTAAAAGTTTCTGTATGGCAGGTAGCTTGATAAGGGATGTCGAAAGCAAAAGAGTCACCAAGTAGTTAATTGAGTTTTTCAACAGAATGCCTTGAACAATTTTTTCGTCCATACTAGTGATGGAATTGCCGTTCCAGAACGAAGGATTGAAAGACAGAAACACCTCGAACAAATGGATGTAACTGATATAAAAAATGAGCAGAATGGAGACAAATATTGCCGCTAAACGAATGCTGTAAGAACGAATGAGTTTAATGAACGACGGCTCATTGAGAATTCCCAATAAGACATAGGTCAAAGTATATGTGATTGATACCAAAACACATACATACCCATTCTCAAACCACACGTAAAAAGGATAAATCGCCCCTCCTGAGATAGAAACCACCAATGCATACCGCCATCCAAAAGCCATGGAAATAATTACAGGAAATACAATTACCCATGGAATATCAATCACAATTTCACCCCACTCACTGACCACCCCATAAGGGGATAATAAGAAGCATAAAATGCCCGCCAATATCGATATTACTAGCTTCTTCTTTTCCATTCAATAACCTTCAACAGGAAGATATCAAGATATTCCGACGAATAAAAAATTAACATATCAATTGATGATACCCTTTTAGCCTTGAATTAACTTGATTCAGAGGCATTGATTCTTTCAATCAACCGTAGGTATTCCTGAGCTCTCGAATCTTCGGAATCAAGTTCCAATGCTTTTAAAAAGCACTTCCTGGCTTCCTGGTGCTTGCTCATATAAAGATGTGTAATGCCCAACTGATTCCAAGTTGAGTTCAAACTTGGAAATAGCTCAAGTCTCTTACTGAACACGATCAAAGCTTGCTCTTGCATACCCCACGCATTTAGGGTATAACCTATTGAAGAAAGCTTCCCTGCTGTTAAATCCCCCTCTTTGTGAAGGTTCATAATACTTCGAATACCTTCTTCAATGCCGTTTTCTTTAATTACAAGTAAAACTCGTCGGTTCAAATCCAATGCATCTGCACCATCAAATCTGAATTGATAATCCGCTTTCCGACAATGCATGTCTATTTCAATTTCCACTTTGTCAGAAAGCTGTGTCAACCCATTTTCCATTATAGTGCTCCAAAAATCTCCTCCCACAACCTCATAGTCCTGACGGTCAATTTCCATACGTCCAGAAAAATCTACCTGATCATTACCGGCCCAATCTTTACTCATTGCAGTTGGCTTATCAAAAGAAATAGTATCCGATAGCGTAATTCCCTTAATGGTGATATCTCCAATTAAATCAAAAGTTCCGTCTTTATTAACCATTACTTTGGTGCTTTTGAAACTCATGGCTGGAAAGTTGGTCATATCGAACCAACTCCCTTCACTTTTCAAATCGTTATCCCTTGTATCATTCCCGGTATTGATGGAATTCACATCAATGGATACAGAAGCCGAAAGACTGCTTGCATTTGAGGGGTCGTAAAAAAGTCTACCATCAAATTCATCAAACCGTCCACGAACCGGACTGAACCCAAAATATTTGATTTTAAATCCTAAATAGGAATGTTGATCATCTAAAAAAAAGTCATTACCGATGAATTTCCTTAAATCTTCTTCATTGATCGATGAAGCAGTTTCCGGAGTAATTTGAGTTGATGATGTCTTCTCAATTTGGCATGAAACAACAATTGCAATAAGCAGGGTCCACACTAATAATCTCATAGGTTGTAGTCGAAGTATTCGATTGAGTATGTTTTGGTTTTGAAGCATATACGTCCATAGGACAAGCCAGTTGCTATTTCCTACTCAAGAGGCAGTGGTCTTGGACAAATGGAGGCGCGACCGAAACTTCAAGAAAGTGGCAAACTCATGATCCAATCGCCTACATCCCTCCATAAGGGAGATCGATGGAAATAAATCACGGAGATATTATACGCCATGTTAAGAGCAAGCACTGTTAAAAAAACATCTCTACGTTTGTTTGATTTCCAATCCCAAATCGCAAACAAGACAAGCAAAATGGTGGCAAGCCCAAATCCAAATAACCAAACCATTGGTAGACCTTCAATCGTAGGGAAGAAACCTACCATTGATCGAAAATTAACATAGATCAATCGATCTGTTAAAGGGGTAAACATTGGAAAAAGAGTACAGACCATGTAACGCGCATGAACCAATGGTTTCCTGACGTGGTAGATAGCCAAACCATATATCAACCCAAATAACAATAGAGAATTGAACATAAGCGCAATTGAGCTGTAATAAGGACCACTATGGGCTGAAAAACCACTCAGGGTGACATGTGCAGTATTGAATCCTGAAATGATAATCAAAGGAGCCAATACGTACGAAAATTTCCCAATGATTCCATGAATCTTAAACTGCTTATATCTTATCAGAAATCCTTGTGCAATCAAGGTTAGGCACCACAAGGACATGGTAATACCATGCACGTGAATGTGAAATGGAATCCCAGTTAAAATATGGCTAAAATAGTTAGGCCAAAATGCCCAGATCGCCAGAATGAAGAAGATGACAAAATAGATAGCGGCATGCCGATATAGTGCTTTATTTATGTTCATGAGCAAGATTATTTACTAGCGACAGAATTGACTTTCAGATCTTTTCAGCTGTCAATTCATATCTATTAATCAGTTAACACGACCTTGTTGATTCGTAAGTCATGGTTAATATAATGCCGGCACATAACTATTACTTTTTCCGCTCTCCTATTGACTACTTGTCAATTCCTTGATTAGATCAACCTCCTCCTGCTTATACGGGCTACCGTCATTTCGAAAGATTTCATGAAACCAGAGCGCTGGTTCAGCACCATCAGCAATGGGTTCGTCCCAGGCATATTTGGTATTGGATTTACCGTCAACTAATCCCCAGTTAATAGCACCAATTCCCTGATCCTTTAATATTGGCATAATGTTGCTAAACAAACTGTTATTCCGGCGCGCCATGTATTCCGTGCAAATCATCGGTCTGTTCAACTTCTTTAATGAATCAATCGCTTGTTGATGATTGATCTCGTCATTGTAATTGTGATAAGTGATAATATCAGAATTTTCCAGTTGAAACTTATTGAGATCTGACAATCCAAAGTTCCAGACGCCAACAGAAATCGGCTGGGATGGGTTGACTTGTCTAGCCCACTTAAACACACTTTTTAAAAGCGGCATTGATTTATTTCCATATCCGGAATTTCCTGGCTCGTTGTACAAATCCCATAATATGATTCTTTTATCATCTCTAAATGCCTCAAGAATATCCTTCACATAGACTTCAAGACCGGGCATCAGATTCGACGAAGTAAAAAGTAAATCTCCCGGATCTCTAATCCATCCTGAGTTATGAACTCCTGGTTTTGGATCTGGTTGTTTTCCAGCGCTATAGGTCGGATTCCAGCAATCATCAAAAAACACAAAAATGGTCGAAATATTATGTCTTTCAGCAATTGAGAGATATTCTCTTATTCGCGCCTTGAACCCGGATTGATCCACTTCCCAGGCAACATGATGGAGGTATACTCTCATACAATTCAATCCAACATCTTCCGCCCATCCTAACTCACGATCGATTGTTTGGGGATCGAAGGTTTCAGCCTGCCAAAACTCCAATTGATTGATTGCAGTGCTAGGGTTGAAGTTCGCTCCTCTTAGCCAAGGCTGACCTTCTCCCCATGCCTGTGCCCTTTCCTCAGTCCATCTTTCATTGACCTCCGCTACTATAGTTTGTGCTTCATTTGTCTTCCTGGCTTCATTCTTTTCTGTAGAACAGGAAAGCAAAAAAACCATCATCAATCCTCCAAAAATATGCCTACTCATTGTACGGTTGGTTTTTATCATGACGGCAATCTCTTTGTTATAAATTTCATCTGTCCTCTGTGATTGGATTCATGCTCACACACATGAAACCATTTGCAGAAGTTATTGGTGGGACCCCATGGCCAGTCTTCATCAATTTCCATCAACCATGCATCTCCTCTCCTGGCAAATTCTTTTTTCGTCACCGCCCTTATTTCTTCAAGCTTCTGGAGATAAAAGCTCACTTCATTACCCACTATCTGTTCTCTCCCGGCAGCACCAAGACCACCGGCAATGTCCCATTCATTCTTAATATCATCGCTCCATGTCCCCCATTCCAGGCCTTCAAATGTGTGTAATTGATAATACTTCTCTGTTGCTGCCAGATGCAATAACATCGCGCCGATAGAATTGGACTCATCATCCACCTGATAGTCAAGTTCCGTTACTGTTAAATTTTCAACTGTGCTTATGACCCAAACTCTCATCATATTCATTGTTGAAAGTAGAGTCCCAACCTGCGCATCATAACCTTCCATTGGACCGATGATATAGAGGCCATCTTCCTGTTGTGCTGGTAAATCATTGGACATTCCCATCAATGGAACAGCAGCCAGACCTGAAGTCAACATGGCAGAATTTCTCAAAAATTTTCTCCTATCGTTCTTTGCTAGGTCATTTTTCATTTTTATTCAATTTTGGGTTGATTTAGTAGTTCAAGATAAACAAGACAATCAGGTAAGTAAAGAATGCACCTAAAGCTACGACGTATGGTTGGTACGGACGACCGTTTCTTTTATCCCAAATCAGCAAGCCAACCAGTATCACATTAATAGAACCCCAGGTAATCATTGTACCCCAAAAGCCGCTGATGCTGGTCCAATGAAATAATATACGTGCAAGTGTCGGCCCAATAAATATCAGCGTAATAGCAATCATATATCGCATGTGGACGGCTATATTCTTTTTGTTAAGAATGGCGAGTGGATAGAATATTAGTAACAACCCGAAATCAAATAGCGGATTGATCACAGATGTTATTCCATTATAGTTGCGGACGATGAGGGGGACGAAAGTTAAGACCAACAACAAAAAAACGATATAGGAAACCTGACCCAATATCCGATGCACTCGGAATTGATGATAACGAATCAATAAGGGCTGTGAGATCAGCAAGGCAAGCCAAACTGAAGAAACAGCAGCATGCAAGTGAATATATCCATCTATAGTGACCCCAATATCTGGTAACTGAATAATATAGGATTTGTAAAAGGCCCACAATGCCATTGGAATCAACAATAAAAAGACAAAACCTATATTTTTATATTCCTTTTCCATGTTAGAATTGAATCTGAATTGTGGCCTTAACGAAATGCTATTGCGTACTCTCAACTTAAAAGATAAAGAAGTTTTAGTTGGCGATACTCAATGATAGCTTAACGAAACTATGCCACAGTCTTCTGAACCTATTGATGACTACCATACAGTATTCAATAGATTTCCAAATCATCATAAAAAGCATGATTGGTAAAGGGTATTGCTAGATTTCGATAGAGTCCAAACTTAAAGTAGTGAGATGCACTATTCAGCATAGTAATTCCTGTGATTTTACCATCGGTCAAATTGGTATCGTTAATCCAGGCCCGAACAAATCCATCTGTATCTGTAGACCATTTGATGTGAAATTTGAGTCTCGTCCATTTGCCTTTCGAAATTTCAGACAGGGCTACTGTTTCACCTCCAACAACGAGGGCAATCACAGAAACTTCATCCCATTTGGCCTCAAACCCAAATATTTCGGCTGTTTTGGGGTCATCTAAAATGTCTTGATACGCTGGATCTGAAATTTTCAGATAATTATAATAAACCGAAATGGGTGGAGAGTTTCCTTTAATGTCATCCCAGGTTTGACCGATACATACATCAGGTTGATCATGCCACTGTCCAAATATTTGCCAATTTGGCGAACCATCCGAAGCTTCTAAACTAGATACATCTTGATAATCCATTGGGATGTAAAAGCTGTATGCGTAGTATGTTTCATCTCCATGTTCTATCTGTTGATCAAAGGTGAGTTCTGACCGCACTCCCGAGTTGACATAACTTTCAGGAGAAACAATAAACTTTGCGGCATTCAAGCCAGAGTTTGCTGTCTGCGAGCAGATCTCAAAAAAACTTGAATTCTTGATTTCTATTTGACCTCCAAGCTCGACCCATTCCTCAAGTCCCGATTCGAATCCAAAACTTAACTCTTCCAAGTCTTTTTTCTGGCAATGATCGATATCGTCTTTCGTACAGGAAATGCTTGCACTAACAATGAAGGAGTACATTATGAACTTTGTAAACCCGAAGTACATTAACGCAGATTTGTTAGTTACCACAATCCTATCTCCTTCATGACTGTTGTTCTAACATCAGATTCATAGCCAATTTTCTTAATCCCTAAATAGGGTAATCCGGGATGAGATTCTTCGTACATTTTAAGTATCCATTTGTCCTGCATCTCATGATCATTGATAAGGCCATAAAACACAAACATTTGAAAGGAAGATATCGAATTGGTCATGGCATAATTTTCAAGAAATGGCATGAGTGCCCTCATGGCAGACTCAAACTCACCATCTTTAAACCCCTCCAACACCGCAGATTTAGCTCCTCCTACACCATAATTATTTAGCACTTCTATTAATTGAGTCACAGCTACTTCGTCATTTTTTAAAGCCACGTACTTATGCAAGAGAATCATATCAGCCATTGGATGATTTGGGGCAATTTGTAAGAGCCTCTCAGCACTTTTAGCTGCACTCAAAATTTTACCATCATTTCCGTACATGGGCATACTGAATGCCAGCACCCATGGGTTTTCAGGATCAAGCTCCAGGGCAACATTCATTTGCACCCATGCTTCTTCCCATCTATTCTGAATCATCAGATAATGAGCGTATGCGCTTCTTGCTGGAGCATCGTTTGGGTTTCGATTAATACTTTCTTTGAATTTTACTTCTGCATTCTCCCAATCAAACTCGGTCCAGGTATGGTGGGAAGCCATCATCAACAATATACTGGCATCTGTGCTATCAAGACGATAGGCACCATAGGCCAGGCTATCCAATAGTCTGACGCTTTTTTCTCCTGCTATATATCCCATTTGCCGCTGTGACGCCAATATCAAATGAAGCCCTGAATATGCTGGTGCAAAAAGCGAATCCAATTCAATTGCACGCTTGAATTGCTGTTCGGCCAGATCGAAACCTTCGAGCGTAAGAAAACCAGTGTAGTAGCTGCCTCGTAGAAAAGCCTGATAAGCACCTGGGTTGGGTACCCGTTGAGGTGCTAGCTGAAGTTCACTTTCTGCCACCAAAGCATCACCGATTTTCCCCGCAACATTTCGCGTTACCTCCCTGTAGAGGTTTGGAAGTTCGTTTTCATAAACACTGTATGCATGATCCCATAGTATGATTTCCTCCGGATAGGCACTGATTAGTTTGATTCGAATTTCGACCAGCGAATCAATTTTCGTAAGTGATGTTTCAACTATCGCATCCACACCAAGATCATCAGCTATTTCCATCAAGGATTTGCCTGTGTTCTCGTAACGAAGAGTTGATGTTTTTGAAATTGTTCTGAAGTTGGTGAGTTTGCCCATTTCAGCAATTAACCCATCATGCATACCGGCAAGGAGGTATGCTTGGCTTTCATCTCCCAGGTAATTGGAAAACGGTAATACTGCAACGGCTTTCAAACTGCTAAGCTCACTCACTTTGCCACCATCCAGCTTTAGTACCCTCAACTGACCCGGATTCATAGAAAGGGGATGAGTAAGAAAGTAAAACACTACTGCCAAAGCACCAATAACGTTCAAAGCCTGAAGGGCAACAGCTTTAACATTGAATCTGCCAATAAACAAAGAATGAATAACTGTAGCAGGTAGACCGAAGAGCACAAACAGAATAATGATATCTATCAGTACTGGATCAAAATTGTAACGATCTATGATGAAATTAGACACCTCCACCAAAAGCCAGGCGCTTCCCAGATAAACAAGAATTTGTCTGGCGGTCTTATTCGTAGTTGTCTGTTTGGCTTCCATTATGATGGACCTTAAGTATCCCTTAGCATAAAGATAGGAAAGGCACCTGAAATAAAGCCTTAAGTGCTTTTAACACATTTAGTCTTCATTTGCGAAACATATAATTATTTCCTACGTTTGGTTTTCAAATAAGAAACAAATAAAATGAAAGGGACCAACCTCGGAGAATTTCAAGAAATCGTTTTGTTATCCATACTCATCCTTGGAGATGAAGCATATGGTTCACAGATTCAGAAGGAACTGAGTCAGCGTATGAAGCGACCTCTAAGCCGAGGGGCCTTACATGCTGCCCTTACCCGACTCAGTGATAAAGGGTTTATTAACTCTCACTTTGGTGGAGCTACTGCTGAAAGAGGTGGACGTAGAAAGCGCTTTTACACCCTTACCAATACTGGCAAAGTGGCCCTGCAACAGGCCAAAGAACTTAGAGAAGAAATGTGGAGTCTCGTCCCAAAATTTAGCCTATCATGAGCAACTCAAAGGTACCCTCCAATTTTCAGCGCTTCTTCAAATGGTTTTGTAACCACGAACTTTTTGAAGAGCTGCAAGGGGACTTGTTGGAATCATTCGAGGAGAACAAGGAAATGTATGGAACTAAAAAAGCCAGGAGCATCTATCGCAAAGAGGTCATGCAGATGCTCAGGCCGTCTGTTATGAAACGCTCAAAATATCAAACTAATTCACAACTCGGAATGTTCAAAAGCAACTTAAAAATTGCCAGCAGAAATCTGAAAAGACAGCCTTTTTTCACGCTGCTCAACACATTTGGTCTGGCCATTGGCATGGCAGGCGCGCTGCTCATCAGCTTGTTTGTCTACGACGAACTGAGCTTTAATCAACAGTTTGCGGACGCAGATCGCATTTATCGCATAAATATCAACAGCAAAACTGCCGGAGAGGAAAATAATACCGCTGCTGTATCGGGACCATTGGCAGCTGTAATGGTCGAGGATTGCCCGCAGGTAGAGTTGGTTACTCGATTCAGACGAACGCAGGCAAAGCTCATGCGCAAACCAGCAGACAAGCTAAATACCAAGGAGGAATTTGCTGTTGGAGTCGATGGGTCATTTTTTGACATGTTCGGACTGGAATTACTCGAAGGGGACTCAAAGACAGCCCTCCAAGCACCTATGTCTGTGGTATTAACTGAAAGCGCAGCAGAAAAGCACTTTGGTGAGCATGAAGCGCTGGGGCAAAGCCTCCTGATTGACAATGGAGATCTCTATGTAGTAACAGGTATTATGGCCGATATGCCAAGAAATTCCCTTCTTCGAGACTACTCCGTATTCCTGTCCATAGATAGTTTTGAAGATGCAAGCAGTCCCGCCTGGAACAACTGGAATTTCCCCACATTCGTGAAACTAATCCCGGCAGCCGATCATCAGGATTTCAACCGTTACCTCAGCAATGTAACAGAACGCTATCTGATCCCATGGGCAATGACCTTTGTCCCTGGATTGACCGTTGAAAGCTCCCGTGAGTCCAATGCGAAAACAGGAAATTATATGATTTTCAATTCGACTGCCCTGACGGACATACATCTTTATTCTCACAATCGATCAGGCGAATTTAACGCCAATGGCGACATTCAAAACGTATACATTCTTGCCATTATTGGAATTTTTCTGGTGCTACTTGCCAGCGTCAATTTCATGAACCTGTCTACAGCCCGATCACTGAGACGCGCAAAAGAAGTAGGTATTCGAAAAGCCCTGGGATCTAGCAGACTTGCGTTGATTCGTCAATTTCTCACTGAAGCCGGTTTGGTGGCTTTCCTATCGCTCATAATGGCAATCATATTAGCCTCAGTGGTTGTACCATTTTTCAATCAACTATCGGGCAAAGCCATTTCCATACCTTTTGAGGAACCTCTATTTTGGTTACTAATCGTCGTATCAACAGTCCTATTAGGTGTGATTTCAGGAAGCTATCCAGCATTCGTTCTGTCCAAATTTGCTGCAGTCAAAGTACTCAAAGGAAATGCTGGTGTTGCCGGAAGTCGAATCAGGAATTTTCTTGTTGTCTCTCAATTCACTATATCAGTATTCTTGATTGCCAGTACACTGATTATTTTTCAACAGCTGAGCTACATCCAAAACAAAGACATTGGATTCCAAAAAGATCAAATACTGGTGGTAGAGGACACTCAGGTATTGGGTCAACAAGCAACCACTTTGAAGGAACAAATCAGCCAACTTAGCCAGGTGGAACGAGTATCGTTAAGTAGCTACCTACCCACTCCTTCGGATCGCGGAGGTACTACATTTTTTACTGAAGGAGCTTTTGAATCTAAAAACGCCGTAATCATTGAAAACTGGGGAGTAGATGCAAACTATGTCTCCACTCTCGGCCTTGAAATCATTGCAGGTCGCGATTTTGACCATCACCTCGCCTCCGATTCCGGAAGTGTCATTCTCAACGAGTCTGCTGTTCGCCTTTTCGGAATACGCCCTGAAGAAGCTCTCGGCTTACGAATCACCGAAGACTTCCATCGACACGACAAGGAAAATATGGAATACCTTACCATCATCGGCATAACCAAGGACTTCCACTTTGAGTCCATGAGAAGCGGGATAGATGGATTGAGTCTGACACTGGATGGGAATGCCAAAAAAATGATGGTAAAGCTCCATCCAGGAGATCTCCAGGGTAGCATTAGTCAAATCAAAAAAATGTGGGAAGAGATGACTCAAAATCAACCTTTCAGTTACTATTTCATGGATGACTCATTCAACCAAACATACAAGGCCGAAATGCGGCTGGGTAATATATTCGTCACATTTACCACATTATCTATACTGATCGCCTGTCTTGGTTTGTTTGGACTAGCCGCCTTCAATGCCGAAAAACGAATCAAAGAAATAGGCATCAGAAAGGTCCTGGGTGCTACAGTCAATCAAGTTACTTATCAACTCTCGATTGACTTCCTCAAACTGGTAATCATTGCAATCGTCATTGCGCTCCCAGTGAGTTGGTATGTCATGAATGGCTGGCTGGAGGAATTCTCCTATCGCATCAATATTCCAGTTTGGACCTTTGTACTCACAGCATTAATTGCGATTGGCATCTCAATCTTAACTGTAAGCTATCAGAGCATCAAGGCTGCCATCAGTAGTCCGGCTGAATCATTGAGATCGGAGTAAATAATGATTCCTGAGGTTTCTTTAGGTACAGCACATCAAATCCGCTGTTACATCCAAAGTGGATTATTCTTTGATCATTTCTCTTACGATAGCTGACACATGGATTTGAGTAGTATCGAACAGTTCTATATCATGAAAATCTGATTGACTTAAAATAAGAGAAAGTTCTGTCCCGCCAAGCACCAATCCCTGGATTCCACTACTTTCCTTCATGTGATGAGCAATTTGAATTAAAGCATCTCTGGTTGCTTGATTGATTTTGTTAGCAACAAGCTCCTCAAAGTATTTATTGTGAATAAAGTCCATCTGGACACTATTCGGTGTAACGATATTAACGTTCAATTTCTCAGCGGCTCGATGATAAAAACCCGCTTCCATGGTTGATTTTGTTCCGAATAGTCCAACTTTTGTTAAGCTCTTTGAGGCTATTGCTTTGCATGTTTCGCCAACTATGCTTAACAGCTGAATTCCAGATCGCTCAGCCAATCTGTCAAATACAATATGTGGAGTATTGGATGCGAGCGCAGAAAATTCAACACCACAATCTGTCAGGTGGTCAATATGCTCCAATAAGAATTCGGTAAGTCCATCAAGATCATTATCAACAACATAGCGCAACATTCGATTCATATTAATGCTTCGAATGATAAAGTCAGGATAATCTTCTGTATTTAGTCTTTTCCTGAACGCGTCAATTATTGATTGGTAGTATATAGCCGTTGATGCAGGGCCAATTCCTCCAACTAATCCAAATTTTTTCATTAACTGATGTTATGAGTTACAAATAACACCAATTATTATGAGTTCCCTTTTTCATGCCCCGCTTGAAAAATTCTAGTCCGCTGTATAATTCATATGGAGTATATTAGTTAAACAAAAATTAATGATATTCGTATTATATTTTTAACAAATGTTAATCTAATGAATTTAGCGCTAGGAGTTTTGGAAGAAATGATCCTTTTGATATTACTCATGAAGGAAGAAACCTATGGCGTGGAAATCGCCAAGGAATATCAGTCACGATTTGCCCAGTCCATTTCCTTGCCAGCAATCCATGTGGTTTTGAAACGGTTGGAAAAAAAAGGACTTGTGTATTCGAAAATGGGGGAACCCACCGCAGAACGGGGAGGTCGTGCAAAACGGTTATATCATGCGTCCAACAAGGGGTTTGCTGCAGCAAAACAATTGCAAGAGCAACGCTCAGACATATGGAAATCCATTCCTGACATGAAACTAACTTTCAGTGCCTAATCAAGTAGATCAGCCTCCAAAGTGGGCAGAACGAATCCTCAATTTCTGCTGTCGGTCAGATTACCGTGACGAAATCATCGGTGATTTGCACGAGGCATATTACTGGCGATTGGCTAAGCAAGGAACATCCAAGGCCAGGTCAAGATTCGTCTGGGAAACGTTCCTGTCGCTCAAACCTCAAAACCTTAAAACCTCCTACCACATAGCTATCAACACTATGATTTTCAGAAACTACTTCAAAGTTGCCCTTCGAAATCTGGTGCGACGAAAATCAACGTCCTTTATCAATATTTTTGGGTTGGCCACAGGTGCCACTGCTTTCATTATCATATTTCTATACACCAGTCAGATCTTGTCTTTCGATGATTATCATGAGGACAAGAAAAGGATCTTTCTTGCCTATAAGGAACGTGTAACCCCTGACGGTATTCAACCGGCTTATGACACCTGGGTACCCATGGCGAAGCGACTAAAGGCTGATTATCCTGAGGTGGAATTTGCAAGTAGTGTTTATCAGACAGCAGCCAAGGTCATCAAACAGAATCAGTTTATCGATGACAATATATTCTATTCCGATCAATCGTTCTTTGATATTTTCTCCTACGAATTGCTTCATGGACAAAGTGCATCTGTCTTTCCTGAAAAAAGGTCAATTGCCATTAGCAGAGATCGAGCCATCAGGTATTTCGGCCAGGAAGATGTGATTGGCCAATTGATGGAAGTATTTCTACCAGACGAGGACACCATTTTAACCTTCAGTGTTTCTGCTGTGCTAGCAGACTTTCCTGAAAACATATCGCTTCAGCCCCAAATGATGATTCAAATGGAAAGCATCCCTGTTTATCCAGAAATTGCGGACAATTGGGGCAGTTCATTTCTGGAGACTTATGTCAAATTAGAAACTTCAGAAAGCGCCTCGAACCTGGAAGCAAAATTTCCAGATCTAGTTGAAGCCATTTGGGATTTGGAAACGCGTGGTAATACTAACTTCAAGCTACTCCCCTTTGAAAGTTACTATGACACCTTCATTGGGGATAAATCCAATGCACGCATTTTACTGATGATCGGTATTGGCATATTGGTCATTGCCGCAATTAACTTCATGAATCTTTCCGTAGCGCATGCTTCCAGGAGGCTCAAGGAAATCGGGATGAGAAAGGTGCTGGGAGCTTTCCGAAATCAGGTCAGGTCTCAATTCATTTTCGAAGCTTTTATTACTTCATTTTTGGCCATGTTGCTGGCGGTAACATTGGTGGCCATAACAATTCCTTTTTTCAATGATTTTTTTGACGTCTCGATTACCTGGCAAATTCTTCCTTTCAATGAGTTGATCTTGTTCCTGACTGCCATGGTCGTTTTCCTCGGCATCATTAGTGGTCTCTACCCTGCCTTGTATCTATCTTCCTTGCGGTCTTTGGATGTACTCCAAAAGCGGGTTCAACTCGGAAGGCGAAGCGTATTTCAAAATTCATTGGTTGTCGTTCAATTCGTGATAGCACTTTTTCTTATCTCCAGTGCTTTGCTTATCCGCAACCAAATTCTATTCATGTCCAATGGAGATATGGGTTTCTCTGATGAAAACATGCTCGTTATCAATGCATCTCCCAATGATTTCCTCAACAGTGATCAGGGAGCAGTAAAGTTGAATACTTTCAAGAATGAACTCAAAACCAAATCATATGTAAAAGATGTGGCTTTGAGCCGATCCTACCCAACAGACTGGACGAGAAGTTTCACTTTTGTAGTACCTGATGGCTGGACAGGGGATCGGCTAAGAATGAGATACACTTACGTCGATGCTAACTTCCTTAAAATGTATGGCATTAACATGATCAGTGGACGTCACTTTCTCGCAGACAGTGAAGGAAGTCAACGGGAATCAGTAATCCTCAACAGAGCTGCTATGGAGGCTTTTGAATTCGAACCTAATGAGCCGAATGTAATCAAGATTGGAGATCGAAGGTTGAATGTAGTTGGCATTTCGGAAGACTTCAGCTACGAATCCCTTCAGGTCGATGTAGCACCACATTTGATTTTTCACCGCACGGCTGATAACCCTGCACATAGATACATCTCGATTAATATAGAGACGTCTCATCTCAGTGAAAAGCTAGACGAGCTTGAGCGCATGTGGAATGAACTGGGGTCCACCAATGAATTTACTTACCATTTTTTGGATGACCGTGTGGCGCAGTTGTACGAGGCTGAAAATCGATACTTAGGGTTGGTCACGTTGTTTTCCATCGTATCTATCATAGTGGCTTGTCTCGGTCTCTATGGGCTCACACTTTTTATCATTGAAAAACGTCAAAAGGAGCTGAGTATTCGAAAAGTACTTGGAGCTGAAACCGGAAAAATTTTGGGACTAATCATCCGTGATTTTGCCAAATGGGTGCTGCTGGCATTTGTGATCAGCATTCCCTTTGTAATTTCCTTTGTGGGCAAATGGTTGGAGGACTATCATCATCGATTGCCGATCTCATGGGTCACTTTTCTGATTACACTGATCCTGGTTCTGGTTCTGGTGATATTGACCATTGGTTATCAATCCCTGAAAGTAGCTTTTTCAAATCCGGTGAAGTATCTGAAAGACGAGTAGGTGCTTAAATGTGGAGATATAAAGAAGGTAAACAGTGATAATGTACAAGCTACAATTTGCATATTGGAGCAAAAGATTTAATACAATGAATCTATCATTAATCATTTTTATGGCTATTGTCTTGCTTCTCCCATCCTGCCAACAAAGTCAGTCAGCTGGTTCAAAACAAGCGTATTTGGTCAGCGAAAATCTTGGTGTCAAACAGTTCATTTGGCATGATCATAACAGGCTCGACGAAATCTATGGTGGGGACCGGATAATAAATGCACAGGTCTGGTATCCGGCGAATGACATTTCAAGTGAGAGGACTCCCTATTACTACAAAATAGATAGTGTTTGGAAAAATCTAAATCATTGGTCAGAGGAAGATTTCGAAAGCGTGAGTAAGGTAATGACCAAGTCCTATCTGAACTCACCGATCAGTTCTGGCTCATCGACGTATCCTTTGATAATTTTTTCGCCAAGTCTTGGTGGGAATTTAAGTCAATATACATACTACGCGGAACAACTTGCCAGTCGAGGATTTATCGTATTAGGCCTCAACCATCTCTATGAAAGTGAGTACGTGTTGGATAAAAGCAGTTTAATATTTACAGCAAATCATGCTTTTCACGATAGCCTCAAAACACTTGAAATACCCAAACAAATCACGGCAGAGGCCTATAGAAAAGCAAAGGGTCAGCGCCACAAAGTTCTCGGATTAGATATCATATTTAGTTTGAATCAGCTATTGAAAGAACCTTTTTTTAAAACTCGAATTGATTTGTCCAAAATTGGAGCATTTGGTCATTCAATAGGTGGAGCGAGCGTCATTTATGCAAGCATGCTGGATGATAGGATCAAAGCTGTTATTGATTTAGATGGGACACCACCCACTTTTGCGTTTGACCAGGGACTTTCGGTTCCTTTTCTATTCATCGAAGATTTAACAGATTTTCAAAATCATCCAGGCTATGCCAAACTGCACCAGAGAAGGAATAATTTCTGTCAATTCAATAAAAGCGATTCATGGCGAATTCTAATTGCCGAAGCAAATCACAATAGCTTTTTAGACACTCATTACTTTCTTGAAAATGATATCGAAGCAAAAAGAAAGGCTTTGAAATTCCATCAACTCACTGCCAATTTCATGAGCTCATTTTTTGATTCTCACCTAAATGATCGCCCAATATTACTTGAAGCCATCGATTCAGATACTTTGAAGGTGTTGTGCTTTATAAAAGATTAAGTATGTCAGAGCCGTGTGATTCGTACGAACGATCAACCTGACATACCTCATCGTAATCTTCAACGATTACTCCAATGCAACCATTACCCTCCATCCAGTTCTTCTTCGATCATTGTGTAATCAGAAACTCACAAATCACCTTCATTCCAACTTTTCCTATTTGTCAAGAACAGCCTCTTTTTTGGTTTCATAAAGTATTCTTCCTTTTTCATCGAAATGCGTAAATCGTGCTATCGGGCCATCATCTTCTCCTTGCACTTTCACTAATAGGAAACCTCCGCTTGCCGATTCTGCATCGCCCTGAATGTAAAATTGCTTTATCAGTCCTTCCGGATCAGTAGAATTGGGATCTCCAGCCAACCGACCGGGACGAGAATTGTTGTCAACCAGCGCGCCGGTAGAGAATTCCTCAAATCCACTTGGGTGCTGGGCATGATACTGCCAATGTCTATCACCACATACCAAGAATAGATTTTGGAAATTGTTGTCATTCAACCATCGAAATAACTCTTCTCCTTCATGTCGGAACCCTTTAGGATTTACATGATTATCGCTTTTATAGGCATCATCAGGACCAACCAAAGGAGTTGGAGAAATGATTAGTTTGAAGCTGGCATCACTTTTCAATAATGTTTCTTTAAGCCAAACAAGTTGCTCCTCTCCCAGCAACTGCTTGTCAGGGCCATCGGGCATGGCATTAGGACTTCTAAAATCCCTTCCTTCCAACAGCCATATTTGCAGATTCTTACTCATGCGATGAGTACGATAGGTTTTAGCAGCGGGAGCATTCGGATCTACTACTGGTAATTGTTCTTTGAAGTTATTGACACCTAATTGGTGTGATATTGGAAAACGATCGGTCGTATCAGCATCATTAAACCTATAGTCGTGATCGTCCTTTTCCCAATACGTGCTCACGTTTCGAAACAACTCCTGAAATCGTGGTTGTGCAAATTGCTCATGATATTTTCTCCGCATACCCCCATCATCAGTTACCGCTTTACCTTCATATCCGGCAGGGTGCGGATTGCTTCCTTCTTCAATTGCTCTCAGAAACCCTTTTTCGTTGGGGTGATCGAAATAGACATTATCACCTGTGCCAATAAAATAGGTCGGGTTGAGCTGTTTGATGACCTCAAGCGCAGGATATCCCAGACCTTTGTCCTCTCCAGAATAAGCCTTCGCGCGATCATATTTACCATAATGAAAATAGTAGTGATTCATACCAGTAACAATTGCCAATGAAATCTCACCTTCACCATCAGCCCCTTGCAAGGTCTTAAATGACCCAACTTCACTTTCATAAAGAGAATTCCTATCTCTGCCATACTGCAGTCGATAGTAATATTTAGTCCCTGGCGCCAGCCCTTCGATTGTGGTCTTAACAATGTGATCGTACTCAGCGGCAGCTGTTATCCAGTCGGAGCTTATCGAATTATCGAAAGTCTCATGCTGACTTATCTCAAATCGCCCCTGACCTGGCACCCCTGCCAAATCACCATTAATCATGGAATCCGAACTGGTTAATCTTGACTGGAGGATAATCGATGTGGCAGTTGCCTCACCAGACATCATTCCCTGACCAAGAAAAACGTCCTGAACCTTCGGTTGACAGGCAATTAAAAGTGAAAGAATGAGCGTGTTGGTGAATTTCATAAGTCTGAGTTAAAATCTTCATAAAATGCCCATAACCGAAACATTCTACTCTCTCAATAATTTGACACTTGCTTATTCCACACTTAAACGTGCCAATATTTGATCCAAACTGTTTCGGTCGAAATGCTTTCCTTGTTTGATTACTGCATTAATCCGTCTGGTATTGTTAATGTCCTCTAAAGGATTTGCATCAAGAATTAGTAAATCCGCCCACATATCCTCCTGTATCGAGCCTAGTTCATTTTCCATATTGAAGTATTTAGCTGGATTTATTGTGGCAGTTCTGATGGCTTCTAAAGGTGACAACCCAGCTTCTACCAGTGCTACCAACTCCTGATGCAAACTTCGTCCAGGGGTTAAGAACAGGATTGGGCAATCAGTACCAGCCATTATTCCAATTCCTGAATCTTGAATATTACCCGTCATATCCAATAACCATTTCATGTACTGAATATTAAATTCAGAAACCTCCATTGCCAGGATATCATCAATGCTCTTTTTCCACCTTTGTTCAAGTGACTGTGGTAAGTACTTAAAGTTTGCCTGCCAACCTGAATCTGCAAAGAACCTTTTGGTAAAACCAGTACTTAACGCCAAAGTTGGAATTTGCCATGTTTGATTGGTTGCTAACACACTGAGTACTTCTTTGGCCTTTTGCTCATCAAAATTTTCAACTGCCATTCGCCTTTGCTCCTGATGAATTCTGGAACGTAAAACACCCCCTTTATCCTGTTTCCCTTCAGCGAGCAATGCTTTACGTTGTTGTAATAATTCTTCAGCATTTGAAGCACAAGACAACTCCAGATTGCGCAAGTGCTCCATGCTATTTAATCCGGCGTTTGAAGCACTAATCACATCCATACTCAAGGGTACATGACCTGTTACTTTCAGACCCTTTTCTTTTGCCAATTGCATGATAGCCGCAAACTGCTCTGGACTTAGCATCTCATATGCCTTAAGGAAGTCTACTCCCTGACTGTCCAATTCCTCAACTTTATTTTTTACATCTTCGACAGATTTCAATCCAACCGACAGTGGAGGGTGACCTGCATCACTACCATCATAAACATTAGGTACACCATCCAAAAGGGGTCCAGCAACCATGACCCTTGGCGTGTTGGTAGGATTCGCCAGGGATTTCTCCTTCCATTTATTCACAAAATTTATCTCACCTCCAGTATCCCTAACACTGGTAACACCAAATACCAGGAATAAATCAAACATTCGGGGAGCCAACTCTTCAATAAAAGAGAAATGGACATGCGCATCCCACAATCCCGGCATGATATATTTTCCTGTTCCGTCGATTATCTTGTTTTTACTTGATAATTGAAGTTCGTCAGAATCAGTAATTTGATGGATCTTACCTGATTTGATAATGATCGTTTGATTTGATTTTAGTCCATTCTCCGGATCAATTGTGGATATATTCTCAATGCAAAGGGCATCTTCAAATACTATTTCAGTAGTCTGACAAGCAGAAATCATCAATATTACTGGAAATATGATATGGATTGATTTCATCATCCTGACTTCATTTTTATGTTACAACAAGCACTTCTGGCCGTTTATATTTTCCAATGTAGCGGATTTGCGCATCTATTTCAAACTGCCAATTTGAAGTAACTCTTTCATATTGTGATAAAGCACCTAAAATGATCACCTAGGCTTAATCCCTTCCTAAATTCATAATAGCCAAAGGAATTTGCTAGTAATCAACCTAGCGCCTGTTCCTTCCCTTTTTGTTAAAACCTGTATTCTTTGAGCCCTTGTTCTTATTGCGGTTCGCAAAGAACTCTTGTTTTCTTCTTTGCTTCTCTTTCTCAAATTCCTTCTTTTCGGCAGCATTCATTGGCTTTTCTGTCTGTGGGAAAGGGTTTTCTTTAGCCACAGGAATGATTTGTTTGATCAACTTTTCAATGTCTTTGACATAGGCGTTTTCCTCGGGTTCAGAAATCGAAATAGACACGCCTAGTTCACCCGCTCTCCCACATCGCCCTATTCTGTGGACATACGTCTCCGGCTCATTGGGGATATCGTAATTGACCACAAACTGTAGTTTGTCAATATCAATTCCTCTGGCCGCAATATCCGTAGCGATGAGCACCCGTATTTTATTCGATTTGAAATCTGATAAGGCCTTCTGTCTTTGATTCTGGTTTTTATCTCCGTGTATGGCCGCACATTCAATGTGCTTCTTTCTCAAATCCTTCACGATGCGGTCTGCCCCATGTTTACTTCTGGAAAACACCAGCACCTGAGCTGGGTCTAGTCCGTTTAGAATGTGAAGGAGTAATGCTTTTTTATCTGATTTGTTCGTATAAAACAGTCTCTGCTGGACAGTTTCGGCTGTTGAAGCCACAGGATTGACCGCTACTTTTTTTGGATTACTCAAAATCTCACGTGAAAGTTCCAGAATCTTAGCCGGCATGGTGGCCGAGAAAAATAGCGACTGCCTTTTGTGAGGAAGCTTTTGAATAATTCGCTTGACATCATGAATAAAGCCCATGTCGAGCATTCGGTCGGCCTCATCCAGGACAAAATACTTGATGTGCTTTAAGGAAATAAATCCCTGGTCCATGAGGTCCAGGAGTCTGCCAGGAGTAGCCACCAAAACATCAATCTCCATCCTTAGCGTTTTGACCTGATTGTGTTGGGAGACTCCTCCAAATATCACAGTATTGCTGATTTTGGTGTACTTAGCATAAGTAGTGAAACTTTCCCCGATCTGGATGGCCAGTTCTCGGGTGGGCGTTACGATAAGCGCTGAGATTTTTCTCGAATCGCGATGTGAGTCTTCTGCCAAGTGCTGAATAATGGGAATCGCAAAGGCTGCTGTTTTTCCTGTTCCGGTTTGTGCACTGCCCAAAACGTCTTCATTATTTAAAACCAGCGGAATAGCCTGTTCCTGAATGGCAGTAGGTTCAGCATAGTTTTGATCTTCCAGGGCCTTAAGCACTTCCGGGATCAACTTTAATTGTTCGAATTTCATTGAATGTTCTTCAGAGTACAAGGTTACCTCAAATGACTAACATCATTGCGAAGTACTGTGTTTTCTTGAAGTAAACTGGTGATAGTGAGTTTAAGTTGACTTTTAAAACAGGTGTCTGTGAGTTCCGCTGATGCCAGAGCATATCTCATTTCGAAATTGTTTTTAAAATAGTCACTCACTTGCTTTACTATTCTACTCAAGTTTAAAGCTTTTATTGACTTCCGTTGAGCCGTCTTTTGGAGTTAATTCACTTCTAAACCAACCTTCTTCATAGGCCATTTATTGTCCACTTTAATGTCTTCCAGGTGGATGGAATAATTAAAATTTCTCCTGTTGGACTACAGATCTTTTAATTACTTCCTTCGCCTTTGCTTTACAACATGAAGAGTTGTTTTTTGATCAAGGAAAAAGAAACAACCGGCTTAACAATAAATGAAAAGCCCGACCAAAGTAGCCGGGCTTGGAATATTACTTTGTTCACTCAAATTCACGTTGCATTTCTCATTTCATTGAAATTGTTGTGCTTTTTCATAGAGCTTGAATTCCGTTTTCGTTGATTATCAGGAGTTGATGAATTCGATAAAATGCCCAAACAAGCGATGATGCCAATCAACATTCCGAAGAACATCATATTGGTGATCATTTGAGATTGGTCCCCGGCTATAGTTCCCAGGTACTGACCAAAACTGGCACCAAAACCACCACCAAGAATGATGCCTCTCATCAAAAGGGAAAATGTGTTTTTCATACGCTTAAGAAAATAAAAGGATAAAAGAGTAGTAAAATGGAATCCCTATCATGACATTAACAGGGAAAGTAATCCCCAAAGCCATTGGAAGATAGAGGCTAGGATTTGCCTCCGGGACCGCTTGTTTCATAGCTGCTGGTACTGCGATATAGGACGCACTTGCTCCCAGAATGGCAAAAAGCAGTTGGTTTCCAGGTTGATCGGTAATTCTGAAACTGATTAGCAGAGCAATTATTCCATTTACAAATGGCATTATGCTGGAAAACAAAAAAGGATAAACTCCTTTTTTAAGTATGGAAGAAAGCTGCTTTCCACTAGTTATCCCCATGTCCAATAGAAAAACTGCCAGGAATCCTTTAAATATATCAGTTGTAAATGGCTTTATCCCTTGAGCCTGTTCGGCAGAAGCCATAAATCCAATCAGCAGACTACCAAGAATTAAAAGAACACTTCCGTTGGTGACTGAGTGCCAGAGAATCCTAGTCAGGCTAGACTCTGAATCTTCAAATTTCTCTTTTTTCTTATAGTAGTTAATAAGCATCACTCCAACAATGATTGCTGGTGCCTCCATGAGTGCCATTACCGCTATCATATGGCCATTAAAAGAAATTGATTCAAACTCCAAAAACGAAGTGGCTGTCACAAATGTTACCGCGCTGACTGACCCATAAGATGCTGCAATTGCGCCTGCATCAGCTATTTTCATTCTTCTTTTCAGAATAAAAAATGACGTCAATGGAATCATGGCAGCCAAAATAAGTCCCAAACCCATGCTGGCCATAATTTCCATTCCCAGTGTACTGTGTGAGAGTTCTTGCCCTCCCTTAAAGCCAATCGAAAGGAGCAGGTAAATAGAAATAAACTTAGAACTATTCTCTGGAATTTCCAGATCACTCTTGATCTGCACTGCTAAGATTCCCAACAGGAAAAAGAGTAATGCAGGATTAGTGATATTTTCTAAAATAGTCTGCGGATCCATCAAACTAATCAGTTATCTCAACTTTAAGTGATTTTGTGTACTTAATTGTTTTACCGAGTTCCTCAGCTTTGAGCACAAAACTGTGAAGCGTCATACTTGATAATCCCTCTACTGTGACCTCCGATTCTCCTGTCCATGTACACTTGTCTGATCCTCCTTTTTCTGTAAGGGTTTTTTGAAGAAGTTCAGCTAGGTCCGGCGCGTCCTTTTGCTTCTGTTTTTTTAGTTCATCACTTATGGCACTTGATTGCTCATAAGACGAAACCAGATTTATGGTCAATTCATCGGATTGAGCACTTGAAATTTTCAAATTTGGAGCGTCAGTTAAAAGATCTGATGTGTGTTGTGTTTGTTTTAAAGATGACATTGATTTTACGATTTGTTTCCACAAATGTGCGTCGAGTTTGTCATTAATTTTTATTTATAATTGTAATGCTATATATAAACTTATATTTATGAATATAACTTTTCATCAACTGAGAATTCTTCTTAAGGTGGCTGAATTACAAAGTGTTACAAAAGCTGCGGAGGAGCTTTATTTAACCCAGCCAGCCATCTCGATTCAACTAAAAAAACTTCAGGATCAGTTCGAATTGCCATTGACTGAAATTGTAGGAAGGCAGCTATATGTTACTGATTTTGGTTATGAAATTGTCAAAAGGAGTAGGCGAATTTTAGATGAAGCCGATGGGATCAAATACCTTATTGATCAGTACAAAGGTCTCATTTCGGGAAAAATTCGGATTTCTGTGGTGTCTACCGCCAAATATGTAATTCCATATTTTTTGAAGCCATTTATGGATAAATATCCAGGTGTGGAAATTTCGCTTGATGTCTCCAACAAGAACAAGGTGATAGAGGGAATGATTAGGAATGAGTCTGATTTCTCATTGGTATCGGTGCTTCCAAAAGGAATGAGAGTTAATGCGCTGGAACTAATGGAGAATAAATTGACCCTTGTGAGTAGCAGCAAACATCCATTTCACCCAAAAAAGCCAAAAGATTTAGAAAAAGTCACGCTTCTTTTTAGAGAAAAAGGCTCAGCCACTAGAAATGCAATGGAAGAGTACCTTAAAAAACACAATGTCCAAACCAAAAATTCCATGGAATTGGTTTCGAATGAGGCGGTCAAACAAGCGGTCAATGCCGGGATCGGATTCTCTATCATGCCTTTAATTGGTTTGCGAAATCAGATCAAGATTGGAAGTATGAAAACACACAATATGAAGGGATTGCCGATTATTACCAGGTGGAACCTGATTTATAATGAAGGAAAACAACTTACGCCAGCCCAATCGGCATTATTGGACTTTATAAAGGAAAGCAAATCTCAAATTATGGAGGAATACTTTACCGATGTTTTTTAAACTATCAGCAAGTAATGTTATGTGCATTACTTGTTGTTGGTATTAATGCCGTTATGATTTTTGATTATTTCTACAACTTCATCAATAGGAATTGAATACACACTATGTCCATCTCTTCCTATCATTGTTTCTGCCGCAAATAGTGAATTTAAAATAGCCTCTTCTGTCGCTTCTATTGTTGCTAAGAATAATGGTGTTGTTGATTCATTTCTTAAAGTCCTTGTTTCTCTTAATGGTGAATCACTCGAATAGGAAATCAGGTTCTCTTTCGCTGTTGATACGGCAATTACATAATCACCACTGCCATTTGAAGCAATCCCTCCTGTTTTGGCTAACCCCATCATTGCCCTTTTGGCCAACCTTTCCAAATTTCGAGCATTCAAAGGCGCATCTGTCATCACCACTATCATGCATGAACCATCAACATCGTAAGTGTAACTCCGCGGGTAATTATCCAATTCCTTAGCAACTGGAACACCGTTTATTTGAAGAATACCTCCGAAATTGGTTTGTACCAAAACTCCAACTGTATAACCTCCCAATTGCATTGGAATCACACGAGAAGATGTTCCAATACCTCCTTTGTACTGAAAACAAATTGTGCCCGTGCCTGCACCTACATTGCCTTCGGCTACCGTGTCGTTTTTGGCATTATGAATTGCATCTAAAACATGTTTTTCCGAAATGTGGCGACCTCTGATATCATTCAACCAACCATCGTTAGTTTCTCCAACAACTGAATTAACAGAGCGCACATTTTCATTCTCTTTTTGTTCTAGCGTATAAGTAATAAGCGCATTGGAGGCTGCTGGCACACTTAAGGTATTCGTCAAAATTATCGGGGTTTCAATATTACCTAGTTCTTTAACCTGACTATAACCAGCCAGTTTTCCAAAACCATTACCTAAATGAATTGCTGCCGGGACTTTTAATTGAAACAGATTGCCAGCATGCGGTAATATGGCGGTAACTCCTGTCCTAATACTATCTCCTTCTATAACTGTCGCATGTCCAACCATTACCCCGTCAACATCTGTAATGGAATTGAGTTTACCCGGGTTTAACACTCCTATCTCAATGCCATAATCTCTAACCCTCTTCCTTTGAGCCAACACATGCGTTGAAACAAGTACTAGTATTATGACAATTATCCTCTGTGCGATCATTTATTGGCCTTTATCATTTTTCAGAAGTTGAAATAAGTTGATTTTATCATCGATATCGATCAGTTAAATGGTGAGTGATTAAAGGTAAACCCCGTACACCACCCCGACAAACTCTTTACTCAATTCCAAAAAGTGCTCTTTCCAGAAAGTGGCAGGATCTAATCGATTAATTTAGAATATAAACTAAGGCTCAAAAAAATAAAAACAGCAACATTTCTAATCTTTGTTGGTGAACAATGTGGAAAGGCTCAGGAAGCCATAAATTTTTACACTTCTATCTTCCCGAATTCTGAGGTTGAGCATATCATAAAATACAGAGAAGGAGAAGCAGGAGGAACGCCAGACCTCATCAAATTTGGAATATTTACATTAAACGGAATACATAGTTTCTGAAAGTAATTTCGATCATGCCTGGTCTTTTACCCCAGGGGTATCAGTGTTCGTTGAATGTGACTCAGAAAATGAGATTCATACTTTATTCGAAGGGCTTTCCTCAAATGGAGGTCAGGTAATGGTCCCAGTTGGAGGATTACGGCTCAGAAAATTACGGCTTTGGTAAAAAATCTGGATGGTGTGAAGATAAATACGGTATATCTCATGGCAACTCAATCTATCAGCGTAAACTCATTTGGGTTCACTTCAAAATAAATATGGAGGTTCTTGGGCGTCAATTGGATACTTCAAACAAATCAGATTGCGTCATTTAGTGCTAAGAGAACAGTTAAATTCATTGTTTTATTAGACTTTTAATAAATGTTTCAGCTTGCTCAATAGCTCCCTTAAAAACAATTTGGCCATCCTTGTTGATAATAAGTACAGTAGGATAATAGTCAATATTAAAGGTCTTCATCAATTCATCTGAGCCTTTAAGGACAGGAAAGGTGTATTTTTTGTCTTCAATTGAAGCGTACAACTCATTGGGCTTATCTCTTTTCATTGGTCGATTTACAGCATAGATTTCAATACGATCATCAGTTTTATACATATCATAAACCCGCTGCAATTCTGGAAACTTAACCCAGCAGGGGGGACAACTGATGAACCAGAAGTCCAGGAGAACAATTTTCCCTTCAGTTGATTCATTACTCACAAGACTTCCTGCTTTGTCAACAATACTAAATTCAGGTGCCTCTATAAGCTGGACTGATCCATCTGCTGATCCATATACTACTATGTTGCTCCATATTGATCCAAGCCAAAGGGTTAGCACTAATGGTACAACCCCCATCAGTAGAGGTAATTTCAACGAAGACCGTTTAAAGTGGATATATCCACTAGCCATGGCTATTAAAAAAGTAATGAAAAATGGAATGTTCGTCAACGTGAAATTCAAAGATGATTTAATAGCTTTTGGGAAGTAAAGCGCGAGCCATGCCAAAAGGATTACCATTAAAATGCTGCCAGGGCTCAGCAGGTTTACGGTTTTTCTTAGCGCAAAATAAGTGACGAGACTGATGGATATAAAGGTTGTCAAATAAATGAGTTCTTCAGGCAGGCCAACTATGCCAACGCTAATGACAATAGAAAAAGCCGTCAGCAACGCTGAAACTAAGAACACCAACAAGCAAGTAAAAAATTTCTTCCAGAATATTCCCATTTTGGTTCATTTATGAGGTTAGTATAATACCTCGAGACACCATGGGAATCCCATGATTTGTCTTAGGTCGTGGAAGCAAAAGTATTTAGATCCAAAAGGTCGAAATTGTAAAAATCGGAGGTTTTGGCCGTTTGTTTGAGATATTGAGAAGGGGTGATGCCTGCAAAGAATTTAAAATCTTTTATGAAATGTGATTGGTCGTAATAATAGTTAGCAAGCGCTATTTCAGTTAATGACAGCCCCGAATGATTTGCCATTAGCACTGAAGCCTTATTGAATCTCACAGTCTTTTTGTAAAAACCCGGAGAAAACCCGGTATGAGTACTGAAAAGCTCTCTAAACCTACGACTGGATAGGCAAACGGCACTACTTAATTCATCAATATTCGTAGTATCCAATTTTTTAATCAAAGCAACCGCATGAGGCATTCTTTCATCCCAAAGGTCTGGGTTAATAATATTGAATAAGAATTTTTCTACTTCAACAAACCTGGCAAGTAAGTTCGGTGCTGTGTAGAGTCGATCAAGAAGTTCTTCTACCCAACTTGAGGAGATAAACATATCTAATGTCATCGAAGTATTCTGCAGTTCATGCATTGGAATTCCTTTGATGCAGTACATACCAAAAGGCTTGAACTGAATATTAATGAACTTCAGTGATTTAGTTCTTTTCAAAGCCACGGGAGAGGTGCAAGAAGAATACAGCAGCAATTTACCTTTATTATTATGATAACAAATCTGGTCTTGATCGCTTAATGAAATCGTCAAATTACTGGTACCATTTGGGCAAAGACCAAACCAACCATCGGTTGAATCGTGCTCAGAAAGTTCAACATACCCCATGCATTCCACTACCTGACGTACCTTTAGAGATTTGGGCTTATATAGTAATTGTTTCATTTAGCAATGATGAGTGGGTATATCCTCCTATCTGGTACCAATTTAGTCAAACTGAGCAACCCAACCAACAGTGCCCTCAATGCGGTGTTTTTTTGATCCTAAGTCCAGAAAAATGGCTATGGTTAATATTCATAATTGATTTTTCCAATGCATGTCCATGATGGTCCACCAATTATTAGGACAGGTTTAGCCCTTTATTAAGTGAGAAATAACGACCCAACTAAATGAATACAATGACACACCTTCTTCAACTCTGGGTTCGTCTTCATTACATGCAACAAGGATGAGTATTGCAATTATGAAAGTTAAGCTTTTACTGCCCATGATTCATGAAAGCCGAGATCCTTCCACGATTGTTTTCGATAGTAGAGCAAGAGGGTCGCCACACCAACGGTGGCGAATGATTTAAATAATGAGTAACCCCAAAAACCAAGGCTGTCAATTCGGATTTCTCTCACAATGAACATAACCGATAGAAAAATGGCAAGGTCGACAAAGGCATTTAGAGGGTTTTTAGGTCCTTGAGGAGTCCTGTCATTGATTCGCAGACTTTTTATCCAATGCTACAAATAGATTGCCATAATTCATATATAACGGTTAATATATGAGCTGTGGCTGATTGACGACCACTTCTTTATAGCGAGAAAGTTACTCAATAAAAACAAAAAGCGATTCAAGTTTGCACCTAAACCGATATTGCTTATATACCATGTTGTAGAGCGTTTTCTTTATTCATTAAAATTGGTGTAATCAAGAATTTAAAATGTATTCCGTCTTACATATTTTCGCTGTATGGTTCGATTACTCTCCGATATTCCTGTCATCAATAGTTCTTTTTCATTGACCTCTACACTCCAGCTTTCTGCGTTTCCATCCTCCTGGTGAGGGAGTAAGGTGATTTCCGGTCTATGTCCGTTGATATGCCAATAGCCGGTCAGTTTTTTTCCTTCTGTAGTAAAATTGATGTATACCCTATCCCACCGAATGAACAGTTTGTGTTTATACTCTTTATCAAAATCCTCTAAAATTGATGATTCACTTTCAGTGATATCCACTAAATCCCAAATTCCCTTAAGGTAGTCTGCCGGCGACATAGGAAGCTTTTCAATAGGCATTAAATTTACGATCACGGGCATCCCTTCTTCCTCTCTTTCCCACAGCATTTTTGTTCCATCAAACGATACGGTAAAGCCTCCGAATTCGTCCGCCACATCTAATGGATCTGTGGCGGTGTAAAGATTATTCTGTTTATCATATTTCCAATTGCCACTTCCATTTTGCAGCCATCCGTTTCCGGCTTGATAGGTGCCGTCAGCGTTTATTCTGAACCATTTTGCCACTGGCGTCATGTTTTCTTTTCCAACTGCTACTTTTCCCACTTCCCAAAGGCCTATCATCTTTTCTTTTTGGGCATAAGTAGTAAAAGAAACAAGTGTCAAGGCAATTACAACCAGGATGTTTAATTCTTTCTTCATTGTTTATTTAATTAAAATTCTGATAATTTTTTGAGCGAGTTGCATTTCGTTAGTTTGGTTTCCCACATTACTCAAGAAGCTGATTACAAACTCACCATTATTGATATTAATTAGCATAGATTTATAGCCGTCAGTACTGCCTCCGTGAATGATGTAAGGACTGTCAATACCTAAATCGCCCATCGCACTTTTGTTTTCTTCATCAAGAATGACCCAGCCATAGCCATAAGTAAATTCTTCGCTGATTTTGGCTAGGTGATTTTGCTTCATCCGCTTCAAAGATTTTTCCGTCAACCAACCGGGGTTGTCCATTACTTTCGCCCATCGGTTTAGGTCAGCAGCGGTAGAGAATATCCTCCTGCTGAGGCTCAGGTCTATGAATGGGTTTTCCAGCCATTGCCCCGTAGACGCTTGGTAGGTATAAGCTTGCGCCAATTTAGGGATCACACTTTCATTGAGTCCCTCTGATATGGTGTTATTCAGACCTAAAGGAACCGTGAGTTTTTCTTTTAGCACTTTGGCAAAAGGTTTGGAATAGGTGTCGGCAATGATGATCGCCACTAGATGATAGGCGAAATTGCTGTAATGAAATTGCTTTCCCGGTTCACCAACCGGTGCAAGCTGGCTGATGAAATCAACATACGCTGCATCCGTAAATCTCGAGCGTTTGAATTTCAGGTAATTATCCTGCCGTAAAGCTTCGGCTACTCCGTCATAATCGGCTAAGCCCGCACTATGACTCAGCAGGTGGTGCAAGGTGATGTCCGGGTGAAAATGACCTTGATAGGGAAATCCGGAAAGTAACTCCACCAATTGATCATCAAGCTTTAGTCGCCTTTCTTCCACCGCTTTTAAAGCTAAAGCCGCAATCATAGATTTATTTATGGAAGCGATATCGAGCTTTACTTCTTTATCGAAGGGAATACCCCAACTTCTATCGGCCAGACCCAAATAGTTTTCATAGACCGTCTCCCCATAGTGAGTGATTACCACGCCACCATGAAATAGGTCTTGGTCAAAATGGCTTCTAAAAAGTGAGTCAATCCGTTGGGTAAAGACTGAAGCTTTACCATCAGGCAGACGGTTTTCTTTTGGTTGACATCCAATAAGGATGGTGATTCCATATGCACAAAATAGTAAGAACAGCTTTTTCATCGGGTTTTACTTTTCAGCAAAAGTGAAGGATAAAAACCCGATTTAGTAAGTGAAAAGACCATTTAGGGATAAAAAGCGCCTATATGTGACGAAAAAAATCACCCCTTGAGAAACTGATGCTGATATTGTTTTGACACGGGTATACTGGTTCCATTAACCTCAAGTAAAACTTTACCTTTGAGTTGCTTCACTGCCTGTATGTTGCGGTTATTGACCAGATAACTTCTATGTGTTCTTGCTATTTCAGGGTAAGCTTTCAGTTCTTGTTCCAAGACTTTGAGTGGCTTGCGGATGAGGTGCTCTTTGTTCTGTCCGCCTGATGTGTATAAAATTGTGATGTAGTTTTCCGAAGAGCTCGCACAGAGAATGTCCTGTGGGTTAATCCTTAATTGGTCTTTCCCATTTTCAGATTGAAAGGTGATGTAGGGGGTGTTTGGTTTTTGGTGAGCTGAAATTTTTTTAAGTACCAAATAAAAGGAGAGAGGCAATACCATCATTAAAGGAAATTCCTTCAGAATCAGCCCGTAGGCCTCTAGGTTCCATTCTTGCCAATTCCAGAAGAAGTTGAATAATAGAAATATGAGTTGACTTCCTAAAAGCACCAAACTTAGGTACCAGAGAATTGAAGGACCAAACCGGGTAACATTCAATTTTGGCTTGAGCCAGACTTCAAAAGCAGTCAGATACACAAAGGTTAATAGCCCAAAACTGATACTTCGAAAAAGATGCGAATGGCCTGAATATGATAATCCTTTTTGGATACCGTACGCTCCGAATAAATACAGAAAGTAGAATACTGAAAAGCCAGAAATAAAACCAAGAATTGCGGGGAACAGCTTAGAATAATAAAGTTTTCTAAATCTAATTCCTGCTGATGTTAAATTCATGGTCATCTTAAGTTAGATGATTTTTAAATTTATTTTATTAGCCAATGCTCTATAATGCCGACATAAACTTCGTTTCGCTGCTCTACCCAACCCCTAACTCGGTTTCCATCGGCAAAAAATAATAGTTAACTGAGCTAAAGCTGAATACAAACTTCATAAGTCCAGGTCTACTAAATCATTAATCTCAAGAAGTTCCATTAGTAAAGCCATGCGACTTTCGGGTATCCATTCAACAGCAGATTGCTGCAATTCATAGATAACGTCTGGATAAGCTCAGTGCGTATATCTTTTCTAATTTATTTGAAATGAGTGTTTCGCACAGAAATATTCTCATAGCTTAGTTGCTCATTGAGCTTATCATTTGTTGGCGATAGTTGGTTAGGCTCAAATTACAGTTTCTCATTTGTGAATCAATTACTAATACATCTAACAACATATCCATAGTTTTCTAACGGATTAGTGTTGGATATATCAGAATTTTTACTTGGCACAGTGGAGAATGTTATATTTTCCATTTGATGTGTAAGCCCAATTACAGATAACATTGTACTGGAAGGAGCAGCTACATGAATATTAGTTTCTCGTCGAATAAGGACAAATGATCCATCTGATGATCTGTATCCAGCCCCTAATGCTGTAAAGCCACTTTCGTTTGAAGCTCCTGTATTTGGATCATCCCAGTAATCCAGGCCAGCGTCTTTTATCTTGCCACCAGCAACAGTCAATCCGCCAAGGAAATTAATCAAAATATCCCATTCAGATACAGTAGGGATATGCCACCCTTCTGGACACAACTTACCAGTGTCGTTTGCATACCAATTGTACATTGCTCCATATGGATGTTTGAATTGTGCTTCATCATTATCATACCAGCTAAATCCAGCAGTTGTCAAGTTTGCCCATACTGTGTTATCGGTTATTTCAGGAATTTCTGTCCCATCATTATATTTCATTGTCCTTAAATTTTCAGCCATCCATATTTGTGATCCAATTGCCACAATTGAGTATGTATTTCCTTCAATATCCTTAATTTCATTATCAGTGATAAAACTAATTTGAGGTCCATATGAGGTTGTTTCATTATTGCTGGCATATGCTCTAGCGTAATAGGTTGTGTTTGGAAGTAGACTTTCAATTGAGCTAACAAAAACACCAGTTCCCGTACTGTCTTCAGTTTTTGTAGAGAGATTCACGGTAGCTTCGGGATCTGTACCCCATACTAAACCCCTTGTAACAATTGAAGAACCTCCTTCTCCATCAATCATTCCACCACTTGTTGCAGAATGATAATCAATGTTTGATATAGGAGAAGTAATGATGGAAATTTGTTCTGTGTTGAATGTTATTTCAGTTCCGTATGCAGTTCCTGCACTATTTGTAGCATAAGCTCTGATATAATATTCAGTTTCCCAATTCAGTCCAGAAAGTTCACTAGAGAAATTTCCAGAACCTGAACCATTTTCTGTTTTTGTTTCGAGTTCAATCGTTGGATTAGTAGAGGTACTCCAAACAACACCTCTTGAGGTCACAGATGATCCTTTTTCATCTGATATGTTGCTATTAACAATAGCTGCGAAAGGTGTAATATTAGATACCTCACTTGTTTCAAGAATAGCTTTGCCAAATGTTCTAGCCGTTACTTCGTTAGAATACTCACCGATTTCATGAGCTGCATTAATAGCAAATATCCGATACGAGTAATTAGTAAATTCCTCCAGATTATTATCAGAATATGAATTTTTATTAGCTTCGGTTGTGGTAATAACGGTATAACTTTCTGACCCTAATTTTCTTTCAATTGTAAATCCTGTTTCATTTTCAGAGTTATCTGTCCAGGAAAGGTCAATTTGACTGGATGAAGTTATTGACGATGCTAGATTGGTGGGAGGAGTGGGCGGAGGTTCTGGTGAGTCCTCCTTATTACAAGCCAACAAGATCAACAACAAAGATGCAAAAAGGTAGTTTTCGAGATTGGATGTTTTTTTCATTCCTCGTGGGTTAAAGGTTCAAAAGCAAATGCTCAGACAGCAATTCTTTGACATTAACCACTTTGTTGAAAAAGAACTCTCAATGAGAACGAGTAAGTTAGTGAAATTCAATGAATGTCAGTTAGGCTAATTACCGCCAACGTCTGGATAAGCTCAGTGAGCATATCTTTTTAAGTTGATTTTAAAGTTACGGTTTTACACCGAATTTTGCTTATAGCTCAGTTTGCTCATTGAGCTTAATGATTGTTATGCTCAATTCCATTCTGTTCACATTCGGCAATTCATGTCCATTTCTGAACAACCGGGTTACTGAAAATGTTACAAAAATCAACCCAATAGATCGTTAGCAAGGGTGGCACAACTATTGTGAACCCTATTTTGTGGGACTAGATCTGCTACTAACATCTTATCGAGCCATTATCAAGAACCCCCGAGGCTCTATTACCAACATAACAGCCCTTTCCATTGGCATTGCCTCCGCTTTATTTGTTACTAACCTGCTACTCTATGAGATGAGCTATGATCATCACATGGACGATGTTTTTCGGGTTGAAAAGAGAGCAGATGACAATCCAGGTTCTTTGGATGCTTATACATCATCCCAAATTGGACCAAACCTGGTTGAACAGATAACCAGCATACAAGCCTTCGCAAGACTCATTCCATTTTCAGAATACAAATCAGCTACACTCAGGTACTTGTCCGACTCATCAAATCACCCGGCATATTTCAAAAGAGCATATTATGCAGATCCTGAAGTGATAGATTTTTTCAATTTAGAACTCTTGGTTGGACGCTCAGAAGACTTTGGAGCATCGGGTTCACTGATGATTTCTCAAAAAGCTGCCCTAGAGCTTTTCGGACCAGACTGGAAAACTAAATCCTTAGGCACTGAGTTTAGGCAAGGTAGAGGATCAATCCAACATCCGTATCACCTTATAGGGATTTTTGCTGATCGTAAGGATAATACCCACATGGACTTTGATGCTCTTATCGCAATGGCTACACCCGGTTCGGGAGGAGGCATCATGAGTGGATATACTTATGTGTCAGGAGTTGATATCGATTCAGCCGTTCCACTTGATACGCTCTATTTGCGACCTGCCTCTGCTACTCATACCGCTCAAGGTGTTTCTAATGAGGCTGAACCTGTCGCAAATAGTAACCTGTTGCTTTTGCTTTCGATAGTTGCCATCATTATCTTGTTGATTACCGTCACTAATTATGTCAATAGCACGATTATCCATTTTGTGGACCGATGCAAAGATATTGGGATTCGGAAGTTACATGGGGCATCAATAGGCAATTTGACGCTGAGACTAGGAGGTGAGCTCCTTTCCATCAACTTGATCGCTACACTGGTGGGACTTGGTTCGTTCATATTTTGCGTATATATGGTAAATCGGCATAATATGCTGACCTATCCACCTCTGGATCAAATACAGTGGACAAGATTGGTTTTACTTCAGGCCATCACAATCATCACCAATACAATGCTGTCAGCGATTTACCCATTCTTTTTTTTAAGTAGAATAGAAATTGTTTCAGCCCTCAAAGGGGCAGGAAGTTTGTTAAGAACGCAGGCTTTCGGCCATGCAGGTAATGTAGTGCGAGCCTTGTTAGTTTTTCAAATTGTCACATCTATTGTTTTCCTATCTGCCTCCTTGATTATCTATCGACAGTTACAATTGATTGATACTCACCCCAAAGGAGAGGTCCGCATCACAGGTGTTTTCCCTGGCTTATCAGGAGCTAATCCTCGGTTTACCCAAATAGCGGTTGGGTTTCTGGACGAAATGGTCACTTTTGGTACAGTGGTAAATTATTCTTTCTCAAATATGCATAAAGGCAATATTAAAAGCGAACAAAAGATAACGCTCAACGATAGCACGCAAGGGTATTTGACGGTGGTCGATCCTGATTATTGGACAGAATCCAAAAATCGAATTAAGGGGGAAATTTTTAACCCTGTTTTTGGGCAGAATCCGGGGCAGGTCATTTTGGATTCTGCCATTGCCCAAGCTCGATTTGGATATGATGACAGCATCAAGGTGTGGCAAATAGAAGGTGGTAGTTATGAAACGATTGGGATCTTTCAGTCAAAACAAGGCGAGGTTGAACGAGCGTTTGTATCCGGTTTTCGATACCTTACCTATATAGACCTTGTGCTCAACTATCAAGGTAGAGGAGGAGATAGACTGGATCAGTTTCTAGAAAAGACAGAATACATAATCTCGACGAGATTCCCCTTTTTCTTTCTTTTGAGAAGAGAACAGGAAGCTTCAGGAGAGGCGGAAGAGGAGGTATTGGCACTTTTCGTTTTTTTTGGTGGCGTATCCGTACTGGTAGCAGTGATTGGGCTCTTTGGTTTGTCTTACTTTGTTACTAAAAGGAAAAGCCGGGAAGTAGGAATTCGCAAAATTCATGGCGCTAGTTCCGTTCAGATCTTAACCGGATTATTAACAGATTTTGCCAGGTTGGTCCTATTGGGAGGATTACTGGCTGCTCCAATTACTTATTTCGGAGGACGCTACTGGTTGGAAAATTATGTGCGCCGCATCGATATTGACGTTACCATTTTCCTTTTACCTTTGACCGTAATTTCTTTCATCTCACTCCTCACGGTATTAGACAAAAGCTGGAAAGCGGCAACATTGAATCCCATCGATATTTTGGATGGTAATAGATAGTCTGATATAATCTAAGGTTAATGAGCACAACGCTCAGCAAGAATGAGTATGCGCGCCGGTAGCTAGAAACTCTGAAGTTTCTGGTTTGCATTGTCCTTTCAAACTCTTGAATTAGCACATGCATTTTAGTATCCATGTAAACAGTATTTATTCCCATTTACTCCTAATTAGAAAGATATACCCATTTCTGCTTCAAAGGGGAAAAACGAAAGATATTCTGGGACTTTACTTGACAAATAAACATAGGCTTAAAATAGACCTTACCTTTTTTAATAGATTGAAATCGATATCCAATACCCGGAAATAAGTAATACCCTGAGTCTTCTGAGCCATAGTTTGGATTTCCTGAATCTCCAGAAACTAATAACACAGCTCCAGCGAGTCCAACCTCAAAAAAGTGCCGCCTTCTTCCAATATTATAGGATAAACGTTGTGAATAAGATCTGCCTGAAGCTCTCTAACACGGACCCATACACCATTTATCTTCCTCTGCCTTACCAATTCCAATACCAGCACTCACAAAATCACTGTTTTTAAGTCGATAAAGCCTCTCATAATTTAAAGCATACCATGATCCTTGGCCTGCAATGCTTAGACCAATATTATTTTTAGGTAAGTCAGTTTCTTGATCGGTTTGTGCTTGAGTTTCAAATATAACAGTAATGAATACGACTGATACAAGAACAATTTTGACTAGCATTTTTGATAGCAGTATTGTTTAACCCCTGGAATTCAGCTATCAGGCGCTGTGCCCTCCAGCTTATAGACCTCACTAAGGTAGCGTAACTGCCCAACCCCCACAACAGTATCTGCGAAGCACTGCGTTCACAAAATGAAACTCCAGAAAAAGAAAGCTGATCAGGAGATGAAATTTTAGAATGGGTAGTGGAGCGATTTGTTTACTCAGGAGCTTGCAGAAAGCACCATGGCACATGCCTGATCAGCGCTTGTTACCCGCCTGTTTTTTATCTAGGAAGTTATTAAGGTAATTTAATTTGACCTCATAGGGTTTAACATTCTCCTTTAGAACGTTTAGCGTTTTTTCGTTTGTATCGGCTGCTTCAATCCTTTTAGAAAGTTGCAGGATATCAAGATCTCCAAAATCTGTGTTAAGTAGATCGTAGATCAAAATATATTCATTCAAATCCTCTTGATTGCTTAACGACAAATAACCCGAATACTTTAAGCCTTCCCAATTGTGACTTTGAATCCTAAATGTTAGAAACAGATTGAAATTGACATCAACCTTCGCTCGAATTTTACTTCCTGTGCTATCAATTTCAGAAAACTCTACAAACTCCAATTGCTTGGACGACAACCAATTTTCCTCGCTATTGAATTGGATAATACCATCAGCAATCTCATGCTCAACTATGAATTCCAAAATGTCAATAAACATTTTGTTTGATCCGATGATTCCTTCCAATCCTTGCCTGTTAGCATCAAGCTCATGGCCAACATTGGAAATCGCTATTTCAATTCTTTCTTGAAGTTCTTGCTTTTCTCTCCAGTCGTCCAATTGCAAGGCAATCAAAATTCCAATGATCATACCCAAAAAGGCGATGCTATGATTGATCCAATCAGATTTGGTTATTTTCATTACTATCTGGAGGTTTCTCGGTCCTTTCTTAATCTCAATTTAATGGAATCTGAACCTTGCATGCCTTCAAGCATCAATGTCTTTGAATCAATTTGGTTAACTCGCAAATGAAGAGGTTTCCCTTCTGTCAGTATAGTTAGGCTATCCAGATTTGACTAAGTCTGTAGTTGACCTGTTTTCGGTTGAAATGATGATTGAATTCCAAGATTGTTCTTCCAGGACTGGCATATTCGAAATATAGTTTTGTCAAAACGGAATCTCGGTTGTTTGGATAAATGACGGAATCTCCTTCCATTTCCATGGACTCGACAGACCAGACACCTTTTAAGAAAGTCTTGTTTGGTTGCGAGTCGTTTGCGTACATACAGATTAACCCAAATGAGGCAGCTATTACCATAGCTTTCAATAGTCCTTTCCAGATATGTGTAAAGGTTATTCTGGATAATAAACCAAAATCAAGAAAGCAGTTCTTGAGTTTATCATAGTCAATAAGCAAGAGATATAATGTTCCAAGTGTAAAGAGAATGGAGGCAAAATATGACCAAGGGTTAATGTAGTAATACTTGTTAATGAAAACGATATTGAGCATTGCAGGGAACAACAGTGCTGCTCCAAGTAGTCTTGTTTTTCTAAAAAGAAGAAGTAACGAGCCCCCGATTTCAACCATTGCCAAAATCAGTGCGTACTCCCGAGAAAAGCCAAAGTAGTACCAAGTCAGATTGAATGGATGTTGCGCTGACATTGGAATGTCTTTTATATGTTCCGGAACTTGAAATTGCGTTTTTAGGATTTTAGCGAATCCATAGGTCGAAATCAGGAATGCAAGCCATATTCTTATGAATATTTGGCTGTAATTCTGGATTGAAGCTGACAACTCCTCTTTTCTGTCGATATAAATCGACCAAAGAATCCCCAGTGCAAAGCCGGTATAGATCAAAATTTTATAGATCGTTGCTACAGCATCCCAGTAGGAAAATTCAAAACCAGTTTTGGTCTCAAGTACTTCGATGAGTTTCAGAAAGAGATCGAAAGCGCCCACCAGAGTCAAGACCGAAGCAAGAATTCTTAAAATGAAATCGAATAGCTGCTGTCGATTTACGTTCATAGGCTATTTAGTTATTGCTGGTAATGCCGACATAAACTTCGTTTCGCTGCTCTACCCAACCCCTAACTCAGTTTCCGTCGGCAAAAAATAATAGTTAACTGAGCTAAAGCTAAATGAAAGTTTATAAAGTGTTATCATGAGTTGCTTCGTTGTTACTCTCCGCCGTTAAAAGCCCCCCAGGCGTCCAACGGACGCAAGATGACAGACTGCAACCAACTCTCCTGTCCCATCAACTGAAGGCATGGTTGTTTTAGTTTTTGTTAGTCTCAGTTCTTTGTTTCAAGTTCTTTCATTCTGTCTTTATACATATTTTCTCCACTTAATTCAAATGCCTTAGTTACATATTTTAAAGCATTGGCATAGTCATTCTTAGTCTCATAATAATCAGCCATTGAATCATGGGCGCTTGCGCTTTTGGGATAATATTCAATATTCGATTTGAAAAACATAAATGCCTTTTCAGGTTGCCCCATTTCTAAATTCATATAACCATAGCCACTAAACATTTCCTCAATCATTGGAGGGAAGGGATAACCGAAATGCATTGAATAGATTTCTTCTTGTTTTTCCAATAGCTCAACCAGTTCTTCTACTTTCGTTTCAGGGTTATTGTATTTTTGCGGAGATTTAAACTGGTACCATTTAAAAAGAAAAATCAGCCCATCTCTCATCGTTGGGAGCGGAACGGTACCATGTAAATCTTCATTGTACACCTTCCATGAGAAATTTAATCCACTCTGTTTTTGAGAGGTCGCAAAAGTTGAAAAGTCAATGATTGAACGTGCAAACAAAGAGAATTCTGAAGAGTCGTCCATAATATTCTCCATGGTTATGTCTTCATCCCACATATGTAGCTGTTCTGCTGCTAAAGAAATGAAAAGTGATTTACCTTCATAATTATCTGAAATCAGTTTTTGCTTGGCTTCCTCCAATAATTTTTGATTATCCCATTCGATACTTGGATCTATAGCAATATAATTTTCAAACAAATGTTTATGATTAATCAGCATATTTATCGTAAACAGTCCTGCATATGAATGGCCAATTAATGTACGGTAAGGCGTAGTAGGGTACTTGTCGTCAATGTATGGGATTAGTTCTTTTTCAATAAATTGGGTAAAGTTTTCAGCACCGCCAGTATCTTTATCCATTGCCTGCCCACGCCGCATTTTAATCTGAGAAGTAGTTAAGTCCCGTATCCTGTTAGTTTTGTTAGAAATTCCAATTAGAATCATATGAGGCAAATAATGCCCCCAATAATTGTCATAAACCGCTTCTAAATTTTCTTTCAAAGAAAATCCATCTAACAAATAAACAACAGGATATTTTACACTACTATTTGGGTTATAATTCTCAGGGAGTTTAACCCAAAACTCTCGCTCTTCTTCAAATAAATCTGAATAAACGGTATCAATAATTTCTGCTTCAAATGCACTCGATTGTGCGGCTATATCTTGAAAGAAAGCAAAGATTAATCCAATTGTTAATGTTAATAAGGTATATTTTTTCATTTGAGTTTTTATTGAGGCTAATGTCTAGCTATGGTGCTTGTGTGGCCACCAGTCTCCAGATTGAGGATAAAGATAATGAACCCGAGGCTAAGCCATAAAGCCGACTATGAGAAATAACTGAATCAATCAGCCAATTTCCACCTCACGCTACTCAACAGATCATAAGAGTCTCAAGAGCCGAGGGTGAATGACTGGTGAAGCCAAAGGTCGGCAGATCGAAATGGTGCCACATGCATCCATAGCATATGTTACCAGCTATTTTATGCATTTTAAAGTTTCACGAATTTACCTTGCAGCACATGGGATTGATAACTTAGGTAATAAGTATATACACCGGCCTTTAGTTGTCGTACATCGATCTGAAATTCATTCTCCGACCAATTGTTAATCAATTTTCTAATAAAGGTTTTTCCGGTCATGTCAATTACTTGTAGTTGAGCATAATGGTCAGCTTTTTCGATTCTAAAAGTCAAATGATCGTTGACCGGATTTGGATATGCACGAACTGGTTCAAAACCTTTATTAATTCCTGCTACCACAACAGTGAATATTTCAGATCGATTGGTGCAATCTCCGAATGTAACTTCGACGTAGTAGTTTCCGGGTTTTGACAATTCAAGTGTCTGGGAAGTAGCTCCTGTAATTATCTTATCGTCTTTATACCACTGATTTCCTGAAGGACTACTTGAAACAAGGGAGGCAAGAGGATTTAATGTTATTGTAGGAATAGAAGGGTTAATGCAAAATATCCTTGTAATACTATCCGATGACAGAAAATGGTCATCACCTGGTTGGCTAGCTGTAATACTAACCTTTCCAGGTCCATTAAATACCAACTCATTATCATTGATTAATACATCTCCTTCATTTAATTGATAAATCACAATTAGGTCGGAAGTAGTAGTGGCACTTAGAGATAAGCTAAGGCTATCGAAAATCTGATCAGGAATTGAATCAAAAGTAATTGACTGAGGAATTTTAGCATCGATGAACCATAAGTCATTGTGCAATTTTGGATTGTCAGGAGCATATTCTTCTCCTCCAAATAACCATAAGTCGTTGTTTTGATCAACCCACCCAACAGGTCCGGATCTTGCTCCAGGGGCATTTTCTAAGTTTGTATTTCCTAATTCTCCATATTGATTTGTTGCATTAGTATTCTTTTCTCCTCCCATCCATGTCCATAAAGAAATTGCTGGATCAAATAACCATAGATCGTTCCTGGTCCAACCACCAAACAACCAAAATTTACCGTACTTATCTGACCAAGAATAACCGAATTCTCTAGCTGGAGGGGCATTAGTCGAATGGAAAACGGTTTGTGTTCCAAAGGATCCTTCCGGTACACTTGGCTGACCTTCTAATTTTGCATTATAGTAGGTGATGGTATCACCATTCACCCATGTCCATTCATTATTATCTGGACTAAACTTCCACATATCATTATAGATGTTGCTGTATAGGTTTTCTATTGGTTGTCCATGACCGCCAAAAAGCCAAAAATTACCACCTAAATCAGTCCATGATACTAATCTAGCCCTAGCACCAGGCACATTTTCAGCATTACCAATACCTAACTCTCCATATATTCCAGATTGATTTATTGTTTTACTTCCAGTCATCCATGTCCATTCTTTATTTGAAGGATCGAATTGCCATAAATCGTTGACCAGCCCTTGATCTCCATTATTATCAATCCCTTCTCCACCAAAAATCCAAAATTTACCGTCGGAATCTACCCAGGAAACACCGCGCGATCTACCACCCGGAGCATTGTTTGCGTCAGCCACGCCTTTAGTACCGTGGATTGGGATTTGATAACTCTCTTTTGATCCTGCAATCCAGGTCCATTCATTCGATTCGACATCATATTTCCAGAGATCGTTCCTAAGACTACCTCCTCCAAATAGCCAAACATCACCGTTTTTATCTGTCCACCCGGTTGCATTATCTCTCTCGCCAGGTGTATTATCTGGACTTGATACTCCCAATTCACCATAGACGCTGTTTTCTCCAATTAAATCACTCCCACTCACCCAGGTCCATAAGTCCGAATTAGGATCATACCTCCAAAGGTCGCTTAATGCTCCAAAATTGCCATCACGATCCATCCCCTCTCCTCCATATAGCCAAAAAATATTATTACCATCTAACCAAGATATGCTGTAATGTCGTGCACCAGGGATATTTTCAGAGTCAGCAATTCCCTTGGTTCCATAAATACCTGGTTGATTTAGCAGATCGCTTCCACCCATCCATCCAAATTCTAATGTCTGAGCACTCACGGAGATTGACAGGCCTAACGCCAATGGAATAAATAGTTTGAGCATGGTTGATCTAGTTGTTAGTTTGGACAAGTAAGATATGAAACTTATAATTTACTAAAATTTGGTAGGAATTCTTCGTCCAAGTGAATTGCTGGTAATAATCCAATATCAGCTATGACAGATACTGGACAACCTCAATCTACCAACTAATTGACAAACAACGCTAAAGACAATTGCTGTCATTTGTAAATACTTGTACCGGTTTACAATTAGTTTGCTTTACAGCAGCTTATGCTCACCCATGATCAAAAGCGACAGCCATCCGGCAAAGGGGCTTCCTGGCCCAGCGAGGTTGCAAAATCAACTGGCATATCACGCTTTGCAAATCCGTCTACTGCATTACCATAAAAGGTTATGCCGCCATAGCCGCGATTTTTCATATGTGCACGCACCCATACTTCCTGATCAGTTGCTATCGCTACTGGACTACCCGAACGGGTAAAAGGCTGTTCCTCTACATGACTGTGAGTAAGTATCCTGCGATAAAGCAACGCTCCATCTGACGATACTACCTCCCACCAGTCTGCATACTGGTCACAGCCTGTATCCGGACTCTCAAGCGTTACCGAAAATTGATAAGCACCCGGCTCGCCACTGACTACCACCTCGACAACATCCGCAAATTCCGTGGATGGGTCGTCAGTGGAGTTTTCATCTGGAAGATCATTGGCGCAAGCCAGGCAGGTCAAAAAAGGAAGTATCAATGTGATGCGCATACCTAAAGTTATGCATTCTTTTACATTGCACGTACTCCCAACTGTTGCTAGTTATGATTCGATCGCTTCTCGATATAGGCCTTTAGGCTATTGAGCCCGGCGACATTCCCCCGGCGCTGTTGTCGCTTGATAACTGGTTGTAGCAGATGACCCAATCCTTTGGCATCCTGATAAAAAGTAAACACCAACTTTACCTGACGTTGGGCTAGTGATTTGATCTCCATGCTGAACCCTACATTCTTGAGCATTTTAAACAAACCAATGTTTTCCTCGAAGATCTGGTAGTCGATTCGCTCGTTCGTCTCATGACGCACCCTTCTTTCCTTAAAATATCCATGCTTCTTCCCGAACGTCACATCCACTTTTCTAACGGAACCCTCCTCCTCTTGCCCAATCTGACCCTCAACGATTTCAACCTGATTGACTGGAGGTCCCAGGCTTGCATTTGCATGGAGTCGTTAATGACCTCCCACACCTCTTGCTCGGTGGCGTTGATATTGATGGTATTGCTAAACTGTCTTTTTCCTAAACTCATTTTGCTTTTGGGTTTAGACAGTTTGCCTAGGCCATTCGGACGAGTTTATGCAAAAACAGCTTGCTCTGCTGTCTGTCTCCCCTGCTGTACATCTTGCAGCAGACTATCTGCCTTTGTAGTAATCGTATCCAAAGCTATTTTCCCTAGCGGCAAACGCAATGGCGGATTAGGCTGATTGACCATCTCGATGATGGCTTGAGCTCCTTTGGATGGATCACCTTCCTGCTTGCCATCCACCGACTTGATTTTCTCTCTAAAGATGCCTGCCGTATCGCTATAGGCCGCTATTTGCTCGCCAGCCAATTTGAATCCCGTGCCGGCAAACTCCGTGCGAAAAGGACCGGGCTCTACAATAGTCAGGTGAATACCCATGGGTGTTACCTCGCCCTGAAGCGCTTCACTGAATCCTTCCAATGCAAACTTAGAAGCGTTATATGCTCCGAATCCAGGAAAAGCCTTGACACCACCGTGTGAGGAGATTTGCACAATATGGCCATTACCCTGCTTTCTGAACTTCGGCAATAGTGCTCGGGTCAGAGCCAGCGTTCCAAAAAAATTGGTTTCCATAATACCTCTGAACTCTTCCATACTGGTTTCCTCAATAGCACCTGCCATGCCATAGCCAGCATTGTTGACTAACACATCGATTTGCCCGATCTGAGTGAATACCTCCTGTACACCGTTTGTAATGGAAATCGGATCTGACAGGTCTATCCTGAATGCCATTCCCTGCTCAACCACTCCTTCATTAAATGCATCAACCTGCTCTTGTGCCCGAAAAGTCGCAATCACATGTTGCTCCTTCAACAGCAATTGCTCGACCAATGCTTTACCGAGCCCACTAGACGCTCCGGTTACTAACCATGTTCGTTTTTTCATCATCTTATTTTTTTACAAAACTTGATGAATCGGTCACCACCGACCAGAGCAGGAAAGACTATCTTCGGTATTTTTCGGACATTTCGCGAAATGTAAGTGGAGATTGTCCAGCTTTGGTCTTGAAGACCTTGGCAAAATAGCTGCTGTCATAATACCCTAAAGTTCCGGCAACTTCTGTTACAGAAAGATCAGTAAAGGTCAACAATCGTTTGGCCTCCAACACCACACGTTCCTGAATGACCTGAGAGGTTGATCTACCGGTCACATGCTTAACTACTCTATTGAGGTGATGTTGCGTAATATTCAATTCAGCAGCGTATTGAGCTGCGGTCAAACCTTTCGCAAACTGTTGCTCCAATTGCGCTACAAATAATTTGTAAAGAGTCACATACCGTCGATTGACAGGATCTCTTTGCTCTAGGTTTCGTTGGATTTGTGCCATCAGCAGTAGCAATTGTGCCCTGAGAATCGTTTCGTCACGATCCTTACGGGCTCCCTCATTGATGAGTAAGTCTATGGTCTTTCTGATTTCCGCGTATTGCCCCTGATCAAGCTCCAGTTTTGGATGATGATAGACATTGTCCAAAAAACTCATCTCAAATAATGTGTTTCTATCCTGACCAGACAATAGAAAAAAATCGGCAGTAAACATGATCGTGCCCCCCTTAAGAGGTTGCCAGGCCTCAAACTCATGTACCTGACCGGGCGAAATAAAAAACAGGCTTTGAGGCCCTAGTTCATAGGTCTGATGATCAATCCATTGCTGACTATCCCCTTCATCTACCCATAGGATTTCATAAAAAGTATGCCGGTGTACATCGTCCACATCCGGCTCATCCATATCTTGAAATTGTGTAATCTCAAACTCTGATGGATTATCCGGTTCATTGATAAAATGCCCGATGCGATAATGAGGAAATGACGTTTGCATGTGAGGTTTACATATTTCTGCGATATTGGCCTCCGACCTCAAACATGGCATGTGTGATCTGACCCAGTGAGCAGTACTTGGTTGTCTCCATGAGCTGCGCAAAAACATTGTCATTATTGAGCGCGACTTCCTTCAGTTTCGACAGCAGTTCTTCAGCCTTAGATTGATTCCGTTCCTTCTGCAGATCCAGGTTATCAATTTGCAATTGCTTCTCCTTTTGAGTAGCCCTAATTACTTCTTTAGGAATAATGGTAGGCGACCCCTTAGATGACAAGAAAGTATTAACACCAATGATCGGTAGCTCTCCAGTGTGCTTCTTGGTCTCGTAAAACAGACTTTCTTCCTGAATCTTACCTCGCTGATACATGCTCTCCATAGCACCAAGCACACCACCCCTATCGGTAATGCGATCGAACTCTGCCATTACCGCTTCTTCCACCAAATCAGTCAATTCCTCGATGATAAAGGAACCTTGCATCGGGTTTTCATTTCTGGCCAGTCCGAGCTCTTTGTTGATGATCAACTGAATCGCCATGGCTCGACGAACAGAATCTTCTGTAGGAGTCGTGATTGCCTCGTCATAAGCATTGGTATGCAACGAATTGCAATTGTCGTAGATAGCATAAAGTGCCTGCAAGGTGGTCCTGATATCATTGAAATCAATCTCCTGCGCGTGCAAGGATCGACCCGAAGTTTGAATGTGATACTTAAGCTTTTGCGAGCGTTCGTTTCCACCATATTTGAGCTTCATTGCCTTGGCCCAAATTCTCCTCGCCACCCGACCAATTACAGCGTATTCCGGATCAACACCATTGGAGAAGAAGAACGATAAATTGGGGGCAAAATCATCTATTTGCATCCCTCTGGAGAGGTAGTACTCGACAAAGGTAAATCCATTGGAAAGGGTAAAGGCCAGCTGACTGATCGGATTGGCGCCAGCCTCCGCAATGTGATATCCCGAGATGGACACAGAGTAAAAATTGCGTACCTGTTGATCAATAAAGTACTGCTGCACGTCCCCCATCAATCGAAGTGAAAACTCTGTTGAAAAAATACATGTATTCTGCGCCTGATCCTCTTTCAGTATGTCAGCCTGGACCGTACCGCGAACCTGCGAAAGGGCCTGAGCTTTAAGCTTCGTATATACCTCTTGCGGCAACACCTGATCACCAGTAACGCCGAGTAGCATGAGTCCCAGTCCGTCATTGCCCTCAGGCAGGTCTCCATCATAGATGGGCCTGGCAATTCCTTTTCCCTCATAAATGGCGCTGATTTTCTGCTCAACTTCCTTTTCCAGGCCATGCTCTTTAATGTACAACTCACACTGTTGATCAATCGCGGCGTTCATAAAGAAGGCCGCTATGGTTGCTGCAGGTCCATTGATCGTCATGGATACAGAGGTGGTAGGACTGCACAGATCAAAGCCAGAGTAGAGCTTCTTAGCATCATCGAGAGAGCAAATACTCACGCCTGAATTTCCAATTTTCCCGTAAATATCCGGTCTGAGATCCGGATCCTCTCCGTAGAGGGTTACCGAGTCAAACGCAGTAGACAATCTGGCAGCAGGCAACCCCATTGACACATAGTGAAATCGCTTATTGGTCCGCTCTGGCCCACCCTCTCCGGCAAACATCCTGGTAGGGTCCTCTCCTTGTCTTTTGAAGGGAAATACGCCTGACGTAAAAGGAAACTCTCCCGGGACATTCTCCTGCAACGACCATTTCAAAATATCGCCCCATCCTGAATACCCTGGTAGCATTACCCTGGCGACCTGTGTCCCAGATAATGACGTGGTTTTGGTTTCAACCTTGATCTCCTTACCCCGCACCTGGTATGCGAACTGCGCTCCTTTATATTTTGCCTGCTTGGCTGGCCATTCAGCTAAGATTTGTTGATTATGAGGATCAAGGCCCAACGACAATTGAGTCTTTGCCTGATCAATGGCGTCAAGTGCCACTTGCTGATCTTTTAATATGGACTCTGTTGTGGTGAGTGCCTGCAACTGATCAGCTATGCTCTTTTGTTTGAACACGCACTCATTGTAATCTCTTACCGCTTCTGAAATTTCGGATAAGTAGCGAATACGTTTTGGAGGAATGATGTAAACCTTTTCTGATTGCTCATCGGAAGTTTCTTGCTGAGAAAGGAGCTCCACTCCAGTCCTTTCTTCCAGAGTATCCATAATTTTCCGATAGAGCGCATTCATTCCTGGATCATTGAACTGGGAGGCAATCGTGCCAAAAACCGGCAATGCTGCCAGATCTGTTTCCCATAATCCATGATTGCGTTGGTATTGCTTCTTGACATCTCTCAAGGCATCCAGCGCACCTCGTTTATCAAACTTATTGAGTGCAATAATGTCAGCAAAATCAAGCATATCGATTTTTTCCAGCTGTGAGGCAGCACCATATTCTGGTGTCATCACGTAGAGCGAAACATTTGAATGTTCGGTAATCTCAGTGTCAGATTGGCCAATCCCTGAAGTTTCGAGAATGATGAGATCATACCCTGCTGATTTGACTACATCTACTGCGTCCTGCACATATTTAGATAAGGCCAAATTGGATTGCCGTGTGGCCAGCGAACGCATGTAAACACGGTCACTGAAAATTGAATTCATCCGAATGCGATCTCCAAGAAGTGCACCGCCCGTTTTGCGTTTACTTGGATCCACCGAGATTACCGCGATCCGTTTATCAGTGAAATCATTTAAAAATCTTCGGACCAGTTCATCTACCAACGAAGATTTTCCAGCACCTCCGGTTCCTGTTATACCTAATACGGGTGCGGTATTTGTCTTATTTTTTCTCAAATCTTCCAGGATCGTTTTGGCGTTTTCCGGAAAGTTTTCGGCAGCAGAGATGATCCTGGCAATAGCTGACTTATCAGCATTCCTTAGTTGTTCAATTTCTCCATTGAGTTTTTCACCAAGACTAAAATCACATTGACTTACCATATCATTGATCATGCCTTGCAGTCCCATTCCCCGACCATCATCAGGTGAATATATCCTGGCTATACCGTAAGCATGTAGTGCTTCGGCTTCTTCAGGCAGAATAGTCCCACCACCTCCACCAAATATCTTGATCTGGCTTGCGCCATTTTGTCTCAAGAGGTCATACATGTACTTGAAGTACTCTACATGACCTCCCTGATAAGAAGTAATAGCAATGGCTTGTGCATCTTCCTGAATGGCACAATCAACAATTTCCTGTACGGCCCGATTATGTCCCAGGTGGATTACCTCACAGCCTGTTGATTGAATAATCCTACGCATGATATTGATAGCCGCATCATGGCCATCAAACAAAGAGGCCGCTGTAACAATCCGGATATGATTTTTGGGCTGATAGATTTCTGGGGCTTTATCGGTCATTTCAGTTAGATTAAATCCTTCTTCAAAATTAGCGAAATTCGAAGGTTTGTGTTCAGGTTTTACAAATAGCCATAAAGACCAAATTTCAGTTATGCCAGACCTGTATTCTACAAAACGATGATCTTCAAAAAGTGCAAAATGCTTGTTGCTTGCTCATCTTGCTGCATTTGAGATCCATATAAAACAATTGCAAATGCAACCACCTTAGGTAAAAGGTAGAGCTTGAGAGCAGCAAAATGATATAATTGGTTCTGGAGTAGATTGATTCATACGTGCAAATGAATGACTTCAAATTGAATAATACCTAGAATTAATTGTATAAATGCCCAATGTTTTTACAGCCATTGACAATGTGTCCTGAATAATGTCTAATTTCATCTTCTATTAGACATAGTTAGAGACACATGAGAATACTCCTAAATCTATCAGCTATCCTAGCAGCCTTTATGGCCTTTGCTCAGGAACCCATCACAGTGATCCCTTTTGAGCGATTTGGTGATCACATTTTCATCAAAATGAGCGTAGATGACTCAGAGCCCTTAGATGTCATTTTTGACACTGGTGCTGGCATCACGGTCATTGATGAGGATATCGCGGATCAACTGGAATTGGTCCAGCATAGAATCGTGTTGAATGAGGGGTCAGTTACCGGCTCAATCATCAAACACAATACACTAGAAATTCATGATTATTCAGATGATAAGGAAGGTGATCACCTCATGGATAAAAACGTAAAAGTATATGCGACTGATCTGGATCATCTCGAAATAAGTCTTGGTCGAAATATTGATGGTATCGTGGGATACGACTTATTGAAGCACCACAGTGTACGCGTCAACTATAACCAGAACCAAATGGAGATTTATGAGCCAGGACTTGTTCAACGAAACGGGGACGCCATTCCCTTTAAGCTGGTCAACATGATCCCGGTTGTCGAAGGAAATGTGGTACTCAACAACAATGAGCCACATGAAGGTTCCTTCTTTGTGATGTCAGGAGCAGGTACTACGCTGGATTTCAACACACCCTATTCTGAGGAATGGGACGTCATTCACAAAACGGGTAAGCATTACTCTTATGTTTCAAAGAGTATTTCTAACGAAGAAACGTTGCACTATGAAGGGCATGTGCTTTCGCTTTCTTTCGGAAAACAAAAAGTCAGCGACCTACCAATAGGTATCAGTACATCTAACAAAGGAATTCAAGGACACAAATCTGTGTCCGGTATCATTGGCAATCAAATACTCGCCATGTACAATATCACCTATGACTATGAGAATAGTGTGATGTACCTGGTAAAGAACATCAACTTCGGACGCCCAATGAGAGTCAATTGTAGCGGTATAGATATTCAGCTATCCGAAGATAAGCAGGATGTCCTGATCCATCAGGTATTTGAAGATAGCCCTGCCTCTGAAGCGGGCATTAAGTTGAACTCAAAATTGATTTCGCTTGATGGTGAGACCATGGACATGATCAATATGGCGGACGTGAAGAAGAGATTAAAAATTGCAGGAACTAATGTCGAACTGGTCGTGGAAGAAGATGGCGTTCAGAAGACTTACAACCTGGAGCTACGATCATTGATTGATTAATCTGTTTAGGATAATATTTCAAAAAAGGGCGGGATGAAGCATGCTTCATCCCGCCCTTTTTTTATCCCACCACAAAAGATCTCATCGACATAGACCCCATGTCAATATGATCATTGAAATATGTGATTTTTTCGTCATCACCCTGAAGTCCCAGTGTATACAACATGGGCAAATAGTGCTCATTGGTCGGAATCGATAATCGAGCTGGAGTGCCCAACTGTTCATAGTTGATCAATAATTCATGCGTTTGATTGTCTATAAGATCTTTAACCTTTTGATCAAAGTCCACTGCCCAGTCATAAGGCTCGTTGGATTGCCACTTGGCCATTTGCAGGTTGTGAATGATATTTCCACTACCAACGATCATTACACCCCTTTTTCTTAAAAAATCTAATTGCTGCGCCAATGCATAGTGGTACTTTGGCCCTTGTCTATAATCCAGGCTCAATTGTAAAACTGGCACATCCGCATTTGGAAACATCTTGATCAATACCGACCAGGTACCATGATCGAGTCCCCATTCATGATCCTCCTCTACTGTTGCATTTGTCACTCCTTGAATCAATTCTAATGCAACATCAGGCGCACCAGGAGCTGGATATTCTACATCAAATAACGCCTGCGGAAATCCACCAAAGTCATGAATCGTTCTGGGGTTATCGACCATAGTTACCAGTGTCCCTCTTGTTTGCCAATGAGCAGAAACAACAAGAATGGCTCTTGGATTTAGGCCTTTCCCCATCTCCCTCCAGCCTCTTGTTACGCTATTTTCACTGATTGCATTCATCGGGTTGCCATGCCCTACGAACAAGGCAGGCATCTTATCACCCTCCTCCCAGGTTTGAGCCAACTTCCCTAAACTTTTTAATCCTGTTCCTACCATTGTTGTTGAAGCTAATACTTTTAAAAATATTTTCCTTTTCATGGTTGTGGAATCCAATTCATTTGTTGCACAGCGTACAAAATACATGCCTCATCACGTTCTGAAGAGTCCCCACTCACACCTAAAGCCCCAAGCAGTTCACCTCCTTGATTTCTGACTAGCACACCTCCTTGAGTTGGAATCACTCTTCCTTGCGAAGCGCCCAACGCTTTCACAAAGGATTGAAACTTATCTGAAGATTCGGCCATCTGAGCAAATGTGCGGGTTCCAAAGCCCATCCCCAGCGCTCCCCACGCCTTTCCATATGCTACCTCATATCGCATGATACCGCTATTCTCGTCTCTCATGACGCATAACACGTGTCCTCCCTTATCTAATACTACTACTGTCAATGGATTGGTCTTCAGTGGTTCCCCGTGTGTTAATACAGCTTCGCTTAACGCTTTAGCCTCTTTTAATTTCAACATTGTTTTTAAAAGTCATTTTCCAATCATACGAAACAACTATACTTTTGTAACTTATTACTTAAAATATATTACTATACTTTTTGTAAGTGTTGATCATATGATAGCATTGAAAGTTTGCCAGGAAAGTCTGAAAGCGATTACAGACACCCTTTATGTCGTTGGTGGCAAATGGAAACTACCGATTGTATTTTCATTGAATTTCGGCGAAATGAGATTTAGTGAGCTGGAAAAAGAAATCCCAAATATCACTGCTCGAATGCTGTCAAAGGAACTGAAGGAACTTGAACAAAATCATATTGTCGATAGAGTCGTGCATCAGACTATGCCCATTAGGGTCACCTATAAACTAACCGATCATGGAGAAAGTCTGAAACCAGTTTTTGAGTCAATGAAAGAATGGGGACTTATGCACAGAGCAAAAGTGTTTGGAAGATAAACCCATATTATGATAATAAACGGAATGACTAAGTTGGCTTTAGTTCAAAACTCGTCAAAGCTACGACTGAATGAAAAGTCTTACAGCATATCATCTCATTTGCAATATTCCCATTGTTCTCATCACTGGCTTTCACGCCTTCTCGCTGATTGATACATCTGGTTTGCAGGATTGATGTCAATTTATGCTGTAGGCTTTAGGCCATGTATAGACCAAAAGCGACTACTTCGCCTTGGATTGATTAGTGACGAGACCCCTTTTGGAGGGTATTTATTTTAAAATTCAATTATTATTGGTCACTTATATTTGGTGAAACAGCCCAATAAGAGCAAATCGCTACACGACTTCATCTAAGGCAATCGACCTACCATTAAAGCTCACTGTATCGCCTTGCTCCTTGCCCAGCATTGCCTGCCCAATGGGTGAAACAGGAGATATCACAAAAACATCGGTGCTATCAACCACTACTTTTCCCATGCTGACCGATAGATAGTAGGTCATTTTACCGCTGCGAATCATGGCCCCCGCTTGAACTTCCGTTGTTGATTGTTCAGGTGACAATTGAGATAAGAACTGGCTCATCTTGTTCGCCTCTTCCCATTGTCCTGCCAGCTTTTCTTTTTCTAGCATCACCATAGCTCTGCCGGTTTCATACTTGTCTCCAGCGGAACTTTTTGTTTCCCCATTGGCGCTCGCCTGAAGCTCCCGCATAGATTGATCAAGTGTCTGTAACTTTTCCGCTACCAATGACACACATTTTTCGTGGAGTTTATGTTTGAGTGTCGATAAATTCATTTGTTCGGAGGGTCAATAAACAAGATGTTAGATAAGGAAGATCAAACTCTCTACATCCAACATCTTGCATTTTCAATGACTGTTTTTAGAGATCAAACTTTATGCCCTGTGCCAATGGCAGCTCTGTGGAATAGTTGATAGTATTGGTTTGTCTGCGCATGTAAGCTTTCCAGGAATCGGATCCGGACTCACGCCCGCCTCCTGTTTCTTTCTCACCACCAAACGCACCACCTATTTCAGCACCAGATGTGCCGATGTTCACGTTAGCAATACCACAATCTGATCCTGCATGAGAAAGGAACAGCTCAGATTCTCTAATATTGGTCGTCATAATCGCTGATGACAATCCCTGTGGCACATCATTCTGTATGGCAATGGCTTCATCCAGCGTACTGTACTTGATCAAATAAAGAATCGGCGCAAAAGTCTCTTCGCATACCATTCGATAGTGGCTTTTCATTTCATAAATGGCTGGTTTTACATAACAACCAGATACATATTCGTCTCCTGACAGGACGCCACCTTCAACCACTGCTTTACCACCTTCAGTCAATACTTCTTTGATTGCATTTTCATAGATCTTCACTGCATCAGTGTCAATCAGCGGACCTACATGATTGGACTCATCCAATGGGTTTCCAATTTTCAGTTGTCCATATGCTTTTTCCAAACGAGTCTTCATTTCGTCAAATAAGCTCTCATGAATAATCAAACGTCGTGTCGAAGTACATCGCTGACCGGCTGTACCCACTGCACCGAATACTGCGCCAGGAATAGTGATATTCAAATCCGCATTTTCGGTTATGATCATCGCATTATTTCCTCCTAGCTCGAGAATAGACTTACCCAATCTCTGGCCAACTGCAGCTGCCACAGACTTGCCCATTCGAATGGAACCTGTTGCGCTCACCAATGGGACGCGCTTATCATTTGCCATGGCTTTGCCGATCTCGGCATCACCAATGACCAATCCGCAGATGGATCCGTCAACGCCATTTGTCTCGAAAACCTCTTGCGCTATTTTCTGGCAAGCTATTGCTGACAATGGCACTTTCTCTGATGGTTTCCAAACACAAACATCTCCGCAAACCCAGGCAATCGCACTGTTCCATGCCCAAACCGCCACCGGGAAATTGAACGCGGATATGATGCCTACCACACCAAGCGGATGCCACTGCTCATACATTCTATGTGAAGGTCTTTCAGAATGGATCGTCAATCCATAAAGCTGTCTGGATAGACCTACTGCGAAATCACAGATATCAATCATTTCCTGAACTTCACCCAGGCCCTCTTGTAAGGATTTACCCATCTCATAAGAAACCAGTTTTCCTAAGGCATCTTTCTTCTCTCTTAGCGCATTTCCAAACTGTCTGACGATTTCGCCCCGTTGGGGTGCAGGGACTAGTCTCCAATCTTTAAATGCATTTTGTGCAGCTTCTATCACCTGGTCGTACTCAGCTTTGTTTGCCAAGGTAACATCTCCAATTTTTTTCCCATCTGCGGGAGAGTAAGATGAGATGGTGGCTCCAGATGTTGAGAGCCATTTGCTCCCAATAGCTGCTCCTGAGTTTGTGGACTCTAGCTGAAGTTCAGCTAAAAACGAAGTATCAATCATTTTATAATTTGGATTATTGTTGGTGGCAAAACTAAGAGAAACACAGGGCAAGAAATATCATTAGGAATGATAATTTTCATCCAAAACAGATATACATGGCAGATTTGTGACTGCATTTGGCAGGATTGTTGAAGAATGAGCTCATACGTTTGTATTGTCCCTAAGGAGGATAATTAGTCAACATATTTTGGTTCATAAAAATCCCTGACATCATGTAGCCGTCAGGGATTTTTTTTCGTCCAAACAACTCATCTACCAACCATCCATATTTCAAGTCCTTTACTGTCGAATAATCGTCAAATTAGTTGCACAAAGGATGAAAGATGGATCAACAACTCGAACAGCTTAAGGATGAAGTGACTGAATTAGTTGGCAAACTAGGTCGACTAAAAAAGGAAATTCACAAATCGATTATCGGTCAGGACCATGTCATTGATCAGTTATTAATTGGAATGCTCGCCAGAGGTCATGTACTGGTCGAAGGTCTTCCTGGATTGGCGAAGACAATGATGATTAAAGCCCTGTCCAAAGGGGTGAATTTGAATTTTAACAGAATCCAGTTTACACCCGATCTCATGCCCACGGATATTCTCGGCACAGAGGTGATCGAAGAAGATGAGCACGGCAAGAAGAGTTTTGTCTACAATCAAGGGCCCGTCTTTACTAATGTGCTATTGGCAGATGAAATAAATAGAACACCTCCAAAAACACAGGCTGCATTACTCGAAGTGATGCAGGAATATAAGGTTACCTATGGAGGTAAGGACTACCCCCTTGAACAACCCTTTTTCATGTTGGCAACTCAAAATCCGCTGGAGCAATCAGGCACCTTTCCTTTGCCGGAAGCGCAGGTTGATCGTTTCTTACTTTACGTACTCATCGACTACCCTACCGCCGATGAGGAGTTAGAAATCCTTCGATATACCACGGGCACCAAACCCTCGTCACCTGAAGGTGTCCTGACAGGTGCTGAAATTATTCGACTGCAGTCGCTCGTAAGAGAAGTATTCATTGACGATGAGCTTATCAAAGGTGTCAATAATCTGGTCCGATCGACAAGACCAACCAGCACATCAGAGGACATCATAAAAGAATATGTCTCATATGGTGCCGGCCCAAGAGCAGGGCAAGCAATCATCATGACGGCTAAGGCACATGCGCTAATTAATGGACGATACTCGGTTACTCCAGCAGACATTGAAGCAATCAAATTACCTGCTCTTAGGCATAGATTGCTACTCAATTTCAAAGCTGAATCAGAACATCTTTCTACTGATTACATCATCCAGGAACTTAGCAAAAATCACTAGTGCTCCAAATCGATCCATCGATACTTGCCAACATCAAGTCATTTGACTGGGCGATCAAGTCCCTGGCTAATGGCGCGTATCATGGTACAAGATTCAGTAGAAAATTAGGTCCAGGAATAGAATTCAGCCAGTATCGACCATACAGCCAGGGTGATGATTTGCGACAGCTAGACTGGAAGATGTATGCCCGTTCCGAAAAGTACTTTATCAAGCAATCTCAGATTGAAACGAACGTCAATATTACCTTCCTGATTGACACAAGCAACTCCATGACATATGAAGAAGACGGCTGGAGCAAACTGAATTATGCCAAATTGCTCACAGGAGTTCTTTGCCACTTGTCCATGGACCATGGAGACAGCATCAACATCAGCACTTCACAGGATCATGTTCATGGCCAGAACAAAAGACACTGGTCAAGAATCCTATATGTACTCAGCGAGCTGCAACCAACCGACAGATTTGAAACTCCGGTAATAGATCCGAGTAGAGGAAAGGAATTATTCGTGATTATCTCGGACCTCTATGAGCAAAATAAAGAATGGTCCGACTTCATTTCAGGTTTAAAATCACCCAAAAATGAGGTGATCGTATTTCACCTCACCGGAGAAAAAGAGCACGATTTATCCTTTGGTTCAAATGTCACCTTTCAGGACCTTGAAACAAACGCCAAGTTACAACTTGATGCACCTTCGATCCAGGCTCAATATCAGGAATCATTTCGGGAATGGATCTCTTCAACTAAAGATCATTTCACAAGTAAAGGAGTAGATTTCTTCCCTTTCAGGATCAACGAAAATCTCTCAGAAGCAATCAATCGATTTACTCATCACAGAAAGATGTTGGCATGAGTTTCATAAATGGCATATTCCTTTTCGGTTTGCTGGGCGTTATTGTTCCCCTGATCATCCACATGTGGAGCAAAAAGTCACGACAGATCATTCCATTTGGTTCATTGCAATTCCTTAGAAACACTACTACCCGATCAATGCGATCATTGATGCCATCAGACATCCCAATGCTAATCCTTCGCATGTTGATCATCGCCTGTCTCTCTCTGCTGCTTTCAGGGGTTATGCTTCAAAATTCAAATAATTCGAATACAGCTGTCACGCTCATCGACCCCACATATGCGGATCATTCAGAGATTGAGCTCCTACTTGATACTGCAGACGACATTCGATTTTTCACGCATGGATTTCCAGCTTTTCAAAAGGAAAATATTCCTGCCTCTTCTTCAACCTACTGGTCACTTCAGCAACAAGCTCAAGCCCTTCCATTTACGACGATCAACATTGTGGCGCCTTTAAACCTGGATCGCTTTGAGGCTACTCAAACTTCTCTAACAGATCGAATCAACTGGATCAGCTTGCCTCCCAATCAGATATTGAAGGAGCAAGTGAAAAATCCAATTAAAGTCTTTCTCAAGTCAGATCAATTGGCCGATGATAATCTAATGAAAACCTGCCTTCAAACATTTTCCTCGGATGATCAAAGAATCATTCAACAAGTAGATAGCACAGCAGCAGATTGGATCATCTGGCTGTCTGATTCACTACACGAAAATCGCCGAAAGCTTATCATCGGCACCAACCAGGGTCCTCTGCTCAAACAAGTTGGTCCTGAAATCTGGCAATTAAACCTTAATAAATTCTCGATCGAGGAAGTTTTAAAATCTCATTTTCTGTACCAATTAGAACTTGCATTAGGACTTAACACTAGAAAGCTGAATCAAGTCGAACTAGCTCCCCATTTGTTATCGAATAAGGCCAGAACTGACAAACCAATCACAAGAATGGCAACTAGTTTTGACCAATACCTATGGCTGCTATTGCTAACATTGATCATTGTTGAACGCATCATTGCCTTAAAAGGAACAACAACTTGAGCATTCGACAGACTATATCAAAATTAAAAGCTAGATGGGTTGGATTGATTTGTTTCAAGGGTCTCATGGATTCCTTGCTGATATGTTGGTGTGTTTGGGTTGCAGGCAACTTTCTACTTGCTCCTACATGGCTAATAACAACACTGATGCTTATTTGTCTCGTCACCATAAGCTATGTTAGCTATCAGCTCCTGCCCTCGCGGGATCAGCTCATCCGCCTAATCAATGAGCAACTACCCACGCTTGAATACAGCACGGAACTACTCTTTCAATCAGATATAAAAGGCATTCAATTGCTCAGACAGCATCAATTATTAGAAACCCAAATTGATAAACCAGAACTCAACATTCCCATTTCATGGCGACTAGAACTAGGTCTTGTCCTTCTGGCGCTAGCAGTAAGTTTTGCTCAATTCACACAACCAAATAAAAATATCACAGCTTATCACCAAGAAACCTCAACACTATCAGCCGAAGTTGCCACACCCGTTGCAGACACTACATATATCAAATCCATCTCTACGAGAGTGACACCACCCAAGTATACAGGTCTATTAAGTTATACTTCGAATGACACTCAGCTGAAAATAGCTGAAGGAAGCATGGTAGAGTTCATTGTTGATTTTGAAGGGGATCCGGATCGGGTTTGGATTAAAAGCACAGAGAAAAAGAATTTTGAATTAAAAAAAGAAAATGATCATTGGACCACTGTATGGAAGCCCAGGCAATCAGGTTTTTACCAGTATATATTCATTGCAGAAAATGAAATTATCTCTTCGCAACTAGCCTCGCTCACCATTGTGAAGGATGAGGCTCCCACTGTATCCATAACAGAGATTCCCCCATTTCAACGATTGATCTATGCACCCAACCTGTACTTTTCGTTTAAAGTCGAAATGGCCGATGATTATGGACTAACTAATGGATATGTAGTTGCTACCACTACAAAGGGTTCAGGTGAAAGCGTGAAATTTCGAGAGCAAAAACTCCCCTTTAACAAGCCTGTTGAAGGTCGTGAATCAACCATTTCTATGACTTTGAGTTCAGATGAATTGGATTTGGAACCCGGCAATGAACTTTATTTCTATGCCATGGCAATGGACAACCATGAGCCCACTGCACAGATGAATAAAACTGAGACATTTTTCATTGTACTGGAAGACACTTCAGAAGTGGAATTTTCGCTTCAGGGTAACCTGGGAGTTGATATCATGCCTGACTATTTTAGAAGCCAATTACAAATCATCATCGATACCAAGAAACTCATTGCTGAACGCAACATGCTCACGAAGCAAAAATTTAATGAAACAAGTAACGCACTGGGCTTTGATCAGAAGCAGCTGAGGCTAAAGTATGGTCAATTTATCGGTGAGGAAGAAGACAGTGGGCTTGAAATAGAGCAGGAAGAACCCCTCGTTGAGGCAAATGGAGAAGTAGATGTCCTTCAGGAGTTTGGTCATGATACTGACCATGAAAACGAAGAAGGTCAGCTCATGGACAAGGGTACTTATCAAAATGAACATGATCATGCGGACGAAGTGACCGACCCAGAGTCTCCGGAAGATCCTCTGGAAGCATACCTCCACGACCATGAAGATGCTGAAACGGCGACATTTTTCACGCAGACCCTAAAAACTAAACTCAGAGCAGCACTTAATGAAATGTGGGATGCTGAGCTCTACCTAAGACTCTATCAGCCAGCTTCCTCTCTGCCGTATCAGGAAGCGGCGCTTAAGTTGCTTAACGAAATCAAAAATCATGCACGCATTTACGTGCAGCGTATTGGATTTGATCCTCCTCCAATTAAAGAATCAGAAAGTAGGCTGTCCAGAACAGTCGAAGATCCTAATACTCGTCCATTTAACAGTGAAATGAAAGACGATGAGATGATCTCTATCAAGAAACTTTTAATTGCCTTTGCGCAGATAACAACTGAAGGAACTCAAGCAAACACAATCAAACCTCTATTGAATGATGCCGGGTCAGAACTGGCTAAAATTGCCATCGACCAACCAGGCAAATACCTGAAAGAACTCAATGCCATATCAGTGCTGTCGAATAAAAATCACTTCAATGATGTGGACATTGGGATACTAGGTGTATTGACCAATAAGTTAAGTGTGGTCATCAACGAGGAAATCCGACCTTCGAGCCATCCGACCTATCAAAATCCACTTAATGCGCGATTGCAAAAATTGATTCTGGAGCAATAATGATATTCAGTTCTGACATATCGACCATTCCATTACTACTTGGACTCCTTGTTAGCATAATTGTCCTTGCCCTGGTATTCCAAAAAAATGTAAGAAAATGGTCAAGGTTGATTAGCTCAGCTGTCATGCTATTGGCACTTTGGGGTATTTATCTCAGCCCGACTCTTCCCGTAGACAAGCAGTCTATTAGTTACTACCTGGAGACCAATAACGCTACTTCCCCAAGCATAGACTCCTTGATTGAATTGGGATATCAAGGCATTCAGTCTCTTGGAGAAATTGATACCTCAGCATACTTGATTGAAAACCTTGTCGTGCTGGGCGATGGATTGAGTCCTGATGTGCTCAAAACGCTTACATTACCCTTCTCTTTTCTACCCGGCAAAACAGAGAAAGGCATCATTGCGTTACAAACTACGGCTCTCATAGAGCAAAATGTACCAGCAACCATAACTGCCAAAACCAATGTAAGGGATACATTCACATTGAAAGTCCAGTATGCCGGAGGAGCAAAAAAGCTACCCATCGCTAAGGCTGATTTTTCATTCGAAATCTTAATTCCAACGCCAGGTCATCACCTTTTGAATATAGCTGGGACACAGGAAAACGACACGCTCTTTAGCGAGATGTATCCAGTTGAAGTTTTAGCTTCTTCGACAAAGCAATGTCTTATCCTCACAGATGCACCATCTACTGAAGTCAGGTATTTAAAAAATGGTTTATCCAAGCTCGGATACGGCGTAGCACTCAAACAAAAGATCTCGAACGAGCTTTTTCATTACGAGTTCTCCAACATCAATGAACTCGATCTAAGAAGTGGATTAGCTTCTAAATTGAAACAATTCAGCCTAGTATTCACGGATGCTCAGTCACTGGCAGCACTGAACAGCAGTGAAAAAAGGGAACTGTATACTCTAGTAAAACAAGGAGTGTTAGGAGTCATACATTTGGGGTCGCCATCCAGTTTTAAAATACCTACTCAGCCGTTGACAATAACTGATGAACATCCTGACTATTACGAAACACAGTTGCGCGATGGAGACATTGAAGTGATGATTAACAAAAAACTTATCGGAGAAACGATCAAAAGTGGGTTGGGCAGGCTTACTTATCCTTATGTTCAAAACACCTATCAGCTGATCCTACAGGGAAAAGAAAAGCGATACCAAGAAATATGGCAAGCTATCATTGATCTAACCTCACCTCTCTCTCCCATCAACAGTCCATTTTTGCTTCCGAAAATGGGATTTGTGAATGAGGGATTCGAAATAGGGGTATTCTCTGAGACTTCTCCTCAACTGTTCGTCGATAGTACCGAAATCAAATTGACCGCCTCAGTCCGTGATCAGCTCTATTTCACAAAACACTGGCCGTCAGGAGAAGGCTGGATACATCTCAGTTCAGCTAATAATCAAACAAATTTAATGATACTGGGAGAGCATGACTGGAAGGCAAAAAGGCAGTCAGAACTACAAAAATATAATCAATTGTATGCCACCTCTGATCAGTCTGCATTGTCTCAAGTCAAACAGACCCAACAGCCCATTTCAAAATGGCTCTTTTTCATTGCCTTTCTTGTGAGCGCTGGCTATTTATGGCTGGAAAGTAGACTTTGAAGCTCATGATTTTGGGCTAGTTAAGCATATATTTAGAACCGGAAATGTTATTCCGAACCTAACGCTGGAAGTCTCTCCTTTAAAAATTCTTCCACATTGTAAACCTCCACGCCATTTTTGGTCGGGTAATGATCTGAATATGGGGTAATGATATAATTGTACTTGGTACCCAAGTCCTCAACTCCATTGTAAAAGCCTTTGGTAACCTTAGGCGCGCTGGTGTACTTAATCTCTAGACTCGCTACAGGCTTCAGGCCTCTTGTAAGCACCACATCGACTTCCGTGCCAGCATGAGTACGATAAAAATACATCTGGAGACTTCTTGGTTTTTCTATCATCAATTGCTGAATCACATAAGTCTCGAAAGATCCTCCCAACTCCTGCATACCCATCAGTTGATCCAATGAGTTTAACCTCATCAATCCATGCAACAAACCAGTATCAGCAACATACACTTTTGGTGACTTTACCATTCTCTTCTTCGCATTTGAATAAAATGGTTGAAGCCTATTAATCATAAACGCACCTTCCAAAAAATCAATGTATCGATTGATGGTATGGTGCGTGAGACCTAATGAATTACCAAATGCACTGGCATTGAGCAAGCTTCCACTTTGCCATGCTATCATTTCCCAAAGCCTGCGTACTAGCATTGGAGATGCGGACAGACCTAGTAATGGCAAATCCCTTTCAACATACGTCTGGATGTACCCTTGTATCCACCGTTCTGCTTGCCTTTCAGTTTTTGCAAGAATGCTATTAGGAAACCCCCCGAAAAAATGATGTTTCTCTAGCCTGATCTCCGGTAACTCAAGTAAAGAAAATGGCTTCAGGCCCAAATATTCAATCCTACCGGCAAGTGATTCAGAAGTATTACGTATGATCTCAGGACTAGCTGAACCTAAAAGCACAAAACGCAGCGGCACTCGATGCTCATCCACCATTGCCCTGATGATCGGAAACAGTTCAGGTTTTATTTGTACTTCATCTATGATGATACACTTGTCTTGATTTACTGAAAAATACAACTCAGCCTCTTCCAATTTCTGAAAATCGGAAGGCTTCTCCATGTCCAGATAAATGCAGTCTCTTTGTATTTTACCTGCAAACTGCTTAGCCAAAGTGGTTTTACCAACCTGCCTGGCACCTAATATCCCCACTACAGGCATAAAATCGCCTATTTCAACCAGTTCCGCTATACTATTTCTTACAATCATCCTTGAAATTTGGAATTTACATTTCCATTTTTCTAGGTAAAACTATCAAAATCTCTAAATATAATCGAACTGAAAGAGTGATTTCTTCCTTGAAAATTGGAATTCACATTTCCAATTTTCAAGGAAAAAACAAACCCTAACAAATACTCCCATGATGAAATCAAGTAGTTTCAAAAATAAAGAGGTGTCTATGAATTCATCATCATCCATATATTACACCGTCTTTTGAGCACAGCAATAATACATATCATCTCAAGCAACTGCCAGTCTTTTTGAGCGAAGCGAGAAACACACATTGTCATTCCGGGCGGACGGCCAGTCTTTTCGAGCGAAGCGAGAAATACCGGAATCACATCACCCATAAATCCAATAAAAGAACAACAACACTCAATAAAAACAGCCAGCCCATCAGCGGCAAAATGAACCTGAGCCACGTGTTATAGTTGATGTTTACCAAAGCAATAGAGGGCAGAATCATTTCTGTTGGGGAAATCAAAAACATTAAACCCGCTCCGAATAAGTAGGCATTGACCACAGTGTCCCCCGAAACACCTACTGCAATGCCCAAAGCACCAAGAATCGGCATGGTTACAACCGCCAAACCGGATGTCGATGATATCAATAGCGCGAGAATAAAAAATACAACCAACAGCCCCACTACAAACAGGCTTTGTGGGATTCCTGAAACCAAATTGGTCAAATAATACAATATCGTATCGATGATATTGCCATCCTGCATAATAATCGTAACACCTCTTGCAAATCCAATAACGAGAGTAACACCTACTAACTCTGCTGCACCCGATAAAAATGTATTCACAAATTGCTTTTCTTTCATCCGGAGCACGAAAGCAGATAGTATTGAAGAGGCTAAAAACAAGCCAGCTATCTCAACTGTCCACCAATGAAGCAAAACGACACCCAATACCATCACAACAAATGTGAGGGCAAACACGATCAGCATGAGTCCTGATTTCTTATCCACACGTGAATCAGCATGTTCTGAGACTTGAAAATGACTCTTTACCTTTCCTTCGAGTTGCAGTACGAGTGATTTTGATGGATTTTTCCGGACTCGCTCTGCATAATTCAGGATATAAACCAGACTTACCACCAAGCTTGAAGCAAGCATAATAAAACGAACGTTAAGCCCTGTAGTCCAGTTTACTCCAGCCGCATTGGAAGCTATCACCACCGAAAAAGGATTTACTGTGGCACCCATATTCCCGATGTGGGCACCCACAAACACAACAGCCAATGGCACAATCAAATCATATCCAGCAGCTAGGAATACAGGTACCAGAATTGGATAAAATGCAATCGTCTCCTCCGCTAAGCCAAAAGTAGTTCCTCCGGCAGCCATCAACATTGTTAAGAATATGATCAACCATCTTTCCTTTCCTTTCAATTTTCTCGTGAGCAAACCAGTGCCTTTTTCAAGAATACCTGTCTCGTTAAATATTTTTATAAATCCTCCTATCATCAATACCAATAATATGATATCAACTGTTTCAATCACGCCCTTTAAGGGTGCTTGTATCACGTCCACAAATCCTTGAGGACTGGCATCAGAGATGACATAAGTATTAGGTATGGTCACGGACTTATTGATATCCCCGTTCTGAAAGCTCTCAAACAAAATACTTACCCCCAGACTGTCGAGTGATGCTTGATTAGCCGGACACATTGACTCTTCTCCTATCGGGCTCACAATTCGAAAATGCGTATTCTCATAAGTGATCGAAGCATATTTCCCGGAAGGAACAATCCAGGTAGCAATGGCACAAACCACAATGATTATTGAGATCACTGTGAGTGGGGATGGGAAATCTTTGAGCATAAGTAAATATAGAAAATCTATGAAGGAGGACCATTCACCATTCACCCGGACTCAAGCCGCTGAGCACCACATTTAATCTGTGCTAAATACTAATGATAGGTGACAGAATTTTACATGCATGATCAATCAAGGTTTTATAAATTGAATCAACAACAAAGCACAATCCCATGACGAATAAGCAAAGAAGAGCATTCATCAAAAAAATTGCAGCAGGATCAGGAGCAGCAAGCATGGCAATACCCGCTCTTGCTGAAGCAAGACCAGAGAAATTTGAAAGCCTTGCAAGACGATCCTCTTTTGCTCCAAGCGATAAAATCAGACTAGGTGCAATTGGCATGGGGATTATGGGCTATAACAATGTCAATTCAGCTTTGAAAATACCAGGAATCGAATTGACCGCAGCGTGTGATCTCTATGACGGTCGCCTTACCAGTACAAAGGAAAATTATGGGCAGCAGGTTTTTACAACTCGAAATTATCGTGAGCTGATCGATCGAGATGACGTGGATGCAATACTAGTGGCGACTTCCGATCACTGGCACGATAAAATTGCAATTGAAGCTCTCAAAAAAGGAAAACCTGTGTATTGTGAAAAGCCGATGATGCAAAAAATCGAGGAAGGGAAAGCCATGATTGACGTTGAAAAAAGTAGTGGGAAAGTACTTCAAGTTGGTAGCCAGGGAGTGAGCTCAATCCTCAATGAAAAGGCCGCTGAAATATATGAATCAGGAGCAATAGGAGAATTGGTGATGGCAGAGACCTACAACGACCGATTTTCTGCAATGGGGGCCTGGCAATATTCAATCCCTACAGATGCCTCTGAAAAAACCGTGGACTGGAAAGGGTTTTTAGGAGATGCTCCAAAACGAGCATATGATCCCGTGAGGTTCTTCAGATGGCGAAATTATCAAGACTATGGTACGGGTGTAGCTGGTGATCTTTTTGTGCATTTGTTTTCAAGGCTTCATGTCGTGTTGGACTCACTTGGACCAAATAAAATCTATGCGAGTGGTGGTTTGAGATATTGGGAAGATGGTCGAGATGTACCAGATACTATGTTGGCTGTGATTGATTATCCCAATACAGCTACACATTCAGCATTCAACCTTCAAATACGGGTCAACTTTGTGGCTAGCGGAGGTGGTGGTGGCTTACTCAAATTGGTAGGAACCGAAGGTACAATGACCTTAGGCTGGAATGATATCAAAATCAAGAAAAACAGAATAGCTGCAGCTCCAGGCTATGGAGGTTGGGATTCATTTGCAACTTTCAGTAAAGCCCAACAGGCCGACTACAAAAAATGGTATGAAGAAAAATACCCTAAGAAGTTTGAAGTCCAGGAACCAAGTGAGTTGATCTACCGCACTCCTGATGGCTACAGCGATCATGTCGATCACTGGTCCAACTTCTTTGAAGCTATGCAGAATGGTGGTAGTGTGGTTGAAAACGCTACTTTCGGAATGCGAGCCGCAGCTCCATCATTGGCCACAAACATCAGTTTGTTTGAGAACAAAATTGTCAATTGGGACCCTGTGAAAATGGAACTGACGTGATTAAACCGCATCTCATAGGGTGTCATTCCGGTTTCTGACAAGCAAGAATACCGGAATCACCCTTTCGGCACACCAATTGTAAATGTGGTACCTGTGCCTTCCTGACTCTGTATACCAATTGTTCCTCGATTCATTTCGACAAAATCCTTCACCATCTGAAGTCCAAGTCCAAGCCCCTTTTCTCCAGCTGTTCCATAGGTATTGTTCTTGGCCTTTAAATCAAAAAGTGTTTTCAGTTTAGCATTGGGGATCCCAACACCAGTATCTCTCACCTCCACTTTAACAATCTGTTCATTGGAAGCTGCAGTAACTGTAATGCGTCCACCCTCAGGTGTAAACTTTAGTGCGTTATTGATCAGGTTTCGGAAAACGGTAGTTATGGTATTCTTATCCACTGTAATAACAATCGATTCATCGATATTATGGTTCAATTCAATCTGCTTGGATTTGGCCATATTCCCTAAGGTGCTATACAAATCATCGATAATGGCACTTATTCGCAATGTCTCAGGCTGATAAGAAATCCTGCCTTGCTGCTGCATGGCCCAGTTAAGCAAACCATCTAACAAATCTGACAGATTCGAGGTAGACTTATCCACCTCATCTGCGATTTCTGTTAACATTTCTGTCTGGTTCATTTTCACGGCCATCTTAATCATGCGCGGTACGCCATGAAAAGCACTGACCGGTCCTCGCAGATCATGCGAGATGATTGAAAAAAACTTATCCTTAGTACTATTCAATTCAGCCAACTGAATATTGACTTTATTCTTTTCACGAAAATTCCGATAAACTATCAGTGCGATCATAGTAATCAGAAAAATCACTGCACCAAGTGCATAAGTTAAAATACGTTGTGTTCGACGCTCCTGAGTCAACAGGTCAACTTCGACTTGCTTAAGTCCTACCTCATACTCTGTGCGTATATTAGCTATCTCCTGAACCTCATCAATATCATTAATCTCATCACGCTCTTGAATGTATTTCACATAATAAGTTAAGGCTAACTGTGTCTGATTGAGTTGTTGATATACCTCATAGAGATTGTAATAAGCATCTCTTGTTTGCTCCATGAATTGATTGCTTTCAGAGAGCAGAAGAGACCTATTGCTATAGTCAATCGACTTCTTAGGAAGTGCTGATTCTTTGTAAATAGTCGCCAGCTGGTTTAGGTAATCACTGATTCCATATGAGTCACCAATACTTTCTAATTTCTCAATTGAACTGATGATTTCCTTTTCCGCTATATCAAGCAGACCCTGTCTGGCCTTGATCAATGCTAAGTTTCCCTCCGAATATGCCACAGCGATCAAAGGAGACTGTGTTGAATCAAAATAATGCTTTGCCTTCAAAGTGTATAACATTGCAGAATCATATTCTTCCTGCACATAGTAGGAATATCCATGATTCAATTGGGTGAGAGCCAATTCTTGAAATCTCTCCGTTTTTTCCAACAGATTGATGGCCCGTTTCTCAAATGATATCGCCCTATCTGAATCATCAATGGCCCTATATAGGTTCGACAATTCACCATAACTTTGCGCCACCAAATGGTTGTTGTTCATCAAGTCAGCAATTTCAGCGCTTTGAAACAATAGCTGTACCGCAAGTTGAATATTCCCTAAAAACCTGTTATTGATACCCTTGAAAAGGTAAGCATGATATTTATATTCATTGTTATTATTAGACTCTGCAAGATCCAAGAGCTCATCTGAATAATGCAGTGATTGAGTGGGGTTTGACTCATAGACCATTATCAGTCGCAGGATCTCCAATTTTGATGAGTCGTTCTCAAGACCTGATAAAATTTGCTTAAGGCTATCTGCCTTATTTTGATTCTGTGCAATGGAAAAAAATGCCGTAAGAAGGAGAATTAACAAAACTGCAATTCTCCTCCACATTAATTCACACATTAAAGGCTTACTGTTGAGGAATCCGAATACCCGGATCCAAAGTCTGCGTAGGTCCGTCTTGCACATTATACTGAACATCATAAGCAAAGTAAGCAGGATTTTCCTGAGTTGCTTCAGGGGCTAGCGGTGTACCGGTGCATTCCTTGTTATTAACATTTTTTGGTTTTACTTCCCAGGTATCTTTCCAGCTGCCACCGGGTAATATCACCCCATCCTTCTTATTCAAATCTTTGATCTTGATCTTTGTCAGCTGTATATCACTTTGGGAAACAATCCAGTTAATTGCTTCTCCCGAATTGCCACCTGTTATGGTTTCCTCATTCATTGGTGAAAAATTGATATCATCCGTTGAGTATTTTAACTCACCGTCATATTTCAAATAAATAGTCATATAATAGAATTGTCATTTGGTTTAAACACACAAAATATACGCAGGATCCAACAAAACCAATCCGTTATTGCTTTTTATCCGTATAACCTAATAAATGCTTAAATTAACACAACCGATTGCATATATAAACTAACTTCATCTTAAAATTAATAGCTATGAAAACTTTGACGCTTATCATGAGTATAGCGATACTCACTTTCGGTTGCGCTACATCCAAAACAGCGCAAAACACTTCTCCTAATGCAGCTAAGGTAGTAGATAGTGGCTATGGCACTCAACTCGCCGGCAATACCAATCAATCTAGTTTTGACATGGACGCATCTGAGGCCGACAGAACGATAAGCTTAAATGATATGATCCAGCGACTTCCTGGTGTAAGCGTTCAGGGTCAGGGCCCAGGCGCAAGAATCAAGGTAATGGGAACTGAATCGTTCATGGCCGGAACCAGTCCTTTATTTGTAGTCAATGGAAATGTAATAGGAAATGACTATCGAACTATTTTGTCCATGGTGGAACCTCAAAAAGTAGCAAAAATTACAGTCCTAAAAGGATCGGACGCTTCAATTTATGGAACAAGAGGAGCCAACGGGGTAATCTCTATTAGAACTAATAAATAAGCCAAACAATTTTATCTGCTAGATTGAACTATTGTTCATAACTCACAAAAGCAATCCATTGACTATCCGGAGACCAGCTGGGAACATTGATTGTGCCTTGTCCTCCGAAAAGTTCTATTAGTTTCTGGACTTCTGTGCCATCTGGATTCATCATACGCAACATCACCTGCTTGAAGGGCGGGTGATCACCAGGAGGGATTTCATCGATGTAAGAGATAAAGACCACTTTTTCCCCATTGGGACTGGGATGCGCAAACCAGTCATTGTAACCATCATTGGTCAATTGTTGCTGCCCAGACCCATTTGATCTCATTCTCCATATCTGCATTTTACCCGTTCTAACAGAATTGAAATAAATAAACTCTCCATCAGGGCTGTATTCAGGCCCATCGTCTAATGTAGGAGTATCGGTTAGCTGAGTCTCCTGACCACCATTTACGGGAATTGAAAACACGTTATAGGCTCCATTTCTTGAAGCACAATACACTAATGTCTCACCATCTGGAGACCAGCCATGCCAATAGGAAGGATAATCAGGTGTAATCAATTTGGGAGTACCCCCTTTCATGGGTAACGTGTAAATTCTCGAACTTTTGTCGGAATCATTATTCGATATCACCAATTGTGTTCCATCAGGCGATATCCCATGATCATTGTTACATTGTTGCTGCTCTCCGGTATTGATGAGCCGTGGACTAGGATTATCTATATCAATGCTATAAAGCCGTCCGTCCTGATTATATATTAAAGTTTTACCGTCCTGATGCCAATTCGGAGCTTCGAAATGAGCCCTTGCCTCATATATCAATTTGCGCTCAAGCGTATGCACATTCAAAATCTCCAATCTACTCGTAACCTGCCCCATTGTATATTGACAATTAACAATTAAAAAAATGATGAGCCACCTATAAATCATGTCGTTGGCTAAACTCTCCAGTCTGTTTGTGTTTAAGTATCACTTTGACCGAACCGTCTGGTAATTTTTCTTCTTTCACAAGATAATGCTCCTCATCATAATCATTCAGCTCCATGATTGGATCGCTCTTTTCATCTCCTCGCCAATCCTCTAAGATTACTGGTTCCCACAACTTGGTTTTGGCGGATTTGTAGCATGCATCCATGATCGCATTGACTACATAACCGTCATAAAATGTTTCCATAGGTTTGCTACCTGCCTCATATGTATTTAACATGTCGTTGAACATATTTGTATAACCAAGCTCCACATTTTCATCTCCTACCGGAAATAGCCAGCCTGTATCGTTCTCGGCTTTTTCAGCCACATAACCCTTTTCCTTAGCTGCGCTAAATATTTCAAAACCAGTTCTCATGAAGTGATTGAGCCAAATCGTTCCATCAGTACCGGATACCTCATCGCGTAAGTCCATGCCTCCTCTAAACGCCCAACTCACTTCAAATTGCGCAATAGCTCCTGTCGCATATTTGACCATTCCGATTGCATGATCTTCGGCTGCAATTGGTTTTACCAACGTGTCGGCCCAACACATGACCTCTACGGGCTTCACGTTTTTCCCGATATAATTTCTCGACACCTCTATGCAATGGCAAGCCAAGTCCACTATAGCACCGCCTCCGGCTAATTCAATATTCCAAAACCAATCGCTGTGCGGACCAGGGTGCGTTTCTCTACTCCTTGTCCAGGTTACCTTGCCGATTGCCCCATTCCGTACTGACTCTACTGCTTTTAATGTTTTGGGTGTGTAAGCCAAATCCTCAAGGTACCCATGGAAAATACCAGCCTGTTCGACCAGATCCAACATTTCCTTAGCCTCAGCAGCATTTCGACCTAGTGGTTTGGTCATAAGTACACCTTTTTTTGCCTCTACACATGCTTTAACAGCATCTAAATGCAAATGATTTGGAAGTGCAATAACCACAAGATCAACTTCTTCATGAGTAATTGCCTCATTCATATCGGTGGTCCAATTGGGCACATCATTTTGTTGACAGAATCGTTTCAGGTTTTCCTCATTGCGACTCTGAACTATTACGACTTTATCCTGATTGCGATAACTATGAAGCGAGCGTGTATAAAAGGCCCCAATGAAGCCGGACCCCAGCATAGCAAAATTTGGCATGACAGTATTCGTTTATTACACTGTTCAATTTAACCTACACATCAGACAAATCGAACCAGCAATTCACTGAATTTTGTCAAAGGTTGTAAGCAATAGTCCATCAAGACAAGCCAATCATTCTTGATCTTGGACTAACAACACCTTAAAACAAAAAAAGCCAGTTCATTGCGTGAACTGGCTTTTACTAAACCTGAATCTAAACGATTAACTACCAACCAATTCCATAATAGGCTTTTTCTCCATTTGGATAATACCCTTCAAGAAGAATTCCCTCACCTTTTGAGCGCTCGAGGGCATCCTCCAGGTCCTCGACATTTTTTATGGGTCGTTTATCAATGCGTGTAATAATAAATCCTGTTTTCACCCCAATGTCCTCCCATTTACCATCACCAACTCCCACTACTTCAACTCCTCCGTCCAACTCTAAGCTTTCAAGCAATCTATCTGAAGCATTGGCAAATTCCGCACCTCCAGCAGTCACAGTTGCCTTTCGCTCTACTACGGCTAATGTACCGGCAGTATTCTTCAATGTAGCCATCACATCATTGGCATTTCCGTCTCTTCTAAATGTCACCTTTACCTCATCGCCAGGCCTGTTGAGCGCAACACGTTCTTGTAGTTCTGAAACGTTTGTAATTGCTCTCCCGTCTATTGCCACGATCACATCGCCAACCTCAAGTCCTGCTTCCTCTGCTGCACTATTGTCCCGCACATTTGAAATATAAACGCCCTGAATAACATCCAATTCCTCCTGATCGGCCAGATCCGAATTCACATCAACAATGTTAATACCCAATAACGCGCGTTGTACCGTTCCGTACTCAACCAAATCCTCAAATACCTTCTTTACCAGCGAAACAGGAACCGCGAATGAATAACCTGCAAATGCACCTGTTGGAGACATGATGGCTGTATTGATACCCACTAGTTCTCCGTTAAGATTGACCAGTGCTCCACCACTGTTACCTGGATTAACAGCCGCATCTGTCTGAATAAAGGATTCAATCTGTAAATTCGTTCTTGCATTATTCTCTCTCAGAATGTTTATGTTCCTGGCTTTTGCACTCACTATTCCTGCTGTGACGGTTGACCTAAATGAATAAGGATTACCAACAGCCAAAACCCACTCTCCGATATTAAGTTCATCACTATTTCCCCAATTGACAGTAGGGAAACCATCCCCCTCTATTTTCAATACCGCCAGGTCTGTTGTTGGATCTACACCAATTATCTCAGCTTTATAAGTCCTGTTATCACTTAGCAACACCTCAATATCTGAGGCATGATCTATGACGTGATTGTTGGTAACTATGTAACCATCTCCATGGACGATAACGCCCGAACCAGCTCCAGTCCTTGCTCTGCCACCTCCACCTCTTGGAGTTTCTCCAAAATAATCCCGGAACATTTCCTCAAATGCTGTTGATCCATGAGCGCTCGCATCAATTGTAGTTCGAATGTGCACTACTCCTTCTGTAGAACTCTTTGCAGCAAAAACAAAGTTGAGTCCCTCAGGAACAATTGCTCCTGTTGTATCAAAATTATAGTTTGTAAAGGCTGCTGAAGATTCCTGACTAGCTGGAATCGTCTGAATTACTGGTTGTATAGGTGGTGCCAGTAGCTGATAACCACCTATTGCAACCACTCCTCCCACAATAGAGGACAACATCATCGATAAAAATAGATTCTTATTACTCATAGTTCTTTGACCTGTTACTAAAAGTTATACTCTAAATGCCAAGTTATTGTTTCCTGAACGAATAACATATGTTTTAGATTTCAGCATTAACATCATTTAACAACTTCACAACTGAAGTAAAAGGAAAGGGGCGCATCTTATATTTAAGATCGCCCCTCAACCTAACCGCACTCAATCAACTTACTTAATTTTTATGGTCTTTTTAGCCTCTTTCTTTTCATCCTTAGGCAATGTCACTGTAAGAATTCCGGCATCATACGTCGCATCAATCTTCTCAAGATTAACATTATCTGGTAAGTAAAAAGACCTGCTAAATGAACCGTAGTAACTCTCTACACTATGAAAATTCTTCTCTTTCTTCTCATTCTCTAACTTACGCTCTCCGCTTACGGTTAGACGATCATGTTCTACATTGATATTGATCTCGTCTTTCTTCACACCTGGGACGTGAAACTGGATTTCAAATTCTTTCTCGGTTTCAGCAATGTCAACCTTAGGTGAGAACTCAGTCATCTTTGAACCTCCAAATAAGTCGTCGTTAAAAAATCTATCAACAAAAGAGTTGAATGTTGAAGGTCTGTAAGTGTTAGGATTGTACTTTATAAGTGTCATCGTTGTATTGTTTTTAATTAATAATTGATTTCGAAAACTATTAATCGAATTCTATGCCACCCAACCATTTCTTCAATTTCAACGCCATTATGTCATGTATTTTTTAATTATTGATATTTTTAATGTCATTATGTCTTGTTTTTATGAATTATCGTCAGATCAACACCCTCAAAAACTTTCCCTGAAAAAATATTGAAACTTTTTCGATGAAAGGTTTTGTATAAATCGAGGCAAAAAATACATTTGCACTCCTTTTAGGAAACATGGCGATACGCGCCATGGTTATATTGAAACTTGAGTTGTTGAATTAGTGCTTTTTGGAATTCCGATTGGCCACTTAGAAAGCGACAAAATAACCATATACTCATTCACTCAATCCCACATGTGGAAATGAGAGAATGATATAAAATATTCCTTCTTAGCTTAGTTGCGGTTCGGCGTTCCGATTAGCGTATCTAACTAAAAATTGGAATAACATTCCTCCTTAGCTCAGCTGGTTAGAGCATCTGACTGTTAATCAGAGGGTCCTTGGTTCGAGCCCAAGA